>NC_015152.1:0-1200000 GCF_000190435.1 Sphaerochaeta globosa str. Buddy
TTTTTTATATTGTATAGAATTACATTTTATAACCAAGAGTGATATGTACAATACTTGCACCACTTGTATCTACAGGGTAAAATGGCCGCATGAGCGACATGCACACCACCTATTATGAATTCTGGCAGGAGACCGCCTCCAGGATCAAGGATACGCTGCCAGAACAGGAATTCAATACCTGGTTCAACCGTATCGCGTACCTGAAATCAGAGGATAAAAAGGTAATTTTGGCTGGAGCCAGCCAGTTTATTCTCGATACAGTGATAGCCCGTTACCGGGATTTAATCGTCAATACACTTAGTGAATTGACCGGAGAGGACATCAATGTTGAATTTGCTGTCATCTCACGTTCAGAGATTGAACAGATTAACAAACCAGAAGGAAACGCCAAGGAAAAAGAGGAGAAACAAGAGCCGGTCCAGACCCAGGCAAAGCCGAAAATCTCCAATGAAAAAACGTTGCGCATGAAAGTGGAGAGCAATCTCAACCCCTCGTATGATTTCGGCAATTTCGTTATCGGGGACAACTCAGCATTTGCCTACAATGCGAGCCTTGCAATTGCAAAGAATCCGGGATCCAGTTACAACCCATGCCTCATTTATGGAGGGGTAGGTTTAGGGAAAACGCATCTACTGAACTCCATCGGAAATTTTATCATCAACAACACCCCTGAACTGAAGGTAATGTATGTCACCGCCGAAATGTTCACCAACGAATTCATTGAGTCCATCGGGTCGCAAAAAACCCAGCACTTCAAGAACAAGTTCCGCAAGGTGGATGTGCTGCTCATCGACGATATCCACTTCCTTCAGGGAAAAGACAGCACCCAAGAGGAATTGTTCCATACCTTCAACAACCTCTACGAATCCAAGAAGCAGATGGTGTTTACCTGTGACCGTCCGATCAGCGAATTGAAGAACATCACCGACCGTCTGAGCAGCCGCTTCGAGAGGGGCTTGAATGTTGATCTGCAACCGCCCAACTACGAAACCAGAATGGCGATCCTTAAGAAAAAACTCATTGAGCGGGGCAGTTCCATGAGTGAAGAAATCCTGAACTATATCGCCACCAATGTCTGTACCAATGTCAGGGATTTGGAATCTTCCCTAACAAAGCTAATTGCTTACAGCGAATTACTGAGTCAGGAGATTTCCTTTGACAAGGCAAAAGAACTGCTGGGCATACTGCCTTCTTTGGCTGCGAATGCAAACCAAACGCTCTCCATCGATACAATCATCAAGGTTGTAGGGGAGTATTTCAATGTCAGCAGCTTTGAAATCAAGGGGAAGAAAAAGAACAAGTCATTGATACAACCGCGTCAGATAGCCATGTACCTCTCCAGGGATATCACCGAGTATTCCACCACCGAAATTGGGACGGAATTCGGGGGCAGGGATCACACCACGGTAATGCATGCCTACGACCGCATAGAATCCTTGATGAAGGGGGATGAAGCGTTCGCCAATACTGTGCAAAAATTGAAGCGTGACTTAACAAATGTCAAGAAGTAATTCATTGTGGATAGCATATGGATGCATTGTGGATAACTTCCAAAACCTGTGGATAGAGCTTTTTTGCTTGTGCAAGGATTGTGGACAGATCCAAAAGTTATCCACAGGATGACAAAAAGTAAGAAGAGATTGTATAATGAATTAAAAAGTTATCCACAGAAAACGTGCTATTATTACTATTATTACTACATATTCTAATAATCTAGGAGTATTAAGATGAAATTCGTCTGCAGCAAAGAAGCCATCCTCACCGAGATCATATATTCCATGGACTTCACCAGCCAAAGGAACTCCCTTTCCATCACTTCCAATGTCTATCTTGAAACCTACAACGATACGCTGATCATCAGGGCTACAGACCAAAAACTCGGATTCAGCACCCATATAGCCGTACAAACCCTCAAAGAAGGAAAAACCACTGTTTTTTGTGAAAAACTGCTGAATATTCTTCGCTCACTTCCCGATACCAATGTTGAATTCACGGTCGTGGACGGAATGTTTACCATCAAGCCGGTCAGCCAAAACATTGACTTCAAACTCAGAACCATCACTCCGGAAGAATTTCCTCCTTTGGAAACAGCACCTGAAGGTCGGTATTTCTCAGTTCCTCAGAAAGCATTTTCCGATATGGCCAACCAAACCATGTTTGCCATCAGCGAGGATGAGACACGCTATTTCTTGTGCGGCCTCTATCTTGAACGCAATGCAAGCGGCATGAACATGGTTGCAACCGATGGAAGAAGACTTTCCATCGTTGAAAGGACATTTGAGGAAGAACTTCCCATGTTTACTCCTGTAATCATTGCTCCAAAATTTTTCACGGAGCTGAAGAAACTTTCCACCGATGAAGGAACGTTGGAGCTTTGCATTACCGATCAGCTGCTCTTTGCAAAAATAGCACAACGAACATTCTACACCACCTTGATCAAAGGCCAATATCCCAACTATCGACGGGTAATCCCCGACAGTCAGAACTATAGTTGCACCATGCGAATACAGGATATGCTTGATGCACTGAAGCGTGTTTCCTTGTTGGTGGAAAATAAAGCAAAACGTATATTTCTTGATATCAGCGAAGCTGGTGTTCTGTTGACCAGTGATGAAAGTGAAGTAGGAGAAGCCAAGGAAATCATTCCCTGCCAGTATGAAGGTCCGGATAGCAAGGTTTCGCTGAATTACACGTACCTGCTCAATCCCCTCAAGGCGATGGAAGGGGAATATTTCTCCATCAACTTCACTGAACCAACAAAAGCTATGACAGTAAAATCTGAAAGCAACAGGGATTATTATCATATCATCATGCCGATGCAACCCAATTCCTAATGCGTTTCATCGAGCTTTGGACTAATCAGTTTAGGAATCTCGTCAGCCAAAGGATACCTGTCGATAATCGGCAGGTATTCCTCATTGGACCAAATGGACAGGGAAAAACCAATTTGCTTGAAGCCCTCTATGCCCTTTGTTATGGTTCTTCGTTTCGGACGAACCAACTCAAGGAACTGACGGTCCATGGAGAAAAAGCTTTCAAGATTGTAGGCATTTACCTTGGTGACGACCAAATCCGGCACACCCTGATGTTGGAATGGAAAGACGGCAAGCGCAGCATGTCACTCGATGATCGTGAAGTGAAGGACCGCAAGGAATTAATCTATAACATTCCCTGCATAGTATTCAGTCATGACGATATATTTTTCATCAAGGGTGAACCGGAGCAGCGACGAAGATTCTTCGATCAGACGATGAGCATGTACAATCCACTTTTTTTTGACGACCTGCGTCGTTATCGACTTGTTCTTCGTCAGCGAAACCAAGCTATCAAGGATGGTCGATTTGAGCTCTTGGATCTCTATGACTTGCAGCTTGCCAAGTATGGGCTTGCGATCCAGAGTGAACGGACTCGGGCAGTCTATGAATTTGACCAGATTTTTCCTTCGATGTACAAAGATGTCTCCCAAAACACCATGGAGGTGCATATTGAGTACCACCCCTCATGGAATGATTGTGCTACCGAAGAAGAGATTGTTGAGTATTTGGCTCGTACCAGAAGCCGTGATATAAGTATGCTTACCACTACCAGCGGTATCCATCGGGATAGATTTCTGGTTATGGAAGCTGGCCAGCCGTTTTCCCAGACCGGCTCCACCGGGCAACTACGGCTTGCTTCATTGATTTTCAGAACTGCACAGATGGCATTCTTTCAGAAAAAGACTGGTAAGGAGCCTTTGATTCTTGTCGATGATGTGTTACTTGAGTTGGATTTTGAAAAGCGTGAGCATTTCCTGCACTTGATGCAAACCTACTGCCAAGCCTTTTTCACCTTTCTACCCGAAGAGCATTATTTTTCAGAGCTGGCCGAGGAAGGAGCTTTGCTCTATACTGTCCAGGAAGGAAGGTTTTTGAACTGATGAAGGACAAGAAACCAAGATTATGCAAGGAAGGAGAACCTCTGGAAGGAAGAAAAGTCTTGGATTTTGTGTTGCGCTCGCTCGATATCCGCACAGATAATCCAAAAGCAGCCATCGGATTTGAATGGCAAAAAATTATTGGAAACCGGCTGTATCCTCATGTAAAAATAGTAGAAATTAAGGGAACAACGTTGGTTTTAAGGGCTGATCACCCCTCTTGGGCACAGATTGCACTTATGCAGCAAAAAAAGATACTTGCTTTAATTACCAAGAAATACCCATCACTGGGAATCAAATCGATACAGATGCTGAGCTCCTAGTTACTTGACGTAACGGCACTTGCTCATTATACTGCACCACTCGGAGGACCATACTCCGTATACGTAGAAAATATCCGCGTTAAGCGATGTAAAATTGGAGAATATCTCATGAGTTACAAAGGAAAAAGAACCTACCAGCCCAGTAAAGTTAAGAGAAACAGAAAGTTTGGATTCAGGGCTCGTATGGCAACAAAGGGCGGTCGCCTGGTATTGGCCCGCAGAAGAGCCAAAGGCAGACACCAGCTGTCCGTATGTGATGAGAAGAAGCCTTTCTAAGAAAGAAATTGTAAAGCGTAAACCGGAGATTGACCGAGTTTTTAAAACTGGCAAGACATACGCTTGCCTTGGTTTAAAACTGATTGTTAGCCAAAACCAGCTGGATGTTGATAGGATTGTAGTAATACCCGTCCGTCACTATGGAAGCGCTGTTCAGCGTAACAGAATACGCAGACAGATCAAGGAAATCTGGCGAAATGAGAAACCTCGGATGGTCCCCGGTTACGATTTTGCATTCATCGTATATCCAGGAAAGGTTAATGACCATACATCCCAAAAAAAACAACTTCTCGCTCTTTGTGAAAAGGCTGGGGTCTTCCTCCAGTCGTGAGACTTTCTGTTAGTCTTTCCCACTCCTGTTGTTGCAGAATTTCGTTGTGAACCTATCTTTCCTGTGATTACTCTCTCACCACACCTCATCATCAGGAGCAGATATGGACAAAAATACCATTCTCGCCATAGTTCTATCCGTGTTGGTTATTACCGTTGGTATGACCATTCAAACCACGTTTTTTGCACCCGACCCTGTGGTGCAGTCAAGCCAGCAGGAAGTTCAGCAAGCCAGTACGCCATCTGCGACAACCCTTGAGCCGGCACAGTACTCCCAGATTCCTTCCAATATGGCCTGGAACAGCAAGCTTCCGGGTTCTTTGGTTTCCGTGGGCAATCAGGGCTCCAGTACACCTTTTACCTTCTCAACCGAGTATTTCATTATTGAATTCAATCCCAATGGAGCTTCTGTTTCCTCATTCAAGCTGAAGGAACATCTTGATGACGGGGAACCAGTGGAACTGCTTTTCAAAAGTCAAAACTCAAATGATGCCTTCCTGCTCTACGCCGGAAAGGACAAGGCCAATCCAATCGATGCCAATTTCAGGTATCAGATCAGTGGCAATAAAGTAATTTTCACTCAGGAATTCGCCCTTCTCTCCGAAGATGGAAAGAGTGTAGGCGATTCATTCTCCCTCACCAAGACCTATACGTTCGGTGCTAAGGACTACTTGTTCCAAATCGATGTGGATACCAAGAATAGTGTGAACAAGGCGGTTCCTCTCTCCTTCGAGAATTCTGCTTATACCTTGGCCTTCGAGCCCCAGATTGGGCCTTCCTTCGCTAAGCTTGACAACAACTACAACTATAGAAGGTTCTATATCAAGGAAGATGGCTCTTCCAAGAAGAATCAGGTCAAGCTGAGCAATGGAGCGTACACTACCACCAAGCCCCTTTCCTGGGTTGCCTTGGTTGGCAAGTACTTCTCCTTGATCGCCATCCCTGATGCCACCAACTACACCGTCAGCTTGTCAGAGACTAGTGAAGAGGGATTGCCGCTGCAGTCGAGCATCTATATCACTCGTCCGGCTATTAGAAGTGCCTCACAAACTGATACGTTCCGTTTCTATGCAGGACCCCAGCTCAAGGGTGATATGACCATTTACGACGATGCTTCGTCGAACAGTTTCGGTGTTGCCAATCTGCAACTTGAACAGGCGTTGGACAGCAGTTCCTGGCTTGGCTGGCTTGAGACCATTCTGAAAACCATCCTGAACCTGCTTTACAAGGTGATCCCCAACTACGGCGTAGGCATCATCATTCTGACATTCCTGCTTAAGCTTGTGCTCTATCCCATCTCCAAGAAGGGTATGGAATCGACGGCAAAGATGTCTTCCCTCTCCCCGAAGATGGCGGAGATCAAGGAGAAGTATCCGGACAATCCGACCAAGCAGAACGAAGAGATGGCTACTTTGTACAAGAAGGAGAAGATCAATCCGATGGGCGGCTGTCTGCCGATGCTGCTCCAGTTCCCGATCCTCATTGCCTTCTACGGGTTGCTCAACAAGCACTTTGAACTCCGCGGTGCCATGTTCATTCCCGGTTGGATTCCAGACCTTTCCATGCCGGATACTGTATTCACCTTCGGTTTCAATCTTCCCTTCCTGGGCAATCAGCTGCACTTGCTGCCGATCGTCTATACAGTCAGTATGATCTACTCGATGAAGATTACCCAGAATGCTTCAACTGCAGGAAGCCAGCAGGGCATGATGAAATTCATGACCTACGGTATGCCGTTGATGTTCTTCTTCGTACTGTATAATGCACCTTCCGGCTTGATTCTTTACTGGTCGGTCATGAATGCTCTCTCCATCTTCCAACAGTTGTATACCAACAAGAAGAAGAGCAAGGAAGCCATTGAAGTGAAGGGCCCTACTGTACAGCAGTTTCCCGGTCCGAAGGGTAAGAAACGGACCTAATCCCCACAAGAAATGAAATATTACCAGGGGGACTCGGTCCCCCGAACGGAGTAGCTATATGATGAAAGAATTCGAAGGACGTACCGAGCAGGAGGCTATTGCAAAAGCAATAGAGGAACTGCACATTGAACGTGAAGATTTCGATGTAGAAATCGTTGAGCCTGTCCGGAAGGGACTGTTCAAGAAGAGCAATGTAAAGATTAGAATTCACTTTGAAGATGAGAATGATGTACTACCAGAAAGTTATGATTCTCGCAGCACGCTGGATGAGGACGAGGAGGAGCTTGATGCTCCAATCAACAGCGAGCTCGAGGACAAGCTTTTGCTTTTCGTAGCAACCATTCTCGAGAAAATGGGGTACCAGGGCAAAGTCTCCATTTCCTTTCGCAAGGCACGCAAGCTTGGTCTGAATATTGAGAGTGACAACTCCAGTATCATCATTGGCCGCAAGGGAAAAAACCTTGATGCCATCCAGCTGCTGGCCAATGTGTACGCCGGGCAGATTGACCCTGATTTGAAAGTCATCATCGATAGTGAGAACTATCGCATGCGCCATGAGGAGCAGTTGATCAGGATGGCCTTCAAGACTGCTGAGCAGGTCAAGAAGAGCGGCAGGAGCAGGTTGCTTGAGCCGATGAACCCGTATGAAAGACGGCTGGTGCATACCGCCCTCAATGATTTTGGTGGCGTTGAGACCAAAAGCGAAGGTGAGGGGCTGTACAAGCAGATTCGTATCACCAACCAAAAGCACTAACACTAATGGGGACTTTGGTCCCCTTTTTTTATTGATTCAGCTTGACAAAATTCTTTGCCAAGCCTACTGTTCGTAGTGTACCGTATGGTATAAAACACTATATCTTGTGTGTATAGGAAAAGGGAAGTGGGTGAAAAGCCCACACGGTCCCGCCGCTGTAAAGGGGAGATTTTGCATATAGCCACTGGAGCAATCTGGGAAGGAAGCGAAATCGATGAACCTGAGTCAGAAGACCTTGCCTATACAGACACGCCGTCACGGAGTATGACAGGGCGTGTGCCTCTTGCAGGGCCGCCTCTCTGTCTTGACTCCAGTAGGAGGAAACCATGCAACAGCAGGTGGTCAAACGGGATGGACAGGTGGTTCTCTGCGAGGTTCAGAAAATCATCAACGCAATCACCAAAGCAGCCGTAGCTTCCAGCCAGGATGTCGATGCCTTGGAAGTGGCCTCGTTGGTACTTGCCAGGATGAAGGGCAACAATCCCATCACCGTCGAACAGATTCAGGATTTGGTTGAACAAGCTCTGATGGAAACAGGAGCAACAAAGACTGCGAAAGCCTATATTCTGTATCGCAGCCAGCGAGAGAGAATGCGTGAGGGAAAAGCCCTTATTAAGGCTACGAACGCGCTCTTTGATTCCTATCTAGGCCAGACAACCTGGCAGACCAAGGAAAATGCCAACACCAGACGTTCGGTCAATGGGATGAACAACTTCATTCGTGAACGTTTTACCGAGCAGTACTGGCTTAATGAAATCTATCCGGCTTCAATACGCTCAGCGCATGAAAGCGGTGCCCTTCATGTGCATGATTTGGGATTCTTCGGGCCCTATTGCTGCGGCTGGGATCTTAGGCAGCTCTTGACATGCGGTTTCGGGGGTGTGGAGGGCAAGGTAAGTAGCAAACCTGCCAAGCACCTGCGCTCCTTCCTCGGCCAGATAGTCAATGCAACCTTCACGTTCCAGGGAGAGTGTGCAGGAGCTCAGGCCTGGTCCTCGTTCGACACGTATGCAGCCCCCTTCATCCGTTACGATGGACTCTCTTACGATGAGGTCAAGCAAGCAATACAGGAGTTCATCTTTAATCTCAACGTTCCCACACGCGTAGGTTTTCAATGCCCTTTCTCCAATCTTACGTTCGATCTTGTGGTGCCATCCAGCCTTCGTGATGTACCGGTCATCAGAGGAGGTGAAAACCAGGCTGAGACGTATGGAATGTTTGCCAACGAGATGGATATGCTCAACCTCGCCTTCTGTGAAGTCATGGAGGAAGGGGATGCTTCGGCGCGTGTCTTTACCTTTCCCATCCCTACGTACAAGGTGACCAAGGATTTCCCATGGGAGAGCGAGGTGGTTGACGCAATTTTTGCCATGACGGCAAAATACGGAATCCCTTACTTCTCCAACTATGTAAACAGCGACCTTTCCCCTGAGGATGCTCTTTCGATGTGCTGCCGATTGCGCCTCGATACGTCCCAACTGAGAAAACGAGGAGGTGGTCTGTTTGGGTCCAATCCTTTGACCGGCTCAATCGGTGTGGTGACACTCAACCTTCCCAGGCTGGCGTATGAGACCAAGGATGAAACGCTGTTTCTGAAAGGTCTTGCATCGCTGGCTTCGCTTGCCAAAAAGAGTTTGGAAATCAAGAGAAACGTCATAGAAGCTGAAACGGAACGCGGTATGTATCCCTTCAGCCAAAATGCTTTGGAAGATGTGAAACTGAGACTCGGCACCTACTGGGCGAACCATTTCAGCACCATTGGAATCGTGGGGATGGAAGAAGCCTGCCTGAATCTCTTTGGGGATCAAGGCTCCTTGGTTACCCAGAAAGGTCAGGAGTTCGGTCTGCGGGTACTAGGAGAACTAAGGACTCTCATCAGTGGATTCCAGAGTGAGACAGGAAACTTTTACAACCTTGAAGCCACCCCAGCCGAGGGTGCCAGCTATCGGCTGGCCAACCTTGATTCCCTCCAGTATCCACGCATCATCACTGCGGGAGAGAAGGTTGGATACTATACCAATTCATCTCAGTTACCCGTTGGCTATACCTCGGATCTGTTTGAGACGTTGGAGAAACAGGATGAGCTTCAGTGCCAATACACAGGAGGAACAGTCCTGCACCTCTACCTTGCCCAACGAATCTATGATTTGAATGTTGCAAAGCTTCTGGTCAGAAGTACATTCACCCGCTACAAGCTACCCTATTTGTCCCTTACTCCAACCTTCTCGACGTGCAAGAATCACGGATATCTGGATGGGGAAGTGGAGCAATGCCCCTTCTGCGGTTGCCCTACCGAAGTATGGACACGAGTGGTTGGCTATCTCAGGCCGAAGAATGATTTCCATCCAGGTAAGCAGGAAGAGCATCGCCAGCGAAAGTTCTATTCGGTAAAGATGTCATGAATATTGCAGGGCTTGAAGCCTGTTCCTTGCTTGACTATCCTGGCTTGCTCAGTAGTGTCTTTTTTTGTCAAGGTTGCAACTACGATTGCTTCTATTGCCATAATCGTGCATTAATTGAACCGAAGTCTTGCATAACCGACTATCAAGAGGCACAAACTTTTCTCCAGCAACGCAAAGGTTTCATCCAGGCTGTGGTAATCAGCGGGGGAGAACCTTCCCTGCAGCATGATCTGATGGAGTTTGTCGAATTCATCCGAAATCTTGGCTTTGCCGTCAAATTGGATACCAATGGCAGTAGGCCGCAGGTTGTTTCAAAATTGCTTGAACATGACCTTCTCTCGTATGTTGCTGTGGATGTGAAGGCTCCCTGTGAACGCTATCAGGAAATTGTCGGGGACAAGGGGGATGAAATACTTGTCAGAACGAGTGTTTCCCTTTTGACCGAGTACCAGGCAAGCCATCCGGGTTTTTCGTATGAGGTGCGTACTACACTCGCCCCAACGCTGGGACAAGAGGATTTGCTATGCATGGTCCAATCGTATCCCGTTGTTCAGCATTGGTATGTGCAGAAGTATCGCATTCCAAAGCACTTTAAAGCAAACGACGAGAAAAGAATCAACCTCCCTCAACTGTCGGTTGGGGAGGTTGAAAAAAGTCTTGGTCTCTTGAGAATGTATCAACCGAACTTGGTTATACGTTGATGATCTGTTCCCAGGGCATGGAGGGTTTTCCAAAATGCCCGTAGTTCACATTCTTCTGGTAGATGGGCCTGAGCAAATCGAGGCTGCGAATAATGCCAGCCGGTGACAGGTTGAACTTCTGTCTGACCAGGTCCTCAAGCTTCTCATCGTCCACCTTTCCGGTGCCGAATGTATCAACATAGATGGAAATTGGATAAGGAACCCCGATGGCGTAGGAGAGCTGTACTTCACATCTGGTACAATACTTGTTTGCAACCAAATTCTTGGCTACAAAACGAGCCATATACGCTGCTGAACGGTCTACCTTTGAAGGGTCTTTCCCGCTGAAAGCACCGCCGCCATGACGACCCATGCCACCATAGGTATCGACGATGATCTTCCTTCCCGTCAGGCCGGTATCACCACTGGGTCCTCCGATGACAAAGCGACCGGTAGGGTTGATGTAGATTTTGGTTTTCTCATCCAACAGGCCGGTCTTGTCGAGCACTACATTGATGACTTCTTTTGTCAAAAAGTCGATGAGATGTTCCCGATCGGTATCGGCGGTGTGCTGATGGCTGATGACAACCGAATCGATATGCACCGGTTTGCCATCCTTGTAAAGCAGGGATACCTGACTTTTTGCGTCGGGACGGAGGAAGGGGGCATACCCACCCTTGCGCAGTTCGCTTGCTTTCATCAGGAGTTGATGGGCCCACATGACCGGAGCCGGCATAAGCTCTTCCGTTTCATCACAGGCAAAACCAAACATCATACCTTGATCGCCTGCACCTTGTTCGCCGAACAGTGAAGTATCGGCAGTGACACCCATGGAGATATCAGCAGATTGGGTACTGGTAAGGTTGATCACCTTCAAGGTTTTGTAATCAAACCCACAGCCTTCTTCGGTATATCCGATTTCCTTGACGGTTGCTCTGACAATTGATTCGATATCCAAGGTTGCATTGGTGGTGATCTCTCCGCCTACAATGACGGTATCGGTGGTGGCAAAGACTTCGCATGCAACCCTGCTTTTGGGATCTTGCCGAAGACATGTGTCCAGAACGGCATCGGAAATCTGATCGCAGACTTTATCCGGATGTCCTTCGCTTACTGATTCTGAAGTGAAAATGTGTGATCCATGTTCTAACATACACCCTTCCTTATGGAACTTGGGAAGGAGGAACTCAATTCAGAGAATTGTTGCGCTCCCCTTTTAGCAAGTTTCTTTATTGACGTGTGCAAGCCGGGAGGCTATCAAATCGACGTCATTCGTTGTGGATACTAACAGGGATATGCAAATTGTACAAGAGTTGAAGGATCTCTCTTTACATAACAATAAATGTTATGATACATTTAATATTATGAAAACAATCCTTTTGCAGAACGACACACAGTTGCAGATTTTCATGCATCCCAAAAGGCAGGACATCCTGCATTTGTTGAGCATTGACGGACCGGCAACCGCAAAAATGATCAGCGATACACTGAATATGACGCCTTCGAGTGCCAAGCATCACCTGCTCAAGCTGCAAGGCTTGGGGGTGGTGGAGGAAGACCACACCCAGCTTATCCATGGCATCACAGCCACCTACTATCGAAAAGCCGAAGTGACGGTAAGCTTTGGTGCTCTCGCCCAGGAAAAACAGAAACTGGTATTGGATTTTGTTTCTCATCGTATTCAGGACGAATTGTACGCTAAACCCAGGACCCATCAGGATGCGGAAGGTCACTTTAGTGCCGACCAACTTTCGGGCATTGTTCACCTGAGTAAAGAGCAAGCCGACCAGGTCTACCAGCTCATCCGCTCCTTCATTGACTCTCATGAGCAAAAGCAACTGGGAACAGCGGCCTATGCATACTCTGTGGTGGCGTATCGTGTCTAAGAAATTTCATCCATCCTCATATATAGCCCTGCTCAGTCTGTCCTATATAGCACTGGGGGTAACCATCCCTGCGATGAGCTTGATTGTAGTGAGCAAAGGATTTTCGCTAGCACAGCTGAGTTTGGCGATGATAGTCTTTTCCCTCTCAGTGATGGCTTTTGAGGTTCCCAGCGGAATTTTTGCCGATGCCAAAGGTCGGAGAACCAGCTTTTCCGTGGGACTCTTTCTCTCGTTGGTCGGCTCGCTTTTACTGTTCAGTCCGTCGTTTATAGTACTGTGTATCGGGTTTGCCTGTACCGGTGTGGGGAGAGCCTATACAAGCGGGAGCATGGATGCATTGATGATTGAACGAGGATTGAAGGCTGACAGAAAACTTGAGGACCTCGTGTTCGCCTTGGATATAAATTCTGGAATTTCCTTGAGCGGCGGATCGCTGCTGGGGGGATTGCTTCTGAGCATGGGTTCCCAGCAGGGGAATCTCACCGGCTTGGTCCTGGCTGTCCGCTTCCTTCTTGTTGCGTCGGCATTGGTTTTGCTTCCGTTGTTGATACCCAAGGATTCGGTAGTACAAGGCTCTTCGGTTACTTTCGGAACCCAAGCAAAACAGCTTGGACGCACGCTTTCCTCTTCTTCCTTTCTGCTGGCTTTCAGTATCAGCGTCATTGTCCAGGGAATGCTGTTGGCATCACTGGAAAGTTACTGGCAACCTTATCTGAAGCAGTTGTTGGAATCTGATTCCCAGCTTTGGATCCTCGGTTTGATTGCCGCTTCCATTTTTGCCATCGGTGTCCTGGGTTCAATGATAGGTAAGCGTTTTCTGTCGCTCATGCGTCCTTCGGTTCTGTATTGTTTGGCATGTATCAGTATTTTCATCCTACAACTGTTCCTCTCACAATCTCATACAATCGCTCAGTTTCTAGTCTTGTATGAGCTCATCTATCTGTTGTTGGGAGTGGTCTCAGTTGTGGGAATGTACCTTTTGAACAAGGAAGCGTCCGATATGGTGAGAACCTCACTTGCCAGTGTCTCTTCCTTCTGTCTGCAAAGTGGGGGCTTGTTGGGAAATTTACTGGCCACTGTAGTATTTCTTTTCGGTGGCATCAGCAGCTATTGGGCTATTGCCTCCGTATTGGGTTTCCTATCCATGGCTGTTCTTTCTTTCTGGCTTTTACAGCGAACGCCACGTACCTGAGCTGAGCAGTTTCTTCAGTTCCTCTGCTTGCTCGTTGCTGAACTGCGCCCCCCTCTGGGTGATGATTTCGCCGGCCAGAATGGAGGCAATGATTCCAGAATCCTGAATCGAAAAGTTGTGGTATTGTCCGTATAAGAATCCTGCAGCATAGACATCACCAGCTCCGGTGGTGTCGACTGGAACTACCGGTCCCTTCACGGGAATAGCGGTAATTACCCCTTCATGGCAGATGTATGATCCTTTCTTCCCGTTTTTTACAATGGCTGTTCTGCAAAGTTTTCCCATCGATCGGCAACATTCATAGGGGTCGTAGTTGTCGAAAAGGATACGGGCTTCCTCCCGGTTGGCGAAAACGATGTCGCAACTCTCCTTGATCAAGGAAAGGAATGGTTCACGGTATCGGCCGACAGCGAAGGGATCGGCCAGGTCGAAGGAAACGGTTGTATTGTTCTGCTTGGCAATGGAAAGGGCTTTGGTAATGGCTGCTTGTTGGCTCTGGGTATCCCACATGTACCCGGTGAAATGGAAAAAATCGGCACCTGCAACCGTACTCTCGCAAACATCACCCGCTTCATAGAGGCGGTTGGCACCGAGAAAGGTGTTCATGCTTCGTTCACTGTCGGGAGTGATGAGAATGACCGTTGAACCGGTCATCTCCTTGTCAGTGGTCACCAATTCGTCCTGGACTCCCAATTTTGTAAGACGGTCGCGGTAGATTTTCCCATTCTCATCGCTGCCGATTTTGCCGGCAAGCGTTGCAGGAACCCCCAAAGAGGCCAAAGCGATGATGGTGTTCGGGCAAGATCCTCCACAGGAGTATGTGGTTTTGCGCTGCTTGCTTAATTGCAGCAACTCTTCCATCCGCTGATTTGAAATGAGCGCCATGGTTCCTTTATGAATGCCCAAGTCGACAATATCCTGCTCCTCAACACTTACGATTATGTCGATGAGAGGATTTCCTATTCCATATACCATGTGCTGCCTCTTGTTCATGTACTGGTATTCTACCATTGCTTTTGCATACAATTCAACAAGGACCTTGCGAAAGTGAATGAGCGGAGATAGGATGACAGCAAAGGGGGCGTCGATGGGTGAGTATCGCATCATAGGCGGAAACGCGGCAAGCGGAGAGGTCCAGATCAGCGGAAACAAGAATTCCGCCCTTCCTTGTCTTGCGGCCACCTTGCTGACCGACGAACCTGTTCATTTGTTGAACGTACCGGATATCGAGGATGTCCAAGTTATGATCGAACTGCTGCTTGACCTAGGTTCGACGGTAGTACGTGAGGACGCCCATAGTTATACCATTACCTCAGGGAGCAGGAATGGACTGCTCAAACGCAATCTTGTTGAGGCGGTGCGTGGCTCTATTCTCCTTCTTGGTCCATTGCTTGCCACCAACGACGAGGTTCGTCTCACCCCTCCAGGTGGTGATGTCATCGGTCTCAGGCGTTTGGATACCCATTTTATGGGGCTTACTTCCCTTGGTTCGGACTGTACGATCAACGAAGTGGGTGAGATTCATATACGATGCAGGCATAAGAGCCTCATCGGTGCAGATATTTTCTTGGATGAAGCTTCGGTCACTGCCACGGAGAATGTAATCATGGCTGCCTCCCTTGCCAAGGGCGAGAGCATTATCAACAATGCCGCCAGCGAGCCGCATGTCCAGGATGTCTGTGCAATGCTGCAGAAAATGGGTTGCCCAATTGAAGGTATTGGATCAAACCGGCTGAGGATTAAGGGCCAACAACGCTTGGGAGGCTGTGAATTTCGCTTGGGCAGTGATTATATGGAAATCGGGTCGTTCATAGGCCTTGCAGGGGCAAGCGGCGGACAGTTGTTGGTCAAGGGCGTGCAACATGAGCATTTACGGATGATACGCCTTGGGTTTGAAAGAATTGGAATAACCTTTGTCGAGGACGGTCCTTCCTCCCTGTTGGTTCCGAGGAAACAAAAACGCATTCTGACCAAGGAAGTGGGCGGCCATACGGCCAAGATTGATGATGCTCCCTGGCCGGGCTTTCCCGCTGATCTGTTAAGTATCATCACTGTCTGTGCAACACAAATGGAAGGTTCCATTCTCATTCATGAAAAAATGTTTGAGTCGAGGATGTACTTCATCGACTGGCTTATCAGGATGGGGGCGGACATTATCCTTTGTGATCCGCATCGAGCCGTGGTGAATGGACCAAGCCAACTGTTTGGGTCGACTGTAACCAGCCCTGACGTACGAGCGGGAATGGCCTTGGTTATTGCCGCCGTTTGTGCCCAAGGTGAGAGTGTAATCCAGAATATTTATCAGATTGAACGAGGATACGAGGACCTTGCGGGCAAGCTGCAGGCTCTCGGGCTGGAGATTGAGCGAACCGAGTAACTTATGGTTTCTACGTGATTTCTGAGCCATATCCACAGCGTTGTCCACAAGTTATCCACAACCTGCTTTCCACACTCTTTTCCTGCCGTGGAGAAGTGAGAAGTTGCCTAGTGTTGCAACTGTGATTTCGACGTATTCGATAAGAATGACAACTATATGCTTTACAAGTAATAAAATGAATCCCTAGCTCACAACTTCAATCTAATTTTTATATAGGTTTCATGTGGTTTTACTTACTTCATATTGATGGTAGATGTACAACAGATAAACCAGTTGTCAACAGGTTATCCACAAGCTTTCCTCGATTCGGAAAGAGTAGGTAAATCACCTCTCGACAGTACTTACAAGATATTTTCACCCGATAAGAAAATAGGTTTGTTATGCACAGAACTTGTGGATAGCCTCTCCCTCTTTCTTACAAATTCTTACATTGTTCAAACACCATTGTTGTGGTAGGCTGGAATTAGCGATACAGGGGGGAATGTGAAGCAGAGAACCTGGGTGGCCAGCACTATCCTCATTTTATTATCAACGATTCTTCTTATTGCTTTGTCCCTGATCACCCTGATGCGTGTCGAGAGTGTTTACACCACTACTACCGCACAAAGCATCGAGCAATTGAAACGCCAGTTTCTCTATGATGCAGTAAATAACCAGATCAAGCGCATCGACACCCAGCGTGCGCTTGCCCAGCAATACTTCCTTGAGGAGTTGGACAGGACTCTGTGCATGGTCGATCACTTGTATGAGAGCGGCCTTGAGCACGCCAATCAAATCACTTCCTATTTCACCAGCGAGGCAAATGCCTTGTGGACGGCAATCCTGTGGGAAAAGAACACTGAAAAGGTGCTGCTAGACAATCATGATTTGGTGAGGGCAGGTGTTCATCCGGTAGAATTGGCTGATCTTCTATCCAAAGAGTATCAACTATATGCTTTCAGGTCATATGGCCCCCACACACTGTTTGTGGGCGTTCCTCAGAAGTATATCGATGACCAGGTCAAAGAACATATCGCCAGAGAGATATATGACTCTGCCTATTCGGAGAATTCGTATATATGGGTGAATGAGGTGATCAACTATGAGGGAGGTGATGACTATGCCATCAGGCGCATTCACCCGAACCTGAGAGATAGTGTGGGAACCCTGTTATCCACGAACATGACCGATGTGAAGGGGACGACTCCCTACAAGACTGAACTGGAAGGGGTGAAACAGCATGGTGAGCTCTTCTTTACATACTTTTTCAAGAAAAAGGATAGTGAGACAATCTCTGAGAAACTCACCTACGCCAAGCTCTACAAGGATTTTGACTGGGTAGTTGCGATGGGCATCCACCTCGATGATCTGTCAGCCTATGTGGATATCACTACCGGTCAGAGTACAAAGATTGTTCGTCAGATAACTCCTGTATTCCTTGTTTCCATACTGGGTATCTTCATCCTGCATTCCTTGCTCCTGATGTTGCTCGAACATACGAGAAACAAGAAAAGTGAGCATATTCTTGAGGAACAGGTCTATCAGGATGCCCTCACCGGTGTGGGAAACCGTCGCTATGGCCTGATGGTGCTCAAGGAGCGGTTTCTCAGATTCAAGCGAGGGGAAATTTCCGTATTGGTGGCGCTTTTCGATGTTGATTATTTCAAGCAGATCAATGATACCTATGGACACGATATTGGGGACCGATGCCTGATGCAGCTTTCCAAAGCCATCGCCCAGGTAATTTGCACGGAGAAGTCCCTCTTCCGATGGGGTGGCGATGAATTTCTGATTATTTGTCCCTTTATTCCCCAAGATGAGCTTGATCGAGTGAAAAAGACGTTGCTCGAGACTGCAAAATCTACTTCCATTGTGCATGAAGGAATTACCATCACGTTCACCATTTCTGTTGGGATATCTTCTTTTGTCTCTTCCGATGAAAGCGAGGAGCAAATTCTCAAGCGTGCCGACAAGGCATTGTATAGAGCCAAGCAACTCGGCCGTAATCGATGCGAAGTGGAGTTCTAAACAAAAAGAGTTGACAAAAAGTTGAAAGAAGCAGTATAAAGTCTCTGAAAGTTAGTTAATGCTAACTATGGAGGATTCGATATGCCCCTTTCCTTTACCCAAATCGGAGAAACGTGCACAGTGCTTTCCCTGCAAGGTGATGATACTATGAAACAGCACCTGCTTGATCTTGGGTTTATTGCCGGACAAACCGTACAGGTTGTTGGAAACAGCAGCCAGGGCATAATTCTTTCTGTGAAAGGAGTGCGGCTAGCACTCAACCGTGGTCTGGCTCACCGTATCAACGTTGCATAATACCGTTCGAAAGAACGAAAGAAGAGGATAGATAGGATGACACTAGGAGATTTACGTCCTAAGCAGAAGGCACGTGTTCTGAAAATTGGGACCCAAGGGCAGTTGCGCCAGCGCATTTTGGATATGGGGATCACCCCTATGGTTGAAGTAGAGCTTATTAAGGTAGCCCCACTTGGCGACCCTTTGGAGTTTTTGGTACGCGGATATCAGTTGAGTTTGAGAAAAAGTGATGCTTTGCTGATTGAAGTGGAAAAAGTGTAATTTTTTTTAAACCAATAGTTAGATTAAGCTAACAAATACAAGGAGTCCCTATGTCCCACCTTATTGCCCTTGCCGGCAATCCCAACTCCGGCAAGACCACGGTATTCAATGCGCTGACCGGATCAAAACAACATGTTGGAAATTGGCCTGGAGTCACGGTCGACAAGAAGGAAGGCCAATACCGCAAGGATAAGAACATAACCATTCTCGATCTTCCCGGTACATACTCTTTGAGTCCTTATAGCGCCGAGGAAATCATCACCCGCACCTATATCGTGGAGGAGAAACCCGCCTGTGTCATCAATGTCCTGGACGGTACCTCGCTGGAAAGAAATCTCTATCTCGCCCTGCAGATTATGGAAACACAGGTTCCTACCGTGCTTGCAGTAAATATGATGGATGAAGTTGCTGTCAGCGGTGATGTAATCGACTTTGTCCGCCTTGAAGCAGAGCTGGGAGTGGCTGTAGTCCCTATAGAAGCAAGAAACAACAAGGGCTTGGATTTGTTGATGGATGCAGTGATGCGGACCATCGAGACTCATCGTATTCCAAAACGGCTTGAGCTCTACGCTTTGACAGGGCAGGTGGATGAGGACACCTTGGCGGACCGACGCTATACCTATATCCAATCCTTGGTTGAGCAGAGCGTGCACAAGAAGTTGGAAAAGAGGCAGTACACTGAAAGCAGAAGCGATAAGCTGGACAAGATATTGACCCATCGTCTTTTTGCCTTGCCGGTTTTTGGCTTGGTCATGTATGGAATGTTTGCCATGACCTTCAGCGAAAACTTTCTTTTTATTCCAGGTCTTCCCAGCCCAGGGATTGCCCTCGCCACCCTGGTTGAAACAGTCTGGGGCTATTTGACCGGAGTCGTGTCTTCCTTCCTCGAATATGCCAACGCCTCCGATTGGGCCTATAGTTTGGTTATCGATGGCGCTATGGAAGGTATTGGTGCAATTTTTGGCTTCCTTCCCCTGATCTTGATCCTGTATCTGCTGATGAGCTTTTTGGAAGACAGCGGCTACATGGCTCGAGTAGCCTTTGTCATGGATCGCATTTTCCGTCGGTTTGGACTTTCCGGTCGTTCATTCATCCCTCTATTGATGGGCTTTGGCTGCTCAGTCCCTGCCATTATGGCGACACGTACCTTGGATAGTGAGAAGGATCGAAGAATAACCACGCTTTTATGTGGCTTCATGCCCTGTGGAGCGAAATTGCCGATTTTTATTATGTTTGTTTCGCTCTTTTTTGCCCAAGGCAACAAGACATTGGTACTCTTTTTCCTCTATGCTCTCAGTCTTTCAGTTTCCATTCTGGTTTCACTGGTGATCAACCGTATCGTCTACAGAGGCCAAGTCTCAAACTTTTTGATGGAGCTTCCCCAGTATCGGCTTCCAACTTTGAGGTCGGTATGGATTCACGGATTTGAGAAGGTAAAGGGTTTTGTACAGAAGGCGGGTACGGTCATTCTCGCTGCAACAATTCTTATTTGGCTGCTTTCCAACTTCAATGTCCAATCCTTTACGGGACAAAACCGGATTGAGAAGGGGACTGTACTTTCCGAGATGGATGACTCGTTCCTTGCTTCATGGGGAAAGACTATAGCCCCGGTGTTCAAGCCCGTAGGATTTGGCGCTTGGAGGCCTACGGTGGGTATTGCTACAGGTTGGGTCGCCAAGGAAATGGTGGTTGTCACCTTGGCTCAACTGTACAGCGAGGATGTCAACGAAGCGTATTTGCAACAGTATTTCTCTGACATGACCCCTGAGAAGCTCAGTGAGCTTGGTTTCTCAGAGGGAAAGTATAGCGGCGATGAAGCCTTTGATGTTTATACCCAGGCCGTTCTGATGGAAGGAGGGGATGAGCAAGCCATGCAGAGCATTCGTACCGATATTCCCACCAAGCAGGCAGCCTTGGCGTATATGGCATTCAATTTGCTCTGCATGCCCTGTTTTGCTGCAGTAGGGGCGATGAGGCGGGAACTGAAGAGCTGGCGGCGAACAGTTTCCGCAGTCGGGATTCAGATGGCAACCGCTTATGTGGCAGCACTTCTGATCAACCTGATCGGCTCATTGATTTGGTAGGAGGAACAGCGTGATAAATTATATCATTGGAATTGGAACAGTTCTCTTTCTCCTGAGTATGCTTATCAGGAGCATTCAGAGAAGACGAAGAATCAAGGCTGGCAAACAGATGCTTCAGGGTTGTAGTGGTTGTTGCTCCTCCTGTCATGATCGTTGCTCAACTTAACGCAAAATTCTCATCGCTGAACTGTAACACTCGCTGTTCCCCACTCATGATGACACTCCGTCGTAGAGTGGAGAACAGCTGTCTTACATTACCCGGCCAATCATAAGATTTAAGTTGCTTGAGGCTCTCAAAAGAAATTTCCTTTTCGAGCGAATTTATTTTCAGGTAATGCTCACAAAGCAAGGGAATATCCTCCCTATGCTCACATAAGGAAGGCATGTGGATATACGTATCGGCTATGCGGTAGAGAAAATCCCTGCGCATTACATTCTGATGGATCAACTCTGAAAGTTTTTCGTTGGATGCCGTAACAAGCCGGAAATCTGAAGTGTGTATCTGAATATCGCCATATCGACGATATTTTCCTGTCTCAAGCAAACGCAAGAGGTGTGATTGGAACTGAAGAGAAAGGTTTTCCACTTCATCGAGGAACAATGTCGATTGATGAGCTTCTTGAACAAGGCCCGGAAGTTCCGCCTTACCATCTGTGAAGGCTCCTTTGGCATGACCAAAGAACATCGAACTACCCAGCGTACTGTTGAGCAGTGAACAGTTCACTGCAACAATATTCTTATGGGGATATTTAAGGCGGTGTATATAATTGGCTGCAATCTCCTTGCCTGTTCCCGTCTCCCCATACAGATGGACCGCACAATCTTCTTGTGCATAGCGCTTAAGCTGTTCCCTGACGGCATACATGCACTCGCTTTCCCCGATCAGGTCACTGGGATGGTATGATGCTTTCTCCCGAACAGCCTCTTTCTCCTGCAACTCATCCAGATGCTCGAAGAGTTTGACGTAGTTGATTTGTGTTCGCTTCACGCAATAACATTTCAGATTATTCTTGGCCAGCACAGGTTCTGCTTGATCTTTTTCCAGGCAGAGAATGATGGGAGTCGTACTATTTCTGTCAGATAGGGTTTGTAAGAACCATTGGTATGAACCATTACCCAATCTATTGTCGACGATTAATAGCACAGGTTCTTCAGACTGCAGGGCTACCAAGGCTTTTTCCGCCAAGGAAAATTCACGGAGAAAAGCCGCTGCAAAATGCGACTTGAACTTCTCCTTGAACCGCCAATCAGAGGAGACGATGAACAAAGACATAGAAACTCCTACGTTGTGGATATAGGAAATCTCGGTTTGGCAAAAGCTGAGGAGTAACACTGTATACGATTATTTCCATCCCGAAGTGTGGAATCGGGAGTGCGCTTCTTCTACTCTCGTTACAAGAGGTGTACCGGTTTATTTTTATGATTGTGTGAGAAGCACTTGTATGGCTGCAAGAGCGTATATCCCGGCTGTCTCACTTCGGAGGATATTGGTCTTCAAAACGACAGGTTTGAACCCTTCTTTCTCAAGAAACGTGCATTCCTCATCACTGAAACCCCCTTCAGGGCCGATGAGGACACATACCGGCTTATCCAGTGGATGGTCCTTGAGCAAGGAAGTGAGCGTCTGCTGCTCTTCAGAACGAGTGCTTTGGTGAAAGAAAATGGCCAGCCCTTGGCCGTCCCACCAGGAAGGTACATCGCGTAAGTCCAACACTTGGGGAACAAGGTTGGTCGCAATGGGGGACCCGCTTTGCTGAAGAGCTTCCTTAATCTGGGCTTCAAGCCGGTCGAAACGGGCACGTACAGCTTTGTCTTTTTTATCTGATAGGTCGGTAACGCAATACCTGCTACTGACCAGGGCAAGCGTTGTTGCCCCGATCTCAGTAGCCTGCCGGAAAATTTGTTCCTCTTTCTTTCCTTTGCACAGACACTGCAGCAGTACAAGGTTTGGATAGGGGCCTTGGTAAGAGGGCAGGGTATCGGTTGTCTCTACCTGCATACCCGGTTCAACGAGCTTGCAGGAGAGGGTGCAGCTTTGATTCTTGATCTCAGTGAGGGTAAGCAGGAATTTCCGGCCTTGCCCGTCAAGCCCAAGAATCTGCTGCCCGATCTGCAAACGCAATACTCTGGTCAGATACTGACTTTCCTTGCCTTCCAGCTCCAACAAAGGCTCCCCGTCGAAAGAACGGGGAAGAACTAACTGCCTCATTTCCCCGTCCTGATGAACTGGACCGCACGATTGAGTTGCTTGTCAAAGGTGGCATCGGCGATAGGCCGCTTGTCGTAGGGCATTTTTGATAGGTACTCATTGCGGACCAACAGCGCCAGTACTTCCTCATCGATGCCTCGCTGGGTGTACTGGGAAGCGAAGCGGCGGATGTTCTCTTCACTTGCTTCAGGATTATCCTGTACGAAGGTGCTGATCACCTTATCGGTCATCAGCTGCTCGAAGGCCGGAATCTCCTCATCTGAAAGCTGAATATCCTCAACAAGAATGTCAGGCTCGATGCCCAGCTTATGAATATTCTCCCCATTGGGCGTGTAGTAGTGGGCTGTGGTCACTTGGGCAAAACCTTCTCCAAAGCGGAATACATCCTGTACTATTCCCTTGCCGAACGTCTTTGTTCCGATGAGTGTCGCCCTTCCATTGTCTTTCATGGCAGCTGCAAAAATCTCAGCAGAGGAAGCCGAACCGGTGTTGGTGAGAATCACAATAGGTAGTTTCTGTAGTACTTCCGCACTCCCGGTGGAGATGTACCGTTGGTCGCGCATCGTACCTTTCTTTCCTTGGATGGTGACTAAGGTCTTGCCCTCCTCGAGGAAGATGTTTGCCGATTGCATAGCTCCGTCCACTGCTCCACCTGAATTATTGCGTTCGTCGATAATCAAGCCAACGATGTTCTGTTTCATCAGTTTTTGAACGTTTTCGAGCAACTGAGTGCCTGTCTGAGGGGTGAATTCTGAGAGAATGATGTAGCCAATATTTCCCTCGATAATACCGCTGTCGACTGTAGGAGCTGTGATGCGCTCACGTTTGAGCGTCAAATCGAAGGAAGTTCCATTGCGATAGACGGTGATTGTTACCGTGGTACCGGCTTCCCCCCTGAGCTTCATGCTCGCTTCATAGCTGGTCAGTTCATCCACCTTTTCTCCATCGATGTGACTGATCAGGTCACCGGCCATCAAACCGGCTCGTTGGGCCGGGGACCCGGGGAACGGACTGACGATGGTAATCATATAGGTGGAGGGAATGGAAGGATCGATACTCTCGGTGGAGGGTTTGTTCAGATAGGTTCCAATTCCCCCATATACCCCGCTGGTCTCTTCTTGGTACTCCTGTGCCTTGGTAGGGGGCACATAAAAGGAATAGGGGTCGTCCAAGGATGCAATGAGGGCGGAAGCAAGGTCGTTAAACAACTTCTGCTTGTCAACCTCATTGATGTAGATCGAGTCGACATATCGGTACAGCCGTTCCAGCGAGGCCATATCGATTGTAATTTGGTCTGCTTCCATGCTTGTCTTGGAGGAAAGCGGAGCTGCCAAGATTTGCTCCATCGAACCGCCTGCGAACAAGGGCAGGAATATCAGCAATACTATGAAACTAAGGCTAAGCCTACGTATAAATGTTTTTCTCATATACTGAATATACAGTATCAGAAGAAAAACGGCTAGGTTTTGTAGTATTGACCACACCTGTATAGCACATTACACTTGCCCCATGACGCAATTTATCACCTTCCCCAGCTGGATTTCGCCACAAATAATACCCGGCTTACCCCTGCGGTGGTATGGTCTGATGTACGTAGTGGCCTTTTCGTTTGCCTACCTGATGATCCGCATTCAAGCTCGAAAAGGTGATATCGCCCTCGATGCCGACCAAAGTCTCAATCTGGTGCTCTACTGTGTTGTAGGGCTGGTAGTCGGAGCCAGGCTTTTTTCTGTTTTGTTCTATGACGGAACCCCCTATTACTGGACCCATCCCTGGATGATATTCTGGCCGTTTAGAGGTGGCCAATTTGTCGGTCTTCCGGGTATGAGTTATCACGGCGGACTGGTTGGTGCCATTGTCGGTGCCTTGCTTTTCAGCCGTAATTACCATTTCAGCTTTCTTTTACTTGCCGATACAGTCAGCTATGCAGCTCCCTTGGGTTATACGTTCGGTCGGTTGGGAAACTTCATCAACGGCGAGCTTTTCGGGCGAGTCTCCACCAAGCCTTGGGCGATTGTCTTTCCTGACGCCCCCTTGTTCTCCACCAACTATGCATGGGTGCGAACCATTGCCGATTCACTTGGCATGGCATATCAGAGAGGAGACCTTGTAAACCTGCCACGCCATCCAAGCCAGCTGTATGAAGCCCTGTTTGAAGGGATCCTGCTTTTTTGTTTCCTATGGTTCGTTATCAGAAAGCGAAAGAACCTGGTTGCCGGTTCGGGTCTCGCCTGGTATATGATCGGGTATGGGACGGTGAGGTTCTTCATTGAGTACTTCCGCTCTCCCGACGAGAACCTTGGCTACATTCTTGCCTTCGGAAAAGAGTCGGATACCATTGCCTTGTTCCAATCCTTTTTCAACTTCTCCATGGGACAGCTCTTCTGCCTTGCCATGGTATTCACGGGAATAATATTTGCTCTCATCTTGCGACGAAATAAAGGAGCCTTGCATGCCTCACATCGATGAAAGGATAGCTTCACTACGAAGCCAACTGACAAAACAGAATCTTGATGCATGGATCATAAATGGAACCGATCCCCATCAGAGTGAATATGTTTGTAAACGGTATAGAACCCGAGAATGGATCAGCTCATTTACCGGCAGTGCCGGAACGGTTGTCATCACCCGTGAAGCTGCTCTTTTATGGGTTGATTCACGGTATTTCATCCAAGCCCAACAGCAGATTGAGGGTAGTGAATTTGTCATGATGAAGGTCGATACCCCTTCGTACCCCGATCCCTATACCTACCTCTCTGATAATCTGCAGGAAGGGGCCAAGGTAGGCATCGACAGTGCAACCCTGACCGTCGCTGCCAAAGCCTCCTTGGAGGCCTCGTTTGCAGGAAAGCTTGAACTGGTTCCTTGCTCTGATGTTCTGGATGCCATCTGGCTTGACAGGCCACGTATCCCTTCTCAGAAGGTGGTCGTGGTCCCCAATGAAATAGCAGGCTTCAGTGCGGTACAGAAGCTTGCGATGCTTCGCCTCGCCATGGCTCAGAAAGGGTGTGACTATACCATTGTTTCCAGCCTTGATGATATTGCATGGATCACCAATCTCAGGGGCAGTGATGTCTCGTACAACCCTGTCTTCCTCTCTTATTTGATAGTCGGCAGACAGCAAGCCTGGCTTTTTACCAATCCTGACCGTTTTGATGCAGAAACACTGAGCCAAGTCAAAGAGGATTTTGAAATTCTTGCATATGAGCAAGTAGTGCCAACGCTTTCGACTTTGGTAAAAAAAGAGGATGTCATCTATTTCAATCCTGAGAAGACCAACCTGCTGTTGTTTGCCTCGTTTGCTCATAACAAGAGCGTTACCGGACGTGATATCTCCACCGATTTGAAGGCAAGCAAGAATGAGACTGAGCTTCAGGGTATGAGGAGAGCTCACTTGCTCGATGGCGTTGCGTTGGTGAATTTTCTTGCCGGTTTGGATACCAAGGCAGGCAAGTACACTGAAATTGAGATAAGCGATCTACTCAAGGTACAGCGTCAGCGCAATGCTGATTGTCTTGGCGAATCGTTCTCCCCTATCAGCGGATGGGCTGCTCATGGAGCTATGTGTCACTACAGTGCCGATGAGAAGAGTAATGCCACCGTAGAGGGTGATGGCCTTTTGGTTCTCGATACCGGGGGTATGTATACCTTCGGTCTGACCGATGTTACCAGAACCATTCTCTTCGGCAATGCCACCGATGAGCAAAAGCGTGACTATACCTTGGTACTGAAAGGCAATCTTGCCCTCGCAGGCATGCGTTTTCCTGAAGGAACCTGTGGGTATCAGTTGGATGTGCTTGCAAGGCAGTTCCTTTGGCAGCAGGGGCTGAGTTATTTCCATGGTACCGGGCATGGGCTTGGTTTCAGGCTTTGTGTGCATGAAGGACCTCAGTCGATCAGTCCCAAGCCGCTTGCCGTACCTTTGAAAAAAGGCATGATCGTCAGTGATGAGCCGGGAATTTACAAGGAAGGCCGGCATGGAATCCGCATCGAGAACATCCTTGCAATCAGAGACGATGTGAAAACGGAATTCGGGCAGTTCTTGAGCTTTGAAGTCTTGACCATCTGTCCGTTTGAACGCACCTTGATAGATAAGAAGCTGCTTACAGAGGTGGAGATTGCAATGGTGGACGCCTACCATCGATGGGTCTATGAGGAGCTGAAGGACTTGGTTGACAGTACTGCACTGCCATACTTGGAAAGAGCTACCGAACGTTTGTAAGCAGATATACGGATAAGGAGAATATACCAATGGTTGAAGCATTGAAAAAGATGGGAAAAATTTCCCGTAAAGGTCCCGTCGTCCTGGTGATTATGGACGGAGTAGGATTTGGAAAATACAAAGAGGGCGATGCAGTTGCAGCCGCTCTTACCGGAAATTTGAATAAACTGTACAAGGCCTATCCATGGACCAAACTGAAGGCTCATGGTCTTGCTGTCGGACTTCCCAGTGATGATGACATGGGTAACAGTGAGGTCGGCCATAATGCCATGGGTTGCGGCCGTGTTTTCTCCCAGGGAGCAAAACTGGTCAACAACTCCATCGATACCGGCGCCATGTTTGAGGGATCGACCTGGAAAAAATTGGTCCATAATGCAAAGGCCAATGCATCGAGTCTTCACTTCATCGGATTGCTCAGTGATGGTAATGTCCATTCGCATATCGACAATCTCAAAGCCATGATAGTACAGGCCAAGAAGGAAGGTGTTGCAAAGGTTCGTGTGCATGCAATGCTTGACGGCCGTGATGTTGGGGAAGTCAGCGCCCTTGAGTACTTCGACCCCTTCGAGGCTTTTCTTGCTTCCCTGAACGATGCAACCTTCGATGCTAAAATTGCAAGCGGTGGCGGACGCATGGTTATTACCATGGACCGCTACAATGCCAACTGGAATATGGTCAGAAAGGGTTGGGAAACCCATGTTTTGGGTGAGGGGCGGCAGTTTGAATCTGCTCACGTGGCTATTGAAACTCTACGCAAGGAGAGCAAGGCCATCGACCAGGATCTGCCTCCGTTTGTCATTTCCAAGAACGGCAAGCCGGTGGGAACCATTGAGGACGGAGACAGTGTCATTCTCTTCAATTTCCGCGGTGACCGTGCCCTTGAGATTACCAAGGCTTTCGAGGCAGAACAGCTTAGTGAGTTCGACCGAAAGCGCCGTCCGAAGGTAGAGTATGCCGGCATGATGGAGTATGACGGGGATTTGCATGTTCCCAAGCAGTTCTTGGTTACTCCTCCAGCCATCGACAAGACAATTGCCGAGTATCTCTGTGCCTCCAAAGTGAGGCAGTTCTCTATCAGTGAAACACAGAAATTCGGCCATGTCACCTACTTCTTCAATGGAAACAAGAGCGGTAAGTTTGATGACAAGCTTGAAGAGTATGTTGAGATTCTCAGTGATATCGTCCCCTTCGAGGAAAGACCGTGGATGAAGTGTGCTGAGATAGCCGATCGTGTCATCAAGGAAGTCGACAGCGGCAAATGGGATTTCATCAAGCTAAACTTCCCCAACGGGGATATGGTCGGTCACACAGGCAACTTCCAGGCTGTTGTATGCTCCATGGAAGGTCTTGACCTGCAGATTGGAAGAATCCACAAGGCAGTGATGGAAGCCGGTGGTGTTATGGTCATCACTGCCGACCATGGCAATGCCGACGATATGTTTGAGCACGGCAAAGATGGAAGTGTACAGTACAAGGAAAACGGGGATCCAAAGTCAAAGACCAGTCACTCACTCAATCCCGTTCCCTGCATCATCTGTGATAGTTCCTATGAAGGTGAGTATGAAACCGAGCTGAAGACCGGTCTTGGGATCAGCAGCATTGCAGCAACCTGCATGAACCTTCTCGACTTTGAAGCTCCCGCTCTCTATGATCCGAGCATCATAACCATGCGGTAGCAGAATTTCTGTGTTATGATTTACAGGGCCTACGGGCCCTGTTTTTCATTGATAAGGAGGTTTCTATGGAGTACAAGGAGTTTGGTAGGACTGGTCATCGTTCCAGCAGGGTTATTTTCGGCGCTGCTGCCTTTTGGGATGTGACCCAACAGCAAGCGGACAAGACCCTTGGCCTTTTGCTTGACCATGGAGTCAACCATATCGATACCGCCCGCAGCTATGGTGATGCCGAATTGCATGTCGGCCCTTGGATGAAAGAGAAGCGATCTTCCTTTTTTCTTGCTTCCAAGACTGGGATGCGTACCAAAGAAGAAGCTTTGGCAGAGCTCAAGCAAACGCTTACGCGCCTGCAGACTGAGTATCTGGACCTCTGGCAGTTGCATTTTCTCGTAGATCCCAAGGAGTGGGAGGTTGCCATGGGGGAAGGTGGGGCCTTAGAGGCTGCCATTGAAGCAAAAAAGCAGGGCTTGGTACGGTTTCTTGGTGTTACCGGCCATGGTGTCGATGCCCCGAAGGCGCATCTGAAAAGCCTTGAAGTATATGATTTCGACGCTGTACTGTTGCCCTACAACTATACCATGCTGCAGAATCCTACCTATACACAGGACATGGACAAGCTACTGGGTGTCTGCAGCAAACGCAATATTGCAGTACAGACCATCAAAGCTCTTGCACGCGGTGAATATAAGCCTCAGGAAAAAACCTTTGCAACATGGTATGACGCTCTCAGTGATGAGGAATCGATCGGGAAAGCAGTACACTATGTTCTGTCCAACGAGCAGCTGTTTCTGAACAGTACCGGTGACATTACTCTATTGCCTGCTTTACTGAAGGCGGCAGAGAAGACCATTGTCCGGCCCACAGAGGCGGAGATGAGAAATTTGGTGAAGAAAGAGGGAATGCAGCCGCTTTTTACGTAACTATGTCCAGATATGATAGGTTCTGGTCACAAGAATGAGAATGGTAGTTCCAGCCACATAAAAAATCAGTCCGAACACGTTTAAGAGCGTGTTTTGGCTGATTGTGACCAGGGCATTGCCTATGATCATAAGGATGAAGGAGAGACAGCGGACAAAGGTTTGCCTGCTGAACTGTTCCTCGAACATGGCAATGACAAACGTAATGACAGCCAGAACATTGATCAGGATGCACACTCCAAGGAATAAGGAATTGGTCACACTCGCTTCAAAAAGGAATGAGGGTGAATTGGCCGATACCGGTACGATTATCGATAAAAAGAGTGCACTCGCTGCAGCCACGAACGAATACTGGCTGAGTTTTGTCGGGTTTATGGTCTGTTGGAAAAGACCTGATGCCAGGAAAAGAAATGAGGAGAAGAGCAGGGAGAAGTGATACAGCACCGAAATGGCAGACGGACTGAGTATGAAGATATGGGTAATTGAATGATAGAGCGGAAGGATCTTGACGTTGCCCAGGCTTATCATCAGAAACAAGAGCGGAAGCACCCTTGCTTCAGCTCCAACATTCGCCCGGTAGAAAAAACAAAGAAGCAAGGCTGCTGCAAACGCTACCCACAAATGAATTAGTGAAGGGATCAGATGGGCACGGGCTATGACCCATGTCTCTTGCTGTACTGCACTGATAATCCCGTGGGTTATGCAAACAGTGAGAATGAGCGTTATCAGGCCCTGGATGCCCAGCAGGACGAAGCGAAGATTTTTCCCCATAATCTCTTACAGAATATCGGGGTAGGCACTCTCTGTGAGGACCCCCAGACGTTGGCAGGTGTAGGCTGAACCAAAGGCTGCTATGTAGGAATCCACCAGAATTCCCAATCCGTTGAGAATCGGCATCAGCGCGACCATAGTCATCTCAGCTCCATATAGGTCGATTTTCAGAAACTGCAGGACTATGATGGAGATGAAGAATACCTCGTAACCGAGGTAGAGAGGACTTGCATATGCGAAAAGGGCGCTACTAAGGGCCACAAAGAGAATCACCGTATCAGAGGGCATTGAAGCGGTGGCGGCATACAGCAGGCTGAGCACGCTCAAGGTAGCGATCATAGCCGAACCACCCCTTCCAATGAGGGTATAAAGCGGTATTGCCGTTGCACTGACCCGCTTCTGGCAACCAAGGTTGTGCCTGGAGAGGGAGATGGAAATCGGGCTGGAGAAGAAAATGCTGCCAGTGAAGAGAGCGGCGGCTGCCGGGGCAAGCATACGGTACAGAATCATATAGGGATTAACACGGAAACGGGTGACCAGACTAAAGAGAAGGGGCAATATCAGCAGCGTCACCGAAAGGGTGGAGATGATGAGCATGATCAAGAAGCGACCGGCAACAAAGAGTGTTCCCTCCATCTGCAAATGGCTGAACCAATAGGATGCAGCAAAGAAAACAAAGAGGTGGCCTGAGGTGCTGAAAGCCCTGGCAAGGCGAAACATAGTCTCACTGAGTGAGTTCATGGTGACGTACGCCGGTCTGATAACCTCAACATTGGGCTTGAGGAAGTAACCGAAAACCAAAGCTATTACCAAAACAGGAAGCAAGAAGCTCTCTGCATTTGCCAGCGTGTAGAATGGATTGATGGGCAGCATCGATTCAAAGAGGGTGGAAATCGATTGGGGGGCAATTATCGAAAGCGTTGAAGCATCGCTGCCGGCACTGGTGCTTGCAGGGAAATACGACGGGAAGAACCTGAAAACAATGGCAGAAACCAGAACCAACAACAACGTCGAAAACACGCTCCATAGGATGGTAGTACGTGCAAACACACCACCCTTACGATCTTTTCTGAGTGAAGCTATCCCGCTTGAGAAGCCGAAAAAGACCAGTGGAATTAATACAAACCCACCGAGCTGCACGAAAAGGGCGGTGACGGTATACATCACTTGTTGAAATATACCCGACTCTCCAAATAAAAGGGTTGCAGCCAAACCAAGGGCAGTTGCAGCCAGATAACTTATCCAGGTCTTCATAGTTTCCAAGAGTATCTTATCAGATGCAGCAAGTCAATCAAACGTCGCTTTTCATTCCAAGAGCTGTAAAAGCTTGTAGCCGGACTGCATCTCAGCTTCCATAAGAACCTTGATATAGGTGCTTACATTCCCCATTCCTTTGATTACAGCAAGAGAGAGTGCTGACAGATAGATAATCTCCTGCATCGCCTCCTTTGCATACCAGGTAACACCCTGGTACTCGTTGACCTGTGCATAATTGGCAAGGCTTGGGTCTGAGAGCAACAGCGCAAGAATCTGTTTTGGATCTTCAGTGCTATCATCCACCATGAAAGCCGCACTGGAAAGAATTGCAGCGCTATGGCAGGCCTTGCGGGCTGATTCCTGGGTAAATCCAGCTTCACAGAGCTCCTTGGAGAAAAATCGTGAGAGCAGCAGTGTGTCGCTTGCCTTCATTGCTTCGCTGATGGTTGCCTCATCGCTGAGAAAGGGTTTGAGGAAGAAGGAAGCTGCAACTACCGCTTCCATCTCATCCAGGATGCGCGATCCATGCAACAGGACGCGGCTCTCCTCACTTTTAAAGAGCGTGCTGTATCGCTGTACTTGAGCAAGCATCTGTGCTGGACTGACGTCCCTAGGCAGCGAAGGCAGCGATTTCTTGGCGGCAGGATGCAGATTTTCCACCGCAGCCACCAAATGAGCATACGCTTCGGCCAAGGTAAGAATGAGCTTTCGCTCGCTTTTACTGGTGGCTTGCCCACTAAGAATGAGTTTCATCTGCTTGAAGAAACTCTCAGAGTGGAAGCTTTCCATCGCCTTGTACACCGGTTTGAGGCGCAGGGCAAGAATTTCCTGCTCGAGGTTGGCCACTCCGTTTTCCCCAATCTGTTCGTAGAGCTCGGCATACGTCCCATCGACGTCCTCTACCTCGCGGATGTTTAAAAACACCTTGGTCTCAAAACCATTGAGGTGAAGGGCAAAGCCTTCGTCATATACCCTGAGCGAAGGTTTCATATAGGTAAGCGATTCATTGAAAGATTCATAAATCAGGTACCGTCTTCCTCCGACAGTCAATCCGAGAGCTTCTGCCAGACTTGTCGTCTCGCTGTGTTTCTCTTCCCCGACTTTCTGCTGTTTGGGAGCACTGGTTTTAATCCAACCCTCTACACCTTCATATTGGTTGTTGTACAACACGAGAGCCCGCTCCCGCTCATTGCCATTGACATAGCAGAAGGCCGACTGCTGGACGGCGCCGTCACGATAGAGGTCGAAAAGTTGGAAATATTCGACACCACTGAACAGGTAACGCTTTTTCAGAAGTGGGAAAATTCGCCGATAATGCTCATCGATCAAATATTGGTTGGGCTTTTCGTCCCAATAGGCACGTCGGTATTCCATCCCGTATTTTTCCCGGTAGCCCTCGATCTGACCGTGTCCGAACATCGGAAGGCCCGGCATGGTGGACAACAGGGTGCAGACCCCGAAATACTTATCCCCATCCCCAAACTGGGAAACTGCAGTTTCCTCATCGGGATTGTTCATGAAATTGACAAAGCGTTTGAGAATTTCCGGTTCGAAAGCGATGGTGTTTTTAATCGTCTCACGATATTTCTGGTTCTCTTGGTTCTTGAGCATATTCATAAAGGCACTGTTGTAGACACGGTGCATTCCCAGAGTCCGAACAAAATAGCCTTCCATCATCCAGAATGCTTCGGCAAGCAATAGGGTATCCGGAAGTTCCTCATTGATCCGATCAACCACCTCACGCCAGAATTCCTGAGGAATTTTCTGGTTGAACTCTATCTCATCCATACCATACTGAGTGCGGCCTGCAATATCGCCTCCGTGCCCGGGTTTTGGGTACCAGAGTCGTTGGATATGCTTCTTTGCCAAGGTCATGGCTGCATCGAAACGAATGATTGGGAAGTTGCTCGCCACATGTTTAATCTGCTGATACACCGCCTCACGGGTGGCGGGATTGAGGAAATCAAGTTGGGCAGTATCGTTCCAGGGCATCGAGGTTCCATCGTTGCCATGGAAAATATAGGAGGTTTCTCCCGTACGGAGATCCTTGCGCCTGAACGTGACAGCAGCATCGCTGCGGTCATAGTAGTGGTCTTCAAGTTGTATCTCGACATTTGGATCGGAAGAAAGGTTCGGTCCGTCATACGTATAGGACGGGAAGGGAGGATAACTTTGCTGGATGAAATACTCGCTGTGATTGAAGACCCAGTCCCCATCGATGCCACAGTGGTTTGGTACCATGTCGCTTGCGAGCCGGATACCGTAGCCTCTGCAACGCTGGCGCAGATTGTCCAGTGCCTGCCACCCACCGATCGTTTGGGCAATTTCATAGTTCTTCAACGAGTACGCTGATGCTTCCGCATCAGGATTGCCACACAAATTCTTGATTTTCTTACTTGCCAGACTGCGCTCCCAAAGACCGATGAGCCATAGGGCTGTAATACCGCGGGAGCTGAGTTTCTCAAGTTCCTGGTCGGGAATCTTGTCCAAAGTATCGATTGGATACCCGTACTCCTTGCTGAGCTGGTCAAGCCAGACCAAGGTGGACTTGGCCAGCATGATTACATTGGGCATCCAGTTCCTGTCTGCAGTGAACGCCTCGTACTCATGATCGAAGATGCTGTAATCGGGTACCGCCATCGCCGGGCTTCCCCCACCACCAACAGGGGGGAAGTGAGGTTTATCCTCCTCCTGCACAAAGTCGATCGCCCTGAGCAGCATCGTCTTGAGACTTTGGGGAATGAGGTCGGCCCATGCTTCGAGAATATAGCTTATCTGGTCCAAAAGAGAATCCGGATAGAGTTTTGCAGGACGGGTAAGGAAGGAGAAAATGTCTGAATCACTGCTTCCCATGACAGCTGAGGCTTTGGTGTATCCTCCCAACAGGGCGGTAACAGCCTGGGATGCTTGGGGGAAGGTGAGACCTTCAGGGGCTAGAAAGGGTTTCGCAGCCTGTATCAGGGCAGGGTTCTCCTGCATGACCTGATGCAGAAAGTAGCCGCGAAGCGACTCCTCATAGAAGTAATCCAGAGGGAGCGATTGCTGTACCAGAAGCGGGGAAGGAAACTCCTTCATATAGAAGGCCAAAACCTCCTGGGCTGCATGGTTCTTGTTGATCAAGGCCGTCAGGCGGGTGAAAAAATCAGGTTCGCTGTCATTGAGATATCGGCTCAGTACACTTTGATAGAGTTGGTAAAGGACGGCGGTAGCATGTAATTTTCCTGCAGAGACCCAGTCATTGCCCCCCTTTGCCTTCACTTTACTGTTGTAGAAGTATGCGATTTCTGTGGCTTGCTTATACAATGCTCCAAGATCGGAATCTGAAGGAAACAATACTGGAAAAAAATCCATTTCAGTCCTGGTGCGAACTGAAATGCGAAAATCACGTGTAATCAAATCACGCCTCCCTGAGGGTGGGTCCATCCCTGAACGGTTAAGCAAGTATACCATGAGAGCGCTTGGTTGTAACCCCTTTCTTGAAAAAGGGTGACTGTTAGACTAGTGTATTTGTTACCGGAAGAGAAGAATAATAGTCTGTAAGCATCTTTTCTGCCAAATTTATGACCAATGGAAGGGATATCTCCTCATCGGAGGTAAACCGTTCCAGCACAAAGGATGCTACCGAGCCGTGAACAGGCCTTCCAATGCCGATTCGGAGTCTGGAAAACTGGTCGCTTTGGGCATGTGCCTTGATTGATTTCAAGCCGTTGTGCCCGCCCAACCCTCCTCCTTTTTGCAGCCGAAGCGTCCCGTACGGCAACTCCAAGTCGTCGTGTATGACCAGAATCTCTTCCGCAGAATAGCCGTAGAAATCCATACAGGCTCGCACCGACCTGCCGCTCTCATTCATGTAGGTCGTCGGTTTGAGAAGTTTTAGTGTAAGTGCGGTGCTTACGAGGCCGTGGAACTTTTCACTCCAGCTTTGATTTGGATAGAGATGCTCTGCAACCATCCAACCAATATTATGCCTTGTCCTTGCATACGCCTTGCCAGGGTTGCCCAGAAATACCAGAAGCTTTACCATGCCTGTATCATACGGGCTATACGGGAGGCATGCAACGATGTACGTAATGGTTTTCTATGTTCCCCAGTCGCATCTTGAGGTAGTAAAAGAGGCAGTCTTCAATGCAGGGGCCGGTACTATGGGCCAGTATGACCGATGTTGCTTCCAAACCTTGGGAGATGGTCAATTTCGGCCTCTTGAAGGGAGTTCTCCCTTTCTTGGGCAGGTCGGAACGCTTGAACAAGTACCAGAGTGGCGATTAGAATTGGTGGTTGATGAAGAGCATGCCGCCCAGGCGGTCCAAGCCCTGCTGGACAGCCATCCCTATGAGGTCCCTGCCTATCATTTGATCCCGGTCTTGACCCTTGAGGGGGTCGAGTTCAGCGAATAGAGGAGCTTCTATGGCAAAGACGATTGCCCAGATCAACGAGAAGATCAAGGCAGGAAAGGCGGTGGTAGTTACTGCCGAAGCCTTCAAACGTATGGCGAAGGGAAAAGACCTCGCCGAGCTGGCCCAAGAAGTGGATGTGGTTACCACAGCCACCTTCGGCCCGATGTGCTCCTCTGGAGCGGTTATCAATCTCGGGCACTGGTCACCGGGCATCAGGATGGAGGAAATCTCCCTCAATGGAGTCAGCGCCTATGAAGGGCTTGCTGCGGTCGATACCTATATCGGGGCAACCAGCGAATCGAAGTTTGACCCTACCTATGGAGGGGCAAACGTAATCGAGGATCTCATCCGAGGCAAGGATGTACGCCTGCATGCCAGAGGAAAAGGGACCGACTGTTATCCTACCAAGGAAATCGATACGTGGATCAATAAAGAGACGGTAAACGAATTCTACCTTTTCAATCCCCGTAATGCGTACCAAAACTATGCAGCGGCCACCAACAGTACGAATCGCATCAAGTATACATACATGGGAAGCCTGCTGCCGCGCTATAGCAACATTACCTATTCAACCAGCGGTGAACTCAGTCCGTTGCTTAATGACCCGTATTTACGGACCATCGGGCTTGGAACCCGCATTTTCCTTGGTGGTACTGAGGGGTATGTGGTCTGGAATGGAACACAGTTCAATACCCGCCGTGAACGCAATGAATACGGTATTCCCAAACTCCCTGGAGCCACCTTGGCGGTAATCGGGGACGCAAAACAGATGTCCTCCGACTTCATCCGCTCCGCCTACTACGAAAAATATGGGGTTTCACTTTTCGTCGGAATAGGGATTCCCATTCCGGTGTTGGACGAGAAAATGGCAAAGTACTTGAGTATCACCAACGACCAGATTGAGACCTCCATTCTCGATTACGGTCAGGAAAACCATCCCGCTTTGGCTTCAACCACCTACGCCCAGCTTGCCAGCGGAAGCGTAACCCTGCCCGATGGCAAAGAGGTCAAGACAGCTCCGCTCTCTTCCCTTGCCAAAGCCCGTGAGATTGCCGAGATGCTCTGCCAATGGATCCGTGATAAGAAATTCTTCCTTACCGAACCGGTGCAAATGCTGCCCAAAGACAGCTTTGTCAAACCCTTGGTACCTCGTGAAGGAGGTGAGAAATGAAACGACGATATGCCTTACGCTTCTCTCCCACCTTGGTTGAGCAGCCAATTGTCAGCAAACTTGCCCGAGCCTACGATGTGGACATCAACATCCTCAATGCCGACGTTGCAAGCGGCAGGGGAGGCAAGCTCATCGTCGAACTATGCGGGACCGAACAGAACTTGGATTTGAGTGTCGTCTACCTTTCAGAGGTAGGTGTCATCGTCTCCGAGATGGTCAAGGAACTGCTTTTTCGTGAAGAGGGGTGCATTCATTGCGGAGCTTGTACCGCTGTATGCTCACCTAGGGCACTGAGTATGAACAAAGAAGCAAAGTTGGTGTTCGATGTCGCGTTGTGTGTTGTCTGTGGACTTTGCACCCAGGCGTGCCCACTCAGGCTTTTCGAGGTTTCCCACGAACGGGAAGCGTAGAATCGTAAGAATTAGCTAGGTCGTCAACGTTCTGGCGACCTGTGATTTGTGTGGATGAAATCGGGATATGATGTCCTAATACTACATTATGTGTAGTAATTTTGAAAGCATATTCAGGTTTTAGGCAATCTTATACTCCTTGACCATGCATTGCCGTTGGAGGTAAAGACCGAGATGAACCGAACAGAATACCTGAAGAGTCTTCTGTCACAGCGGATCGTACTGCTTGATGGGGCGATGGGAACCATGATTCAGAGTCAAGGTCTGGCAATCGAGGACTTCACCTTTGAGGGCCTCTCTGCCTATGGGTGCAATGAGGTGCTCAATCTTACCCGCGGTGAGATACTATTCTCCATCCACCAACAATACCTTGAGGCTGGATCCGACATTATCGAGACCAATACGTTCTGCGCAAATGCTTTCAATCTGGCTGAGTATGGACTGCAAGCCCACGTTCAAACCATTAATCAGGCTGCTTGTGAAATTGCCCGGGAAGCCGCAGCCGACTTCGAAGCCAACAATGAAGGATATGCTTTTGTCGCAGGCGTTCTTGGCCCGACCAACCGCTCGCTTTCCTTCTCGCCAAAAGTAGAGGACCCTGCCTATAGGCAGAGTGATTTTGCTGATTTTCATGCAATGTATCTCGAGCAAGCCCGTGTTCTGGTTCAAGCTGGTGTTGACCTGATTCTCATCGAAACTGTGTTTGACACCCTTGCCGCCAAGAGCGCCATCCTTGCCTGTCAGGATGCCATGAAGGAGGAGAACCGGAGCCTCCCGATCATGGTCAGCGTTACCTTCAGCGACCAAAGCCAAAGGACGCTCAGTGGTCAGACCCTCCAGGCCTTTGTGACCAGTCTCAGCTCCTTCGACTTGTTCAGTCTGGGACTGAACTGTTCCACAGGACCGGATGAAATGCTTCCCCTCATAGAACAGCTGGATGCTCTATGCCCCTTCTTTGTCTCAGCGCACCCGAATGCAGGGTTCCCTGATAAGGAAGGGGCCTACGCCCTTTCAGCTGAGGGTATGGCAGCCCAGCTCGCTCGAGCGATTAAGGAGCAGCAGCTAAATATTCTGGGTGGATGCTGTGGAACCACCCCTGCCCATATCGCCGCTCTCAAGGCTGCAACCTCACAGGCAAAGGGCAGGATCAAACCCCAAGAAAACCAGAATCTGAAACTAAGCGGCCTCGATGACATATCCATCGATGAACACTCCTTGCTGGTAATCGGGGAGCGCACCAACGTTGCCGGGTCTCGAAAATTCGCCCGTCTCATCAAGGAAGGGAAATGGGAAGAGGCACTAGCCATCGCCCGTGAACAGGTCAAAGAGGGAGCCCAGGTGCTGGACATCTGTATGGATGCCTCCATGCTCGATGCAAAAATCAGCATGCGATCCTTTCTGCGCCACATTGCCGGCGACCCTTCGGTGAGCAAGGCGGCGATAATGATCGATTCCTCCGATTGGTCGGTTATTGAGGCGGCCCTTGGGGAAGTACAAGGCAGGGGCATCGTCAACTCCATCAGCCTCAAGGAAGGAGAACAAATCTTCATCCAGCATGCCAAGCAGGTCTCTTCGTATGGACATGCCATGGTGGTCATGCTTTTTGATGAAGAGGGACAGGCTGCCACGTTTGAACGAAAAATGGCTATAGCAAAGCGAAGTTTCGAGTTGCTTACCGCTTCGGGAATCAAGGAACAGGACATTATTTTCGATGCGAATGTATTGTCCATTGCGACCGGTATTGAGGAGCATGACACCTATGCCCGTGATTTCATTCTCGCGACCCGGGCTCTGAAGAAGCTCTATCCTTTGTGCCATACCAGCGGAGGGGTGAGCAATCTTAGCTTTTCCTTTAGGGGCAATGATGCGATTCGAACAGCGATGCACGCTGTTTTTCTCTCACTTGCAGAGCTGGATATGGCGATCATCAATCCCTCCTCACTCATTGCATTCGAGAGCTTGGATGAAAAGACACGCACCATCATCCAGAAAGCCCTTCTTGCCGAGGATGGGGATTTGTCCACTATCCGGGCCAACCTCATCGCCTTAGCCCTCGAAATGCAGGAGGATGAGAAGCCGCAGCTGCAGAAAGCTGACCGCAGGGAGCGAAGTGCTTCCCAGCGGCTCTTTGATGCCATTCTTGCTGGAGACCACGCATACTTAGAGCCAGACTTGAAAGAGCTGGAGGGGGAGAACCCCCTGACCCTGGTAGAAGGAACGCTGATGGATGGTATGAAGGAAGTAGGTCGGCTCTTTGGTTTGGGCAAGCTGTTTCTTCCTCAAGTGGTACGTAGTGCTCGGACAATGAAGCTAGCAGTCGATATCCTCCAACCGAGGATTACTGAGTATTTGGAACTGAATACCAACGAAACAGGTAGTCAAAAGAAACCTGTTGCGGTGATGGCAACGGTCAAGGGCGATGTGCATGATATCGGCAAGAACATTGTTAATTTGATTCTTCGTTGCAACGGCTTTGAGGTGATCGACCTGGGAGTCATGGTTCCCCCTGAAGCTATTTGGGAAGCGGCCATCCGCCATAAGGCTGACTTGGTCGGATTGAGCGGCCTTATCACTCCTTCGCTGAAGGAGATGGAAACGGTTATCAAACTGTTTGAGAAAAAGGGTTCCTCCCTTCCCATTTTTGTAGGGGGTGCTACCACCAGCGAAATCCATACGGCAGTCAAACTCTCTGTGCTTTACTCGGAGGCCGTCATCCAGACCAAGGATGCATCCGCCATGGCCTTGGCTGCCAAGCAGGTGGTGGGGCCGCAAAGCCTAGCCTATAAGAATGAGGTAAGAACTACGTATCAGCAGCTCAGGAAGGACCATGAGCTTCCTCTCAAGGAAAAAACCACTTCCGGGTATGAGCAGGCATTGATCCAGAGTAAGCAGAAGCAACAGGGCAGCAAAGCAGCCTCCTACGGGGTGTTTACCAAGACTGACTTTTGCCTGAAGGATCTTAGTGCCCACATCAATTGGCGCATGTACTGTTCTGCCTGGAAGGTGCCGTTTGAAAGCCAGGAAGGAAGAAACCTTATAGAGGAGGCGAAAGAGCTTCTTGATAAGCCGGAGATTTGTGCACTCTTTGAACATGGATGCAGCATTGTCTATGGTCTGTTTCCCGCTTCAAGCGATCGGCTGGAGGTACGCGTTGGACAACGATCGTTCTATTTCCTGCGTGATGAGCTGAGCGGCCTATGCCTAGCCGATATGATTGCCACAGACGATACCGTCGGCTTGTTTGTGTCCACCTCTTCGCTTGCTCTAGCTCCCTATTTGGAACAGCTTCAAGCTGAGGGTAATACCATGCAGCTATTTTCACTGAAGCTTTTGGGCGACCGCCTTGCCGAAGTGTTGGCCCAAACTGCAGAGAATCTACTGAAACAGGCCTGGGAAGCCGACGAACTCTCGTTCATCCGACCTGCTCCGGGCTACCCCTCTTGGAACGACCACAGTGAGAAACAAACGCTATTCTCTCTCTTGGATGCTACCCAGAACATCGGCGTCCGGCTGACTGAAAGCTTCGCCATGGATCCCCCCTCATCGGTGTGTGGTATGCTTATCGGAGGAGAGAACCTGCGGTATTTTGGTCTGAAGCAAGTCAGTGAAGAGCAGTATAGCCTGTATGCAAAACGGAAAGGGGTATCAGCTCAGATGCTTGCCACACTGCTCAGTGGTATGGAATACTGATCGTATGCAAGTAATCGACATACTCCAAGAAGCAAAACGGCCTCTTTTCACGTTTGAGCTCGTGCCGCCCCTAAAGGGTGGTGATGCCCAGACGCTGCTCGAAACGGTACGCCAGCTCTCGCTCTTTGAGCCTGCCTACATCAATGTCACCAACCATCAGCAGGAAGTGGTCTACCTCGAGCGGGGCGACGGCCTTTTGGAGCGCCGGACTGTGAGAAAGAGACCGGGGACCATCGCCCTTTCGGCTTTGATCCAATACACGTTCAACATTCCGGTGGTAGCCCACCTGATCTGCGGGGGTATGGACCGTGACGAGCTTGAGGATGCCTTAGTCGAGCTCAACTTTCTGGGAATCGAGAATATTCTTGCCCTTCGCGGCGATCCTCCCAATGCGGAGAAACGGTTTGTCCCGGTCAAGGGCGGCTATGAACACTCCAGCGAATTGGTTACCCAAATCATTAGCTTGAACAAAGGGAACTATTTGGACCAGTCTCTTGAGAATGCCCAGAAGACTCATTTCTGTGTAGGGGTGGCGGGCTATCCGGAGAAGCATGCAGAGGCTCCAAACCTGGAAAATGATTTGGCGATGCTCAAACATAAGGTGGATTGAGGTGCCCAATACATTGTTACGCAAATGTTCTTCGACAACACTGTCTATTACCGTTTTGTAGAGGACTGCAGAAAAGCCGGCATAACCGTTCCCATCATTCCCGGTCTCAAGCCGATCGGCAGCAAACGTGACTTGGCTACCATCCCCCAGACTTTCCATGTCGATATGCCCTCAGAGTTGGTCGAATTGCTCTCCAAGGCAACCAAGCTCTCGGAGATTCGCGAGATCGGAGTGCACTGGTGCTCTCTTCAAACCAAGGATTTGCTTGCACATGGAGTACCCGGAGTACATTTCTATACCCTGGGAAAGGCCGATTCGGTAGCAAACGTAGTTCGTTCCTGCTATTAGCGGCTTCGTACTATCCCGATTTTCGGACAGCGTTCGACTTCCGGGCATTTGCTGCAAAACGGGCTGACCGGGGTGCAGATGAGTTGTCCATACCGTACCAAGAGTTCATTGAGTGGTATCCAGAATCTTCTGGGCATGACGAGTTGCAGCGCTTGCTCTGTCTGTTCGGGAGTTTTTGTCTCCACCCAACCAAGGCGGTTGGCAATCTGATGAACATGACAGTCTACGCAGATGGCATCAATTTGGTAGCCCAGGTTCAGGGTGAGGTTTGCAGTCTTGATGCCCACTCCCGGAAGGGTAAGCAATTCCGCCTGGGTATCCGGAACGTTTGCGTTGTATCTGCTGATCAAGATTTCAGAAATCAATCGGATATTCTTAGCTTTGGTCTTGTAGAACCCTGCAGGGTAGATGGCTTTCTGGATGGCTTCTTCTGCGAGGGAAACCATGGCATACGGGTCTTTGGCAAGCCTGAAGAGCCGCTCGCTTGCAATAAGGGTTACCTCATCCTTGGTTCTTAAGGAGATGAGGGTGGCTATAAGCACCTTATAGGGGTCGTTCTCTCGTTCAGCAATTATCGATACTGAAGGAAGTATGTGGCCTTCGGCCTCGATGGTGCTTCTGAATCGATGAAATAGGGTATCCCAATACTGTTCATCCATGCTCATTCTGGTACCATGCTATGACAAAAAAAGCAACGCTCCCTTGACCTTTTTAAGGTTACGTTCTAGCGTATTTTCATGATAATCGTATTGAAGAAACAAATCAGCGAAATGCAGAAAGAATCCATCAGGTCCTTTCTGGTTGAGAAGGGCTACACCGTCAAGGAAATCGTTGGACAGGAAGAGACTGTCTTCGGTGCGGTCGGGCAGAGTACACTCGACATCCGTGAAGTTGAGTTGCTTGAGGGGGTAGCGAATGTCGTTCCCATCAGCAAGCCCTACAAGCTAGCCTCCCGTGAGCTGAAAAAAGAGGATACCATAGTAACCGTCGGCAAGGTGAAGATTGGTGGCAATCGAATTGCCATTATTGCCGGTCCTTGTGCCGTTGAGTCACGTGAACAGATTATGACCATTGCTGCCTCAGTACGGGAAGCCGGGGCTGTAATCCTGCGTGGTGGTGCCTTCAAGCCCCGTACCAGTCCCTACGCCTTCCAGGGCTTGGGTGAAGAGGGCTTGCGGTATCTCAAGGAAGCAGGTGAGAAATACGGCATGCCGGTAACCACCGAAATCGTCAACCCTTCCGACGCTCCCATGATGACCAAATATATCGATATGTTCCAAATCGGTGCAAGGAACATGCAGAATTTTGAACTGTTGAAGGCTGTCGGAAAAACAGGCATGCCGGTCCTGCTCAAGCGCGGCCTGTGTGCCACGATTGAGGAATGGTTGATGGCAGCCGAATACCTGATGGCTAGCGGTACCGACCAGATTGTGCTCTGTGAACGGGGCATCCGAACCTACGAGAGGGCGACCCGTAATACGTTGGATATCTCAGCCATCCCGGTGGTGCAGAAGATGACTCACCTACCGGTTATCGGCGATCCCAGCCATGCCACGGGCCTACGGGACTTGGTAAGTCCGATGAGCTTGGCCCTGATTGCCAGCGGAGCTTCCGGTCTGATCGTCGAGGTACACAATAATCCCGAAAAAGCCTTCAGTGACGGACCTCAGTCGCTGTATCCCTCCCAGTTTGAAAAGTTGATGCGGGACCTTCAGGCCCTCAGTGCCGTAGTCGGTAAATCCTTGGAACGTATTCCCCGCATGCTTTCAGCCGCACTGTCCGTCAAGACGGAAGCCTCCGTTGCAACCGACCGACTGGTGGTTGCTTTCCAGGGAGAGCGGGGTGCCTACAGCGAGCTTGCCATACGCAGGGCATTTGATGAGTCTACGGATGTGCTTCCCTGCAAATCCTTTTCCGATGTGTTCGAAGCGGTGCTGCAAGGCAAAGTCGCCTATGGGATGATTCCCTTGGAAAACACCTTGGGAGGAACCATTTATGAGAATTTGGACCTGCTTGACCGCCATCAGGCTGTTCAGGTGGTGGGCGAACAGCAGATTCGGATCATCCATAATCTCATCGGCCTCCCCGGCTCGAAGAAGGAGAGCCTTCGCGAAGTCTACTCCCATCCCCAAGGCCTTGCCCAGTGTACTGAATATCTCAACCATGAAATCTCCTATGCCCAGGCTATTCCTTTCTTTGATACCGCTGGAGCGGTTGCCTATGTAAAAGAGACAAAAGATCCCACCAAAGCCGCCATTGCAGGAGCTCCTGCTGCAAAAGTGTATGGGATGGAGATTCTGGCAGAGGGAATTGAGAGCAACCCCCGCAACTACACCCGCTTCTACATTATTTGCCGAGAGGAGCGCAGTGCCGTTTATCGTTCTTCTGCCCCCGTCAACCGTGCCTCGCTCCGATTCACCGTTCCCGATCGCCCCGGTTCCTTATTCTCCGCACTGCTGGTATTGACCAAGCACGGCCTGAACATGAAGAAACTGGAAAGCCGTCCGATTCCGGGTAAGCCATGGGAGTATTCGTTCTTCGTGGAGACTGAACTCGGAGAGACCGGTGCATTTGAGGTGGCATTGGCCGAACTCTCGGAGCTCTGTTTGTCGGTACGGGTGCTTGGGACGTTTACGTCCAACTTGTAACATGGGAAGGCGCTCTACCTTCATTCCCCGATGTCTGGTCATGGGGGTGCTGCTACAAAATCCGGCTCTGCTTGAGCCGGTAACTTCCCGTCTAGAGTCCCTGTATGGTCCGATTCTGTATATCAGCCCGCTAGGCTTGTTCACCTTTACCGATTACTACGACAAAGAGATGGGGACCAAGCCCTATCGGTGTTACCTACGTTTCAAGACGTTGGTCGATCCGGCAAGGTTGAGTGCGATCAAGATAGAGACCAACGCACTTGAGGAGCTGTATCGGGTTGATGAAGGTCGTCGTGTGAATCTCGATCCTGGGTTGCTCTCCCTGGAGAATCTCATACTTGCAACCACCAAGAATCGATCGCATCGCATTCCCCTTATGGACGGCATATATGCCGAGTTGACGCTGCAGTATGAGAACAGCGGGTTCCACGGATTCAGTTGGACCTATGCCGATTATCAGAGTGAGGACGTGAAGCATCTGTTTGTCCTGTTCAGGAAAGCCTACCATGAGCAGCTGAAGCAGGAAGGCTATCTTCGCCCCTAAGGTAGTGTGAAATGGTTAGTATACATCTGCCTGCTCTTTCCCCTATGCGTGAGCTGTGACTCAAATCCCCTGTATGAGAGGCGCATAGACGTTGTGATTGCTGATCAGCATCCTTGGAAGAAGGTCAGCCACCGCCCTCTATGGCATACCCTCGTTGCCACCAACGGCTCAAAAGAGCTGCAGAAGGTATACCTCGAAGGCGGAGTAACGAGCATAAGCACTCCTGTCAAGCGCGATAGACTTACTGTCTTTTGCGCGTATCCGTTGTCGAATCTTTTTCCTTATGGAGGGTTTTACTACCCGGGCTGTGACTTGCCGGTCGTTTTGACCCAGCAACAGGGACAGTTGGCCAGCCTCTTACTGGATGCCTATGCCTACAACGCCCAGGCTATTGAGAATCTCAACGGCAGGCAATTGGCCGACTTGGCCCTGAAGGTTTCGTTGTTGGATACGTCCAATTTGCTCTTGGACCTTCTCAACGGGAAGCTCGATCACGAGAGTATGACTTTGCAGCCTAAGCTTGCTGTTGCGCTTGCAGACCTTCCCTATGGGTATTGGGTCAGCGAACGAGCTGAAGAGCGTTCTTTCTATTTTCTGTGCAACGATACGCACTACCTTGAGGCGGAAGGACTCGTAGAACGCTGGTGGAACCAAGAACAGCAAGTATGTCTGACCCTCTTTGCAGACCTCAAGCAACAGAGATTTTACACTTCTCTTTCCAAGGCGCCGCTCTGGTAGAAAACACCTTCCCTTTTTAGGGATAAACCGATAGAGTTTGGCTATGGAATCCCTTCGAGAACTCTTTCGGATCGGCTATGGCCCTTCCAGCAGTCATACCATGGGACCGCGTGCTGCGGCCACCCATTTCCTTTCGTTGTACCCTCATTACCCCCGCTATGAGGCAGACTTGTATGGCAGTCTTGCAGCTACCGGAAAAGGACATTTGACTGACAAGGCCCTGCGTGAAATTTTTGCAAAATCCGGTAAGGAAGTAGAGATTGTTTGGTATCCCGACAGTGAGAAACCTTTTCATCCCAATGCTCTGACCATCCGCTCCTACAATGAGGCTAATGAAATTGTGCATGAGCAGACGTACTACAGTGTCGGAGGAGGGAAAATTATCGTCGAAGGTGAGCAGGAACAAGCTTCAAAGATAGTCTATCCCAAAGAGTATTCCAGGATGAAACAGATTCTTGAGTATTGCTCGGAGGAAGGCCTGCAGTTATGGGAGTTCGCTCTCCAATTCGAAGGGCCCGGGATTCTGACCTACATCGAAGAGGTTTGGAATGTCATGAGCAGTGCCGTGGAGCGAGGCTTGGACGCTGAAGGAGTACTGCCCGGCGGGCTGAAGCTGCCGCGCAAGGCAAGCCAATACAACTCCAAAGCTACTGAATTCTCCGGTCCGTTGGGAAGTACCGCTTCCGCCTTAAGCTATGCCCTTGCAGTAAGCGAGGAGAATGCCGGCGGTGGCTTGATCGTCACAGCCCCTACGTGCGGCAGCTGCGGCGTCCTTCCCGGAGTCCTCTATTATTTGGCAAAACAGTATAAATTCCCCAAAGTGAAAATACTCAGGGCTTTGCTTACAGCAGGCGTCATCGGCAATGTCGTGAAGACCAATGGGTCGATCAGCGGTGCCGAGGTCGGTTGCCAAGGCGAGATCGGTGTTGCTTGTGCCATGGCAGGAGCTGCCGCAACACACCTGCTGGGAGGCAGCATCTATCAGATTGAATATGCTGCTGAGATGGGCCTTGAGCACCATTTGGGGCTTACCTGCGATCCTATGCGCGGTCTGGTGCAGATACCCTGCATCGAACGCAATGCATTGGCTACCATGCGCTCTCTGGACCACTGCTCCTATGCGTTGCTCGGTGATGGACGGCACAAAGTGAGTTTTGACAGTGTCATTGAAGTGATGATGGAAACAGGACAGGCTCTTCCCTCCCTATACCGCGAGACTTCCAAAGGCGGCTTGGCAAAAGTACTTGGATAAGCTTTGATATGTCACAAGATTAAGTATGATTCTACAATAAATCTATTTTACTATATAAGAAAAAAATACTTCGCTTTATTCCTAGCATGATATGCAAGCAATTTCCTTGGATTTCGATTTTTCCAAGGAAATACCCTACGCGTATAGTTTAACCCTTGACATAGGTTTTTAGCCTAGGCTACTGTACAAAGTAAGTATGAAAATGAGAACAGGGGACTACCAAAGGTCACAAGCTCGCGAGGCGGCATTCTTTAGTATGCTCATAGTCCTGCTATGTCTCTTTGTACCTTCTTCACTCCAAGCAGCCATTACGTTGCAGACACCTTCTACGGATGTTCTTATCGTAGTTGAGCCCATCGCCTCCAATGGAAACGATGGATCCCTTCTTATTCCCATTTGTGACCTAACGTTGGTCGCCAAGCATCCAGGCTTTGGCAGAGTCTTTATCGAACATACCCCTCTTTTGTCTCAAACGGATGTGGTCATGTACCAGTTGGTATCGGAACGAGGGTTGGATTTCGAGCGTTCTGAACCTTTTCTCTATCGTGTACAAGGCCAGTTGCACGAAGAGGTTCCCATCGGTCGGCTCTGGGCTCGCTTGGTGCGCCCCTTGGGCAGCACAAAGACTTTGTGCTTCAGTACGCTCAGGGTAAATCTGGTTCTGGAGAAGTAATCAATACATTCTTTCGCTGCCAATGTTCCAATTCGCCTACAAATAAAAAAAGCCACGTATGAGTTTCCTCGTACGTGGCTGTTTCAGGTGAATTGCTTCTCAGTTACTTTACTACGATGTTCACCAACTTATCAGGAACTACAATCTCTTTGACAATGGTCTTGCCCTCGAGCCAGTTCCTCATCTTTTCATCCTCTTTGGCCATGGACAGGACTTCGTCCTTGCCGAGTCCCTTGGGGACCGTCACCTTTGAACGTACTTTACCGTTTACCTGGAAGACCATCTCGATCTGGTTGTCGATGGTAAATTCCTCACAATATGCAGGCCAAGCTACCGTTGAAAGTCCTCCACTATGGCCAAGCCGTTCCCACAGTTCCTCGGCAAGATGGGGAACATACGGGCCAAGCAGTTTGACCAAGGTTTCTCCAACCTCTCGAGGCAGGATCTCAATCTTGTACAGTTCATTAACCAGTACCATCATTTGGCTGATCGCAGTATTGAAATTCAGGGAATTTGTATCGTACGTGACCTTCTTGATCGACTTATGAAGCGTTCTCTTCAACTCCTCATCAGGCTCTGCATCGGTGATTTCCCGTTCGTCAAAAAGTCTCCAGATTCGGTCGAGGAACCGATACACGCCAACCAAACCGGTGGTGGCCCAAGGTTTTGAGACCTCCAGCGGTCCCATGAACATTTCATACATGCGCATGGAGTCAGCCCCGAATTCGGTGATGATCTCGTCAGGATTGATGACGTTCTTCAAGCTCTTGGACATTTTTGCGATGACCCGTTCCAACGTTTCGCCGGTTGCCTTCTCAATAAAGACATCGGGACTCTGTTCCTCGACCATATCGGTCGGAACCAGACTCTTGTCCTTGCGCTGGAAAGCATAACTGGTGATCATACCCTGGTTTACCAGGCGTTTGAACGGTTCGGAAGTGGAAACCAAACCGAGGTCAAAGAGTACCTTGTGCCAGAATCGGGCATACAAAAGGTGCAGTACAGCGTGCTCGGCGCCCCCGACGTAGAGGTCGACGGGCATCCAGTATGCTTCCATTTCCTTGGAGACGAATTCATTTGCATTTTTTGGGTCGAGATAGCGCAGGTAGTACCAGCAGGAACCCGCCCATTGGGGCATGGTATTGGTTTCGCGTTTTGCTTCCCCGCCGCAAACCGGACAGGAGCAATGGACCCACTCATCAATTTTTGCCAGCGGGCTTTCGCCCGTGCCGCTGGGTTCGTAACTGGTTACTTCAGGCAACAGCAGGGGAAGTTCTTCGATGGGGACGGCAACCGTGCCACAGGTGGGGCAGTGTACCAAGGGGATGGGTTCTCCCCAGTAGCGTTGGCGGCTGAAAATCCAGTCGCGAAGCTTATAGTTGATTGCCTTTGACCCGAGTTTGCGCTCCAAAAGCCAGGCAAGCATCGCCTCGATGGCATCTTCCTTGTTCAGGCCGTCCAGGAAATCACTGTTTACATGAATTCCATCCTCAGTCCAAGCCTGGGTCTGTACATCGACTTCGCTCTTGAGCACTTCAATGATGGGCAGGTTGAATTTCTTGGCAAACTCCCAGTCACGGGTATCGTGGGCGGGAACGGCCATAATGGCACCGGTTCCGTAGCTGATCAATACATAGTCGGCAATCCAAATCGGAATGCGCTTGCCGTTGACTGGGTTGATCGCATAACTGCCGCTGAATACACCAGTCTTGTCCTTGGCCAAATCGGTTCTTTCGAGGTCGCTCTTACGGGCGCTTGCCTCAAGATAGGCCTCAACGGCCGCTTTCTGTCCGACCTTGGTCAGCTGGGAGACAAGCGGATGTTCAGGGGCGACGACCATATAGGTTGCTCCATAGAGCGTATCGGCACGGGTTGTATAGACTTCAAGCTGGGCATCGATTTCATCAACCTTGAAAAATACCGAGGCTCCCTCGCTGCGGCCGATCCAGTTGCGCTGCATGAGCTTGACCGATTCAGGCCAGTCTACACTGTCCAGATCGGATAGCAGCTTGTCTGCGTATTCGGTGATTTTGAGCACCCATTGACGGATATTCTTGCGAACGACGGTCGTTCCGCACCGTTCACACTTTCCATCCTTTACCTCCTCATTGGCAAGACCTGTTTTACACTGGCCGCACCAATTGATCGGGGTGTGGGATTCATAGGCGAGGCCCTTGTTGAAGAGTTGTATGAAAATCCACTGGGTCCAGCGGTAGTAGTCGCTGCTGTGGGTTGAAATCTCGCGGTTCCAGTCATAGCTGAAGCCAAGGCTCTTTATTTGCTTGCGGAAGTTCTCAATGTTCTTCTCGGTGGTTGCCTTTGGGTGGGTACCTGTCTTGATCGCATAGTTCTCCGCCGGCAGGCCAAAAGAGTCGAACCCCATGGGATGGAGCACATTGTAGCCTCTCATCCTGAGGAATCTGCAGTAGATGTCGGTAGCGGTATATCCTTCAGGATGTCCGACATGAAGTCCCGCCCCGGAGGGATAGGGGAACATATCCAGGACATACGCCCGCTTATCCTTGGGGATGCTTGGATCTTCGGTGACGGCAAAAGTCTGATGCTCGTCCCAGTATGCTTGCCATTTTGTTTCTATTTCATGGAAGGGATATTTGCTCATGGGAGCCATCATACCTTTGCATCACGCTTCAGTCAACGCTACAGAAGGGTTCCATCATCGATGGTTGGAGAAAATTCTACAGCCTCCATTCTGTTTCCCTTCATGGAGATGATGCGAAAGGTTCCCGTTGGAGACTGGACAACTTCACCCTCTTGGGGAATGTCACCGGTCAGCTCCAAGACATACGCAGCAACTGTTGAAATTCTCTGCTTCTGATGATCGAGAGGAAGGTCCAGTTCATCAACAAACTGTTGGAATGGGGTGTCGGCCATAACCAGAAAGGTGCCGGGCATCTGCTCGCGCTCGACGATTCTGTCGGGAAACCTCCGTTCATGCTCGTCATAGAGTTCACCGAAGAGCTGCTCGGCTACGTCCTCCATCGTCACAACACCGCTGAAACCGCCGTATTCATCCAAGACTATCGCTTGCTGCAGCTTATCCTTCTTGAACAGGAAAAACACATCGTCCAAATGCATCTGCTCAGGGACGAAAATAGGTTGTCTGAGGATTGAGCTGATGCTCTTGTCCATGCGCTTTTCCAGCTGGGCGCGCAAGATATCGCGAACCAGTACAATGCCGATGATATTCTCCGCGCTCTTGTGAAACACCGGTACACGGCTGAATCCCGACTTCACAATGGAAGGGAATGCATCGCGGATCGTCAATTCATCGCTGATGCAAAACACGTCGGTACGGTGGGTCATGATGGTACGCACCTGTGTCTCGCTGAAGTGGATGGCCCTCTGCATGAGGTCGGACTCATACTGATCCACCAAGCCCTCATTTTCGGCTGCATCCACCATGTGCATCACTCCTTCGGTGGTGATGGACGGCTCTGTATGGGAGGCGAACAGACGAGTGATCAGAGAAGATAAAAGTCTGAGCAGCCAAACTACTGGAAAGAGAAGGATTGAAATAAACCGGATGGGATATGCCATGAAGACGGCTATCCTCATGTTGTGCATCAAGGCGAGTTGCTTGGGGGTAATCTCCCCGAAAATGAGAATCACCAAGGTAAGGATACCGGTGGCATACCCAACCGCTTGGCTTGAAAAGAACTCGATGGCAAACGTGGTCACCAAGGCGGATACGGAAATGTTCACTACATTGTTGCCAACCAAGACTGTAGTAAGCAGGGCATCACGGTCCTGGCTCAGCTTGTAGGCAAGTCTGCTTGAGCGGGTTTTTCGGTTCTCCAGTATCTTCAGTTGTACAAATGAAAGGGAGGTATATGCTGTTTCCATCGCTGAGAATACAGCGGAAAGCAACAGCAGAATTACGATGGCAGTTAGTTGTACTTGCATGTACACCCCCTGCCCACATATAAAAAGAGCGAGTGTTCGTCTGAACACCCTGTACTAGGTAACGGATCATCCATAATGGAATCAGTATACCAAGAGAAATGCATAGCAGGCAAGGGTAAGAATTATACTGAATGCTTTGTAATTCCATCCAGAGCGTTTGATACGTGCAGAATTGAAACCACAGAATGGATAGAAGAAAAAGAATGTGTCCAAACTCAAAAGGAACAGGGTGTAGGGATTAGGAAACAAAAGGAAGACAAGAGAGAGCGAGGTGTTGGAAATCAGGCTCATCCGAGCCAAGTCTTTCGCATGGGTTTTCAGCGACCAATTGCTTCCTTGTATGTAGAGGTTTCCCGGCACGGGAAAAGGAAGGCCCAACAGAAGCGGCAGCAGTAGGGCTGTGAAATAGGCGGTGTCCCATTGTCGATAGACTACCGATTTCTTGCGAACTTTTGCATACACAAGCGCAGGAAAAGTACGTGCCAGCAAGCTTAAAAAGGGTATCGCCAGCCATAGCATTGTATTTTCCCGAGTCAACTGCATCCATGAAACATGAAAAACTGAAAGGAGGTTCCATCCGAAGAGGACAGGCAGAAACAACACCGTGTTTGCGAGAACTCCCCCAAACCAAGCTGGGAGGTTTTCAGGATACGACATCTCTTTTTCCCCATCGAGACGCAGATGCCATAAAAAGTATCCCATATCGAAAAATCGGGAGGCATGCTTCCATACCTTGAAAAGCCCGAAGCGAAAACGTCGTATTTGTGCAACCAACGGAAGACGGGAAAACCCCTCTCTCTGTAGTTGTTTGAAGGAAGCAGGATTGTCACCTTCCACACAACCCGCAACATCGGTGCAGCCCAAACCCTTAAGGAAGGCCAAGGACTCGGATATGAGTTTTCCCGCAAGACCCTTTCCGCGGTGCTTCTCATCGGTGTAGAGCCAACCCAGATATCCCATTTTTACCTGCTTGTTGACCTTGTACACATCTAGATTCAAGCCGGCGACAACCCGACCCTCGTAAAGGACCACCAAGGTGGTGTCGGGGTGAAGAAAAAAAATTGAGGCAAGACTTTTGTCAAAGCAGCGTTGCATGAGGGCCTTTGTTTCGCTTTCCTGCTCTTTCTTCATGGCAGAGATTGTGTAGGTACTCATAGCTGCGGCTCATCAAGGAGAAGAACCATTTCACTTTGCGTGGTGAAATTACTGAAGCCGAGTTCATCCAAGGCTTTGATGGTAAGGCTGTCTTTTTCATCCACATTGAGCATCCGCACTGACTGAGTCGTACAGACGTTGCAACAACCAACAATGGCTTGCTTTATCAGAGATATATCTCTATAGACTGGTTCAATGTTGATTTGGGCTATCGATCCCCGGTTTGGATGATACCAAACGATTCCCCTTCTTGTGTCTTGGTACACAATATCAGAGCACGTATACAGTCCTTCTACAACCGACTCATCACTGTTCTGGTAGGTTGGCTCAAAGCTTGCAGGAACACTATATCCTTGTATGTGATGCTCAAGCAAAACGTTTGATTGTTGGGTGATTTGTGCTTGTTTGATGGAGAAGCATTGAAGGTTTCGACGCATCATAAACCCATGGCTGAGATAGAGGTTTTTTGCCTTGGAGTTGGAGTTGAGGACTTCGAGGACGAACTGTGAGCAACCTCTTGACCGCAGGTGTCCGATTGCATCGTCGATGAGGGTGTGGGAAAGCCCTTTTCCCCGGTACGAGGGAATGATGCCGGTTCCAGCATCGTAGGCAACCCTTCCTCTGCGGCCGATCAGCAGAAAGCCAACCAATTGTCGTTTCTCGAAAAGACCCACCGAGTCCTCGCTGCTGTAAGAGAGGCTTTGCAGGTGGGCCTTCAACGCTTCGAGCGACATGGCCACTGGTAGGTCGTAATCGCTGAACGCCTCATTGAAAACAGGAAGAAGTTCTTCATAGTCAGTATGCTTGAGTGAGGATGTTACCACCATTTTTTTCTCCTGAAATAGATGGCCATACCGCTGACGACCAAAACTGAGCCACCAAGGATTGCATAAAAGCCCCAATAGGCGCTTGTCATCGGCATATGGGCGAAGTTCATACCATACAGACCGGTCAAAAAGGTAAGGGGGATGAAGATTGTCGAGATGATCGTCAGCACCTTCATGATGGCGTTCATCTTCATATCGAGGCTCGAGAGGTATACTTCCATGATTCCTGACATGGTTTCGCGAAGCATATCGCACTCTTCAAAGAGCCACAGGGCATGGTCGTAAATATCACGAAGCAAAAAGTTGGTGTTGCGGTCGAGAAACGGATTTTCAGAGCGTATCAGGGTGGTCAGAATATCCTTAAGGGGGCTGGTCATGCGCCTGAGCCTGAGGATTTCAGCCTTTTGCTGATGGATGGCGGAGGCAGTGGTTTCCTGTGGTTTGGTAATGACCAATTCTTCCAGATTCTCAGTTTTCAGCTCCAGCTCATCGGCCTTGACCAGGTACTGGTCGACCACCCGGTCGATAAGGGCATGCAAGAGGGCGCTGGAAGTGGCACTCTGCAGTTTTGTTGCCGAGGAAAGCTGACGGACTACCGGCTCAAACGATAGATGATTGTATTCTGCAATTGAGAGCACCCAGCCATCACCGAGAAACAGGGTAAGTTGCTGTTCCTGGGTCCCTTGGTGTTCCAGAATGCGCAAGGTGACCGAAAGGTAGGCATCGTATTGGTCGAGCTTAAGCCTCTGGTCGGTGGAAAACACGTCCTCCAGGCTGAGGTTGGCGATTTGAAACTCCTTGGCAATCTTTACGATGGCCTGGATATCCTCAAGGCCTGAGATCTCGACCCAACGGAGGTTCTCCTTCTCGGCTTGCGTATACCCATTTTCCATCCGATAGGAGCCACTTCGGTACATATGGGTATGGATACTGGTCTGCTGAGGCAGGGTATCGCCGACATAGATAAGGCTTCCGGCTGCCAACCCTTCCTTTTTCTTGTGGGCATAGGGATTCACTTTTTTTTCGTGCATGCGTTCTCCTACAAGGTTACCAATCCCAGAATCAGTAACAGTTGGGCAAGTATATACATGGCCATTTCAGTAGTGACGGTACATTGGTGTCGATTCAAACTTCCCATAGCTATCATACCGTCGGAGATGATGAAAGCCAAGGCTCCCAACGAAGCCAGCATTGAACCGGAGCCGAAGCACAGAACCGTCATGGCAAACAGGTTGACCGCATAGAGGATGTATCTGATTTTGAAGGGTGAATATTTCAGGAGTTTGAGCAAATAGAAGAAGGGTGCGAGTACAAGCAGCAATCCGATACCGATGGGCAGCCATTGCAGCGGAGTAAGGAGTATATGCATGGAATAGCAAAGGTGTGCGAGGGCGAAGCTGATCATGCCCAAGGTGAAAGTATTCTTTCTGGATGCCTTGGTAAGAAAGTAATCTCCCACCGTTGCCAATGCCAGTGAGCAGAGCAGCAGAGGCTTTGCACCATTTTTCAGCACATACATCATGAGAAGTGGCATGAGCAGGACCTTGGTCAATGAGCCCAGGTTTTTTAGGCCTTCAGAACGAAGACTCAAGTGTATCAGTGCTAAGCCGATATATAGGAGGAGAATCGTATCCATAGGAGCAGGGTAATATAGCTGGTTTTATATCGCAAGAGCAAAAGTGGATACTATTTTGCCTTACTCAAGGAATTCTGATATAATCCCCAAATATGGCAAAGACAACGTATGATGAATCGAAAATCCAAACGTTAAGTGCGCTGGAGCATATTCGAAAGCGTCCAGGCATGTACATCGGACGGTTGGGGAATGGCACGCATGTCGACGATGGCATTTACATCCTGCTTAAGGAAGTGGTGGACAACAGCGTCGATGAATTCATCATGGGCTATGGCAGCAGAATTCTCATCCGTCGCAAAGAGTGCGAAGTACGGGTGAGGGACTATGGCCGAGGTATTCCTTTGGGTAAGGTGGTCGATTGTGTTTCGATCATCAACACCGGTGCAAAATATAGCGACGATGTTTTCCAATTCTCCGTTGGTTTGAACGGAGTGGGTACGAAGGCGGTCAACGCCCTTTCTTCGCATTTTATGGTCACCAGCTTTCGGGAAGGAAAGTACCACAGTGCTACTTTCTCACAGGGCATATTACTGAAAGAGGAGACTGGGGAGACCAAGGAAGCCGATGGGACAGAGGTGGTGTTCACCCCCGATCCCGAGTTGTTCGGTGATTATGCCTACAACGAGGATTTCATTTTCTCCCGGCTTTGGAGCTATGCCTACCTGAATACCGGTCTTTGTCTCGATTACAACGGCAAAGTCTACAAGTCAGCCCATGGGTTGTTGGACCTGTTGGATAAGGAAGTTGGTACCGAGGGTCTGTATACCATTATTCATTATCAGGCCAAGCAAATGGAATTCGCCCTGACCCACGTGGCGGGTTCCTATGGTGAGAACTATTTTTCCTATGTAAACGGCCAGCATACCACCGATGGGGGAACCCATCAGAGTGCCTTCAAGGAGGGTATTCTCAAAGGTATCAACGAGCATTTCAAGAAGAACTGGGCACCCCAGGACGTCCGTGAGGGAGTGGTCGGAGCCATTGCGGTGAAAGTGAAAGATCCGGTGTTTGAGTCCCAGACGAAAAACAAGCTTTCCAATACCGAAATTCGAACCTGGATTGTGAACGAGGTGCGCGATGCCATCGTGGACTTCCTGCTCAAGAATGCAGAGGAAGCCCAAAAGCTCTATCAAAAGATTATCAACAATGAGGCGCTTCGCAAGGAGCTCAATGAAGTCAAGAAAGGGGCGAGGGAGTCGGCAAAGAAAGTATCGCTGAACATACCCAAGCTCAAGGACTGCAAATACCACCTCGGACAAAGTACCACGCATCCCGATGAGTGCGAACACTCGATGATTTTCCTGACCGAAGGTGACAGTGCCAGCGGAACCATCACCAAAACACGTGATGTCATGACCCAGGCCGTATTCAGCCTCAGGGGTAAGATCGTCAATGTCTACGGCAAAAAGAAAACTGAAATCTATAAGAACGCTGAACTGTATAATATGATGGTTGCCCTGGGAATCGAAAACGGGGTGGAAGGGCTTCGGTATGGCAAAGTCATCATCGCAACGGATGCCGATACCGACGGGTTTCATATCCGAAACCTTCTGATGACCTACTTCTTGACCTATTTTGAGGATTTGGTGTTTGCAGGCAGGCTGTACATCCTGGAGACTCCGCTCTTTCGGGTACGCAACAAAAACCAGACGGTCTACTGTTACAGCGAGCATCAGCGTGACGACGCCACTGCCCAGATCAAGAACAGCGAGGTGACCCGATTCAAGGGCCTTGGGGAGATCGACCCCAAGGAGTTCGGTCAGTTCATCGGTGAGGATATGCGCCTCATTCCTGTCTCGATAGCAGGTATGAATGAGATGCATAAAACCATGGAGTTCTATATGGGTAGCAATACACCCGATAGACGCGAATTCATCATGGAGAATCTGATCTAATGACCCAGGCACACTCAATTTTCAAACGAAATTTTCTGGAATATGCAAGCTATGTCATCAAGGAGAGGGCGATTCCCGACTTAGGTGACGGATTCAAGCCGGTACAAAGGCGTATCATTCACACTCTTTTTGAAATGGATGACGGAAAGTTCCACAAAGTTGCCAATGTGGTGGGTTGGGCTATGCGTTACCACCCGCATGGGGATTCCTCCATTTATGAGGCTTTGGTCAACCTGGCCAACTGCGACCTGTTCATCGAACGACAAGGAAACTTTGGAAACTCTCTTACCGGTGATAGTGCGGCGGCAGCTCGTTATATTGAGTGTCGCTTGCTTCCCTTCGCCAAGAAGGTGTTGTACAACCCTGAACTGACGGAATTTGTCGACTCGTATGATGGAAGAAACCAGGAACCGGTAGTATTCCCGGCGAAGATCCCCGTCGTCCTGATCCAAGGTGTCAGTGGTATTGCGGTAGGTATGAGTACCTACATTCTTCCCCACAACCCATTGGAAGTGCTCGATGCAATGGCGGCTTCCTTGAAGGGGGAGAGCTATCAATTATATCCCGATTTCCTTGGCGGGGGCATTGTTGACGTTGAGGACTATCGCGATGGACGAGGTTCTGTATCGGTTAGGGCCAAGCTCAATACTACTGACCCGAAGCGGATTATTATTGAGGAACTTCCCTATGGCACAACCAGCGAGGCAATGATTCGTTCGGTGGAGGAAGCTGCCAAGAAGGGAAAGCTGAAGATCAGCTCGATCAACGACTACACCGCTGAAAAGGTGAATATCGAAATCAATCTGGCGCGCAACACGTATGCACAGGAGATTGTCGACGCCTTGTATGCCTATACCGATTGCGAGACGAAGCTGTCCATCAACCCGTTGGTGATTCGTGACAACGTGCCGACCATCATGGGGGTGCATGAGATTCTGGATTGGCATGCCCAGCATTTGGTGGTTGTGTTGAAGGCGGAGCTTGAATTGGAGAAAGGCCATCTGCTGGATAAGCTGCATGCCCGAACCCTGGAGCGGATTTTCATAGAGGAACGCATCTACAAACGAATCGAGCAGAAGAAGAGTGCAGAAGAGGTGAACAAGGCGGTCATAACCGGGTTTAAGCCTTTTGAGGAGCAATTGTTCAGGCCTGTAGTGCTTGAGGATGTCGAACGTCTTTTAAAGATTCCCATCAGGCGCATCAGCTTGTTTGATATTGAGAAGAACAGGGAAGAGATTGACCAGATCAATGATACTGTTGCCGAAATCGAGCGAAAGCTTGCAAATCTGATCGGGTATGCTCTTTCCTATATTGCCGAGCTGAAGACGATGCTCGGCATTAAGGAACATCAGCGTAAGACAACCATCAAGACGTTTGAGTTGATCGACGTCAAGGAAGTTGCCGAGCGCAACCTCGCCGTCAAGTACGACCCGGCCAATGGCTATCTCGGGTATGGGGTCAAGACGGGAAACATTCTCTTGGAAGTGAGCACGTTCGACCGTGTCCTGATCATACGCAAGGATGGTACCTATCAGGTCATCGACGCTCCTGAGAAGGAGTTTGTAGGCAAGGGCCTGCTCTATTGCGGATATGCCGAAAAGACCGAGCTGGCCAATCTTGTATTCTCGGTCATCTATCAGGAGAAGACCTACAAGTATCTGTTCCTCAAGCGCTGTCAGATTGTAAGTTACCAATTGAAGAAGGTGTACCCGCTGTTGCCTGAGGGCAACTTCAAGTTGGTCAAGCTCAGTACGTACGCCAATGCCGAATTGACCATCACCTATAAGCCCAAAGCCGGACTGAGGATTCTTGAGGAGAAATTCTATTTCTCCGATTACTTGGTGAAGAATGTGAAGGCCAACGGGGTGAGGATTGCCGTTAAGGAAGTTGCATCACTGAAGTTGCGATCGGTCAAGGAAGTGGTGCACGGCGCAAGTGCCGAACCTACATTGTTCGATGATGAAACACAGGAGGAATGATGGACATCAAGGATAGGATTCTCTATGAGGATAACCATCTGATCATCATCAACAAGCTTTGCGGCGAATTGGTGCAGGGTGATGTAACAGGGGACGAAACATTGGCTGATTTGGTGAAGGAGTACCTAAGGGTGAACTACAACAAGCAGGGCAATGTGTTTCTGGGCATCCCCCATCGCTTGGATCGTCCCACCAGCGGAATTGTTGTCTATGCAAAGACCGAGAAGGCCCTGATTCGACTCAACGAGCTTTTCAAAGGAAGCGCGATGAAGAAGACCTACTGGGCTATCGTCGACCATATGCCCAACCAAACCGAGGGTACGCTGGTCCATTACATCGTGCGCGATACCAAGACCAACAAGAGTGTGGCCCTCTCAGTGGAGAAGAAGGGAGGCAAGCTTGCCAAGCTCGATTACAAGCTGATTTCTGCTTCCAAGAATTACTTCCTCTTGGAGGTCAACCTGCACACCGGACGCCATCATCAGATCAGGGCCCAGTTTGCTGCCATCGGCTTGCATATCAAGGGCGACCTCAAGTATGGGGCGGCACGGTCCAACCCCGATGGTGGAATATGCCTGCATGCCCGCTCCATTTCCTTCACGCATCCGGTGAAGAAGGAGCAGATCACCCTCACAGCCCCACCGCCCGATGATGCTCTTTGGAATGCATTTGTTTCAGAAGGGCACTGAAAATTTTTACCGTTAGCGGCAGAAATTTTCAATGATGGTTCTTTTTCATCAATAACAATCACGTACTTAGCCACTAATCCATCCTCTCACAGGGGTGGATTCTTTTTCTTGACAGATTGAAAAATGTGCCTCATTCTTCATATGTATGATGTATGATGTTAAAATTTTTGGGGGTGCATTCCATGGCTGAACATACGATTGCCGCAATATATACCGGTGCTGCACTGGTTAAACCACTATCCGACCTTTTGAAACAGACGTTGTCCGATTGCAAGGTGATGAACATCCTTGACGACAGCATGATTGCCGAAATCATCGAAACCGGCTATCTGACCAAGGCGGTGAAAAGACGGTTGTACGGTTACTATGAGATTGCTTGTGCCTCCGGTGCCGAATTGATCCTCAATACCTGTTCTTCCATCGGGGATGCTGTGTATGGGGCACGAGAGTTCTTTCCTATTCCCATCGTACGCATCGACGAGCCGATGGCAAGAAGGGCTATCGAACTTACCGATTCAATCGCAGTATTGGCGACCCTTCCTACTACACTGGACCCCACCATACGCTTGCTCGAACGCTGCGCCAGTGAAATGGGTAAGTCGATTCGCACCATCAGTGCGTTGGCCGATGGTGCCTTCAGCGCCATCACCGCAGGCGACAGTCAGACGCACGACCGTCTGATCGCCGAGACTGCGAAGCAAGTATCCGACCGCTGTGAAGTCATCCTGCTTGCCCAAGGTTCGATGGCCAGAATGGAAGAACCGCTTGCTACCCTTACCGGTAAGACCGTGCTTTCAAGTCCTCGTCTCGGTGCCCTGATGGTCAGGGACCTGCTGAGGGAGGCCCGCTGATGGATATAAAAGCGCTTCAGGAAATCTCTTTGGCTCTTCGTCGTGATGTGGTTGAAATGGTGTACCGGACCAAGGACGGTCATCCCAGTCCAAGCTTCTCGGTGGCAGACATTGTTACTGCTCTGTATTTTGCTATCATGCGTTTGGACCCCACCCGTCCCGATTGGGAGGACCGCGACCGTTTTGTCCTTTCCAAAGGGCACAGCTGTCCCATCCTCTACGCCGCCCTTGCCCGTAAAGGCTACTTCGACCGGGAAGAACTATTCACCCTGCGCTATCTCAACAGCCATTTGCAGGGGCATCCTTATGCACCCAAGACCAAAGGCTTGGATGCCACCACCGGTTCACTGGGAAACGGGGTATCGATCGGTCTGGGCATGGCCTTGGCTGCCAGGATTCGCAGGAAGGACTACCAAGTCTATGCCATAACCGGAGACGGAGAGCTAGGAGAAGGGATGATTTGGGAAGCTGCAATGGCAGCAAGCCACCACAAGGTTGGTAATCTGACCGTTTTCATCGACAACAACAACTACCAAAGCGGCGGAACCGTAGGTGAAGTCTCAGGGCCCTATCCGATCGAGGACAAGTGGCAGGCTTTCGGATGGCATGTCCAAACGATTGACGGACACGATATGGATCAGATTCTGAGGGCTGTAGAGATTGCTCACCTGGTTACTGACAAACCGTCCGCCATCGTCTGCAAGACCGTGAAAGGCAACGGTGTCTCCTTCATGGTAGGAGAGAACTCCTGGCATAAACGTGTCTATACTGAAGAAGAGTACAAGCAGGCCATCAAAGAGTTGGGAGGAGCAGTATGAGCACAATCGACAGCACAAGAATTGGATTTCGCGATGCCCTTCTTAAGTTGGCTTCTGAGCGAAAGGACGTGGTTTTCGTCTCTACCGACTCCTTGAAGGTGGTGAAGGGCGAACCGTTTTTACAGCAGTTTCCCGACCGGGTGTTGGAACTGGGAATCTCCGAACAGAACGGGGTGGGTGTATGCAGCGGTCTGGCTGCCAGCGGCCTCCTTCCGTATATATGCACCTATGCAGGCTTTCTCACGATGAGAGCTTGTGAACAGATGCGTACTTTCGTCTCCTACCCGAATCTCAAAGTTCGCTTTGTCGGGGCGAATGGGGGCTTGCACGGGGGTAACCGTGAGGGTGTCTCCCATCAGTTCATAGAGGATGTGGGAATTCTCAGGGGTATGCCCAACTTTACCATTCTCTGCCCTGCCGACGGAGGTCAGGTATATGAGGCCATGCTCGCCAGCGTCGATGTTGAGGGTCCTGTGTATATCCGTATCGGAAGCGGTCGTGAGGATAAGGTATTCCCTGATGGTACACCGTTTTCCCTAGGAAAAATCCGAATTCTTAGTGATGAAGGGGATGATGTTGCCCTGCTTGCCCATGGATTTGTGCTGGGTCGTGTTCTTGAGGCTGCAAAGAAGCTCAAGGAAGAAGGCATCAGCGCCAAGGTGGTGGAAGTGGCTACGATCAAACCGTTGGATACCGCCGGTCTTGCATCGGTGCTGAATGCTACCGGTTGCGCCGTGACCGTGGAAGACCATACGATTATCAACGGGTTGGGAAGCGCTGTCGCCGAGGTGATTGCAGAAGGAAATCCTGCGTACCTTGTACGTCTTGGGCTGCAGGATGTGTATGGAGAATCGGGCTTCCCTGAAGAGTTGCTTGATGCCTATGGCATGCGCGTGGAGGATATTGTAAGCGCGGCCAAGAAGGCTATGGCACATAAAAAACAGTAACGGTTTCCGGCTCTGCCGGAGTTCGTATATCAAAAAGGAGAACATTGTATGAAAAAAAGGATTATCGCATTGCTACTCGTTGTTTCCTTGGTTGGTGTCCTGTTTGCAGCAGGGCAGGCTGAAGCCAGCGGACCGACGGCCGCCAAACCTCTGGTACTTCGCTATGCACACATGAACCCGGCTTCCAGCCCGAATGGACTGCAGGCAACCTACTTTGCTGACAAGATTGCCGAAAAGACCGGTGGAGCCATCAAGATTGAAGTGTATCCTGCAAGCCAGCTCGGTTCGATCTCAGAAATGGCGGAAGCTGTTTCAATGGGCTCGATCGCCATGCACCACAACACCTACGGTGGACTGCAGCCCCTGCTCAACGACTTGGGGTTGTTCGACACCCCGTATCTGTATCGTGACGTCGACCACCTCTTGAAGGCCACCGATCCCGAGACCTCTCCGGCCTTGAAGGAACTGAACCAAAAGCTCATCGACACCAGAGGAGTGAGAATTCTTTACTCCTTCTATTTCGGTACCCGTGAACTTACTGCAAACCACGCCGTCTACTCCCCCAAGGATTTGGCAGGCAAGAAAATCCGTGCCATTCCCTCTCCCATCTATTTGGCGGCGGTCGAAGGCATGGGTGCGGTAGCAGTGCCCATCGACTGGGCTGAAGTCCCCGTGGCTCTTTCCACCGGCGTAGCCGATGGCCAGGAGAATCCGGTAAGCACCTTGGTGACCAGCAATATCTTTGAAGTGCAGAAGTTTGCCATGATGACCGACCATATCATGGGAAGCGAGCCTGTGGTGATAAACGAGAAAGTCTGGCAGGCATTGAGTGCAGAGCACAAGAAGCTCTTCACTGAAGTTGCACGCGAGACCCGCGACTGGGCATCCAACTATGTGCAGCAGAACGAGGCAAAGGATGTGCAGACACTCAAGGACAAGGGCATGAAGATCATCACCAAGGCAGACGGGCTGAAGGTTGATGAGTTCCGCGCCTCTGTTTCAAAAGTGGTGAATGATCGCTTCGGCGCTGCCTGGGGCAAGTACTATGAGATGATTGCCGCTGTTAAGTAAGTATAAGTAACTGGTGGTGGATGGAAAGAAATCTTTCCATCCACGCTCGCCCCTTCTATGAGCAAGGAACAATTCTATGAACAACCTCGCAAAAAAGGTGACCAAGGGATATCAGGCGGTGGCAGTGGTTTTCCTGCTGGTACTGTTTCTTTCGGTCTTCATCCAGATTATCATGCGCAACGTATTCCATGCAGGCTCTATTCAGCTGGAGGAACTTGCCCGGGTTTCTTTGGTCTCCTTGGTATTTCTCATGATTCCTGTTCTCACCTTTGAAAAGAAGCACATCATCGTCGATATCGTGCTCCTCTATCTACCCAAGAGCGTAAAGCGATGGGTATCGGCAGCAACACAGCTTCTGGTCATGTGCTTCGGCATCTACGTACTGTGGGCGATTGCAACCATCATGGAGCGCAACTGGAGTGTCAGGACTCCTGCGCTGAATATGCCCAACGTTGTATTCTACATTCCCATCACCTTGGGGATTTTCGCAATGACAGTCCTCTCCCTTCTGGGAGTCTGGATGTCTATCAGTGGAAAGGAGGAAGAGGTATGAGCGGTTCCTTGGTGATTATTCTTTTTCTCTTTCTGCTTGCCACCGGACTTCCCATCGCCGTAAGCATGGGCATTCCCTCGGCTCTCTATCTGATGATGGCAAACATCCCGCCCAGCCAGCTGATCCAGCGCATGGTTACCAGTCTCAACTCCTTTCCAATGCTTGCCGTTCCCTTGTTCATCCTTGCCGCCGGCATGATGAACAGCTCGGGGATCACCGAGCGTCTGTTTGAATTTGCCAAGCTGTTGGTCGGTAGGATGAAGGGAGGCTTGGCCCAGGTCAACATTGTCGCCTCCTTGATCTTCAGCGGCATCAGCGGTGCGGCCCTGGCCGACGTAGGCGGGCTTGGAAACATCGAGATCGAGGCGATGGACAAGCAGAACTATCCCCGCACCCACTCAGCGGCCATTACGGCAGCCTCTGCAGTAATCGGTCCGATCTTCCCTCCTTCCATCCCTCTTATCATCTATGGAGCAGCCGCCGAAACCTCCTCGATGCGCCTGCTGATCGCCGGGGTTCTTCCCGCCCTGGTCATTGCCATGGCATTGATGATACAGGTAGCTATCTTCGCCCGCAAATTCAATTACCCCCGTGGTGTGGACCGTAAATTTTCTTTCTCTGAGATCAAAGCAATCACCAAGCGCGGCCTTCCCTCCATGTTGATGCCTGTCATCATGATGGGCGGCATGCTTTCAGGCTGGTTCAGTCCGACCGAGGTTGCTGCCATTGCAGTGGCTTACGCCATCGTGCTGAGCCTGGCTTACAAAGAGCTGACGTTTGCTTCGTTTATCAATAACTGTATTGAAACACTGCGATCGACGGCGAGCGTCTTGTTCATCGTCGCCTCGGCAGCCATATTCGCCTGGGTTCTCACCGTAGAGCAGATGCCTCAGCAGGTTTCGGCGCTCATGCTCAGCATCTCTGACAATCCGATCATCCTGCTCATGCTCGCCAATGTGATTCTCCTGATCGCCGGCATGTTTCTTGAGTCAACCGCAGCCATCATGATTCTGACTCCGATTCTCCTGCCTCCTTTGGTGGCTGCAGGGGTGGATCCGGTCCACTTCGGGCTGGTCATGGTCTTCAACCTGATGATTGGTATGATCACCCCGCCGGTGGGTATGAGCGTATATATGCTCAGCCCCATCGTAGGACTGCCGGTAGGAAAGGTATTTAGAGCATGCTTGCCGTATCTGGCCTCCCTGTTGTGCGCCTTGGTGATTCTTACCTATGTCCCACAGATTTCTCTGTGGCTTCCCAATCTTGTATTCGCTTCGAGGTAATGTATGAGCAAAACGTATTTTCACCGCGTACAGGCAGAGACTCCCACCCGGTTCTGGATCAACAACCCCACCCTTGAGCAAGCAAAGCTCGCCATTGAGGCCGGGGCGATAGGGTGTACCACAAACCCGAGCTATGTCTCTAAACTTTTCGGTAGTGAAGATGATTTGCGAATTGTGCTCAGGGCGATCGATTTACTGCTTCCCTATGAGAAGAACGACTGTCTGGTTGCTCAGAAGGTACAGCAAATGATGGTTGCCCGCCTTGCCGACCTGTTTCTACCGATGTATAAAAAAAGTGGTGGCAAGGAAGGCTTGGTCACCATCCAAGGCGATCCGTTTGCGGAGACCGATACCCGTCTCATTATTGAGGAGGGCTTGGAGAACCGCAGGATTGGAGAGAACATCTGTATCAAGATTCCGGTCACCACCTGGGGTATTGAAGCCATCAGTGCGATGGTTGAACGCAACATCCCCACCATGGCAACCGAGGTGATGGGACTTTCCCAAGCTGTCTCGATTTGCGAAGAGTACCAAAGGGTAAGCAAAGAGAGCGGGAATACTCCAGCTTTCTATGTCACCCACATTACCGGTATTCTGGACGACCACTTCAAGCGGGTTATCAAGGCCAACAATCTGGTACTCGATGAGAAGCTGGTCAAGTATGCAGGGCTTTCCATTGCCAAAAAGGAATATGAGCTTCTCAAAGTCAGAAACTACCCCGGTATCCTGATCGGGGGAGGGGCGCGCAAGCTGGAGGACTTTACCGAACTCGTGGGTGGGGACCTGCATATAACCATCAACTGGACAGGAACGGCAGAGACGCTTATTGGGGCAGATAAGGATGCAGTCAGTCGCATTGGGGAGAACCTCAGTGAAAAAGAGATGCAGATCCTCAGGGAGCAGCTTCCCGACTATGCAAGAGCCTTTGATGTCGATGGGATGCACAGCGGTGAGTATTACGATTACGGCGGGGTGGAGCTGTTCAGAACGTCCTTTCAGAAGGGATGGAACGAGCTGCTGGCTTTGATAGCTGAACGCAGGAGAAAAGCATAATGCAAGAGAAAAAACATCGGGGCAATCTCGCAACCGATAAACGGGTTAGCAGGGCAAAAGGCATCGATCGGGTAACCCTTACCTATGACAAAGACAACATGATGTGTTACTTCTACCTTGAGAAGGGCTCAAACCTCGAGATGCATACGCATATCCAAAGCCAGAGCGGTATTGTGATCAAGGGACACATTCACTTCATCAAAGGTGATGGGGAGGTGCTCGACCTTACAGCCGGTGATGCCTACTACTTTGCCTCCAATGATCCCCATGGTTCGAAAATCCTTGAGGATACTGAATTGATTGAGTGTTTTTCGCCTTCACGGGACGATTACAAGGACTGAGCGCCGCCTTTCTTGCTTTCGAATCAAGGTGTTGGTATGATGGGTGTGCTATTCGTTAGGGGGGGGGACTTTCTCATGGAAGATATTTTCGCAGTCCGCGAGGCTCGTCCTTCTGCGGTTGAAGGGGTGATCGAGAAGATCAAAGCCCTGTTGATCGAGCAGAAATTGACCCCCGGGGATATGATTCCCAATGAAATCTCCCTTGCAGAAAGCCTGAAGGTTGGTCGGGGTACGGTACGTGAAGCATTGAAAATTCTCTCTGCCTACGGGGTGGTTGAGATTAAGCAAGGGTATGGAACCTATGTTTCCAGTGCCTCCAACAAGCGTCTGTTCGACCCCCAGCTCTTTCAGATTCTGGTCCAGGATAGGGACTACAAGTCCTTGACCCAGGTAAGACAGCTGCTTGAGGAAGGAATCGTCAAGCTTGTCATAGAGAGTGCGAGCGATGAGGAGCTGGTCCTTTTGGACCAGACCATGCAGAAGTTCCAAGCCGAGCTGGCTAAACCAGACGCATCGGCCCAGCATGCCGGTTCGCTTGATTTGCGGTATCATCGCTTGCTAGCCCGTTTTTCGCACAACAGCATTGTGGAGAACATCTACAATTTTGTCATCGAGCTCTTTACCAAAACCATCAATCCAATCCACACCGGAGTCGATGAGGTGCACCAGCATCTGCACCAGTCGATCATGGATCGTGACAGTGAGAAAGCGGTAGAGGCTGTCAGAGAGCATACCGCCATCTGGATTTCCGGCTACGAGGCTGTGCATAGGGCTGGTTAATCTGCGAGAACCACCCCTTCTCCCTTGAATCCATTTACCTTGATGATCAAAGGCTTTTGCGTGCGGGCATGGATGAAATGCTCGGTTTCGTCATAGACTTCCAGTTGTTTCAGCTTCTCCAAGTCAAGTCTGCCGGAACGGTGATCGGGATTGATGGTCAAGTACATGCAACCCAGACTGGTCATATTCTGAAAGAAGTGCGTTCCCTGGCTGGGTTCTACCTGGAATCCTTTCAGCCCGGTTTCAATGATTACCTTGGAGCGGGAAATTTGCGACCAGGTGACCGGGATTCCCAGCCAAGGATCGCAAGATCCGAGCCTTCCTGCCACCAAGAGAGCGTAGTCTTTTTCGGCAAGAACCATCGCTGCATTGAGCTTGTCCAGTTCCTTTGCCATATCCTTCATTCTGGAAGCGTCGAAGCGGTCTACTTTCAGGTAAATCAAATCTTGGATGTCCTCAATCTTGCCGTTTCCCATTACGACGGTTGAGTAGACTGCGGCCAGGCTTTTCTCCTCATCGGAAATGCATACATCACTTTCTTCATTTCCTGCGGCAATGGGTCTGATCTGCAGAAGGCTGAACTCCTGTTTCTTGGGGGCCGCCCGGTTGAGATTGACGGCAAATTCGATTTCCACCGGCTTTCCCATGGCTTGGGTTCCGAGATTTACAATCTCCTTGACAATGCTTGCCAGCGGGAATGCGTCGTACTTCAGTATTCCATTGAAGGTTATGACTTTTTGTCCTTCGGCCTTCACCGACTCGCTGAGCGTTCCGCTGGCCATATCAAAGGTGCTGGCTATGTACTTGAGTGCCTGGGGATGATGTTCCGCCTCACTGAGGTCCAAGAGCTCAAGGTTTTCCAGTCCGCCTTCCTCAAGAGGGTGGTATCCATGTTGGAGATTCAGGGCATAGAAGGTTCGTTGGCTGCTGGTCTGATCACCTCCCAAAAACTGGGCGGGCCGTTTGGGATGGGCGGGGGAGAAGCGAAGGGCCGATCCGTTGTCCACCACCGACTTACCGAAGCCGAAACTGAGCATGCCCACCCCGTCCTCCGGTTTTTCACCGCCAAGGGGGTAGTAGTTCAGCGACCGTGCAACACCGCTGATATTCGGGTACCAATACGAGCCGTGTTCGCTGCCGATGACCTGTTGGATGACGACCGCCATTTTCTCATCCTCCAGCATATGCTCGGTCGCTTTGAGATATTCCTTAGCACTTCTGAAGTAGGTGGAGGCCCATACAGCCCTCACTGCATCGCATAACTCATCGAGCCGAATCCTGTCATCGCCTTTGTTGGGAAGCATGCAGGTTTCATACACCCCGGCAAAGGGTTGGTAGTGTGAATCCTCCAGCAGGCTGGAGGAGCGTACACAAATGGGTTGATGGATGACTTGGATGATTTCGGCGAGGTTGAGTACCAGTTCCGAGGACAAAGGTTTGGAAAGGAAGATTTTCAGCAAGGTCTCGTCCGGGAGGTCTGCAGTGGTGATGTCCTTAAGGTTGTTCTCCTCGATGAACTGGGTGAACTGATCGGTGGTAACTATTACCGTTCGCGGGATGGAGAGGTAGACTTGTGGATACTTTTCCTGCAATTTGGCAGCCCTGAGGACCATGTCGATGAAGGCAAGGCCTCGGCCTTTGCCTCCCAGCGACCCTCCTCCGATACGGCTGAAGAAGAGGGTTTCATCATAGTTGTTTCTGCTGAATTGGGCGATGACACCCTTGGTCCGCTCGCTTCGGTAGGTTCGGATGATTTCAATCAGTTGCTGCTGGACTTCTTTGGCATGTCCATGCACAGGTATTTGGAGTCCTTTGATCCTGGCTGCCAGAGTATACAGACTCTGCGCCCTGAGCCAACGGGAGAACTCATTACGGCGGCAATGAAAGTCAAAACTCTCCTCGGGTATGGAGGGGAGGATTCGTTGCAAATCGCGCATGGTTTCTGCTCGGGCAATCTCCTCCATGGTCTTGGGATCGCGGAAGATGAAGGGGCCGAAGCCATAGTGGCTGGTCATGAACTTATTCAGTTCGAACAACAACGAGGAACTGTTTTTCCAGATGAAATGAGCCCCGCTGTCCTCAGCCATTTCCCGGGCATTGGCATCGCTGCTCTGCACCAGGATGGGAATCTCGGGATCCTGTGCAAGGACTACCTGGGTCAATGCAAGGCCTGCATACTTATCCTGCTCTTTTAGGTGAAGGTAGGACATATCGGTAATAATGCCCAGAATGTTGTGCCGATAGGTTGTGTACAGCTGCATCGCTTCCTCATACGTCCTGGCAAGGACAATTTTGGGACGACCGCGCATTCTGAGTGTTTTTCCCCAGTTGTTCAGTGCCTCCAGGATGGCTGAACGATTCTGTTGGATTAGGCAGGTGTACATCATGGGAAGGTAGGAAGAGTAGAAGCGGATTGAATCCTCGACCAGGATGATGACCTGCACATCGGCTTCGTTGGTATCGTGGTCGAGGTTCATCCTATCCTCGACCAGCTTGATCATAGCCAGAAAAATGGTGGGGTCACCCTGCCAATAGAAGAAATAGTCGATGTCCTGGCAGTCCGAGCCCTTGATCAACTTGTTGCGTCGGTGGCTGGATGAGGGAGAAAGGGCGATGACCGGCATCTCCTTGTCCAAAGCCTTGATGGAAGAAGCTAGTTGCTCCACCGATTCAGGGCCGAGATCGAGCATGGTGATGACCAGTTCGTACTTGCGTTCCCCGATGAGCTTGAGGGCTTCCTCCCCGCTGCTGGTATGGGTGATCTTTGGTGGGTTGTTCAAACCGAGCTGGGTGTATTCCAGATACAGTTCTTCTTCCACCCTTCCATCCTCTTCAAGAAGGAAGCGGTCATAGTCATTGCAAATAAGCAATACGTTGTAAATATGTTTCAGCATGAGGTTGGTGAACGGCAACCAAGTCGGATCGAGGGTATACATACGAAATAGTGTAGCATGCCCACTTGGGTTTTGAATAGAATTTCGAAGTTGGCTTAAAGTTGATAAAAAATTCAAAAACTATACAGAAATTTGAATAATCGAGTAATTATTAAAAATATACTAATGGTTAACTCAATTTAAACATTGACAGATTGAATTGTCGGGTTTACCCTTTTTACACAAGCAACGCCTTTTATTGCGGAGTCGAAGGAGACAAATCCAAGTATGTATAGCCTTGATGCTTTAATGGAAGAACTAGAGCGGAAGAATCCAGCCCAACCTGAGTTTATTCAGGCTGTGAAAGAGGTTTTAGAGAGTGTCATCGATGTAGTCAATGACAATCCGGTCTATGAAAAACATCGGATTCTGGAACGAATGACTGAGCCCGATCGTGTGTATATGTTCCGCGTCGAATGGGAAGACGATGAGGGGAATTTGCAGGTTAATCGGGGATACCGGGTGCAGTTCAATAATGCAATCGGACCCTACAAGGGAGGCCTTAGGTTCCACTCAAGTGTAACCCTTGGTTCCTTGAAATTCCTTGGTTTCGAGCAAACTTTGAAAAACAGCCTTACTACACTGCCGATGGGCGGCGGTAAGGGTGGAAGTGATTTCAACCCCCGCGGCAAGAGTGATGCAGAAATTTTGCGTTTCTGTCGATCCTTCATGACTGAACTGCAAAAATATATCGGTCCCGATACCGACGTTCCTGCAGGGGACATCGGGGTGGGTGCCAGGGAAATCGGTTTCCTGTATGGCCAGTACAAGCGTATCAGAAGCGAGAATACCGGCGTGTTGACCGGCAAGGGTCTCGGATTTGGCGGTTCACTGGTTCGTCCAGAGGCCACCGGTTATGGGACGATGTACTTTGCCAAGGCGATGCTTGAAGCCAAAGGTGACAGCCTGGAAGGAAAAACTGTCTCTGTCAGTGGTTTCGGCAACGTGGCCTGGGGGGCTGCCGTGAAGGCAACCCAGCTGGGAGCGAAGGTGGTGACCATCAGCGGACCCGACGGGTATATCTATGACAAGGATGGCGTGGGCACCGCTGAGAAGTGGGCGTACATGAATTATCTGCGCACCTCCAACAACGATGTGGTCGCACCCTATGCTAAGAAGTTTGGCGCCGTGTTCGTAGCTGGTAAGAAGCCTTGGGAGGTCCCGGTTGACCTGGCCTTCCCCTGTGCCATTCAGAATGAGCTGAGTCTTGAGGATGCGAAGACCTTGGTAGCGAACGGTGTGAAGTATGTGGTTGAGACATCCAACATGGGTTGCCAGGCCGATGCCGTTAACTATCTGATCGATGCGCGAATTCCTTTCGCTCCCGGCAAGGCTGCCAATGCCGGTGGTGTTGCGGTTTCGGGCCTTGAGATGAGTCAGAATGCCATGCATCTTTCCTGGAGCGCTGAGGAAGTGGATGAGAAACTGTACTCCATCATGGTCAAGATCCATCAGTCGTGCGTCACCGAGGGCAAGGAAGAAGACGGGTACGTCAACTACGTGAAGGGTGCAAACATTGCAGGCTTCAAGAAGGTTGCCGATGCCATGGTACAGCTCGGGTATTAGTGAAAATTTCCCTTTGGGATTGTGTATCAAGAGAGTCTTCCAGTTTGGAAGGCTCTCTTTTTAACCACTAGGGCCAAGACAAAATTGTATGGATATCGGGGCTGATACTCATCGGATTGTGCTGAAGAATCACTTTGATAGGGGGAGGAATCCAGTACGTCTCTTGGGGTGTCTGGGGTATAGCTTGCAAGGAATTGGCATGAGTTATCATTTTCCTATTTGACCCTTTCCGTCCTTTCCGATACACTTTTTTTAAGAGTCGATACCTAAGTGCTATAAAACCTATATAACACTATATATAGCGTTATTCAACTTTATGTGCACTATAAATGTTGTAATCATGCCTTGCCAACTTTACTTCTCCATGCTATGGTAAATGAGGGTCGACGATGGTCGACCCTTTAGCTTACCCTCTGAAAAAGGGGGCGGGAAATGGGAATAATTATTCACCTAAATTTTACATATAGAGGGATTACATGAGCTCTGCAAAGAATGAATTGAGTGCATTGGGTCGCAAGATTTTTCTTGACCGGTATGCGTTGAAAGATGTTAAGAAAGAAACGCTGAAGGTTGGGGATGTCGTGGTTGCCGTAAGCAATCCAAAAACCGGACAGCGGGAGATCGGTGTGGTCACCGAGCTGAAGGCTGCCGATGGTATTACGGTCAAACTCGATGATGGCATCGTCCTGAACGTCAAGCGTGAGGATGTGGATAAGCCTCTTGAAATCGATCCCGCTCAGATGCTGGCCCGTGTAGCGAAAGGTATTGCTTCCATCGAGAAGCAGGAGGTTCGAACGCAATGGGAAACAGAGTTCAATTGGCTCCTGGAGGACTGGAAGTTCGTCCCTGGAGGCAGGATTCTTACCGGAGCAGGAACGGATCAGAACCTGACCTATTTCAACTGTTATGTGATCCCTTCCCCGAAGGACAGTCGTGGTGGCATCATTGCCTCACTGGGACAGATGACCGAAATTATGAGCCGCGGCGGCGGAGTTGGGATGAACATATCCTCACTCAGACCCCGACACAGTTATGTCAAAGGCGTCAATGGCCGGTCCAGTGGTTCGGTAAGCTGGGGCGGGCTCTTCAGCTTCGTCACCGGCCTGATTGAGCAGGGAGGGTCCCGTCGCGGGGCTTTGATGCTGATTCTCAATGTTTGGCATCCGGACATTATTGATTTCATCAATTCCAAGCGCGAGATGGGAAAAATCACCAATGCCAACATCAGTGTCGGCATTACCGATGACTTTATGGAAGCAGTGCGCAAGGATGCAAACTGGGACACGTATTTTCCCGATACCACCGATCCGGCTTACAACACTGAGTGGGATGGGGACATCAACAAATGGAAGGCAAACGGCCACAAGGTTGTGGTGTACCAGACGCAGAAAGCAAAAAAAATCTGGGATGCAATTGTCGAGAGCGCCTGGGCAAGTGCCGAGCCTGGTGTTTTCTTCATCGACCGTTACAACAAGATGTCCAATTCCTGGTACTACTCCACCATCCAGAGTACAAACCCTTGTGGTGAGCAGGGACTTCCTCCTTGGGGCGTCTGCAACCTCGGATCAATCAACCTCAGCCGTTTCGTTGAGAACAAGAAGGTGTTGTATAAGGACTTGGGCAGAGCCGTCCGTGCAGCAGTGAGATTCTTGGACAACGTCATCGACGATACTCCCTATTTCTTTGAAGAGAACAAGAAGCAGCAGCTCTCGGAGCGGAGAATCGGGTTGGGTACCATGGGTCTTGCAGACATGCTGATCAAAATGGAGTTGCCGTACGGCAGTGAAGAGTCGCTGACCTTCATCGAGGAGCTGTACAAGTTCATCTGCATAGAGTCCTACAGTGAGAGCAGCGACCTTGCAAAAGAGAAGGGCAGTTTCCCCTTCTTCGATGCCGAGAAGCTCCTTCAGAGCGGTTTCATGAAGCAGATGCCCGAGGAAATTTGTACCAAGGTACGCAAGCAGGGCCTCAGAAACGTTACGCTTTTGACCCAGGCTCCTACAGGTACCACCGGTACGATGGTGAATACCTCCACCGGTATCGAGCCCTACTACTTCTGGGAATGGGAAAGAACCGGCAGAATGGGATCGAACATCGAACGGGTGAAAGTCTACGACGATTGGGTGAAAGCCCATCCAGGACAGAAGAAGCCCGCCTACTTTGTTTCCGCTATGGACCTTGCCCCTGAAGGGCATGTGAAGGTGCAGGCCGCAATTCAGAAGTGGGTCGATTCTTCGATTTCCAAGACAGGCAACACTCCCAAGGAATACACCATCGAGCAGACCGGAAAGCTCTATGAGTTGCTCTATGATTTGGGATGCAAGGGCGGTACTACCTATCGTGATGGTTCACGAGACACGCAAGTTTTGACGGCCAAGAAGGAAGAGAAAGAGGAGTTGAAGGAAGAGAAGCTGGTGGTTTCTCGTTCTACCGAACCCAAACCGAGAGTGCGCTCTACGGTATTGCAGGGGACGACCTACCGCAAGGCAACCCCGATCGGGACTGCGTACATCACCGTCAACTGTGACGGCCCCGATCCCAGCGATATTTTCGAGGTTTTCATCAACGTGGCGAAGGTCGGTTCCGATGTGGCCGCCGATGCAGAGGGCCTGGGCAGGCTGATCAGCCTGATGCTGCGCATGCCTTCTCCGCTGACACCGGACCAGAGAGCCCAGGCGATTATCGCCCAGTTGTCGGGAATCGGCAGCGGCAGGTCGATGGGTTTTGGAAAGAACCGCGTCATGAGTCTGCCTGATGCTGTGGCTCAGGTGCTGCAGCAGCATATCGGCTCGTCCGACAGCCAGAAGGAAGCTTCCCGTCTTCCCGATGAAGAGGATGAAGTAGAGGATGCCGGTCAGCTTGACTTGGGCCTTAGCTCCACTTCAGCCAGCGTGAAGCCGGATATTTGCCCGATTTGTGGTAATGTCACCTTCGTCAATATTGAAGGTTGCAAGAAATGTTTCTCTTGCGGACATAGCGAGTGTTGACCAAAAGCTGTCCTATCCGTACGCTCTATTTCGGGTAGGGTAGCATGAACAAATTTCGACAACCCCGTCCTTTGTTGGCGGGGTTTTCTGTCTACAAGGGCTTGGGAACCAGTATCTATTCGCTGTTTGCCATTCGGATCATCAACCGGTTCGGCGATTTTGTACAGTTGTTGTTGGTCCTGATTCTCACAGGCAAACTTGGGCTTTCTCCTAAGGATGCCGGACTCTTTGTTTCAGCGAGCGTCATTGCAACCATGGTTGGGCAGATGGCTATCGGCATGGCCGCCGACAAGTGGGGCAAGAAACCGTTGTTGGTGCTTTGTCAAATAATGGTGAGCCTTTCGTATCTCTTGTGTGCCATTTCATTCGTTATCCGTCCAAACCTTATTCCCTATCTCATTCTTGTAGCCAGTCCTTTCCGTGGGGGTACCGCCCCCTTGACCAATACCATGGTTGCCGATTTCAGCCCGCAGGGACGGCTTTCCCACTCTTTCAGCCTGTTGTATCTTGGGACCAATATCGGGGTGGCATTAGGTCCGATGGCTGCTTCGCTGCTCTATGCGCGTTCATTGTTGCTGCTGTTCAGCTTCTCAGCTGTTCTGTTGTTACTTTCGACGTTGTTGCTGCTCATTACCGTGCCCAACAAGCATACTGAGGTACAGATACATGACGATGCAGGGAAATCCAAGGCTCATATTCCTCCTATTCTTTGGCTTTTCTTCTCCTTCAGTGCCGTATACTCACTGACGTATGCCCAGAACTCATTTACGCTTCCGCTGCAATTCACTTCCTTGTATGGAGAACTTCTGGGTGCAAATCGGTATGCAACGCTCATGATGGTCAATGCAGTGGTGGTCCTGGTGTGTACAACCTTGCTTACTGCCTGGACCCATCGGTTGGGTCAACTGGTTTCTATGGCCTTGGCTTTGCTGTTGTATGTGGCTGGGTATTTGATGTATGCCTTTTGCTCGCTGTATACTATGTTTCTTGTGGCAACCTGCATCTGGACTCTTGGTGAGATTCTGATGGCTACGAACTCCAATGTATTTCTCAATGCCTATGCCGACCCGCGCCTGCGCTCGCAGAGCAATGCCTATTTGCATGTGTTTTCGAGCCTGGGTCACTCGGTTTCTCCCACCTTGGGCGGCTTTGTACTGCTTGTCACCGGTTACCGTCAATTGTGGATGCTTGCAGCAGGGCTTTGTTTTCTGCTTGGGCTCGGTTATATTGCACTAAATAAATACTTAAAGCATTGATATACTGCTAAAGGACTACTAATAAAGGAATTCAATCTGGACAAGGTTGCAAACGAATCCTTATTGGTTTATTATGATTGTTGGGAAAATCTGTGTGGATTTTTTTTTGTGTGTGCATAGGGTGACCCCTTCAGGGTCGCATCAAATACTGTTTTATGGAGTGTCAAAATGGGTAACAAAAAAAGGGTTACTATTGACGGTAACACTGCTGCAGCGCATATTGCATATGCCTTCAGTGAAGTAGCCGCAATCTATCCGATCACCCCCTCCTCTCCGATGGGAGAGTTTGCTGATTCTTGGGCCAGCACCGGCCGCAAGAACCTCTGGGGTAAGAAGGTAGAGATCATGGAAATGCAGTCCGAGGCTGGCGCGGCTGGTGCCGTTCACGGCGCTCTGTCTGCTGGTGCTTTGACCACCACCTTCACTGCTAGTCAGGGATTGCTCTTGATGATCCCCAACATGCATAAGATTGCTGGCGAAATGATTCCTACCGTTTTTCACGTGTCTGCAAGATCTCTTGCTGCACAGTCTCTCTCAATTTTCGGCGATCATTCCGACGTCATGTCCTGCCGCAATACCGGCTTTGCCATGACCTGTGCAAACAACGTACAGGAGACCATGGACATGTCCTTGGTTGCTCATCTGGCAACTCTCGAGGCTCAAGTACCATTCCTCAGCTTCTTCGATGGTTTCAGAACCTCCCATGAGCTGCAGAAGGTCGAAGAGATTACCTATGAAGAGCTCAAGCCGCTGGTAAATGAAGAGTATGTCCGTCGCTTCCGCGAGCGCGCCATGCGCCCCGAGCACCCGAAGTTGAAGGTAGCTGCACAGAACGAGGACGTTTACTTCCAGGGTCGTGAGACCGTCAACGCCTACTATGAAGCACTTCCTGAAATGGTGCAGAAGTATATGGACCAGGTTTCCCAGCTTACCGGTCGCCCCTACCACCTCTTCGACTATGTCGGCGATCCCAATGCAACCGATATCGTCATTGTTATGGGAAGTGGTGCCGACACCTTCGAATGGGCCAGCGACTACCTGAACGAAAAGGGTGGCAAGACTGGTGTATTGAAGGTACGCCTCTATCGCCCGTTCAGTGCAAAGCATTTTGTACAGGCCATTCCCGCATCGGTAAAGCGCATTGCAGTGCTTGACCGCACCAAGGAACCCGGTTCCCTGGGCGAGCCCCTTTACCAGGATGTCATCACCGCCCTCAGTCAGATGGGCAGAACCGACATGAAGGTTATCGGCGGCCGCTTTGGTTTGTCCAGCAAGGATTTCACCCCCAGCCACGCAAAGGCTGTCTATGAACACCTCGCAGGCAAGGCCTTCAGCAACTTCACCGTTGGCATCAACGATGACGTAACCAATCGTTCCATCCCTGTAAGTGAGAACATCAACGTTTCTCCCAAGGGTGTGGTATCCTGCATGTTCTGGGGCCTTGGCTCTGACGGTACCGTCGGCGCAAACAAGAACTCCATCAAGATCATCGGCGACAATACCGACCTTAATGCACAGGCTTACTTCTCCTACGACTCCAAGAAGAGCGGTGGTATTACTGTCAGTCACCTGCGCTTCGGCAAGAGCTCTCTGGATATGCCGTGGTTGATCGACCATGCTGACTTTGTTGCTTGTCACAATCCGGCCTACATCGGTCGTTATGACATGCTCGGCCCGCTTAAGAAGGGTGGTGTCTTCCTGCTCAACAGCCAGATTCCCTCCGACGAAGTGTTTGAGCACCTTACCCGCGAGATGCAGGAACAGATCATCGAGAAGAAGATTCGTTTCTACAACATCAACGCTCTGGAAATCTCAGAGAAAGCCGGGCTTGGAAGCCGTATCAACACGGTTATGCAGGCTGCTTTCTTCAAGATCAGCGAAGTTCTTCCCGAGACTGAGGCCATTGACTTGGTCAAGCAGTATGTCAAGAAGACCTTCATCAAGAAGGGTGAAGACATCGTCAAGCAGAACTGGGCAGCCATCGATGGCGCAAGCGACGCTCTGCACCAGGTTGTCATTCCTGCAAAGATTACCAAGAGCTATGAGCCTGCCCGCCTGATTCCCGCCGATGCCGATGACTTTGCAAAGGATATCATGGAACCCATCATGCACCTGAAGGGCAATGATATTCCTGTTTCCAAGATGTCATTCGACGGAAGCCTGCCGACCTCAACCGCCAAGTTTGAGAAGCGCGGCGTCGCTCCTTTCATTCCTCACTGGATTTCTGAGAACTGTATTCAGTGCAACCAGTGCGTACAGTCTTGTCCTCACGCTGCCATTCGTGCAAAGCAGATCGACCCGAAGGATCTCGAAGGCGCTCCAGAAACCTTCAAGACTCTGAAGTCCGGTACCAAGAATGACAGAAACCTCCAGTTCAAGATTCAGATCTACACCGAGGATTGCCAGGGTTGTGGAGTTTGCGTTGAGACCTGTCCTTCCAAGGTCAAGTCCCTCGAGCTCAGCCCGATTGCAACCGAGCGTGCAGCTGGTGAAGTTGCTAATGCCGAGTTCTTCGAAACTCTGCCGTATGACGTACTCGATGGTGCTCCTGAGACCTCGATCAAGGGTCTGCAGTTCAAGCAGCCGCTCTTTGAGTTCTCCGGTGCTTGCGCAGGTTGTGGTGAGACCCCGTATGTGAAGATGGTAAGCCAGATTTGCGGTGACCGCATGATTGTCGCCAACGCAACCGGTTGTTCCTCCATCTACAGCGGTACCTTCCCGACCACTCCCTACACCGTTAGGCAGAGTGATGGACAGGGTCCGGCATGGGGCAACAGCCTCTTCGAGGACAACGCTGAGTATGGTTTGGGTATGCGCCTTGCCGTTGACTCCAACCGCGAACAGCTTCGCATTTACATCGACCAGCTCTTTGCCCTCGGTACCACCGAAGCCCTGAAGAGTGCAATCGAGAAGTCCCTTGAACTGTGGGATGTGTCCTCCGATGCTGCCAACGCAGCTCAGAAGGCTGTTCAGGCTGCTCTTCCTGAGGCTATGGCTGCTGCCAATGCCGAGCAGAAGGCAGTGCTTGTCAAGATCGAGGAGCTGAAGGACTACTTTGCTGACAAGGTTGTCTTCATCATCGGTGGTGACGGATGGGCCTACGATATCGGTTACGGTGGTGTTGACCACGTTGTTGCCTCCGGCAGAAACGTCAACATCCTGGTGCTCGATACCGAAGTGTACTCCAATACCGGTGGACAGGCTTCCAAGGCCACTCCGATCGCAGCAGTTGCCAAGTTTGCAAATGCTGGTAAGGAAATCGGCAAGAAGAACATGGGCTTCATGTGCATGACCTACGGACATGCCTATGTTGCATCCATCGCTCTCGGCTCCAACCGCTTGCATGCCCAAAAGGCTCTGCAGGAAGCTGTAGCTTGGAAGGGTCCCTCGATCATCTTCTGTTATGCTCCCTGTATCAACCACGGTATGAACATGCGTTTCAGCCAGGTTGAGGAGAAGAAGGCAGTAGAAGCTGGTTACTGGCCGCTCTATCGCTTCAATCCTTCAATGGAGGAAGGCAAGAGATTCAGCTGGGATGCCAAACCGATTACCGGTTCCTTCCAGGATTTCATCAAGGGCGAGGTCCGTTACACCTCTCTGTACAAGACCAACCCTGAGAATGCTGAAAGGCTGTTTGCCTTGGCTGAGGAAGATGCACACAAGCGCTGGAGTTTCTTCGAGAAACTTGGTCCTTTGATGTAAGCTTCATCACCAATTGTTTGTTACGAGGGCTGCCGGAAGGCAGCCCTCTTTGCAGGCGTCTTCCGAGATGCTGTGAAGCAAAGAGAGAACGAAAGACTGAATCCATGCAAACGACAGGGGAAAAAAATGCCTTGACTCCAAAGAGCCAAGGCTTTGCTGTACGTGAAAACCACTAGCTGATACGAACCATGGCAGATTTCCAGCTCTCAGGAGCGTTGTTCACATCCATTACCGAGACAGTCAACCCGGATTGGGTACTCTCAAGCTCGACGAAGACCGTGGGATCGAGCTTCCACATGGCACCGGTCATCGGGTCGATGATTACCATGCCCAAGACCCCTCCGACCAACAGGTTTCCCCAATACCAACCATCGATGGTGCTGGTGAGGGTATAGAGGGATGGTTCGAATCCTGCTTTCTCGAACTTGATGGTGTAGGAGGCTTTTGAGAAGAACCCCGATCCTGCTTCCAAGGACACTGATGCAGGAGTGCTTCCTACATAAACGACTCTGTTTGCAGAATCAGTAATGGTTATCTTCGCACCCTGCGGTTCACTGGTGATGGTAACCGGATACGTGCTGTCACTGACTACAGTTGCACAACCGGTGAGGGCAAGCAGCGACACAAGAACCAACATTGCTACGACAATTTTTTTCATGAGACCTTCCTTTGAGTGATTTTATTCGTCTAATAGATAAAGCATTTTATACTAATAGTCAATAAAAATATCTATCTGTACAAAGTATAAAGTAGTCGCCCGCTTTCCGATATTCCCCAAGAAGGGGAGAATCGTTTCATGCCAGGACTTACTTGTAGGAGATTTCAATCACACGATAGGAGACAGGAATGTTTTTTGTAAACCATGGTTGTTGGAGTAATTTTCAATAATTGTATTATTGAAATGGAAAAATAAAATACAAAATACACATGATTTGCCATACTGATACAGTACTATGTAAAGCAATACAGAGGATGGATACTGATGAGTTTGAAAAAATGGTTGCTTCTTACGCTCTTGCTATGTCTGGTGGTTGCTTTGTTTGTCGGGTGTAAGGAAGCCGAACCTTTTCCGAAGAATCGTGAATTATTTGTGATAAACGGTACTACTGATACTCAGGTTATTGGAATCTCTATACAGGCTGTCCCCCATGGCCAAAGGAAAATTGATTCGTCTGGTTCCTATGTATTAAGAGAATCAGATTCCTTGGATGGTAATGAGCAGTTTGGCATCGTGCTTTCCCCCTTCGTCTACCGCACTATTGTTGATATCGAATACGATTTCGGGGACGAATTGAGTTATGGGTACAAAACAGTATCCATCGATTTTCCGGTAAACGCTTCTTTGCCTACCTATGTTACCTTGATCAATGATGGGAACGTGGAATTCCCGGGATATACTATAGAAGTAAGTGGTGAGTATGTTGCCTTTAACGTGCCTATAACAACGTAAACCTCGATTCAGTGATGCCTAGCTCAAAGAACGCCGTTCACGCTGTGTGAGCTGAACGTATCGTTTGCTTATCTTGAAGCTTATTCATAGGTTCATAGTGTGAAAGCAATAAATAATTGCTCCCTACTGGATGGATTCAGAATCTTGTATAGCAGTTTTTTGCATAATCGAAAAAAAACCAAGATTGTCAGCAAAAAATTGCATGTACGGCTTGCTAGGACCATGCAAAACTGGATACAGAGAAAATCCATTTAGGAGGGATCTATGAAAAAGTTACTGGTCGTTATGTGCTTGGCACTCGTCCTCGCAACTCCCGTCTTCGCCCAAGGGCAAGGTGAGAGCAAAGGTGTTGAAATCGGATGCGCAATCTACAAGTTTGATGACACGTTCATGACTGGTGTCCGCAATGCCATCACGGCAGCCGCTGCTGAAACCGATGCAAAGGTTGAGGTTGTCGACTCCATGAACATCCAGGCCACCCAGAATGAGAAGGTCGACCTGTTCATCACCAAGGGTATGAAAGCTATGCAGATCAACCCTGTCGACCGCACCGCTGCCGGTGTAATTATCGACAAGGCAAAGAAAGCCAACATTCCCGTAGTATTCTTCAACCGTGAGCCTTTGGCTGAAGATATGGCAAAGTGGGACAAGATCTACTACGTTGGTGCCCGTGCTGAAGAGTCCGGTACCATGAGTGGCCAGATTATTGCCGATTACTGGAAAGCCAACAAAGCCATGGATAAGAATGGCGACGGCGTTCTGCAGTATGTCATGCTCAAGGGCGAACCCGGCCACCAGGACGCAGAGCTGCGCACTGAGTACTCCATCAAGAATCTGCAGGACAACGGAATCAAGGTGCAGAAGCTTGCTGAAGATACCGGCATGTGGGACCGTGTGAAGGGACAGGAAAAAATGGCCGCTTTCATCGCCAGCCAGGGCGACAAGATTGAAGCAGTCTTCGCAAACAACGATGATATGGCTCTTGGTGCAATCGAAGCCCTGAAGGCTGCCGGTTACTTCAAGGACGGCAAGTTCATGCCCGTCGTTGGTGTTGATGCCACCGCTCCCGCTCTCCAGGCTCTCGAAGAAGGCACTCTGCTCGGCACCGTCCTCAACGACGCTGTGAACCAGGGCCGCGCAACCTTCATGCTTTCCTATGATTTGGCAAGGGGCATTACCCCCACCGACGCATCCATCGGCTACAAGATCACTGATGGCAAGTACGTATGGGTTCCTTATCAGAAGGTCACCAAGGAAAATTACAAGCAGTTCAAATAAGATTTGAAATGTTGAAATTCCCCCTCCGGGTTGCTCGATGATCCGGAGGGTTTTTTAAAGGGACTACACCCCGGCAACCCCGGGGAGGCGAGGGAAGTCATGTATGTATTAGAAATGAACCATGTTTCCAAGTCGTTCCCCGGCGTAAAGGCGTTGGACGACGTAACCTTGAAAGTAAGGCCGGGAACGGTGCATGCCCTGATGGGTGAAAATGGAGCAGGCAAGTCCACCTTGATGAAATGCCTGTTCGGCCTGTACTCCATGGATGAAGGAGAAATTTCCTTCAATGGACAGCCTGTCTCCATTGCTAGTGTTAAAGAAGCTCTGCGCTTGGGAATCTCCATGATTCACCAAGAGCTCCATCTCATTCCTTACCGGTCGGTGATGGAGAATATCTGGCTTGGCCGGTATCCCCGCATCGGGGGGGCAAAGAGCCCTATTGTGGATCACAGGAAAATGGAGGAGATGACGGCTTCCTTGCTGAAGGAACTGAATCTCACCACCATCCAGCCGACCGATCTGCTGCGTACGCTCTCAGTCTCCAAGGCTCAGAGTGTTGAGATAGCAAAAGCGGTCTCTTACGAATCAAAAATCATCATCATGGATGAACCCAGCTCCTCTCTCACCGAGAATGAGGTTGAACACCTCTTCACTATCATCCGCTCACTGAGGGATCGTGGAGTTGCAATCATCTATATTTCTCATAAAATGGAGGAGATTCTCAAGATTTCCGATGAAGTGACCATCATGCGTGATGGCAAGTATGTCGGCACTTGGGCTGCAGAAGAACTGACTACCGCTAGCATTATCAAGCGAATGGTTGGTCGGGATCTTACAAATCGGTTCCCGCCTTCAGGTGAAAGCAACATCGGCAACGAGTTGCTCCGGATAGAGGACTACACTTCTCCGAATCCCAGGAGTTTCAAGCAAGTCTCGTTTACCCTTCACAAGGGTGAGATTTTGGGTATTGGTGGATTGGTCGGCGCCCAGCGTACCGAAGTCATGGAGGCCGTATTCGGCCTTAGGTTGCACAGTGAAGGAAGCCTATTCGTCAAGGGCAAGCAAGTACATTGCAATAGTGCCTATGATGCCAAGAAATTGGGAATGGCGCTGCTCACCGAGGAGCGCAGAGCAACGGGGATATTCCCCGTCCTTTCGGTACAGGAAAACCTCGTTATAGCCAACATTACTTCGTATCAGAATAAGAATGGGCTCTTGAACGCGGCAAAAATGGCTGCCGACACCAAGAAGAGCATCAAGGATTTGGATATCAAGACACCGTCGGCGAGAACCTTGATCAAGAGTCTCAGTGGCGGAAACCAACAGAAAGTGCTCTTTGCACGTTGGCTGCTCACCACGCCTGAGATTCTCATTCTTGATGAACCAACCAGAGGTATCGACGTTGGTGCCAAATATGAAATCTACGTTATCATGCGTGAGCTTGCAGCCCAGGGTAAGGGTGTGATTATGATCAGCAGTGAGATGCCTGAACTCTTGGGCATGACTGATCGAATCGTGGTGATGAGCGAGGGGCGTGTGTCTGGCGTTGTGGATAGCAAGAAAACAAGTCAGGAAGAAATTATGGAACTGGCGACAAAGTACATCGGGTAGGGGGAAAGCATGCAAGGCATTGGGAAATCGATATTGAATAAGAAAGGTCTGAAACAATTTGTTATGGACAAGGCAATCTTCCTCGTCCTGTTGATGTTGGTTATCGTGATTGCCATCATCAACCCCCGCATTCTGCGCCTGCAGGTACTTCGGGACATCCTGATGATGAGTTCGACGAAGATTATCATGGCCTTGGGGATGATGTTTGTCATTCTCACCGGTGGTGTCGACCTCGGTGGCGGCCGTTTGGTCGGTATGGCGGCTGTCGTGTCTGCTTCCATGTTGCAGACAGCGGATTACGTGCGGCGTTTCTACCCTGATCTGGGACAGATTCCCATCATCATCCCGATTCTGCTTGCGGTATTTGTTGGCACCCTCTTTGGCATGATGAATGGTCTGATTGTTGCAAAATTCAAGGTTCCAGCCTTTATTGCAACCCTCTCCTCCATGTTGATCATCTACGGTATTAACTCAATCTATTTCAACATGCCTCCCAACAACAGCCAACCGATCGGAGGACTCCGAGCTGATTTCACCTATCTTGGTTCAGGTTCCATCGGTTTTGTTCCGGTCATTGTTCTCTTTGCTGCCCTTGTTTCGATTATTGTCTGGTTTGTATTGAACAAGACCGTTTTCGGGAAGAACGTGTATGCTGTTGGTGGCAACCCTGAGGCTGCTGCAGTCTCCGGCATCAACATCACCAAGACCTTGGTTGGTCTGTTTGGCGTATGTGGATTCCTTATCTCCCTATCCGGTGTCTTGGAAGCCGCCCGTACCGGAGGTGCAACAAACAACTATGGAAACGGGTATGAACTCGATGCCATCGCCTCCTGTGTCGTCGGTGGTGTTTCAACCACCGGTGGTGTGGGAACGGTGAGCGGAGTCATTGCCGGTGTCATTATTTTCAGTTTCATCAACTATGGCCTGACCTTTATCGGGGTGAACCCCTACTGGCAGAACATCATCAAGGGCGCCATTATTGTATCGGCGGTATCGTTCGATATCCGCAAATACGTACAAAAGAAGTAGTCTTTTCTCCTCCACGTTTGGAGGCAGGAGCAATCCTGCCTCCTTTTCACGTCATGAGAAGCACTGGCAAATTTCAATAGGATTGGGTACCATGAAGGTATTACTGAACACCGAAAGGAGTACCCATGAAACCCGTAGTAATAAACTCGCCTTCCTTGGCAAACTGCAATCTGTTGGAACTGAAGGACAACGTCCAGGAACTGGTCGATGCCGGCGTTACCTGGATGCACATAGACCTGATGGACGGTCATTACGTACCGAATCTCTACTTTCCCATCCGTATCGTCTCCGATTTGAAAGCTGCATACCCTCAGCTGACCCTCGACGTGCATATGATGGTCACCAATCCGATGGATTACATCCAAAGGCTTAGCGATGCAGGGGCGGACTACCTCAGCTTCCACTCAGACAGCACAAACTTTGTCATTAGAACCTTGGAGACGATTAGAAAGAGCGGTATGAAGAGCGGAATACTGGTGAATCCCTCCCAAAGTGTCAGAAGTATCGAGCCGTATGTGGATTTGCTGGACATGGTTACCCTGATGGCTGTTGAGCCCGGTTTTGCAGGTCAGCAATTCATGAGCCGTACCCTCAAGCGGGTTGAAGATCTGGCAACAGTACGAAAAGAAAGCGGACAGGACTTTCTGATCAACGTGGATGGGGCGATAAATTACCCTAATCTTACCCCATGCATCGTCCGGGGTGCGAATGTCATCGTCACGGGGATTTTCACCATCTTCAAGCAACCGGATGGAATAACCGCAGCTTGCAAGCGCTTTAATGCCGAAGCGGCGAACGCCATGCAGCTAGGTTGGATTGGGGATGCATATTAGGAGACGGGTGAGGCAGGAGTGATCCTGCCTCATTGGAATTTTAAATTATCGATTGGGAAAGAAAACCGCTCCCGGCTCTTCAACCCAGGCATGCTCGTCCACCAATTGGTAGTCTATGTTTTTCCCGTTGTCCTGTAGTCTCTGAGCCCAAAAAATATAGCCGGCATATCCTGGGGCAGTCACTTGAGAGTGGGTCTTTCCATCAGGAATACCCACTAATTCATTGTGCTTGACCTTGAAAACCTCATCACCCTGCTCTGAGAATCCATATCCCATCTCAGGAAGGAACCTGTAATAATAGATTTCTGGCTCGGTATGCAGATGGGGGGGGAAGCATGCCCAGCATCCGGGAAAATTGACTAATTCCCCACAGAACAAGTTTGTTTCAGGTCTGTTGGAGCGGTCGAAAAAGACTCGCTTCATGCGCTTTGTCTTGCCATCCAATAGTGTCTCTCCCACAATTTCTTGTGATGCCAAATCCTCAGGTAAGAAGAATTTCGCATCAAAATGACGGGAATTATGCGTCGAGATAATAATTATTTCACAAGCTATATCACCATCATTGATAATTCTACACTCGGTAAAACCATCAAAATGCATCAAAGAGGGGCTTTCATGGAATGGATTGTCCCGTTGTACTTTTCTGATATGGTTGTTCCACGTATAGGTAATTGAACCGTTTAGGAGAACGGCAAGCGTCTCTTTCTGAAGCGACAAGCAGTAATTTGTTTTTTGTTCCAATTTGAGGATGGCAAAATTCAGCCCCATGAGCTCAGGATAATGACTATCTACAACAAGGGGATTATACCCATATATGAAAGGAGAAGTATGATTGTATTTCATGAAAAAATCCTTGGTTTTTGGGATGTATAGAAAGTAAAGTCAACAATGGTCATCGTTACTTCAGTACACTTTATTGCTCGCAAACAAGAAATACTCAGGAAATTTCTGTTTGAGCGCGTTCAAGTCTTGAACTACATCGTGTGTAAGGTGTCGATGGAGTATTTCTGTTGCTCCCTTGAGATCACGCGATTGAAGGCAAGCAACAAGTGTTGTGTGTTCCCTAATAATTCTTGGAAGGTCCAAATTCCTATAAATCAACATTCTGACTCGATTGAAGATTGGCATGGAAGGTTCCAGCAGGAAACCAACCTCTTCAAGGCCTGCTTCTGAAAACAATAAAGCATGCAGGGCGTTATCGTCCTCGAGAAACTGAAGATAGTCAAGGTTTTTTGCATCTTCCATCTGCTGGTCGATCAATCGATGCAAAAGTTGTATTCCTTTCGGTGTGATGTTGTTGAAAGCTTTTTCAAGCATTTCGATTTCAGCTGCAAACCGAAGAAAGCATACAGCCTCCACTTTCTTGATATCGATTAGGGCAATTTTTGTTCCAACCTGGGGAATAATGCTTGTCAATGATTTCTTTGACAACTCAATTAAAGCTTCATGTACCGGAGTTTTACTGATTTCCAATTGAGCTGCCAAATCTTTCTCACTGACCATCTGACCCGGTAGGAGATTGAGTGTAACGATATTGTACTCAATGACACGTTCAGCATAGAACCTATTTAATTCAACTGCTGTTTTTCTTAACGAATCGGGTATCAATAAGGTACAATCCATCACTCAACTCCTACTGTAAAATCAGAATAACTATATCACATCAAAAGATTGGGAAGCCACGTAATAATTCCAGGTATTATGGACATCAGAATAAGGGTTCCCAAAAGGGGGATAAGGAATGGTGAAGTTGCCTTGACCATTCGGTTGAAGTCGATCTTTGCCTGGTCTGCAGTGATAAACAATACAATCCCGAAGGGAGGGGTGATTAAGCCAATCATCAAGTTGAAGACCATAACAACGCCGAAATACAAGGGATCAATGCCTAGTTGGAGGGCAGGGGCCAGCATTACCGGACCAAAAATCGTGATGGCTGCAATTGATTCAAGAAAACAACCAATAACAAGAAAGAAAACGTTGATGATAAGCATGAACAGGATGGGATTGGTGGTAACTCCCAAAATCCAATCAGCAAATACTGCCGTCAGTCCCGAGCGTGCCAACACCCAGCCATAGAATGCTGCAGCTGAAGTAACCAAACCGATCGAGGCAGTATCACGTGCAGTTTCCTTGAGAATCTGGACAAATAGTTTCCATGTCATTTCCTTGAAAATGAAAACGCTGACAATGAGGGCATACAGAGCAGCTATTGCAGCCGCCTCGGTTGCCGTGAACGTTCCACTCCAGATACCTGCAAGAAGGATAATCGGGGTGAGAAGAGGAAGAATTGCTCCCTTGAAGCTTTTCCAGAAAATGGATGCGGTTGGAAACTTTTCTCTGGGATAGCCACGTTTTTTTGCATAGAAATACACCATGACCATAAGTACCAGGGTTAACAGGATTCCCGGAACTACACCGCCAAGAAACAATTTCCCTACCGAAACGCCGCTTACGGTTGAGAACATGACCATGGGTACGCTCGGAGGGAAAATGGGGCCAATGGTCGAGGATGCGGCGGTGACAGCGGCGCTGAAGTCCGGTTCATATCCATTCTTTGTCATTGCAGCAATCTCAATTTGACCAAGGCCTGCAGCATCGGAGACAGCGGTTCCTGACATACCTGCAAAGAGGAGACTGGCAAAAATATTAGCATGTCCAAGACCTCCGGGAAGCCAGCCGACACACGTATTTGCAAAACCAAACAGCTTTTCCGTGATGCTTGAACCATTCATCAATTTTGCAGCAAGGATGAAGAGGGGAATTGAAAGCAAAAGAAAGTTCTGAAGGCTATACGACATTCGCATGGGAAGAATGGTCATCTCCATCCATGCACCAATGTCCCCAATGTTGACCATGTACCCGATTGCACCTGTTAACATCAGAGAGAATCCAACGGGAATTCCCATGGCTAGAAGGATGATAAGTCCTATGGTAAGAATAAAATACAACATATCTTAGTTTCCTTTCTTCAACCGTGTGACGGTGTTGCGGACACTGAAGAACAACATCAGCAACGTACCGACCAACATAACGAGGTAGAGGTATCCTGATTTCATCCATTCCACTGTCGGGATTTCAACCGCCCAGGTCTCAACCGTGCGTTCATAACTACCCAAAGCCATTACCACAAGGATGAAATCGATACAGAAATCATTAACAATATCGAGAATGATTCTTGCTTTCCCCTTGGCAAGGTCATGCAAGGAGTTGATCATCATCAGTGCATTCCGATAGAGCACGACAGGAGCAATGGTAAAGACGACAGCGAGGAAAAGGGCTCTTCCTACTTCTACTGTCCACGTTGAGGGAGTTGAGAGAATGACTCGAGCAACAACCTGGATGATGACCGTAATGAAGAGGAGTGCAATCATGATCGCCCCAAGCAGTTCCAAGAATTTTTCTAATTTTTTAGTCATAGGGTTCCTCAAGATTGAGGCATATGCACGTACGTACATATGCCTCGGAATTCGTGCGATGTACCTGTAGATTACAGAGCCATAATCTGCTGGCGAAGGCCGGGAAGCCACATTGACTTATCAAAACCAGCCATTACCGGTTCAGCAAGTCTTCTGAACTCATCCATATTGGGCTCAATGATGGTCATGCCTGCTTCCTGCAATTTCTTGATGTAGACAGAGTCCGGATCGGGTACTGCAGCACGTACCTTGGCAGAGGCATCAGCCCATGCTTTGGTGAACAGAGCCTGATCTTCTACCGTCAAGGTATCGAACCACTTTTTGGACATCTGATACCGGGCGGTAGACCAGACGTGGCGGGACAGAATCAAGTACTTCTGTGCTTCGTAGTACTTGTAGCTGTAGATGGTCTCAGGTGGATTTTCTTGAGCGTCGATGGTACCAGTCTTCAGTGCCATGTACACTTCAGGGAAGTCAACAACAGTGGGAATAGCACCCATGGCTTCAAATACCTTGATGCGGACAGGGAGGGAAGGAAGACGGAACTTCAGCCCTTTGAAGTCTGCAGAGGATTTGATGGGGGAGTTGGCCGTGATCATGCGTGCACCACGGATTGCATATCCTGCAGTGATGATCCCAGTTTTCTCGCCAGCTTGGTTATTGAGATCCACACCGATGGTATTCCAGAACTTGTTCAGGTGATCAAGATCGCGAATGACGAACGGCTCCTCAAATACGGTGAACTGAGGAGCATACAGGGTCAGGTCCATGATTCCCTGGGCACCCATTTCAATGGTGCCTGCAGAAAGACCTTCGACAATCTCTCTCTCACCGCCGAGTGATCCACTGGCATGGATGACAACCTTCACCCGTCCATTGGTCTCTTTCTCAACCTGATTCTTAAAATTGACGATAACATCATGAATCGGTCCTTCGGGTGCAAAGGCCGAAGCTACGTTGACCGTGTAGGATTTTGGTCCCGATGCTTCTTTCTCTCCTTGTGCAAATACAGAAGGGAGTGCAAGTAATGCAATGATGAACAACAAAGCAAGCTTCTTCATATCAAGAGCCTCCTAGAGAATTCCGTACCTGTCAGTACGTTGTTGAGAAGCATGCTAACATGGCAGTATGCAATTTGCAAGCATAAAAATAAATAATTAATTAATTAATACTTGTAAACATATAAATATATATATTAAAAGTATTAATAATTTGAAAAAGTTAGATAAATTATTTAGTAATTGTATACAATCTTAGCTAAATTAGCCATCATGCTCATTGGAATGTCTGAAACAACAACCTCTGATGCTCTTCACTGAACATTGATTCCTTGGTTACCAGATCAAAGTCAATCATTTTTCGGGCAGGTTTAGTGCCGTTGAGTAAGTCGATGGCAGCCATTACCGAGCGGTATCCGAGGTTGAAGGAGTTGACGACAACCAAGGCATCGATGACCCCTTTTTCCAAAAGCTGAATCTCGTATTGTGTGGTCCCAAACGCAATGAAGTGTACCGATGATGTTTCCCCCAGAGCATTGGCAACACCGTGGGCTGTGTACTCTTCCAAGGCAAAAATAAGATTAATGGAAGGGTCGTTTCTCAAAGCATTGACGGTGATATCCCGGGCAATTGCCTCATCGGTAAAGCTGTAAGTTGCACTGACAATCTTGGCATTGGGACGCTCGGAAAACGTCTGAACCAGTGACTCAACAAGGTTGGTCATACTTGTAGTGTTGGGCATCGAACCAAGTACCAAGGCATGAATCGAATCATCGTCGCCAAAATGGGTAAAGGCATGCTCTGCCATCGCCTTGCCAATCTGGCGATAGTCGGTAGTAATAAGAAAATCCCCATCCTGATTGCGAAGTGCCGTGTCGGCAAGGACAACCTTAATGCCGGCACTTCGTGCCTGTGATACCACATCCTCAAGCTTTGAATAATGGCTTGGAGAGATCACTATTGCATCAAAATGCTGGTCTATTGCTTTCTGTACGGCACTGATCTGCCCTTCATAGTCTGACTCGTTGACCGGGGCAAGGAATTCTAGGACAGAACCGGTGGAGCTACGGGCACTGCGGGCACCGTTTTTCAAGGAACCCCAGAATTCACCTCCCTGCATCATGGTAATGACAGCGATCCGGTAGGAAGCGCTCGATTCACTCTTCTTGTTCGAGCAGCCAAACAACAACATCAGAATGACAAGCAACAGGATGCCCCGCCTCATGATTGCACCCCCTTGATGGGTTGGATGGGCTTTTGCTCTGGAAGCACCAGCCTGACCAACGTTCCTACATCCAGTTCACTGGAAAGTTCCAGACCATAATCCGAACCATAATAGAGCTGGATTCTCTGATGGACGTTTCTCACCCCGATACCGGCTCCCTTGGGATGAACACCATCGAAGCTGAGGATGTTGGAGAGCTTTTGCTCATCCATTCCCACTCCGTTGTCCCTCACTTCGATAACCACAGCCCCTGGTTTTCTTTTGAAAACCTTGATATCGATATGCCCCATCTCCTGCAGGTACTTGATCCCATGATAGATGGCGTTCTCAACAATCGGCTGGATGATCAGCTTGATGGTCGGCAGGTTTTCCATGCCCTCCTCCATGGTGATGGAGAATTCAAACTTATCCTGATAACGGATCTGTTGGATGATCAGATAGTTGCGCACATGCTCAAGTTCCTCGCCGATGGTGATAATGTCCCGCCCTTTGCTGATGGAAATGCGGAAGAGCTTTGCAAGGGAAGTGATCATGGTGATTACTCCCTCGGTATCGTTCTGTTCTGCCATCCATACCACCGAGTCGAGGGTATTGTAGAGGAAGTGGGGGTTTATTTTTGCCTGCAGGGCGTCAAGCTCGAACTTTCGCTTCATCTCCTGACTGGTCACGATATCGTCCATCAACTGCCTTATCCGCTTGACCATCACTGCAAACGTCTGCGAAAGGGCGGCTACCTCTTGGTTTCCCCCAACCGTCGGAGGGGCGGAGAAGTCACCGCGCTCGACACTGTTCATCAACCGGTCAAGCTCCCTGATGGGTCGGCTTATATAGGCAGAGACCGTACGGGCAAGAAGAATGGTAATAATGATGCAGAAACCCAGGACGATAAGCATAACTGCAGTATACTGGTCCAACCCTGCCATCAGTTCATCCATGAATGCAACCCCGACAATTCTCCAGCGGGCATTGTTGACCGTATCGATGATGACCAGCCGTTGCCTTCCCTCAAAGGTGTTGGTGAAAGTACCGAATATATATTCCTGGGCGGAATCAAGGTCCTCGCTGAAGAGATCCGAATTGATCAATTGCTGGTATGGGTGGTAGACGATCTTGCCGTTGTTGTCGATGAAATATACATACCCGGTAGCTCCAAGCTTGGCACTCTGGCTCAATTCGCTGACCGTTCTGAAGTTCATGTCGATGAGCAGGAGGCCTTGACTCAGCTCACCGGTATCATCGGTATAGCTTATCTGCTGGCTGTAGGTGATGACCCATGGGTAACTGGACGTGAAAAGCTGTTGGACATGCGGACCGGTGAAATAGAAGTTGCCTTCACCGCCAAGGGCTCGGGTGAACCAAGTTTGCTTGACCATCTCCTCTTGAGAACGAAGAGGGGCATCGGTGGTGGAGAGCAACACATTTCCTTCCAAGTCGAACAGAAGCAGGCAGACAATATCCTGCCGGCTGTCGACAATTGAGGAAAGTCTTCTCTCAATCTCGATCCGGGAGAGTTCATTGGTCTGTTTGGAGAGGTCGCGGGCATAGCCTGCAATGGTGAGAATGTCGTTGGTATAGTAATTGAGATTTGCATTAACCTGCCGCACGATCTCTCTCGTAGATACGGTGGCATTCTCTCGTATTGTAGAGGAAAACTGGCTGTATAGAATTGCCGAGATGAGCAAGGTGAAGGAGATGGATACAAAGGCGATGGCAAACGTGAGAATGGTTTTTATGGAGTGGGGATGCTTTTGCTTACTCATCGGTTGCCCTGACGGAATTGCGAGGGGGAGAGCCCAACATGACGCTTGAAGCAGAAACTGAAGTAATTCGGCTCGGCAAAACCAACCGCTTGTGCAATCTCATAGGTCTTTCCCTCGGTTTTTATAAGCAGCTCTTTTGCCCTATCCATCCTCAAGCTCGTCAAATATTTCACAAAGCTGTTTCCCACCTCTTTCTTGAAGGTGGAGCTGAAGTAGGAAGGACTTACCCCGATCATCTCACAGATTTCTTCCAGTCCAAACCCGGGTTCTGTGAAATGCTTGGCGATGAGGCTCTTGGCCTGACCGATGAACTGGATATGTGATTTCTCCCGTTGTCCTGCAATCAAGAGCCGTACCATCAGGCAGAGACGGGTAAAGTAGCGCTTCGCTTTTCCCAGTGTTGTCAAGGTGGCGAGTTCGGAGAAAAGGTTTCGTCCCTCCTCCTCAGCCATTGAGAAGAGGGTATACCCATATGAGTGGGTAAGATCCTGGAGCAAGAAAGTAAGTTCCAGAAGGAGAGCCTGCATGTCCTGCAGGCTCAAGGAAGCAAGTTGCTCCCCAAGCAGTTGGTTTACCGCCTCGGTCACCTGCTCCTCACTTCCCATTTTAACGGCAACCAACACATTTGCCTTCAATTCCTCGAGTTGTTGCTGGTGCTCCTCAACAGGAAGTTTCTCCAAGTCACTGATGAACAAAAGCGATTGTTCGGGATAGCAGGAGCTGTAGTTGAGGGCGGTAAGTGCCTGATGATAGGACTGCTTGATGGCCGAAGGGGAATGTACAAGATTTCCTATACCCAATACGGCATGAAAGGAATATTTCTGCAGGTAAGCCTGCAGCTGTTCTGCCTTGCGGTAGGTCTGTTTGCGGAAAACTGCATCATAATGGTCTTGCCCGTGGCTCTGGGAGCTGAAAATTATGGCAATCTGGTTCTCGAACTGGAACAGGAGAACCCCGTCATCCTTCTTCACGACCTGTTCGACAATTTCAAACATGGCCATCGACTGTAAGGGGTCCTCCATGACATGGTCGGTTTCGATAACGGCAACCATGAATTCATCCTTGTTCAGGTTGAAGCCATACTCGGCAGCTTTTGCCAACAGGGCAGCATCGGATGAGGGGTGCACCGCAGTCAGCAGCGATACCAGGAACTTCTCCCTGATGAGGGGGAGCGCTTGCTGATATGCCTGGTTGAGTCTGTCCTGATCCTGGATGCGCTTAATCTCCTCATCCAGATGTTTTCCCAGTCGTTTGAGCAGATTGCATAAATCTTCCACAGAAACCGGCTTGAGCACATATTCATTGACATCATAGCGCATGGCCTGCTGGGCGTAGGTGAATTCGTCATACCCGCTGAGGATGACCAAGGTAGTAGTCGGGTGGGAGAGCCGAATTTTCTGAATGAGTTCAATTCCGTCCAAATACGGCATCCTGATATCGGTTATCACGACATCGGGATGCAGCTCCTCTACCAACTCCAGGGCTTCGATGCCATTGCCGGCTTCCCCAACCACCCGAAAGTTGTAGCGTTCCCACGGGGTGCGGCTGCGAATCCCCTCACGTACTGCTGTCTCATCATCCACCAAAAGAATCGTATACGGCATACTTCACATGGTAGTGGCAATGGCTCACAGACGCAAGAAAATTACCCGTTGCACCACCAATCAAACATTACGTTGGTGGAACGGTTCATCTCTTCCATAAAGGCTGAGGTGTGCTTTCTCAAGTAGTAGTAATCAGCCAAGGTTCCGGTGTTCTGGTACGGCAGTGACTGAGTTCTGCGTCGATCTTCCTCATGCACCGCATAGGCCTTCTGCAGTTGCTCGATATGAGGTTCCTCATAACGATCCTGCATGAAAATACTGTCTAGGGGACATCGGGGCGTCAATTTGACAGGGTCCTTCCCCTTGGGGTACCCGAAGATGAGCATGCAGGCGGGGATGGTATATTGTTTCAAGTCCAAAAGACTTCTGAGCTGTTCAAAATGCTCGATGACATCCCCGATGTAACAGGTGCCGATACCAAGGGCCTGGGCAGCGACAACCGCATTCTGAGCTGCGACTATGGCATCCTGCATGCAAAGGTGCAAATCCCCAAGTCCAGGCTTTCTGAAGGAAGCAAGGTTAGCCTTATCGGCTCGCTCTACTGCACCGCTCTCATAAAAGTAATTGACCCATTTTTGCATATCGGCAAGGAAAACCCAGACCAAGGGCGCTTTTTCAATCATGCTCTGCTCGTCGCAGATGTGGGCAAGCTTCTCTTTCTTGGAGGGGTCCTTGACCTCGACAATGGAATAGAGAGCCATGTTTCCAGCAGTAGGAGCCCGTAATGTAGCTTCCTTGAGCTGAGACAGGGCTTGTGGTTCTAGTGCGCGATCCTCAAAGGCGCGTACCGATCGACGGGTATGTAGGAGGTGTAATGTTTCATGCATGCATTGATTATAGGACAAAATATGCCCATTTTCCAGACAAGATATACAAATTGCATGGTATCGTATATCCTAGTCCCATGAAGAGCGTGAAAGCATACCGATATCGATACGTAATTCTCCTGTGTCTTGTACTGCTAATTTTCTCTGTGGAGATCCAATGGTTGAACCTGGCCCCGGTTGGCAGGGTTACCAATCATTTTTATCAGGGACAGTTGGCATTGAAGTACGCATCACCGGTCGATTTGCTTTCCCTGATGTTCCTGTTGGTCTTTGTGGTGGCAAGCATTCCTTCTTCGTATCTCTTGCACCGTCTGGGCCCCCGTTGGGCAGTATGGATTGCAAGCGGCTGCATTGTCTTCGGATCGTTGACTAAATGGATCTATCTTGCCAGTCTCCCAGCTGTACTGTTCGGCCAGTTCATTCTAGCCTTGGGGCAAGCGTTGGTACTCACCAGCATTACTGAAATTGTATCCCGATGGTTTCCCATCCGCGAACGAGGCATGGCCGTAGGCATAACGTCGGCAAGCCAGTATCTCTCTCTTGCCGCCGTTATGATTCTCACTCCGCTCTTGGTAGCAACCCGAGCAAATGATCCTTCCTGGGGAGAGGGCTTTGAAAGGATGATGGGCATCTATGCCCTCGTAAGCTCCATCCTTGCCCTGATTCCTGCTTTCTTGATGCGAGAGAACCCTCCAACACCCTCTTCCACCATCCAAACACCCAAGAACCAGAGTTTCAGGACATCGTTTCGGATTATGAACAAGAATGCATCCCTCAGAGGCCTGATGATAATTTTCTCTATTGGATGGGGTGTGTTGATGACGCTCTTCATCAAGGTCGATGAGATAAGTGCACTCTTGGGCTTCAACGATTCCAATGGATTTTTGGGTATCTCCATGTTTGCCGGTGGTATGGTGGGAGCCATAGTGCTGCCAGGACTCTCCGACCGATACCGAAGGCGCAAACTTTTCTTTCTTTTCTGCAACGTCTGTTCGATACCCGGCATCCTGCTGCTGGTCTTCTGCCAGCAAATCGGGGCCGTTCTGCTTTCAAGCGAAGCAATCGCCCTGATCGGAGCCTCTATTGTCGGACTCTCGCTGTTGGCATCCATTCCAATTGGCAGCCAATATGCTGCGGAGCTGGGCATCGGGATCAGCGAGGAAGTGATCCAAGGTTTCCTACTACTCTTCAGCCAGGGTGCGTGTGCAGTTATCCTGCTGGTCAGCTTGATCGCAACGGATGCATATTCTCCGATGGTACTCTCCACGCTTGCTGCCTTGCTCGCTGCTTCCATGATCGGAAGCACGTTTCTCAAAGAAAGTGAAATGATCGTCACCGAGGAAGAGCGGCTGAAAGGGGTAATTGAACAGGAGATTGTTCATCTGCAGTAATCTCTGTAGATGAACAACCTTGTTCTTGATTACTTTGCCTGCGGCCTCAGGCTCTCATCCCACCTATTGAAGGCATGCACTTTGTTCAGGTCCATGCGGATGCGGCCTCCCTTCTCGCTCTCTTTGTGTTTGTCATTCAGTTCGGCATCGGAACCGGGGTAGCCAAGCACGAGCATGATCATCAGGGTATCCTCAGCTGCAATTCCCAGGACATTCTTAGCCTCATCGGCATTGAAGCCGGCAATGGGATGTACATGCAGCCCCTCTGAGACGGCCTGAATCTGATAGGCCATGGTGGCCATACCGACTTCAAAAGGGGCAAAGTTGCGATTGCCAAGGGTCATGCCCCAAGCAGTATTGGTAACCACTGCAACGATGGCTGGGGCTTTCTTTGCCCAGTAATTTCCTGGGGAGAGGGTCTCCTTGACCTTGGAGAGGATTGCCTCATCGGTAACGGTGATGTACCGCCAAGGTTGGTTGTTCATAGCTGAAGGTGCTGTATGGGCAGCCTGGGCAAGTCGCAACAGGACATCCTGTGCGATGGGTTTGGTATCGAGTGCACGAAAGGCTCTTCTCTTTTCTATTGCTTGCAACATAGCTCTGTAATTCCTCCACTATACGGTAAATGTACTACAAAGTTTTGCAATCGTGTGGAAAAGAAGCGCTCTCGTATCAAAACAAAGCTGGATCTGCTTTTTTTGCCCTTACAAACTCAATAGCCTCTTTTCCTGTGCAGTGCTCGATCTCGATGACAATGCCCAAGGCTTGGTGGCATGTCTCAATTTTCTCAATGCGCTCCTGGATTGGTTGGGAAACACAATACTTGTCCGTCATGGCGAGGAACGCCTTCTTCCAAGGTTCTCCCTCTACCAGGGAGGCTTTACCGAATACAATCACACTGCGAAAGTAGGAAGTGTATTCCTTCTCGACGATGGTATCCTCGTCAACGACGGTGAAACTGACCTTGTTATGGTAGAGTATTGCATCGACCTTGTGTCCTTCTCGGGCGCAGTGGAGATAGATTTTTCCTTCGTAGTATAGATAGTTCAGCGGTACCGCATACGGATAATCCCCATCACCCAGGCAGGCCAGAATCCCGTGGCTTCCTTTTCTCAGTACCGATTCAGTATCCTCTTTGGATAGGAGTTGCCCGTTTCTTCTCATCGCTCTGAATTCCATGAAATACTCCTGATGGGATGAAAAAAACGGGGAAGGCTGTGCCATCCCCGTCTTGTAAACCTACGACCTTACTTAGTCGCGGGGTGAGAAATCAGACTTAGGAGCTCCACAGAGAGGGCATACCCAATCTTCTGGAAGGTCTTCAAAGGCTGTTCCGGGTTTGATTCCGTTGTCGGGATCACCTACTGTCGGGTCATATACATACCCGCAAAGATCGCATTCATACTCTTTCATTGTCGTTTCCTCCTAATTCTGAAGCATAGCGATAATCCTGCCAAGCGGCAAGAAAAATATTATTGGTACAAAGCCAGGATTTTATTCAGCAGTTTGCAGAACTTCTTTCTGAAACTCTCAGGGCCAAGAATTTCCACTGAATCACCGCATTGTATGATACGTAGGTACAACTCGATGGAATTCTCTACATCCATATTGCAAATCTGTGATCCATCACTCTGCTTCTCGAATACCGGAGTCCCATGCACTACCGACCTGAATACGTTCATGGCGGAACGTTCCTTAATCTTCAGGCTCAGGGGAATCATATCGATGCTCTCGTACCGCTCTTCGCTCTCGGGGAACTTGAAGGGTTTTAGGTTGTCGGGAATGGTGTAGGTCTCGTTGAGAATGGTTGCACTGGTGATGGTGCTGATGTCTATAGTCACAATCTCGGTGGTGTGCCTGAGCCTTCCGGTGACGCTGATGGGATTTCTCCCTCCGCTGTCCTCTTCCCTGAACCCGATGAAGTAGGGGGCCAGTTCAGTCTCGATCGGGTCAAAGCCTTTCAGACTCTGTACGATACGCACGATGCGTCCGGATACCCAACTGTCGATGAGTACTTCCAAGATGGCGTTGAACTTGCTGCTTTCCTTCTTTTCCTGCAGCTGCTTGTCGATTTGTTCGGCAAGGCCGATGACATTCTCGCTGATTTTCGGTGCGTAGGAGCGCATATTCATGGCAATTTTTCTCAAGCCCGAAGCGAGGTGGGGATTTTGGAATTCAGTGCTGCTTGCAAGCATTTCAGCAGAGAGGTTGAAGGCCAAGCTTTCATACACACTCAGTGCGATGCTTTCATCCTCTTCCCGATTTTTGATCTTGATGAGGTTGTTCTCCTCATAGATGTCGATATACTGCTTCAGCTCATCCACATACCTGCTGATAGTCGAGCGGTGTACTCCCAATCGACGTGCAATTTCCGCTCTCCTGAGTCCCTCAGGATGGGAGTGTAGCAACAACTCCAGTTGCGCAACTCGTTCACCTTTCATACTAATCCTCTTATCTGCACCATTCTGCAACAAAATACATGTCAGTATAGCACACCAAGGGTATCTGGCAAGTACAAATTGTAGAAATCGGGTAAAGCATTGCAACAACGCGGCGTGTTGTCGCGTTGGCCCGCTCGTGCTAGGATGCAGGTACGGAACAAGGAGCGATATCATGGAAGAACGTCTTACAAAGCTTGAGATGAAACTAGCCTATGCAGAGCAGACCATAGCTATCCTCGACCGGATTGTAACAGATCAAGCCAAGGAAATCGCCCAATTGCTGACCCGCCTCGAAAAGTTGGAAAAACGAGTCACCGATCTGGTGGACGAGGAGCGGGATGGCATGATCGGTGATCAGAGGCCACCCCACTATTAAGAGTAATACTTAGATGAACAGATTGATTTTGCTCTCACTGGCAGCACCCATATAGGTTGCAACGCCACCGATTTCAACACCATCGAGCAACTCTTCTGCTTTTATTCCCATGATATCCATGGACATCTGACAGGCTACCATGCGAACCCCGCTCTTTCGGGCATCCTCATACATCTGCTGTACTTGGTCGACATGTTTTTTCTTCATGCGGCCTTTCATCATGTTCGCTCCCATTCCTCCCATATTCATGGAGGAGAGGGCGAGCTTGTCCATGCCCTTGGGCAGCATGGCTCCAAACATGGTCCCCATAAAGTCCTTTTTGACCTTGGGCGCATGTTTCTTACGAAGTACAGACAGACCCCAGAACGTGAAGAACATCGTCACCGGTTTTCCTGATGCCGCAGCTCCGTTTGCCAAAACAAAGGAAGCCAGAGCCTTGTCCAGGTCATTGGAGAAGACAATCATGGTCGCACCGTTGTCAGCATTGCAAATGGCTGGCTTTTGTCCAGCAGAATCGGGCATGCTGCAGACGGTGGCATTTCCTTTCCCTACTACGGCTTCGATAATTCCATCGGTAGTCTTTACGCTTACCAATTCATTGCCGGTAAGCTTGCACCATGCTTGGACATCGACTCCAAAGCCTGGGTCGGAAGCCCTGATGACGATTCTATCGCCTTCCTCAAGGTTGTCGATTTCCCGCTTCAGGCGGATGATCGGACCCGGACATTGCAGACCACAGGCATCGACAGAGAGAATCTTGTTCTCCGTTCTCTTACGGAACGAACCATCCTCATGTAGGTGGTTGATCGTTCCCGTGCTCTCCTTGACTGAAACCTTGTTTTTATTCTCAAGCAAAAAGCGCTCACGAACCGCACTGTCATAGGTCTTGAAACCACCGGTAAGGTTGCGTACTTTGGTGTAACCGTTTTGTCTGAGGATGCGCTCCGCGAGGTACCCCCTGAGGCCGATGGCGCAGTAGAGAATGACCAGCCTATCGGTGGGAACCATTGCCAGCTTCTGTCTCAGTTCTGTGTGAGGAATATTGACCGAACCTTCGATTGTTCCCAGTTCGTACTCTTCCTCAGAGCGGACATCGAGCATGAAGGCACCATTGTTGCTCTCTTTCTGTGCTTCATCCCAACTGATCGTATCACTGAATCCCTCAAGGGTGTTGACGGCGATGAAGCCGACCATGTTTACCGGATCCTTGGCGCTGGAGAAAGGAGGTGCATATGCCTGCTCAAACTCAGCAAGGTCATAGACATTTCCTTCCTTACCGATGAAGGCACTGATGACATCGACTCTCTTATCCACTCCATCGTATCCAACTGCCTGAGCTCCCCAGAGTTTGCCGCTTTGTGGGTGGTAGAGAATCTTTAGCGTGAGCTGACGGCTGTTGGGGTAGTAGCCGGCATGGTTGCCCGCATGGGTTACCGCTGTACGGTAGGGAAGGCCTGCTGCTTTGACTCCCTTTTCCGTTAGTCCGGTCGATGCGACCGTCATGTCAAAAATTTTTGCTATGCTGGTTGCAATAGTACCCCCATAGGGTCGTTTGTTTCCATCTATGATGGCATCGGCGCATAAGCGTGCCTGCTTATTGGCAGGACCCGCCAAGGGGACGGTAGAGGATAGTTTTGTCAGAGGGCTTGCGAATTCAATGGCATCGCCGACCGCTCTGATATTAGGATCGTTGGTGGTGAAAAAAGGATCGACCTTGATTGCCCCATTCTTGACCAGCTCGATGCCGGAATCCTTCAAGAAGGCTGTATCGGGACGAACGCCGATGGAGAGGATGACGATATCGGCATCGATGAGTGTTCCCGAGGAAAGGCGGACGCTGACGATGCTGCCATGGTCCTCGAAGGAGGCAACCCCGTCCTTGAGGAATAGGTTGACGCCTTTCGCCCTCAAGTGTTGCTGCACTTCGGCAGCCAGATCGTAGTCGATAATGTTCATCACCTGCTCGAGGGCTTCCACTACGCTGACTTCAAGACCCCGCTCTTTCAGATTCTCTGCCATCTCAAGGCCGATAAAGCCTCCTCCAACCACTACTGCACGTTTGGTGGCGGGGCTGTCAATTTTCTCTTTGATGTGGTCGATATCGGAAACCGAACGCAGCGAATAGATGCCCGGGTGTTCTATTCCTGGAATGGGAGGACGGACAGGACTGGCTCCGGGAGAGAGAATGAGGGTGTCATAGCGCTCGTCGTACTCGGTGTTGTTTTTCAGATCCTTGACATGGATGGTTTTTGCCTTGCGGTTGATAAAGACCACCTCGCTCTGCACCCTTGCCTCAACGTTCAGTGATTCCATGAAACGCTCGGGGGTCATGACAAATAACCGGGAACGCTCGGTGATGACATTGCCTGCATAATAGGGGAGTCCGCAGTTTGCGTAGCTGATGTACTGTCCGCGTTCAAACATAATGATTTGGGCGTTCTCGTCCCTTCTTCTGAGTCTGGCGGCAGTTCCTGCTCCTCCTGCGACTCCTCCAACAATGAGATATTTGGCCATAGGTCCTCCTAAAGGGTGTTTTGGGTGAATAAGAGTTCTTCGGGAATAGGCAAATCGGAGCAACTGTAGGTTTTGACCATCTCCTTACCTGTTTCGGTCAAGGAGACGGTAAGACTCCGTCGGTCGGAGCTGCTGAGTGTCCGTTTGATCAGGGCCCTGGCTTCCAAGCTGTCCAGAATGCGGGTAAGGCGTGAGGGGGAGAGTTCAAGCTCCTTGGCAAGGGCGCTTGGCTCGACTATGCCCTTGTTCACAGCACATACAAGCAGTGCGTCGTTGAATGACATGCCGGTTTGTTCCTTGAGTTGTTCCTCGAAGTTGCGTAGCGAAGTCTGCAACTTACGGATGGCACATAAATCTATCATACAAATCTCCATATAGTTCTTTACAGCAATAATTGCCAAGAACAACTATAGTGTCGGTTTTGTCATTTGGTCAATATGTAGATAAAAAAAGAGTGAATGATTTCGTGTGTCATAGCTGAGAGTTAAAAATCTGGGTTATTGGAAAAACCTGTAAAATTTCCAAATTTTTCATAATTTGTTCTGACAGAGGTAATTCTTACTTTGTAAAAGTAATGATATAATGCTAAAAGAAATCGATAAAATTATATAAGATAATAGTATAAAAATTGCTCTATTGACAATATCGGATAATCAAGCGTATCCTATGTCTAGGAAGGGATATGATGAAGAGGAAGACAGAAGTACCGTGATAGGGAAGTCTTCACTTCAGATTCCATTCAAGATTCTACTTGCTTGTTCTACTTCAAGATGGGTGTTCTCCTCTTAGTTTGTTGCAACATATACGGCATCCAGTGTTTCTACAACGTCTGCAACACATCTCCCTTAGGCCAGTGATAGTTCCCGATCACTGGCCTTCATTCTGTATTGTACGCAGCAAACAACTCTTTCTCTCGACACGTCTTGACCGGGGTTGGCAGCGAAATGCGAATAAGTATGTTTCAATTCAATTTTGTAAAATACTCTAGTGAAACCACTTACCGAAGCACCATTTGTCTTTTTATTTGACATACTAGAATACAAGTGATAATATATCGGATATATTTATATTCATTCTGAGACTTAAACAGCGAAGTGAGGAACAACATGGCGAGCCTTGTCTATAGATGGGTGAACAAATTACGTACAACACTCATGATTTCGATTACAGCTTTCACCGTACTGCTGTGCCTCTTACAAGTTTTCTTACGGTATTTCACCTTCATTTCGATGAGGCCCTTTGCCTGGGGTGATGAGATTGTAAGGCTCTGTTCCATCTGGGTGATTTTCCTTGGGGTGTCGGTGGGTATCCGGGAAAATAGCCACTTTGCGGTGGACCTCTTCCTGAATAAAATACCCTCGGCTAAGATTCGCAGGCTTGCGGACCACTTGCTTGATGGCTTGGCCATTGCTGTTTTTGTCATTATCGCGTATCAGGGATTTCTCTATACCAGCACCAACGTAACCAGCCTGCTTCAGAACATACACATCTCGATGGCCTGGTTCTATGCGGCAATTCCCGTCGGATCATTATTATGCCTCTTCGAGTACGGATATCGCATGGTCTGGGGAAAGGCGTACAAACAGCGTGCTTTGAACACCAACAACAAGGAGCAGAACTAATATGTGGCAGGTATTTTGGGTATTCGCAGTATTGCTTGTTTTGATTTTCACCGGCCTTCCTGTATATCTGTCTTTGTTGCTCACCAGTGTACTTTTCATGGTTGGAATGGACCTTCCCCTGAATCTGGTTGTCATCAAGATGTTTGGCGGAGTGAACTCCTTCTCGCTGATGGCCATTCCATTCTTTATCATTGCAGGAAACATTATGGCCAAGGCCGATATTACCGATAAGATCATCGACCTCTCCGACTCCTTGGTCGGTCAGTTCAAAGGTGGTCTGGGCCATGTAAATATTCTTGCCTCGATGTTTTTTGGGGGAATTCAGGGCTCAGGCATTGCCGATGCCTCGGCCATTGGGGGAATGCTCATTCCTGCAATGGAGAAGCAAGGCTATGACAAGGACTATGCAGTAGCAGTAACAGCAGGATCGTCCATGCTCAGCCCAATCATCCCTCCCAGTATCGCCATGATTCTCTATTCCTACTATACCGAGATTCCGGTGAGCCGGCTCTTTTTGGGGGGTGTTCTGCCCGGTGTCCTGATCGCCTTGCTTCAGATGGGAGTAAATCGTTATGTGTATGCAAAACGTAAGTACAATATTCCCACTAAGTCATTTTCTTTGAAAAAACTGATTCATTCCCTCTATGGTTCCATTGGTGCCTTGTTAATGCCCATCATCATCATTGTTGGAATTGTAACCGGTATTGTGACGGCAACCGAGGCTGGAGTCATCGCAATTGCTTATGGATTGCTGTATGGATTTGTGATTTCTAAGAAATTGAAGATCAAGGACATGCCTGAGATTCTGATCTCAAGCGGACATACCACAGCCATCGTTATGATTACCATCGCCGCTGCCGCAGCCCTTTCCAATGTTCTGGTGCGCATGCGCTTTCAGAACGAGGTCCTGAACTTTGTCGTCAATACCATTGGCAGTCCCATCTCAGGTACCCTGTTTTTGATGGTGGTCATCTTTGTTTTGGGCATGTTCCTCGACCCCACGGTGCTTATCGCCATGCTTGCTCCTACCGTACTTGCCATCGGTAATGCCTTCGGTTTCGATGCCATTCACTACGGAGTGGTCATGGTTATCCTGATGCAGGTGGGAGCCATTACGCCGCCGGTTGGTTCGTTCCTGTTTGTCGCGTGTGGTGTGGCGAACCTGCCTATCGATAAAGCGGTGAAACCCCTTATTCCCTTCATTGCAACAGTATTGATCGTGGTGCTTCTGAGTTTCTTCATTCCACCCATCGTCACGCTGCTTCCGAAGCTGATTGTGTAGGAAGGAGGCTTATATGCAACGTAAGGATGGACAGATGTATGCTCCGGTAGGAAAATCCTGCTTGGTATGTAATCCTGGAGAGTTCACCATCGGAGTCATCGGGCTTGACCATGGCCATATCTATGGCATGTGCAATGCCCTGGTGGAGGCAGGGGCGACGGTCACCCATGTATGGGACCCTGACCAGAATAGAATCGCCGCCTTCGTCAAAGCTTTCCCAACGGCGAAGGTGGTACGTTCCGATGCAGCCATCTACGATAATCCCTCAATAGACTTGGTGGCAACAGCAGCCATACCTTCCGACCGAAGCAGCATCATCATCAAGGCTTTGATGGCGGGAAAGCATGCATTTTCCGATAAGCCGGCTATGACGAGTCTCAGCCAGCTGGAGGCTGTTCGTTCTGCAGTGCAGCTCAGTGGAAAGCGCTTTGGCATCTATTTCAGTGAGCGTTTGCATGTAGAAGCTGCAAGCTTCGCCGATACCCTACTAGCAGATGGTTCGATTGGAAAAGTGGTGCAAACCATCGTTTTGGGCCCTCATCGACTGAGCAAGCCGACCCGTCCTACCTGGTTTTTCCAGAAAGAGAAGTTCGGCGGTATCCTTACCGATATTGGAAGCCATCAGATCGACCAAATTCTTCACTACGGTAATGCACAGCATGCCCAAGTTCTTGCCAGTAAGGTTGCCAACTACAATAATCCCGACTATCCCGAGTTTGAAGATTTCGGCGATGCATCTTTGCTCTGTGACAATGGAAGCTCCGGGTATTTCCGAGTGGACTGGTTCACCCCCGACGGCCTGAGGGCCTGGGGCGATGGAAGAACGATTATTCTGGGAACCGAGGGGCATATAGAATTAAGAAAATATGTGGACCTTGCTCGGTCTGATACGCCCAACACCGTATATATGGCAAATGGCAAGGGAGAATTCAGTTTCGATGCCAACAACACCGTAGGGTTTCCCTTCTTCGGGCGTTTTATCCGTGACTGCCTCGATCATACTGAACTGGCTATTTCCCAAGAGTATACGCTGCATGTCATGGAACTGGCTCTTACAGCCCAGAAAATGGCTACAAGAATTTCAGAGGAGAGACAATGATTCGTATTGGAATAGTAGGAGCGGGAGCTATCGCCGCGGTACATATTGACAGTTTTTTACAGTTTGCATCGTTATGTGAAGTGGTTGCCGTCTGTGATACCTTTGTGGATAAAGCCCATTCCTTAATCACGGACAAGAAGGTCAATGCCCAGGCGTATGCCGATATCCAGACTATGCTCGATGAGGGAAATCTGGATGCGATCAGCATCTGTCTGCCTCCGAATATGCACGCCACGGTTGCAATCCAAGCACTTTCGAGCGGCAAGCATGTCATTGTCGAAAAGCCGATGGCAAGCAGCCTCCAAGAGTGTGACCAGATGATTGCTGCTGCAAAAAAGCATAACAAGCTCCTGTGCGTAGTGAGTCAGAATCGGTGGAAAACCCAGCTGAACAACACCAAGCGCATCATGGATGAAGGCCTTTTGGGCAAGGTGGTGCATGCCTCTTTCGATTCACTGTGGTGGCGGGGTTCCGTCTATTACGACCTGTGGTGGCGCGGAACGTGGGAGCAGGAAGCGGGCGGGGTTTTTACCAGTCATTCAGTCCACTACCTGGACTTGATGCAGATGCTCTTCGGCATGCCCAAGAAGGTGCAGGCGTTCATCAGCAACATCAATCATACCAACAGTGAGTGTGAGGACATCGGTTTTGCTGTGTTTACGTATGAGGACAAGGTGATCAACTTCACCTCCTCATTGGTCTCACATGGGGAGAAGCAGGCTATTGTCATCAATGGAGAAAAGGCGAGTATAAGCATTCCTTTCAGTGTTTCTTCCTACAACAGTCTGCCCAATGGCTTTCCGGAGCAAAACAAGGAGCTTGAGAAGCAGATCCAGAAGCGGTATGAAGAGCTCCCTGCCCTGGAATTGGAAGGACATCCGGCCCAGCTTCTGAACTTCCTTCGGGCCATTGAGCAGAAAGAAGCACTTGCCCTTGACGGGAATGTGGGAAGGCAGACCATTGAGTTGATCCATGCCATTTACAAGTCTGCCGTGCTCCAACGGCCGGTAGACCTTCCCCTAGAGAGCACAGACCCCTTCTATACCAAGGAAGGGTTGGTCCAGAAAATGCCCAGGTTCCATACCAAGGGCAAGAGCGTTGATAACTTTTCGACTTCCAAGATTACCTTGGGTCGGGATTTCAACGCATAAAAATGTCACGTAACCCGAAGTTTTCGGGTAGAAAATACGTAGGAGGATTCGATATGAAGAAAAGCTTGATTTTGGTGCTCGCACTGGTGCTCCTAGCTAGCACAGCATTGTTCGCACAGGGAACCAAGGAGGGTGCAGCAGAGACGTACAAACTCCGAGCTTCCACCAACCTTGCAGGTACCGGTACGATTGGTCGTGGTTTGACGAAGTTTGTTGAATTGGTCAACGAAAAGAGTGGTGGACGCATTGTAGCAACCGCCAACTATGGTTCTGAACTTGGCAACCAAGCCGAGCAGGTTGAAATGGCACGCACTGGATCGTTGGAGATGGTCGTTGCGGCTCCCGGTACCGGTCCCGGCACTTGGGTTCCCCAGCTGATGATGTTCGAGTTCCCGTACATCTTCAAGGATAACGATCACTACCGCAGAGTTCTCAAGGGTCTGGAAGGTGAAGTGAGCAATCTGGTACAGCCGTATGGTTTCATCGCCCTCGCAGGCCAGAGCCAGGGTTCCAGGCATATGCTGACCAAGAAGCCTGTCACCAAGCTTGAGGATCTTGCAAACATGAAGATGCGCGGTCCCAATGCAGTGTACATCAGCATGTTCAAGCACCTTGGTGCTGCCGGTACCACCATGGACTGGAACGAGATTTACACCGCTTTGCAGACTGGTGTCGTTGACGGTATGGAAGCATCCCCGAGCATGATCAACTCGATGAAGTTCCAGGATGTTGCAAAGAACCTGACCATCACCGACCACATCATCGCTTGCACGTATTACTTCTTCAACGAGAAGTGGTTCAATTCACTGCCCTCCGATCTGCAGACCATTGTTCGCCAGGCAGCAGATGAGGCCGCAGCCTACCAGGCAATCATCGACGACCAGGACCAGAAGGCTTCCTTGGAGAAAATGAGAGCCGAGGGTGTTGCCATCCATCAGCCGACCGACCGCGCCAAGTGGGTCGCAGCCTGCAGTCCGATGCTCGCAGAGTATCGTGCAAAGGGTGAAGGCTGGAACAATTTCATCGATAAGATGCTTGCTATCCAATAACCTATGTGAAGTTTCGAGGGTGTCCGAAAGGGCACCCTCATGCTAGGTAGATGTCATGATTGTTGAAGTGAAACGACCGAAGGAAACAGCCTCTGAATATGCCTTGCGGGTATTGAAGGAGAATATCATTTCTCTGGACCTCGCTCCCGGGAGCATGGTCAGCGAGAATGAGATCGCCGCCCAGCTGGGTATTTCGCGCACCCCTGTGCGGGAAGCCCTGATCGAACTGAGCCGCGTGGGTATCGTTGAGATCCTGCCGCAGAAGGGTAGCCGCATCAACTGTATCGACTACGGCATGGTAGAAGAGTCCCGTTTTTTGCGTTTGGTTCTTGAGCGTGAAGTGGTCAAACTTATTTGTAGCAGTGAAAAGAAGCTCGACTTGTCCTCTCTACAGGAGAACCTAAGGCTGCAGAGTTTTTATGTGGAACATTCGAAGCCCGAGAAATTACTCGAACTGGACAATCAGTTTCATGCCTTGCTGTTTTTACTGGCTGACAAGGTACAGTGCTACGGGTGGATGATGGAAGGCCTTACCGTCCATTTCGACCGGGTGCGCAGCATGAGCCTGAGTGCAGTAAAGGACATCAAGATTGTGAGCGACCACCAGGCGATTGTCCAAGCATTGGCCGACCGGAATACGAGTGTGGCAGAGCAACTGATGGAGAAACATCTTTCCCGGTATAAGATCGACGAACAGGCAATTCGAGAAACGTATCCAACCTACTTTTGCTAAGAGCCATCTCTTGGTACACTGCTTGCATGCACACAATTCTTTGTTATGGTGATTCCAACACTTTCGGTACCAACCCCAGCGGGGGAAGGTGGGAAGCCGATGTCCGCTGGACTGGCCTTCTTTCTACGATGCTTGGTCCCTCGTACCGCATCATCGAGGAAGGTCTTGGGGGAAGAACCACGGTGTTTGACGACCCCCTGGAACCCAAGCGCAATGGTTTGGAGTACCTTCCAGTCTCCTTGCAGAGTCATCGTCCGCTTGACTTGGTCATTCTCAGCCTGGGCACCAACGACTGCAAATTCCTCTTCTCCGCCAATGAACGGGTAATCGCCAAGGGGCTGGAGAAGTTGATCACCACGGTAAAAAATCATCCCTATGGAAACGGGTATCCCGTTCCCCAAGTCCTGGTCATTTCCCCGATTCATATCGGAGATGATATTGAGACTTCAATTTTCGCTTCCTACGACGCACGCTCAGCAGTATTGAGCAAACGTCTTAGCGCCCCCATCAAGGCAATGGCAGAAGAGCAGCATGTACTTTTCTTCGATGCAGCCGAAGTGGCAGCGAGCAGTCCGATCGACCAACTGCATATGGATAAGGATGGCCATGCCTCTCTTGCCCAAGCATTGTATCCTCTGATCCTCTCGGTGTTCGGTGATTCAGAGAAACCAAAACCTCCTTCTGAAAGTGTGAAGGAGGCTTCTCATGCAAGACTTTTTGGCTTTCTCAAGCGCTAAAGGCCGATATCCAGTACGGCTGCTACCGGCCAGTGGTCGGAGAGCACTCCCCCCACAATGGTGTATTGGGGACTGGTGGCAAGAACCGGTTTGATGTTGCCGCGCAGCATGATTTTATCGATTGCCTCAACCAGAAAGCCTTCATTGCTCAAGTAGGGACACGGGAAGGTGACCGGGGCACACAACCCCAAAGCGGTGAACACTTCGGTAAAGCCGGCTTCTTGAGAAAAGATTCTGGCAGGATGTACCGGATCATTGAAGTCACCGCAAATGATGGCATCGTCATCACCGATCAGACTATTCAAAGCCTTGGCTGCCCTATGAGCTTCTCCATGGCGGTAGCCTATGCCTGTTCTGAGTTCATCGGCATTGAGCTGGTGGGTAAGGTGCATGGTGGCGACGAACAGGGGACGGTTATCGGTTGTTCTGAGGCGTGCCCAGAAGACGCCCCGATGGATTTCCGGCATCTGTAAATCCACCCTCCCATAGTCAAGGACGGTGAAGAGGCTTTTCTTTACATAGATGGAATTCTCGCACCTCCAGCCCTCTTCGGGTCCCTCGATGCGCTGGTATTCGCTGAGAGCAGAGTCCAGAACGCATAAGGTCTGTTCACGGACCTCCTGAAAGCAGTAGATATCTGCATGAAAGGTCTGTACAAAGGAAACAACACACGTTCTTCGTTGTTCCCAATACTCAGTATTCCACAAATTCAAGGTAATGAGACTGATTCGTTGCATCTGTTACTCCTCAAGCATGAAGGGGAATTCTTGCTTAATCATTTGAAAAGAGCCGAGAGTCAGGACGGTGACCCAGGCAATGTCGATGTCGTAGTAGCCCTGCATGGCGTGAGAACGGTTGAAGTACTCCCATGCAGTATGGTTCAGTTGCTCCGGCTGCCATCCAATGAAGGTATCGTCGCGTCCAAGTTGGTCTGTTTCGGTTGCTACCAGTTGCCTGCAGGCCTCGATCATAAGCTTGGCCTGGTCCTGGTAAAACATATCGCCTGTCCAAGAAGCGAAGCGCAAAAACTCATAGGCGATGGCCATGCCATAGAAGTCAAGGTGGTGGTGGGCTACCGAGACGGAGGTCATTCCGCGTGTGTGAAAGTGTCTTTGGCCGAGCATGCTGTCTTTGGGAAGGAAGGAGTTGCACTGCCAAATCCATTGAACAATGAACTGGGCGGCCAGTCTTGCACTCTCTAAAAGTCGTTTGTCGTGTTCGAGGCTGTAGAGGTCGAGGAAGAATGAGAGCAGGGCCATCCCTGCTTCCTTGTCACAGGAGTCGGCATCCAGTGTATCACCATAGAACGCCCCTTCGTAAGCCAACTCACTATAGTAGGAGTATGCCTGATGCACTGCACTGAGCAAGTCTGCTTTCAAGGGGTCGTCGTCATTGAGAAGGGGAATGAGGGTGCAGAAAAACGAGCCGATGTACGCACCGTTGGTTCCCTGGATATCCCCGGGCTTTCCCTTTTCTGTCCACCAGCGTCCGAACGAGCCGGATGAGAGCTGCGCCTCGCAGTAGAAACGGGCGACCCTGCGCGTCAAGGAGATGAAGGCCCCTTCCTCGAAACCAAGATTGCGAAGGGTGAGGGAGAGCAGTACATACTGCTTCATGGCCTCCCCGTTGCAGCGGCTGTTGACCATCGACTTGAACTCAGGGTGCTCGCCGATGCCCAAATACCCTCCCCAGATATTGCGTACCAGATCATAGTTGTCTTGAAAAACCCCATCGCTGCGTTCGGCCTGCAAGAAAAAGTCGCCGATTCGTTTTGCTGTTTCGGCAAGAAGGAATTGGTCGTTGGGGATTGAGAACTTGGCAGCAAGATCAGCTCTTGCCCTGGTGAGGGCCTGAGTCTTGGGCTTGTAGTATGTCAAGCTGGCAAGTTCATTGGCCCCCTGCAGGCTTTTAACCAGAAAAGAGGCACTGGTGAATGCATAGACATCCTGCACCTCGGCATTCCCTTCTCCCATAGCAAGGTAGGCAAGTCCCTGATCATGTTTCTGTACAAGATTGATCAGCCGGGTGAGCTTGTACTCAAACCACAGCTCCCAGCAAAGGCCGCGGCTCGTATCGGGTGTACTATGGCGGTTCAGCTCTTCGACGAAAGAACAATAGCCTTCAGCACTGCTTTTATTGTGTTGGTTGGCGAGGTAGAACGTTCTTGTATAGGTCAAGCCTTCTTCTGGAACGGCAAGAAAAGGAAGGGGCGCGTGGGAAGTATCGACCAAGGATTGCTTGCCTTGGTAGCTGAACGGCCATTCACTACCAGGAATGGAGAGTATCAGTCCATGCCGCTCGGTGGTCACCGAAGCAACAAACTTTTCATCACAAGAGGGTTCGGTTGCACAGCTGAAGAGGCGTTTGCCGTTGGATAGCTGTGCACAACAGGGGATGCTCATTCTCGTTTCGAGAAAGGACCAGCTTTCCGACTTTTCCAGGGAGGGAAAGCACCCCTTGCCTTTGCTGTTGTCCTGATACCACAGGGCGGGGATGAACAACGTGTTGTCCAGCTCCTCGTCCTGATAGGAGAAGGAGGCTTGCAGCCTGTACGAGCCCTTCTTGAGCAAGTTCCAGGTTCTTGCAAGAATAAGCAAATCCCCTTGCTGCTCTATATGGTCCTCGATGGTGCCCAATGCCCCGAATTCAGCTGTAATGCTGGTTTCATGAAGAGTGAGGGAGGAGGGAATTTGGCGCTTTCCCTCGTACGTCAGGGTATAGCTAAGCATGCAAAACGATTCAGAAGTGAATAGTTCCACCTTCTCTGATGAGATTTGGAGTATGTGCATACGGTTTATCCTTTCATTCCGCTGGTTGCGATACCCGCGATGATTTTCTTCCTGAAGAAGACATAGAACACAATTTGGGGTATGGAGGCAACAGCGGCTCCTGCCATAATCAGAGAGTACTGGGTACCGTGGGTTCCTTGGAAGTTTGCGATGCCAACGGTGATGGTGTACTTGATGGTGTCGTTGATGACGATCAGAGGCCACAGGAAGTCATTCCATGCGTTGATGAAGGAAAGGATGATTACCGTTGCCATTGCAGATTGGCCGAGCGGCAGAATGATTTTATAGAAAATCCGTGCCCGATTTGCCCCATCGATGAACGCTGCCTCCTCCAAGTCGGAGGGGATGCCCTCATAAAACTGCTTGAGGATGAATATTCCTATCGGTAGTGCAATCCTTGGAAGGTATGCTGCAGCGAGTGTGTTGACCAATCCGTAGGAGTTGAACTGCAAATACAACGGGACGATGAGGACCTGGAAGGGAACCATCATACCACCCATGACAATCCAAAACAGGACATTGCGTCCCTTGAACGGGATTTTTGCAAAGGCGTAGGCGATCGGGGCGTCGACGGCCAGGGTGAGGATCATGGCAAAGAGGGAGACGACGAAGGAGTTGCCCATCCAGTTGACGATATAGGTAGAAGTGAAAGCCTTGATGTAGTTGGCAAAGCTGGGATTCTGCGGCCAGAATGTGAAGGTCTTGGTAATGACCTCCTCTTCAAGCTTGAGGCTGGTGATGAGCATCCAAGCAAGGGGAAAGACCCAGAGGGCGATGAACAGGAGTTCCATGCTCCTGATGAGGATTTTTTTGGTTTTCATGCCCTCTCCTTCCTGCCAAGCAGTGTGTACTGCAGCACGCTTACCAGCATGATAATCAAAAAGAGGATGTAACTCATCGCAGCACTATAGCCCATTTTGTAATACTTGAATCCGGTTTCGTAGATATATTGGACCAATACCCGTGTTGTTCCATGCGGACCACCTCCGGTCATGACATAGACTTGTCCAAAGACATTGAACGAGGCAATGATTTGCAGAATCAGGCAGAGAACCGTGGTGGATGAAACCAAGGGGATGGTGATATGCCTCACTCCCTGCCAGTAGGTTACGCCATCGATTGAGGCTGATTCATAGATTTCCTTGGGAATTTGCTTGATGCCGGCCCCAAAGAGGACCATGTTGAAGCCTGCAGTCCACCACAGGGTGGTCAGGCCTACCGACCACATGGCGTAGTTCTCATTGGTCAGCCAGCTGATGGGGCTTTTTTCCAGCAGCCTGAGAATTTGGTTCAGTACACCCCAGTCCTTTTGCATGATCCAAGCCCACAGGGTGCTAACCACCGTCATGGAAAAGATGTAGGGGAAGAAGAATACATTTTCCATCAAGCCCTTCAATGGTGACTTTCCGGTGATGGCCAAAGCCATCAGAAACCCAACCAAAAGCAGGGAAGGAGTAGTCATCAGTACGAACTGCAGGGTGTGCCATAGCGATGAATAGAACTTTTCATCACTGAAGAGCACTTTATAGTTGTCCAGACCGATGAATGAGGCGGTGGAGAGAATATCCCACTTGAAAAAGCTGATATACAACCCTGAAAGCAAGGGGTAGATCATGAAAGCGATATAGACAGCAAGAAAGGGAAGGCTGAACGCTATTCCATCACGGGTGTCTTTATTTCCGGGTATCATGGCAAAGCCCTCCACAGGAAATCCCTCCCCCCAAAAGGGGGAAGGGAGAAAAGATGCTTAGTACGATGCGATAATATTCTTAACCGTTTGTTCCATATCGGCAAGTGCTGCCTTCGGATTCTGGTTCTTGGTTACCGCAAACTCGAGCTTGTCGCTCAGTGTCCCATAGATTTCCTCCCAAGCAGCAGTGCGCGGGGTCGGAAGGGCGAAGGCTGCAGCGGCAGCATAGTCTGCACGGTACGGCAGAGCCTTCATTTCGCTCTTGGCGGCAACGCTCTTGCGGGTGGGGATGTGGCCTGCTTTTGCCCACATCTCACCATGGGAGGTCATCCAATCGATGAATTTCATGGCAGCTTCAACGCGCTTGGGATCCTGGTTTTTCTGTACCGGGATTGCCAAGGTGTGTGAACCAGCCCATGCAGCTTCGCCGCCCATGATGGCCGGAAGCGGAGCAGCGCCGAAGTTCAGGCCTGCAGTCTGCTCAAGGGTACCGGTTGCCCAGACGCCGTTGAAGTAGAAAGCTGCATCCCCAAGCTTGAAGGTGTTCATGGCTGCATCGTAGTCGAGCTCACCGGGGTTGACCTTGTACTGGTGTACCAGATCCTGCAACCACTTCAGAGCTACCTCACCATAGGCATTGTTGAAGTTCGGTGCCTTGGCATCGGCGGTCAAGAGGCTTCCACCCTGCTGGGCGACCATGGACATGAACAGGCGGGCAAGGGTATAGGCCTTGTATACACCGGTGGTATTATCAATTGCCATACCCCATTTTCCCGTAACCTGCTTGATCTTCATCGACGCATCGATGAACTCCTGGGCAGTCTGGGGAACCTTGCTGATACCGGCCTTCGCCATCAGGTCCTTGTTGTAGTACATGACGATCGGATGGACGTCGAACGGAAGGCTGAAGAGCTTGCCATCGAAACGGCAGGCATCCAGAGGAGCCTTCTGGAAGTCGGCGAGCATCGCATCACTTGCATACGAGTCGAGAGCCAGCAATGATCCGCTGGGAACATAGTTGAGCAAGTTTCCCTGATGGACGACTACCACATCGGGGGCTGTTTTTGCTGCAAGGGCAGTGGTGAGCTTGGTGTAGTAATTGTCGAACTTCACCATGTCATTCTTCATGACAATCTCACTCTGTGATGCATTGAATTCATCGACCATGGCGTCAAAGAATTCACCATCACCGCCGGTGAACAGCGACCAGAAGGTTATCTCGATCGGTCCTTCCTTCTTCTGCTCTGCTGCAGCCTGGGCGAACAGCACACTCGAAGCCAACAAAACTACGAGCGCTACCAAAACAAGTCTCTTTTTCATGTGAACCTCCTTAATTGGAACACAATACAGTGCGAATATTTCCTACCGAGTTGTCTCCCGAAAGACCAATCTCGTGGGAAAATCCTTGGTTATATACTCCAGGTTGGAATCCTGGATGTGAGCAAGCAGGGTCTCCATGGCAACATAGCCAAGACGGTACTTTGGTACATCCACGGTACTGAGGCTGGGTTGCATGAATTGGCTCATGTACAGGTTGTCATAGCCGAACACCTCGATGTCGTTGGGGACCTTGAGGTTGTTCTCATACAGACTTTTGAGTACTCCCATGGCCAACATGTCGTTGAAGCAAGCCACTGCAGTGAACCCCAGCCCGCGATTGAGCGCCTGATTGGTCAGGTAGTACCCGTCCTCGATATGGCCGGAGGCTTCGACGATGTAGTCGGGGTCTACTTCCAAGGCATTGTTTGCATATGCTTCGGCTACTCCGGCAAGGCGGTCGATGGTGTTGCTCACCTTCTTCGGGCCGGCAATGTAGAGAATTCTGCGATGGCCGTTGGCGATCAGGTGCTCGATCACCTTTCTCTGTCCGTCGCGGTCGCTGTGCAGGATGCTGTGGTTCACCAAACCTTCCAAACGACGGCCGGGGAATACAAAAGGAATCTTGAGGTTGCGATAAAGATCCAGATGCGAATTGCTATTATCAAAGACGGGCATGGAAATAATGCCGTCAACCTTGCGGCAGAGGAACATTTTGATCAGGTCGGCTTCTTTTTTCACCGATTCTTCGGTACTTGCCAACAGGATGTGATAGTCAGCCTTGGTTGCCGCTTCCTCGATGCCGCGTACCACTTCACTAAAAAATGGGTTGGCAGAGTCTGCACTGATGATACCTACCATTTTGGAATGGTTTGAGCGCATGCTTGCGGCTACCGAGTTGGGTATATAGCCCAATTCCTGGGCTTTCTTTTGGATGAGTTCTTTTGTCTGCACAGAGATTTTGGGGTCTGCGCGCATGGCCCTTGAGACGGTATTGATGGAAAAGCCTGTCGCCTGTGCAATGTCTTTTAGGAGGATGCTCATGGGTTAAGGTTAACACGCAACAGGGGGTTATCAAGAAAAAGTACGCGAATAACCCCAAGATAATCCCAAAAAAGAGGATTAACGTTAATCTAACCTATCTGTGCATCCACATAAAGCTTGCTCTGCTTCCTGATCATCTTCAGTTCTTTTTTCTGAGCTTTTGCAAGCTCTTTGCGACTGATCAGGGATACTTGCTCGACTGGTCTGCCGCCTATGAACTGGATGATTGCACATTCAGTCTCCTCGGTGCCGGTAGCCTTTGGGTAGTTGATGAAACCATGGACGGTCTTCTTCACCTCAAGGTATTTGACCGGGGTGTCGGCTGAGGCGAGGGCGTCGGCATAGAGCATCCCGTCGTCGTGCAGAGGATCGAATTCGGCTCCGATGATCAGTGTCTGGGGAAGCCTGCTGTGATCCTTGCCGAGAAGCGGAGAGAAGCTGGGACTGAGAATGTCCTTCGGCTCTCGTTGGTAGTTGTTGATGAAGAAGGCCATCTGCTTGTCAGTCAACGTCGGTGAATCCTTGTACTTCTCATAGCTGGTTGTCCGCATACGCCCGTCGGTGACAGGGTAAAGCAGGACTTGGCCTGCTATGGCAGGGCCTTTGCGGTCACGGGCAAGTCGACTCACCACGGCGGCAAGGTTTCCCCCGGCACTATCACCCACCAAGTAAATGCGGTCAGGGTCGGTTTTCCAGTATCTGCAACCTGAGGCAGCCCACAGCAGGGTGTCATAGCAATCCTCAACGGCAGTGGGGAATTTGTATTTTGGAGCCAGACGGTAGTCGACCGAAAGCACTGCTGCTCCGGTGATATCGGCCAGGTGGGCACAGAGGAAGTTGTAGAGGTCCATGTTGCCCCAAACCCAGCCGCCTCCGTGGTAGAAGATGATCAAGGGGGTCAGGTCGCTTATACCCCGCGAGCCTTGTCGTTCAAAGAAATATCCGGTAACCATTCCCTCGGTGACAGGTATGATGAAGGTTTTGGTCGCAATGTTCCTCGCACTCTTGCCTAGAAGTTTGCGGATCAGGATATTATTGGGAATCGATATATCGTTCAGCTCTTCGATGCGTTTGGGAGTCAGCCCTTCAGGATCCGTAATAGCGATCTTGTTTATCAGGGCGACCAGCCGTTTCATCCTTGGAGATAAGTCATAGTCAGCCATAGTGGACTCATCGTAGTATATCCAGCTTCAGCGCGCAAGCCGCCTGCCAAGAACCTGTAATGATTTTTGCATACAATATGTATTCTTTATACGGGAGGATACAGACTCAATGTGAATATTTTCTTGAAATTCAAGAAGAAAGCGGTTGCAATTACACGCATTGTCGGCATGGCTGCAATCGAATCGGAAATGAATATTACTTGCATAGATTAGGATAAGGAACGTACATAATTGCAGCACAGCCTAGGCCATATTTATTGTGCAGTCGAAAAGGTGTTGCTATACTTATGCAATGAATGACAAAGTAATCACCCTCGACCAGGCACGGTTTGGCTACGATTTCATTACAGCTCCCTTTCTCCCTGAAGGAAAGGATGAGTATTATCTCAGAGACCAGCAGAATGAGAGAAGCAGCTCTTCATACCGACATTTACGAGAGAGCGAAATCAAAGATTTGGAAGACAACCTTAACTCTTCGCCTTGTTGGGAGGATGTGCTGGTTACCGATCCTTTCGACACTTCCCTGATTCGCAACAGTGAATTCTATGGCTTGATCCGCATTGGTAAAATGGATAAAAGCATAGTCAGTTTCCACGATTTCAGTGTTCCTGTCGGTATTGCCAACAGCCGGATTGTCAGCTGTGACATCGGTGACCACTGCGCCATTCTGGACTGTGCCTACCTCAGTCATTACATTATCGATCACCATGTCATTCTCTATCGCATCGGTGAGATGCAGACCACCAACCACGCCAAGTTCGGCAGCGGCATCCTTAAGGAAGGTGAGGATGAGGATGTACGCATCACCATCGATATTATGAATGAGGCGGGAGGAAGAACCATTCGTCCCTTCGATGGCATTCTTCCCTCTGATGCGTTTCTCTGGGGTACCTATCGTGATGACCAAGCGCTGATGCGCACCTTTGAAGAGCTTACCGAGAAGACGATGGACAAGCGGCGTGGTTACTACGGCTTTGTTGGACAACAGTCGGTCGTCAAGTCTTGCGATACCATCAAGGATGTCTGGATGGGCCCTGGTTCCTATATAAAGGGAGCGAACAAGCTGAAGAACCTGATGCTGCGGTCCACCCTTGCAGAATCGATACAGATCGGGGAGGGCGTGGAACTGGTCAACGGTATCATCGGTTCCGGGTCGCGCATTTTCTACGGTTGCAAGGCCATCCGATTCATCATGGGGGACAACTGCAATCTCAAGTATGGAGCGCGTTTGATCCACTCCTTCCTTGGGGACAACTCCACCGTTAGTTGTTGCGAGCTGCTAAGCAACCTTGTGTTCTCAGGTCATGAACAGCACCACAACAACTCATTTCTTATTGCCAGCTTGATCATGGGCCAGTCGAACATGGCTGCCGGAGCCAATATTGGGTCGAATCACAATAGTAGGGGAAACGATGGGGAGATGGTTGCGGGCCGCGGTTTCTGGCCGGCACTTTCCAGTACACTCAAGTACGACTGCAAATTTGCCAGCTATGTTCTGATCACCAAGGGCAATTATCCGCATGAACTGAACATACCCCTGCCATTCAGCCTGCTCAGTGCCGATACCAAGGAGAGCCGACGCGTTGTAATGCCTGCGTATTGGTGGATGTACAACCTCTATGCTTTGGAGCGCAACAGCTACAAGTACCGCAAGCGGGACAAGCGTAAGGTCATTCGTCAGCACATCGAGACTGAGTATTTGGCTCCCGATACGGTCAACGAGATATTCAAGGCGTGCGATCTGATCTGTCTTTGGGTTGCCCAGAACTACAACCGAGCTCATGCCTCCACGAAGGAGCAGAAAGATTTGACGCAAATGGGGAGGGAACTTTTGCTTTCCAAGCCATCCGAAGTAAGTTCCCTGCATGTATATGCCTGGGGTCTTGAGAACGGCAATGAGCCGGTGGAAATTCTGAAAGTTGTGGAAGCGTATCAGGCATACCAGGAAATGTTGCTTTACTACGGAGTGAAGACGCTCTCCTCCTATTGTCTTGCCACCAAACAGAGCATTGCTTGCTTCCAGGAGAAAGAGACCATCAAACGTGAAGATTGGCTGAACGTGGGGGGACAGCTTGTTCCTGAGTTCAGAGTGGAGAAGCTGAAGAGCGATTTGAAGAACAATGCCATTCTCAGCTGGAATGAAGTACACCAAATCTATGACGTCTGGTTTGCCAGTTATGAGCAAGACCGGGCCATCCATGCTTTGGCTACCCTCTACCAAGCCCTCGACACCAAGCAGATCAATGACGCTCAGTGGCAGGACTTGGTACAGAACGTTGCCAAAATACGGTTGAACATTGAAAGCCAGGTATTCAAGACCAAGGAGAAGGATTTCAACAACCGTTTCCGTGAGAGTACCTACCGCAACCTTGCAGAACGCGATGCCGTACTGGGCAGCCTGGATGACAATCCATTCATCCAGGAGTCACGCCAGATTACCGAGCAGGTGCTTTCTCAGATACGTTCGGTCTCGTTCGCCTAAAGACGGTATATGCATCATCACCGAGGCTGATCATCGTAAGAATCAACAGTACTACACAGGCTGCCTTGATGATGATTTGCCATCGGTCCATGCTAGCGGGAAATACGTTCAGAAATGCAGGGTTGTAAATCTTCCAGCGGGTGCTGAGGAAGATGAAGTAACACAATCCCAACAGGTCAGCCAGAGCACTGAGAGCAAATAGTGAGGTTTTCCAGATTCTCTTGGCGTACTTCATGACGGCAACGCTGAATGTCAGAATTGTTGTGACCATCCATCCAATGATATACGGCTTGAGAGCATCAGCAATAAACAGGGGAATGGGAGCTGCTTCCTTGCGATAGATTGCAATGAGCTCTGGACGGTTATACATCACTAGCAACAGCACGAAGAATATGGAGAGTCCGACCATGTCCCCGATGCTGTCGCCCTTCTTGATGAGACGTGTCGGGACGGCTTCAAGCGACCTCAGGGCCTTGATATCCCACTCCTCCAATGCTGTATTGACTTGGTAGTAGGACATAATGGCAAAGGTGATGGTAACCCAGAGGAACGAACTCGTGAGGGCGGAGAAAACCGAAGCCAGTACCTTGGAAATCATAAGGCCTATGCTCGTCGGTTCAGAAGCAAAGAACATTGAGACGAAGGTGATCATCATAGTAACCAGACCTACCACCAAGCTTACAATCTTGAGTACCATGAGGTATAAGTCAAACGTTTCGGGGCCGATGAGGTAGCGTTCCTTGCTCCGGTATTGGCGGGCAAGTGTTGCCGGCGATCCAAGGGCGAGCAGGGTTTCCTCGACTTTTTCTGTCGATGTATCCCCACCAAGCATATCCTGGATGTTCGCCTCAAGCTCCAAAGCAACTTCAGTTCTGTCTTTTGGCGGCAGATTCCGTACTGTTTCCTCTACATATCGTGTAATGAGATCATGCATATGATTCCTCCCCGAGAAGTGCATTGATGTGTGTGTTTTGTTCTCTCCAGGCAGAGGCAAGTTCACCAAGTATGGTTCTCCCTTTGCTGCTTAGGGAGTAGAACTTTCTAGGCCGTGCTTCGGTGGTATCCCAACTGCTTTCCAACAGACCCTGGGTCTCCAGCCGTCGCAGCAACGGGTACAGCGTATTGGCTTCGATGGCGATGTGTTTGTCGCATAGCACCTGCAGCAGAGAGTACCCATATTGCTTTTCTTCAAGCTGGCTGAGTACGCACAAGGTCAAGGTGCCTCGTTTCAGTTCAGTGATAAGGTTCGTTAGGATAGGCTCTTCTTTCATGGCTCTACAATAATGTATGACATACAGTATTGTCAAGAACAAACCATATGAGACAAAAAGAAAAAATTGACGGTTTTCTTCTTCAGTGGTACCATGAGGCTGTGGTGGTGAAGAAGGGGAATAACCGAAGGAAATAACCCTGAGTAGCCAAAGAACCCTCCAGGGCGGAGGGTTTTATTATGCGTATGTGTTTCGCAGTTAGAGCTCTATAAAACACTATATAAAAATTTATATTACAAAGAAATATAAGACAAAACAGAAAACATTTTTCTGTATTGTGTTTCCCTAATGCAAATTCTTTTTGTTTATGAGAAAATTGCTAATAGCGACAAATCTCTTTACAAAAAACTCGCATCGGCTCTATACTTTGTGTGCTGAGACCCATACCTTACTCCTTCTTGTCCACCACATGCCGTATTCGTCTCCTGTATTGGATGATTTCCACCATTAGGTGGACACAATATTGGAGGAATCTATGAATCGAATCGGAAAGATTGCGAGCATTCTTATTGTTTTCATGTTGATTGCAGCATTTGCATTTATGGGCTGCTCAAATGAAACCCAACCACCAGATCCTACACCGGAGCCGGAACCGGAATTTGTTGTACATGCCTATGAGGCAGTAGATTTGTCGGATGTTCCTGCCTGGGGTAGTGAATATGAAGCATACACAGGTTCTACTTGGGAAACAGCGTATCCTATCAAGAACAACTTGCTCTTGTTCCTTCAGGGTATCGCGATGACCTTCGATGCTTTTGATGCATTTGATTCTTCTGATGTAACAGATTACGACTCAACTGCTGTATTCAATCCTAGGTCGATAGAGGCTGAAAGCCAATTTAAGCTTCGGGATGAAGGATTCTCTATTGATACAGATTCGGGGGTTATTGTAAATTTTCTTATTAACTATCTCGATATACTTTCGGAAGGTGAGATTTCCTCTCTTTCTCAATTGATTTATATCTTGGCCGAAAGTGGAGCTCCAGAACAATTGCTGGAGATGGATGGCCATATTGCTCTTTCAGGAAACGTAACATCAGATGCAGATCCTGCATTCTATGGCCTGGGTTCATCTCTCACCCAACGATTGCAGTATGACTATAGTTTGTTTGCAGATCTGGGGATTGAAACCGATATCACCACAACACCATCGGTTACGGGAGCACTAAGCGGGGAGCTGAAGTACAGCGGGGTGATGAATCTTGCCTTTACCGGGACTAATGTTTCCAAACGAATACCTCAGATTATAACCATTGAAGTCCGACCATTTGCAAACAGCTCATTGGTCGCTTTATCTGATGCGATGGACGCTCTCGATGAAATGAGTTCTCCAACATTAGCTCAAGTCTTCGCAACACTCAAAGCCGCTCTGTGGGGCACAACTAGTGATTGGTGCCTCCGAATCACCAGAACCGTAGGCGATGCCAATGGAACAGCGATTGCTGGTCTCACAAAAACATGGGATGATGCAGCTGCTTTGCAGGTGATCGATGATTTCGTGGGCCTATTGAGTTCAGACTAAAATCCAATCAAATGAGAAACACCCGTCTTCCTAGTAAGGAAAACGGGTGTCACTGGAGCCAAAGGGACTCGAACCCTCCACCTACTGATTGCGAACCAGTCGCTCTACCAGATGAGCTATGGCCCCCAGATTTGCATACACAAACCTACTGCAGAGCGGCAAAACTGTCAACTCGTAAGGCCTAACGAAGAAGCAATGAAGAGGCTGAAAAGCGGGTGGGGCCTATTCGGACGGCTCTTGAACTCCGGATGGTACTGCACTCCCACAAAGAATGGATTGTCCGCCAGCTCAACTGCCTCGACCAGTGTCCCATCAGGGCTGGTGCCACTGATGATCAAGCCTTTCTCAATAAGTTCCTGACGGAAATCATTGTTGAACTCATAGCGGTGGCGGTGCCGCTCCGCAATAATCCTTTGACCCTTATACGCCTTGCTCATGTTGGTGTTATCAGAAATTACACACGGATAGGTACCCAGCCGCATGGTTCCCCCCTTGGGAATATTTCCCCGTTGGTCGGGCATCAGGGCAATGACCGGATGCTGGGAGTCGGGATTGAACTCACTGGAGTGGGCATCCGCATAGCCAAGTATGCTGCGTGCATACTCAATGACGGCAATCTGCATACCGAGGCAAATCCCGAGGTAGGGAACCTTGTGCTCCCTGGCATAGCGGGCGGCCAAAATTTTGCCTTCGATTCCCCTGTCCCCGAAGCCGCCGGGAACCAGGATTCCATCGGCCTGTGAAAGAAGTTGGTCTACTGAACCCTCGGTTACCTGCTCGCTGTCTATCCAGTCGATCTGCACCTGGGATCCCAAAGCCCAAGATGCATGCTTGAGTGCTTCCATTACAGAAAGGTAGGCATCGTGGAGTTGGATGTACTTGCCGACCAGGGCGATGCGTACATGCTTTTGCGCTGCCTTGATTGTACTGAGCATCGCCTCCCATTCGCCAAGTTCCGGTTCCTTGGTCGTGAGGTTGAGCTCCCTGCAGACAATGGTGTCCAGCTGTTCTTCGTGCAGCATCAAGGGCGCCTCATAGAGCACCGGTACTGTCCTGTTCTCGATGACACAGTCCCGCTTCACATTGCAAAAGAGGGCGATCTTGTCTTTGATGCTCTCTTCCAGGATCTCATCGGAACGAGTGACAATGATATCGGGGAAAATCCCGGAGGCCATCAGCTCCTTGACCGAGTGCTGGGTGGGCTTGCTCTTATGCTCGGCACTGCTCTTTAAAAAGGGAACCAGAGTGACATGAATGAAGAGGCAGTTGGTACGGCCTACTTCATGACCGATCTGCCTGATCGCCTCCAGAAAGGGTTGGCTCTCAATATCGCCGGTGGTTCCCCCGATTTCGGTAATCACCACATCGGCTTCAGTTTTCTTGGCCAGTGAATAAATGGCCTCCTTGATCTCGCCGGTCACATGGGGGATGATCTGTACCGTTGAACCGAGGTAGGCACCGCTGCGCTCCTTGGTAAGCACATTCCAGTAGACCCTTCCGCTGGTCAGGTTGGAGAACTTGTTCAAGTCTTCGTCGATGAACCGTTCGTAGTGACCCAGATCGAGGTCGGTCTCCGAGCCATCCTCGGTAACAAACACCTCCCCGTGCTGATAGGGGCTCATCGTTCCCGGATCCACATTCATGTAGGGATCGAGCTTCTGTGCAGCGATTTTCAGTCCCCTTGCCTTGAGCAGCCTCCCCAATGAAGCTGCGGTTATTCCTTTGCCAAGGCCCGAAACGACCCCGCCAGTCACAAATACATGTTTGGCCATATGCTCACTCCTCATGGTATTTACATTTCGTACGTTTTCAAAATCAACGAGGCAACGTCATATCTGCTCTTGCGCAAATCCATTGCCTGTTTCTCTATATGTCTATGTGCTTGGGTTTCATCCATGCCAAGGTTTTCGATCAAGGCCCATTTTGCCCGGTCGATGAGCTTGATCTCCTCAATCTTGCGATGGAGTTTTTCATTCTCGTTATGCATCGCTCCTAAACGCTTTCGCATAGACATGCCAAGACTCAGGGCCTGAAAGAACATCTGCCGGATGACCGGCTTGGAAACAACCAGGATTCCTTGGTTGGAGTATAATGCCTGTTCCTGTTCAAAATATTCGGCTTTCACCACCAGAATCGAGGTGGCAAGACTCTGCTGGGTAACCATGACGGCAAGCTCTTCGCCGGATTCATCACCCAGCGGGGCATTGACGAGTACCAGATCCAGCTCGGAGTCAAGAATGATGCGTCTGGCCTGGGATGCGCTTTGGCATTTTGTGATGTCGACTCGACCCTCATGCTCTTCGATGAGGTTGCAAAGGGATTCACATCCCTTTTCTGTCGACGAAACCACTAGAACGCGCATCACGTTTCCTCCCTAGGTAGTCATGAAGTAGGGGATGCGGCTTGCCAGGTGTTTGTCGCCTGCATCCTCGTACGCACGCCAGTCGGCGAGCTTGGCCTCCAAGAAATATTCGAGCAGACGCTTGGGAATAATGGAAGAGACAAACTCGCTGTTCTTTGCCAGTTCAATTGCATCGATGAGTGACGGAGGCAGGGTTTTTCCACACTGCTTCTGGTAGGCCGATCCGATATACTCCTCATCGGATACCATATGATTCTGAATCCCTTCCAAGGCTGCATTGAGCAGCAAGGTTATGGCAAGGTAAGGATTGCAGGCAGGGTCGGCCGAACGCACCTCGATTCTTCGGTATTCGCCGGTGGTTTGGGGAAGCCGTATCAACAGCGAGCGGTTTGCCCTCCCCCAACCGATATACCGGGGAGCTTCGAAGCAGCCCAGCCTTTCATAGGAGTTGACCAACGGATTTAGGAACAGGGAAATCTCGTTGATACGATTGAGAATACCGGCTGTCATCTGCTGTTCGAGGATTTTGCTTTGCTGACCTTCATGGGTGATGGAAAGGTTGATATGCAGCCCGCTACCGCTTTCCTGTGCCAAGGGTTTCGGCAGGAAAGAAGCAAATAGTCCGCTTCTGTCGGCAATGGTCTTCACTACCGATTTGAAGGTGATGAAGTTGTCGGCCGCTTCCAACGGAGAGCCGTACTTGAAATCGATCTCATGCTGGCCCGGGCCTGACTCATGGTGGCTGCGCTCGGTATAGAAACCCATCTGTTCCAGCGTCAAGCAGATTTCCCGCCTGACGTTCTCGCCCTTATCCAGGGGGGCGACATCGAGATAGCTACCCCTGTCCATCGGCCGATAGGTGGGCAGCCCCTCCTCATCAAGCTTGAATAGGTAGAATTCACACTCGGGTCCGACGCCGAATTTGTATCCCAGGAGGGCTGCTTTCTGTACAGTCTCTGCAAGCAGTGATCGTCCATCCCCCTCGAAAGGAGTACCGTCGGGACGCTTGATGGAGCAGAAAAAGCGAACCACCCGGCCTTGGGCGGGTCTCCAAGGAAGAATTGAGAGCGTGGAAGCGTCGGGGAAAAGGAGTAAGTCACTCTCGTCCACCTGCAGAAAACCCTTCACAGCCGATGCATCGAACGAAATGCCACTGCTGAAAGCCCGATCAAGCTCATCGGCTGAAATGGAAATATTCTTGATCTGCCCGAAGATATCGCAGAAGACCAGACGTACAAACCGTACATCTTGTTCCTTGATGAAGGCCATCACTTCACTATGGGTATTGGTCATCCGTAACCTCCCTCTTTCAAACATGGGTGTATAGCATCCGATAGGGTGTAGCAGAGTTTGCCTGCAGCACAAAGAAATGTGAATCAAGCAACTGCTGCTTGTCAAAGGAAAAAATCGTGCAATATTCATCGAGGAGACTGCTCAGAATCTCTTTGTCATCCGCTGTTGCATCCCGTGAGGCAACCTGTGGCGGCAAGCTCACCGGAAGTGTATCACAGCGCAGATACATTATTCCACCGTGCATGCCCGTCCCACAGAAATATCCCACCGGAGGTTTGCCCTCCTGATTGCGCCCGAGCACAATAATCGTTCCACCTGCCTGATACTCACCTAAAAAGCTTCCGGCTCGGTCGCCGATGATGAGAAGCGGCTGCTTCTGCTGGTATGCTTTCATATGAATGCCCGAGCGATAGCCCGAACTGTCTCGGATATAGATGCAGCCTCCGCGCATCGCATACCCCGTTCCGTCGCCGCACGATCCATGAATGATGATTTTCCCCTCATTCATGGTATCGCCGGTGGCATCCTGGCCGTTGCCGTGGACGGTAATGGTCCCCCCATCGAGGAAGCATCCAAGAGCGTTGCCTGCCGTTCCCTTGATGAACAGCTCCTTATCCGAAAGAGCAGAACCGATATAGCGCTGCCCTTGTACCTGTTCGAGGGTGATTTGGTCGTCCTCAATGGCCCTGATAGCTTTGTTCAGGGCTTCGTATTCCATAAAACCTGCCGTAAGGCTTGTCATACTGGACCTCCTAGGTGCTGTTGTCGGACAGTTTTTGCAAAGGCCATTAAGAGGGGTTCCTCGCAAATGAGGTCGAAATCGAGTGAATCGAGGTCGACTTGGTTTCGTAGTATGGATGTATAAATACCAGCACGATGGATTGCATCCCCTGAGAGAATGCAACCAACCAAGTGGTTGTCCTTGACGAATAGTCGCTTGTACCCATTCTTGCAGGCAATGAGGTGTGACTCTCCCTCATACCGGCCAACGGTTATGAGGTGGAGACCGCATAGCGAAAGGGAATTCATGGCAACGGCCTTGGTAAAGCTGGCCTCGCCTCCAGCCATGTTCGTTCCTGCAGTCTCTCCTTGCAAATAGGCATTGGGAAGCAATGCCAACACAGCTTTTTGCCCCCCTATCATCTCAGTGCCTTCAGTACAGTCTCCTGCGGCATACATATCAGGCTCGCTGGTCCTGCCTCCCTCGTCGATGAGTATGCCCCGATTGGTTTGTAGTCCTGCCTCTTTTGCAAGCTTTATGTTGGCCCGCACCCCGACCGCGATCACCAGCAAATCGAAGCCGATGGCATGGCCGCTCTCTAAGAGAGCCTCGTTGGCAGTACACTCACGAATGCTATCGCCCAAGTAGAACCGAAGGCCCTGGCTCTGGAGATGCTCACGCACCAAGAGCGAGCATTGTTCATCGAGTACACTTGGAAGGACACGACTTGCCATATCCACTACGCTTACCGAATGTACCTTGTCAAGAATGCCCTCGGCACACTTCAAGCCGATAAGGCCGGCTCCGAGAATGAGCACCCGGCTATCAGGCCTGAGGTGGGATTGCAGACGTTTTGCTTCATCAAGGGTGAGAAAGGTAAACCAGTTTTTCACTTCCCCCAAACCCTTGATCGGAGGAATGAAGGGGGAGGAACCGGTTGCCAAAAGCAGTTTGTCGTAGGCAATGCTCATTCCCGATTCCAAGGCAACCGTTTTCGACGCTTTGTCGATGCTTGCAGCACATGAACCCTGCAGTACCGTAACCTTGTTTTCCTCGTAAAAGGCTTGGTTGCGATAGGTCATACGGTTCTCGTCGGTTTTTCCTTGCAGAAGGTAGGATATGAGAGGTCTGCTGTAACAGAGGTGGTTTTCCTCCCCGATGACGGTGATCCGACTCTCGCGGTCGAGGGTTCTGATTGCCTCAATACAGGCTGTGCTGGCTATGGAGTTACCGATCATTACATAGTGCATATCAACGCTCCTCAAAGACGATGGCCTTGTTCGGGCACCCTTGGATGCAGGCCGGCTGCTCTTGGGAATTGGTGGTGCAGAGCTCGCACTTCTGCATGACTCCCTCGGTGCTGGGCATCAAGGCTCCGTAGGGGCACGCCATGATGCAGGAATAGCAGAGGACGCAGCGACTCTGGTCGATGACAATCACCCCGTCCTTGCTGGTAATAGCTCCTGCGATGCAACTCTTTACACAAAGCGGCTCGGTGCAATGGCGGCAGTTGACGGCAAAACTGATGGTTCCCTTCTGCTCGACGGTGATGCGCGACCTGATTTGTTTGTCCTTCAGCGCCTTGACCATGTCCTTGATACCCGAGTTGGCATAGGCACAGTAGTACTCGCACAGATGACAGCCGAGGCACCACATTTCATTGACATAGATGCGTTTCATGGTAAGTCCTCCTACTGTCCGGCATGTGAGATGCCCAGAATTTTCAATTCCGTCTCATTCAGCCCGATACCCCGAAGCATCAAGCGGTTTCCGCGCAACGCCTCGATGCTGTTTATCCCCATTCCTCCCATCATCTCCTTGATTTCATGGTTCCAGGCTGTGATGAGGTTGACCAAGTGCTGGCTGCCCACGTCAGGATTCAGACGTTTGACCAACTCGGGATTCTGGGTTGCGATACCCCAGTTGCACTTGCCGCTGTGGCAGGTTCGGCACAGGTGGCAACCCAGGGCAACCAAGGCACTGGTTGCAATGTAAACGGCATCGGCACCGAGGGCGATGGCTTTGATGACATCGCTGCTGCTGCGGATCGAACCACCGACAACCAGACTCACATTGCCTCTGATACCTTCCTGGCGAAGCCGTTGGTCGACGCTGGCCAATGCCAGTTCGATGGGAATACCCACATTGTCGCGGATACGCAGGGGAGCGGCTCCCGTGCCTCCACGGAACCCGTCGATGGCAATGATGTCTGCACCGCTTCTGGCAATACCGCTGGCGATGGCGGAAATGTTGTGTACCGCCGCTACCTTTACGATAATCGGTTTGGTATAACGGGTCGCCTCCTTGAGGGCATAGACAAGCTGCCTGAGGTCCTCGATGGAGTAGATGTCGTGGTGGGGGGCAGGGCTGATTGCATCAGCATAGAGGGGGATCATGCGTGTGGCAGAGATATCCTCCCCGATTTTCGATCCGGGCAAGTGGCCTCCGATACCCGGTTTCGCCCCTTGTCCCATTTTAATCTCGATGGCTGCACCAGCATTCAGGTAGTCGGGATGCACCCCGAATCGCCCGGAGGCAACCTGGACGATGGTATGCTTGCCATAGTGATAGAAGTCCTTGTGCAAGCCCCCCTCTCCGGTGTTGTAGAAGGTGCCAAGTTCGGAGGCGGCAATGGCCAGACTCTTGTGGGCATTGTACGAGATTGAGCCGTAGGACATGGCGCTGAACATGATCGGGATGTCCATTTTCAGTTGGCCGGTTGTATTGGTGATGATACGGCCCTCACTGTCCCTCTCAATTTTTGAGTTCTTCTTTCCCAAATAGGTCCGAGTTTCCATTGGCTCGCGAAGCGGGTCGATGGAAGGGTTTGTCACTTGGCTGGCATTGATCAGCATCTTGTCCCAATACACCGGATAATCCTTGGGAGTCCCCATGGATGCGAGCAGAACCCCGCCGGTTTGGGCTTGGCGGTAGATGTCCTCGATCACCTCGGTCTTCCAGTTGGCATTCTCCTTGAAGGTATGGTCGGTCTTCACAATCTTCAGGGCGCGGGTGGGGCACAACGAGACACAGCGATGACAGTTCACACACAGTGATTCATCGGCTGTCATGCGTCCCTTTTCTGCGTCGTAGTGATGTACCAGATTGGCACACTGCCGCTCGCAAACCCGACAGGTGATGCACCTGTCCTGGTTGCGGATAATCTCAAAGGGCGGATACAGGTAGTTGATACCCATGCTCTTCTCCTTCTTGTACGCTGTCCAAGGTGACGATGACCGCTTTTCCCCCACTGGGGTACCAAAGGCGGTCGGGATTGGGTTCTATGACCCGAATCGCTGCCTCTTCGCTGGCCAGATAGACCCGGCTGCCTTTTTCGGCGGCCACCAAGCTACGCAATTTAAGTCGGTCGTTGAGTGCCATCAGACCATTCTTAAACCCGAGGATAATCGAGAAGGGGCCGGTGATGAGCATGCTGGCAAAGGTATTGCGCAGGTATGTGTACTCCGCTCGCTCCTTCTCATCCTTGCGTTCGATCGTCGACCAGAAGGGGGCTGCCAGAACGTGGGAGACCTCCTCAAGGGTGAGGCCCATCCTGCGGTGCAGGTAATCGATCATGTAGGTGATGACTTCAGTATCGGTCTGAAGCGTACAGGCATAGCCGTACATCTCTATATAGCGGCGGTTTGCATCGTAGCTGGAAATCTCCCCATTATGGACCACGCTGTAGGACAGCAGGCTGAAGGGGTGGCTGCCACCCCACCAACCAGGAGTGTTGGTGGGGTAGCGGCCGTGAACGGTCCAGCTATATCCTTCGTATTCATCGAGCATGTAGAACTCACCCACATCCTCGGGATACCCTACGGCTTTGAAGACTCCCATGTCCTTGCCCGAACTGAATACATAAGCCCCCTCGATCTCGCGATTGATACGGATGACACACCGGGCGGTATATTCATCCTCGTCCAACTGGCTGAAGGAGAGCTTGGTTGGAAGCGCTGTAACAAAATATCGCCAGATGAGGGGGACATCGGTAATGGCAGGGTGCTTCTTGGTGGGAATCTTGGAGAGGTTGATCAAGTCGAAGTGTTCTTCCAGAAAATCCTCGCATGCCCGTTTTGCTTCACTGGAGTAATAGAAAATGTGCAAGGCGGTATAGTCCTTGTACTCAGGATAGATTCCGTAACCTGCAAATCCTCCTCCCAGTCCATTGCTTCTGTCGTGCATGACCGAAATGGAGGTGATGGCATCCCGCGCCGAGAAGCGCTTGCCGCTGCGGTCGATGATGCCGCTGATTGCGCATCCACTGGGAATGCGGACCTCTCCTTCCAAAGGCATTTGCTGATGATAGCCGTCCATGGTGTGTACTCCCCGGGCATGAAAAAAGGCGTCCACCATCGATAGCTTATCCATGAAGCTACCGTTGGTGGACGCCTTTGTCCCTGTGGTAATTTTGCTTAGTGTATCCAAGAAGAAAGACTTTGTCACGGGGGTGGGGAAAATTTATCTGATTGCCTGTTCTACGGCATCACCTCTTCGAAGCCCGCTTGCCAACAGGTAAGGCAAGGTCCTGCAATTTCCTTCCCAGTATATCGTCCTTGGCAATGAGCAGGATGTCATCCGCCATTCCGATGGCAAGCAAAACCTGTACATAGGCTCCCATCGAAACCGATGGGGATCCTTTCTCTCCTTGAAAATCTGCAGCGTCCCTAGTTGACAGTATTCGACCCTTGGGTGTACAAAGGACCATCAGCAAAGGCGCTGTAGTCCGTTATGGGCTACAGCGCCTTTCTCTTTTTCCAGCGAACACGCAGGAATTGGGTTGGTGGGCACCTCGTTTCTTGGCGGCCGAAAGGTGACAAGGCCAAGATCCGGGAGTGCCGAAAACCCGTGTATACCACCAGAGGGGGCAGTGTATGACAGAACGTGTTGATCAGTATTTCGGGTGTTCGGTATTCGGCGATAGAATGATGCGCGAATATCTCAATAAGGAAACCTACCGCGAGCTCAAGCAGACCATCCGCGAGGGCAAGGAACTCGATATTTCCATTGCCAACCAGGTTGCACATGCCATGAAGGAATGGGCCTTGAGTAAGGGTGTTACCCATTTCACCCATTGGTTCCAGCCCATGACCGGCATTACCGCTGAAAAACACGAGAGCTTCATTTCCCCTGCAAAAGACGGCTCCGCCCTGCTGGAGTTCTCCGGCAAGGAACTCATCAAGGGCGAACCCGACGCCTCCTCCTTTCCCTCCGGCGGACTCAGGGCAACCTTCGAAGCCCGAGGCTATACCGCATGGGATCCCTCAAGTTATGCATTCATAAAGGAAAATACACTGTGTATTCCCACTGCTTTCTGTTCGTACAGCGGTGAGGTATTGGATAAGAAGACCCCGCTTCTCCGCTCCATGGAGGTTATCAGCACACAGGCTTTGAGGATTCTCAAGCTCTTCGGCAAGACCGAGGTGAAGCGTGTAGTTACCACCGTCGGACCCGAGCAGGAGTATTTCCTCATCGACAAGAGCTTGTATCTCAAGCGCAAGGACTTGATCCATACCGGACGAACCCTTCTGGGAGCAAGACCGCCCAAAGGTCAGGAGCTGGAGGACCACTACTTCGGCAACCTCAAGAGTAGGGTATCTTCCTTCATGCGTGAGCTGGATGAGGAGCTGTGGAAGCTGGGAATCCTGGCAAAGACCGAGCATAACGAGGTCGCTCCCAGCCAGCACGAGCTTGCCCCCATTTTCACCACCAGCAACCTGGCTGTCGACCACAACCAGCTGACCATGGAGATGATGAAAAAGATTGCAGACAAGCATGGCCTGGTTTGTCTGTTGCATGAAAAGCCGTTTGCCGGTGTGAACGGGTCGGGCAAACACAACAACTGGTCCATCTCAACCGATGCAGGAGTGAACCTGCTTGAGCCTGGTGATAATCCGAAGGACAACGCCCAGTTCCTGCTCTTCCTGGTTGCAGTCATTGCTGCCGTGGATGAGTATCAGGATCTCTTGAGGGTTTCGGTTGCCAGTGCCGGCAACGACCATCGCCTGGGGGCGAACGAAGCTCCTCCGGCCATAGTTTCCATGTTCCTTGGTGAAGAGCTGACCAACATCCTCGACTCGCTTGCGGACGGAACGGATTGTCCTTGCAAGGCTCCCTCTTCGATGCTGTTGGGTGTGAACCTGCTTCCTCCGCTTCCCAAGGACAGCACCGACCGGAACAGAACCAGCCCGTTTGCTTTCACCGGCAACAAGTTTGAGTTCAGAATGCTTGGTTCCTCCTTCTCCGTCAGTGGTCCGAACTTCGTATTGAACACCATTATTGCCGATAAGCTCTCCCAGTTTGCTGATTCGCTGGAAATGGAAAACGACTTTTCCTGCGCCCTCTCAAAGCTGGTCAAGGAGACCTATCAGAAGCACCGAAGAATTGTGTTCAACGGGAACAACTATGCCCAGGCTTGGGTGGAGGAAGCCCACAGGCGGGGTTTGTCGAATCTGAAGTCCACCGTCGATGCGCTTCCGGCCTTCATTTCCAAAAAGAGCATCGACCTCTTTTCAAAGTTCAATGTCCTTAGCGAAACAGAAATCCACAGCCGCTATGAGATTGTTTTGGAGAATTACTGCAAGACGATCAACATCGAAGCCCTCACCATGACTGATATGATTCGTAAGCAGATTCTTCCCGCCATCAGCGCCTTCAGCGGAGAACTTGCCCGCTCTGCACAGGACAAGCTTGCTTTGGTTCCCGCACTTTCACTCTCCTATGAAAAGAATACCGTTACTGAGTTGAGCAGACTGACCGACAGCCTTGCCTCAGCGGTAGCAGAATTGGAGAGGAAGGTGGTGGATGCACGCATGCCCGGCGAAGTGCTTCAGGTGAGCAGGTACTACCACGACCAGGTGCTCCCAGCTATGGCTGAAGTAAGGTCGATCAGTGATACAGCCGAGCTCTTGATGGGTGAACAATACTATCCTATTCCTACCTATGAGCATTTGCTCTATTCAGTCTGACCTGAAATATATGACATAAGCTTTGGAAACCCTCGTGAAAACCGAGGGTTTTCCTGTATCATCCATGCATTTTCATGCTAGAGTAAGAGTGTTCGATCTTCGGAGGAAGGATGCATCAGGAGAACCTGTCAGAATTACTCTACTCTCTCTTCAACACCATACCCGACCCCTTTTTTGTCATCGGCGAAGATGGCACCTATTTGGAGGTATTCGGGGGGACCGAACGAAGTCTTTATGATGATGGTAAACCCATGCAAGGCAAGAATATTTACGAGTTCATGCCCAAGGAGTTTGCCGATTTCTATATGCAGCAGGTACGCCATACTCTGGAAATTAATGCTCTCAACAGCTTTGATTATCAGCTGGAAACAAACAAGGTAAACCTTCCAGAGTTCAATGGACCAGGAGGAATGCAATGGTTTGAAACCAGGATGTTCCCCCTGCAGAAGACGTATAAGGGACAACGGGCGGTTACCGCCATGATCATCAACATCACTGAACGGAGAAACCTGCATAAGAAGTTGCGGGAGCTCTCCTATGTCGATCCTTTGACCGGCCTGTATAACCGCCGCTACTTTCTGGAACGGGTACGAATCCACTTGATGGAGAAGGGCGAGGCCCACATCATGCTCTGCGATATCGACCGGTTCAAGGATGTGAATGACCAATATGGCCACTTAGCCGGTGACGCGGTGCTGAAGGAATTCGCCCGCATTGCCAGGGATGTCCTGAAGCACAATCACGCCATCGCCCGCTTAGGAGGGGATGAGTTTGTCATGGCATTGACGGACTTGACCGATGAGCAGGCATATGAGGTGGGTGAAAGCCTTAGGAAGCGGGTGGAAGAGACTTCGATTTACTACCAAAGCACCGTACTTTCCATTTGTATCAGTATCGGCATAGCAAAGCTCAGCTTCGAGGACTTGGAGAAAAGCGAGTTGATCGCCGATGCCGACCGTGCCCTCTATCAGGCAAAAGCAGCAGGAAAGAACCGGGTCTGCCTGTTCTCTGACCCTGCAAGGGGGAAGTAATGTTCAATATCCTATTCAACATCGCCCTCCTGTTGGCTCTCACCATTTTCTTTGCAACCTATCCGTTTAGGAATCTTCGCCGGCTCACCTCCCATAAAGTGCTGGTCGGCATGATTATCGGCTTCATCGGTATTTCAGTCATGCTCAATCCACTTACCCTCTATGAAGGGGTGATTTTTGACTCCCGAACCATTCTGCTTACCGTTTCGGGTATGGTGCTTGGTCTGATACCGACCGTCATCGGGGCCTCCATGATGGGGATCTATCGCATGATCATCGGAGGAAGCGGCCTTCTTACAGGTCTGATCACCATTCTCATCGGCAGTACAGTCGGAGTTGTGTGGCATGCAAAACGGTACCAGAAAGTATTGAACAAGCATGAAGTTTTCGGGGTGGAATACTACTTGGTAGGTTTGGTAACCCATATCGGCATGCTGCTTGCGATGCTGCTCATCCCTTCGAATATCCGTAACTCGGTGATCAGCACTATGGCCTTCCCGATTCTGGTTGTCTATCCTGTGGGGACCTATCTGCTCAGCCTCCTGCTTTTCAGCCAGGCAAGGCGCATTGTTTCGATTACTGAACTTGAGAAAAGTGAACGCCTTTTTAAGACTATGTTCGAGGAAGCTCCCATCGGCATGTCCCTCACTGATTTGAAAACGGGAAGAATTACCAACATCAACCAAAGCTATGTAACAATGCTCGGCTATACCAAAGAAGAGATGTTGGGAAGGACATGGGAAGAGTTTACCCATCCGGACGATAAGGCGGTCAGCAAGGCAACTACCGATAGATTTGCCAAAGGCGCTGCTGGACCACTTTCGCTGGACAAGCGTTTTCTTCGCAAGGATGGAGAAATCCTTTGGGCCAATCTCTCCCTCTCGGTGTTCAGTACCGAGGATAGGGAACAATCGGAATCCTTATGCATGACAGTCGATATCACCGAACGCAAACACTATGAACAGAAAATTCTCTATGCCTCCAATCACGATGCATTGACCGGACTGTACAACCGCGTGCACTTTGAGGAGTATGTGCGGGACCTGAAACTTGGTGAGGATCAGATGCTTACCGTTGCGTTCGGCGATGTGAACGGGCTGAGAATCCTCAATGAGGCATTCGGCCGCGATGAAGGCAATCGTCTGCTCAGCCGCATAGCCCGGATTCTGGAAAAAAACCTACCCAAGGGCGATTATGTTAGCCGGGTGGGAGGTGATGAGTTCGCCCTGTTCTTCTTCAATCGCAGCACGGACCAAGTCGAGGCCCTCCTTGGTGCGGTAACAGCCGATATTGCAGCCCTTGAGATGATGGGCTCCGTCATTCCCTCGATGAGCTTCGGCCTTTCTTCCTTGGATGCCGCCCAGCGCAGCATCAACGAGGCAATCAAGCAGGCTGAGAAGGACCTTGCCACCCGTAAGCTGGTGGATAGCCCGCATACTCGGGGCAAGGCCGTCTATGCCATCATCAATACCCTGCATGAGAAGAACAAGCGCGAGGAGAATCACTCGAGGCGTGTAAGTGATTTGTGTGAACGCCTTGCCAAGGCGTATGGTTTGGGTGAGATGGCATCGAACGAACTCAGGCTGGTTGGACTGTTGCATGACATCGGCAAGATCGCCATCCATGAATCGATTCTCAACAAGGAAGGACGGCTGACCTACGAAGAGTGGAAGGAAATGAAACGCCACGCCGAAATCGGGTACCGCATTCTCAACTCCGTTGAGGACATGGGAAGCCTTGCCCAGTATGTACTGGCACATCATGAGCACTATGACGGCAATGGATATCCGAAGGGCTTGAAAGGTGAGGAGATTCCCTTGCAGTCGAGGATTATCAGCATCGCCGACGCGTATGATGCCATGACTGCGTACAGACCATATCGGCAGATAGTCACCTCCGAGCAGGCAGCCCGCGAGATCAAACGGTGCATCCAAACCCAATTTGACCCCATTCTTGCAAAAGTATTCATTGAAGAGGTGCTAAACCTAAGCTACGAGAGCCTGTAGGCCGTTTCCTTGACAGCAGGTAATTTCAGGAATACCATGAAAATACCAGAAGGAGGTGCCTATGGGAGTCATTACTATTTCCCGTCAGATAGGCAGTGAGGGAACCTTCATTGCCAAACGGGTTGCCGAACAACTGGGCTTGTCTTTTATTGACAAGGAAGACATCGAGAAGGTCATGCATGCCTATGGCTTCAGTGCCTTCGAAGAGGTGTACAACACCCGCCCCGGTTTTTGGGAACGCTTTGATCTGCAACGCTCCGTAACCATCGATTTTCTGCTTTCCACTATGCGCTCTTTTGCCAAGGTCGGTAATGTTGTCTTGCTCGGTCGGGGAGGGTTCGGCCTGTTCCAGGGGTATACCGACATTCTCAATGTTCGACTGAAAGCACCGCTTGCCGTACGCCTTGAACGTAAGCAGAGAGAGTATGGCGGTACTGACGAGCATGCTAGAAAAGCTCTGATAGAACAGGAGTTGATCAGGACCAGTTTTGTACAAACCGACCTGCAGTATAATCAGAACGATGCCTCGCTGTTTGATTTGGTTGTCGATACCGCCATTGTTCCCCCCGAAACTGCAAGCTTGTGGATATGCGATGCCTATCAGCAATTGATGAAGAAACCCCGCATTGACGCAAAGCATGTCCGTGCCGACCTGGTGGTTGATGACGTGCTGCTTAAGCTGGTCAAAACCATGCTTGGGGACAGCGGGTCATGAAAGCCCTCGGTGGTGCTAGAGCGTTCCTGCTCATAGGGACGCTCTTACTTGCCTTGGTCCTTATCGCTCCCTTTGTATTCTCAGTGCTATCGCTCATTGTCAGAGCAGAGTTCAACTTCGATTACCTTATGACCGCGGAATTTGGCTCCATTGCCTTGATCGCCCTCGTATTTCTCTTGGTGGGAACCTTTCTGGCAAAGGGTCCGTATGTGCTGTGTCTCTCTACTGCTGCATTGCTGGTCGTATCGTTGGTTGCCCTGATGCTGCTTTCGGACCCTCCCATAATCCTGGCAGCAGTAGTCTTGGTTCTGTATAACCTTTCACTGGTCCTGCTGCTCCTTCATGGGGTACTGAGTCTGAAGTGACAATAGGCTGGATCGTGTAGTACACTACAGACTATGGATGTACTGGCATTTCTTCAAGAAAAGGATGAGCTTTCCTACATTGACCTCATCGAGCCCCTAAGGCTTGGTCAGGCCGAGGTGCTCATCGCTGAAAAAGAGGGAGTCTTGATCCGCATCAACGATGATGCCTTGGATGGTGTGTTGTTCGATGAACGCCTGCTTTCGACTTTCACCGATATACTTGTCGGCTCTGATGCTCCCATCGCCGTTCATGACGGAATCCTTGTCGACACGCTCAAGGCTATGGGCATGGCCTATCACTTCCCCTGTTTCCAAGCAGTCTACACCAAGAGTACCCCGTTTGTTCTTTCCCAAAATCTTACCATTCGTGAGCTTGGCATGGATGACCTGCCCGTCGTACTGGCCAACTACAAGAATGCCGACGAAGCGTACATAACCGGTCGGGTGCAATCGGGCTCTCTGATCGGGGCACAAGTCGACGGAGAGCTTGCCGCCTTTATCGGGCAGCATGCCGAGCTGACCATAGGACTTCTGGAAGTGCTTCCCGCGTATCGGAGACGCCATATCGGTGAGGAACTGGAAAAGGCGTATATCAATCGACTGCTTGCACACGGCCGTGTTCCTTTTTGTCATGTTACGACGCACAATGAAGCCTCTCTTGCCTTGCAGAAAAAGCTGGGAATGACGTTTGGTAAGCACCTGATTCACTGGTTTAATTAATATTTATACATAATGTTTTGAAAATATATGCATAGAGACTGGTCAAGCATTCGATTTTCTGTATAATTATACCAATACTGTATGATTGGGAGGATAGTATGCTGCAATGCGGAGTTATTGGTGCTACAGGATATGCAGGATCTGTACTGGTATCCCTCTTATCTGCTCACCCAAACGTTGAGATTTCCTATGTGGCTTCCCATTCCTATGTGGGCAAGCGTTTTTCCGATATCTATCCTTCACTGAAGGGCGCGTGTGACTTGGTCTTGGAAGAAGAGCAGGTAGAGGAGGCGAGCAAACGTTGTTCCGTTCTCTTTCTTGCTCTCCCCCACGGGCTTGCCAGCAATAAGGTCACACAAGAAGTACTCAATCGGTGCATCATCATCGACTTGGGAGCCGACTACCGGCTCTGCGATAGTAGCGTCTATGAATCGTGGTATAAGACAGAGCATGGCAGCAAGGAATTACTTACGCAGAGTGTGTACGGCCTTTGTGAACTGCATCGCAGTGAAATCGAGCAATCCAACCTGATCGCCAATCCCGGCTGCTATACCACCTGTTCCATCCTCACCCTTGCACCGTTGTTGGCTGAGAAGTTGGTCGACCCGACCAGCCTGATCATCGACAGTGCCAGCGGGGTCAGCGGAGCGGGGCGAAGCGAGAAAATTGATTCGCTGTTCTGTGAGTGCAATGAATCCTACAAGGCCTATGGGGTCACCAATCATCGGCACACCCCGGAAATAGAGCAGGAGCTGAGCCTGATCCATGGCTCGGCTTTGATGGTGCAATTCACTCCCCATCTGGTACCGATGAACCGGGGAATTCTGTCCACTTGCTATGCAAATCTCAAGGCTGCGGTGACCGAAAAGGATATTGAGGCGGCGTATGTGAAGCACTACGGCTCTGAACCATGCATCCGGCTTATGGGTTCCAGCTTACCCGAAACCCGATTTGTACGAGGTACCAATACCTGTGCCATCGGATGGAAGGTCGATGCAAGGACAAAACGCGTCATCGCCATCGGTGCGATCGATAACCTAATCAAGGGCGCCGCCGGACAGGCGGTGCAAAACATGAATATCCGGTGCAATTTCGAGGAGACCTTGGGTCTTCCTCTGAATGTCAGCAACCCCCTCTAGGAGGCTTGTATGCAGATTATTGAAGGCGGAGTGACCGCCAGTGTAGGATTTTCAGCCAATGGCGTCGCCTGTGGCATCAAGAAACGCAAGAAAGATCTTGCTTTGGTCGTTAGTGAGGTAAGCTGTGCGTTTGCCGGCTCTTTTACCACCAACTTGGTAAAAGCTGCTCCGGTAATCTGGGACCAGAATCTGGTGGCAAACCAGAGCCAGGTCAAGGCAATCGTCATCAACAGCGGCAATGCCAACGCCTGTACAGCCGAGCAGGGCTACAAGGATACCGAGGCGACTGCCGGTATTGCCGGATCCGTCTTGGGTTGCAAGGCACAAGAGGTATTGGTCTGTTCGACCGGAGTCATCGGTGTTCCCCTTCCCATGGATAAAATCAAGGAGGGCATCGAGCTGTGCAGCAAGGAGCTGGGAGCGAGCCGCGAATCTGCAGGTGAAGCAGCTTTGGCCATCTGTACCACCGACACGTTCAAGAAGGAAGTGGCGGTCAGTGTGCAGATTGAGGGCAAGACGGTACACATCGGAGGCATGGCCAAGGGCTCGGGGATGATTCATCCCAACATGGCGACCATGCTCAGCTTCATCACCACCGATGCGAATCTGGATAAAGTGACGTTGCAAACCTTGTTGGGCTCCTCCATCACCGATACCTACAATATGATCAGCGTCGACGGTGATACTTCCACCAACGATACGGTCCTGGTTCTCGCCAACGGCATGAGCAAAACCACTTCTCTCTCGCCTTCCCATCCTGATTGGGAGGCCTTTACCGAGGCGTTTATGTATGTGCATACCGAGCTTGCCAAGACCATCGTCCGTGACGGTGAGGGGGCGGGGAAGTTTCTTGAAGTAAAGGTGGTAGGGGCCAAGGACAAAGCGACCGCCCAAAAGCTAGCCCGCAGCGTCATTACCAGCAACCTGGTCAAGACGGCTTTCTTCGGTAGTGATGCCAACTGGGGAAGAATTCTCTGCGCCATGGGCTATAGCGGCGCGGCATTCGATCCATCACAGCTTAATCTGTACTTCACCTCTTCCAAGGGTACCATCCAGGTAGTGGAAAACGGAGTACCCCTAGCATTTGACGAGCACCTTGCAAAAGGAATTCTGATGGAGAAGGAAATCATAACGTTGGCCCAACTCAAGGATGGAAAGGGAGAAGGTACCGCCTGGGGCTGTGACCTTTCCTATGAGTACGTCCGGATCAATGGAGACTATAGAAGCTGATGAAACACCAAATGGAAACAGAAATACTCAAGGCGGAAGTTCTCATCGAGGCAATCCCGTATATCCGCAGGTTTGCCGGCAGCATAGTGGTGGTAAAGTATGGCGGTTCGGCCATGGTGGATGAGAACCTGAAGAAGTCAGTCATCCAGGACATTGCCATGCTCAAGTACATCGGCTTGAAGCCGGTGGTGGTACACGGTGGAGGCAAGGAGATTACCAGCCTGCTCGACCGTCTGGGTAAGAAAAGTGAGTTCCTCGATGGACTGAGGGTTACCGATGAGGAGACCGCCCAAGTAGCTGAAATGGTTCTTTCGGGTTCCATCGCCAAGGCATTGGTTGATGAGCTTGAGGGGGTGGGCATCAAGGCTGTGGGCATCAGCGGCAAGGACGGGCGGACGATGCTGTGCAGCAAGAAGCTCGATGAGAAGGGCCGCGACCTTGGCTTTGTCGGCCAGATCGACAAGGTCGATACCTCGTTGCTCGATACCCTGCTTGCCAACAACTTCGTTCCGGTGGTATCGCCGGTGGGCGTGGATGGAATGGGCAACACCTACAACATCAATGCCGACTACGCTGCAAGTGCAGTAGCCGGAGCCCTCTCGGCCCAGAAGCTCATGTTCCTCACCGATGTGGAAGGAATTCTCAAGGACAAGGACGACCCAGCTTCCATTCTGAGATCCCTCAATAAAGGTCAGGCGCTTGCCTATATCGCCGATGGAACCATTAAGGGTGGCATGATCCCGAAGGTGCAATGCTGCATCGACGGGCTGGAAAAGGGAGTGGAAAGCGTCCACGTTCTGGACGGGCGGGTGAGCCATGCAATTCTGCTCGAAATCTTCACCACCAAGGGTATCGGAACCATGGTGACCGACAAGGAGAGCGTATGAGTATGCAGGCAAGCATTGCAGTGGGAAAACAGTACCTTTTGGATACGTATGCCCAAGTTCCGGTGGTTTTTGCCGGTGGAGAAGGCATGTATCTGGTCGATGAACAGGGAAAGAAATACTTGGATTTTGTTGGAGGAATTGCTGTAAACGCCCTTGGCTATCGTGATGCCGGCCTTTCTGCGGCCATCAACGAAGTCGTCGATACCGGTCTTTTGCACTGTTCCAATCTTTACTACAACACCCATGCCCTCCAAGCGGCCAAGGGCCTATGCACCCTTGCAGGAATGGATCGGGTGTTTTTCTGCAACAGTGGTGCCGAGGCGAATGAGGCTGCTCTCAAGCTGGCTCGAAAATTCGGGCATAAGAACAGTCCTGCACGCACTGACATCATTTCGATGGTTCACTCCTTCCACGGCCGCACCTATGGTGCCATCACCGCCACCGGACAGGATAAGTACCATGTGAACTTCGATCCGCTTCCCGGAGGGTTCAGCTACGCTGAATTCAACAACTTACAGAGTGTAAAAGCTTTGGTGAGCGAGAAAACCTGTGCAATCATCGTCGAGCCAATCCAGGGCGAGGGGGGTATCGTGCCCTCGACGGTTGCCTTCCTCCAAGGCCTGCGCGAACTCTGTGACCAGAATGACCTGTTACTCATCTATGATGAGGTGCAGTGCGGCATGGGACGCAGCGGAAAACCCTTTGCCTATCAGGTGTACGGGGTGAAACCAGATATTCTCACCACTGCCAAGGCACTCGCCGGCGGCATACCTGCCGGGGCCATGCTGACCTGTGACAAGGCTAATACGGTATTCGCCCCCGGCGATCATGCATCCACCTTCGGTGGCAATGCCCTGGCCATGGCCGGAGTCAATGAGATGGTCAGGCGCCTCATGGATCCTGATTTCACCGACCATGTCCAGCAGATGGGCTCCTACCTGCGGGAGAAGCTCGTACAGCTGGCATTACGCTATCCCACTCTCTGCGGCGAGGTTAGGGGTATGGGTTTGATCAACGGCATGGTATTGACGATTCCTCCCCGCAAGGTCGTCGATGCTTGTTTTGAACATGGGCTTTTGGTGGCAAGTGCCGGTTACGACGTACTTCGCTTCGTGCCTCCCTTGGTGGTCCAGCAATCCGATATCGATAAGGCGCTCTCCATTGTAGAACAGGCTCTTGCATCTTTGCTCTGAAGCGTCTAGTATCGACCCAAGAACAAAGACGTTCCTAACCCTAGCGGGAAAGGAACGTCTTTTTTGTTGTTGGAGGTAGAGGATGTGTGGATTTGTAGGTATGTTTGACATTCGCTCGTATACACCCCAGTTGCGTTCCCAGGTCTTGGCGATGTCACGCAAGATTCGTCACCGGGGACCGGATTGGTCCGGGGTGTTTGCATCAGAGAAGGCGGTTATCAGCCATGAGCGGCTGGCCATCGTCGACCCGTTGTCGGGAGGTCAACCGCTGTACAGCAAAGATAGGAATATCGTGTTGGCCGTAAACGGTGAAATCTACAATCACCAGCAGATTCGCAAGCACTACGCCGATACCTATGAGTTCCAGACCCAGAGCGACTGCGAGGTCATTCTCGCCCTGTACCAAGACAAGGGCCCTGATTTTCTTGAGGAGTTGAACGGTATTTTCGCCTTTGCACTCTACGATCAGGAAAAGGATGTGTTTCTCATCGCCCGCGACCATATCGGTATTATTCCCCTGTATCAAGGATGGGACGATGAGGGCCATTACTATGTGGCAAGTGAACTCAAAGCCCTGGAGGGAGTCTGTTCCTCCATTGAGCTCTTTCTGCCCGGTCAGTATTTCTACAGTCCCGATGGAAAGCCCAAGCAGTGGTATTCACGTTCCTGGACCAGCTACGATGTAGTCAAAGAACACGGTGGGAGCATCGAGGAAGTAAAACACGCACTCGAAGCGGCGGTGAAGCGACAGCTGATGAGCGATGTTCCCTACGGAGTATTGCTTTCCGGTGGCCTGGACAGCTCGATTATTGCAGCCATTACCGCCCAGTATGCCCAGAAACGTGTGGAGAGCGATGACCAGGAAACGGCATGGTGGCCCAGGCTCCACTCCTTTGCCATCGGCCTCGAAGGCTCTCCCGACCTTAAGGCGGCCCGCATTGCGGCAGCCTACCTTAAGACGGTGCACCACGAGGTACACTTCACCATCCAGGAAGCCCTCGATGCGCTGTCCGATGTCATTTATCATTTGGAGACCAGTGATATCACCACCGTCAGGGCTGCAACCCCGATGTATCTCCTGGGAAGGGTGATTAAGTCGATGGGCATCAAGATGGTGCTCAGCGGAGAGGGAAGCGACGAGATTTTCGGTGGCTATCTCTACTTTCACAAGGCTCCCAATGCCCGTGAATTTCATGAGGAGACGGTTCGCAAGCTCTCCAAACTTCACCTGTATGACTGCCTCAGGGCCAATAAATCGCTTGCCGCCTGGGGCGTGGAGGGCAGGGTTCCTTTCTTGGACAAGGAGTTCATGGATGTGGCGATGAACCTGAATCCCGACCTCAAGCTCTGCCCTATTGTCGGGGAGAACAAGCGGATCGAGAAGTGGTTGCTCAGAGAAGCGTTCAAGGACTATTTGCCGCCTGAGATTACGTGGAGGCAGAAGGAACAGTTCAGCGACGGGGTTGGATACAACTGGATCGATACGCTCAAGCAGATGACGGCAAACCTCGTCACCGATGAACAGTTTGCCCTTGCTTCCAAGCGCTTTCCCATTCATACCCCTGCCACCAAGGAGGAGTATTACTATCGCTGTCTGTTTGCTTCCCACTTCCCCAGTGAAAGTGCTGCGCGTTGTGTTCCCCGTGAGGACTCGGTCGCCTGTTCAACCGCCAAGGCGTTGGAATGGGACGAGGCGTTCAGGAAAATGAACGAGCCCAGCGGCCGGGCGATAAGCGGAGTGCATGAGTCTGCCTACTAGAACAAGCTTGCCAGCTTCGCAAAGGTTCCGTTCTCGCTGAGGATGACCAATCCAAGCACGAGAAAGACCACCGGTACCAGTACCGTTGAGAAGCGGGAGAGCAGTGCTTTTATATGGCTCTGGTTTGCCAAGAGGTATCCCAGGGCCCAAAAGAGCAGGATGAGGGCAAGAAATACAACCATCGTCACCATAACTGAGGCGGAGTCGAGGGTGACAAACCAGGGTATGTAGATACCCAGGTTGTCCCCTCCGCTTGCGATGGTCACCAAGGTGACGGTCGCAAAGAGGCTTTTCGCTTTGATTGTCGTAGTCTCGTTTTTCTCCACATCCTTGCTCATCATCGCCTTTATTCCCAATATGATGGGAATAAAGCCCAGAAGACCTATAACCCATCCTTCGAGCATTCTGCTCGCAAGGTATGAGCCCAACAGACTGATGGCTACCAACATCCCGATACCCAGTATCTGGCCTGCAAGAATCGATGCGCGCTGGGCGCGGGTCTTTGCCTGTGCATGAAAGAGGATGAGAAGTACCAGGTCATCGATGCTGGTGGAGATGAAGACTACGATTGCAGAGAGTACAACTGATTGCATGTGCATCATAGTCAAGAATTATCCGGATGAAAGTCAAGGGGCATTGACAAAAGGTAACCAATTACCTAATATGCGTAACTAGTTACGTACAGAGGTAAAACTATGGGTCCCGACCAACTGAAAGCAGAACTTTTTGGCACCTTGTTTGTGCTTGCCAACCGTCTCCAAGTTCTGGGCGACCAGATGGATGACCAGATTTCCACCAAGCAGTGGCTGCTTCTGGCAGTTCTGTGCAAGGAGCCCGGAATGGAGTGTACGCTCAGCCAATTGGCGCAGAGCATGGGATCGAGCAGGCAGAATGTGAAGAAGATGGCTCAGATTCTCCAGCAGAAGGGGTTTCTTACCCTGCATAAGCCAAAAGAGGATAAGCGTTCCTTGCTTGTTTCTCCTACCAAGGCGTGTTTCGACCATCTTAGGACACGTGAGGGTAAGGAAGAGGCTTTCATCAGGATGTTCTATCAAGGCTTTGCACCCGAGGACCTTGTTGCAGTGAAGAAGGGATTTTCTCAGTGGATGCAAAACCTACAAGGAATGGAGCAGTCATATGCGAAGGAGAACTAACATGGCGATATTGATCATCCTATCAGTCTTGGTTGTTGCTGTACTTGTCTTGGTTCTGGTCCCTTCGCAGGTGAAAACTCGTTTCAGAGCTATCGAGCGAGTCTTTATCGCTACACAGCAAGCAACAGGTGAGACTTTCACCCGAGAACAGCTGCAAGGGTATCCTATGGCAGTGCAGAACTACTTCATCAAGGGTGGATACATCGGAAAGCAGAAAATGAGTGGGTTGAAGGCTGTTTTCTCTGATACCCCTTTCTCCTTGGGAGTGAACAAGCCTACGGTCACCATCGATTACACGCAGCTCAACCGTGCAGAAAGGCCACAGCGCTATGCGCAGATCAGCAGCAGAATCTATGGTCTGCCTTTTGAAGGGTTGGACTCCTACTCTGAGGGAAAAGGTGCCATGGAAGGCTACCTTGCCAAGTTCTTCAGGATTTTCAACCAGAGGGGGGACTATATGGACAAGGCTTGTTTGGTCACCTACCTTGCCGAAGCCTTCTTTTTGCCGTCGGTTGCCTTGCGTGAGGATATTACCTATGAAGAATTGGATGCGCTGACAGTAAAAGCAACCATGAAAGCCTATGGCATCCAAGTCAGCGGGATATTCACCTTCAACGAGAAGGGAGAAATGGTCAAATTCACTACCAATGATCGTATGGCCGCCTCATTCGATGGAACTTTGGCCCAAATTCCCTGGACTGCCGAGTGTGCCGAGTACACCACCATCGATGGCATGCGAGTTCCTACCCGTTTGAAGGCAACCTGGCACTACCCTGAAGGGGATCTGGTTTACTTTGATGGGAAGGATGTCGAAATAACCTACTTCTAAGACATCAGCCTCGCCGCTGCCAGGCCGTGGATAAGGCTTCTATTCTCGGTGAGCACAAGATTGTGGTCGATCTGCAGCGTGGGAAGCTCCACCTTTCGCTTTGACTCAAGGATTTTCTCCAAGGCCAAGACCGTATAGTATCCCTGCAGTGTGGGGCTTTGGTCTATGACGGCACTGAGAAGTCGGGTTTTCAGGTGGAGGGTGGCTGTGCTGTCCAAGTCATGCAGGACGGTGATGGTGTTCTGCATGCCGACAATTTCCAAGGCATGCAGGAAGTTGGTATTGAAGGCCGGGATCAGGTACATTGCCTGTACCTTGCCTTGGTATTGTTGGACAAGGTTGAAAATCTGAGTATCCGTCTCTTGTGCCTGCAGTTTGGTATCGAAGTATTCGATATGGACGATAATGTGAGGAAATGATTGCTTCATGAGATTCATGAAGCCTTCCAGGCGCATGTTGTTGATGTTCGGTCCCTTTGCCTGGGAAAGATTATCCTCATTGCATTGGAGTACCAGAACCTCCTTCTTCTCTGAGAGGAGAAGGGTCCGGGCGATGAAGTCGGCGGCAAGCCGACCCCCTGCTGCATAATCCGATCCTATATAGGTGTGGCGCTTGCTCTGGGGGGCGTCGATGTTGAAGGTTACATAGGGAAGCCCTGCCTGCTCAATGCGGTCAAGTATGGTTGCGATGTCATACATTCTCTGGTTTACCAGGGCGACCGCATCGACACCGTGTTCAATTTCTTGCTCAAGCAAGGTGAGATAGGCTTGGGTGTCGAGTTCGGGAACCCGATGATAGTGCACTTCGTAGTCGAAGGCTTTCAGCTGTTGGGCTGCCACCTGTACCCCTTTGTTGATCTCGTCCCAGAAATAGCGGGGAAGGGTGGAGGAGAAGAGGGCGATGGTTCGTTTCTTGTTGCGAACCAACACCTGGCTGGCCCGGTGCGGTTCATATCCCATTTCTTTTGCATAATCGAGGATTCTTTGCTTCAATGTATCAGAGACATACCCGTTGCTGTTCAGTGCACGGTTCACAGTCATGTACGAGATTCCCAGATTCTTTGCAATTTCTTTCTGTGTAATGCCCATACGTCCTCTGCTGTAGCAAGAATATCGGTTATCTTCTCACAAAAAGTATTTTGTTGACAACCGAATACCCGTGTGTTATACGTATAACATACCATAGTATTTGATTATTGGTACTAAAAAAAGGAGAATCAAATGAAAAAAATGCTGTTAGTATTGCTGGCACTTCTACTTGCCTTCAGTCCTCTGTTTGCAGCAGGACAACAGGAGAAGAAGGATGAACCTGTCACGCTTAATGTGTTGTTCTACAGCCCTGAGCTTGCCGAGCAGTACACCGACATGGTTGCTGCGTATAAGCAGGCAACCGGTGTTACCCTCGACATTACCGTTCTGCAGACTGATTACCGTTCTGTCTTGACCAGCCGTCTGAACTCCGGCGACGTTCCTGATGTTTTCATGAGCAGCGCCTATGCAGACAACTCCACCTACAAGGATTATGTCTACGACCTGACCAATGAGGATTTCATTAAGCTGATCGAACCCGGTGCCCTCCAGGGTGTCATCAGCGATGGAAAAGTGACCGGTTACCCCTTCCTGGTTCAGTCACACTCTTTCATTTACAACAAGAAAGTCTTCAAGGATAACGGAATTACCGCCCTTCCCAAGACCCTCTCCGAGTTTGAGGCTGTTGCAAAGAAACTGCAGGCCAACGGCGTACAACCTTTTGCCACCGGTTTCAAGGAATTCTGGGTACTTCCCCAGACTGCATGGCAGGCCATCGGCAATGTGCCGACCGAAAACTATGGCGGTTATGAGAAGTTCGTAGGCATGCTCAACAGCGGTTCTCTCAAATTCAAGGACATTCCCCAAATGGCCCAACTGTTCGATCTGTTGGACTTGATCAAGAAGTATGGCGGTCCGAAGCCGAACGAATCAGACTTCAACGACCAAACTTCCTCCCTGGCAACAGGCAAGGTTGCTATGATCCATCAGGGCAACTGGGCTGAGGACTCCATCCGCAAGACCAATCCAGAAATCGAAATCGGCTTCCTTGCCGGTCCGACGGGAAACAATGCAGCAACTGCCGGTATTATGTTCGATTCCAACCAGACTATTCGTATCGCCAAGGACGGAAAGAATCGTCAGGCGGCGCTCGATTGGCTGAGATGGCTCACCACCAGCGAATATGGCAAGAACTGGATTCCAGCAAAGGTAAAGCAGCTCTCTCCGATTATCGGAGCGGCAGCCCCCGATTCCCAGGTTGCCAAGGAAACTTCCGCTCTGCTTGCAAGTGGAACCCCGGGATATCCCTGGTTCTACCAGATGTTCCCCACCGGAACCGAGCAACAGCTTGGGGCTATTCTGCAGGGCTATTGCGCAGGTATCACCGATCGCGCTCAGACCCTCGATGCTCTGGATGCAGCCTACGCCAAGATTGCCAAGGCAGCTCAGTAACAACGTTTCACCTTCGATCGTGGCCGGAAGAAATTCCGGCCACTAGGTAGACAGCATGACACAACTGCAACGAAAACAGCTCAATAGAGGTCTGATCTTCCTCCTCTTCACCCTGCCGGCTTTTGCGGCAATCCTTGTCTCGGTTGAAATTCCCTTTCTGATGAGTGTGTTCTCCTCCTTTACCAAATGGAACGGGTTGGACAAGGCACAAACCTTCATCGGACTGGAGAATTACAAGGAACTGTTTCTTGACGACCTGGACATGTGGAAAGCTTTCGGCTTTACCTTGCGCCTTACCCTGGGAAGTGTGCTGGCGATCAACATCTGTGCGTTGCTGCTTGCCGTTGTTCTGGATAGCGATATCCGGGGAAAGAACGTGCTTCGTGCGGCGTTCTATGTGCCCAATATTATCAGCTTGATCATTATCGGCTACATTTGGCGTTTTATTTTCTCCGCCGGCTTTGACTCCTTCTTCCAGAAAACGGGGTGGGAAGTTTTTATGCTCAGTTGGCTGGGGGATGTGAATATTATCTATTTTAGTGTGCTCATGGTTTCTCTGTGGCACTCACTGGGATTTTATCTGGTAGTCTACATTGCAGGACTGCAGACCGTTCCCCGCGACCTGATCGAGGCTTCCATGATCGACGGTGCGAACCGGACCAAGCGTTTCTTTCGCATTACCTTGCCTTTGATCATGCCGTCTATAACCGTATGTGTCTTCCATTCCCTCTCCAATGGGCTGAAGGCCTTTGATGTCATTTTCAGCCTTACCAACGGGGGACCGGGCAATACCACCACCACTATTGCTCTGGATATCTACCGAACAGCCTTTGTCATCAACCGATTCGGCTATGGAACAGCGAAGTCCGTTGTACTCTTTCTGATGATTCTTATCCTCTCAGTCATCCAAGTCAGGGTGTTCAAGCAGCGGGAGGTGGAAGTATGAAAAAGCGTTCGTTTCCTGCAACCATGGCAACGATTATTCTTTTCATGATTGCCATCGGGTATCTTTATCCGCTTTTCTTGGTGGTCATCAACTCATTCAAGACGTTCAGTGAGATTACCAGCAATGTACTTTCCCTCCCAACCAGGCTGGTCTGGGAGAACTTTCAGAATGCGTTCAAGATCATGAACTATCCCCGGTATTTTATGAATACCATGCTGGCGACCACGGTGGGTGTCTGCGGTGTTGTATTGGTGAGTTCCTTGGCAGGGTACAAACTCTCCAGGACCAAGACCCGGTACAGCTTCATTATGTTCATGGTCCTTATCGCTCCCATGATGATTCCGTTCCATTCCTTTATGATCTCGCTGGTAAAGGTGGCCAAGGAACTGCACCTTATCGGCTCTCCCTTGGGTCTGGGAGTTCTTTACTGGGGTTTGGGTGCATCCTTAGCCCTCTTCATGTACCATGGCGCAGTAAAATCGGTACCCCAGGAACTCGATGACTGTGCTCTTATCGATGGGGCATCGCCGCTTCGAGCCTTTTTTCAGATAATTTTCCCCTTGTTGCAGCCGGTGACCGTCTCAGTCATCGTCATCAATACGATGTGGATGTGGAATGACTTTTTACTGCCTCTGTTGGTGCTCAGCGGTTCGAAAAAATCCTTGACCCTCCAATTGGCAGCCTATAACTTTTTTGGTCTTTACAAGGTCGAATGGAACTTTGCCATGGCAGGGGTTTTGTTGACCATTCTTCCGGCGATTCTGTTCTACTTGAGCTTACAACGCTACATCATCAAGGGAATGATCGCCGGTGCGGTAAAAACATAACGGGAGATAGACTATGAAATTTAGAGACGGCTATTGGAATATCCACAAGCACGTTCGTCATTTGCCAAAGGTTGCTATTGTCGATATAGAAGAAAACCAGGGAAAGCTCTCTGTGTTCGCTGCTACCAAGAAGATCGAGCATCGCGGGTCAACCCTCAATACTCCGATGATTACCCTAGAGCTGAGCTCTCCGCTTCCGAATGTGCTGCATGTACGTTCCTATCATTTCAAGGGGTCCTTGCAGAAGGGACCGTTCTTTGAGATTGCAGCTGATAAGCCGGGGCAGCTGAACATAACACACAATCCCGAAGGTTTTTCTGCCCGGACGCAGGATGTATGTGCACAGGTGGCGACCAGCGGGCCTGCTGATGTCCACTTTCTGTATAAAGGCAAACCGTTGACCGTCTCAGCCGGCCTGCTCGGCGGCCATGCCATCCTGCATGACCAGGATCCCTATCAGGTGGAGTATCTCAACCTCAGTGTAGGGGAGACCATTTATGGACTTGGTGAGCGCTTTACCCCGTTTGTCAAGAATGGACAGGTAGTGGATATTTGGAACGAGGATGGGGGTACCAGCAGCGAGCAGGCTTATAAGAACATTCCTTTTTACCTCTCCTCCAAAGGCTACGGGGTGCTTGTTGCCAACCCGGGCAAGGTCTCCTTCGAGGTATGCTCGGAGGTGGTTACCGCGGTGCAGTTCTCAGTGCCCGGCCAATGCCTCGACTACTATATCATCGGCGGTGATGACCTGAAGGAAGTGATGGCGAATTATGCTTTGCTTACCGGCAAGCCTGCCTTGGTTCCGCCGTGGTCGTTCGGTCTGTGGCTCTCTACCTCCTTTGTAACAAACTATGATGAAAAGACGGTGAACAGTTTCATAGATGGAATGCAGCAGCGAAAGATTCCGTTGCATGTATTTCATTTCGATTGCTTCTGGATGCGTGAATTCCAGTGGGTCGACTTCTTGTGGGATACACGCCAGTTCCCCGACCCCAAGGCAATGCTGAAACGGATGCATGACCGGGGACTGAAGATCTGCGTATGGATCAATCCCTATGTCGCCCAGAAATCGTACTTGTTTGATGAGGGGATGGCAAAGGGCTATTTGGTGAAGAATCCTGACGGCAGCGTGTGGCAGTGGGACCGCTGGCAAGCCGGCATGGGTTTGGTTGACTTCACCAATCCCGAGGCGGTGAAGTGGTATCAGGGCAAGCTGGCCCTACTGCTGGAGATGGGGGTCGATACATTCAAGACTGACTTCGGTGAGAGAATTCCCACCCAGGTTGAATATTTTGACCACTCTGATCCTATGTTGATGCACAACTACTACACATACCTCTACAACCAAGCGGTATTTACCCTGCTCCAGGAAAAACGCGGTAAACACGAGGCATTGGTTTTTGCCCGTTCTGCAACCGTCGGCGGTCAGAAGTTCCCCGTGCATTGGGGAGGTGACTGTTCGGCTACGTATGAGTCGATGGCAGAGAGCATCCGCGGAGGCTTGTCGCTCTCCTTGTGTGGGTTCGGCTATTGGAGCCACGATATCGGAGGCTTCGAGAAGCTTGCCACAGCTGACTTATTCAAGCGTTGGGTTGCCTTCGGGTTGCTTTCCTCCCATAGTCGCCTGCATGGAAACGAATCGTATCGCGTGCCTTGGGACTTCGATGCAGAGGCCTGCAAGGTTCTCAAAGCATTTGTAGAGCTCAAATGCTCGCTGATGCCCTACCTCTTCACCCAAGCTTGCATAACACATGAGACTGGGCTTCCGATGCTGCGTGCCATGGTTCTGGAGTTCCCTTCCGATCCTGTTTGTGCATACCTCGATAGGCAGTACCTGCTTGGTGAAAGTCTGTTGGTAGCGCCCATTTTCCAAGGCGATGGAAAGGCTGTGTATTACTTGCCCAAGGGTAGGTGGACCCATCTGTTGAGCAACCAGGAAGTGGAGGGTGGTGCCTATCAAGAAGAGCACTATGACTATTTCAGTCTTCCTCTCTTTGTGAGGCCGAACAGCCTCCTGGCTATCGGAAGCAATACAGAGAAACCCGACTATGCCTACAACGACCAAGTTACGTTCCATCTTTTTGCTTTGGATGACGCAAAAGAGGCAAAAGCCAGCGTGCATGCACATGATGGTACAGAGCTGGCGGTTTGCAAGGTACGAAGAAGCGGCTCTGTGTACGAGGTTGCGGTAGAAGGGGCGATGAAGAACTGGGCTTTGTGTCTGAGAAACATCGACCAGGTTGCATCAGTTTCCGCCGGTAAGCTTTCCCGGACAATGCAAGGTATCGTGGTGACATTCTCTTCCCACGAGAAGGAGTGCAGGATTATTACTGCATAGACTATGCGATTGAAAGAGTATCTTTTCATAAGGGCCTTCAAGGTGAGGGCCCTTATTCTTGGCTCACTGGTTTTCAGAGTTTAGCTTTTGAAAAATCCGGAGAAGAAGAGGGTATGAGGTTTTTATGTTCAAGCATGCAGGAGCCTTCCTGAAGCTTCTGATAGAGAGAGATTGCCGATCTTCTGGCTATCAAGGATCACTAACCCGAAACGGGTAGTGACCCTCGATGACTTGGCTGGGGGCACAAACCTCGCTTTCATACCGATTACGATGGAAAGCTCGGCCTCGCAGGCAAGGCGCTTGCACCTCGCAGGGTATTTGATGTCCCCATCTTGGGCCAGTGCAGCGGTGGAATTTTTATTCATGAACTGTTTTTGTGTTAATACACATAAAAAGTACGAATCTTGTTGTTTTGAAAAGGCATGTTTTATATGATTGAAGTGAACTAGAAGTGTGTGGATACACAAAAACGGAGTGTGTTTGTGATAATTAAAAGAGATAGGTATCTGAAGAAGCTGATTGAGAGAAGAGAAAATGGGCTCGTAAAGGTCATTACTGGCATACGCCGTAGCGGAAAAAGCGTTCTTCTGAACACTCTATATCATGACTATCTGTTGGACTGCGGTGTAAAAGAGTCCCAAATCATAATGCTGGCTTTGGATCAGGACATAAACGCCAAATACAGAAATCCACTTGTACTAGGTGAGTATATAAGGGAGATAGCTTCACAATCGCATGAAATGCAGTATGTGTTTCTTGACGAGATACAGAAAGTTGCTGAAATCAAAAACCCATATCTTGCTTCCAATGAAGAAAAAATAACGTTCGTCGATACACTTCTCGGTCTTATGGCAATCAAGAACATCGACCTTTATGTCACTGGAAGCAATTCAAAAATGCTTTCTAGTGATATTCTGACCGCATTCCGTGGCAGAGGGGATGAGATACGCATGAATCCTCTGTCATACAGTGAGTTCTATTCTCAGTATGGCGAAGACAAAAGGCACGCATGGAGGGATTACATCACATATGGAGGCATGCCTTTTGTTCTTAGCAGAAGAAGCCATGAGGATAAAGCAAAATATCTCAGGGATTTGTTTTCAAAGATATACATAACCGATGTTGTTGAAAGGAACAGAATTTTGAATGACAGGGAGACGCTGGAAGATCTTCTGGATTTTACTGCATCGGCAATTGGTTCCTTGACAAATCCAACCAGACTGGAGCATACGTTCTTGTCACTGAAAAAACAGAAAATTTCCCATGTAACAATATCAAGGTATCTTGAGTACTTGGAAGATGCATTCATCTTGTCCAAAGCCAAAAGGTTTGACATTAAAGGTAGAAAATATATAGGTTCGCCTATGAAGTATTATTTCACAGACATTGGACTGAGAAACGCCAGGTTGGGATTTTGTCAGATGGAAGAGACCCATATCATGGAGAATGTCATATACAACGAGCTTATGCTCCGTGGATATAGTGTAGACGTGGGAAACCTTGAGGCCTTTGAAAAGGATGCAGAAAACAAGACTGTAAGGAAGCAGCTTGAAGTTGATTTTGTTGCAAATGATGGATCACGTGTATGTTACATCCAGTCTGCATTGTCGATTGATGACGAAAAGAAGAGAATCCAGGAGACAAGACCTTTTAGAACCATACATGATTCATTTAAGAAGATTGTCATTATCAAGGATGATATCATTCCTTGGCATGACAATGCAGGTGTCTTGTATTTAGGGATAGAACAGTTTCTGTTGGAAGAAGATTCGATCAGATTGTAGTTCAGAGTAAGAACTATGAGTGTTCCCTATGATGTCGGATTTTAACATCTTCCTGTTGTTAAGTACTCTGATAGAGAAATCGTCAATCTCTTGGCAATCAAGGGCCACTACCTGAAACTGGTAGTGACCATCGAGGATATCCTGCTTACCCAATCGTATTCTTCAACACTCCCAACCCCTCGATGATGATCTGTACCGTATCACCATGGTGCATCCCGCTGATGCCGCCCGGTGTTCCGGTGAGAATAATGTCCCCGGGCAGGAGCGTCATTACCTGTGAGAGGTAGCTTACCAGGAAGGGAACCGAGAAAATGAGGTTGCTGGTATTGGACTTCTGCATTGTTTTGCCGTTCACCCGGCTTTCAATGACCAGATTGGAGGGATCTACCTCATCGCTGATGAAGGGCCCGAAAGGGCAGAAGGTGTCGAAGCTCTTGGAAACAGTCCACTGCCCCTGTTTGGGTTGGAGGTCACGGGCGGTGACATCGTTGGCACAAGTATAGCCGAGGATATACTTGTTGACGTCGGTGATGGGAACGAACCTTGCTTTCTTACCGATGACAATGGCAAGTTCGGCCTCATAGTCAAGACGCTTGCACATTGCAGGGTACTGGATAACCCCATTAGGATTCAGCGAAGCCGTAGAGGGCTTAATGAAAACCACCGGCTCGGTAGGGATGGGAAGCTGGAACTCCTGGGCATGGTCCTTATAGTTGAGCCCAATGCAAATAGCCTTGGTATACTCACAAGGGGTGAGCAGCTCAACCTCTGAAAGATTGAGTTTCTTGTCAGTAATTGTGTATTGCTCGAAGGGAGAACCCTCGAGTACTTGAATGGTCTCCTGTTCAAGAAGCCCGTACTTGATTGTGTCCTGGTAAGTGAAGCGTAGGTATTTCATAGGCTAAGCATAGCAAAGAGGGCTAGGAAAGACAATTGACAAAGTATGCGTTTCCCACCACCGTATAGAGTATGAAACGTTATGCAAAATGTCCTTTGGCCCGCACCTGCGGCGCCTGTCAATTAATGGATTATTCCTACTCCAAGCAGTTGGAGATGAAAATGGCTTATTTGGAGGACCTGCTGGGCCAGTTTGGTCCAATTGCCCCCATACAAGGTATGGACGATCCCACCAGCTATCGCACCAAAGTCCAAGCTACTTTCGGCTACGATTGGAAAGATAGCCTGGTCAGCGGCATCTATCAGGAGGGTACCCACCTGTTGGTACCCATTCGTACGTGCATGGTGCAGCACCCGCTTGCTGACAGCATCCTCAAGACAATCCGCAACCTAGCCACCCGGTTCCAGATCACCGCCTATGACGAGGATGAAGGGTATGGCTACCTTCGCCATGTCCTGATCAAGATCAGCCGCAAGACGAATGAGGCCATGGTGGTCCTGGTATGCGCTCAGTGGCCGATCCCCTCATCGGATAATTTCATTGCAGCACTGAAGCAGCAGCATCCTGAAATTACCACCATCGCACTGAATATGAATCGCGAACAGACCAGCATGGTACTCAGTGAGATTCCCATAAAAGTCCTGTGGGGAAAAGGCTACATTGAGGAAGAACTCTGCTCTCTTACCTTCCGCATCTCCCACTCCTCCTTCTTCCAGGTCAATGTCGAGCAGGCCCAAGTCCTCTATACGCTTGCTATGCGCATGGCACAGATTGACAACGATGACGTTGTTGTGGATGCGTATTGTGGTACGGGAACCATTGCTTTGATAGCCGCAAAAGAAGGTGCAAAGCAAGTTATTGGTATAGAATCGAATGAGCAAGCTGTCGAAGATGCCAAATTGAATGCTGAGCGCAACAACCTGACCAATGCAGAATTTATCTGTGCCGATGCCTCAGCCCACCTCAAGGAGATGTCCAAGGCAAAGCAGAGCTGTGACGTTCTTTTCCTCGATCCACCACGCAGCGGTAGTGACGAACGCTTTTTGGCAGCGGCCATACGGCTTGCTCCCAAGCGCATTGTCTACATTTCCTGCAATCCCAAAACGCTGGAACGAGACCTTCGGTACCTACTCAGGTTCAGTGACTATGAAGTCAGTGGCATCCAGCCGGTGGATATGTTCCCGCATACCGAGCATCTTGAGACTGTGGTCTTGATGACTAGAAGATTCGACCTGGATAATTAAAACAACCCAAAATGGCGAAGAAAGGCCTTTGGAGCGATGTTTTCTGTAAAATATTGTTTTAAAAGGCTTAGTTGTGTTCTCTATCATCAAGATTGCTTCCTCTGATACACTAGGGGAAGACTATAGTCCTGATGTAATGATGTAATGAGTAGAAAGACAGGGAAATTTTTATTACGCCAAAATATGGCGTAATAAAAAAGATATTTGGCAAAATATTTGGTACACTATGAGTGGAGGACGACTTATTGAAATACTTCGAAACTGAAAAGGTTGAACTGAAAGAAAAGGTCACTGACTCACTCGTAAAGGATATCGAGGCATTTCTGAACAGTGATGGGGGAAGTGTCTATATCGGTGTGAAGGATGATGGGACAGTCATTGGCGTGCCGAAGATAGATGAAACCCTGAGAGAAATCTCTGATATCATCACAGATAAAATAGAACCGAATGCCATTGACTGTGTCCGTCCTGAGGTTGTGTATGAGGGACAGGTCATTGTCATCAAATTGAATATTTCTAAAGGTAGTTCTGGAATCTATTGCATTAGGAAATTCGGATTGTCTTCTAATGGTTGCCATATCAGGGTTGGAACAACCTGCAAATCCTTGTCTTCCGAAATGATCAATGTCAGGTATCAGAGGAACTTTATGGATAGTGACCTGATGATAAAAAGGCCAGCGTATTTCGGTAATATTACATTCCGCACGCTGAAGATATTCCTATCTGAAAAGGGATACCATCTTGACGAAAACTTCTTCGAACAAAACTTTAAGCTCCGTAATCTGGAAGGACAATACAATCAGTTGGCTGAACTTCTATCGGACAAGAATACTGTTCCTTTTATTGTAGTCAGGTTCAGGGGAAAGGATAAGTCCTCCATCTCGGAAAGAATGGATTATGGCAATAACTCTATCTTGTTGGCATATGATAAGATCCGTAATCGCCTTGAAGCAGAAAATACTTGTGTCGTAGACACTACAGTCAGACCTAGGGTGGAGAGACGGCTATTTGATCTGGATGCTGTAAATGAGGTTGTCATGAATGCCTTGATTCACAATGACTACAGAATCACAGAGCCCCTTATTGCATTCTATGATGACAGACTGGAAATAACATCTCATGGAGGTTTGCCTGTAGGCCTAACAAGAGAAGAATTCTTCATGGGAATCAGTAAGCCTCGGAATTCTTCCTTGATGGAAATCTTTGCAAAACTTGGAATTACTGAGCACACAGGGCATGGGATTCCTTCTGTAATAAGTAAATATGGAAAGGGAGTGTTCGATATTCATGATTCATTCATCAATGTTGTCATTCCCTATGACAAGGAAGTGGCTTCGTTGAGTGGCGCATTAAATGGCGCATTAAAAAGCTCTCAACAGATAGAAGCGTCTGGTGTTTCGATTACTCAACAGGAACGGAGTGTCGTCAATCAGTTGATAGTGAATCCTACATCAACCACGAAGGAGTTGGAAAAAGAATGCAGTATCTCATATCGTACTGTTCAAAGGATTATTTCCACTCTGAAGGAAAAGGGGCTCCTCGAACGAGAAGGAAGCAAGAAGAATGGTACATGGAAGGTCCGAATAAAATAAAAATTCTTTCGTATGTATCAGGTACATAATTGTTTCAGTCTTGAACAAGTTGAGAGTTTGGTACTGTTGAATTGCACACAGTCTTTTTGGGATTCCTATTCAGTCAACTCGACACGGATGTGTTCATGGGAATATGCCGACTAGTAAGTATTGTCAGGCAGGGGAAAGGCTTTATGTAATGGTGAAGAAGAATCCCTGTCTGCTGGTGTCTGCTATGTGTGTCATAAGGGATCTCGGCATAGCATAGTCAATAAAGGTGATGAAGATTTTATTATCCTTACGGTTGTGGTAGAACGATAAACGTAGATTTGTTGGATATGTTCCCACGAACTGACAAACGCTCAGAACAGGGTTGATTTGTTTCCCGAAAGCAACTGCATCAATACTACTGTCACAATTCATCTGGAGACGATGGTGCTTTTGACAAGGGGGTAGAACTGACGTTGAGAGCAGCAATTCCCATTGTCGTTCGGTATACTATTTGCAATGTATATGCAATGCATGATAACTGTGATATCCTTGGTATCAGGAGATAGAGATGGCAAGCACAACTATAAGTCTACGAACAGATACCGAATTGAAAGCTCAGGCAGAAGAGATACTGAATCAATTGGGGATGACCCTGAACGGAACATTCAATATGCTGCTGAACCAGATTGTACGGGAGAAATCAGTGCCGTTGAGCCTTTCCCTTTCGTCTCAAAACACGCTGTACGCAGATTTACTCACAGCAGAAGCTGAGAGGAATAATGGATATGTTGGGCGATCTTCAGATGATATTCTTAAAGAACTTGACTTGATTGTTGCAGCGGCAGAAGCCAGCTATGAAGTATAGAGTCATCATGTCTCGTAAGGCAGATGAGATGCTTGTTGTTCATGTGCGTTTTCTTGCACAGGTAAGTATTTCTGCTGCAAAAATCCTGAGAAACGAGGTAGCTTTTGTTTTGAAAAGTTTTGAAGACAATCCTTATCTCTATCAATTGGAAGCGGATTTGAATCTTCCTGCTGGAAAGTATAGAAGGGCTGTATTTGTAAAGAGATACAAGGCTGTATTCTTCATTTCAGGTGATACTGTGTATGTTGATGCAATTGTAGATTGTCGTCAGGAATATCGCACTACATAAGGCTGGGAAAACTTCGTCGTAGTTCAGGTTGGGCTTATCATATTACTGTGATCAGTTCTCCTGCAATCGATGGAATTGCTATCGCTGGCAGTACTGAATATGCACTAGATTGATAGAAAACCAAGAGGGAGGTTTCATACGCAATACTACCATGTTGATGTATTCTCAAAAGGAAAGCTTACCGGTAATGGATTAACCGTTTTAATTTGCAACCGCTTTCCAACAAATGAAACGATGCTTCAGATTACCCGGGAAATGAAGCAGTATGAAACGATTTTTCTCAGAAAGCTTCAGGATTGCGAATATAGAGCAAGAATTTTCACCAAAGATGAAGAACTCGATTTTGCGGGGCATCCGATCCTTGGCGCCGCTGCTGTAGTGCAGCTGGTGCATGGACTCAAGGAACAAGCGGAAGTCATATTTCATCTGAATTGCAAGGATGTTTCCGTTACCAGTGTTGCCATCGAATACGGGCAAGAATATGTCTGTAGTATGAATCAGGGACCAGCACAAACTATCGGATGCATTGCAGCATCCGACTATGCGAAGTTGATAAGGCCGCTTGGGTTAAGTATGGATGATCTTGCAAAAGCATATCCTTTAGAGGTTGTTACAACCGGTTTATCCTACCTTATCGTTCCCATTCGCAATGGAATTGAAAACACAGGCATTATTGCAAAGGACTACGAATCGCTGGTTCTCTCCTACGGAGCAAAGTTTGTCTATGTCTTTGATATTGATGCAATGGAAGGTAGAACATGGGATTTTAGTGGGCTTGAGGACGTGGCCACAGGCAGTGCCGCCGGACCGGTGGGGGCATATCTGTGTGAGCATGGTATCTGCCAAGAAGGTGAGGAGATGATCCTTCACCAAGGGCGATTTCTAGAAAGACCGAGTGAACTTCGAGTTTTGAAAGAGAAAGAAACAGGAAACATATTTGTCAGTGGAAATGTTTCGATTATTGCCAAGGGAACGTTCTATGGATGAGGAATCGAAGCCGATAGTACTTCGTAAGTGAAACACTGCAAATGTGTCACAACTGGGGCAGTGAAGGCAACTGAAGATAGTGTTCCCGGCTGAAAAACAGTTAGTGCAATATTCGACGGATGATTCCCGTCTGCCAGGAAGGCGGGAGAAGATTCAAGAGCCGAAGTAAAGGGTTGCGGTTGATAGTGTACACATACCGTGGCCGTCTGGCCCTCAGAATCCGTAATGCCAGGTTCGCAATCTTCTCTGATGGGATGCTGTGCGACTCCACTTTGTCGACGATGGTGCGGAATCGAAGTGCATTACATGAGTATAATTCAGTTGTTTCACAGAAAGCATCCAATCGGTTTGTGGAAACCCCTAAGAGGGCGGTACTGACAGCCCCCGGACGTAGCAGCGATACACTGAACCCGAGAAGCTGAATCTCCATGCGAAGTGCATACGCATAGCTTTCCAGAGCAGTTTTCGTTGCTGCATATATTCCGGTAAACGGAAGCGGGTCCAACGGCGCCAATTCGCTGGTTGTGATAATAATCCTTCCGCTTGGTTCCAAGAGCGGGAGAAAGAGGCGGTTGATGCGGTACACCCCGAAGAGATTGATATTGAAGATGCGGACAAATTCTTCTTCGGGGATTTCGATCAGGGAGTTCAAATCGTACATTCCTGCAAAGTGAAGAATAGCTTGGATGGAACCAGCTTCTTCCTTGACCCTCTGAAAAGCAGCTTCCAGTTGGGCGCTGTCTGTTACATCGGCTGTGAGAAAATGGAAAGAAAACGGACCTTTTGGTTGACGATAATCCAGACCATACACGGTATATCCGGATGCGGCCAACAGCTGGCAGGTTGCGAATCCCATGCCTCCGCTTGAGCCTGTTACGAGAATGTTCATACTCATATGCCAATTACTATAGCTGAACTTCCACTGTGAATCTACCTTGACCTGCAACCCAAGGATGCGGGAACGGAATTCGGTGATGAGGCATTCTAGAGGTGGACATGTTTGTTCGGAGCGCTCATAGTGAAGCCAGAGTTTTGATGCCTAAAGAAGGATGGAAACTGCACCAAGAGGTTTATGAAGAGAGGAGTTGGCACATGCAGATGGGCGATATCAAACTGGGTATGGTTACCAAAGAAACCATCCATGAGCACCTTGTGTTGAGAAATCTGCTGAAGATGTACTGCTATGAATGGTCCCAGTACAATACGCTTGAGGTGAATGCGGATGGGAATTTTGCTTTTGAAACATGCGCATCCGATTATTGGACAAAAGAGGGGTATCATGCCTTGCTGATCTCTGTCCATGGTACGTGGGCAGGCTTTGTTCTCTTTGACAAGGAAGGCCTCATTGTGCATAAGGATTATGATTATTCCCTGGCAGAGTTTTTTGTGATGTACACGTATCGGCGTGGCGGTGTTGGAAGGTATGTTGCCAAGTACCTTTTTGATTCGTTCCCTGGAACATGGGAGATAGGCTACCATCCGAAGAATACCCCTTCCGTGTATTTCTGGGACAAAGTAGTCAACGAATATACGAACGGGGCATACGAAGTGAGACGTTCATGCCCTGAAAACAAGTACCATGACGGGACGCTGGGAGACGTGCTCTCTTTCAATTCCTGTACATCAAGGATGAGCGAACGCTGATTCCCACTCGGCTGCAAGGTATGGTTTTCTCTCTGCTTTGCGTAGTATAGGGTTGAAGTTTGCTACATACAGAGGAGCACGTATTTGGACATGAATCGAAAAACAATCATTACAATCGGTCTTATTGCAGGGCTTCTCATTAGTATTGTCATTGCCCTTCTTGGCTTGTCGTTGTATGGCAAGGCAATGATGGGAAAGATTCCGGCTCTCTCATTCGATGAGGCTCTGCACTACACGCTGCAGGACAATGAAGGGGCGGTTGTTACGGTAGGCCTACTCAAGGACGGACAAGCTTCCTATACCGTCTACGGCCCCGATGGGGCTATTCTTCCTCCTACGCTTCACACCTATGAAATTGGTTCTCTGACGAAAACCTTTACGGCAACGCTGGTGGCGAAAGCCGTTCAGGAAGGAAGGATTTCATTGGACGATACCATCGATCAGTATATTGCACTGCCATCCAACAACACGTATCCAACCATCGAACAGCTTTTGACGCACACCTCAGGCTACAAGTCACTCTATTTTGCATGGCCGATGGCAGCGAACTTCTTTACCAGGGATAACGACTTTTTCGGCATTACGAAAGCCATGGTAAGAAATCGATTGGCTTCGTTGTCCGTGCCTGACACAACGTATGCATACGAGTATTCAAACTTCGGCTATGCCACCTTGGCTCTTGTTTTAGAAGAAATCTACGATCAGGAGTATGCAGCACTGGTTACTGCATTGGCATGCGACGATTTGCATCTGCCAAATACGCACATTTCTGATAAGAACGGGGACTTGGGCGACTATTGGCAGTGGAAGGCAGGCGATGCATACCTGAGTGCCGGTGGATTGGTGTCAACTATTGAAGACATGTTGGCGTATGCGCAGCTGCAGCTTGGCAAGCAAGGCTACATCGGTTCAAGCCAGGAAAGCCTTCAGCACATTGGTGCCACAAACGAGCAGTATGAGCTGCTGGGCATCCGCCTCGACTGGATCGCAATGGCTTGGATAATCGATGAAGAGAACGGTTTTATCTGGCATAACGGTGCAACCAGCAAGTACAACAGCTATCTGGCCTTCGATCCTGTTCGTCAGATAGCTGTGGTGATTCTCTCAAACCTCTCAGCGAAATCCCGTATTCCCGCAACAGTGCTCGGTGTAAAGCTGATGCAAGGATTGTAATTGTTTTGATATTTATAGACATTCCTGTTTCTGTGTCTATACAAAATACTTGCAGTAAGATAGATTAGACTAAGAGTCTAATACATTGGAAGGCGAGTCTATGACAAAGTCCATTCGTAAGAAAAAAGACATTGAAAATCGACGAAATGAAATACTGGATGCAGTAGAACGCATCTATGAACAAGGTACCTTTGAAACGGTGACCATGGATGAAATTGCCAAGGAAGCCGAGTTTACCAAGCAAACGCTCTATGCCTATTTCAAGGGCAAGGACGAAATAATGGCGTCGATCTATGTACGTGCCGCCAATAAAATCAATCAGATGATCAAAGCGAAGCTCGATGAGAAAGAGTCTATGACCGGGTATGAGAAACTTGATCTAATGAGGATTGTATTTACCGAAATAGCCGTGAAGAAGCCTTTCTACACAAAAATGATGTCGATCTACCAACTCAAGGATTTGCGAGAGTTCAAGAACCTGGGAATCTACGATGAGATACTTGCCAAGAATGCCAATCTGTCCAGCTACATGTCCGACTGCATATCCCGGGGCAAATTGGACGGAAGTATCGCAAGTACTGTTGATGTCCAAAGCGGTGTCTTGTTTCTGAAAGCACTCATTCTGGGAACTGTCTCGATGGTCGTCTATAATGAGGAATACTTACGCCAGGAACTGGATTTAACCCCTTTTGATTCATTGAGAAACATCTTTGAATTCAGTATGAGAGCGTTTCAATCGAAGTAACAGAAAGCACAGGAAATACCTTGTAAAGCCCTCCGGCTTCCGTGCAAACAACCGGTCATGCCACGCGATGACTGTCAGATACTGGTATGTTCAAACACTACAGGAAGGAATGAAAAACAGAATGTTTTGGAAAATTGTACTCAATGACTTCAAGAGAAAAAAAGTAATCACGCTCTCTGTTTTTATTTTGATGACCATGGCAGTTATATTGGGCTCCAGTGCGACCAACATCATCGCAAACCTGATCCAGTCGATAACCGATCTGAAGGAGAAGGCCAGCCCTGCCGATATTGCTCAGATGCATGCGGGAGAATATTCTCAAGCCTCTTTGGACAGATTTACCGAACAAAACCAAGAGCATATCGCAATGCAGGAAACGATGACGCTTCTGCCCATCGAGGGATTCGATATCCAATATGGTGACAATAAAACCTTTGGGGGAACCATCCAGGATATTTTCTTTGTCGTGCAGAATAAGAAGTTCGATTTCCTGTTGGACCTGAACAATGAGAAGCTCGAGGTGGGCGAAGGGGAAGTGGCGGTTCCCATCCATTTCATGGTAGAGCATGACCTACAAGTCGGTGATACCCTCACCGTGGCAACACAAGAGTATACGAAAGCGTTCACCATCTCCGATTACGTACGTGACTATGAGATGAATGCCGCAATTGCTTCTTCCAAGCGATTTGTCGTCAACCCGGCCGACTATGAGGGTATGCTCGAGAAGCAAACGGGTACCTTGGAATACATCATTGAATTCAAGCTGAAAGAAAACGGCAGCGCCCAGGCTGTTCAGACTGCCTATATCGAAGCAGGGCTTCCGGCAAACGGTCCTACCGTCGGGGCGATGGTGTTCATGCTCTTCAATGCGATGTCCGATGTGGCAATTGCCATGGTAATTGTGGTAATCGGGAGCCTGCTCATCGTTATTTCCGCGTTCTGCATCAAACTTACGTTTTTGGCAACCATGGATGAGGACCTGAGAGAAATCGGGGTCATGAAGGCGATGGGACTCTGTAAAAGGGACATCAGGGGTGTGTACCTGACCAAATACAGAGTCATGGCACTCGCTGCGGGATTACTGGGCTATCTCCTCTCGTTTGGTGCAGTTCAGCTGTTCAGCGGCAATATGCGGCTTTTTCTCTCCTCGGACCTGACGGGAAACCTAAAATTTGTGCTTTCCCTTGTTGCCCCCCTGCTTGTCTATCTCATGATCATGCTGTACTGCAAGAAAGTACTGAAAAGAATCGATGCCATCACGGCAGTCCAGGCCTTGCGTTCCGATATACGGGAGAATGGGAAGAGCAAGAACTATAGGTTCTCGCTGATGAATAACAAGTTTTTGGGCACCAACCTCTCCATGGCGCTTCGTGATGTCGCTGTGCGTTTCAAGTTGTATCGGTTGCTGCTTGGGATTTTTATCGTAAGTACCTTCATCGTAATTCTTCCCCTGAATGTCTATAACACCATGAATTCCCCGGATTTTTCAACCTACATGGGAATTGGGAAATCCGATATGAGAATTGATGTACGAAAAACGAAGACCATCGTACAGGATTTCCAGAGGCTGCAGGAAGAATTGGCACATGACTCGGACATCCACACATTTGCAGCCTATGTAACCTGTTACTACCAGATACAGAACACAGAAGGTGCATGGGATTATGTATTGCTTGAGACGGGTGATTTCTCGGTCTTCCCCTTACAGTACTTGCAAGGCAGGGCGCCGATGAGGGAGGGAGAAATTGCACTTTCCTATGCCAATGCCTCAGCAGATGGATTACATAAGAACATAGGTGATGAGGTGGTAATAAAGGTTGGCGGAGTCGATACAAGACTGAAGGTGTGCGGTATCTATCAGGACATTACCAATGGCGGAAAAACCGCAAAAGCACACAGCAGTCTTGGTTTGAACGAAGACTCCATTCTGTGGTACATCGTGAACATCGATGTCGTTCCAGGCGTCGAGATACGCGAAAAAATGGATTACTATCAGAAATCGTATGCAACTGCTCAGGTTAATGACATCAGAGAGTATACAAGACAGACTCTTGGAAACCTCATCGATCAGATGGGAAAAGTAGTTCTATTCGGTGGTTTGGTTGCAATCCTCATTGTCGTGTTGATTACTGCACTTTTTCTGAAAATGCTGCTGTCAAAGGATATGTCCCAAATCGCAATCATGAGAAGCATTGGACTGAATACCAAAACCATCAGGGGCCACTATATGACGGGAACGATAACGATTCTGGTCCTTGGAATCATCGTAGGAGTGATTGCTTCCCATTACCTCGGCGGCCTGATTGTGAGTATGGCAATGTCCTCAATGGGGGTTGCAAGCATGCAACTCATCGAGGTCCCTTGGCAGACCTGGTTGGTGTGCCCGCTTATACTGCTAGTGGTGGTGGGCCTGACCGTATCGGTTTGCTGCAGGGTTACGGTAGAAGACGATATTTCTGTGGTACTAAGAAGTTAGCGTACATTGGATGAAGGTACTAATCGGAGGAAGAACTGGTGAATGCAATAGTTGAAGCAAAAGGCCTGAATAAGAAAGTAACTTTGGGCAATAATAATGAACTTCATATTCTCAAGCACATCGATTTGGTGATTGAAGCGGGTGAATTCGTATCGGTCATGGGTCCCTCGGGAAGTGGAAAGTCTACGCTCTTGTACACGCTCAGCGGGATGGACAGGCTTACCAGCGGGAGCGTCACCGTGCAAGGGCGTGAACTTGGCGGCCTGAAGGAAGAAGAGCTGGCAAAAATTCGTCTCACCACCATGGGGTTCATTTTTCAGGATATCAATCTTTTGAAGAACCTCTCGGTGATCGATAATGTTATGTTTCCGGCTCTCGTAAAAAAGGGAGCGGATAAGGATGCGGTCCATCAGAAAGCAAAGAAACTGTTGGAAATGACTGGAATCGATACACTTGAGAATAATACCATCACACAGGCTTCCGGGGGACAGCTGCAGCGAGCCGGTATCTGTAGAGCCTTGATCAACGATCCCGCCATCATATTCGGGGATGAACCGACTGGGGCATTGGATTCAAAATCGGCAGCCGAGATTATGGAAATTCTTGCGAATATCAATCAAACAGGCACCACCGCGATGCTGGTTACCCACGATGCAAAGGTAGCAGCAAAAACCGAGCGAATACTCTATATGCTCGATGGAAGAATAGTTGCACAAAAGAACATGGGTAAATTCGACGCTAAGCAGGCTCAGCTCAAGGAACGAGAGGAGAATGTGATGAAGTGGCTGATGGAGAACGGAATCTAATATGCATAGAGTCGTAGTGAGAGAGTGCGGTGAAATTGGTGTTCCTTGTGAGTATGAGCTTGATTTGAGGAAAACCGATATAAAGGATTGTCTCGGATGTTGGTCATGCTGGCTTAAGACTCCGGGGCGATGCGTACATTCTGATTTGAATGAGTTCTACAAGGCGTATTTATCTGCTCAAAAGGTAGTCATTTTTTCGAAAGTTTCCCATGGGTTTGTAAGCGGCAACCTGAAAACGCTGTTCGACCGCATGATCGGTCTCTACCTTCCGTATTTGACCTTCAAGAGTGGGGAGTCGATGCATGTTCGCCGATATGAAAAATACCCTGAGGTTGAGCTTTACTATGAGGGGGAATTCTCTTCCCCCGAGGATGAGAAAATCTATGTGGATTATATCCATAGGGTTTTTTATCATTTCTACAGCACCTGCAACATCGTGAAACCCATAGCCCAATTTCCCACAGAAGAGATACAGCGATGAGCACAATTATCATTAATGGCTCGCCGAAAGCCAAACACGGAAATACCGAAGTTATTATCAATCAGTTTATGAAAGACATGAAGGTCCCTTGCGAAGTGTGCTATGCAGCAAACAAAGACTATCGCAAACTTGCCGGCTACCTGCATCAGTCTGACACCGTACTCTTTGTGATGCCCTTATACATCCATGCGATGCCCGGCATTGTGATGAAGTTGATTGAGTGCATGGAAAGCGCACCGGTGCCTGGAAAGGCTATGGGATTCATTGTGCAATCGGGCTTTATGGAATCAGCACAATCAGCGTATCTTGAACGCTATCTATCCACAATTGCCCGTGATCTGAAGTATACGTACCTGGGAACAGTGATCAGAGGTGGGTCTGCCGGGATCTCCATGATGCCGGAATCGATGAACAAGAAACTCTTTATCCAGTTGAACCAGCTGGGATCGTATTTTGAGAGCAATGGTTCGTTTGATCAGAAAATTGCCAAGGAATTGGGGAAAATACAAGCTCTTTCAAAAGGCAAGTGCTTCCTCTTTGAGGCCTTGGGGAAACTAGGCCTCTCGGATGGCATATTCTGGAACGGTATGCTCAAGAATAATAAGGCCTTCGATAAGAGATTTGATAAGCCCTTCGCATAGAGTAGTGGTTAGACTGTCCCTTGGTAATTGCTGCGATGCAGGAGCCTCATCTTGAAAGTACGGATTTTCGCTGCATTTCGGCTTGTCATAATCACGCCGAGGATGGTTGTACTGCATGCAATTCCCAAGGATAATCCCTGCACAAAATCAAACAGGTTTGATTCTTTTCCGTCATTGACAATGAGCATTGCGAAATAGAGGATGAATGCCGCCAAGCCCGCAATGAAGATCCAATGCATTCGTCGATTCGCCTTTTGCTTCTCCGTAGTACTGAAATCGGCCACCTTCAGTACGGTTTCCTCAAGTTCTGGATTCATTCTCTCCTCCCTCCTTTCTCCTTCCAACAACTCACGAAGGTCCACTTCATAAAAATCTGCCATCTGCATCAGTACATCCAGATCAGGCATAGTACTGCCGGTCTCCCAGCGTGAAACCGTCCTGTTGGATACATTGAGCCGAACTGATACCTGCTCCTGGGTCAATTTCTTTTCTTTCCTCAATTCCTTGAAGAATGCACCGGTCTTTTTCTGATTCATGCGGCCTCCTTTCGATGTCAGCGTACCGCTTTGCTTTACTCCCGTACACGACACAAAGCGAGAAAACGTTGTTTTTCCTAAACAGGACATACCATGTCAGGGTTTTGTACTACACAATCCATTGCAAGCAAGGATACGACTTTTCCTTTTACTGCAACAGGCTTGCGCAATTGATACAGGCTCTGGCATCATAATCAAACCAAGGTGTTCTTGTCCAAGGAGTAAGCGGTGCATACGCAGAAGAGGTTGAAGACGGTACATAAGGTTCTCTTGGGGATTGTCCTATCGATGCTCCTCCTTTTTGGTTCTGCATACCTCTATGTTTCAGACTACTATCGTGCAGATGGGGCAACTGAGAATCGGACCCTGCATGCCGATCTCCACATTACAGATACGAAGGATGCACTCATCGTTGGAGCTGACCATGCTACAACTGCCCTGATTTTCTACCCAGGGGGAAAGGTTGACCATCGGGCGTACGAGCCGTTGATGCTTCTGATCGCCCAACAAGGCATGTTGTGCATCGTGCCCAAGATGCCGTTCAACCTGGCGGTATTTGATGTCGATGTTGCCGACCGATTCATTCCCCTGTACCCTGAAATTGAGAGCTGGTATGTGGGAGGGCATTCACTTGGGGGGAGCATGGCGGCAAGCTATGCTGCAAAGAAAAGTGATGGCCTTGAAGGTGTAATCCTGCTTGCCTCCTATTCCACCGCCGACCTTTTTTATGCTGGCTTGCGGGTTTTGAGTATCTATGGCAGCAAGGATTCTGTCTTGAGCAAGGAATCATATCAGAAGTATGGAGGCAATCTTCCAAGCAATGTTACATCCTTGGTGCTCCAAGGGGCAAATCATGCAGGATTCGGTGCCTATGGTCCCCAAAAAGGGGATGGAATCGCCGATATATCCGCCCAAGAACAGCAGGCAGCTGCAGCTCAGGCTATTGCAGAATTCTGCCTGGTGCACTAGGACATGAAGGAGATCATACGATGAAGAATATCATCATTACCAATTTTACCGACCCAGTGTGTATATGGTGCTGGGGAACCGAACCGGTATTCAGGGCATTGGAAACCCATTATCCTGACCAGATTGAATTTCGCTATGTAATGGGCGGCTTGGTCGATGACATCGACAACTTTGCCGACCCGGGCAATGGTATCGATGCAGGCTCTGATGGGGCAAACGCCCAAATTGTTTCCCATTGGCTGGAAGCAGCACAGCAACATGGAATGCCGGTCAAGCCCGAGGGTTTTCACTTGTTCTCAAAGGAATTTCCCTCCACCTATCCCCAGAATATCGCGTATAAGGCTGCCCAAATGGTAGATCCGCTCAAAGCGGATGCCCTACTCAGAAGAATTCGGGAAGCAACCCTGACTGAAGCCAAAGTTACAAGCGATCCGGATGTTCTAATTGAGCTTGCTTCTGATGTTGGTCTTGATAGTGCGGTGTTCATGAGTGCACTAAAGAGCAGTGAGGCCCAACAAGCATTCCAAGAGGACCTTAGACAAACACAGAAAGCAGGAGTTGATGTGTTTCCAAGTTTCTTGATACGCAATGCAGAGGGGGGGGACGTGCTTCTTCGGGGGTATATGGGCTTTGCTGACTTTCAACAAGCCATCAGCTCTCTGACCGATGGCTCAATGATTCCCACTGAAGTAGCTCCCTCGGCAACACTGCTGTATACGTTGTTGGACAAGCATCCAAGGCTTGCATTCGAGGAGGTGTACAGGGCTTTTGACTTCACCTCCCGAGAGCAAACGCATCGGTGGCTTAAGGACTTGATCGATACACGATTGCTGGAAAAGGAAGCGGTTGGGCCCAGCTATTTTATAAGAAAGGGAATGTGAGTCTGTTTGAGAATCTCCTGTAGTGCATGCAGAATGAGAGGGAATTTCTGTTCCAAGGAGCAATGAATTCCTCTGTTTTTTTGTAATTTTTACAAGTCTGGTATTCCTGCATACAATGAGGTATACTTATGAAAGGAAAAAAGTGCATCAAGATGCATAAATTTCCTGAGAGAGGATGCCATGGTCATTGAACGTACTCGATATCTGAATATGTTGATTAATAAGAGGAAGAACGGTCGGGTCAAGATTGTTACTGGGATACGAAGATGTGGCAAATCCTTCTTGTTGTTTGAACTGTATCACAAGTATCTACTCTCAGAAGGTGTCTCTGAGCAGGAGATAATCGAATTACAACTTGATGACATTACCAATGCCAAATATCAGAATCCCTTTGAGCTTGATGCGTATATTCGTGAACTGATTTCCGATGTGAACCGTTTTTACTATGTATTTATTGATGAGATCCAGAGAGTGTATACGGTACAAAATCCCTATGTGGATGTACCTGATGCCAAAATCGGCTTTGTCGATGTTGTTCTAGGTTTGCTGAAACTCAAGCATGTCGACCTTTATATAAGCGGAAGTAATTCCAAGATGCTCTCATCGGACATCCATACTGATTTTAAGGATCGAGGAACGGAAATCAAGGTCAATCCGCTTACCTATCAGGAATTTCATACTGCTTTTCAAGGGGATGAACGCTATGCGTGGGATGAATACGTTACCTACGGAGGTATGCCGTATGCAGTTCTGCTGGAAGACCATGAAGAGAAGAGTCATTATCTGAAGGACCTTTTCGAAAAGACCTATCTCTCAGATGTAAAAGAGCGATATAAGATTGGGAATGATATATCAGTATTGGATGCTTTACTCGATTATTCTGCCTCTGCTGTAGGGTCTCTGACCAATGCATACAAGCTCTCCAATACATTTAGGTCTGTTACACAAACAAGCATTAAACCTGAAACCATTTCCCGTTATTTGGAATATTTTCAGGATGCTTATATCCTTAGAAAGGCTCTCAGGTACGATGTCAAAGGACGAAAGTATATTGGAACGCCGTATAAGTACTATTTTACTGACGTGGGGCTCAGAAATGCGAGATTGAACTTTCGTCAGTCTGAGGAGAATCATATCATGGAGAATATTATCTATAATGAATTGATTGTCCGAGGATATGATGTTGATGTAGGGGTTGTGGAAACCAGTATAACAACTGATGAGGGTAAGAAAATACGTACCCAACACGAAATTGACTTTGTTGCAAGCAAAGGAAGCCAACGGTATTATCTGCAGTCAGCATTTTCTCTTGCAACCGAAGAAAAACGTCAGCAGGAAATCCTGTCACTCATTCGAGTACCTGATTCATTCCGGAAGATTGTAATCATAAAGGATCGCATTGTTCCCAAACATGATGATCAGGGTATTCTTTACCTCGGGATAGAACAATTTCTCCTAGAAGAAGCTTCTATGGACTTGTAGATCGATGGTTAAGGGGAAATTGTTGTTCCAAGATGCAAAAATTTCCCCTATTATATAGATCACTCTGGCCTAGCAGTATAAAGTAGTGTACTATTTCCAACGAGAGAAAGGAAAAGAGTAATGTACAGCTTTACAGCAAGTATCCAGAAAGTACCCGACCAGGATGGGGCCTATGTAGTGGTTCCTTTCGATATACAGCAGGTGTTCGGCAAGAAAAGGGTGAAGGTGCATGCCACCTTCGACGGGTATCCCTATGACGGAAGCGTTGTAAACATGGGACTTACCAATGCCGATGGGAGTATTTGTTACATTATTGGTATGAGAAAGGACATTCGTAAAAGCATTGGTAAAGGTCCGGGTGATAGCATAGCAGTGACCTTGACTGAACGGGAGGCTTAGTATGTGGACATGTGAAACGTGTGGTCGCAGTTTCCAAAAAACCAACCAAAGTCACAGCTGTGGAAAACCTGAGCCCAGCATTGAGGCCTATATTGCGGCACAGCCTGAAGAGATCAGGGGCTTGCTCAGCACAATGCATCAAACTATTAGCGCGGTACTCCCCGATGCCGAACAACGCATGTCCTGGGGCATGCCTACCTATTGGAAGGGTAGCAACCTGGTGCACTTTGCTGCTCATGCCAACCATGTAGGGCTGCATATCGGTTCAGATGTACTTGCTCGCTTTCAGGATCGACTACGTTCATTCAAGACCAGCAAGGGAGCGGTGCAATTCCCCTACAATAAACCTATTCCTTTTGATTTGATTGCAGAGATAGCGAGGTGGAGTTATGAGCAAAGACCTGTTGAACTTTCAAGCGCTGATAGACGAAACTGAACAACCCAAACCGTACGACAGGGGAAGGGACAGCATGTGGACCGATCCCTATATCTCCAAGCGGTTGTTGCAAGTGCATCTCGATCCGAATGTCGAAGCTGCAAGCCGTAGTCCAAAGGCCATTGAGGCCACCCTTGCCTACATCCAGTCGTTGGTGGAAAAACCCGCATCCATACTCGATCTAGGGTGCGGGCCGGGGCTCTATACCCACCAGCTTGCCATGCGGGGCTACCAGGTCACCGGGATCGACTACTCTGTACGCTCGTTGGACTATGCAAAAGAGAGGCGTGACACAGAGGAATTGTCGATTACGTACCTGCAGCAGGACTACCGGTCACTACAGCTCGATCAGAAGTACGACCTGATCATGATGATTTACTGTGACTTTGGGGCGTTGATTCCCGAAGAACAAGTAATTGTTGCCTCTGCGATCAAGCAGAGTCTCAAACCCGGCGGAATTTTTTTGTTTGATGCAATAACCGAAGCGAGTATTGCAGACATGTGCTTCAGCACCTCCTATAGCATTGCTGAGAGAGGATTCTATAGTCCCGAGCCCTATCTTTGTTTGGATAAGCAGTTCCATTTTCCTCTCCACCATGCAGTGTTGGACCAGCATTTGATTCTCTTCGAGGATGGAACATCCCGCCTTTATCGATTCTGGAATCATTACTTTACAACACAACAGATCCAAGCTCTCGGCTTTTCTCACATCACCATGAAAACAGGGCTGCTGCATGGCAGCGGTCCTTACAACAACGAGAAGGTGGCATTCTATGCAGTACAACCTTAGGCCGTTACAGAAAGAAGAGTATGGTGTACTTGAAGACTTTCTCTACGATGCCATTTTTGTTCCGGACGGAGAAGAACCTCCATTGCGATCAGTATTGCTTGAGCCCTCCATCCAGAACTACTGTAAGGACTATGGACGAGATGGGGACTTCTGTTTGGTTGCAGAAACTGAGGGGAATTTGGTAGGTGTAGTTTGGGCAAGAATCCTTGCCGGGCCTGTGAAAGGCTATGGCTATGTGGACGATGCAACCCCGGAGTTCGCCATATCGATACAGAAGGAGTATCGCAACAAAGGAATAGGGACTGCCTTGCTTTTGGCACTGTTGGATTTGCTGCAAGCGAAAGGATACAAGCAGGCCTCCCTTTCGGTTCAGAAGGAAAATCCTGCAGTAAACCTCTATACACGGGTCGGATTTGCCATCATTGATGATAAAGGTGAAGATTATCTGATGCTCTATTCCTTTGCACAGTAGCCCGAGCTCTTCTCATACTTGGATTGACACGGTATTGTGTGGAAAAAGGATACCGATATGTTTCTGTATACGCTCTCTGTTTTCAGCAAATGGGCCAAATATGTCGGCCTTCTTGCTTTTCTGATTTCCCTCTTCAGTGAACAAGCTCTGTTCTCCTACCTCACCCTGCTCACCTTGTTCGTGGTGCTGGAGATTGCACTCAATTTCTCTGTGTTCTCCTGTTCGATCGCCATGCTTTTTGGCCTGCTGGTTATTAGAAAGAGGTATGCTAATAATCTTCCCTCGGTGGAAACCTTTGAGAGTAGTGTACTCTACGACCTCCCCTTCGAGGGAGCTTGGGAAACGGTCAACGGTGGGTTTACCCCCGAGTATTCCCACTCATGGAACATCCCGGGGCAGCGCTATGCATACGATTTTTTGCTAATGAAACAGGGCCGATCATACTTCGGTGATGCACGGAAGGTAGAGAGTTATTATTGCTATGGGAAGCCGATTCTTTCTCCTGCGGACGGGGTGGTGGTAACGGTGCGTAATCGCTCACTCGATAGCCTCATACTGGGTAAGGATAGGTTTTTCAGCCGCTCAAGTCATATAGCAGGTAATTATTTGGTAGTGAAGCATGCACAGGGCGAGTATAGCCTTATGGCCCATCTGAAGAAGGACAGCATCCTGGTGAACGAGGGTGATCATGTTCAGAGGGGCCAAACGCTTGCCCAATGCGGCAATACCGGCAACTCAACCGAGCCCCATCTGCATTTCCATCTGCAGAGCGGGCCAAACTTTTATACCAGCGTTGGCCTTCCCCTACGGTTTTCCGGTATAGCACTCAAGCCCTGCGAGCAGTACGCACACATGGACAAACGTCCTGTCATGCCTGCTGATAGCATTCCGAAGGGATACATCAGCAGGGGGTATACCGTACAGAATGAGAAGGGGGGACTATGACCATACGAACGATACAGCACAACGCAGTCACTCTTGCCCGTGTAGAAAGTGAAACTGTCCTTATTACCGACACCGAAAGTGCCTTGGATCTTATGGCAACGGTCCAGTATCAGACACAATCTCGTTGTCTTATTGTAGACAGCAATGCTTTCGATGCACGGTTCTTTGATCTGAAGACCCGCCTAGCCGGCGACATCCTGCAGAAGTTTGTGACCTACCAGGTTAAGCTTGCCATTATTGGTGATTTTTCAATCTATAGCAGCAAAAGTCTGCAAGACTGTATCCGCGAATCGAACCAGGGCAGGGACATATTCTTTGTTCGTGATGAGCGTGAGGCCATTGCAAAACTCTCCCGTTGAGCAGGTCTTTACAGGGTTCTTCCTACTCGCTACAGTGAGGACGTCGGTAGGAGTGAAATCGTTTCTCCTAATTCATCCATAGACTAGAGAATATATGCAAAACACTACATCACCAAAGGTACCTCCACTTCTTACCAAACGGGTGGTCCTTTTTCTTCTTAGCCAGAACCTTTCCCTATTCGGCTCCTCGGTAGTCGGCTTTGCCATAATCTGGTACATCACCTTGAAAACCTCCTCGGGTATGTACCTGATGCTGGCAACCCTGGCACAGATGGTGCCCCATCTTGTAATAAGCCTCTACAGTGGCGTATGGGCTGACCGGCACAGCCGCAAGATTCTGATTATGATAAGCGATAGCTTCATTGCGATCGCCACCTTGGCGTTGGCCGTCATGTTCTCCCTCGGTTGGGAGTCGATATGGGCCATCCTCGCTGTTTCGGTAATCCGATCCATCGGAGGGGGAATTCAGAGTCCCGCAGTGAATGCAATCATACCCCAGTTGGTGCCTGAAGAGCACTTGGTGCGTATCCAAGGCATTAATCAGAGCATCAATTCAGCGCTTATGCTCATCTCTCCAGCGGTAGGTGGCATGATGCTCGGCCTCTTTGGATTGGTCTCTACGTTCTATTTGGATGTAGTCACTGCGACCCTTGCCGTCTTGGTTTTCAGCTTCATCAAAGTTGCCAAACCCAAACGATCGGAAGAGACTCATTCGGTGGTTGCCGATATAAAAATCGGGCTTTCTTATACCCTCTCGCATCCCATTCTGCGCAACCTTCTGATCTGTTACGGCTTCTCATTCTTTTTGATCACGCCTGCTGCAATCCTCACTCCCTTGCTGGTTGAACGAACTTTCGGCAGTGAGGTATGGCGGTTGACGCTCAATGAAATGGTGTGGACCGGGGGTGCCTTGCTTGGGGGCTTATTGGTCTCCCTGAAGGGAAATTTCAAGAACAAAATCAAGGCAATTGCACTCTCCCTTGTTGCCTTTGGCGCCTGCTTCGCCCTGCTCGGTGTTGCCCCAACGTTTGTGCTCTACCTTATCGTCATGGGACTTGGCGGGCTTTTTGTTCCCATTATCAACACCGCTGAAATTGTCATGATCCAAGAGATCAGCGACGAGGACAAGCTGGGTCGTGTTTTCTCCATCGTCCAGATTATCAGTGGAAGCTCCATCCCCTTGGGTATCATGATCTTCGGGCCTTTGGCAGACAGGGTTTCGATTCAACTGCTCTTGGTGATCAGTGGTGTCCTGTTGGCCGCCGTCGGCCTGCTATATGGTCGTACTTCCTCAAATCAGCAGGTGGTCAAGCAAGCTGAGGTAACCCCGCCGAGCCTGTAAGAGCTGCTCGACAGTACTATATTCATCAACCGTATGCGCAAGCGACTCCTCTGAAGGTCCATAGCCAATGGTCGGGATCCCTGCCTCTGCACAGAAGTGGCTCGCATTGGTGCAAAAACTGTAGTGGGAGAGAGGGCTTGAGGGAAGCGCCTGCTTGGCCGTCTGCACCAAGGGATGGTCATCGGGGAGTAGCCAGGCGGGGAAGAACCGTTTGGCATTGATGTGTACACCGGTATAGCAGGTAAGTGTTCCCTCAGCTATCGATACCGAAGCTTGTATAGCAGGATGCTTATCCAGAATCTGTTGGATCGGAAGGAGAATGGAAGATTCAGTCTCCCCTGGCAGCAACCGGCGGTCGAACGTGACCTTGCAGGATTCTGGAACCACCGAAAGTCCCGGGTAGGGAGCAGAAATGATGTCGGTCAATACCATAATCCCCTCTCCCAAAATCGGATGATGCGGCGGCTCAAGCGCAAGGACTTCTGCAAGAAGTGTCAGCATGGAATGTACTGCATTCACTCCTTGTTGAGGATTGGAGGAGTGACAGCTCTTGCCGAAGGTTTGCAGTACAATCTCAGCACGCCCGCGCTGGCCGCGCTTGATCGTAAGCGAGGAGGCTTCTCCCACAATGACGACATCGGGCTTGATACGCTTGGTAATCAGGCGTGCTGAGAAGCCCTCAAAACACTCTTCACATACCGTGCAGGAAACATGGACCGACCCGCCAAAGTTGCCGTTTGTTTTCTGCTTGAAGTCTGCAGCTGCAATAAGCATGGCACTCAGGGCGCCTTTCATATCACTGGTTCCCCTCCCATAGAGGAGCCCTCCATCCACCGTACCTTGGTAGGGGTCGTGCCTCCACAACGCAGGATTCTCCACCCCCACCGTATCAATATGGCCATCCATAAGAATGCAAGGTCCTTCTTTGTTGCCATAGATGCTGCCGGTAACACTTCCAAAGGCATCGACAAAGATTTCATCAAATCCTAATTGCTGCATGGTTCCTTGGATATAGGAGGCTACTTCGCCTTCAGAGCCCGAAAGACTGGGACGCTTGATCAGGTCCTGACAAAGATGGATGAGTTGTTCGTTGGTGTGCATGACCCTATGGTAGGTCAGATAAACAGAAAGTCAAGCTTTGTTGAGGACCTTGGTGATAAAGGTCTCAACCAAATTGGGATCAAACTCTGTATTCTTGTTTTCCCTCAACGAGAGTATTGCCTCTTCCTCAGTGATGGTACTGCCATGGAGCCGGGGACCTACGAGATCGGCATAGTTGTTTGCAATGGCAAGGATTTGAGCCGTCTGGGGGATGTCCTCATGCTTTAAGCCTTGGGGATAGCCATTGCCGTCCCAGCGTTCATGGTGGTGCAAAACCGCTTCAGAGAAGGGGGCATACTCACCGACTGATCGCAGGATATTGTACCCGATCTCAGCATGGCGCTTGAATTCAAGTGCCTCACTCCGTGTTCTTTCTTTGCTCGATTTTGTGAGAATGGCAGGGTCGATGGCAATCTTTCCCAAATCATGATAGGTGCCTGCAAGGCGTAATTCCTGAATCTCATGTTCCTGATACCCTAAAGCTTGGGCGAACGAGCCAGCTAGGTCTGCTACCTTGCGACTGTGCTCCTGTAGGGTGGCATCTTGGCTGAAAAGACGGCCAAGCAGCGAGGATATGACTTGTTTCTTGAACGAAAGGCTGCTGGCAAGCTTGTTTTGGTACATCACATCTTCTGCCATTTTGAAGGTGTCCTCAAAATGGTTGTCATTCTCATTCTTCACTGCATATCCGAAAGAGACCGAAACCTGGATTCCCTTGATATGTTCCTTTTCAAGAGCAGCATTGAGACGCCTGATGATGGCTTGTGCATGGAGGGCATCGGTCTGGGGTAGCAGAAGGACAAACTCGTCACCGCCGATTCTGCTGATGATATCGTCCTCACGGCACGTCTTACGCATGACCTCGGCGACCTTGCGCAGCAATTCATCGCCTGCTTCATGACCGAAGGCGTCATTGGTGAGCTTCAGACCATTCACATCGGCTACGACCAAGGTGAGAGGATAGTACGGCTCGCTGTCCACTTCGTGTTTTACCTGGTCGTAGTAGCGGCGGTTGTTCAGGGTGGTCAAGGAATCGGTAAAACTGAGCGAGAGAATCTCCCGTTGTTTCTTGCGCTGCTCGGTGCTGTCACGGAATACCAAGACTACTCCGGTAATATTCATTTTTGCATTGAGAATCGGGGCCGCACTGTCGCTGATGTACCGCTCAAAACCATCACGGGCGATGAGGATGGTATCCTCATCAAGTTCGATGGCTTGTTTCAGCTGGAGAACCTGTTGTACGGGATTGGGAGCCACCTGACGGTCCTTGCCGTTCAGTATTTTGAAGACTTCCTCGAATTTTCTTCCTCTTGCTTCTTCTGCATCCCAACCGGTAAGCGATTCAGCAGCCTTGTTCATGAATTGAACGTTGCCTTGGGCATCAGTGGAAATAACACCGTCGCCAACGGAAAGCAAGGTAGTCTCAAAGAGGTTTTTCTCGAAAATAAGCTGTGCTTCAGTTTCTTTCTGATGGGTTATATCGTCGATGATCATGGCAAAGTAGCCTTGCTTGGGGCAGAATGAGGAGATTCTGAAAAGCCTTCCAAGGCCTGCATTGTACGCCTCGAAGGTCATTGACTCGCCACTTAGGGCAACCTTGCCGTTATACTCAAACCAGTACGGCTCAACCTGGTCGATTAGCTCGGTAATTCTCTTACCTACCGATTCCTTGTTTCTTAGTCCAGTCTGCACTTCAAAGTTTTGGTTGACCCTGAGGATGCGATAATCGTTGGGTGTCCCGTTCTCATCCAAGAGTATCTGGCAGTAGGCAAAACCTTGGTTCATGCTCTCGAATATTTTTCGGTTTTCTTCTTCACTTCTCTCAAGGGCTTGGGCGTTCGCAACACGTTTGGAAATATCGGCATGGGTCCCTGTCATAATGAGGGGATTGTGTTGTGCATCCCAGGTTATCACCTGACCGCGATCGAGAATCCAAAGCCAATACCCGTCCTTATGTTGCATACGGACGTCGCAGGAGTAGAAGTCAAGCTCGCCGCGGAAATGTTTCTGCAAGAGATTGAAGGACCGTTCAAAATCTTGGGGTTCGGTAAGGCGCTTGAAGGTCTCAATGGTGACCGGTTCGAGTTCTTCCTTGGTATACCCAAGAAGGGCCGCCCAGCTCTCGTTGATATGTACCGTACCCGTTACGATATTCCATTCCCAAGTTCCCAGGTTCGAGCCTTTGATGACTGAAGCAAAACGGTCGCGTGCTGAACGTAATTCACCCTGGTCTCGCTCCTGCTGGCGGCGGTAGCGGTCAAGACGGATTACTGCCCCTCTGCCTGCAAAGAAGGTGATGAGGATGATTAGTACGGGGCCGAGGAAGGTAAGAATGCGGTCAAGCTCGTACCAGTAATCGACAGCCTTCTGTCGCATTGCCAGCAATGAATACTCGGTTGTTTCAATAGCGTCGAGAATACTTTCCAGTTCAAGGGAGATGGTTTTTGAAACATCCATGAGATGGGTGAGTTCATCCTGCCCAAAATGGATGGCGACTTCTCCAGTCAGGTCGTCTCGGAAGGCCAATATCGGCTGCACTGCCTGCTCAATCAAGTCCTTAAACGTAGCTTCCAGAGTTTTGAGTCGCTGTTGTTGTTCCTCGTCATCACGGGTGAGAATGCTGAGCTTGATGTGGTGTTGGCTAAAGGAATAGGAACTAACACCGATTTCTTGCAAGTAGCGTCTATCGCCGGTAAGCAAATAGCCGCGCTCGGCAACTCGTATGTTCTGGAAGGTGCGCATCAGACTCTTGGTTTCAGTAATGACATCATAGGTATGACTAAGCTCACGCGTTGTTTCAATTGCGCGTGTGGTAAGGGTCATCTTAATGTACCCTATAACTAAGAGGGCTACCAGGATAAGTACCAAGCCGATGATGAATCGCCGGGTGATGCTACGCTCTTTGATTGAGGATTCTCCTTCCTTCTATATATCATACTCATATGAAGGTAGGCATAACAAGAGATTAATCTCCAATTACCTGCTCTTTAACTGGTTATGAAGCGAAAGGATATTTCTTGTCCTTTTTTTTGGGATATTTTCCAGACAACAAACGAGCTGTTGGAAATCCAACAGCTCGTAGGTACAACTACATTACATTCGGTCTAGAAAACAGAATCCTTGTCGTAGAATTTCATGACGTTGTTCTTATCGACCAAGACTGAGGGGAGCACCACGGCGGTCGGAGACTTTGCGGTATGGAAGGCATCACTCTTTTTGCCCTCGACCACATCCAGACAATACATAATGGCATCATACACCATGGATGGATGATAGGTGGCCGTTGCCTTTACCAGCGGGTCGTTGTTCATGATCATCTCATAGGCTGCCTTGGAACCTGCGCCGCCAAATACCAACTTGATATCTTTGCGGCCGCTCTCCTTGATTGCCTGCAGAACACCAGTCATGACATCGTCATCCTGACAGAATACTGCATGAATTTCAGGGTACTTCTGGATGTAGTTTTCCATCAGCTCGAGTCCCTTCTGCGTTGACCAGTCGGCGAAGTCATAGCTTCTTCCACCGGCAAGGTTGATCAGACTCGGTTCCTTGGTGATTTCGTCGAAGAATGCATTCATGCGCTCTCCGTCGATAACGACCGGCATGCCGCCCATGGCCACATACTTGGTCAGCTTGTTGGCCTTCATGTAATCACGCATGAAGATACCGGAAACCTTGCCCATTTCAGGATTGTTTCCAGCCAGGTTGACATAGCCGAACGTTGTATCAGTGAGGCCGCGATCAACTACGATGCACTTCACTCCAGAAGCGTGTGCTTCCTTAACAACCGGAGTCAGCGGAGCGGACTCGTGGGGGAGGATTACCAGATAATCCATGCCCCAGACCATCAGGTCCTCGACATCGGAAATCTGTTTTGCATAGCCGTCGGCATGCAGAACCTTGAATTCGTACTTGCCGGGATACTGCTGCTGCAAATCCCTGACAGCCTTGTCAGCCCACCAGCCGATGCCACCGGTCCAACCGTGGTCGGGCGAGGGTACGGCGATACCGATTTTGGGAACACCTTTAGATTCCGAAACACCTTGGGCAGTAACCAAGCCAACTTTTAATCGGGTTACAGGAAAGCATAAAATTCTATTAATGATAATAAATATCAATAAGTACTTGCTTTTATTAATAGGAATACGTACTATTAGCTTATCAGATATCACAACGAATACATAAGGAGATAGAAATCATGGACGAAATGCAGAACACCCCGACCAGTATGCCATTAATTGGAGACAAGGCTCCCGCTTTTACGGCAGTAACCACGCAGGGCCCGATCAACTTTCCCGAGGACTACAAGGGTAAGTGGGTCATACTCTTCAGTCATCCGGCAGACTTTACCCCTGTCTGTACCACCGAATTCATGACGTTTGCCTCTATGGCTGATGAATTCAGGGCACTGAACACCGAACTGGTTGGACTTTCCATCGACTCCCTCTATGCCCACATTGCATGGTTGAGAAAGATTGGGGAGCTCGAGTGGAATGGCATGAAGAATGTCGAAGTGAAATTCCCCGTTATCGAGGATATCAAGATGGATGTCGCCCGCAAATACGGCATGGTTCAGTCCCAGTCCTCCACCCAAGCGGTCAGGGCAGTCTTTATCATCGATCCCAATGCAGTGGTGAGAACCATTTTATTCTATCCTGCTTCCACCGGTCGCAACTTCGATGAGATCAAGCGTGTCGTGCTTGCCCTTCAGAAGGCTGACAAGGAGCAGATTGCAACTCCTGCAAACTGGAGACCCGGTCAGGATGTAATTATTCCTACTCCCGGCAGCTGCGGCACTGCAAAGGAACGCATGGAGAGTAAGGATGAGAATCAGTACTGTCTCGACTGGTTCCTCTGTTTCCGTAAGGAAAAGAAGTAAAAGCCCCAACATTACTATGTTCAATAGAAAGCAGGGAGAGCGGCGCTCTCCCTGTTTTTAATGAATGAACTCAATTCTCTTGTGTTACTTGTAGGAAATTGCACCCTTGGTGCAGACTCGCTCACACTCATGGCATACAAGGCATTCGTTCTTGATGATCCTGTGCTTCTCTTCCTTAACGATGGCCCCGCTTGGACAGACCTTTGCACAGCGGGTGCAGTTGGTGCACAAGGATGGATTGATGACCATGGATTTTCTCCCAGCTCTCGCCGGCAGGGAGAGGATGGTCCCATACGGACAAAGCCAATGGTGCCATAGCTCTTCCTCAAAGAAGAGGGAGAGCGCTACTCCCAAAAGAACAAGTGCGGGAAGCACCGGAAGTTTCTTTCCGGTTCTGAATACCACGACCATCATAGCCAGGAACCCTAGCAGCATAAGGATTCTGACAACTCCGTTCCTAAAGAAGGCGGGAGTTTTCAGGCTCTTGATCTTCAGCTTTTTCTTTCCATAGGCGATGGGTCTGAGGATGGTGTTGATCGGGCAGAGCCAACCGCAGTAAAAACGGGAGAAAAGAAGCGAGAGAAGGACGGAAGCAAAGAAAATTCCCATCCACAGCTGCACTTTTCCCTGAACCAACAGGAAGATGAAAAGAATTAGTGAAAGTACTTGGACGGTTCTTTGTAGTGCCTTTTTCATACCTTCTCCGCCTTGTATACCCTTGGATGGGGGGCTTTGACAATAAAGAATTCCAAGGCTTCCTTGCCGGTATTGGATATGTTCATTTTTGTATGGAACGGCACGTTCACGATGGATGCTTGATAATACTGCGCTTCCAGCTCTTCCAGCTGAATCGTCAAGCTTCCCCTTACGACAATCAGGTAGACGTTCGAATCGGAATAGTGTTCAGGCAAAGCATCACCTGTTGCCAACACTACGTGGTTGATCATTGCCATATCGTCGCCGATCAGCTTTTCGATGACCTTCTCGTTGCTTTGTGTATACGGATAGTGCTTTTCAATCATAGAAATCTCCTTTCAGCCATACGTCTAGTATAGGGTACAATCAAGCGATAGAGTGTTACATATGCTACACTTTTGGAGGGTGACATGGATATTGTGCAATCATTGGGCACTGTTGCTCTGTTTCAGTGTTTTTCAGACGAGGCTCTGGCCTCTTTTGTTAAGGAAGGGGGTATTACCCTTGTGCATTTTTGCAAGGACCAGCTGGTGGCGGTACAAGGAGAGTTGTGTACGACACTCGATGTAGTCTTGGAAGGTAGTCTTTCGCTGCAGAGCATCGATGACGATGGGAACGTGTTCAAGGCAAGGGTACTTGAGGCAGGGGAGATTTGGGGGGCAACTTTGTTGTTCAGCAGATGCAACCACTATCCGATGCAGGTTGTGTGTGACCGTGCCTGCTCGATTGTACGGTTGAAGAAAAGTCTGGTGTTGTCGTTGTGTACTAAAAATCGGGAGTTTTTGGTTGGTTTGCTGCAAATCATCAGCGACCGAGCCCATGAATTGGGTCTTACACTCACCAAACGCAATGAGCAGACACTCAGGCAAAGCTTGCTCGATTACCTTACACAACTTTCCCTGCAACAGGGAAGCAACACGATTCTGCTTCCCACAAGCAAAAAGGAACTTGCCGATCGCCTGGGTTTTGCACGTACTTCCTTAAGTCGGGAGTTCTCCAATCTGCAGAGCGAAGGGATATTGCGCTTTCGTGGTCGATCAGTTCAACTTCACATTTCTTCAAGGACTTAAAGAATATGTGAAGTTGGCTTGTAAGGTGTTGCCTTCTTACTTCTCTGTTGCTATAGAAATGGGTAACAAGAGATGAAGGAGAATTGCCTATGAAGCGAACACGTATACTCTTGATGGTTAGTTTGGTGATGATGGTCGGAATGCTTGCCTTGGTGGCAACACCGACTGCTGAGAAACAGTTTGCGACGCTACAGAATAGTGACATCAGCTCTCAAAGTCTTGAGCACTTGAAGGGCTCGATCGATACCCTCAAGCAAGCGGTTGAGCGTGAAAGCGACGAAGCGTACAAGAATCTTTCCCACGCTCGCGCCAAGGGTGACAGAGCCGCATATAGTGAAGCGTACGAGAGCCTGCAAAAGCTTGCAAGCTATCGGATGACCAGTGAACAGACTGAAGAGCTTTTGAAGAGGATTCTGGTTCTTGAGGAGCCCAAACGAAGCGAATATGCAGCATGGCTGTATCAGACCAGTTCGTATTACAAGCCTGCCTTGACGCTCGACTTCTCAGCCGAGGGGGAGAATTATCGCTACAGCTACCGCCAGCAAATCAGGCGTGAACCCGGTCTTGAGATCACCCTCCCTGACAGCTCCCAGCTTAGGTTGAATTCAGCACACCTTGGGGTGCTTGCTGGTTGGGGTCTGACGCCCGATGAGGTTACCTATCAGCCGGGGCAGACGATTTCGATGAGCTTTACCGACCAGACGCTCTATGCCATCTACCAAAGCGGAGTGCGGTTTGTCGATGAGCTGAACAAAACCGATGTTTTCTTCGAAGCAGGGAAGGTAGAAGTTCCTACCCCTTCTGTTAGTGATGCTTCGGCTATTTTCGCTGGTTGGTATGACAAAACGACCGCCCAGCTGCTTACTGATCCCGCTTCTTACACTACCCAAGGCAAGGGGGCCCACTTCGAGGCTTTGTGGAAGCGTTTGGGTATTGAGGATGTCAGTGTGCTCTATTACGATGCCGCAAAGCTTCCGACCAATACACAGATGGGTATCGGTTTCTCTTACAGCAATACGGGCAACGTTACCCTCTCTGGTTTGAAGGCCACGCTTTCCACGCAGAGTGAGTATGTGAGAATCCTGAAGAACGAGCTGCCGTTGGGAAGATTGTCAGCAGGGCTTTCCAGCACGAACAACAGCCGCTATGCAACGGCGGAGAAGCAGCAGGTTCGCGGGGAAGCAAACACCTTCCGCTTTATTGTAAGCGAGGGTGCCCCTAGCGGTTCTGTCATTCCTTTCACCTTGACGGTAAGCAACGACAAGGGTGACAGTTGGGCTCAGAACTTTGAAGTAGTGGTGCGTTAGTACGTTTAATACTGTTCAGCAATGTACACACCATGCATCGTTATGTCAGTGCTCATCCCCATGGGGATGGGCACTGCTTTTTCTCTGTCCAGCATGGTTGCAATGAGAGAATGGTCCAAGGTATACACTTCTGTGATGCAACTGGCTGCCAGAATTCCCACGAGTTCTCTTGCCGCTTTTTCAGTACGTGCGCAGGCCTCAACGGCCTTGCCTTCACTGATGAAGGCATAGCCGTCCTCAACACAGAGGGTTTGGTATCCATCGGTTAAGAACTTCCAGGCTTCTTCGTCCCGAAGGAGGCAACCGTGCAATGCATGTTCGTTTCTATACAGGCTGTCCAACTGTTGGAAGTCGAGGGGAATCAAAGTAGGCGATAAAGCGGCACAGCCTTCCAAGGGGAATGACAGAACCGAGGAGGTGGTGTAATACCCGTTTGCTTCGTAGAAGGGCCTTACTGCAGGAAAGAGGGTGATCGGATGGGTGTATGCTTGCTGGGTTGCTGCAAGCAATTTGCCCATGATGCCCTGTTTGCGATAGGAAGCATAGGTTGCCGCTCCTACAATATAGGAACAGGGATGGATTGTTCCCTGTTGCATGTATTGGCAGGCAAGAGCATGAAGAGCACTGACGATGTGGTCGTCGATGCGTGCTACATAGATAGTGTGAGCAGCGAAGCGTGTGGAAAAAAAGTGCTCCAAAAAAGTTGGGTCTTCGGAGAAGACAGCCGACCAGAGATTCTTGAGCTCAATAAAATCACCGCTGTTTGCTTGCTCTATGATCACTGTTTGGTAACCCTGTACTTTTCGACCATGAGGTCGGGTTTGTAGGAAAGCTTGGCTTTTCTCAGGCCTTCAACTCCTGCGTCTTCCTGACGGTTGACGTATTTTACATCGGAGAGGTATTGGGAGCAGAAGAGTTGGTTGATGACTGAGTAGATACCCATGTAGGAGGTGTCGCCTTTCTCAAAGTGTACGATGGCCAGTTGGTCGTCGATGATTTCCCCTACAGTGAAGGCTGTGAGGTGATGATCGACACAGACCAGCATACCGACAAATCCCAGTTCATCCCAGTTGTCGAAGGCAAGGCGCAGTGCCCTCAGTTCATCCTGAATTTCCTTGGTGTTGCAATCCTTGGTATCCAGCCACGTGGTAGCAGTCATTTTGTAGCACTCTTCACGCATTTCCTTGGTGGAGAGGGAACGCACGGAATAGGTGTAATTGCGTTCAAACTGAGAGATGTGATTCCGTTTTGCCTGCAGTTTCCTTCCACTGAGATGAATCAGTTTCTGGCTTTCGTACAGGTAGTCGTCAAGGGCCCGTATGTGTTCAATGGTGTACCCAAGCTTCTCAAGTTCCAATGCTTGTTCCGAGGGAACACACTCCAGCTGAAAGCGTTGGCCGCTTTCGGTGCAGTGTGCCTGTAGTTCTGCCATAGCCTTAGGAAGGTCGTCGGTTATGGGGAGGAGGAAACAGTCATCGACATCCAGATGCATATACAGGGCAGTATCGGTTTTACAAATGGTAAGGCCGATTGCTTCTTTCCAGAGTATTGAATAGGAAAAAAAATACTCGTAGGCAAAGTGTTTGCTGTACGAGAGAAACAGAGATTTGTCCGCAAAGGACGGTGTATAAAAGTGTAACATGATACCTCAAAATATATTCGTATATACGCATGTATTGATACGTTTTTTTATGTCAATAGTCAAGGCAAGCAGAGCCCGACAGAGTTAAGATACTACTTTGAGTGGAGTGGGGCAAGAAAGAATGAGAGGTTTGTACTGTGCTTGAATAAAGAAAAGCAGGGTAGTAGTGCTGATGACAATTCGCTAAAGCCATAGGAAACTATAGATAGCAGGAGGGTCTGCTATGAAGAGAATCAATCACATTCTGGGTGTGCTGCTTGGGTGTCTGCTGTTGGTTGGTTTGTTGGGGTGTGAGTATACATATCCTTTTGAAGAAGAACCAAACAATACTCCAGATACTGCTACGCTGATGCGAAATAATATTACCAAGGGCCAAATCCATATTCCATCAGATATGGATTATTGGACAATCAACATAGGTCCCATTTCGAGTTGGGCAAAAGTAATGCTACATCATCTTTCAGAGGATTTGAAGTTAATGGTCATTGGCTACGATGGCTCAAATAATGCAATAACCCTCAATGGTTCCGATTATTATTTAAACTCTGATGCGGAAGGTACAGCAGATGAAGAGATTGTTATTTCTAATAATCTCATTCGTACCATAGTGGTTTGTGTAGAAGCAAGTGACCGAAGAAATCTGGCTGGTACATATTGGTTGGAGTATACGTTCCGGTAATCCCTATGCCATCTTTTTCTTCCGATACAAAAATGATTGTTTAATCACTTCCGAAGGATGATCTTCCATTACTTTAATGAATCTTGGAAACTATCTTGATCAGATATTAAAAATTTCACTTCTGTAACTGTAGGGGACAGGTCCCAATTATTTGAGTCACGATAGCGAGTAATATGGTTCATTGACCTTCTGCACCACGAAAGCCTCTTTTTGTTGTAATTAATGAGGATATACTGCTTTACTGTTGCAGAAATGAAAAAGTGTCAGTCTGATACTATTTAATTATATATAATATAAACAATAATAGTGAAACCTTGACACTTACTTCCCTATCCCTGTATCTTTAGTACATGAATACACAACATGAACGCATTGCTGAACTTGTCGCCAAGATGAAGCAAGACAACCCACAGGTTATCGCCTTATTCCTTGACCAAAAGCTTGATGATGCGGCCCTCGTTGCACACCTGCGTGAGCATTTTTCTACTGTCATGCAACAGCACTACCCCAAAGCATGGGCCTATTACACAAGAGAGGAGCAGACCGAACAGGACTATTACAAACTCATGAGTACCTCCATGGCATACCTTCGGATCATGGATTACCTCGACCATGAAGGACAGAGTTTTGAGGATGGAAACCTCCATGGTAAAAAGGTCGTTTCCCGGCCCATCGGCCTCCTACGCAAAGTGCTGGTAGGGAAAAAATGTCAATGCTCAGTGGATTTTGTAGAGGACATGGCCCATCTGATGGCCCAGCTCAGTGGAGTGGAAGAACGAGAAATTCCCTCCAGAAGCAAAGTGAAGCAGTGGATGGAACGTCATCCCAGTGGACTCGATCGGCAGGTGATCGCTTGGAGAGTGCAGAATAAGAAACGCATTGTCGCTCTGCTGGTGCAAAGACTTGAGACACAGACCAAATCCAGTTCATTCTACCACTTTCGTGAAGGCCTTTCGTTCGAGGAGAAGCGCAAGCAGGTGCTCACCTGGTGGAGGGACGATAGGTTTCATCTCCACTTTGCAATCCGCAGTGCCGATGATCTGAATCTCTATCTGGCCCACAGTATGGATGAAAAAACCCTGAGCCTTATGCGTGAGGCGCAGGCTAAGGGGATTCCCATTTTCGCAACCCCGTACTTTCTCTCCCTCATCGATACCCGTCCGCTTGAGAAGCGGGAGAATCCAAGAAGCGATGAAGCGATTCGAAGCTACCTCTTCTACAGTAAGGACCTCGTCCAGGAGTTTGGTTCCATTGTGGCGTGGGAGAAGGAAGATATTGCAAGACCCGGTGAACCGAATGCCGCTGGGTGGCTTCTTCCCTCTCACAACGTGCATCGCCGCTATCCCAATGTCGCCATTTTCATCCCCGATACCATGGGAAGAGCCTGTGGGGGACTCTGTTCCTACTGTCAGCGGATGTATGACTTTCAGGGGGGAAGGTTCAATTTCGAATTGGAAAAGCTTCGCCCTAAAAAGAGTTGGCAGGAACAGCTTGAGCAGAACATGGAGTATTTCCGCAATGATCCGTACCTGTGGGATATTCTCATTACCGGAGGCGATGCCTTCATGAGCTCTGTCAAATCCTTGAAGAATATTTTGGATGCTGTGTTGGCTATGGCAAGGCAGAAAATTGAGGATAATGAGGCAAGGAGCCCGGAAGAACAGTATGCTCCGATGAGAAGGGTACGCCTTGGAACCAAAATTCCAGTCTACCTGCCCCAGCGGGTAACAGCCGAGCTTGTCCAGGTGCTTGCAGATTTCAAGAAGAAGGCGGCTCTGGTTGGCATTGACCAATGCGTGGTCCAGACCCACGTTTCCTCTGCAATGGAAATTACCCCGGAAACGAGGAAGGCTGTGAAAAGGTTGCTGGCATCCGGCTGGGCTGTCACCAACCAAGAAGTTTTCACCGTCGCAGCGAGCCGCAGGGGCCACTCGGCAAAGCTGCGCAAGGTACTCAACGATATCGGGGTGCTTCCTTACTACAACTTCTCCGTCAAAGGCTTCAAGGAAAACCGTGATTTGTTCGCCACCAATGCCCGCAGTACGCAGGAGCAGGTTGAAGAGAGTTCCATCGGTCAGATCGCCCAGCGTTACCATGCGACCATCCGCACCTTCATGAAGAATGCCGAAGCCATGGTAGAGCAGATTGATTCGGTCCGTAAGGGTGATGAGATTCCCTTCATCTCCCCCGATCGCAATACGCTGAACCTCCCGGGGGTAGGCAAGAGCAATACGTACCGAACCATCGGCATCACCGAGGATGGCAGGCGGATTCTTCGTTTCGAATTCGACCATACCAGAGCTCACAGCAAGGTGATCGAGGACATGGGTTTTGTAATTATCATTGAATCGAAATCGATAGCCTATTACCTTAAACAGCTAGCAGAAATGGGGGAGGATATTACAGAATATGCCACTATCTGGGGCTATTCAGCTGGAAGCCTCGAGCCAAGAAGTCCTGTGTTTGAAGGAACAACCAAGTAACTACTCGTGCCCCTTTCCACTTGGAGAGGGGTTTTTTCTCAAAAGCCGTTCAACGTACTGGAACGATAGGGTAAGTGCGAGCCCCACCAAGCAACCCAGCAGTACCGCAGCAATGCGCTGCAGGGCAAAGGACCACATCGGTTTTCCCATCTCCTGCAGGAGCACGATGACCAAAGCGGCCAGGGCACTTCGGGTGGAAGTGGGGATTCTCAGCAAGGTGCAAACAGCAATGGTGAGCACCACCCCTATGCAAAGACTCACCAGCTGAGGAACCGGCAGGGTGAAACAGAACAAGCCGATAAGCGCCCCGGTGATGTTTGCCTTTATCCGGGCGATGGGAAGGATGATGGAGTTGTCCCAGTCGGGAGCCAATACCAACAGCAGGCTCACGATGGACCAAGAGAGGTAATATTGGGGGAAAGCCTTGTAGAACCCATAGCAAACGATGGTTCCAATGAGGCATTTGGTTATATAGAGCAGGAAGACTGGATTAAAAAGCTGTCGTTTCATGCAGGCAAGTATGAAGAAGCCCTGTTTGCTCTGTCAAGGAAAAGCGAAAGGCTTTGTCATGACGGTGAATTTTTTAGGAACTGTTTGAGTAGAGTGATTCACTGATGATGGAGATTTTCAATTGGATCAATGAACATAACTTTGTTCAAGAAAGGAACGATATCTAATTACAATCATCAATGTTGGTGAAATACACTACTTGAATCATGCGCCAACACCCACTCCAGTAGTATTCATAATAATCCTATCACTATCCAATGAGATTGATAACAAACTCAAGGATAACAAACTTAATCCGGATTCTCTTGACCATAGAACTAAGGATAGGTATAATTTTGTTAGAAGCTAACTTGTGAGGGAAAAAAGCTGGGTTGCCGAATGGCAGTAAGCTCTTAGGAGCGAGAATCCTTTGCTCCCGGGGTTGGCTTTTTTTCTTTTTCTTTTTTCTTGCGACGGATTTCATCACAAATTCCAGGATTTTTTGCAATTTCGAATAGTATGAAATCAACAGTTTTTTGAGAATATGAGAATACTGGATTTGCATTGATGTTATTAGTAAAGCAGAAATCAGAATTTCCTTTGAAATCAAAATATTTGTTGAATTCGGTAAAGTTGCCACTAGTAAATTTCATGTGCAAATTTGCTCGTTTGAGTCCAGCGTTTACAACTTCAATGAGACGCTTAACATTATACGGATGGGTGTTGTTAGGGTTTTGAACTTCTTTGATAATCGTACAAGTTCCATCTGTTTCTTCGCCGGTTTTAGCCAATCTAAATACAGGGACGCCTCCCTCATTCTTTTTAGTCAACCGTAAATCCTGTTGAATAACAATAGCAAAACGATCGCTGCTCGCTTCGTGTGCAAGCTCAGATATTACAACTTGAGCCTTAACCAATCGGTTGTAAACATTCTGAGAGTACTTTGCCTTAATCGCGTCGTCCATGATTGGGGAACTGGCAATCGCAAGATTTATGAAATGTACAGGTATGACATCGGAAATATCAATATCATGAAAAGTCAGAAGTTTTTCCGCATAGTTATATGCACACGCCTGAAAAAGAGGGACATATACCATTTCATATTCCTGAGTCACATAATGAGTGCTTGTATTTCGCAATTCAATTATCTTATCCAGATTCTTGCGTAGAGGATCTTTCTCATTAGTAAAAACCATTTTTATGCAGTTCTCTAGCGAAATAGTTCTAGCTTCATTTTCCTTATAGTATATTGATTGCTCTCCGGAATCACGGACTAGCTTCGCCTTTACATGAGCTCCTATGCATTGCAGACAAAAAATGCATACCCTTCAACACGATATTTGATTGTGGGCTTATTATATACTTCAACTGCCATAATGAAAGCTTCTTGTGATTTGTCGAGTAACTGCGAATATATTTTCTTTTCAATGTCGTTCACCCCAACACCTCTCTAGGCGATTATATACATAGAGACATGAAGATACAAAGGATTATTTATTGTTGATATTTTCTGTAAATCTGCGAAATGGGATATTCCATCTGTCGAGATAGGTATCATACAAATACTAAAGAAACCAGGACAGAGTTGATCAATAAGAAGGTGTCTCCGAGGCGTACTCCAGTGTTTCAAAATGTGTAAACAAAAATGTACCATATCAATCCACGGTTATGGTTTAACATGTACGTAACAATTAGAATAGTTTTAATCAGGTGTGTACTTCTTCCTAAAACAGATTTATACAATGAAATCAACATTCGGAATAGAAAATTATCGAAAGTTCAGTGAAGAGTCTTTATCGCCTTGTCCTTATAATCGTCATACAAAAAATTCATCTTCGCATCGAATTCGGGCTATACTACCAAGTATATGGGAAGTCCAGCACTAAAGCGGATTGGGTTCTTGGCAACCCAATTTGATGAGTACTATCAGAACCTTGTCTTTCATGGGGCCTTGGAAGAAGCAAGGCGATATCCTGTGCAGCTCATCTTCTACGAAGGGAGCAACACCAATACGCTAAGCAAGGCCGGGGCATTGGACGATACCGCATTCAACTTGGCTGCGAAGACCCAGCTCGATGGCTTGATCGTCATGACCAACACCATGGGATCCTCATTCTCCCGTGAGCGCATTGGAGGGTACCTCGCCTCCTTTTCCCATATTCCCATTGTCTCCATCGGTCTTCCATTCGAAAATGCCTTTACGCTGTGCCCGCAAGCCAGTGGAGGCATGGCACAACTGACCAGCCATTTGGTGAGGGAGCATGGACGCAAGATCTTCTTGTTTCTTGCAGGGCCGAAGGGACATCCCGAGAGTGAGGCGCGAAAGGCGGAATTTGTATCCACGTTGGCTGAATTGCTCCCCCAAGCAGAGCCTACGGTCGTGTATGCAGATTTCTTGGAAGAGCGAGCGTATGAACGAACCCTCTCGCTCATTGAACAAGATTGGTGCTTTGACGCAGTAGTGGCAGCCAACGACCAGATGGCTTTCGGCTCGATTCGGGCGTTGGAAGAGAACGCCATCCATGTACCTTCCCAGGTATCGGTAACAGGGTTCGATGACATCCCCTATAGTGTTCTCTCCATTCCAGCCCTTACCACCATTCATCAGCCTACCAGCGAGTTGGGCAGAAGGGCGGTTCAATACTTGGCTTCAGAATGGAAGTTGAACCTTTTCGACCAAAGCCATATTGTTGCCGACCTGACAACCGATGTGGTAATCCGGCAGAGTTGCGGCTGTATGAACGCCGCTACCGGCAGTGCAGAGTCTGCAGTTGCTCAGTTGCAGGTCAGCCTAAGAAAACTCTTTTCTCTGCAGGTGGGGGAGCGTTCTCGTTCTGGCGTTCTCAGGCGCATTGAAGCTGCCGTTGTCAGAACATTCAAGCTCGAGGAAATTCTCTCCGAGCTTGCCCGGGGCTTGAGGCGGTTGGGTATCCGCTTTGCCGCTGTGGTCATGATAGACGAGCAGAGTAAAGGCACAGACCGCTCAAGTCTGTATATGCACCTTGCAGGCGATGAGGTAACCATTCTTGCTCCCAATGGACAGCAGTTTTCTACCAGTACCCTGCTTCCCCAAGGGCTTCCTGATGATTTTCAGGCATACGTCTGTGAGCCTCTGCAATTTGGTTCCGAGCAGATGGGATATTTCATCTGCACCCCCGATGCAAATGACATGCACGTATACGCCACCTTGCGGGATTTGATCACCACGTCCATGAAAGGAGCTTTGATCATGTCCTTGGAAAAGGACCGGGAGTTGACGCTGCAGCGGGAAGTGAACAAACGTACCGGCGAACTCACGTCGGCCAACAAGCTGCTGAAGAAGGAAATTGCCCAGCGTAAGGAGTTGGAGCGGGAATTGTTGGAAGTTTCAAACAATATTATGACCCGCATCGGTCAGGATATACACGATGATTTGTGCCAGGATTTGGCAGGCCTTGGCATGCTTGCTGCGACACTGGAGTCGACATTAAAGAAGAATGGCTCTCCATCGGCTCAGCAACTTGCCAAGCTCATCAGTGAATCGGCACTGCGAAGTGCCTATACTGCCAAGCAAATTGCTCGCGACCTATTTCCTTCTGATTTGCAGGATAACGGGTTCGTCGCCTCGGTAATGCAGCTGGTCAAATCAAAGAATTTGACCGATGGGGATACAATCACCCTTGAGGTTCAGCCGGGTTTCCAAATCGACGATAAGGAACAGTCAATCCAACTATACAGAATAATCCAGGAAGCCTTGAACAACGCAATCAAGCATGCAAAAGCCAGCCATATAACGGTTCGGCTCTCTTGCGATGCTCATTCGATGTTGGTTGAGGTTGCTGATAACGGAGTGGGTTTTGAACTGAAGAAGGGAAAATCTGCTGCTGGTATGGGACTGAAGATTCTTACCTATCGGGCCAATCTTATTGGAGGAACCTTGCATTTTTCATCTACTTCCCAAGGGACGGTAGTCTCTTGCAGGGTTGGCTTTCAGGAGGGCGTGTGAAAAGTAAAACGTTTGTCATCATCGACGACCATCCGCTGTATAGAAGCGGTATCAGCGCACTGGTGCGGGAAGGCTTGAGCCTACAGTGCATCGGGGAAGCCGGGTCTCTAGAGGAAGGAAGACAACTCCTGAACTCGCTTGAGCCTTCGCTTGCGATCATCGACATCTCCCTGTTGGGCGAAAGCGGACTTACCTTGGTCAATGAATGCAAAACCAGGCATCCACAGCTGAAAATACTTGTAGTCTCGATGCACGATGAAAACCTGTATGGGGAACGAGCCCTCGCCAGCGGCGCCAACGGCTATGTGATGAAACACGAGCGCCCTGAAGTCCTTCTGGACTCAATCAGGCACATCCTCCACGGCAAGCTGGGTATCAGCGAGAACCTCAAGCAGCGTATGGCTGACAGGCTGTAACGCAAACAATGAAGGGCTCCTTCTATCAGACAGCTGATTTTCTCTATCGTTGTATGCTACGATAGGCAAAATGATTGAAGGAGTTTGTATGCAGCACACCATAGTTATTCTTGATGGATATACCGAAAACCCTGGAGACCTGAGTTGGGAAGGCTTTGAAAAGCTCGGCGATGTAACAGTCTACGATCGAACCGATGCAAAGGATATTCTTTCTCGCATCGGCAGTGCCGATATTGTAATCACCAACAAGACACCGCTGAGTAAGGAAACCATAGATCGAGCACCGAAGGTCAAGTATATCGGTGTTCTTGCCACCGGCTACAATGTAGTCGATACCCAGGCAGCGAAAGAGAAGGGTATTCCTGTTTGCAATATTCCTACGTATGGAACCGATGCCGTTGCTCAGTTTGCATTCGCTTTACTTCTGGAAATCGCCCACCATGTCCAGCATCACAGTGATGCCGTCAAACAAGGTCGATGGGCAAACTGCCCTGATTTCTGCTTCTGGGATTATCCGCTCATTGAGCTTGCAGGCAAGACCATGGGCCTTATCGGCTATGGTAGGATCGGACAGTCGGTAGCCAGGATCGCCCGTGCCTTCGGCATGCAGGTGATCGCCTATGACTCCTACCAGGATCCGAAGCAGCAGGATGTGTATGTCTCGCTGGACGAACTGCTGAACAGAAGTGATGTCATTTCTCTTCACTGTCCGCTCTTTGAACAGACCAAGGGCATCATCAACAAGGACACCATTGCAAAGATGAAGGACGGGGTGATCATTCTCAACAACAGTCGGGGACCTCTTATTGTGGAGCAGGACCTCGCCGATGCACTGAATAGCGGCAAAGTCTATGCAGCAGGCTTGGATGTAGTCTCCTCTGAGCCGATCAGGGAAGACAATCCTCTTCTGACTGCTAAGAATTGTCTCATCACTCCGCACATCAGCTGGGCACCGAAGGAAAGCAGACAGCGTCTGATGGATATTGCAGTTGAGAATCTTAAGGCATTCCTTTCAGGCAAGAGCCAGAATGTGGTGAATGCATAGCAAAATAGTAGGAGTGTTCTGATTGACACATCGAGCACAAAATTACATAGTCAGCCATATGAACACTACTGAAATAATGTCTAAGGAACGGTGGCAGCGAGTACTGGAAAATTCCCAGGACCGTGAGACACCGTTCCAGCTGATTCTCTCGGATGTAATCGAGGAGAAGTATCAAGAGCTTCTCGATGCAATTCCTTTTGCAAAGATATATTATGCTGTAAAAGCCAACCCTGCGCCAGCTGTGCTGAGTCTGCTTGACCGTCTTGGCTCAAACTTCGACGTGGCATCGGTGTATGAGCTTCGTCGCTTGCAGGAGCTGGGTATCAGTGCCGATCGCATGAGCTGTGGCAATACCATCAAGAAATTTGAACACATCAAAGAGTTTTATGCTGCGGGAATACGGTTGTTCGTAACCGACAGTGAAGGCGACTTGAGAAATATTGCGATGGCAGCCCCCGGTTCGAAAATCATGGTCCGCCTGATGACCGAAGGAGCGCAGACCGCCGACTGGCCGCTGTCCAGAAAGTTTGGTTGCAGCCCGGATTTGGCCGGCGACCTGCTCATACTGGCAAGAAAGCTAGGCCTGCAGCCTTGGGGGCTCTCTTTTCATGTGGGCTCCCAACAGCGCGACATTACCGCGTGGGATAGTGCTCTTTCGAAGGTCAGTTACTTGTTTACGTGGCTGTTGGAGAATGAGGACCTCAAGCTATCCTGCATCAATATGGGAGGCGGGTTTCCTGCCACCTATCGGGAACGGACCAACCCTGTCCAAACCTATGCCGATGAGATCAAGCGGTACCTCGAGGAAGATTATGGGGATATTTTACCTGAAATAATCATAGAACCCGGACGTTCTCTTGTTGGGGATTCAGGGGTGCTTGTCTCGGAGATAGTACTTATTTCCCGCAAGTCCCGAACGGCACTGGAACGATGGGTATACCAAGACTGCGGGCGTTTCGGCGGACTTATGGAAACACTTGGTGAGGCTATCCACTATCCAATCCTCTGTGAACGCAATGGACCTTTGGAGCAGGTGATTCTTGCAGGACCCACGTGTGATTCCATGGATACGCTGTATGAGGATTACCGTTACGAACTACCGCTGAGCCTTGCGGTGGGAGATCGGTTGTATTGGCTCTCCACCGGAGCGTACACCAGCAGTTACTCTGCAATAGAGTTCAACGGTTTCCCGCCTTTACAGACTCTGGTGATATAATTAGGAATCCTTTCTTCTCTCATGTATTGAGTAACGTTCTGTGGCTTACCTTCGGGTAGGCCCTTTTTGTTACTAAAAGTTGTAAAATATAATGCAATTTGAAATTTATACTAGTAAATATAAAAAATATAATAGACTCTCTTGAATCTATAATTTTAGTTGACAATTCCAATGTCTCCTCGTACTCTAGTAGTAAGGGCAGGTGTGTTTCGCGTAATGAACACGTCTTTCTGTTGATACGCACAATAATTCTGAGGAGTAAGCATATGAAGATTGGATTCATCGGACTTGGCATCATGGGCAAGCCCATGGCGAAGAACCTGCTCAAGGCAGGTCATAGTATTGTTTGTTATGATGTGAATGCGGCCAACGTGGCCGACGTGGTAGCAGCCGGAGCGACAGCGGGCAGGAGTTCTGCCGACGTGGCGGCCCAGGTGCCCCTTCTGATCACGATGCTGCCCAACAGCCCGCACGTAAAGAGCGTGGTCATGGGAGAGGGCGGGGTGCTCGAGGGGGCAAGAGAGGGCCTGATCCTCATCGACATGTCCTCCATCGCCCCCCTTGCGAGCCAGGAGGTCGAGAAGGCCTGTGCACAGAAGAAGGTGCGCATGCTCGACGCCCCGGTAAGCGGCGGCGAGCCGAAGGCCATCGACGGCAGCCTTGCGATCATGGTCGGGGGGGAGAAGGGCCTCTTCGAGGAAGTGAGGGACATCCTGCTGGTCATGGGGGCCAGTGCGGTGCACTGCGGGCCGATTGGGGCGGGGAACACGACCAAGCTGGCCAACCAGATCATCGTGGCGCTGAACATAGCGGCGGTGGCGGAGGCCTTCACGCTGGTGCGCAAGGCCGGGGTGGACCCGCACCTTGTGTTCGATGCGATCAAGGGAGGTCTTGCCGGAAGCACGGTGATGAACGCCAAGGCCCCGATGATGATGGACTCTAACTTCAAGCCGGGCTTCAAGATCGACCTGCACATCAAGGACCTCGCCAATGCATTGGACACCGGCCACGGGGTGGGATCCCCGCTCCCGCTGACCTCACTTGCGCGCGAGATGATGGAGACGCTGCACAGCGACGGGTTCGGAGGCGACGACCACAGCGCCCTTGCCCGCTACTACGCCAAGCTGTCCGGCACGAAGATCGGGGAGTGAGTATGGATACCTCCTTCATCAAGGGGATCATCCCCCCGATCGTGACACCCATCACAGAAGACGAGAGCCTGGACGAGCAGGCGCTGCGCAACCTCATCGACTTCGTCATAGAGGGCGGATGCTCCGGCGTCCTGGCCTTCGGCTCCAACGGGGAGTTCTACATGATGGAGGAGGACGAGATGGAAAGGGCCCTGTCGGTCATCATGGACCAGACGGCGGGCCGGGTGCCGGTGTACATGGGCGTGGGCAACATCCGCACCGGCAAGTGCATCCGCCTCGCCCAAATGGGCGTGAGGCTGGGGGCGAAGGGAATCTCGATCCTGCAGCCGATGTTCATCAAGCCGACCGAACAGGAGCTGAAGGGGCACATCAGGAGCATAGCCGCTTCGGTGGGCGATACTGCGGTGCTGCTGTACAACAACCCGGGGCGCTGCGGCTACGCGATGAGCCAGGACCTGGTACAGGAGCTTGCGCACAGCATCCCCAACCTGGTGGGCATGAAGGACTCCAGCGGGGACCTGACGCAGACCATGGAGTTCATCCGGCGCAACGCCGACGTGGGCTTCAAGGTGATGTGCGGCAAGGACACGCTGATCTACTCGGGGCTGTGCGTGGGTGCCGTGGGTGCTGTGTGCTCGACGGCCAACTACCTGCCCGCCCTTGTCTGCTCTATCTACGACAAGTACGTGGGCGGGGACCTGAAGGGGTCGCTTGAGGCGCAGTGGCAGCTGAACCCCGTCAGGCTTGCGACCGACGCTTCCAGCTTCCCGGTGGCGACCAAGGACCTGGCGAACCTGGTGGGCATGCAGGTGGGAAGCCCGTTCCTGCCGAACCTGCCGTCCCCCGCCAAGCAGCAGGAGAACCTGAGGAAGCAACTGGTCGACGGCGGTTTCGTCTCCGGCTGATACGCACTGCCACAGGCATCCCAATTCTCTACAACCAACATGAAGGCTGTCCGAAAAGGGCAGCCTTCATTATAGTTACTCAAACATGATTTAGTAAAACGTACTTTACTAAAACGAAATTGAGTGATTAACTGTATCTATGACTGACCAACTATTTATCGGAAGAGAAGAAGAGCTTGCCTACCTTGAAAAAGCCTATGCATCGCAAGATTTTGAATTCTGTGTCATATATGGGAGACGAAGAATCGGCAAAACCTCGTTGGTAGTGCGATTTTGTGAGGAAAAGCGTGCAATTTACCACATGGCCCAAAAGGGAACTGAAACAATTGGCTTGGAGAAGTTGTCTGAGGCTATCAGTGATTCTTTGCTCCAGAAAGCCCAAGTGAAATTTGCAAGTTTCGAGAAGGCATTGGAGTATCTTTGTGAAGTTTCTGAGCATGAGCGACTGATTTTTGTAATTGATGAGTTTCCCTACTTCTGCTCGTCCATTCCAAGTAGCATGAGTGTACTCCAATATGCCATTGACCACCTGCTGAAGAAAACCAAGCTCATGATTATTCTCACAGGTTCATCAGTCAGTTTCATGGAACAGGAAGTAATGGGATCAAAAAGTCCACTGTACGGTCGTAGAACAAGGACATTGAAACTAAATCCTTTCTCTCTTGCTGAAACAGCCTCACTCTGTGCTCGTAGTCCGATTGAATCAGTTCTTGTACAAGCGATGACCGGTGGTGTTCCCTTATATGTACAATATTTTGCATCAAAAGAGCCTTTGTGGGAGGCGATCAGGGAAATTTGGTTCCTAAAAACAGGTCTTTTGTACTATGAACCGCAATTTTTACTTTCGATGGAGACACGAAATCCAGAGCAATATGCACAAGTCTTGGCGCTCCTTGCTGCGGGAACCACGAAGCCAAACCAGATGGCAGATAAACTTGGGGTCAGCTCAGCACATCTTGCTGCTCTTCTTTCAACGCTTCAAACGCTAGGTCTTGTTACCAAGGAACTACCTTTTGGCGAGAAGCAAGGCAAGAAAGGGGTCTATCGGATTTCTGATTCTCTTTTTACCTTTTATTTGCGTTTTGTCTATCCCTACCTTGCATTATTGGAACAAGGAAAACCGGAAGGTCCATTACGTCTTCTTGAACAGCACATGGACCAATTCGTGGGCAAGCAGTTTGAGCAAATGTGTCATACGTATTTTCTCCAACACACGAATAGACCAATCATTGCACTTTCTCATTGGTGGGGCTTTGACCAACAAAATCAGCAGAATGAGGAATTGGATTTGGTTGCCGAAGATGCGAATGGGGGGATGGTTTTTGCAGAATGCAAATGGAGAACCACCAAGGTAGGGTTGAGCGACTATGCCCGTTTGGTCCAACGCAGTACGCTCTTATTGAAAGGAGAACAGGCCGAGTACTGGCTGTTCTCCAAATCAGGTTTCACCGATGAGCTTCAAAAAGCAAAGCTTGCCACGCTGGTTGGCGTTGAGCAAATGGTACCAACTACATCACCGGTTGTGTAGTGTAGCCCATCATATAGGATATCTTTGAGGCGGTATCCTTGAGCCTTGGGATGGCAGCCTCGATCTCCTCGACCGCCATGTTGGAGGTGAGGGCACTTACGCTGATGCCTGCAATAATCCTCCCGTCGCGGCCGCGTACGGGAACAGCGGAGCAGTTGTCGCCCTCAATGAACTCATTGCGGTCGCGGGCTGCTCCTTCCTTGCGAACCTTGGCAAGCTCATCCTTCAAGGCCTTGGGATCGGTGATGGTTTTCTCTGTATAGCGGTTCAAGCCCTTCTGCTTGATGAGCGTGTCCAGTTCCTCTTCCTTCAACTCGCAGGTCAGCACCTTGCCTAAAGCCGAGCAATGGAAGGGCAGTTGGCGTCCGGGGGTGAAGTAGGTTCGGGGGGTGGATTGGGTGTCGATGCGGTCGAGCATCAGAACCTCCCCGTTATAGAACACCGCCATGTTCACATTCGCCTTGGGGAACTGGTTCCACAGCAGCTCCAGGTAGGGCATCGTCACCTTTCGGATCTCCTGGGACTGCAAAGCGCTCCTGCTGAGTTTGAGGGTTTTCAGGGAAATGGCATAGAGCCCCGTATAGGGGTCCTTGGTCATGTAGCCGGAGTTCTGCAGGCTCGCCAGCAGGCGGAATGCCATATTGCTGTTGGTGTCCAGGGCTGCACAGACATCCTGGATGGAGATGGGGCCGCTCTGCTCGGAGGCGTAATCCAGGATTTGGAAGCAACGGGCAACAGTCTTGATATTGTACTTGTCGGTATCAATGGGCATGGTAGTTCCTCGGTCTGCATTTGAAAGTATGGATGATTTGTATAATACTATTATAGTATTACATGCAAGCAATGGAAAATCAAACCAAATATGCATAAATATCCAGAACAATTCTGTACAGTAGTGGATATTTGTGTATCCCCCAGCCATGAAACTAAGATATCCGGGTCAATACGTCAAATGGTATTATAGAAAACTAAATAGATGTTATAAAAAATTAACATTAAATTGACAATCCGGAAAAACCGTTATAGCCTTGAAGTGTGCGTAGCCTGAATACCACGTTTCCCGATCAGGAGGAGAACCCATGACACCGTATATCCAGAAAATGGAAGTCTATCCCGTAGCCGGCAAAGACAGCATGCTGCTGAACCTCAGTGGTGCCCATGCACCCTATTTCACCCGTAACATCGTCATCCTTACCGACAGCCAGGGGAATACCGGCGTCGGAGAGGTCCCCGGCGGACAGAAAATCACCCGCGCCTTGGAGCAAGTCAAGCCTGTGGTGGAAGGCTCGAAGCTCAGCGAATACAAGCAGACGCTCCTGAAGGTCAAGGCGGCCTTGGGAAACGACGACAATGATGTACGCGGACTGCAAACCTTTGATTTGAGAACCGGCATTCATGTAATTACCGCAATCGAGGCACCCCTGTTGGACCTGCTCGGCCAGTACCTGGAAGTTCCAGTGGCCTCGCTGCTTGGCGACGGAATGGTTCGTGACAGGGTCAAGGTGTTGGGCTACCTTTTCTTCATCGCCGACCGGAAGAAGACCGATCTCCCTTACTATGCGGATCAGAAGAACAGCATCGACTGGTACCGTCTGCGCCATGAAGAGGCCCTCGATGCAGAGGCCGTGGTGGAGCTTGCACGTGCAAGCCAGGACCTCTACGGCTTCAGGGATTTCAAACTTAAGGGCGGAGTGCTCGAGGGTAGGCAGGAGATCGAGGTGATCAAGGCGCTGAAGAAGGCTTTCCCCGAAGCCCGCATGACCATCGACCCCAACGGCGGTTGGTCCCTGAAGGAAGCCATTGGCCTGTGCAAGGACATGCATGGCATTCTGACGTATTGTGAGGATCCCTGTGGGGCAGAGAAGGGCTACAGCGGACGCGAGGTGCTCAGTGAGTTCCGCCGAGCCACCGGCCTTCCCACCGCCACGAATATGATTGCTACCGACTGGCGGGAGTTCGGTCACTCCCTTGAGCTGCAGAGTGTCGACATCCCTCTTGCCGACTGCCACTTCTGGACCATGAGCGGGGCTGTGCGCGTCGGTCAGATGTGCGATGAGTTCGGCTTGACCTGGGGTTCGCACTCCAACAACCATTTTGACATCTCCCTGGCTATGATCGCCCACGTAGGAGCTGCGGTACCGGGTAATCCAACCGCTATCGACACCCATTGGATCTGGCAGGAAGGCATTGAACGGCTGACGGTCGATCCCCCCAGGATCGAGGACGGATATATTGCGATTCCGAACAAGCCCGGCTTGGGTATTGAAGTCGATCGCAACCAGATCCTGAAGGCCAACAAGGTGTACGAGGAGCACTGCCTTGGAGCCCGTGATGATGCTCTTGGCATGCAGTATTTGATTCCTGGTTGGAAGTTCGACCCAAAGCGCCCTGCCTTGGTTCGCTGATGCTTTAGCTGAAGGGAGTGTACGATGGATTTTTCCAGTCTCTGGAACCTGCAGGGCCAACTGTTCGCCCTGCTGGTGGTCGGTTTGCTACTTCGCAAGGTAGGACTCTTCAACGAGAGTGCCAAGACGCTGCTCACCGACCTGGTCCTGTACGTCACGCTTCCGTGCAGCATTGTGCTGTCTTTCCAAATAGATATTAATGCCGAGCTGTTTGTCTCCTTGTCGATCATTTTCCTTATTTCTACAGCAATCCAGATGTTTTGCTACCTGTTGACCCGCTTTACGTTTCGCAAGGTGGAAATGGCCAAACGAAGCGTGCTGCACTATGGAATCCTGGTTTCAAATGCAGGCTTTCTGGGTCTTCCGATCGCAGGGGAACTCTTTGGCGCGGCCGGTTTGATGTATGCCTCCATCTACCTTATTCCCCAGCGGGTGGTGATGTGGACGGCAGGTCTCTCAATCTTCAGTCCGGCTGCCGCCAATAAGAAGCAGGCAGCAAGGAAAGTCATCCTGCACCCCTGCATGGTGGCTGTCTATGTAGGGTTGATCCTTATGGTAACCCGCCTTCCTATTCCGGCTTTCGCCCGTATGACCCTCTCGAGCTTGGGCAACTGCACTACAGCCCTGTCGATGTTGCTTATCGGTTCCTTGTTCGCGGAGATGAAGAAAGAACATCTGCACCTGGATGTGAATCTGTTGCAGTTCTCCCTATTGCGGTTGGTGCTGATTCCCCTTGTCTCCCTCCTGGCGGGACGTATATTGGGCATCGATCGCTTGCTCATCGGAGTGGGGGTTATTCTTGCGGCGATGCCTGGGGGGTCCTCAACGGTCATTCTGGCTTCCAAGTATGGAAGAGATACTACCTATGCTTCAAAACTGGTTATTATCAGCACGTTGCTTTCTTTGGTTTCCATTCCTTTCTGGGGTATGATTCTTTGACTTCAGTGTATTTGTTTTTAGCTTCATAAAATCAAACAGTGTTATAAAAATTATGACTTATTTTATGGCGGCTTGATGTGGTAGGGTATATGCCACTTCTATTAGCTGAAGAAAAAAACCTGAGAAAAATCATCTAAAATGTTTAAACATAATGCAATAAATACATTTGTAAAGGCTAGTGCTTTTCTGGGAGATAGAAAGTGCATACGGGTGATTCTTTCATCTATTAGTTGAAAAAATTGAACTTTCATTATAAAAAATCAAAAGGATTTTGAAAATGAATATTTTTTCGTTGACAGATGGAAAAACCAAGCGTACGCTATCAATACAGGCTTGACCTATCAAAGTATGAGAAGGCGGCCCTCGTGTTTGGGTATGGACCTGCATGCAGGTGTATGACATATCGATACCCCTTTTTGGGGTGGTCTAGATTCAGAAGGAGAACATTTCATGAAAAAACTGTTGATTCTCTCTCTTTGCTTGGTACTTGTTGGAGGTATGGTCTTCGCAGCCGGAACTACCGAAACTGCTGCAGCTCCTACGTTCAAGGGCCAAAATGTACGTGTTGTTATTGGTTCCACTGCTACCAGCGGTGACTCATACCTGATCGCTGAAACCGTTAGCCGCTACCTTGCCAAGGAACTGGGTGCAAACCTCAAGGTTGATGCTGTCGGCGCTGCAAAGGCACTCGATGCCATGCAGACCTCCAAGGCTGATGGCGCTACCATTATGATGTTCCACGACATGACCTACCTTGGCATCTCCTTTGGTGCTTATGACAAGATGTATGGTCTTGAGAACATGACTGTCGGTCCCCGCATTGCCCAGAACCCCGGTTCTGCTTGGGGTGCCAAGGCCGATGCCCCCTACAAGGACATGGCTGACATTCCTGTATATCTGCAGAAGAACCCTAGTGCGATCGTACGCATGGCTTGCGAAGCCGGCGGTGTATCCCACATTGGTTTCATCGTGTATTACCAGTGGGTGGTCGACACCTATGGCAAGGACATCGCCAACCGCATCAAGGTCGTAATCGGTGGTTCCACCGGTGACAAGCTGCAGATGCTCTGGGACGGCAATGCCGACGTCATTTTCGCTGACTATACCAGCCTGCTCCAGTACACCCAGACTACTGACAAGAAGCTTGCCATGAAGTTTGTGGGCCTCTTGGACAACATCGAAGGCGTGAATGCAACCAGTTATGCTGATCAGGGCATCACCCTTGATGGCAAGGAATTCCGCTTCTCCAAGGATTTCCTGATCTATCTGCCCAAGGATTTCCCCGCTGCTTTGGTTGCTGAGCTTGATGCTGCCATGCAGCGCACCAATGCTGACCCCGCTTTGATTGCCGACCTCGCCAAGATGACCTACCGCCCGGGCAAGTACCTCACTGCCGCCCAGAGCAAGGATTTCATCTATGCAAAGCGCGCCAGTCTCCAGGGTTTGATCGACAGGGCTCCTTCCTTGGACGACCTGGTTCTGTAAATTCTTGATCGGTTGTATTGATAATGACTGCAGACCCTAGGTCTGCAGTCACTCTGTTAAGGAGAGACCTCATGCTGCGTATCAGTTATAAACCATCCACATCCCACTGGCTTTTTCCTCCCATTATTATGGGAATTCTGGTGTTCCTGATGGTTATCATGCTCATCCAACGTGCATTCAAGTGCAAGAAGCAGGGTAAGCCCTTTCTTAATTTCAAGAACTATCACTTTTTTGTGGCTAATTGGGATACAGTCAGGCTGCCGGGTTCCCTGGTACTTCTGCTGCTGTACATTCCTGCCATGAATCTGTTGGGGTTCCTCCCTGCTTCGATTCTGTTTATTTTCCTGTTCAATGTGCTTTTTGTTGGATTAGGACAACTTGCTTCCATTCCTGTGGCTTTCAAGACCAAGAAATTCTGGTCGAACCCCGACTTTAGGTCCCTGCTGATTTCTCTGATCATTTCGGTTGTCGGTTCAACCGTGATCTGGTTTCTGTTTGGGCAAGTCTTCAAGATTACCCTGCCCTAAGGAGTGAAGCAATGGAAGTGTTTACCTTTGGAATTTCCCAACTTGTGATGTCGTTTGTAGGGGTGGTTATCGGAATCATTTTCGGTGCTCTGCCGGGTATGACTGCCACCATGGCGATTGCCATTTTCCTGCCCTTAACCTATGCCTATGATTTGACTACCAGCTTGTTCCTTTTGCTGGGTCTGTATGTCGGTGGTATCTCCGGCGGTCTTATCCCTGCCATCCTGATTAACATTCCCGGTACCCCATCCTCAATCTGCACTGGTTTTGACGGGTATCCGATGGCTAAGCGAGGAGAGGCCCTGAGGGCCCTGAGGATTGGCATAACTGCCAGTCTCATCGGTGGTCTTATCAGCCTTGCATGCCTGTGGTTCTTCACCCCTCCCCTTGCAAGGGTAGCAATTAACTTTTCGTCAATTGAAAAGTTTTTGATTATTCTTTTTGCTCTCACCATTATTGCCGCCCTGAGTAAGGGAGCAATGATCAAGGGGATTTTTGCAGGTTTCTTGGGTGTTCTCATCGCCTTGGTAGGTCAATTCGCTGATAACAATAAAATGCGCATGGTTCCTGATTTGTTCAGGGTCGACCTTCGTATGGGGTTCCAGCTGCTTCCGGTGCTTATCGGGCTGTTTGCCTTGGTCCAGATTTTTCAGGAAGCTGAGACGGGTATGAAGGAAGAGCACCGGAAAATGGACCTCAATCACGAGACGCGCAGCTTCTCGTTCAAGGATTTCAAGGGACAGGGCTTCAACCTGCTTCGCTCCGGTTTGATCGGCACCTTCGTAGGCGTCCTTCCTGGTGTCGGTGGCTCTGCTGCTTCTTTGCTCTCCTATTCACAGGCAAAGAGCATGAGCAAGCACCCTGAGAAGTTCGGTACCGGCCTCATCGACGGCTTGATTGCGAGTGAAGGTTCGAACAATGGCCTTACCGGTGGTGCTCTCATTCCCTTGCTCAGTTTGGGTATTCCTGGTGACAGTACGACAGCTGTGCTCATCGGTGCATTCATGCTGCAGGGTATTCAGGTAGGACCCCTGTTCATTATGAACAACCCGGAAATTTGGCGGGCAATTCTTATTGCCTTGGGTCTTGCCAACATTTTGATGTTCGTGATCATGTTCTACCCGATCAAGCACATTGTGAAAGTCATCAACTTCCCCAAGACAAGAATCTACCCGGTCATCATCCTGCTCTGTACGGTTGGCAGCTATGCCACCCAGAACGGAAACATGTTCGACGTATGGGCCATGGTTTTCTTCGGTCTGGTTGGGTATGTGTTGTGGAAGTTTGGTTTCAGCATTCCTTCCTTCCTCATCGGCTTCATCCTAGGCGATGACCTGGAGAAGTATTTTGTCGACTCCATCAAAGGCTCGGGTGGAAACCTTGCCACCTTCTTCAGCCGTCCCATCGGCAATGTGATCTGGGTTCTCATTCTCATCTCTCTGGCCTATGCCTTCTACGATGAGTATAAGTCCAACAAGAAAGCAAAGAAGGCGAAGGCATGAAGGCACGCCTGATTCAGATCGATCCGATCGATAATGTAGCCATCGTAACCGAGGCTGCCACCAAGGGTGAGGTGATAGACAACCTCACCCTGCTCTGTGATATCCCCCAGGGGCACAAGGTGGCCCTGAAGGACCTGAAGCAAGGTGATGCAGTTCTTCGCTATGCTGTGGTGCTTGGTTACCTGCTGCAGGATGTGAAGGGCGGCATGTGGATCAATGAGCATATGCTTGAGCTTCCTGCGCAGCCATCGCTAAAGGATCTGCACTTTGAAAAGCCAAAGCCCGTTGTGCTTCCAGTTCCCAAGAGGACAACCTTCGAGGGCTATGCGAATGACGATGGCCTGTATGCAGGAACACGCAACATTCTGGCTATCACCACGACGGTGCAGTGTGTCAGCGGAGTGGTCGACCAGCTGGTGAGGCGCATTAAGGCAGAGCTCCTGCCCAAATATCCGAATGTCGATTCGGTGGTCGCAATCAACCATGCCTATGGTTGTGGGGTTGCCATAAACGCCCCCGATGCCGTCATTCCCATTCGCTCGATCAAGAACACCATCAAGAATCCCAACTTTGGCGGCCAGATCATGGTCGTAGGACTCGGGTGTGAAAAGTTGACTGTCGATAAGCTTGTAAGCGAAGCAGAAATTACTGCTGAGAATGTAATCATGCTGCAGGACCATCCCGGTTTTGTGGCAATGATGGAAGCCCTCATGCAGATGTCCGACTCGAAGCTGAAGAAGCTGAATGAGCGAAAGCGCACGACCCTCCCTCTCTCCAAGCTCTGCATCGGTATGCAGTGTGGCGGAAGTGATGCCTTCAGCGGCATTACTGCCAATCCTGCTGCGGGCCATGCCAGTGACTTGCTTGTATCCGGTGGTGCTACGGTGATGTTCAGCGAGGTGACCGAGGTCCGCGACGGTGTGCACCTGCTTGCACAGCGCTGTACGAGCAAGGAAGCCGTCGACAAACTGGTGGCCGAAATCGGCTGGTACGATGAGTACCTTGCCAAGGGTAGTGTCGACCGCAGTGCCAATCCTACTCCGGGCAACAAGAAGGGCGGGCTCTCCAACATCGTCGAGAAGGCGATGGGGTCGATCGTAAAGAGTGGCAAGGCACCCATTGTCGAGGTTATCGGTCCCGGTGAGCTTCCAACCAAACAAGGGCTTATCTTCGCCGCTACTCCGGCCAGTGACATTGTCTGTGGGCCGAGTCAGCTTGCAAGCGGTATCGCCCTGCAAGTCTTCATGACCGGGCGAGGGACGCCCTACGGTCTTGCAGAGGCACCGGTGATAAAGGTGTGCTCACGCAATGTCATGAAAGAAATGTGGCAGGACCTCATTGATCTCGATGCCGGCAGTATTGCAACCGGTGAAGAGACGGTTAAACAGGTGGGTGAGAGGCTGTTCAACCTCATTCTGGATGTGGCAAGCGGCCAAAAGCCCTATGCCGAGCAGTTCGGCCTGAACAACTTCCTTTGTTACTTCAACCCGGCTCCTATTACATAAGAAACAAAGACAAACCGAAAAAACACGCATAGTCATTTACTGGGACACTTCCAAAGAGGTGTCCCAGTGTTTCGTTATATGGCGTATACTACTAGGTGATACATCAGAAAAACGGGGAGGTTGGGTATGAAGAAATGGTATGCAGAAGAGTACGAATGGAACATTGAGGTAACGGGCTTGCTGCGAGCTGATCACACCGAGCGCTACTGCCGCAACGGAGAAGAAGTCGGGGATGTCTATACCTGCACCTATGGCTGTCCGGTAAATTCCCAGGGATATGGGATTTGCTCCAAAACCATGATGCTCATGGTTCCCATTATGGAGGCGGTACGCAGCGGTGGGGATTTACAAAACATCGGAGGGGATGGCAAGTACAGCAAGGACCTTGTTTGCCCGGATGGTTGTGTGATGTTCAGAATGACAGCCAAGAAGCTTGGGAATGAGAACTTTTTTACGGGTGATTTCTTCGACAGGTCCTGATGCTGTACAAATCCCGTACGATTTACCTATTTCTTATACCTTGTTCACACTTTCTTCATGAAGGTAGTGTTAACTGGAGTCAAGAAACCAAGGGAGCTGGGCAATGCCACAAGCGATTCCTTGGAAGGAAGAAGAAAGGTTGCCAGACAACCTGCCTGCGGCACAGCAGGGTAGCAAGGAGACTCGATCCCTTGTCCTGTTGGAAGGCCGCAAGGCCGGAATCGGAACCACTTCCAAGAAGCCGACTGAAAAGTCGGTCTTTCTGTATGTGATGCACCTATGAAATGAACGAAATTGATATATACCTGCAACAAACGTATATAGCTTGAACTATGTCTCAATGGTAGGATTGCAGGCGGTACGAACTATAGATATTAAAATATCCATGGAAAACTGTACAAATTAGTCCAAAGGATTTTCGTTCATGCAACTCTTTACCAATGTAAAACTTATAGTAGAGGATAGAATTGTCGAGCACGGGTATTTGGTCGAGGACCAAGGCATTATCCAAGCCCTTGGGGAACAGCCGGTACCCGAGATCTGGGAAAAACATGCGAACTCCGTCATCGATGGGCAAAACCTGTACCTGTCCCCCGGCTTTGTGGACATCCACACCCACGGCTCGGGCGGCTTCGACTACATGGACGGCACTGCCCAGGCGTTCGAGCAGGCTGCGAAGGCCCACCTGCGCTTCGGTGCCACAACCATTCTTCCCACCACCCTTGCATCGACTGATGCGCACCTGTACAAGACCTTGGATATATTCAGGCAGGTGAGCAAGCTCACAGACGGCATGCCCCACCTGCCGGGGCTGCATCTGGAAGGCCCCTATTTCAGCACCCGTGAGAAGGGTGCAATGGAGAAGCGCCACCTGCGCCTGCCCGACGAGAGGCACTACATGCCGGTGGTCGAGTACGCCGGGGGCCTGATCCGCCGCTGGTCGCTTGCCCCCGAGCTCGATGGGTCACTAGAGATGGCCGACCGCCTGGTCAAGCAGGGCATTCACCTCAGTGCGGCCCACACCTCTGCGACCTACGAGCAGATGAGCGAGGCCTTCGACCACGGCATCAACCACCTGACCCACTTCTACTCGGCCATGTCCACCATCACGCGCGACAAGGGCTTTCGGGTCCTTGGGGTGGTGGAGAGCGGCTACCTGATCGACGGGCTGACGCTGGAGGTCATCGCCGATGGCATGCACCTGCCCCCGGCCCTGCTCAGGCTCGTCTACCAGGCCAAGAAGCATGACCAGATCTGCGCGTGCACCGACAGCATGAGGGCTGCAGGTCTTGCAGAGGGACCGTCAATCCTGGGTCCGCTTGAGGGCGGAACGCCGGTGATCGTCGAGGACGGGATCGCCAAGATGCCGGACCGAACCTGCTTCGCCGGAAGCGTCGCCACGTGCGACCGGATGGTCCGCGTCCTGATGCGCGACATTGGGCTTTCGCTGTGGGAGGCCGTGCGGGCATCGTCGCTGTTGCCAGCCACCTTCATGGGCCTGGGGGATGAGACCGGCTCGCTTACTGTGGGCAAGCAGGCCGACCTTGTGATCTTCGATGAGGGAATCGATGTCAAGCGTGTCTTTGTCAGCGGGATGGAAGTGCCCGTTAGGAACTGAATATACCAACTATGAGTGAGGAGCGAATATGAGTATTACCATCACGATTGCGCAAAACCCGCAGGAGCTGGGAAAGCGGGCAGCCAAGAAGATAGCCGAACTGCTATGCGAGGCGATAGCCCAGAGGGGGGAGGCGAGGATCATCCTGTCCACGGGGGCGAGCCAGTTCGAGACCATGGAGGCCCTGACGGCCGAGGATGTCGACTGGGCCAAGGTGGAGATGTTCCATCTGGACGAGTATGTCGCCCTGAGCGAGAGCCACATCGCGAGCTTCCGCAGGTACCTCAAGGAGCGCTTCGTCTCCAAGGTCGGGCTGAAGGCGGCCCACTTCGTGAACGGGGAAGGGGATGTGCAGAAGAACATCGCCGCCCTTAGTGCAGAGCTGAGGAGCAAGACGGTGGACGTGGGGGTCATCGGCATCGGGGAGAACGGGCACATCGCCTTCAACGACCCTCCGGCGGACTTTGAGACCGAGCAGGCCTACAAGGTGGTGGAGCTGGACGGCCGCTGCAAGCAGCAGCAGGTGGGCGAGGGATGGTTCCGCAGCATCCAGGATGTGCCGGTACAGGCGATCACGATGTGCCCCAGGCAGATCCTGTCTGCAAGGCACATCGTCTCCTCGGTCCCGCATGCGGTGAAGGCTGAGGCGGTGTACAACACCCTCACCAAGGCAGTGGATCCGATGGTTCCTGCTACCTTGCTGAAAACCCATGCGGACTGGAATTTGTTTATCGACCATGAATCAGCATCAAAGCTGGTTGCGTGGGGAAAATAAGAATCGAAAAGGAGAACGAAATGAAAAAGTTAGCGACTGTTCTTGTGGTGTTGCTGTTGGCCTCCGTCCTGTTTGCCCAGGGTGGATCAGAATCCAAGGATGCAGCAAATGCTGTTCTGAACTTCAAGCTTGCAGAGAACCAGCCTGCAAACAACCCCATCTCAAAAGGGATGCTGATGTTCGCCGAATTGGTGAAGGAGAAAACCAACGGAACCGTGTTGATCGATGTGTATCTTGATGCCCAGCTCGGCAACGAGAACGAAACCATTGATCAGGTACAGATTGGTGCCTTGGACTTTGCCCGCATCAACACTTCAGCCCTTGCCTCAACGGCAGATGAAGTTGGTGTATTCACCCTTCCGTACATTTTCACCAGCAATGAACACAAGTACAACGTGCTTGATGGCGCTGTAGGTCAGGGAGTTTCCGATTCCTTGAAGAAATACAACATGATCGGTTTGGAGTACTGGGAAGCTGGATCGAGAAACTTCTATTCCACCAAGAAACCGATCAAGAGTGTTGCCGATGTGAAGGGCATGAAAGTTCGTGTACAGCAGAGTGAAGTAGCTATCAAGATGGTAGAGCTTCTCGGTGGTGCCGCTACTCCGATGGCCTATGGCGAGGTGTATCAGGGTCTGCAGACCGGTGTTATCGATGCAGCTGAGAATGACTTTGTCTCCTACTATACCTCCGGGCACTATGAAGTGGCAAAGTTTTACTCACTCGATGCCCATATGGCACCTCCTGCCATGTTGCTGATGAGCCAGACTTCCTGGAACAAGCTCAACGACAGCCAGAAGCAGGCAGTTCGTGAAGCAGCAAAAGAGGCCGCCGTCTGGCAGCGCAAGGCTATGATGGATTTCCAGAACGAATCCAGAGCCAAAGTGGAAGAAGCCGGATGCCAGATTTTCGAAGTTGATGGAAAGGCTTTCCAGAACGCAGTCTCCCCGATTTATGACATGTATCCTCAGTACAAGTCGATCATCGAGAAGATTAAGGCTGTAAACTAAGCTTTTGTAATGATGGAAGTTCCTTCCTGCATTGAGAGGGAGGAACTTACCTATCCCGTCTTGGAGTAACGTCATGAATAACAACCAGAAAATTCTGATGAAAGTCAGAGGCTATTTCGATAAGTTCATACAAGCTGAACGATATGTATGTAGTGTCATTCTTATCATTGTAACTCTTATTACCTTCGTTCAGGTAGTCATGCGTTTTGTATTTGATGCTCCGTTCAGCTGGTCTGAAGAAGTAACACTGATGTTTCTTGTCTGGTTTGGGTACCTGTGCATGGCAATCGATATCTATACCGATGACCATGCGGCCCTGTATTTTCTGTACAATCGCTTATCTCCTACGCTCAGAAAAGCAGCCGATCTGTTCAGGCATGGGCTTCTGGTATGGTTCTTTGCTGAAATGATTAAGTATGGATGGATGCTGACCAAACTCAACCTCCCGAAACCACAGCCTGCAACCCGATTATCCCAAGGCTGGTTGTATGCCCCTCTTGTGGTAGGCGGCGCTTTGATGCTTGTCTACTCCCTGGTGAATTTTGTGTCGACTGTTCTCAAACCTCGCAGCGAGTATCAGCGGGATGCTGACAGACCAAAGACGATTGATGAAGTTACGGTAGAGAGGGGAGGTACGGTATGACCAACGGTATTCTGATTCTTTTCGGCAGTTTGATTATTCTCATGATGCTGCGCTTTCCCATCTCCTTCGCACTGGGCGTGGCCAGTCTTTTCACTGCAACCTATTTGGGAATTCCCTTTTTCAATTTGTTCCAGAAAATGGCTACCGGTATTACCAGTTTCACGTTTATGTGTGTTCCCTTCTTCATCATCATGGCCCAAATTATGACCGATGGAGGAATTTCCGACCGACTGACCAAGTTTTCCAATGTCCTGATCGGTCGCGTCCGCGGTGGAACAGCCCTGGTCAACTGTGTCGTGTCGATGTTCTTTGGTGGAATCTCAGGCTCTTCGATTGCGGACGTCTCTTCGATTGGCTCCTTCTTGATTCCTGCCATGATTAAGGAAGGCTATGATGCTGACTATTCCATCGCAGTAACCTGTACCAGTTCCGTGGAAGGGGTAATCATCCCTCCCAGCCAAAATATGATTTTCTACGTGGTGGCAGCCGGTAGCGGACTTTCCATCAGTACGATGTTCATGTGCGGATACCTGCCGGGGCTGTTGTTGACTGCATCTCTTATGGTTTGTTCCTTCATTATTGCCGTCAAGAAAAAGTACCCTATCTCGGAGAAGAAAAACTGGAAAGAGAATATTGTCATCATTCGTGAAGCATTGCTTGGTCTGGTAACCATCCTTATTGTTGCAGTCGGCATCGTAGCCGGTGTATTTACAGCAACCGAGGCCGGTGCAATTGCGGCAGTCTATGCTTTTATTGTGACCACCTTCTTCTACAAGACGATGAACATGAGAAAATTGATGGTTTGCTTGCTTAAGTCCTTGAAGACCTTGGGTACCATCATGGCCATCATCGCCACGTCCAGTGCATTCAGTTATTGCCTTGCCTATCTGAAAGTGCCCATGCTTGTAGCCAGTGGCTTGCTGTCAATTTCCTCAAGTCCTGCTGTTGTTATGTTCCTGATGATCCTGTTGATGATAATCCTCGGATGCTTCATGGATATGGGCATTTTGTTGATTCTTCTCACCCCGATTCTCTACCCGGTAGCCATGTCTTTTGGATTCAATCCCTACCACTTTGGCTTGATCATGGTTCTGACGCTCGGTCTAGGACTGCTTACTCCCCCGGTGGGAACGTCCCTGTGGGCAGGGTGTGCAATTGCCAATATGCCGATTGAGAAGGTAATCAAGGGCTTTTTGCCCTTCTACCTGGCCTACTTGGTTGTTCTGGTTCTTATCGTAGTATTTCCTTCCATTGCTCTTTTTATCCCCATGTCTTTGGGGTATGCCGTATAAGGCAGTTACGATTCACTATCTTCCACCTTCGGTCGATAGGCCGAAAGGTGGTCCAGATAGTTGGTGGGCGGAAAGCCCATCACTTTTTTGAACACCTTTGAATAATACAATGCATTGGTAAAGCCACACTGGTAGGCAACCTCCTTCAAGGAGAAACAGCCTTTCTCCAAGAGGTTACATGATGCTTTTATTCTGTATTCGGTAAGGTAGTCCAAAGGTGACAGTGACATATTTGCCAGGAATGCACGATACAGACAGCTTCGGCTGACTCCGACAGCCCGGGCGATATCCTCTACGGTAATTTTGTTTGCAAAATTTGCGGCAATGTACTCACAGGCGGGTTCCATATACTCAAGACCGGGATTATGGGGGAACACCTGACTTGTCTGCGTCATAAGGAAAGAGAGACACGAATACAGCTTACCGGTCATTCCTACGATCTGGGCTGGTCTGTCACCCCGGCAGCCATAGATTTCACGGAACGTCTCCTCAATTTTCGCCCTGCTGCCGATCGGGGTTTGCAAGACAGGCTTCAACGGGGTGAACCCGATTGCATCGGTCAATAGACGGGCATCGCCTCCGGTAAAGCCTACCCAGCAGAGCTCCCACGGGTTTTGGCGATCAGCCTTCGGATATACTTTTGTATGAGGGTAGATCAACATCAGGTCTCCCACTTCCACGGTATGGACCTTGTTGTTCGTACGCAGTATTCCCCCTCCATGCAGACAGAAATGCAGGGAATAGAACTGCCTGACATCGGGGCCGTGCACAAAACCGGGAGAGCTTTGTTCTATACCCACCGAATGTACGATGAGTGAGGACATTCCGTGGAATTGATTATAAAAGTAATTCTTGTAAGGAACAAAGGTGGCCATCGTGTACCTCGTCTGACTTTGTGTAGCATACCAAAGAGCGTGGGGTGAGACAATCTGCAATTTCTATGAAGATGTTTGTGTCACTGACTAACAAGGGCGACATCACTATCTCTCATATATCGGTTTCGATGAAACTCCATAACAGATTGACCGAGCAACTCAGCTGCTTTGGCTTCTTCGATAATGCCTTCCCCTAATGCTCGATACACAAGGTGCTTGAAAAAGGATGTTGTCTCAAGAGAATATGGCTCTCCTGGTTCTTGCTTTTTCCAGCCATTGGAGGAGAACAGCATGCACAGGTGTTTGTACGTAGATTCTGAGATGATTGAAGTGTCAAATGCACGTCGGATACATGCTTGCATACTGATCCCATACCGATGTTTGATATGGTACAACTCTCCAATCTCCAATGTATGTCGCTTTGTCCCAAGGAAGGAGTAGATTGTGGGTAATGGTATGAGAAATGCCTGGGCGAAACGATGGCAACACAACTCTAGATTCAAGCCTTCTGGAAGCGACGATGCAAACGCAAAATGACCCAACTCGTGAGCCAAGGTAAAGCGTTGGCGGGTACCGTCGCCTTGTTGTTGACAAACAAGGATGGGCGTTCCTTCAATGGATGCTTGCAGTCCATCATAAGCTCCCTGAGCTGAAATATTGCTCATAATTACCAAGAATCCGTGTTCTTCCACTAGCGCAGTGAGATTGGGGATTTCTTTGGTACCCAGATTCCACGCAGATCGAAGATTCATCGCATACGTTTCAATATCTTCAAGATTCTCAATAGTGGCAGGAGGCAGTACTGGTGGAGAAATGGGAAAGTGGGGCCAAAGTTGCTTCAACTCGAACCAGCGTTCTGCTTGTTCAAGCACATCAGCTTCAATTTGCTGGAGAACTTTCCGGGAAAGCGATGACTTTTTCCGATATTGGATGTTCTGTAAGGTAATCTGTGTAGGACGGAAGAAATACTCACTTTTGAGGCCCAAAGAAGCCGCCAGCCTGATGAGGGTTGCCGAAGAGGGCATGCTTTCCCCATGTTCGTACTTCTTAATCATATTGGCACTTATTCCCACCTTCGTAGCAAGGTTTTGCATCGAGAATCCTGATGAGACACGTGCTCGTTTCAATCGCTCAGCAAACATTGCTGGTTTCTCCTTGTGTTGTCTGGTTTATAAAAAAACACTACTTTACATATTTATAAACCATTATCTACAACAAATGAAATATCTATGGGACAATAATTGGAGGTTGTATAGGCAGCGTTTAGCAAAATGATGTGATTAGGCCAAGCCCCGCAAGAGATTATCGTTATCAAAAACCTCTGCTGTTGTTTTCTCTGGTGGTCCTACCCTCAGGTGGTGTATCCTTCCACCATGACATCCAAGCAAGCGACTTCTCCTGCTTTCCTTGAACTCAGGAACATAAGCAAGACCTACCAGATCTCCAAAACACACTATGTAGAGGCAGTGGAATCTGTTTCCTTATGCATTGCAGAAGGTGAGTTTGTCACTCTCATCGGTCCCTCCGGTTGCGGCAAGAGCACAACGCTGAGAATTATTGCAGGGTTTCTCAAGCCCAGTGGCGGAGAAGTCCTTTTGGAAGGCAAGCCGATCACCCATCTGGGGCCTCAGGATCGTAATATTCCCATGGTCTTCCAAAATTATGCCCTGTTTCCCCATCTCAATGTTTTTGAGAATATTGCCTATGGGCTGAGAGCCCGGAAACTTTCCGATGAGATCATCGGCCACGATGTGGCAATGATGTGCCAGATGCTCAATCTGGTGGGAACCGAAACACGGTTTCCCGATGAACTTTCCGATGGCCAACAGCAGCGCGTCGCCCTCGCCCGGGCTTTGGTACTCAAGCCCAAGATCCTGCTTTTCGATGAACCGCTGTCCAACCTGGACGCTCGCCTTCGCCTGCAGACACGCGCTCAGATAAAACGCATGCAGGAGACGCTGAACATCACCGTGCTCTATGTCACCCACGACCAGAGCGAAGCGCTCAGCATTCCCGACCGGGTCATTGTCATGAACAAGGGCAGAATCATCCAGATAGGCAAGCCCAGGGAGGTGTACAACCATCCCAAGACTCCCTTTGTTGCCGACTTCATCGGTAATTCCAACTTTTACGATGTCTGTGTAAATCAGGTGGGCCCCCAATCAGTCCAAATTATGTTGCAGGACCTTGAGTTTGAGGTTCCCCTCCCCAACTGTGAGGGCCAGCCTACTCGAGAGGAAATGCTGCTGCTCTGTATCAATCCGATAACCATCGGCATCGAGGTTTGCAGTACCAGCCTAGGTAAAAACCAATGCAAGGCCGTAGTTGAGCTTTGCCAATTCAGTGGCCAAGCCTTTGAGTATACCCTTGCCTTCGGGGATGCAAGCATTCGGGTGGTACAACCGAATAGTATGGGCGATGCACCCCAATTTGAGGTGGATACGGAAGTGGTGCTTACCTTCCATCCGGACTCCTTTCATCTGTTCGGGATAGAGGAGTAGGCTGATGAACAAAGCAAATGCCAACGATGTTGTACTGCACGTGCTCAGCCTGGTATTGGAATCCATCCTAGTGTACCTTGTCTCGTTGCTTTTTCATGAAGCCTTTATCGTCCTGTCCTGCTTCCTGATTTATTGTACGTTGCGCCCGACCCTTGGAGAACAACGCCTCGTGGTGGACGTCCTGAGCGCTCTTTTGGTTCCAATAGTTCTGGCAGTTGTTCGGTTCACAGCGTTTCCTACCTTCTCCTGGACCGCCGCAGTTCTTATCCTGGTTGCAGGTTCGCTTGCTTCCCTGGTGGTCAAATATCGATCACGATTGACCAAGAAGGGAGAGAAATCGATCACCAAAGCAGCCCACCAGCACATGTTGGCAACCCTTGCCCATGAGATCAGGACCCCGCTTACCATCATGCAGACAACGGAGAATGTCTTGATGGAGCAAATTCCCGGCCCGCTCAACGCCCGCCAGAGAAAATTCATGGAGTCGATATTCATCAACACCCACCGACTGATCACCTTCAGTGAGAACATGCTGACACTATTGAAGATGGAACAGGATTGGCAACCCGACCTATCCAAGCCCATCGACCTCAGGCTTTTGATCCGTCAAGTCAGCGATACCATGCAACCGATGCTGCTGGTAAAAAAGCAGCAGATCAAATGCTTCTTTCCCTCGCTTTTGTCACGACCCAAGGCTGACGAGGCTTGGATCCGCCAAGTCCTGATCAACCTGATCCACAACGCCAGTAAGCACACCGATGAGCAGGGCTCTATTCTCATTACGGTGACACAGGATGACCGGCAGGTGGTCGTCACCGTAACCGATACCGGCCACGGCCTGCTGGGCAGTGAGAGGGAGACCTTGTTCAAGGAGTTCTACCAGGAGAACCAGGACAAGAGGGAGTATCAGGATGGATTCGGCCTCGGTCTCTCCATTGTTCGGGCCATCATCGAGCGCCACCATGGCAAGGTGTACATAACCAGTACCAAGGAGATGGGTACCATGGTATCATTCAATCTACCGGCGGAGGCTTCAAGGTGAAAGGGAAAGTCTTGGTAGTCGATGATGAGCGTGACATTCAGGATGTACTTGCTTTTGTGCTCGAGGATGCCGGCTATGAGACCAGGACCACCGGCCGCGGCGATGAAGCCCTGGTCCTTGCACAAGAGTGGCTGCCCGATATCGTAATCCTCGATATAGGACTGCCCGGCCTCAATGGTTTGGAAGTATGTCCCCGCTTGGTAGCCATGGACATTCCGGTAATTGTGTTGAGCAGCCACGACCGTGACGACCAGATTGTTGAAGGTCTGGAGGTCGGGGCTGAGGACTATGTTTCCAAGCCGTTCAACCTTAAGGAGCTGTTGCTCAGAGTAGAGAAGATTCTACGCAGAACCAGACCGGCCGAAGCAGCGGCTGCCCTCCTTGCCATCGGCTCTCTAACCATCGATATGCGTAAGAGTGCCGTTTCCATCGAGGGAGAGCTGATTAATCTCACCCCGACGGAGTACAAGATTGTTGAGTTTCTGGCCAAGCATGCCCATACGCCGGTCTCCAGTGAAATGCTGCTGCAGCAGGTTTGGAATGCTGAAGAGTGGATTCAGGGCCCTGAGATGGTGAAGGTGAATATCAGCAGGTTGCGTAAGAAACTGGAGAAGGATCCTTCCAATCCTCGCTATCTGCTCAACCGTTGGGGGTATGGCTACCTTCTGACCGATACCTCTCTCATTGGGAAATGACATTGTTACGGTTTTGTAACTTGCGGTTCTTCACCCTTGGGCTGAGACTGTACATACGTGCTGGATATATGCGTATTTCCAGCAAAGTGAATAAGTTCTGAGAAAGGGAGGAACGTTATGAACAAAATGCAGAAAGTACTGACTCTCCTGCTGTTGGTTGCTCTGTGTATGGCACCCGTCTTTGCAGCCGGTGTGGAAGAGGCCAAGCCCAAGGTAGGAGGAACACTGAATGTGTATTCCATCATGCCTGAGAAGTATGCCACCAAGATTTTTGAAGAATTCACCAAGGAAACCGGAATCAAGGTGAATTTTGTACGCCTTTCCTCGGGTGAGGCTCTTGCGAGAATCATCGCCGAGAAAGCTAATCCGCAGGTCGATGCTCTGTGGGGCGGCCCAGCCGACACCTATGAAGCCGGCGTACTTGAGGGTGTATTCGATGTGTATGTACCCTCCGAAGCTGCTAAGGTTCCCACCCAGTTCAAGTCCGCAAAGGGCTACTGGACCGGAATCGGTGTCATTCCGCTCACATTCATGAGCAATGCCAAATACCTCAAGGAAAAAGGCCTGAATCCCCCGACCAGCTGGAACGACCTGCTTGATCCCGCCTACAAGAACAGCCTGCAGATGGCCGATGCCCGCACCAGCGGCACAGCTACCGAACGCATCTACTCGTTGGTGAAGGTAATGGGTGAGGACGAAGCGTTTGCCTACCAGAAGAAGCTTCACCAGAACATTCAGCTCTACACCAAGGGCGGAGCCGGTGGTGCCATGCCGGTTGCAACCGGTCAGGCTGCCTCGGGTGTCTTCTACATCGTCGACGCACTTGACATCCAGCAACAGGGTTACGATTTGGTCATTTCCTATCCCAAGGAAGGCGTGACCTACGGTGTTGAGGCCTCGGGCATCATTAAGGGAGCAAAGAACCTGGAAGCTGCAAAGGCTCTCATGGATTGGGCTTCCACCAAGAGACTCGGTGAAGTCATGGTTGCCAACCTGATCAACTACATCCCCACCAGACCCGATGTAACGGTCACCAACCCGGCATTGGACATGTCCAAAGTCAAGTTGCTTGAAGCTGAGGTTGCATGGAAGGGCGAGAATCGGACCCGTCTGGTTGAACGCTGGATTGCTGAAGTCATTCAGCAGTAACGCAAGGATTTTTTTCGGACAGGGAGGGATCGTCGACCTAAGACGGTCCCTCTGTCAAACCTCTATCAAAAGGAACATCGCATGCATGGTACGATGAAACGCAAGTCACTCTCCAAAACCGACCCGGCACTCTTTTTTGCCCTGGTTACCGTTTGGCTTTCGTTCGCTGTTTTCATTTTCCTTCCTTTGATACGTCTCTTGCTGACTACCTTCATAGTCGACGGAGCCTTGTCATTTACCAACATGAAAAAGGTGTTGGGAACCGGATATAACATCAGGGCATTGTACGGCAGTTTGATTCTTGCCACCGCAGTCAGCCTCTCAGGCACCTTCTTGGGGTACTTGTTTGCCCTTGCCGTAACCCGGACCAATCTACCAAAAATTCTTAAGACCTTGTTGGGGGCTGTCACCATCCTGCCGCTCATTTCCCCTCCGTTTACCAGCAGTATCTCCTTGACGCTGGCTCTGGGGCCCAACGGCATGTTGCTCAAAGCATTCGGCATTGGTGATTTCTCCATCTATGGGTTTCTGGGAACGTGGATTTCTGAAACCCTGACGTATTTCCCGGTTGCCTTCATGGTCATTACCGCGATTCTGAATACCATGAGCGCAACCCTCGACGATGCCGCCCTCTGCCTGGGAGCATCGCGCTGGAGAATGTTCAGAACCATTACCATTCCCCTGTCGCTGCCGGGTATCGGCAACTCAGTGTTGCTGTTGTTCGGGGCAAGCTTGGCCGACTTTGCCACCCCACTCATTCTGGGAGGGCACACGTTCCCGGTATTGCCTACTGAAGCCTACTTGCTGATCACCGGCATGTTCGACCTGAGAGGCGGAGCAACCCTTTCCTTCCTGTTGTTGGTTCCTGCCTTGCTGGTGTTCTTTTTACAGCGCATGCTGCTTGGCAACAAGAGCTTTGTATCGGTGACAGGAAAGAACGGTGCCCGTACGGAGTTTGCGAGACTTCCCTCTGCTTTGACAGCCTTTATTGCCGTCATCTGCTCCTTCTTGGTGGTGTTCATCCTCTACCTCTATGCGATCATCCTCTGGGGTTCGTTCGTGAAGGTCTGGAGCGTGAACAACAGTTTCACCCTCGACCACTACCTCTATGTATTCAAGCATGGGCAGAAGGCCATTTCGGACACCCTCTTGATTGCAATCCTCTCGACGGTCATCGGTTCGGTTCTTGCAGTGGTAATCGGCTACGTTGCCCAGCGCAAGCAGTTCGTCGGCAAGCGCTTCTTTGAATTCAGCAGCATGCTCAATTACGCACTTCCCGGTACGGTTGTCGGTATTGCTTACATTATTGCCTTCAACCAGCGTCCGATCCTTTTGACCGGCACCTTGAGCATTCTGGTTGCCGCCTATGTATTCCGCTACTATGCCACCGGCATCCGCTCGGTGATCGCCTCCCTTGAGCAAATCGACCCGGCCCTTGAGGAGGCTTCCCTCAGCCTTGGGGCTAGCTCGATCCGCACCTTCACCCATGTCACCATTCCCTTGATCATCCCGGCAGTGCTTGCAGGTATGCGTTATCTGTTCATCCACTGCATGACAGCCATCAGTGCAACCATATTCCTGGTATCGGTGCGTTGGACGCTCCTGACTACCAGAATCCTGGAGAGCATGACCGAGCTGCAGTTTTCCCAGGCATCGGCATTCTCCATGGTCCTGATCGTCATCGTCTTCATTGCCGATGCAATCATGCTGTACCTGATGAAGCTTTCCACCTCCAAATTCCATAAATCCCAGGAGATTTCCTATGAAAAAGTCGGCGCTTGAACTCAAAGATGTAACGAAAGTATTCCAGAAAGGCCGGGAAACCGTCCGTGCTGTCGATACCGTCAACCTCTTGGTGGAAGAGGGTGAGCTGGTTACGTTCCTCGGCCCCTCCGGCTGCGGCAAGACAACGACACTGCGCATGGTTGCAGGCTTCGAGCTCCCCAGCGGTGGACAGATTACCATCCAAGGCGAGGACATGACCAATACGCCGGTGAACAAGCGGGGTATCGGGTTTGTGTTCCAGAACTATGCCCTGTTTCCCCATATGAGCGTTTTCAACAATGTGGCATACGGCCTGAAGTCCAGGGGCGAGAAGGATGATGCAATACGGCCCAAGGTGATCAAGGCCTTGCTTCTGGTAGGGTTGCAGAATACGGAGAACCGCTATCCCAGTCAGCTCTCCGGCGGCGAGCAGCAGCGCGTCGCTCTGGCCCGGGTCATTGTGATGGAACCCAAGCTATTGTTGATGGACGAGCCGCTTTCCAACCTGGATGCAAAGCTACGCCTGCATATGCGCACCGAAATCCGCAAGTTGCAGAAGAAGCTGGGTATTACGTGCCTCTATGTCACCCATGACCAGAGCGAGGCTCTCACCATGGCTGACCGCATTGTGGTCATGAACAAGGGCAAGGTGGAGCAGATCGGCACCCCGTTTGAGATCTACAGCAATCCGCAGTCCTTGTTTGTCGCCGACTTCATCGGCCAGGCCAATATTGTGAAGTTGGAAGTAACGGCCATTGATGATGAAACACTCACAGCCAGTGTGCCTGGAGGCAAAACCTATGCAGCAAAGGCCCTTAAGCCGGACAAGTACCAAAAGACCGAGGTGATTTACCACGTAGGAAACAATGCCGCCTTGGTAGTACGACCGGAGAGCATCCAAGTGGAACAGCAGAGCAGCGATCCTAGTTCGTTTCCTGCACAGGTTATTTCATCCATTTTTGTGGGCAGCCATATCGAGTATGAGCTGCGCCTGAAAAACAACACGGAGATCAAGGCCTCGGTTCCCTACCTTTCGGGGATGAAAATCTTCGAGGAGGGCAGTGAGGTTTACGCCCTGTTCGACTCCTCCAACTCGGCGTTCCTGCCTGCTTGAGGAGACTTTACAAGTAAGAAACGTATTGAATACCTAGAGAAGAGAGTGAATCACAGAATACCTGCAGAAAACGTGATGGATATCACACAATCTGCAGGTATTTTGTGAGGGATTACCCTCTTCCAAATCGATGAAGATGTTGGTATCACTGACTAACAACTGTGGCATCTCTATCTCTCATATAACGACTACGATGAAACTCCATACCAGATAGGCCGAGCAACTCTGCGGCCTTGGCCTCTTCCCTCCTGTGCTCTATAGCATGATGTTCAAAATTTGAACAAGCTACCTACTGATGGAATACTGTACTAGTAAAAGTATTGTATATAGACTAAATAAACCATATATCACAAAAAACCTGCGTAAAGTGTGATTATAATCCTATACCGAGGATGTGATTGAGGCCAAGTCAGAGTACCAGAATCTCCAGGAGCTCTATGGCGAGGACCAGATGCCCATGAAGGCAGTTCTTGATGAGATTGTGAAAGCACCGCAACTCAAGCCGCTGACACCACGAGAAATCCAGCAGATTTTGGAGAAGATCGTGGACTTCCACGGCAAAGCGTATGACTGGAAGCCCGAGGTTGACCTGAAGGCAATGCTTTCCAAGGTCGACCGTAGCGGCTATCTACTTCGTTCCAAAATCCGAACCGCCATCGAGTACCTCGACCAGCTCTATCTCTACCACTCGATAGGAAATAGTACAGTCAGGACGCTAGAGGAAGAGAAATACGAAGAAGACTCGGTGGACAACACTCCCACCTTCGAGGAGTTGTTCGAGGAGAGCTGAAAGGCAAGCCCTCCGAGGGGAGGGCTTGTACCTGTTTATAAATCTAGTTCCATCACGGTGGAAAGCCTTGTTATAATCCCAGACATCCGATAGGCACTACATGAACACCATCTTTTCGTGTATATGCATACTTCGTTCCTGTTAGGACCATGAGAAAAGAGGGGTGTTTCATTCGATCTGTATCAAGTTTCTCCTGAAGCTTCAGCAAATTACCAGCTGCAATATCAATAGCGCTACCTCCCAGCTTTACTTCAACTAATCCATAAGAGCCATTGCGAAGGTGAATGACTGCATCGCATTCCAAGTCGGTTTTGTCTCTGTAATGGTAAACATCCCCATCGAGAGCTTCAGCAAAAACTCGTAAATCACGTATACAGAGGTTTTCAAAAAACAATCCCATGGTCTGCAAATCTCCCAATAGATCCTGTGGCCCAATACCCAGTGATGCGGTTGCAATGGATGGATCGGTAAAATGCCGTGTATCAGTTGTTCTTATTGCTGTCTTGGAACGAAGTTTGGGATTCCAAGCTGGAAGGTCTTCTATGACAAAGATTTTTTTCAATGCAGAGATATATGAGTAGACAGTATCATAATCAAGAGTATCAACATCATTTACGACCATATCATCACGGATTGTAGTAATCTTTGTATCAGAAGCGACAAATCTGGAATATGAGCGGAGTAGATTTTTCATGCGTTGTGGATCTCTCGAAATTCCATCAACTCGAGATACATCTTGAGCAATAATTGAGTCCACATAATCAAAAGCTTGTTGCAAGGAAATTCTTTCCGACCGACCAATGGCTTTCGGCCACCCGCCTCTACATATGAGGAAAGCGAGTTCTTCGATTGAAATTTTGCTCTCTGAAGAAACATCACTCCTTGGTCCAAACAGTGACCGTAGGGATACCGATCCATCGGAATCTTTGCTTTCATACAGTGTCATTGGTCGCATTGTCATTCTTGTTATGCGTCCTGTGCCTGTGTGTGAATTTGACATATCAGCAATCGGTACAGAAGATCCTGTGAGAATGAACTGTTCAAATTCATCCCGCTTATCAACTTCAAAACGGATGGCATCCCATAACTGAGGTGCAAGTTGCCATTCATCGATGAGCCTGGGAGTCTCCCCTGTGAGCAGTTGTAAAGGATTTAGCTCAGCCAGAGCTAGATTTTGTTGTTTATGAAGAGGATCCTGCATTAATACTACGCTTTTTGCTTTTTGTAATGCCGTAGTTGTTTTTCCACACCATTTAGGTCCTTCAATAAGTACAGCTCCTTTTGCCTCAAGCTTATTGTTCAACACGCTATCAGCAACTCTTGGTAGATATTCCTTCATACGGATTCCTCCTGTATCAATATGATATTGCATAACAAGAGATCAAGCAACTTAATTCGGTAAAATGGACAGTATCCATTCGGTAGATTGGACGATAATTATTCGGTAGATTGGACACAAAAAGCAGGCCGGCCTCGTATGAAGCCGGCCTGCAAAGGGATACTATGAAGAACTCAGAAGTAGAACCTACCCCGTATCAACCCTTGACACCTCCGAGCATCAGACCGGAAACAAAGTGTTTCTGGACGAACGGATAAATGATCAGAACAGGAAGCATGCCCAGTACCATGACTGCCATCTTCAGGTTGTTGTACACATACTGACCACCACCGAGGGACTCGTCGGACTCGAACATCAGAGAGCGCAAGACCACCTGCAGGGTGTACTTGCGGCTGTCATTGATGAACATAATAACCTCAAAATATCTATTCCAGTAACTTACAAAGTAAAACAATGTAACCGCCGCAATAATGGAAACCGAAAGAGGCAGTACAATCCTGAGCAGAATCATCAGATCGTTGCAACCATCCAAGGTGGCGCTCTCGATGAGCGAGACCGGGATGCTGGCCATGAAGTTCTTGATAATGATCAGATTGAACGTGGAGATCGCCACCGGGAATATGATGGCTCCCATACTGTTGATAAGACCCAGCGAGCGGACAACGATATAAAACGGCATGATGCCCGCATCGAAGACCATCGTGAATACAATGGCCTTCATGATGACCGACCTTCCCACCAGATGCTTCTGTGCAAGGGAGAAGCCCATAGGAACCGTAATCAGCATGGAAAGTCCGGTCCCCAGCAGGGCGACGAACAAAGAGTTCTTGAACGCACCCATATAGCCGCTGTTCAGCACTCTCCAGTAGTTCTCTAACGTAAAGGAGCGGGGCATCAAGAGATAGTCGGCACCCATGACATCGACGTCCTTGGCCACCGAGGTGATGAGTACGTTCCAGATGGGGATAATGAAAATCAGGCAGATGAAGGCCAGCATCAGGGTGTTGATAACCCGAAAGAGCTTACGCCCTCCGCTCTCGCGGATCGTACTTGGTGTTGTAGCTTGTTTCATGCTCTTTCTCCTACAAAATCGGTTCGTCGAGGAACCGGGCGCTGAGCTTGTTGGTGGAAAGCACCAACGTCAAGCTTACAATCGAAGTGAACATACCCACGGCAATCGAGTACCCCAGGTCTCCTGCAAGCACCCCTTCTCGGAATACGTACGTCTGCAGTACATCGGCCACATCGTAGACGGCTGCATTGTACATGACCAGGACCTGTTCGAAGATCAACAGCACGTGGCTGAGATTAAGCAGCAGCATGGTTACGATGGTACTGCGGATACCGGGCAGTGTGACATGCAACATCTGTCCCCAATGGCCGGCCCCGTCGATGGTTGCAGCCTCGTAGAGCTCGGGCTGCACCGTCGTCAGGCTCGCCACATAAATGACCGCCCCGTAGCCCATTTGCCGCCAGATATAGGAACTGACCAGAACCGGGCGGAAGAATTTCGCACTTGCCATGAAGTAGACCGGCTCCCCTCCGAACTTGGTGATGATATTGTTTACCAAACCGGTGGAAGGGGAGAGCAGATTGACGAAAATGCTTCCTACCACAACCCAGCTGAAAAAGTAGGGAATGTAGATGAGGAACTGGATGAACCGCTTGGACTTCACACTCTTCAACTCGTTGATCATCAGGGCAACGATGAGGGGTGCGGGGAAGTAGAACACAATGTTTGCCAGGCTTATCACCAAGGTATTGCGGAATGCATTCCAAAAGATTGTCGAAGACAAGAGGCGCTGGAAGTTCTCCAGCCCCACGAACGAGACCTTTGAGCGGAATCCATAGTCGGTGAACCCGAGGGACAGTCCCAAAAGGGGCAGGTATCTGAACAACAGGTACCAGACCAAGCCCGGCAGGAGCATCAGAAGCAAAAACTTCTGGCTCTTCAACCGTGTCCAAAGCGGTGGTTTTGTACGAATAACGAGTGGTTTGTCTGCCATCGCATGACTCCTTCTTAACGAATACAACATAGTGTTGCTGGTTTGTCTGCACCAAGCATCCTGCTTCGTGCATCCATTTGGCTCGACCCTGCATACAGGGTATATCCCCCACGTACAGCATATCGGTTTCCATCCTCTTGGACAGCGGTGAACTGTTTTTCCTCGAGGATGAACGTAATCTGAGTTTCCTCACCTGCTTTCAGATGCACACTTTTCATGCCGCACAGCACAGGATGGGGTGGAAGGTCCTTCCCTTCCATGGCAAGGTACAGCTGCACCACCGTCCTTGCATCGAGTGCTGAAGTATTGCGTACCAAGACAGTTGCTGCAACCCCGTTTTGCTCAGTCTCCTGTGCTGCCGACAGGCAGAAGGAGAAGGATGCATAGCTAAGGCCGAAGCCGAAGGGGTAGAGCACATCTGGATCATCGCAGTAGCGGTAGGTCCTTCGTATAAGCGAGTAATCGGTGAAGGGGGGAAGCTTTGCCTCGGCCTTGTAAAAGGTTACCGGCAGCTTTCCCGATGGGCACAAAGCGCCATACAACAGGTGAGCGATCGCCTTGCCTCCCTCTTGTCCGGGATACCACGCTTGGATGAGGGCCTTCACATTGGCATACTGCTCGATTTCAGGGTCGAGGCTTCCTCCGCTGAGCAGCACCACAATAATGGGCTTACCGGTTTCGGCTACTGCCTTCAGCAACTTTCGCTGACACAAGGGGAGCCGTAAGTCGTCCTTGTCACCCGCCCAACCTCCGTTGCCGTCGTCGTGCATCTCGCCTTCCACTGTCTCGTTCAGCCCCAGGCACAGCACCACTACATCACTGGCTTTGGCCATGAAAACAGCCTCGCTGAGTCGGTCGTCATCTTTGGCAAGCCGCTCCACCTTGTTCTTTGTCAGATTCGATCCTTCACTGTAGAGAATTCTGGTAGAAGAACCGACATAGTCCCTCAGGCCTTCCAGAATGGTCACATACCGGCTGGAAGTTCCGTGGTAGTTACCCCACAATGCCTGGCGGCTGTCGGCATTCGGTCCGATGACTGCAAGACAGGAAACAGCCTCCTTCTTCAGCGGAAGCAGAGCATCATTCTTCAACAGCACCAATGAGCGGCACGATGCCTCAAAGGCAAGAGCAGCATGCTCATCACTATCCAGACTCTCAAGGCCAAGCGTGTCATAGGCCGTGCCTTGGTCGAACTGCCCAAGCTTGAAACGGGTGGTCATCACCCGAATTGCTGCTTTTTTAATCTGCTCTCGGGTGATAAGGCCCTTCTGGAAGGCTTTCTCCAGGGACTGGTATTCACAGCCGCAGGCAAGGTCGCAGCCGCGCTTCAACGCTAGAGCTGCTGACTCCTCTTCGTTTTTGGTAACCTTGTGATTGAGGTGGAAGTCGCGGATCGCCCAGCAGTCGGAGATGTACATCCCCTCAAAGCCCCATCGGAGGCGAAGCGTTTCTTCCATCAAAAAGGAGCTTGCACAGCAAGGCTCATCGTTTAATGCACTGTAAGCGCCCATTACTGCATCGGCCTTTGCTTCCTTCACTGCAGATGCAAAGGCGGGAAGGTATGTCTCCTCCAAATCCTTCTTGCCCACCACCGCATTAAAGCCGTGGCGCAAGGGTTCCGGCCCGCTGTGGGCGGCAAAGTGCTTTACGCAGGATGCTGTCTTGAGTACCGGGCCTTCACCCTGCAAACCTCTGATGAAAGCCACAGCAAGGCGGGCTGTCAAATAGGGGTCCTCGCCGAAGGTCTCCTGGCCGCGTCCCCAGCGGGGGTCGCGGAATATGTTCACATTCGGAGACCAGACGGTCAGGCCCTTGTAGATGTCACGGTCGTTCTCATGGGTAAAGAGGTTGTATTTTGCCCTTTGCTCGGTCGAGACGACAGAGGCAACAGCATACAGAAAATCGGGGTCGAAGAGGGAGGCAAGGCCGATGGCTTGGGGGAAGACGGTGGCGGTACCGCTTCTTGCAGAGCCATGCAGGCCCTCGTTCCACCAGTTGTAGGCAGGAATACCCAAGCTTTCGATGGCAGGAGCGTCATGGCGCAACTGGCTCATCATCTGAGGCAGGTTCATGCGCTCTACCAGCTCTTGTGCTCTCTGTCGTGCAGTCATACAGTCCTCTTCACACCCAATCTAAAGAATCGGTTTCCAGGAGGAGACCCGGAAACCGATAAACAGTCGTTGTTCGCGTTTCTCTTAGCGAGCTGCGTTCAGTTCCTCAAGAATCTTCGGTCCGTTGATCGATTTCCAGAAGTTCTCGTACTCGGCCATACCCTGCTCGAGGGAAACAGTCCCGACGATGATCTTGGTGGCGATGGATTCACGGGTGCTCTTGATCGAGGGAGCAACGCGGTCGTAGGCTACCGAAACACCAACGGGGACATCGGCGGCATGGTTCGGGCCGAGGTTGGCCGACATAGCCTTGATGTGCTCGATCTGCTTGGGCAGACCCTGCTGCAATGCCGGGGTGAGCGCAAAGGCCAGGTTGTTGATGTCGATGTCGATGAACGAGTCGCTGAGGTAGTTGAGCGTATACTTGTATCCGCTGTTGGCTGCCTTGGCGCTGGGCACGATAGCCTTGTTTGCATCCAAGGTATAGTGCATGCCCTCAAGCCCGATACCGAAGAATGCGGGGTAGACTTCGCTGTCGGTGACGATAGTTTCCAGCACCTTCACCGCCGCATCGGGGTTCTTGGTTTTGGCAGAGACAACGAAGGCGGTCTGGGTGGCTTCGTTGAGGCTTCCGCCATAGCCCTCGGGACCTACGATTTTGTAGATCAAGTGCATCTCGGTGTACTTTTTCGCCGCAGTGGTGTTCTGTACGTAGTTGATATAGTTGGTTACATAGTCAATGGAAGAAGCAGCCTGACCGGTATAGGTCTTCTCACGCATGCCGCTGTTCTCGGTGGTGATGAACTCCTGGTTCAACACACCATCGGCGTACAGCTGGCGCAGGTATGCGAGGGCGTTCTTCATCTGCTGGGTCTGGAACCCATCAACAAAAGCTCCGTCGTTCAGGTAGACACCGCCCCATGCTCCGAAGGAGTTGTAGAAGAACTGGAAGTTGTCGACCCACTTGGGGAAGTTGAAGGGAATGATACCCTTGCCGACGAATTTTGCCATCTCGGTGCGGAACTCTTCGGCGGTCGGGGTATTGGAAAGCTTGACACCATACTGTTCCATCAGGTCCTTACGGATGAAGATGGCCTTGCTCTTGGGGTAGTTGTAGGGAACAAAGTAAGTCTTGCCGTCGATCTGCAGGTCCTTGAACAGGTTGGGATCGAGCTTGGAAAGGGCGGGACTGTTCTTGATGTAGTCGGTCAAATCAAGAATCTGCTCACGGGCTACCATGGTCGGAATCTTGGTCATTGCCTGGGCTACGACGAACAAGTCAGGGATGTCGCCGCTGTTTACCAGGGTGGCAAGCTTGTCGGTGTAGGAAGCAAGCGGGGGGATGATGGGATTGATTTTCGTCCCGGTCTTCGATTCGATCAGGGCGGTAATGGCTCCCTGAAGTTCCGGGTCGGTACTCAGACCGTAGGTGTTGTCGGCAGTAGCGAGCGTAAGGGTCGGGATTTCAGCAACGACACTCTCTTTCTGTCCTGCAGCCACAACGGCAGTCAGACACAGTAGCAGGGTTGCAAGGGTAAGCAGTAAACGCTTGGTGTTCAGCATGGGATTCCTCCTCTCAGGTTTGCTCACAATGAGCAGTTGTAGGTAGTATAGGGGTCCTTTTTTCTCCAGTCGTTAGCAGAAAGGGAGAAATAGTTATACTTTTTCGTAGATACGGTCTTGTTCTTCAAAGCAATTGTTTTATAGGATACTACCCTATAAAGCCCACCTCGACCAGAGCAAGGAGAACGAGTATGTATGTGCGCATTACCTCATCGGGAAGGTTCTATTATAAAGAAGGGGAAGGCAAGAGCGAGCACCACCATCTGGACGACTACCAGATCCAACTCGTCTATGCCGGGACTGCGCGCAACTACTTCGACGGCCAGAGCTATGACCTGCAAAGCGGGGACATAGTCTTCTGCAGGAAAGGCCGCTACCACGCCTTCAGTGCAACCAGCAAGGAAGGGGCGAAAATGCTCGAAGTGAAGTTTACCTCGGCTGATGAGAGTGTTGAGGAAGTACTGGGGGGCATAGACACGAAGTTTCGTGACCGGGAGAACCAGCTGTATATGCTGCTCTCCCGCATTGTGCTGGAAGGTCAACGTAAACCCTTGCACTATCGCTCTATGTCCTCAGCCCTTTTAATGGAGTGCCTGCTCTCCATGAACCGCCTTTGCCTTGAACACTCCCTGCCCATCTATGAATCGAATCCGATCCACCAGCTGCGACGCTCCTCCCTAGCTACCAAAAGCGAAGTGCTGGACAGTGTCGATGCCTACATTGCATCCCATATCGGGGCTTCCTTCAGCCTCGCCCAAATGGCAGGCGAGTGCGGCTACAACCAGGACTACCTCTATCGCGTCATTAAGAAGCAGACCGGTCTTTCTGCCATCAAGTACATAAACCTGGTGAAGTTTGAACGCTCGCTTTCGCTGATTCAGAACACCGAGCTTTCCCTCAGCGAGATCGGGTACAACCTGGGTTTTGAGAACCTACAGTACTTCTCGCGCTTCTTCAAACAGCATGGAGGCATCGCCCCTTCGGAGTATATCGAGAAGGTGAGATACACTACTCGTACCGACTACTAATCTACGAAAAAGGATAACTTCTAGAGGCATTCTGCCAACGACAAACACGCTTTGAGGACGTATACTTTTGTGCAAACAGTGTATGAACAGGAGGTGTGGCTATGGAAAAAAAGCGATATGCCCAAGTCGGGACCGGAGGACGGGCCCGTATGTTCTATGAAGCGATCGCCACACGGTATAAGGACAGCAGTGTTTTGGTGGCCTTTTGTGATATGAGCCAGGTACGGATGGACTTTTCCAATAAAACGTTGGTACAAAAGTGCAACCACAGCCCGGTTCCCACCTACAAACATACGGATTTCGACCGTATGATCGACGAGCAGAAGCCCGATGTAATCATTGTCACCACCGTCGACAGAATCCACGACCAATACATCATCCGTGCCATGGAAAAAGGCTGTGATGTAATTTGCGAGAAACCCATCACCACCGACAGCCAGAAAGCCCAAGCAATTCTGGATGCCCAGAAGCGCTCTGGGAAATCCATCCGGGTTACGTTCAACTATCGCTATGCACCCCACCATTCCAAGGTCCGCGAGCTCATCGCCAGCGGTGTTATCGGGGATGTATACTCGGTGCATTTCGAGTGGCTGCTCAATACCGAGCATGGAGCCGACTACTACCGCCGCTGGCACCGCAACAAAATCAACAGCGGAGGGTTGTTGGTCCATAAGTCAACCCATCACTTCGATCTGGTCAACTTCTGGTTGGGCACCCAGCCCAAAACCGTGTTTGCCTTCGGGGCGTTGAACTTCTATGGCCAGGCTGCCGCCCAGAAGCGGGGTGTTGAACAGTTCTATTATCGCTGCCACAACAGCGAAGCTGCCAAGGGCGACCCGTTTGCCATCGATATTGCAAGCAATCCCACCCTCAAAGGCCTCTATCTCGATGCAGAAGAGGAGAGCGGCTACATCCGTGACCGTTCAGTCTTCTCCGATGACATCAGCATCGAGGACACCATGGCCGTACTGGTTAAGTATAAAAGCGGGGCATTGCTTTCCTACTCGCTGAACTCCTACCTGCCCTGGGAAGGGTTCAATGTGGCGATAAACGGCAGCAAAGGCCGCCTTGAGTATACGGCCCTCGAAAAGCCGTATATCAATGCAGGGGGCAAGCAGTGTGATGAGGGAGCCACCGTGTTCCACAAGGTGCGGGTCTGTCCTCTTCTCGATTCTCCCTATGAAGTTGAAGTCCAGACCAAGGAAGGCGGCCATGGCGGGGGCGACCCGACCATGCTCGACGACATTTTCCTGGACAACCCTCCCTTCGATCCGCTGAAGCGCAGTGCAGACCACACCGATGGACTGCGCTCGATTCTCACCGGCATTGCAGCCAATCAGAGTATTGCCAGCGGCCAGCCCGTTGATGTTGACACCCTCCTTCACTGGTAGGGACAAGGAGCCTATTCGTGTACGATGTTACGCTTTTTTCAGAAGATTTCTCTTCTTTCCCCTTGGGAGCCTTCCCCTACGACAGTGATCACTCGGCCATGGGCGAGTACCACTACTTTCCCGAAGTCGGATACAAGGGGCAGTGGCATGACCCCATTGCGAACTACAACTACAAGGGACCGTCCTGGGTGGTTACCAACCCCCTGATGGACGGATTCCATATGATGGAGCTCTCCCGCATTCAGGAACCGGTTGAGAAGGGTACGCTTCCCACGTTGGTAGCCGGTGATGAGAAGTGGCAGGACTACCAAGTCTCATTTCGCCTGCGCCCACTTTCAAAAGAACTTTTCAGTGGAGTGTTGGTGCGCTATCAGAGCAGCCTCAGGCACTATGGGATTTTCTTTACCCAAGAGGGTCTTGAGGTGCAGAAAATCGACCTTACCCAGCGCACAACCCTCAAGAAGGCAGCGCTGAGTTGGTCGACCCAGGAGTACCAGAATCTTACCATCACCGTACAGGGCAACATGATCACCGTCAGCCTGAATGAAAAAGAAGTGCTCAGTGTTGAGGATGACCGCTACCAAAACGGTGCCATTGCACTATGCGGGTGCATGCCCACCCAGTATGCCAAGGTCGAAGTGAAGGCTACCGGGGCTGAACAGAACAGACTTACTGAACAGAAAGCAAAAGAGCAACAGCGCATCCAAGAGAAGCGAACTCTCTATCCTCAGCTGAAAGTCGACAGGAAGATCGACCTGCAGAACTTCGGAGCCGGCCGACAGATTCGCTTCGGCCACCTTACCGGAACAAAGGAGCTCTTCTTTGTCATGGCGCAGAACCAGAGACGGGTCTACAAGGACCGCTATCCGGTTATCAGCTGCCTGACGGCAGTAAGCATCCAAACAGGTGCCGTGTTATGGCAGCTCGGAGAGCCCAGAGAGGATGCTGATGTGGTCCAGCTTACCACCGATCTTCCCTTCCAAGTCTATGACATCGACAACGATGGCGTTGACGAAGTCATCGCCTCGTGGGACTTCAAGCTCTTCATTCTCGATGGCAGAACCGGGGAAGTGAAGAAGCAGATGAGCACCCCGATCAACGAGGAGCCCGCCAATGATTTGTGCGGGGTGGAGTTCGGCCACCATGCCTTCGAGCGCTTGAATGTGGATGCGATCAGGATTGTGAATGTGACGGGAAAGAGCCGGCCCTCCGACCTGCTGATCAAGGACCGCTATGCACGATTGTGGATTTACGACGATCAGTTCAACCTGGTGTGGTCGTTCACCCATAACAATACCGGGCACTTCCCTTATGCCTATGACTTCAATGGTGATGGCAAGGACGAGATTTTCAGTTGCTATAATATGATCGACTCTGATGGCAAGCTTGCCTGGGAGCTGCCGATATCCATCGACCACACCGATGAGATTGTCATCGGTCCGATAGATCCCGAGCATGCAGACCTTATTGCCATAGTATCCGGTTGGGAGGGCTTCATGCTCCTCAAGCCCGACGGGACTATGCTGAAGCGCACGATAAACGGCCACGGACAGCGAATCAGCGTAGGCAACTACCTACCCCACAATACAGGCCTTGAGATCCTTACCACCACCTACTGGGGCAGCCAGGGAATCCTGTATATGCACAACTGCAAGGCTGAGGAACTCTGGTCCCGGGAGCTCAGGTGTAACGGTGCTGTCATCGCCCCGGTCAACTGGGATGGGTCGGGACAGGACTTGGTGCTGCTCAGTGCAAGCACAGAGCATGGCGGCCTGATGGATGGGCAAGGGGATAGGGTAGTTGCATTCCCCGACGACGGCCATCCCGAGCTTTGCTGCGAGGTTTTGGACATTACCGGGGATGAGCGTGATGAGATCGTAGTCTGGGACCTGAAGAGCCTTTGGGTCTATACCCAGGACGCAGAACAGCCGAAGCGGGAAAGGACCTACCTCCCGATAAAGTACCCGCACTACAATGCTTCCAACTACCGCGGCGAGTTCTGTTTCCCCAGGTGGATTGAAAGCTGAGGCTCTTGTCATGCAGCAAATCAGATAAGCTGTTATCTCCTTCAAGTATGATATAATCGTACTTAGAGGAGATAAAATGCTTAAAACTCGTGACTATGTCATGTACGAGCTACGCTCATATGCCTCCCCAAAGTCCAAGCTTACGCAGATGATCAAGAAAGGCGAGATCATTCAGATAGTCCGTACTGTGTATGCCGACTCGCTTTCAGACCCAAAGCTCGCAGCAGCTTCCATGATTCATAGCCCCTGCTACATCTCATTCGAGACGGCACTGGCATATCACCAGATGATACCCGAGCGCGTGTTTGAAGTAAAAAGCGCAGGGTTTCAACTGAAGAAGGAGAAGCGCTTCGATACACCCTTCGGCCGTTACAGTTTTTTGTATATTCCTGAAGCAGTGTTTCCTTGGGCTGTTGAACCAGCAATTGAGCAAGGCCATGGATTTCGCCTCGCTACCAAGGAGAAAGCATTGCTCGACACACTCTATAAGATCAGGTCTGTTACAAGCAGGAACGCTCTACAGGCCCTGTTGTTCGATGACCTTCGATTGGAAGAAGAAACCATCATGCAAATGGATTGGCACGTCATCCAATCCTTGGTTCCCTTGTATCGCAGTACAACGCTGAAGACACTGGTTCGATGGAGGGATGCACAATGAATGAGGAAATCCAGGAGGTTGTTCTCCAAATCCTCTCACAGACAGATTTTTTCCAACATGCAGCTTTGTATGGTGGTACAGCACTACGAATTTTTTAGCATCACGCAAAAGAAATGGAAAACGGCTTGAGAGGCAAGCCTGATGCATTGAACATGGTAACTTTACCGTACGGTACACAAGCATAATTCACCATGGTTTTGACAAACCCTTCGGCGTTCGACTGTATGCGTATCTGGTTGTCTGCAACTTCGATTGAGTGAATGATTATCGGTCTGTCCTTTTGGAGAATCTCAAAGAGGCTGTAATCTCCATCTGTGGTATACAGACCCGATCCACAGTTTTTGAAGGACAGAATACTACTATTTCCTTCCCAATGTGCCGTACAAATCTCAGGGGATTCGCTGAGCACAGGATTGTTATAGACTTTGTCCAATGCAAGAAGGAACAGCCTGCGTGCTAGTTCTTTTTTCTCTTTCGGGTGAATATCATACTGCATGCCGATATCCATGCAGCTTACCATCCAACAGGCAGGGACCTGTGAGGCCACTTTTTCCTGTTGTCTTCTCACTTCAGGATACATGTCCCCGTTTGAGGTAAGCCACCTATCGTATGACGTCAACTGGACAAACAGGAAGGGAAGTTCCTCATTCCAGGCATTTCTCCACACAGCAATGAGTTTAGAAAACAACGCTGAGTACAACGATGCATGATGATGGTCGCTTTCACCCTGATACCAGAGCACCCCTTTGATCCCATAGGGCACGATCGGCTCAAGCATGGTATGAAAGAGGGCTCCTGGGCGGTTTTTGCTCCATGGTCCCATCGGAACTATGGGATCATCCTTGCTGTCAACCATTCTCTTGAGTTGGGCTTCCCTGCTGATTCCATACATGACTTTTGCCCACTCAACCAAATGATCGGGGTCAAGTTGGAAGTTCCAGCCGTCGATACTTTTCTTGCGGATTTCCTCACGAGCGATTCCCTGTATAGCCTGGGCATAATCGTCCAGATACACATGCAACGGAGACTCACAAAGCGCTTCTTGGGGAACCCACGTAGAGGCACTTGTCCCTCCCCAATTGCAGGATACGATTCCAACGGGAACAGACAATGATTCCTGCAGCATCGTTGCATACCAAAAACCAAGGGAGGAGAACGTTTCAAGTGCCTTGTCATCGGGTTTGAACCAGTACCCGTAATCCGAGCCATACACAAGATTCGTGTGGCCTTCATAGGCTATTCTTGGGCAGGTATACATGCGTATCAGGGGATTGTTCCTCAAGGCGAATGTCTCTTCATAGTGTTTTTCAAACCGAACGAAAAACTCCATGTTCGACTGTCCCCCGACAAGCCATACATCGCCGACAAGAACATCCTCAATGGTAAGGGTGCTGTCGCCCTGAACAATTTCCAGCTTCAAGGGTCCGCCTTCTGCATGAGGCGGCAGATATCGTTTCCATTTCCCTTGTTTCGGGATGCAGGTATAGCTACTCCCGTCAAAGGTGATCGTTATCAGTTCATCTGTCTGGCAAGTCCCAAAAACAGGAATGCTTTTGCCACGTTGAAGAACCATCCCATTGCTGAAAATCGTAGTAACAGACAGAGCGCTCATGTTTCTCCCTTGTGTACCACCGGCAGTAACGCTAGCAACGATTTTTTTGACAATAGCACAGAGAGAAAGGTTGTGGGAGCAGATACAAACGAACTTGCCCGAATTAATTGGCCGATAGCAGTTGGACATAGGCAACCGCGGCTACATGCCCCTATTGGCGCAGTTACCCCCACAAATAGCACAAGGGAGAGATTTCTAGTCCCTCCCTTGGTCATCTGATGGTTACCAACACACCAACTGGATTTTCAGTCCTGTCTGCTTGAGGAAACGTTGGTTCCTCTTGTGTCATACTATACGCTATGATTCCCGAGCGTTCAAGTATTATTTTTACACTTGGTACTCGCTGGTATTTCATCTCTTGACCTCAAGTAGATCTGCCTGCAGTATAGCGATATGAAGAAATGGAAGCGACCGGACAAGAAAAGTCTGAAACAGATGATCGTCCAGCGTGACAGTGCGCGCATCGTGCATTATCTGTTGCGCTTGATCGTCATTCTCATCCTTATCGCCCAGGTGTTCAACAAGAATTACGAGAACGTGTTCTTGTGCATCCTGACGCTCATCCTCTTTTCCCTCCCTTCACTTATTGAAACCAATACCCGTATCGACATTCCCGATACGCTGGAAAACATCATTCTCTTCTTTATTTATGCTGCTGCAATCCTAGGGGAAATGGGCTCCTATTATGTGACCTATCCCTTCTGGGATACGGTGCTGCATACAGCCAACGGCTTTCTTGCAGCAGCCATCGGCTTCTCATTGGTGGACATTCTCAATCAGAGCGAGCGCTTTTCAATCCGCCTCTCCCCACTCTTTGTTGCTATTGTAGCCTTCTGTTTCTCCATGACCATCGGGGTGGTCTGGGAGTTCTTTGAGTTTTCCATGGACATGTTCTTCGGTATGGACATGCAGAAGGATACCGTGGTAACCACCCTGCGTTCGGTCATGCTCGACCCAACCAAGAGCCAAAAGATCGTGGTGATCAAAGGCATTGAGAACGTGATGGTCAACGGCAAGGAACTCGGGGTCGGAGGGTACTTGGACATCGGCCTTATCGACACCATGAAGGACTTGTTTGTCAACTTCATCGGAGCTCTGGTGTTTTGTGTGGCTGGTTTCTTCTATCTCAAGTACCGTTCCAAAAAAGCTTCCTTCATCAAGCGCTTCATCCCCACTTTGGTCGATAAGAAGCAGAATACAACAAACGAATAGCCCAGCAACTTTTCCATTGCATTAATGAACAAATAATGGTTAACTACAAATCAGAACAGATTTGTGGAGTGGTACATGCAGGAAAAGCGGAACCTTATCGTAGCAGGAAGTCTTTTCGGAATCATAGCAGTCGGCCTGGTTGTCTTGGGCAACCCCGCCAACATGGGCTTTTGCATCGCTTGTTTTTATCGAGACCTTGCAGGCTCACTGGGCTTGCACGCAGCGGCTCCTGTCCAATATGCCCGCCCCGAGATCATGGGCCTAATTCTTGGCTCGTTTCTGATCAGCTCCCTCAAAGGCGAGTTCAAGAGCAGGGGAGGTTCCTCTCCTGTTTTGCGTTTCATCATTGCTTTCTTTGTCATGATCGGGGCGTTGGTGTTTCTCGGCTGTCCCTTCCGTATGATTCTTCGCCTCGCCGGCGGCGATCTTAATGCGTTGGTAGGCCTCGTTGGGTTTTCAGCAGGAATCGGGGTAGGAGCGATTCTCCTGAACAAGGGCTTCAGCCTTGGACGCAGTTATTCCCAGTCCAGGGCGGAAGGTAGTGCATTCAGCATGGCGGCTTTTGTGCTTGTCGGTATTGTCCTGTTCCTGCCCATGCTTCTGAAGGCAAGCACCTCAGGACCGGGCAGCCAGCATGCCCCCCTTCTCATCTCTCTACTCGCAGGTCTTATCGTAGGCTCTCTCGCCCAGCGTACAAGGCTGTGCATGGCTGGAGGCATTCGCGACCTCTTCCTCTTCAAGGATCCTACGTTGCTGCTAGGCTCGGCCGCAGTCTTGGTAACCGCCCTCATGCTCAATTTGACCACCGGCTCCTTCAAGCTGGGCTTTACCGGCCAACCCATCGCCCATACCCAATGGCTGTGGAACTTTTTGGGCATGGGCTTGGTCGGCTACGGATCGGTACTGCTCGGTGGTTGCCCCCTGCGCCAGACCATTCTGGCAGGAGAGGGCAACAGCGATAGTGCCGTTACGGTATTGGGCTTTCTCGCAGGAGCTGCAGTAAGCCATAATTTTGGGCTTGCCTCCTCAGCCCAAGGAGCCACCACCGCAGGAAAGATTGCCACTCTCATCGGCTTTGCTGTCATAACCCTCATTGCCTTTGCCGTGATGAGAAAACAAACAAGGAGCTAACTACCATGCAGATAGTAGACACCCGCGGGCTTTCCTGCCCCCAACCGGTCATAGAGACCAAGAAAGTCATCGATACCAAGGAAACAGAGCTTCAGGTGTTGGTGGACACCATCGCCGCCAAGGAGAACGTCAGCCGCTATGCAAAGGCAGCCAAGTTCTCGGTAAGCGATACCAAGACAGCGTACGGCTGGTCGTTGGAACTGAAAAAGCTATGAAGCAGTACATCGCCACCTTCTACGACCATTGGGGAGCTGTGCAGTTCCGATCCCATGCCAAGTCACAGGGTATAGCCTGCACCCTCAAGCCGGTTCCCCGCACTCTTTCCTCCTCCTGCGGCACCTGTGCCTGGTATGAGGGCGAGGGCTGGGACATTGGTTTTAGCCCTGCAGATTTGGAAGCAGTCTTTAGACAGGAAGGCACGCACTACGTGAAGGAAGTGTAGTAATGGAATCAGTCAAACTCACCCAGATGGTGAAAACCAGCGGCTGTGCGGCCAAATTGCCTCCCAAGCTGTTGCATGAAGTACTGGACAGTATAGGCTGGATGCATAGCCCGGACCTCGTGGAAGGGTTTGAAGGAAGTGACGATGCTTGTGTGTACCGCCTGCCGATAGGCAATAACCTGGTGATGCTGCAGACTGTCGACTTCTTTCCTCCCATGGTCGACGACCCCTACCTGTTTGGTCAGGTAGCGGCTGCAAATGCCCTCAGTGACATCTATGCCATGGGAGGAGAACCAAAGGTTGCACTGAATCTGGTTTGTTTTCCCTCCTGTTTGGACCTCTCTGTTCTTAGACAGATTCTGCTGGGCGGCCAAAGCAAGGTTACAGAGAGCGGGGCTGTTATTGCAGGCGGGCATACGATCAGCGACCCGACTCCCAAGTATGGGCTCTGTGTTACCGGCTTTGCCCCTGAAGACAGGGTCTGGGCAAACCATGGCAGTAAGCCTGGGGATGTGCTCATTCTCACCAAGTCCTTGGGTGTGGGCATTGTCAACACGGCAGTGAAGGCAGGCCTTGCAAGCAAGACAGCCCAACAGAAAGCCGTCTTAAGCATGACTACCCTGAACAAGGCTGCCTATGAGGCTGCTCGAACCAAAGACGTGCATGCTGCCACTGACATTACCGGCTTTTCTCTACTGGGCCATGCTCAGGAAATGGCAACAGCCAGTAACGTCACCCTGCTTCTCAATGCTCAGAGCATCCCTGTGATAGAGGAAGCCTTGGAGTATGCAAGCATGGGCTTGAACCCAGAAGGGCTCTACAACAACCGAGAGTACCTGCAAGGCTCAGTCCAATTCCAAAGAACACTCGAGCAGGAACTGGAGGACATACTCTACGATCCCCAGACCTCCGGAGGATTGCTGTTGAGCATGAGCAAGGCCGATGGCCTGGCTTATAGCCAAGAAACAGGCTATCCGATCATAGGTGAGGTGGTAGAGAATGCAGAATCTCCGTTGTTGGTTGTGTGATAAGTCGGGTAAGCATTGCTTCTCGGGGCAGTATATCCATAATTGCCGTGCTGGGTTTCGGACTGTAGGAAGAAGGGTTTCGATACGTCGAGCCCTTATTTTTTACTCCAGTGGTCTGTATATCTTACTTGAATTTCCTCCAGCACAAATCCCGGGGAGGTTGCGTTCTCATCGGCCTTGCTCTTTCCAGCCAATGTGCGCATAGCGGTGGAATGTAAAGATTAATACCTTGCGTGTAGCGGGTTTTTGTGATAATATTACCTTGCGTGTAGCACAGGATTGAAGCCGGGGGGATGTCCTGATGGAAATTAAAAGAAACACATACAACAGAATCCTTGAGTGGAAGAAGCAGGCCAATGGAACGAAAGCTCTCTTAATTGAAGGAGCAAGGAGAATTGGGAAATCTACTGTGGTAGAGGAAATAGGAAAGAATGAATATAAATCCTTCATTATGGTTGATTTCAATAAAGCAAGCACGAAAGTCAAAGATTGTTTTAATGACTTGAATAACCTAGATCTCTTTTTTCAGACTCTTATGCTGGAATACAATCAGCGACTCTACAGAAGAGAATCCTTGATAATTTTTGATGAAATCCAAAAGTTTCCAAAGGCAAGGGAAGCCATTAAATATCTTGTTGCAGACGGAAGATATGATTACATAGAAACTGGCTCACTGATTTCCATTAGGGAGAATGTAGAAGGGATAACCCTGCCTTCGGAAGAAAGAAAGATTACAATGCATCCTGTGGATTTTAAAGAATTCATGATGTATATGGGTGAAGGTATTCTGCTGGAATATATTGGCGACTGCTATAGGAGAAAAGTGCCACTAGAACAGAGATTCCATAGCAAGGCAATGCATCTCTTCAAAGAGTATCTTCTTGTCGGGGGAATGCCGCAGGCTATTGTAGCTTTTGCTTCAAACGGAAGGGATTTTGAGGCTGCTGACATTGAGAAGCGGGATATCCTTTCGCTATATCGCGATGACATCAAAAAAGCGGCCAAAAAATACAGCTCACGAGTATCCGCAGTATTTGAAAACATACCAGCTTATCTTTCAACGCATGAGAAAAGGATTGTTTTGAATGAACTCGAGAAAGATGGTCGTTTTAGTATGTATGATGAGCCTCTGTTCTGGCTGGAAGACTCGATGATGTGCAATCTCTGCTACAAGTGTAATGATCCAAATGTAGGTCTGGCCCTTAACAAGAATGATTCTTATGTGAAGTGTTATATGGGTGACACCGGTTTGCTGACTTCCTTGGCATTCAGTGAAAACGAAATCGCTGACCAGCAATTATATAAAGAAATCCTGAATGATAAGCTTTCCTTGAATGAAGGGATGCTGTATGAAAATGCTATTGCGCAGATGATTACTGCCATGGGAAGGAAACTGTACTTCTACACAAGGTATAGTAATGAAAGGCATCGAAATGACATTGAAATAGATTTTTTGATTTCAAATGAACGAAAAACCAATTACAGGATTAATCCAATAGAGGTTAAATCATCGAAAAATTACACGTCTACATCTTTAGGAAGATTCAAGGAAGTGTTTGGTAGGAAGATTGAGTATCAGATGATCATTCATCCAAAAAATTTCTCGGTAGTTGATGACATCATAAGAATTCCTCCTTATATGCTATGGGCGGCCTTTGAAAACTTTTCTTGACAGGTACAAAAAGTCTCCAGTGGATTACCGCAAAAGTCTCCAGTGGATTACCGCAAAAGTCTCCAGTGGATTACCGCAAAAGTCTCCAGTGGATTACCGCAAAAGTGTCTCCAGTGGATTACCGCAAAAGTCTCCAGTGGATTACCGCAAAAGTCTCCAGTGGATTACCGCAAAAGTCTCCAGTGGATTACCGCAAAAGTCTCTTTTTTTATTGATTAAGTTTCTGTGGGATAGTATGATGTAATAGCCAGAGCAGGAGAAAAAATGAGCCAATATCTTCCTCGTGTGATTGATACATTATTAGAAGAATACTTGGAAACTTTTGGAGCTGTTTATATCCGCGGACCGAAATGGTGCGGAAAAACAACCACCGCAGAGCAGAAAGCAAAGAGTATTGTTAGATTTCAAGACCCTAAAACTGGGGCATCCAACCAGATGATGGCAGAAATTGATCCATCACTATTGCTGAAAGGAGATAACCCAAGGCTTCTCGATGAATGGCAACTTGTTCCGCAAATCTGGGATGCAGTAAGGCTGCAAGTTGATGAGTTGAAAGCTGAAGGTTTGTTTATTTTAACTGGCTCTACAGTTCCCGTTGATGATGATCAGCGTCATTCTGGAACTGGACGAATTAGTAGGTTAACTATGAGGCCGATGAGTCTCATGGAATCTGGAGATTCTAGTGGAAAGGTTTCCTTATCTTCTTTGTTTCTTGGTAAGACGTTTGAATCGGGGATATCATCCAGCTTGACAATACCTCAATTAGCGTATGTCATGGTTCGAGGAGGGTGGCCAGCTTCTATTGGTAAATCTGAAAGAGCTGCAGGACTCATAGCACAAGAATATCTTGTTTCTTTGACGGAAAGCGATCTTTCAAAAACCACAAAGACTCAAAAAAATCCAGGCCGTGTGCATGCTCTTCTTCGGAGTTATGCACGGAACATTTCGACCCTGGCTACTAATGAGAGTATAATCAAAGATATCTCAGAAAATGATATATCATTTTCTGAATCTCTTTTTTATGAGTATCTTAATGCATTGCAAAGGCTTTATGTTATAGAGGATGTCTCTGCCTGGAATCCGGCAATTCGTTCCAAAACTGCTATTCGGTCACGCTCGAAACGAGAGTTTGTCGACCCTTCTCTCGCTGTTGCAGCACTAGGCCTAAGTCAGGCTATGTTGCTTGATAACCTCGAGTATATGGGTTTTGTTTTCGAGACACTCTGTATTCGGGATTTGCGGATATATTCACAACAGTTCGGAGGAACAGTCTCCTACTACCATGACAGGTATGAACTTGAATGTGATTGTGTGCTCCATCTTAGGGATGGACGATATGCACTTATTGAATGTAAGTTGGGTGGTAGCCGGATAGACGAAGGCGCTGCCCACCTGCTTGAGCTCAACTCGCTCATTACCCAGCATGGTATGAAAAAGCCCTCCTTCCTCATGGTGCTTACAGCAACTGACATAGCCTATATCAGAACTGACGGTATTCTCGTTGTTCCTATTGGATGTTTGGGGACTTAACTCTGTCTCAACTTTACTATGGATTTATTGATCGTAGGCCTCAGAATCTTCTGATAGCGTAGGCTTCGGGTTCTCTCTTGTGCTTCTGGATAGCTTGGAAGAAGGCATCCGGATCGTCATAGGTTCCCAGCGTCTCGTGCTTTGGATGAAGGTATCCCATTCCTTCCAGCGGATCGGGGGGTGAAAGGTCAAAGGTACGGGAGTGCAATGCATACCTGAAGAGGCTTGGTTGTACCTTGCTGAACAAGCTTGAGCGAGAGGTTCAGTTCAGAAATGCGAAAGAGCCTGCCTTGGCCGAAGTCCAGACACTCTCTTTCGCGTTATTGAATTTTGATTCTCACAACATCTAGTGAAATATTCTCAAATCCACTCAGTGTTACAGTTGAGAAGATTTAAGAAAATTTGAGAAGAATTTATGAATATTACATAAAATTTATGAAATTGATATTAAATTTGTGATTTTACCAATTGAATTTGAGATTTTGGTTGACTTACCACTCTGGGTGTGCCATGGTAGCAATAGGAGGAGATCCTTATGCTGCCGTGCGAACTTGAAACATTGGTTGATGATATCGTTCATCTGCGTTGTGAATCCCAACACATTGAATTGAAGCGTTCACAGACTGAAGCACCCAAACGCCTCTATGACACCTTGTCGAGTTTTTCCAATCAGAAAGATGGGGGCATAATCATTTTCGGCGTCTATGAACACAATAATTATTCAATAACTGGCGTTGATGACCCTCAGGCTGTCCAACAGCAGGTAAACAACCAAGCCAAGCAGATGGTCCCGATAGTCAGACCGGTATTCACGGTGGCAGAGATTGATGGCAAGGAGGTAGTGAGCGCAGAGATTGCAGAGTGCCCCATCATGGAAAAGCCCTGCTATTATGCTGGAGCCGGACGGTTGAAAGGCTCTTATATCAGGGTTGGTGATTCAGATGAGCCCATGACTGAATATGAAGTTTACAGCTTTGAGGCTTTTCGTCAGAACATCCAGGATGAGAAGTTCCCTGCACTGAATGCCACCATGGATGATTTGAGCAGTGATAGGCTGACTGAGTATATGCTGAAGATCAAGAGGTTCAAGGAGAATCTCTCCCAGCTTTCGCTGGAAAAAGTGCTGCGACTTCAGGGCATCACAGTCAATGGGGTGCCCACAGTAGCCGGACTGATGCTTTTCGGAGAATATCCTCAGGCATTCTTCCCGCAGCTCAGCATAACCGCCATGGTTATCGCCGGCAATATGTATTCTGATATTAGCCAGAATGATGAACGCTTTGTTGATAACAAGCGTATCGAGGGCACAATTATCCAGATGTATGAAAGTGCCATGAAATTTATAAGCCGCAATACCCGGCAAGCAACAATCATCAACGAGAACGGGGAGCGCAACGACAGACCGGAATATCCGCTCAAGGCAGTCCGCGAGCTGGTACTCAATGCCCTGATTCACCGTGACTATAGCATTCATACCATTAATTCGCCGATACGTATTCTGTTGTTTAACAACCGTTTGGAGATTGAGAACCCAGGAGGCCTCTATGGGCGGATTACCATTGATGAGTTGGGAAAAATGTCTGCAGATACCCGCAATCCATTCATAGCGGGTGCACTTGAAGTTTTGGTAGAGACAGAGAATCGTTTTTCCGGCATACCTACCATCTATGCTGAGATGGAGAAGGCTCATTTGCTTCCGCCTGTATTTGAAAGCCAGCGCGGTGTATTTAGGGCCACGCTCTACAATCAGGGTAGCTTATCGATGAATCCTGATGCTGCCAATGATAGTGAATCCTCGATCATGAAAAAGATTCTTTCATTCTGCTCAGAGCCGCGTTCAAAGGATGAAATTGCAAAGCATATCGGCCTTTCCTCTGTGTATTACATCACCGCGAGGTATCTTCATCCCTTGCTTGAAAGTGCTCAGCTGAGAATGACTCTGCCCGATAGGCCCAAGAGCAAACATCAACGTTATGTTGCAGCACAGAGCAGAATCTGAATTCATGATGTACAACCACTTCGTCTGTTAATACGAGCACGGATAGCGTCTTGGCCGTTCCCCTGGGGACTTAAAGCTGCCTTAGTTTTGTAATGGACTTGTTGAGTGCAGGCCTCAGAATCTTCTGATAGCGTAGGCTTCGGGTTCTCTCTTGTGCTTCTGGATAGGCTTGGAAGAAAGCATCCGGATCGTCATAGGTCCCCAGTGTACCTGCACGCGCCTTGCTCTGGATGAAGGTATCCCCTTCTTCCCAGTGGATGGGAGGGTTTCGGAAGTTCAACACTGCAATCCCATAGCCATAGAAACTGCCCATGTAATCGGGAAACTTTGCTTGGAGCTTGAGAAGGTAGGGACGGTCGACAATGTGCCCCCCGATCTCAATCCACTTGTCGTTGTAGAAAATATTCACCCAACCATGATAAAGATTATTGGGACTGATGCGGTAGGTAAGTGATCCTAGGAGGCCTCGATGGAGGACCTTGTCCACCATGCTGGCCTTCATGCGGCAGGGAACTCCCACCGCTCTGAGGATGGTCATAAGCAGGATGGTCTTGGTAAGGCAGTTGCCCAAACCGAGCTTGAGCACTTCAGAACCGCTGATGGCAAACGCTTGGGAATAACCAAAAGGAATTCCATCTCTTACGAAGGTGTAGACAGCATCAATCTGTGCTGTTTTTGAACTGAGATTCTTCCAGCCCTTCTGTTGTACGAGAGTCTGCAGTATCGGGCTTTCGTAGTCGAGCAGCGGTGTTGGACGAAGGTATTGGTTGTCTTCAAGCGATTCCACAACACTTCCTTACTGACTTGGTGCTACACTGAGTATATTCCTCGTGCCTCGTTGTTGCTAGTATATCTTGCAGGAAATGTTTGGTAATTGCATACTAGAGTTGGACATATTGAGAAGTTTGTCATAAAATAGTGTCAAGGAGTAAGACATGGACAGGAAAAGTAGCCTACAAGCTCTGATGAAAGGACCGTTGGCTCCTCTCTATTTCTGCATTGGCAGTCCTGTGGTTGGCAACCCCACGCAGTATATGGTCGAAGCAGCCTTCGATGCTCTTGGCTACTGTGGCAGGTACCTGACCATCGATGTCGATGCCGAGGAGCTGGACCCAAGTATCTGGGGTCTATTGGCCATGAATTTTGCAGGAGGCAACGTTACCGCCCCCTTCAAGCAGGAGGTACTCACCTACCTCGATGAGCTTACCGAAAGTGCCAGCTTATGTGATGCGGTAAACTGCATAACCCGCAAAAGCGATGGTACCTACATCGGGGACAACACCGACGGCAAGGGCTTTCTCCAGTCTCTGATCGCAGTGGCCCCCGATCTTAAGAAGCGCAAGGTCATGGTATTCGGCAGTGGAGGGGCTGCCTCTGCAATCGTCACCGAATTGGCTCTCTATGGAGTGCGGGAGGTAGTGGTGGTCAACCGCACCGAAGCACACGCCAAAACGCTGGTGAACAACCTGGAGGGCATTTCCAGAACCCAGCTGAAGGTCGATCGTTGGGCTGGAACTTATCAGATTGTAGAGAATGACCTGGTGGTGGTACAGGCCACCAGTGTCGGCCTGTTCCAACCAGGTGCTTGCATTGATGTTGCCTTTGCCCCGGCACTGCAGAATGTCATTGCCTGTGATGTGGTGTTCAATCCTGTGGAAACTGCCTTCCTGAAAAAGGCCAAGAGTGCAGGCTGCCTCACCCTCGACGGGCTTGGCATGCTGGTCAACCAAGGAGCGATTGCCATACAGCTGTGGACCGGCAAGGAACCGGACAAGGCTCTGATGCGCTCTAGCTTGGAAGAAGCATTCGCTGTATGCTGACAAAAGAATGCAAGTACTGTACTATGGGCGACTATGAACTACTACTTCATTGCATGTAGAACCGGCGGAGAAGAGAAAGTACGGGCTCACCTGAACAAGTTCTTTATCAGAGAACGGGGGGAAATGCATGAAGTGGATATCTTCATTCCCATGCGACGCATGATCGATCGGCGCAAGGGAAAGAAGATTATGTCCGACCATCCCATTCTTCCCGGGTACCTGTTGCTCTCCAGTGAGGAACCGCTCACTGACTTTGTAATGGATATTCACCGAATTCCGGGTTGCTATGGATTTTTACACAACTTGGACAAGACAATAGAACTCAAGGGACCCGACCATCAGTACGCTGCTTGGATTATGCACAACAAAGGAACGATAAAGCCCTCCAAGGTTGTGTATACGCAAGGCGAGCCGATTAAGGTGGTGGAAGGCCCGCTTCAGGATTTCATGGGGACCGTTATTTCAGTCGACTACCGGCATAATCGGGTTATGGTCGAGTTCCAGTTCGCCGAAGTAATTCGCAAGGTGAGCATGCCCGTTGAGTTTATTCAGCCCGATAGCGGCACTCCCAATCTCGACTAAGACAGACTATTCCTACAGATTCCTAGGACTAAAAGTGGTGACACATCTGCCAAGGTGTGGTATGAAGGTAGCTACTGGTTGGGTGATCCAAGAGTGAGGTGCATGTGGGCAGCAGTGTGAGGAACCGAATTCAGAGACAGCTTCTCCTAATGGCTATTGATGCTATATTGCTATGCATCTGTGCCGCTCTCTCCCTGTGGATAGTGTATGCAACATATGACGCAACTGTGGTGATGTTCACCCTGTTTGCCTCCATGATCCTGCTGCTCTCCCTCTCCATGACCCGTTTCTATTACATCCGCGTCAGCGAAGGCTCGCTGGATCTGGTGAACAGGGCTGTGGCGGGCTTTTTGCTCCCTGCCTTGGTATCGGTCTTGCTTCCCTTGTTCCTGCAAGGCATCCACTCCCTTTGGATTCCCTACTTTGTAGTCTTCTGGGGTTCTTCCTTTCTGACCATGCTGGGAATACGGTTTGCGTACAGAAGCTTCCGGAATTATTACACACGCCAGACACACAACAACAATCCCCGCACCGTCATCTATGGGGCAGGTGAGCTGGGTAACGCATTGGTGCGCCAGTACCAACGGGGTAAACTTCCCTACCACATTGCAGCCTTCATCGACGATAATGCCGCCCTGAAAGGAACCTACTTGTTGGGCATACGAGTATGGGGAACGGTGGATGACCTGTCCGAAGTTTTGGCACAGGTACATGCCAAAGTCCTCATTATTGCCATCACGCACATAGACCAAGCGCGCATGCTTACTGCCATCGATGCAGCAAGGGATGCAGGCTGTGACATCAAGGTCATCCCCTCGCTGTTTGAAATGCAGCAGGGTGCCAAGGAACTGGACCTCAGAAACCTCGACTACGGTGACCTATTGGGACGCTCGTTGATCAGCATCGACAAGGAGCCGATCAAGAAAATGGTCCTGCAGAAGCGGGTGCTCATCACCGGTGCCGGCGGCTCCATCGGCAGCGAGATCTGCAAGCAGCTGCTGACCTACGGACCCGCCCAGTTGATCCTCCTGGATATCGACGAAACCGAGCTGCACGACCTGTCGCTGAGGCTTCACAACTACCAGAAGGAGTGGAGCGACCTGGTCGTCCCGGTGGTCTGCGACATCAAGAACCGCAAGAAGATCGACAGGATCATGGAGCAGTACAAGCCGCAGCTGGTTTTCCATGCGGCTGCCTACAAGCACGTGCCGCTTCAGGAACTCTATCCCGAGGAAGCCATCACGACCAACATTCTGGGCTCCTATGCCGTGCTCAAGAGCGCAAAGGAGCACCGGGTGGAGAAGGTGGTGGTCATCTCCACCGACAAGGCGGTGAACCCGACCAACGTGATGGGCGCCACCAAGCGCGTGGTCGAGCTCATGGCTGGCATGCTCAATTCATCGGAGACGGAAATGGTGTGCGTGCGCTTCGGCAACGTGCTGGGAAGCCGTGGGAGCATGCTGCCCCTGTTCATGGAACAGATAAAGGCGGGCGTGCCGATCACCGTCACCCACAAGGACATCATCCGCTACTTCATGGCAATACCCGAGGCCGTGGGCCTTGTGTTCAAGGCGGCTTCGATGGCCAAGGGCGGGGAAGTCATGGTGCTGGACATGGGCCAGCCGGTGAGGATCTACGACTTTGCCGAGAAGCTGGTCAAGTACTACGGCGACGGCCGCAGCCAGGTGATCGTCACGGGCCTCAGACCCGGAGAGAAGCTGTATGAGGAGCTGTTGGCCAACAAGGATACGACCATAGCCACCGAGGACAAGCTGGTCTTCAAGGCTCAGGTGAGCAACCATGAGCTGTCCGAGCTCACCTTCCTCAACCACTATCTGACAACCTTCCAGAATGGAAACCCTGATGAGATGCTGGCGATGCTGCATCAGTTGGTACCGGAGTTCAATAACCCGAAGATGTAGGGTACGAGTACCAGCTGAGGCGATAAAGTGAACATGGAAAAATCCAATGAGGATGTCTATCTAGGGATACTCGTTAATAGATCAAGTAAGGAGTATTCTCCATTGGGCACGTTTGATATTCTACGGTATTCGATTATTGAATGAACTAGTATAACCATATCATGAAAATAGCTCTGAACGAAGTCTGTAGATTTTACATTTCGGAAGTGTAAATCCTCTTTGCAAAAAATACTCGGCTTTTTCCTGGACTTCTTAAAGTCTTTATACATATTTTCATTGAAGATGACCAGCATCTCCACCTCTGGAGCTGTAATGATGTTAATGACATCAACCTTGTGCTCATATGCTCTACTGAGTTTGAATCGCTCTTTTCTTGAATCCAGTATTCGCAGGACTGTTATCTTTTCAGAAAATCCCTTTCTTAAATAACGCTGTTCGAAAGACTTAGCGTCTCTGCAACGGATTATCTTTTCCTCAAGTAATTGGCTACGACTAAAGATTAACTTCTCAGCATCCAGTAGTTTTTCAATGATGACTTGTTCAGCTGACCCTTCGCAAATACAGGCGATATATTTTGATAGTTCCATCCCTACATCTCGGTACTGGTTTTTAGCAGTATACATCTCAATTGCTTATAGGATTCATACAATGGAACGGTTCCCTCCAGGAACCCACTCTGGTATGCATCACTCTTCTTGATATCATTGCGTTTGAGAATCTTTGAAAGATTTTCAACAGTAATACCTGATTTGTTCCTTACGATATAAATATTGTCATTTGCATTGAATTCATCCAACAACTCAGCGTAGTGTGTGGAGAATACCAGTACTGCTCCCTTTGGATTGATCTGTTGGTCCATGTAGAAACGAATCAACGTTGATACAATCTCTTTGTTGAAATGGTTCTCCATCTCATCAATAAGTACATAGCCTCCAGTTCTGAAGGATTTTAAAGCCTGCATGAAGGTGTTAATACCTTTGATGGTCCCTGATGAGAGGTATCGGTTGAGTTCAGATGGCTGGTTTAGAAGGATTTCTTCTTTTCCCTTGAACTTCAGATGGATAGACGATTCCTTCTGCTGGCCATCTCTGGACAAGTATTCGATGCTGGGATCGAAGAAGGCAATCAGAGCCGGTGGGATATCAGAACTCAACCCAAGCAGATTACTGTTTGTATAGCGCAGCATATCAATTACAACCATTTTCTCTGCCAATTGTTTGTTGACGGCTACCATAATGCTTACATCGTCAAGAAGAAACTTTTCCTGAGTATCCCGGACTAATTCAGGATAACCAGCAGAGAAATCGAACAATGCTTTCTTCGCCTTGATGCTGGCCGCAGGCTTTCGGCACAGCGTTTCTTCAACAATACTCAACCGACCTTCCTTTTTCCTTATGACCGTATGAAGCTTATAGACAGCATCCGTAGGAGCGTGGAAATACATGGTGAACATCACACGGTTGCAATCAGAAAGACCATCGAAGATTTCCAGGCAATCAATAGAGTTGATAGGTTCATTATTCAACAAGCGTAAGGCAAACATCAGTACTTTCAAGAGCGTGGTTTTCCCTGAGGCATTAATACCAATAATTGACAGTACAGTATTCTGATAGTAGGTTGAGAAGAGATTGTACAGTGATTCTTTTGCATCAGAAGAGACTCGTTGGAGTGCAAGGAAATCAAACTCCAAATCCGAAGAAAATAAAGGTAACCCAGAAGCAACAACCTTCAGTACTTTCATAAGCCACTCCATATAAAACCAAACTATATGGTTATATACTTCGATTATTACATGAAAATCACAGTATGGCAATATTATAAACGTGAAATCTGTTTTTAATATTTGAAGTCTTCTTTGCTGGATTTCTTGAGAATAGCAATTCTCTCTGTATTGAGACCATAAAGGAGTAGCTGGTCTACTCCATGCATGAGAGTAGTTATAGCCTGATTGTCGTTGTGATGTGGAATATCATCGGCAGGCTCTCTCCTTCTAATAGCGTTCCATCAGAAAATCACAGCGATCACCGCCCTTGCCCAATGTCTGTGTTCGGGTAAACCGTATCCCTGACACATTGCCGTACACATAGTCATCGTTCTCGCAGAATAGAGGGGTCAGCTCCGGACAACCCAATTCCAAGCAATACTTGCAATAGGGGCACTTCAGGATATCCATCCGGGCACTATGCTTTTCTGTTAGATAGAATTTCTGCTGGAAACCGGAAGCCTGACCAAAAAATTTCTTGCATAGGATGGGAAAAAAACCAATAAAAAGGCGGCTTGAGCCCGGTAAACGCATAAGCTTTGCCAAAGTCTTGGCTGCCCTCAGGCCCCCTGTCTTCATCCCGGCCTGCATGATGGGCATTGCATCCAGGGGATGTTCTTTCATCAGCGTTGTATACAGGGCCACACCGATAAAGATATTCTTTTCGGTGTGAAACCTCACCTTCTTCGGGTCGCCTTTATAGGTTTCACGAAGCTTTTCATACAGCATAGCTGCCTGATCCCAAAGACCTGACGAAGAAGCTTCCCCGTAACGGGAAACCATCTCCTGTCGAACCCATTTGAAAAGAGGACTAGCTGACAGTACCTTCAAACCTGGTTGCATCAGTACGCTCCAAAGCAAACACTATCATGAAAACAACAGGAAATGAACACTCTTAGGAGAGAGCAATACCAGCTTTCTTGCTGTTTCGCTTCACTCTTCGCCTACGCTTGTACCGTTGGAGTACAGAGATGATGAAGCAACTGTTCCACTGCTTTCTGGGTGTGATATGTGTCTCAGGCGGGAGAAATTGCTCACCATACCGGCCAAATATATCCACAAACCGACGATAGTCATGCTGGCCTTGGTGTGTCCAAAAGGACTCGGCACCTGCAATCAGGCGTGGGAACAGATGCAAGTCCCTCTCTGCTCGAGTACAGATGTACTCGGTCCACAGCATGAGCTCTGCACCGAACAGATTTGCATCCTTTTCAGTTTGCAATTGCTTGCCATAGCGATAGACCACCTGTAGGGGAAGCAATGTATGGTCCATATCCAGATACGTATGGAAATAGTCACTCATAATCGCAGGGTGCTCTGATAAGGAGGCATCCAGCAGCGGGTTCCACACCTGCGTGATGATATTCTTGTTATAATCTTGGTCCAGGTAATCGTTGTAGAGGATTACCTGTTTTCCCAGGCTTGCCGCATGCATAGTCATTTCGTTGCAAAACCATCGCAGCAAGGCTTTCTCATCGGATAAGAGCAGTGCTTTTTTTCTCTTCTGGCAGTCAGGGCAGGCGACCCAACGGTCCAGGGGAATCTCATCGCCCCCCAAATGGATGTAGGGGGCAGGGAAGAGGGAGGCTATCTCAGTAATGACAGTTTTCACGAAAGCAAGGGCTTCGTCCTTTCCCACACACAGAATGTCTGGGAAAATGCCTTCTCCCTTGGGAACGGTGAACGGTCCTCCCGTGCAGCTGAGCTTGGGATAGGCAGCAAGAGCGGCGGTGAAGTGTCCGGGCATGTCGATCTCGGGGACGACCATAATCTGCCTGTCTTGTGCATACGCTACCAGGTCTCTGATCTCTTGCTTTGAATACCTGCCCGATTCCTCTTCTCCTAGGTTAGGAAAGCAATCCAGTGCGATTCTCCACCCTTGGTCATCGCTGACATGCAGGTGCAGTACATTTATTTTACAGGAAGCGAGGATGTCGATGATCCTCCGAATCTCCTCAACCGGACAGAAGGACCTGGCTACATCCAGCATGAAAGCGCGCCAATGCAGGGCGGGAGCATCCTGGATACGGCAACAGGGAATGGCGTGGGGATAGGCAAGAAAGAGCTGACGCAGTGTCTGCACTGCGTAGAATATCCCTTTCAAATCCTGCGCTTCAATCCTGCATCCGCAAGGTTGCAGTTCCAAGCGATATGCTTCTTCATCTTTCAGGTCTATTGCCTTTGCAATGGTCAGGTTGGGTGACCGCTCACCCTTTTCTGCCTCAACACCAAGGTACTCCTTGACGTAGTGCAGTACGTGCTCGGTGTCAAACACAGGGTCAAGCGCTACAACCAAGGACGAGGGGTGCATGTATGTACCATTGAGCATTGCTATGGCACCTGAAGGATAGGGAATGAGAGGGAGCTTTTCTGTCATATGAATGGTGTTATTCCTTTAATGCCCCGGCTGCAAAGCCTTGGGCAATTTTGTCTTTGAAAATCAGATAGAAGACGATCATCGGCACCGTGCCGATAACCAATGCAGCAAACTGCAGGCCGTAATCACGGGACATTCCGCCGGCAAAGCTGTTGATCCCGACCGGCAGTGATCGTACGGTAAGGTCGCTGGTCAACGTCAGGACCAGAATGAATTCATTCCAGTTCCCCAAGAAGGTATAGATGAACATGGTGGAGATAATGGGGGTGGCAACTGGAATGATTATGTTCATGAATACCTGAAAGAACGTGGCCCCATCGATGATGGCCGACTCCTGCATGGCATCGGGAATCCCTTTGATATACGTGGTAGCAAGAAATACCTGAAACGGGAGGCCGAAGGCAATATAGGGCAGAATTACTCCCAACCGGGTATTAGAAAGGCCCAGCCTTGTCTCCATGATGAACAAGGGAACAATTACCGAGTGTACGGTAATGAGCAGTCCCAACGTATAGAGCAGGGAGACGAAGCGGCTGCTTTTGTAATGGAACTTGGAGAGGGCATAGCCGCTGCTCATGGCAAAGAACACGGTAAAGAACGTGGCAACCAGGGAGTAGATGGTACTGTTGACGAAGTAAATGCCCAAATGCCCCTGTGTCCAGGCAAGGATGAAATTCTGTACATACCACGTAAGAGGCGGGGAAAGCGGATGGCGTACGATCAGGGCATGCGGCTTGAAGGCACTGAGAATCATCCATGCCAAGGGGATGATCGTAAGCAAGGTGAAGGTAATCATCAGTACATAGGAGAGGATTTTTCCCAAGGTAATGGTTTTTTTCATTGCTTCTCCCTACTCGAACCGACGTTCAAATTTCCTGCTGATGTATTGCAGGATAAGAATCAAACCAACTGCCAACAGGACAATAATCATCGAGGCGGCACTGCCGAAGCCGTATTTGTAATACTTGAAGGTGTTGATATACATGTAGATGGCGATCACTTCGGTGAAATGCGCGGGCCCGCCACCGGTCATGGAATAAATGAGGTCGAAAGCCTTCAGGCTTCCCGAGATGGCAAAGATGGCAGTGGTAGCGATGGTGCCCACCATGCTGGGAAGAATGATTCTTCTGAGCATCTGCGATTCGCTTGCCCCATCGATTTGTGCCGCTTCCAGGAGGGAAGGTGTCATTTTCTGCAGGTTTGCATAGAAAATAATCATATACGTTCCGGTATGCATCCAAAGCAGGACAAAGAGTATGGGGTAAATAGCCATTTGCTGGTTTTCGAATATCCGCATGACATACTGGCTTTCGCCCGTCAATTTTCTGATTATGGCTACCACCATTCCCGATGCTGAAAATATCTGATTCCACAAGAGGGCAACCACAACCGGGGAGATGGTAATGGGTAAGAAAATCATGGTCTGGTAGAACTTGCCGTTACGGACCATGTTCCGGTGTAAGAGGAATGCCAAGAGAAAGCCCAAGGGGATCTGGCCGAACACCGAGACGGCTACGATCAAAAGGTTGTTTCTCAGGGAGTGACGAAAGACTTCGTCGCCGATGATCTTCGCATAGTTATCCAACCCGATAAACGCAGGCTTTCCATACCCTCCGAAGGAGGTGAAGCTCAACGAGAAGCTGTAGGCCACCGGAAAAATGATGATTGCGGCGAACAGAAGCAGACCCGGGGCCAGCAGGATATAGTAACTCATCCGTTTTTGTTGTGAGAAAGTCATGACGCTCCTCGTGTTCCAAGGAAGGCTCTATCCCCGATTGGGGAAAGAGCCTTGCACTAGATTTCTACCGACCGATGGCTGTGACCATGGCTTCGAGTTCCTGGGCGACCTGCTTGGGCGTCTTGGTACCAAACATCATGTTCTGAAGGTTGATATTGAACGTTCCAATGGGTTCTGCAGCAAGCACGGAATCCATGACATAGCCCATGGGGACCTTGCCTGCATAGGCTACCAGCTTCTGGATCATGGGATCAGCATCCTTGGGCTCGTCAAGCTTGTAGGCGGGCAATCTGCCGAATCTCTGCCTGATCGCTGAGCCTTCAGGACCGGAGTAGAACCATATCCACTTCCATGCCGCTTCCGACTCTGCCTTGTTGAGCTTTGCGTTCATGCCGAAGCCCTGGCCTGCAGTCGCCGAAGTGGAAAGGCTTTGGCCTTTCTGGTTGGGGACGTCGGGGAATGACTCAAGACTCATGTATGCCTTCTGCTCGACAGTGAGTTCTCCGATCATGTTGTTCACCGTCCAACCGCCGTCGATGAAGTACACAGCCTTTTCCTGGACAAAGTCATCCAATCCTTGGCCGTAGGCCAGTTGGTTTGTTCCCGGTGAGAGCATTTCCTTGTCGGTGAGCTCTTTGATAATTTCCATGGCATACACAAATTCGGGGTCGTCAAAGCGAGCCTGACCGGCAATAGCTTTGTCGAACCATTCCAAGCCGCAGGTTCTCTCAACCAGCATACCTGCTACGCAGGACTGCATGGGCCAAGCATCCTTATTGGCGATGGAAATGGGAATAAGACCTGCTGCCCTGATTTTGGGTCCCTGTGCCAACAGCTCTTCATAGGTCTTGGGAAGGGTGAGACCCAGTTCCTTCAACAGGCGGTTGTTGGTAAACATGATCGAGGTAATGCTGATGTCCTCGGGCAGTTCCCAGATCTCTCCGTTCTTGCCTTGGCCTTGCATTGCCATATCAGCAAACTCGTCCTCGTGTCCTGCAAGGTAGGGGCGCAAGTCCTGTACCAAGCCTGCATTCGTAACCTGGCTTGTTCTCTCGCCGGGGTACAGCAGTACGACATCGGGCAATTGGCCGCTCATCGCCATGGTTTGCAGCTTGTCATGGAACGCTTCGCCATAGCCATACTCAAAGGTGAGCTTGATATTCGGATTGGCCTTTTCAAACACATCCACCAGATACTGGAAATTGGGAGCGGTGGTTTTATCCGTCTGATCGAGGAAATGATATACAGACAAGGTGGTGACACCATCCCCTGCATCCTTTGCTTGTTCTTTGGTCCCAGCTGCAAACAGCATGAGTGGAACCAAGAACAATGCGATGAAAACCATGCTGAGCAATCGTTTCATGTTCATAGTAATCCTCCTAATATCGTATCCTTCACAGGAAGGAATCATCGACTTACGCTAACAGATGGAATAGGGGAAGCACTTTCTGTGTTGCATAGTCCGAAAGTGGTTCCAGGTTCATCAACACTTTGTCCAGTACCAGAGCCGCTGCTCCGAAGGAGACGGCTTGGTAGCCCAGGGACGAGAACTGTATCTGCGTTCCCCCGTCACTGTGGTCCAGCGAGTTTGCCCGAAGGGCATAGCGCAGCATATCGGGCATGCTGGTTTCGATGGCCTCTACATTGCCTCCGATAAAGACATGCGCGATATCCAGCGTGTTGATCAGAAATGCCAGGTTCTCACACAATTCACCCAGGTATGCCTGTAGCGCTTCCTTGTTCTCGGTAACTGAGATAGTTCTGTCCACCACCACTTGCTCTGAGGAGTTGAGGTCGCGGTTGAGTACGCTCTTGAACTCTCCTGCCCGGTTGTTGCTGCCCCGATAGATTTTCCCGTCGAAGCCGAAACCAAGGCCCACCGTCGGCCTTGCAAGGCCGGTGTGTACGTCGTAGGCTTTCCAGAACTCGATGAGGACGAACAGGAAGTTGCGAAGTTTCCGCTTTCGTTGGAATATGACTTCCCCCCATGCTCCACAGTTGGCATCGTTTTCCAAGAAAACGGGGAAGGGGAAGGCCGAGGCAACTTCACCATAGAAGTCAAAGGGCTTGTTGAAGTCCAGCGATACGGAGCGGATAATTACTTGCCGCTGGGCATCTACTATGCCTGAGAAGCCTATTCCGACTCCCAACAAGTGACGTCCATCGTGATTCAGCCGCTGGGTGATACTCTCTATGAACGACAATAGCTCAGCCTTGAAGGTTTTGGCTGTGAAGCCTTTGGGCTGTGTCTCTGAGAACAGTACGTTGCCTTCCAAGTCGATGGAGAGGGCGGTATAGGAGTCCGACCGGATCTCAATGCCGATAACATGGAAGTACTCCTTGTTCAGCGTAATGCCGATAGCCCTTCTTCCGCCTTTCGGACCGGGATCTATGGTTTCATTCTCCCTGACAATCCCGCGCTGCATGAGGTCGACAACAATGTTGGAGACTGAAGAGCGGTTGAGCCCCAAACGAGAAGCAAGCTCGGCCCTGCTGAGTTCATCCTCTATCCACAGGCGATGAATGATGCGGGAGGAATTTATGAGTCTGGTTCTGTGAGGACTGTCCATGGACAACTCCAATACGTAGTTTGTTTGTTTTTGTACTAACCTAAACTCAGTATAGAAGCATGAAAACGTAAGTCAAGAAGAATAACATGTATAAATAATATAAGGATTTAAAGATAACTTGGACTAACACAAAGTGAAATGAAAGTGAAAAATGAGATATTGCGAGGGCCAAATACCTACGGGAGTAGGAGCAGCGAGCTGGACGTAAGAAGGGTGGTAAGTGTTGAAGGCCAGCGATATGATGGGTTGCTATGGATGAGAGTAATTTTGAATTATTACTGGAGAGTGTAAAGAAGCTGGTGCAATTCTGCGTAAGGAGAAAAAGCCTGCGAGGGTATTTGCTGTTGATCTATCTGATTCAAAGGATTCGCTCATGATTGGGAAAACCTGTAATGATCAGCAACTTTTCAGGGCAGTTACTACTGAGTGATGAAGAGTTTTCCGGAAAGCTGTAAAGCTTGAACACTGCTCAGAGATAGAGAGAGGACTGATACTTCCCTCATCTATCAACTGTACCAGGTATTCTCGCGATGGATGGTCTCCGATCAACAGTTCCAATTGCTTTTTGACATCAAATGAACTTGCTCTGTTTCCAGTTCTTGTTTCATACGTTTCAGATGGATTATCGTGGTCTTTGTGTGCTTGAAGCAACCATGCTTCAGACTTTGGTCGAGGTACCATGGGTACCCCAAAGTGAAATTCTTCCAGTAAAAAACCATTTTCAATAGAATCCCATTTATCTTGCCATTCATCCTTTGATCTGGAACCATCACCATCACGAAATAGGACGGCAATATAGGGACATCCTTCTTCTTGCATTTTTTGTTTTGCATAGCTGCCAAGTACTTGTGCGTTTGCTCTGAAAAAGCCTCTGCTCTTTCCGAATTTTTTGCCAGAGAGTTTGGTTACTCTGGGCTTCTTACGTTGTAACAGTTCCTGTTCACTGCAAAACTCAAGGATATCCTCATGTTCCCCTTCAGTTTCACGAGGAGAATAGCCAAGAATTGGAGTAACAAGGATGTCAATAAAGCATGCCATAGGACCATGCAGAAATGTGTTATCTTGTGCTCTCGTTCCAATATCAGTGGGACCTTCGCCTGAAAGGAGGAATTTCATGTGAATTCATACTCCAGATCTGATGACACCTCTTGCATGGTGGTATCGACGAATACTTCTCCCGGTCCTAGGAGCCTGAGTTTTTCTCGGGTTCGATTACTTTGGAAATAACGACCGCAGCGGGTATAGCCGGCTGCATTGCGATAGACAAGGAAAACACCATTTTGGGCGACTTGATCTTCCAGATAATTAAGAACCATTGGGCTATGCGTAGTGACAATTACCTGTTTCTTGCTATTGACTAAATAATCCATCAAGCGTTCAACCAATTCAGGGTTGATTCCATTTTCTATTTCGTCCAGCAAGAGGCATGTGTGGTTGGTTTGCATCTGTGAGATGATGGTTAAGATTCTTAACATGCCATCATTGAGATGCGTTGTTTCAGTCTCTAGTCGGTTTTTACTGCCGTTCTCAAATGATTCACTTACAGTGATGGTCTTCCAGCCTGCTCTGAGTGAGGATGAGAGTATGGAAGTTACTTGTGGGTAGAACGCTTGCAACTGTGTAAGAATTGTTCGCTTGTTCTCAGTTGAGAGCCCATGGAAGAATGCAGTGAGCTTTTCCCCTCCGATTCCCACATCATCAGCTGCTCTACTACGAGTTTTAATCAATTGAGGATTTAAGAGTTCCAGAGATTTCATTCCTTGTGAAAAACTAAAAATGGCGCCAATGGCGGGAGCCTTCTGTACATCAAATTTATACACACTGAGAATTGACCCTTGGTAGAGTAAGTCTTTTACTGGAATAGCAGATGATTCTCCAGCAATGAATATGTTCAATTTACCGTCCTGCACCGAAAAAATGGTTTTATCGTCTTCTGTTACTTTTTCCTGGGTGCATCGGATGGCTTGCTTGTTGTACGTACCGCTCCAAACTACTGATTTGCCTTGGTACAATAAAGAGATACTGAATGTGATGGTAGTTTTTTTTGTAAATTTACTTGTAAGTTCTTCGTGTTTCCAACCACGTTTATCAAGCCAGGAATCAATACGACCTTGGGGGAGTTGAGCAAGAAAGTCGAAAGCCTGCAGGATTGTGGATTTACCGCTGCCATTCAAGCCGACAAGGCATGAGAAGGCTGGAATATCTTGGATATCCTTTTTAGGAGGAAATGAGAAATCTATAAGAGACTTGAAATTATCAAGATACAATCTCGTGAGCATGCGGTAACCTCCATATGCAAAAGTATAACAGAAAGAGGAAAGGATGGGAACGAAATAGTGGTTAACTTACAAGCAGAGGATTTTTGTACAGACTTGTTAAAACAAATGTTCATCAGAAAGGAACTAGCAGTTTTCTCCATAATTTCCGTCAAATCGGCTCTTCAACCCATTTACATGAGAAAAAGGAAGTAAAGCATCGTGCTGTAGTCTAGCTACAACCAAACCTGGATGAATTGCGATTGTCTTTGCAAATTCAACTACGGATGAAGTAGTGAAAACCTCCTGTTTGATAAATTCAGAGTAGGCTGATTCATTAATAAAAAATGTAAACCCTCTTTTGCACAGTGTTGGTAAACTGTTAGCAAAATATTGAAATTAGTGGTAAGGTAATAAGGCATTGAGAGGGCGATGGAGCAGAAGATGTGGTAGTCCCTGCCCATTGTTCTCCCAATGCTTAGGACTACCACAATGCCCAAGCATATCACTTCATCCAGGAAGGAGACACCCTGGACCGGCAAGGACGATGCGACCCCGTTGCAATCATTCATTGATGCAATCAATCTGTCCAACTACAAGAAGAAGCATCCCTCAATTTCGGACACCGAAGAAAGTGAGCTTCTCAACTCCTATGCACCCCAGGAGTGCCGGTATTGCCAGAGCCTCAAGATCCAGAAATACGGATTCACGAGCAACCATGTCAGACGTTACCGGTGTTCGGATTGCGAAAGGACTTTCACGGTCACAACGGGCACCATATTCGACAACCACAAGATACCCATAAGCGAATGGGTGGATTATCTGCTCGGCTTGTTCAGGATGCAGAGCTTCAACTCAGTATCGAAATCAAACAGAAACAGCGACACAACAACGAATTACTGGACATCCAAACTCTGCCTTACACTCAGGGGATACCAAGATACTATTGTTCTCAGGGGAAAAGCTTACATCGATGAGACCTTCTACAAGCTGAGGAAAGAAGATATCCAGATGAAGGAGGATGGGCTGCAGTATCGTGGTCTATCACGAAACCAGATCTGCATGGGGATAGGATGCGATCTCTCCGGCCATGTTTTCTGTACCATCGAGGGGAACGGAAAGACATCCTCCAAGAAAACGTTGGAGGCATTCCTTCATCATATCGAGCCAGGGACAACCCTTGTCCATGATAGAGAGAAAAGCCATGACAGTCTGGTGAAAGACCTGCACTTGGTGAGTGAAGCTCATAGCTCGAAGTCGCTCAAAGGCTTGCCTGACAAGGAAAATCCAATGAACGAAATCAACCAGCGCTGTCGACAGCTCAAGCAGTTCCTGAACTCGCATTCCGGTTTTGACAGAGCCAATCTCTCTGATTACTTGAACCTCTTTTGCTTTTTATTGTCAATCCTCCCAACGACCCGTACAAAAAGATTGAAACTCTACTCAACAGGGTTTTCGAAAACCCTATTTCGCTCAGTTACAGAGAGAAATACTCAAACTAACGCTCTATTTGCAGTTGGCGACCAACACTGTGCAAAAGAGGGTTTAAAAATGTTTGGGCAAAGTGATTAGCTGCCTGTTCCTTCTCATCTTGAATTCCATTTTCGATATCGAGAGTGATTATTGGTTCTTTTTTGGAATAGTGTAGGACAAGATGGCCGATTTCATGCATGAGAGCAAACCATGCATGATCATGTGTCTTGAACCGTAAGCTCAAATAGATGGCGGGATGTTTCTTGTAGGTGGATAGTGCCCCTCTGATTTTTGCTTGGGAAATGGGCTCATGTATTACCAGATAAATTCCTGCTTGGTTCAACAGCTCCCGTGCCTCAGTGAGGGATGCTGGAGCATCACTAGTATTGGCAATTACTTTTAATTTCGGTAACAGAGTTTTCAGGAGAACTTCGTTATACTGATTCTCAAGATGCTCATTCTGTACCTCTACCTCTTCACGACAAAGATTCAGCCAAATTGCAATAGCTTCGAGAGTGCCCCCATCTTGCATACACGAGACACCCATCGTTGCATAGACCCTCTCAAACTGAGAGAAATCGCTGATCTGAAGTAAGGATAGCATTTGATCAGCTTGCTTTTGGAGACTCCATCCAAAATCTTTGAAGACTTCATTGAATTTGAATCTCTTGGCAATGAGCTGTAATTCTTTTGAATCTGCTGAATATGCGGGGCTTTGTTCCCTAGCTACCGCCTCTCGGTATTTTGTTTCATAATTCAACCAGTACGAAGCAGGGACTCCGGTCAAAACCTTTTCTAATTTCAAGGCTGTTTCTTCGGTCAGTCTACTTGTCCCGTTGAGTACATGTGACAAGTGTTTTTCACTAATTCCCGTTCTTTGTGACAACTCCTTCTGAGTGATTTCATAGGAGTCTAGATATTCTTTAATTACTTTTCCTGTTGGAGTGCTCGCTAGAACTTTGCTCATGTACTACCCCCCATTTCTCTTCATGGATATCTGAACCGTTTAGTGATAATCACAAATTTGTAAAATCTTGATTTTTGTGATGGATGAGAGATCATGTTCAGACCATGTGCCATACGGCTCAAAGATAATTCGATAATTCTTGGAGACATCAACGCTCCAATAGTTTGCCATGTTTCCTGATAGCTTATGACGTCTTGGAGGAGGTGTCATAGGTATTTCTTCAAGTGAGTTTGCTGCTTCAAATTCCGCCAACCTATTACCTATCGAATCTGCAATATTTCCATGCTTGGATTTGCGCAACCGTTCATTGGTTAAGACCAACTCATCTTTTCTGGAAGCAAAATAGACATCCAAAGATTGCCTCCTCATAGAAGGAGTATAATAAAATTAACCTTATAGGTCAATCTTCTTATTTTGCTAGTATCCGTGATAGTGAGAATCTCATTGCAATTTTACCAATTTGAGGGACTAAGTAATTCCTTCCACATTGCTTTTTGGGACGTTTTATAGGGTAATAACTATAAAAAACTCAGGAAAAATCCCCAGTTTATACGGCTATACCCCAATAAAGTCACAGGCTTGTTCTTGAGAAGTTTGTTCTAGCCAGCAGGCAAGCACCTGCTAATGCAGTCCCTCGAGCTGTAATAATCTGCAGCTGTGGAAGAGCTTCTCTCAATGCTTGCATAAACAGCGGTCGCACCAGCGGATCTTTCTCCAGCACTCCCCCAGCCAGCACAAGCTCCTTGGCTGTAATGGCAGGATTCTGTACCGACACCACCAAGGCAACCAGTTCTTTGGCTGCACACTGAAGAATATCGGTTGCCAAAGGATCGCCTTCCTTGGCAAACACCGTCACCAAGGGGGCAAGCTTGGCAATATCGGCCTTGGAGGCCTCTCGGTGTACATAGGCAATGAGGTCCTCTGCCTTGGAGAGGGAGCAACCTTCCACCAGGGAACCTAGCATATTGGTGTTCAAGTCTCTGTGTTCCAAAGACCGCAGTGAACGAATAAGAGCCTGGTGGGCTATCCAATAGGCAGAGCCTTCATCGCCAAGCAGGTAGCCGAATCCGCCTGCACGCAAAAGAGTGCCATCAGAGCTTCTGCTCAGGGCAAGGCTTCCTGTCCCGCTTATCAGCGCATAGCCTTCCAACCCAGCCAAGCCTCCCACCAACAAAATCTCTCCGTCGCTGCAGAGGTACACGGGTACCCCAGGCAGTAAAACAGCAAGCATTTCCCTGAAAAGAGCCTTCTCCCGCTCTCTTCCCAGCCCTGCAGAGCCGATACATCCACCTGCAAAGGGGAAGTAAGCCTCTACCTGTGAGAACAACGCTTTCAGATTCTGCGCTACCTGCTCAGGCTTACCCGTATAGAGATTGGTGGCTCCACCATACACCTCCACCACCACATGCCCTACAGAGTCACAGACAGCCAGACGGCTCTGGGTCCCACCCCCGTCAAGGCCGAAGAAGTAGGGGCTGCTCACACGCTCACCCCTTTCTTATCGAGAGCGCGGTTAATGCTCCCATCACTCTCATCCAGAAGCCGTCTGGCCTCAAGGGCATCCACCTTGAGCATGTGCATCAGCGATGCTACGCGGATGTTGCCCTTACTGTGTTTATACAGGTCCTCTGCCTCGACTCGGGAGCACCCGGTAACCTCAATAATGAGGCGCTTGGCGCGGTCCACCAGCTTCGCATTCAGCGGAAGCAAATCCACCATCAGATTGTTATACACCTTGCCGATGCGGATCATGCTGGCGGTGGTAATCATATTCAACACCAGCTTCTGAGCGGTACCTGACTTCATGCGTGTCGAGCCGGTAATAATCTCGGCCCCCACCGCCACATAGATTTTATGGTCGGCATGGTCGAATACCGCTGAGTGTTCATTGCAGCTTATCGCTCCCACCTTGGCCCCAATGCTCTGTGCCCACGCCATGGCCCCGATCACATAGGGTGCCTGGCCGGAAGCTGTAATGCCCACCAGCACATCGTCCTTGGTGAAGGAACGGCCCTGAAGCTCCAGTACTCCCGCCGTAGCATTATCCTCTGCCGACTCTATCGCATTGGTAAGGGCAGGCAAGCCCCCTGCGATAATGCCCTGCACCATCGTAGGCGGAACGCCGAATGTGGGAGGGCACTCAGAGGCATCGAGCACGCCAAGCCTTCCTGAAGTCCCTGCTCCAATATAAAAGAGCCTGCCGCCTTTCTTGAAGGAGAGCACCACATCGTCAACGAGACTGGCAATGACCGAAATACAATCACCCACCGCAAGGGGGACCTTGCGGTCCTCCTCGTTGATGATGGAAAGAATCTCGAGGGTGGACTTGGTATCGATACGGTAGGAAGCCGGGTTTCGTTGCTCGGTGGTAGGCAGTGATGATTGCAAGGTTGTATCTCCTATTTGACCGCACCTGCGGTCATTCCCTTGATGAAATACTTGGACATGAAAAGGTACAGCACCAACATAGGCAGTATGGCAATGGAAAGGCCGGTGAACAACAGGCTCCAGTTGGTACTATGCTGGCCGAAGAACGTTGACAGTCCCACCGGGAGTGTCTTCACCTTATCCGACTGCAAAAAGACCAAGGGGAAGAAGAAGTCGTTCCAAATAGGAACGGCGTTGTAGATGGTAACCAGGGCGACAGCCGGGGCGACCATCGGCATGACCACCAGCCTATAGATGGCAAAGTCGTGGCAGCCGTCGATTTTGGCTGCATACTCCAACTCCAGGGGAATACCCTTCATGAACCCAGCCAGAATGAACACCGTGGAGGGCAGGGCCATCGCAAGGAAAATGAGTATGACCGACAGCGGGTTGTTGATAAGCCCCAAAGTCTTAATAAGCAGGAACAGCGGAATAATTGCTGCCTTCAGTGGCAGCATGATACCGCTGAGAAACAGCATATACACGACCGTATTCAGCTTATACGTATACCTGCTGATACCATAGGAAGCCATGGAACCGAACAGCAACACCAAGCCCATGGAAATGGTGGTAACCAACAAGCTGTTGGTGAAGTAGCGGTTAAAGCCCTTGTCGATCCACACCGTCTTATAGGTAGCGAAGGAAAAAGCCTTGGGAAGTGAGAACGGGGTGGTAAGGATGGCCCGGTTGGTCTTAAACGAAGAGAGCACCATGTTCAGCAGGGGATAGAGAATGAGAATGACATAGAGTGACATGCCTGCAAGACAGACTGTGATGAACAATCTCTTTCCCAGCGAGGAGCCTTTGTAGCGCAGGTCGGTGATCATAACTGCACCTCCCGTTTTCTGGTAACAAAAATGGAGAGCAGTGAAGTAAAGAACGTCAGCACATAAATGACCAAACCGATGGCCGACCCGATCCCGATCTCCGGGCTGCCTGCATCTATCGAACCGAAGGCGGTTCGATAGAACAGGGTGCCGATGGTATCGGTAGCGTAGTTGGGAGCGCCATCGAGGCCGGTCATAGTATAAATTTGCTCAAATACATTGAGGCTTCCAATAATGGTAAGCACTGTGATAATGGTGATGGAAGGAATGATGAGGGGGAAGATAATCTTCCAGAAGAGCTTCCATTCGCCAACACCCTCCAGATACGCTGCCTCCAGGCACTCGCCGGGGACGTTGTCGATGGCAGCGAGGAACACCAAGGAAGGAAAGCCAACCCACCTCCAGATGTTCACCAGAATAATGGTAGGCGTTGCCAAATGCTCAAGGCCAAGCCATGGCCTTTGCAGAACAGCAAGGCCGACCAGCTTGAGAAAGTTGTTCACCAAGCCTGTAGGCTTGAGGTACATACCCCACAGAAAGCCAACAGCAACAATGGAGAACAACACAGGTATGAAGAAGACTCGTTTGAAGAACTGTGCAAACGGAACATTTCTGCTTAACAGGTATCCAATGAGGAGTCCGAGGGAATTCTGAATTAAGGTAGTAGAGAGAAACCAGACAAGGTTGTTTTTCAGCGCGTTGAAGAAACGCTCCTGATAGGGAAACGTAGTAAGAAGCCTACGAAAGTTCTCAAGGCCGACAAAATCCATTCTGATCAGCTGTTTCCAGGAGAACAGGCTGTTGTACAGGGACATGAACAGCGGAAGGAGTATGAAGAGCCCCACCACCAGAAGGCCCGGGGTGATGAAGAAAGTAATCCAAAGGAGTTTGTTTGTTTGTATTCGTCTCATTCGTTCTCCTGGCTTTGCGCTCAGTGTTCTGTAGCGGCGTTGTCGGTTCATCCGATAGAACTTTTCGCCGTGCAATACTTCGGTACATTCTCTTCCATGCAACTTGGTTGTTTTTCCAAGCATTACCTACGTGCTACACGGCGAGTAGGTGGAAAACGTTCAGCGGCTTGGCTGCAACAGCATAACCGCTGAAGAGTATTCTCTTTTGTACACCTCACCCTGCAGAGGTGACTCCCTCTGCAGGGTGAAATATGTTACTTCTGGAACGGCTTGTAATAGGAGGCGATACCGTCCTGTACTTGCTTCGCGGCCTGAGCGGGAGTGAGCGTACCAGCCATTACACCCTGGGCAGCTGCCTGCCAGAGGGAGGAGCCGGTGGGCTGCTGATAACGGAAGCCTACGAGGAACAAATACGGGGTGGCATTCTTCTGCAACTCAAGAACACGGGCGATGAAGGGGTCGCTGGTGGCGTCTACGCCGGGAACCGAGGTGACCATCTTCAAGTCGGTGACCATGGCCTTGCCGAATTCCTTGGATGAGAGGAACTTCAGGAACTTGACTGCTGCGTCCTTGTTCTTGGACTTGGCATTCATGGCAAAGTTCATGTCTGCATACACCGATACATACGCAGGATCGGTTGCTTTCGGGCCGGGAACTGCGAAAATGTCGAAGTTCAGTTCAGGATTCTGTGTTTTGAAGTAAGCAGCTTCGTAGGAGCCTGCGATCAAATGCGGGGAGAGCTCGTTGAAGAAGTTCGAGCGCATATCCTCGTAGCTGATACCCATATACATGTCGGGCATGTACTTGGTAAGGCTCTTCATCTGCTCAACCATGGCGATGAAAGCCGGGTCCTGGAAGTTCTTCTTGCCGGCGACTACGTCGTTGAAGAACGCGGTTCCGCCGTACAAACTCGGTCCCATACCACCAACCATGGTCTCGAGGCACCAGCCGTCCTTGGCACCGTTGCCTAAGGGAATGTAGCCGGCTTTCTTGGCTGCTTCGAAGTTGGCGATCAGTTCAGCCCAAGTTTTGGGAATGGAAAGACCCATTTCCTTGTACATGTCCTTGTTGTAGTACATGAACACGGTCTGACTTACTGCAGGACTACCATACACCTTGCCGTCGGTGGGGCTTGTGGCTCCCAGAACGGCGGTGGCTGAGTAGTTCTTCAGTTCGGGCATCCAAGCTTCAAGGGGTTCGAGGAAGCCTGAGTCGGCAAAGGTGGCAAGCCCACCGTAGGCACGGCCCTGGAATACATCGGGTCCGGCACCACCGGAAAGGGAAGCAGAGAGAATGGTGTTGTACTCGGTGTTCTTGTGTGCAGTCTGTACGACCTTGATCGTGGGATTGGCTGCTTCAAACAGAGCGATCTGCTTGGCGTAGAAGTCTACGTCCTCAGGTCTCCAGGTCCAGAACTCCAATACAGTCTGAGGAGCCTGGGCTTCTGCTTGTTCCTGTACGCCTGCACCAAAGAGCAAGCTTGCGGTCACGAGGACCAGCAGGAAGCTGATGAGTGTGTGTTTTTTCATGTAACATCTCCTTTTGTGTGATGATTTACCATAAGCAAATTGTCACCCTGCAAAGAAGGGTTGTCAAGGAAAATCAAAAATGATTTCCAGTAAACAAATTTCAATTCTAAAAAATTATTTCATTTGTTACTGAAGTGAAACGTGGTATGCTATCTCTATGAGTGGATGTCTGTATGTAATCAAGCAATTTCTTCCCAACTTGGCTCCCAGTGAACGCAAGGTTGCCGACTTCCTGTTGGCAAACCCGACACAGTCGGTCTCCATGGGTGTACAGGACGTGGCCAAGGCCACCGGTTCCAGTGCAGCGGCCTGCATCCGGTTTGCAAGCCGCCTCGGCTTTGCCGGCTATACGGAACTTCGCATGGCCTTGGCCAAGGAAGTGTTCTCCTCCGAGCGTGTCGCTGAAGAGCAAAAGGTCAGGGAAGTGACCGAGCGCACCAGTGCAGGGGAGCTTGTCCACTTGGTCGTAGGCAGTACCTGTGAAAGTCTGAGGGGAATAGAGAGTGTAATCGATCCCAAGGCAGTGGAAGAATCGGTGGAGGCAATCCTGCATGCTTCGCACTTGCTGATCAGCGGCATTGGAGCAAGTGGTGTTGTTGCCATAGACCTGCAGCAAAAACTTGCACGCTTGGGGCTGAAAGCAGTCTTTACTGCCGACAGCGACATGCAGATAGTGGAAGCCTGTGCCCTGCACAAGCAGGACGTGCTCATTGCCATCTCCTATTCAGGGGAAACCAACAGTGTGCTGAAAGTAGCAAGGGAAGCAAAGAAGAACGAGAGTACCGTTATTGCTATTACCCGCATCGGAGGCAACTCGCTCTCCAAGCTTGCCGATATTACCCTCAATGTTGTGAACAGCGAGTCGCTGTTCCGAGAGGGGGCAACCCTCTCCCGGTTTGGACAGCTACTCGTAGTCGACTTCATTTACACCATGATCCTAGCCCGTTGCCAGAAGCAGATACAGCCGTTACTCAAGCGAAGCTGGGAAGCTGTTGCACATGTATCGGGGTGAGGAGTCAACTGACAAAGGCTTGGGTATAGGGCTATATACCTGTATGCTTCTCCTGCTTGATTTGCATGAACAGTTTTTGCATCCATTCTGGAGCTAGATTCCTATCGGCTTTGTATTCATGCTCAGGTATTCCATCGAAGATTTTGTTTATCTTAGCCATACGGTCGGCTGCTAGATTGGCTTCACCAATTTCTTTCAAACTCGCAACCAGCAATTGCATGCTCTTGCTCGTAAAGGCAAGGTTCTTTGCCGTTGTTCTCTTGAAAATTATTGTTCGGCCGTCCTTAAGTACAAGCTTTCTTGGGGACCCATCAGTAAGAAATACAGCGACTGTTGGAACCTGGGTAGACAATCCTAACTTGTAGAGAGCGTATGATCCTGACAGAGCCAATCTCGATTTTTCCTGCTGTGCTACTGCTTGAGCGATTTCTTCAATGGATGGCGTCACACTCTTTCCCAGTACTCGTGAATACCTTGGGTGCAGATATATTCCAGGGCCGAGTCTTTCAATGAGTCCTTCAGCAATGAGCCGTGATAACACCACTCTGAGAACGGCTCTATTCTCATAGGAAAAAGCGTCAGAGAAAAATATGGTGCCCTCTTTCATGGTTTGTATCTGTTTCCATATTTGCTCTGTTTGAGAGAACTCATTAGTTTGTTTCATATGTTACGATTTTATCATAAAAACGTAACAAGTCAATACAATACCTTATTACCCTGCATTGAAATATATTGCATCATGTTTTTGTTTTCACTGAAAGTTCCTTAGTATTTTATAGTGTAATAATCTGGCTTTGATACTATGAGCTTACAACACACTCCTTCATGGTTCCATTCCCCAAATGGGGGAGAACAACTGGTTGAACTACTTGACCAGATTGCTTCCCAAGCCACCTATAACAAGGATTTTTTCGGCGCTGAGATTGGAAAAGAAGCATGGTAGAAAGCGAGTTCCTGAACTAGCCCCTCTGTATTGAATTCACACAGAAGAAAGGTCGCTTTATTAGCAGATACGTCTTGTATGCGAAATGCCTATTTCTTATAAAACCCAACTCCTTGGTAGCCCTTCTTTGCTTCTTTGGGTTAGTATACAAATCACCTGGAGGAACCTATGGCAGCAAACAATGTCCTGGTAGTCAGCGCCCACGCAGCAGACTACTGTACCCGAAGCGGGGGAACCATACTCAACTTAGTGCAACAAGGCTTTAGCGTACATGTCCTGGCCCTTACCTGCGGAGTTCGGGGTGAGTCGGGCGGATATTGGAAGGATAATCCCCAGGGGACCTATGAAGCATGCTCGGACCTGAGAAAGAGGGAGTCGGCAGAAGCAGCAAAGGCCTTGGGAGCTACCATCGAGTTTCTTGACTGGGACGACTATCCCTTGGTAATCGATGCTGATCGTACCCGGTATTTGATCAAGCGGGTGCTTCAGATCAGGCCCGAGATTATTCTCACCCATTGGACTGTCGACCCCACCAATCCCGACCATGCCAATACAGGCAATGCTGTAGTAATGGCCTGCAACAGCGCCTCCCAATTGGGAGCATTACCTGGTACTGTAGCCCACTACTACCCGAACATCTATTTCTTTGAACCAACGGTTCCCATGAGTGAGTTCAATAAGTTCGACCCCGACTTCTATGTAGACATCACAGCCAACCAGCAGAAGAAAATGGAGGCTATAGCAAAGTTCGGCTGCCAGCCACAGCTCGGAGACTTCTATGTGCACTTTGCCAAGCATCGTGCCTTCCAGGCACGCATCTGGACAAAGCTGAACATAGAATACGCAGAAGGCTTCAAGCGCTTTGTACCCTATGTGGGAAAGAGCCTGCCGATCAGCCAGAGGGGCTGATACGCATCCGATTCTGATTAACCAAAAAGCCAAATACCTGGTTTAGTGTCTCTATGCCTAAGCATTCTCTCCCTGGGAGAGAGTGCTATAAAGGCCTGGGAAAGAAAGTCTCAGATACATGCTAAACATATGACATATACTATAGTTATACAGATTATTTTGAGTGTATATATGTACAAAAGAGTGAAGGATATCCATAACAATTTCCAAGAAACACATTCACATGTCATATGTTATTCAGCAATACACCCCTAAAAATTGATTGAATTGAAATACTTTGATAATTTCTAGAATATTTTGACCTCTATACAAAGAGATAAAATGTTAGGATTGACATAAGACTTGAGTATGATTACATTTCTGATAACAAAACAATTCAATACAGCCTGAGGGTGTCTCAAACATCATCCATTGCATGCTGGGGCAGCCCAATACGAAGGAGAAAGATGATGAAGAAGATTCTATTGGTGTTGGTTGTGTGTATCGGCCTATGTACTCCTGTTTTTGCAGCCAGCCCCGAACCAGCTAGCTTTGATGTGAGTACTGTGGTGCAGGGAATCAATAGAATGAAAATTACCACAACCCAATTTTCTGGGAATCCTGAACAATTTGAGAGTGCTGAAACGTATACCGGACCTCTCCAGGTCACAAGCGCTGGGAATCAGGACTTCAGTGCCTACCTAACAATTCTCTCAAACAATCGCAAAGGGTATTCTGTCTCCATGAGTGCCACAGCCATGGCTAGCGCCGTAACCGGACAAGCCACCGCCTACATAGACTACATCGTAACGATAAACGGACAGTCGATAACCACTGATGGAGCTACCAGCCTCACCCCTGTCGATGTTATTACCGTACCAAGCATGGCCGGGCTGGGAAGCCAATCAGACAAACTATCCATTAACGTGGACCAGGCGAAATTCGACGCAGCCGTGGAAGGAACCTATACCGGTACCGTCACCTTCGTGTACACCGCCAATAGTTAATTTGTCTCAGAAAGGCATTAGCATGCTCCTTGTCTTATCGCTTGGCTTTCAATGCAGCCAAACCTGATCGGGCATCGGAAGGAACGGTGAATATGTACCTACCTACACCGACGTATCCGAATGAGGGACGGCTTACCAAGACTCATACACTGCAGTCGTAGGTATTGCACGAAAAGCTATGACATAGTGACTATGTAATAGTTTCTGATTGAAAAGAAATGTATTGTATTTCCAAGAATAAAAATGCAATTCTGGGCTGGTATGTTACCGCTGAAACGGCAATTACCATGCAGATGAAAACAGGAAAAGAAGTCTCTGTATGAAAAAATAGCGCTTCTTCACTGAGGAGCCTTTCCTTTTCATCGAGTAATACTACTTTGTATTTCTTTGCTCATAGGCAAGCTACATAGCCTAAAATTACTACACTTTTTGCATAGTTGTAATGAAAATCGTATATTTTCAGTTGAAGCAATTACAAAGCAATGCTACTATGGCACTCAACACCGGGGTTGGTTACCCATTCTTCTGTCATAGGCGTAACTTTTACCTTGGTTGCAGGTTTTCTTCAGTGAGATACAGCAGAGCGTTTTATGCTGTACTTGCAGGAAGAATATATACCGTGTTTGTTTCGGCAGCCGGTGTATAGTGGAAGGGTTCCTCTTTACTGCATCCCTTTGGGGCCTGTAGTGGCGAAGCTTTGTCTGCTATTCCTGCGAAGAAACTCACATAAGAAATTAATCAAGAAATCTGTCCTAGTTCGAAAAAGAAGACTTCGAACTAGGGAGATTCATAGATACTGTTCAATTTATGAACATTGTATACATTCTATAGCATTATGTTACCTGAATATACAACCAAGGAATTTTCTATTCTCTCCTACATCGATCAGAACTCAGACGCGACGCAACGCGAACTGTCTGAACATGTCGGTGTGTCCTTGGGAACCATCAACATTGTCCTAAAGAAGCTGATTAAGAAAGGCCTGGTTAAGATTGAGAAGCTCCAACCCAACTCCATCCGATACTTCCTCACTCCCAGTGGCATAGCCAACAAGCTGGAGAGGACGTATGGGTATATAGTGAGGACGTATAGGGAGCTGTTGCAGTATCAACAACAGATAGCAACAGCAGTGAACTCCATACATAGGGCCAATCCTGGAAAGAAGGTTTGCTTCTATGGTCCGAATGATGAAATCTTTCAAATAATTACTACTGTGCTAGCTGTAGGCGAATTGCCTGCAGAGGTGTACACAGAGCACTCAATAATCTTGTTTACTAAATTGTTCTCACCTGCTGATGTCGTTCTTCTTGTATGGAATACGGAGGATGAAACCGCGCTCAAGGAGCGTGGATTCATATGCGAGAACCTTCTCTCTGTTTTGCATGTCTAGTAAGGAATATATACATGGAATTACATAAGCCCATTCCTTTTTCTCCTCCTGATATTACCCAAGAAGAGATTGATGAAGTTGTTGATGCCTTGAGGTCAGGTTGGATTACCACAGGACCTAAGACAAAGCTCTTTGAGAAGCATCTTGCAGAATTCTGCAATACGAGTACTGTGTGTTGCTTAAACTCAGCAACTGCAGCCCTTGAATTGGCTTTGATTCTCATGGGTATAGGCCCAGGTGATGAGGTCATCACCAGCGCCTACACCTATACCGCCTCATGCAGTCCAATTGTTCATGTGGGAGCTACTCCCGTACTAGTTGATGTTGCCCCTGATTCTTTCCTTTTGGATTATGAAGCGGTAAGCAGAGCAATAACCAAGAAGACTAAGGCCGTTATCCCAGTAGATCTCGGTGGAGTCATGTGTGACTATGACCGGCTCTACCAAGTGCTGGAAGAGAAGAAGGCTTTGTATACCCCGAATTCACCGGTACAGGCTACATTTGACAGAGTCATGGTTCTTGCTGATAGTGCTCATGCTATTGGTGCTACCTATAAGGGAAAGAAGGCTGGGGAAGTCGCTGACTTCACAGCCTTTTCTTTAGTCGTTTTGAAGAATAGGACGAGTGATAGATATACGGGAATATGGGAAAAGGGCGCGAAAGCTGCATAAATATGCAGGAATCGAGGGGTTTTGGTATATGAACCGAAAAGATCACATTCGGATTACAGTCTACGGTAACCACAGAAGAATTTGGCCTCAGGACTGAGGTAAGTGGTGGGGTTCTTATTGGCGTAGAGTGGGATTGATGTGTGTAAGGCCGGATGCTGTGATATCTTGCTCAAGGGGATATCTTCCTGAGGGAGTAAGTTTTTATAAATCCTTGAAGCGCGTACGGTTTGAATTCAACTTTAAAAGCTTTGCACTGAGAGAAGTTGAGCTTGAAGATGTGAGAGCGAAGCTATTGGATATGAAAGAGTATGCTTTTGGAAAGTAGTAAAATGATCTATTTAAGAATTAAAAGATTTTTTGATTTCCTACTAGCGCTTTTTGCCTTGATAGTGTTGTCTCCGTTGTTTCTCGTAATAATCATCTTAATAAAGCTTGATTCTAAAGGTCCGGTTTTATTCAAGCAAAAGAGAGTCGGGATACATAAGACCCATTTTTATATCCTCAAGCTTAGGACGATGAGCATAGATACTCCAAACGATGTTCCTACCCATCAGCTCAAGAATCCTCAGCAGTATATAACCAGGGTTGGCAAAGTCCTCAGAAAGACCAGTCTGGATGAGTTGCCACAGATCTTCAATATTCTTGCCGGACAGATGTCGATAATCGGGCCACGGCCTGCGCTTTGGAATCAGTATGATCTCATAGCAGAACGGGACAAATATGGAGCAAATGATGTGCGACCAGGATTGTCTGGTTGGGCACAAATCAACGGTAGAGATGCGCTAGAAATTGTTGATAAGGCTTGGTTCGATGGTGAGTATGTTCAGAAGGTTGGATTTAGGATGGATGTAAAGTGCTTCTTTAAAACCATATTCAATGTACTGAACCATGATGGAGTTGTTGAGGGTGGGACAGGTTGTGATTGATCCAGCCATAAAGAAACATGCCAATCGGAGCAACCTTTGAAGAGAATACTTATCACCGGATTGAATAGCTATATTGGTACCAATGTAGAACGTTGGCTCATGCGGGAACCAGATAAATATCACGTTGATACTATTGATATGATTGATGGCTCTTGGAGAGAAAAGGATTTCTCTGGGTATGACGTGGTGTTTCATGTGGCTGGGATTGCGCATGTGAATGCCGAGAAAAACATGGAAGCACTGTATTATAAAGTAAATACAGACTTAACAATTGAAACAGCAGCAAAGGCGAAGGCTTCTGGTGTTAAGCAATTCATTTTCATGAGCAGTATCATAGTATATGGAGAGAGTAAGTCACTCAAACCCGTGATCATTACCAGAGAGACAGAACCCAGACCTAATGGGTTCTATGGAAACAGTAAACTCCAGGCTGAAATCGGAATTAGAAAACTTGAAGATGAACATTTTAAAATTGCTATACTGCGACCTCCAATGATATATGGACCTGGGTCTAAGGGAAATTTTCCCAAATTAGTTGCCCTTGCAAAGAATACACCGATATTCCCTGAGTTTCATAATCAGAGAAGTATGCTCTATATTGATAATCTGTGTGAGTTTGTTAGGTTGATTATCGAGAATAAGGAACAAGGGGTCTTTTTTCCGCAGAATGAAGAGTATGTGGATACTTGTGAGGTGGTGAGGCAAGTAGCTAAAGAGACCGACCATAGAATATGGATTACTCGGCTATTGAATCCGTTTGTATCGTTAGGTGCGTTGTTCATTCCTGCGTTTAGTAAGGTGTGGGGGACGTTGAAGTATTCACAAGAATTATCAGTAACAGCATTCAGTAATAAACAATCAATATGCTTATCTACCTCAATCCACAAGACCCATGAAGCTCTTCCATCGAGGTAGATGTGAACATACTCGTTGTTTCACAGTACTACTATCCTGAATCAGTAAGGATAACTGACCTTTGTGAATCTTTGGTAGAACGGGGTCATACTGTTAGCGTTGTGACTGGCATCCCTAATTACCCAGAAGGACGATTCTTCCTAGGTTACTCTTGGTCAAAAAAAAGAAATGAACAAATAAAAGGAGTAATCGTACACAGACTTACTATACTCCCAAGAGGCAAGAACTTTTTATGCCTGAGCATGAATTACATTTCATTCGTGATTTCAGGATGGTTCTATTCTCTAAAAGCTCATAACCGACCTGACGTTGTATTTAATTATGAGATTTCTCCAATTACACAATGTCTAGTTGGAATCTGGTTTGGCAAGAAACATAAGATTCCAGTGATTTCCTACATTCTCGACTTATGGCCTGAGAGTTTCCAAGAAGTAACAGGCAATACCTCAAAAATAATTGAAAGAATGTTGGGGCGTCTCGTTAACTCAATCTACACACAGTCGGATGTCGTTCTTACATCTTCCCAAAGTTTCATTCAATCCATTGCGGCAAGAGGGATACAGTCAGAAAAGATTACATTTTGGCCTCAATATGCTGAGGATTTCTATTTTTCGAATGATTCTGTTGAATCTAATGTTTTAGTAAGAGATGGAAGAGTCTTAATCACCTTTGCCGGAAATATCGGGGTTGCTCAGGGCCTAGACATCCTAATTCCTGTTGCTCGTAAATTAAAAGGACAGAATCAATCCGTTTGTTTTGTCCTCATTGGAGATGGTAGGGACAAGAATCGCTTGGAGTCTTTAGTTGAGTCTGAAGGACTCCAAGATTATTTTATGTTTATTACTAAACAACCCCCTCAAATGATTCCTTCATACTTGGCAAGTTCAGATGCAGGACTCTTGATTCTCAAGAAAAGTGATATTTTCTCCATGACCATCCCTGCAAAGTTGCAGACCTATTTGGCCTGTGGTATACCGATCATTGGTTCTGTAGATGGAGAAGCACAACGAATTATCAAGCAAGCTAACGCAGGTTTGGTAGCTGATGCGGAAAATATTGATCAATTGGTAGCTGCGATTTCAACTTTCTATGCACTCTCTCCCAATGCAAGACAGACTATGGGAGAATCTGCAAGGAAGTATGCAATGGAACATTACAACAAGAAAGTTCTTCTTGATAATTTCGATACACTTTTACAATCATTGGCTAAGGATTGAGATATATGTTCACTAATAAAACCATCCTGATCACAGGCGGCACTGGCTCCTTCGGAAATGCTGTACTTGAGCGATTTCTTGATACCGATATAGCAGAGATTCGCATTTTCAGTCGCGATGAGAAGAAGCAAGACGATATGCGCCACTTCTATAAAAACGACAAGATTAAATACTACATCGGTGATGTACGCGACTATCGCAGCATCCGCGATGCGCTCAACGGTGTGGATTTCGTCTTCAGTGCGGCAGCACTGAAGCAGGTTCCCTCCTGCGAGTTCTTCCCAATGGAGGCGGTGAAGACCAACGTTATTGGCACCGACAACCTACTAACGGCCTGTATCAATGCAGGGGTGAGGAAGGTCATCTGCCTTTCCACTGACAAGGCTGCTTATCCCATCAACGCCATGGGAACCAGCAAGGCTATGATGGAGAAGGTGTTTGTTGCTAAGTCGAGGACCGTGGCTGAGGACAAGACGCTCATCTGCGGGACGCGGTACGGTAACGTACTCTGCTCACGTGGTTCTGTGGTCCCTCTGTTTGTTGAACAGATCAAGGCGGGCAAACCCCTTACAGTGACCGATCTCTCTATGACTCGCTTCATCATGACGCTGGAAGAAGCGGTAGACCTAGTTCTCTACGCTTACGAGCATGCACACACCGGGGACATCTTGGTTCAGAAGGCACCGGCGAGCACCATCGGAGATCTTGCCCAGGCGGTTAAGGAACTATTTAATCCCGACAACGAGATAATGACTATCGGCATCAGGCACGGGGAGAAGATGTATGAGACATTGCTCACCAACGAAGAATGCGCCCATGCCATAGATCTCGGCAACTTCTACCGAGTTCCTGCTGACAACCGCGATCTGAACTATGACAAGTACTTTACTGACGGCAATGGCAAACGTACTACGATCACCGAGTTCAACTCCAGCAACACCGAGTTGCTCACCGTCGCTCAGATTAAGGAGAAGCTACTTACCCTGAAGTACATCCAGGATGAGTTGAAGGCATGGGGGAGCCGCTAGCATGAGGATACTAGTAACTGGCTCGGGCGGTTTCGTGGGGAAGAACCTTATTGCAGAATTGCGAAGCAAGGGATACGAGGATTTGTACCTCTACGACCTCGATACTGACCCGAAGCTATTGGACGAGTTTACCAAGGATTGTGAATTCGTCTTCCACCTTGCCGGGGTGAACCGACCCAAGGACCAAGAGGAATTCATGCAGGGCAACTTCGGCTTCACCGATACGTTGCTTGCTTCCCTGAAGCGGAACAAGAATACCTGCCCCAATCTCATCACCTCCTCCATCCAAGCAGAGCTCGACAACCCCTACGGCAGGAGCAAGAAGGCGGGTGAGGACCTGCTTTTCAGTTATGCTAAAGAATCAGGTGCTGAAGTATATGTCTTTCGCCTACCTAACGTTTTCGGCAAGTGGTGCAGACCAAACTATAATAGTGCTGTAGCCACGTTCTGCTATAGTATTGCACGGGACCTTCCTATCACGGTTAATGATCCGGAAGTTGTGCTAAAGCTGGTCTACATTGATGATGTGCTAGTTGCTTTTCTCTCGGCACTCAAGGGCGAGGTTATCAAAGAAGACGGTTTCTGCAAGGTGTCCAAGGTCCATACGGTCAAGCTCGGCCGGATTGTCCAGCTTTTAAAGGGATTCAGGGATAGTCGAACGAATCTTTCGGTACCAAACATGAGTGATGGCTTCGAGAATGTGCTTTATAGCACGTACTTAAGCTATTTGCCGGAGGATCAGTTTTGCTACCCGCTTAAGATGAATACCGACAACCGTGGTTCTTTCACCGAGATCATCCGGACTGAAGAACGAGGCCAGTTCTCGGTAAATATCTCAAAACCTGGTATCACCAAGGGCAACCACTGGCATCATACGAAAAACGAGAAGTTTTTGGTGGTTAGCGGTAGGGCTTTGATTCGGTTCCGGAAGATTGGAACCACTGAGGTGATTGATTACCATGTGTCAGGTGAGAAGTTGGAGGTTGTGGATATACCTCCAGGGTACACTCATAATATTATCAATGAGGGAGACATGGACTTGGTGACTTTTATGTGGGCGAGCGAGCCCTTCCATCCTGATAAACCTGATACAGTATTTGAGAAGGTATGAAAAGTACTATGGAAAAGATGAAAGTAATGACCATTCTCGGTACACGGCCCGAGATTATCCGGCTGAGTGCAGTGATACAAAAGTGTGACCAGTACTTCAACCACATATTAGTGCATACGGGTCAGAACTGGGACTATACGCTCAACCAGGTGTTTTTCGAGGACCTTGGACTGAGGGCTCCTGACTACTATCTTGACAGTGTGGGAAAGAACCTTGGAGAGACGATGGGGAATATCATCGCCAAGAGTTACGAGGTGATCCAGAAGGAGAAGCCCGATGCTTTGCTGGTGCTGGGCGATACCAACAGTGCTTTGTCGACCATAAGCTCAAAGCGCCTGAAGGTACCCATCTTCCACATGGAGGCTGGTAACCGCTGCTGGGACTGGAATGTGAGTGAGATGATCAACCGCAAGATTGTGGACCACATCAGCGACATCAACCTTCCCTACACCGAGCACTCCAGAAGGTACCTGCTCTCCGAGGGCTTGGACGGCAAGACAATCTTCGTCACCGGCTCACCCATGCGCGAGGTGCTGGACAGCCACATGGAGGGAATCCAGAAAAGCGATGTGCTTGATAGGCTGAACCTCGAGAAGAACAAGTACATTTTGGTCTCCGCCCACCGAGAGGAGAACATAGACAATGAGGAGCACTTCATGTCGCTGATGACAGCCATCAACGACATGGCCGAGTTCTATCAGATGCCAGTCATCTACAGCACTCATCCAAGGAGCAAGAAGTTTATCGAGCAGAGAAGCTTTCAGTTTCATCCTCTGGTACAGAGCCTGAAACCCTTCGGCTTCCTGGACTACAACAAGCTGCAGATGAACGCCTACTGCGTACTATCAGATAGCGGGACACTCAGCGAGGAGTCTGCGATGCTCAACTTTGCAGGAGTGCTAATCAGGACGAGCACCGAGAGACCTGAGGTATTGGACAAGGGAACTGTGGTCATCGGGGGTATCACGACCAAGGACATCTCCCAGGCATTAGAGATGGCGGTCTCGATGAGGGACAACCAGGAAAAGACCGAGATGCCCGACGACTACCATGACACCAATGTATCGGTGAAAGTGGTGAAGATGATCCAAAGTTATGCGAAGATTGTGAATGAGACAGTGTGGGGATGAAAAATATTTTTTTTATAGGGTTTTTTTCATGAAGATATTATTAATTTCTCCTTTGCCGAAGGATAATCAGAATGTAGCTGGTGGTATCGCTGGTTGGACTAATAGATTCGTGAATAGTGATTTAGTTAGAATGAATAATTCGATAAATATAGTTGACACAAGTTTGATTGGGAGCCGAGCTAAAGGAGAGACAAAATATAACTATTACTCTGAGAGTGTTAGAACACTAAAAATACTTTTTAAAACAATTATATTAATTTTATTTAATAAACCGGATATTGTTCACTTAAATAGTAACTGTTCAATGCTAGGATTGGTTAGAGATAATGCAATTTCTTTTATAGTCAGTATTGCCAGAATTCCAGTTGTCGTCCACATGAGATGTGATGTCGCCTTTTATTCTTATACTAGATATGCTTATTTTTCACTCAAGAAGATGATTGGAAGGGCTTCAATGGTTTTTAGTCTAAATAATTCTAGTTCAATGTTTATACAAGAAAAGTTTGGTAAAGCATCTATTTATATCCCTCTATTTATATCAGATGATTTTTTTTTGAATACTAAGACTAGAAATATTTCGGAAAAGGTAAGAAGAATATGTTTTGTTGGTCATATTTCAGAGAACAAGGGATGTAATATCATTACTAATATTGCAAAAATTTTATGTGATATTGATTTTTTCTTAGTTGGTCAGAAATTTGATTCTTTCAATGACAAAGAATTATCAAATAACATTTACCTACTTGGTAATGTAACAGCAGATGAGGTTAATAGAATCTTATCCGAAGCTGATTTATTTCTTTTCCCCTCGAAAACTGAGGGGTTCCCAAATGCTGTGCTTGAGGCAATGGCATCTGGTTTGCCAATTGTTGCTTCAGCTGTTGGGGCAATTCCTGATATGATTGGTACTAGTCAAGAAGGTGGTATTTTAATAAACAGCTTTATTCCAGAAGATTATATAGATGCAATAATTACCCTCATAAATGATAGAAATAGACGTAAGGAAATGTCGAAATGGAATATCCAAACGGTATTAGATAAGTATACAGAGAGTAAAATTATAACTATGATGTTGGAAAAATATTCTGAATGTATTGAGAGAAGTTATAGATGAAAACAATTTTTTATTTTTATCAATTAGCAAATCTTGCGAATCGAATAATTTATAGAGTCCTTCTAATGCCATTAAAATTACATCTACTCGCTAAAAGAGGAACAAAGTGTCAAATAGGTATAGGAACAAAATTATATTATGAAAATACATATTTAGGTAATTATGGCCTTTCGCTGTTTATAGTGGGTAGCTCTACATGATTGGCTGCAGGGGAAGGGACAATTCTCCACAGACGAAGTAGATCATATTCATGAAGTTCCTCATGTTCCTGAAGCCTCTCGCACGGCTCTTGATGATGCTTATCTTCGAGTTGAACCCCTCCAGGATTGCATTGGTCCTCAGGGTCTGGAAGTAGTTGAGAATCTCCACCGCATTCCTGGTCAGGCACTGTGCAAACTTGCGGATTTCCATGACCGCCGAGTTGGCGAATCTGATGGCCAGCCGCTCAAAGTCAGACACCATGTCCTCGTCATAGGCCTTGTGGGTCTCATAGAAATCCTGCAGCTCAAGACGGCAGCTGTAGGCCTGGACCGTATCCAGATATTCGACCTGGAGCAGTTGGCCGAGCCGCTCCCGCTGCCTGTCGGTGAGGTTGTCGGGGTTCTTCAGCCAGATGTACCGCGTCTCTTTCAGGTCCTTTGTCTTTGCGGCGTTCTTGCTGCGCATTTCCCGTTTCCTGGTATTGTCCACCGCATCCGAACAATTCTTGACCACATGGAACTTGTCCACGGTGACGACGGCCTCGGGAAAGCTCTCCCCCAGGACGCTGCGGTAGCCGTGGATCATGTCGCTGGTGGCAACCTTCACCTGCCCGGGTTTTCCGTCCTTCTCCTTGAAACGCTCAAGAAAACGTTTCACGGCATCCTTGTCTTTTCCTTCCGTCACAAAGAGTACCCTCGCTTTCCCCGCCTGCCTGCGCCTTCCAGCCTCATCGGTGACGACATCGGGATGGGAGAGGAATACCGTGATGTAGTTGTGACCCTTGTGGCTGTACTCGTCCACCCCTATCGCACTGACATCCGAGAAGTCCTGGTCCTTGAGGGCCTCCCCCACATGGTAATCGATCAGGCGCCACAGCTTGGTGTCGTGCTCCCCGATCTCACGGGCAACCGTCCTGACCGGCATATGCTTCACCAGGGTGAGTATCACCCCCTCCATCATCAAGGTGAAGCCGCTGCCGCTTCTTGCCCAGGGCACCGGGACGGTCCTCACCTTGCCGTCGGGCGTGATGATCCTGGGAACCCTCGCCGTGATGTAGCAGCGATACTGGAAGAAATTGAGATGCCTCCAGGTTCTCTCCCGTGTGTCGTGGACCTTGCAGCCCTGGTCGAAGCCTGGACACGGGAAACTCGACCCTTCCTCAAAATCGATCCGTATGTGGAGTTCCAACAGCGTTGGCTGCTTCTCGGACGGAACCATCTCCAGTGAAGTGATGCGCCAAGGTTCCTCAAGGCCCAATCCGAGGCTGAAAAGTTTCTGAATATGCGGATCGATCATCTGCTTTGCTCCTTGCTCTAAACATAGCAAATTACCCTCTATTCATGAATACCCAATTGAGTCTTACCCACCAGAAACAGCGAATAACCGTAATTATGTCAGTATCGGGGCAAGTAATCGATTTATAAATTCTAGAGCAAAGATTATAATTGGCGACTATGTAATGTTTGGTCCAAATGTTACTGTTATAACTGGAGGTCATAGGACAGATATTTTAGGAAGGAAAATGTCAACAATCACCAACAATGAAAAGTTACCAACCGATGATCAAGATATTGTTTTTGAAGGAGATAATTGGATTGGAGCCAATTCAACTATTCTTCGTGGAACTAGAATTGGGGTGGGATCGATAATTGCTGCAGGTGCAGTAGTTACAAAAAATGTTGAACCCTATGCAGTTTATGGTGGAGTACCTGCAAAACGAATAAAATATCGATTTTCCGAAGACAAACTGAGAGAGCATATTGCTATGATTAATAGGAATTATATATGATTGTCAGAGATTTGGTTATTTCTATAATTGGATTGGGCTATGTAGGTATGCCTATCGCTGTTGCTTTTGCAAAAAAGGTGAAAGTAATTGGCTTTGACATAAACATAGCAAAGGTTGAACTCTATAAAGCTGGCATCGATCCTACGAGAGAAGTTGGTAATGAAATTATCAAAAATACCTCAGTGGAGTTTACAAGTGACGAAACCAAGCTGAGGGAAGCAAGATTTCACATAGTAGCTGTGCCAACTCCAGTTTATGACGATCATACTCCTGACCTCAGCCCAGTAGAAGGTGCAAGCAGGGTATTGGGAAAGAACCTTGAGAAAGGATCAATTGTTGTTTTCGAATCTACCGTGTACCCAGGTGTAACTGAGGATATTTGCGTACCAATACTAGAAAAAGAATCTGGGCTTAAGTGCGGTGTTGATTTTTTTGTTGGTTATTCTCCAGAACGAATCAATCCTGGTGATAAAGTTCATCGTTTGGAAACAATAATAAAAATAGTATCTGGTATGGATGCCCAGACATTGGATACTGTTGCCATGGTGTATGAACTGGTAGTTGAGGCAGGTGTTTATAGAGCACCATCAATTAAGGTAGCTGAAGCTGCTAAGGTAATTGAGAATAGCCAGCGGGATATCAATATTGCCTTCATGAATGAGTTGTCAATAATTTTTAATAAGTTAGGAATTAGCACAAAAGAAGTGTTGGATGCTGCTTCAACGAAGTGGAATTTTCTTAAGTTCTCGCCTGGCTTAGTTGGCGGTCATTGCATTGGAGTAGACCCATATTATCTTACCTATAAGGCTGAACAGCTTGGATACCATTCGCAAATCATCCTATCGGGAAGGCGAATTAACGACGATATGGGAAGATATGTTGCTGAGAACGTGGTAAAGAAGTTAATCTCTGTAGGTTCCCCGGTAAAAGGAGCCAAAGTTCTTGTTCTTGGATTTACATTCAAAGAGAATTGCCCTGATACGCGAAACACCAAGGTAATAGATATCATTAATGAGCTTAGAGAGTATGGCATAGAACCTATGGTATGTGATCCTGTTGCTGACTCTCAAGAAGCGGAATATTTGTACGGAATCTCTTTTGTTTCTAGACAAAGTATAAAGAAAGTTAATGCTGTGATTGTTGCTGTTGCTCATAATGAATTTTTAACATATGGGATACGAGAGCTTGATAGTTTTTTTGCATGTGACACTGAGAAGGTTGTGATCGATGTGAAATCGATTCTCAACCGTAATGAGTTTGAACAGGCTGGTTACTGTTATTGGAGTTTATAAGTATGGGGTATGAGCATCTGGTATTTCCAAAAGATTCAGTATTCTTGGTAACTGGAGGGGCTGGATTCATAGGGTCCAATCTCTGTGAAGCTATTCTTCGAATGGGGTATATCGTTCGTTGTTTGGATGACCTCTCCACTGGTTTTCTGAAGAATATTGAAGATTTCAAGGATAACCCAAAATTTACATTCATTAAAAACGATATAAAGGACTTTGACAATTGCTTGAATGCTACGAAAGATGTCAATTATGTTCTGCACCAAGCAGCATGGGGAAGTGTCCCAAGGAGCATTGAAATGCCTCTTTTTTACGAGCAGAACAATGTAATGGGCACTCTTAATATGATGGAGGCAGCAAGGCAAAATAAGGTAAAGAAGTTTATTTATGCTTCATCAAGTTCTGTGTATGGTGATGAACCGAATCTTCCAAAGAAGGAAGGCAGCGAAGGGAATCTGCTTTCGCCCTATGCGCTTACAAAAAGAACCAATGAAGAGTATGGCAAGCTTTATCATAAGCTCTATGGACTAGATACCTATGGACTCCGTTACTTTAATGTTTTTGGGAAACGCCAAAACCCTGATGGAGATTATGCTGCAGTAATACCCAAATGGATTAAGCAACTCATGAATAATGAGGCTCCGGTTATTCATGGCGATGGTAAGCAGAGTAGGGATTTTACGTATATAGAGAATGTTATTGAAGCAAACCTTAAGACGTGTATGGGAAGTTATGATGCAGCTGGTGAAGCCTATAATATTGCTTTTGGTGGTCGTGAATATCTTATTGATATCTTCAACGAACTTACAGGTGCTTTGGGTATAAAAACAGAGCCAAAATATGGCCCTGATCGTGCCGGTGATATAAAACATAGTAACGCTGATATTAGTAAAGCAAAAACACTTCTTGGTTATGATCCTGACTGGAGTTTCGAACGTGGAATAAAGGCAGTTATAGAATGGTATAAGGTAACTCTAATTCCGTGAGTCGATAGGATAATCAATGATGCAAAACAAAGTATATGTCACGGTTGTTGTGCCTGTGTACAACTCTGCAAAATTCATTGGAGCATGTATAGAATCGCTTCGAAATCAGACTCTGAAGGAAGTCGAATTTCTTATTATCAATGATGGATCTTCTGATAACTCATTAGATATTATTCTATCTGAAACTAAAGGGGATGAGCGATTTATTATTTTTAATCAGGTGAACAGTGGGGTTAGTGCGGCAAGAAATAAGGGGATTAGAGAATCAAAAGGACAATTTCTTATGTTCGTTGACTCGGATGATTCCTTGATTGGTGAAAACTGTATTAGATATTTATATGAAAAGATAATTTCCACTGATGCTGATGTAATAGCATTTGGAAGTAAACATGTATTGAGTAATGGAGCCTCGTTTATTCACAATGTGTCAAAACATAATGAAATTATTGCTTTATCTTCTAATCGGGTTGCTGCCTCAAGAAAAACAATTAATAATCCCAATTACAGATATTCTGTATGGAATAAAATATACAAATCTTCTGTTATTATAAAAAACAATATTTTTTTCGAGAGCTATTCCGATGTTATTAGTGAAGACAAAGTGTTTAATCAACATTTCTTTATATTTGCGACTAAGGCTGTTTTAGTTAGTGATACATTATATAAGTATTCTGTCGTTGAAAACTCACTGTCTCACTCAAAGAATTATGAAAATGTTATATATAGAGTAAACAATACTATTGAGAGGGGATCAAAATTCTATTTTATCCTTAGTCCCAATGAAAAGTCTGGCCTTTTTTGGCCATTGTATTTAGATTGTTTATCAATATGTGCTGAATTGCTTTATTCCTTTAATAAACTACCATATGAAGAAGTACAAATAAGGATTGTAGATTTATTACAAGCTACGCAAGCTTTAAGGATACAAAATGATGCTCTCGATTCCCCCATATGGAAAATGACCAGTGATAAAAAGAAGAATGTATTTTTCATGTTGTTATGTTCTCTTATCAGAAGGAGTGCATACAAACAAGCGGCAGTTGTGTTGTTATCAAAATCTAGAATTCGTATGGTGTGGAAAAAAAGAAGATGAAGCTGGTTTTTAAAAACAATCAAATCATTCTTAAAATATTAACACTTTTTTTTACTGTCTTTAGCATTCGCCTAAAAGTAATACCTGTTACTCCTAGAATAATTGTATTGGTAAGTGTCCTTTTATATGTTTTTTTTATGAGGGGATTTCACTATACAAAGGATGATATAAAGTGGTTAATAAAATGCTTTTTCGTTTTCTTATTTACGTTATTCTCAGTGTTCTTAAATAGTGCTAATCAAACAGATTCTGAACTGCCACTTTATAGTGCTTTCAATTTTTTAATTTTTGTTGGCTTATTCCCATTCCTTCTAATTGATGTATTTGATGATGAGTTGCAATTCTGTCGAGCTTTAGGAATTGCAGGTACGATTCAAAGTATTATTGTTATAATGTCTGCATTAATACCGTTGATTAGAACCCTACTTCAAGAAATTCAGAATATCGATTTTTCAAGATACAATTATAGAATTTTTGGATTGGGTATAGCAGGATCGGGAGGTAGTATATATCTATTTTGTGGACTATTTGCAATTGCATATTGGATTATTTGCACTAAGAAGATATCGATTTGGCTAACACTGATTTATATAATTAACTTTTTTGCAATTACTTTAGTTGGTAGAACCGGATTCTATGCAGCAATTATTGTTTCGTTATGTCTATTTATAATTGTCGGACGAAATGGAGTTTGGAAGCCATCAGCTCTATTTGGTTGGTCTTTTTTTATACTAATAGGCATGATTTTTCTTTATAATTATGTAACTAGTGTATTTGAATCAAATACTGAAGTATTGTTATATACTTTTCGACGACTTGGAGAAGGGTTTAATTATAGTGATTCTGAAACTATAGAAAAACTTAGTTTGTGGAATGATCGTATTATTCCATTATCCTTTCGTACTTTGTTTATTGGAACAGGAGTTACAAGAGGGTATTCATATGATGGATTACTTGTTAGTCACGATGGCGGTTATGCAAAAAGATATATGTCTATTGGTTTGGTAATGGCATTATATTCGTATGTTATTTACTATAACTATCTGCGAAAAATGATTAAACGAATAACAGGTAAAAAGGGAATAATTGTTATTTGCTTGCTTATTATGTTAGTTATCGAATATAAAGAGCCGTTTATGTATCAATTGGCATTACCATTTACCGTTTTAATGATAGTAAAATTAAAACTAAAAGCACAAGTGCAAAAGAAAGAAAAAAAATGGCAACATTATCTGAAAAAAAACTAAAAGTCACAGATTCCGAGCTTAAGACAATTGAGTTGCAGATTTTAGATTATTTTAAAGATGTATGCGTAAAAGAGAATATCCAGTTTTTTTTGACCTATGGTTCTTTACTTGGGGCTGCAAGACATTCAGGTTTTATTCCGTGGGATGACGATATTGATTTAATGGTAAGACGAGAAGACTTTCAGAAGCTGATATTTGCAATGAATAAGAATCCCAGTGATAGATTTAAGTTCATTTGTTTATATACAAACAAAAGGTATTTATTCCCACTTGCAAAGGTATATGATACTCAAACTGAGTTAGTTGAGGAATATGGTTCAATTGCAGGAGAAACATTCGGAGTGAATATTGATGTGTTCATTTTAGATCATTTACCAGATGATCGATGCCTTGAACAGCGGTTTTTTTCCAGGGGAAATTTTCTACGTTATTATTACGGATTGGCTTGCTGTAAATATAAAATAAGTAGGGCTAACTTATTAAAAGACCTTATGAGGAATATTATTATTACACCCTTTAAATTAATCGGTTACCGTTTTTTTGCAGAACGTTATGATAAGTTCTGTCAAAAATATAATAACAAGCAAACTGAATATGTTGGAATCATACAATTTGGGGAAGGAAGTGGCGATAAAGAACGCATCCCTAACAGTTCATTATCAGGGATGACAACGTTACCTTTTGAGGGAAAAAAATACTCTGTTCCTGATAATTATAAGATCTATCTGACTCAGCTCTATGGTGATTTCATGGTTCCACCACCTGAGGAGAAAAGAATTACAAAGCATAGCTTTGTTGCGTATTGGCTATGAGGTAGTTTGATGAAAGACTTAATTTCAATTATTGTCCCGATCTATAAAGTTGAAAAGTATTTAGAGAAGTGCATAAGTAGCATCCAGACTCAGTTATATTCAAATATTGAAATAATACTTGTCGATGATGGATCTCCAGACCGTTGTGGTCAGATATGTGATGAATATGCAAAAAAAGATAAACGTATAATAGTAGTCCATCAAGTGAATGGAGGTCTGTCTAATGCTCGGAATTCAGGAATAAGAGTCGCAAAAGGAGTATTTTTAGTTTTTGTTGATAGTGATGATTGGATTGAGAATGATTATGTCTTGAAACTCTATTTTTCTGCAATTGAAACGAATGCAGATTTGACAATTTGTGGAATTAGATATGTTGATGAAGACGGTTTAACTCTGAAGACTGTACTCCCTGGGAAAGAAGGATCCTTTTCAAATAGTGATATAATAAGATCGATGTATGGACGGAACAGAACTCCGTATGTTACTGCATGGACGAAGCTGTATAAAAAAGATCTTTTTGATAAAGTTTTATTCCCTGATGGAAAAATTCATGAAGATGAATATACGTTTTATCAGTATATTTACTATAGCAAGGTAATTAGTATAGTAAATGAACCTTTGTATAATACAACAGTCCGAGAAGGTAGTATTACAACAAGCAAATACTCAATAAGACGATTGGACTGTATTGAGGCTTTATTCTATCGGATTGAGTTCTACACCAGGATTTCAGATATTGAAGATCAAGTTCGTTTTATAATAAAAGAATTTTATGGCGCATATGCTTTTGGCTTATCGAGGATCAAACCGATTAACGAGAGTGAATGTAATCGTGTGATTGAAGTTAAGAGCATGGCAAAGCAGATTCTACATTTGCATTCAAAGGAAATGGGAGTAAAAGGTAGAATTGCTGTTTTTTCACCAAAGTTGTACATGTTAATACTTAAATTAGGTAATATTCACCATAAATATACAATCTTGAGGATTACGACCTAATGAACATAAAAAGTATCATCAAGCGAAATAAATACCTATATAAAGTATCTATTTGGTTAGTATCGGTAATTAAAGATGCTAGGCTTAAAATATCTACAGATAGGGCAATTAAAAGCACTGTCAAAGGTAACACCATATACTATATTGGGGTTCCAGTACATTCTAACCTAGGAGATCAGGCGCAATATGTGTGTATTATGAAGTGGTTAAAAAAGAACTACCCAACTAGAATGATATTGAGGATTCAAAACAGATCGATTGCAGGTGGCTATTTTTCATCTTTAATGCCATTACAGAAAGCGTATAATCCCAATGATATAGTTATATTCCAAAGTGGATACACTACTACTGATAATAGTTTGGGGGATATTGTACATAAAAAAGTGATTAACGCATTGCCGGATTCAAGGATTCTGATGATGCCCCAAACGGTTTATTACAAAAATGAAAATAGAATGAATTCTGCAGCACAGTATTATGGGCGAGCAACGAATATGTTGTTTCTTTCTCGTGATAGGGTTTCATACAACCTTGCAAAAAAAATTTTTCAAAAAAATGATATTATGTTATTTCCTGATATTGTTACTACTTTGATTGGTAAATATACGTATGCCAACCCTAGGGAAGGGATTTTGCTATGTACCCGCAATGATGATGAGAGATATTACTCCCAAACAGATATCTCTCGTTTGTATGAGCTCCTAAATTCAAGATATAAAGTAAATTGTACCGATACAACAAAACTAGAGGCGAAGAATGATATTATTAACAATCCTGAAAAATACATATTGGATGAAATTGAGAAGTATTCTTATTACAGGGCCATTATAACCGATCGATATCATGGTACTATTTTTTCTCTCATTGCAAACACACCTGTAATAATACTGAAAACCATGGATCATAAGGTCATAACCGGTGCTGAATGGTTTTCTGGAATATATGATGATTATGTCTTTGTTGCCGATAGTATTGAAAATGCGTATGATATTGCAAATAAAGTGGTGAATAAAAACTATGAATATGCTCTTAATTCATATTTCAATGAATATTACTATGATAAACTGAAGGCTTTTTTTGAATCGCATGATAGGAGATAAAGTATTGGAATTCTGTAATAATACTGAATCTTGTACTGGATGTGGTCTCTGTTTGGATATTTGTCCTTGTTATGCTATTTCCATGAAAGAGGATGAAAGAGGTTTCATCTATCCTTTTGTTGATGATTCAAAGTGTGTTAATTGTAAAAAATGTATACAGAATTGTCCTCAGAATCAGACTGAGGATAAAGGAATGGTTATTCATCGTACGTATGCAGCTTGGAATAAAAATAGAATTACCAGAAAAAAAGCTTCATCAGGAAGTGTTTTTTCTTTGTTAGCTGAAATGACGATTCGAAACGGTGGATATGTTGCAGGGGTACAATGGGATTTTGATATTTCACCAATTCACACGCTTACAAATAAGATTGACGATCTTTCTTTATATTCTGGTTCGAAGTATGTACAAAGCAATACTAATAGAGTTTACTCTAAGATACTTGATGTTTTGAAGTGTGGAAAATCGGTGCTGTTTTCTGGTACTCCTTGCCAAAATGATGCTCTTCGAGTTTTCCTAAAACATGATTATAGTAATTTGTTACAGGTTGATTTAGTCTGTCATGGAGTGCCATCAAACAGTTCTTTTCATAGATATTTAAAAGAAGTCTCAAAAGAAAAAAGAATTGTGGGTGTAAAATTTAGAGAAAAAAAACCGTTCCAAGATTACTTTTACTTTACAATATCTTATTCAGATGGGACTGTTGATTATGAATATGCAGTTAATAATCCATTCTTTCAACTTTTTAATAAGGGTTTTACTCTTAGAGATAGTTGCCATAATTGTAAATATACAAAATTAAACCGACAAGCAGACATTGCACTCGCTGATTATTGGGGATATGTACCAAAAAGCCTAAAAATGTCAGACTTCAACAAAGGGGTTTCAATTGTTGCAATTAACTCAAAAAAGGGAGAAGAAGCATTCGAAGCAATTAGGGGAAAATGTATTTACGAAGAGCAATCAACTGAAATTGCCACGGCTAGTAATAAGTGTTTTAGGGAATCATATTCGATTGAAGTAGATTTACAAACTCAGTTTTGGAATGAATACAATGCTGGAGTAACATATGAGGAGTTATTGACGAGGTTCTTTTCTAATCATTCTCGTGTACCGAAGAACCTTTTTTTATCCAGATTAAAAAGAAAATATAGATGGCTGATAAAACAATGAATAATTCGCGAAAGAAAAACGCGATACTAAATATTCTAATTGGGTATATTGCACAGATAGGTCTGTTATTTTTGTCTTTAGTGGGACGAAAAATATTCCTTTCGTTTCTATCAATCGAGTACCTCGGAATTAATGGTCTATATAGTAATATACTTTCTGTTTTATCTTTGGCGGAGTTGGGTCTTGATAGTGCGGCCGTTTACTCATTATATGAGCCCGTTGCTTCTGGTAATACTGAACTGACATTTTCATTAATTAAGTATTTCAAGAAAATATACTATTCTGTATCCGCAGGGATTTTTGTAATAGGTTTATTGTTGATACCTTTTCTTTCATATGTGATAAATACAGATCTTCCAAGTAACGATTTAATTCTGTATTATGTTTTATTTTTGAGTAATACTGTTGCTTCATATTTCGTGGCTCACAAGGTTGCACTTTTATCTGCAAGTCAAGAACAACGGGTACAAAAAATATCTTCGCTTATTTCGTCCTTCTTATTGCAAATTTTACATATTATTGTTTTGTTGATTTGGAAAAACTATTACCTGTATATTATCGCCACAGTAATTAACACTTTTTTATACAACTTTATCTTAAGCAGACTCTGTGACAGAATTCATCCAGAGTTAAAAAAACATCAAACGGGAATTGATTTCGAGACAAAACCAATTACTTCGAGAATTCGACATACTCTTATGTATAAATTGGGTGTTGTAGCAATTAATAATACAGACAACATTCTGATTTCTTCTCTTGTTTCAACTGCTGCAGTGGGTTTGTATTCCAACTACTATGTAGTAATATCTGCTGTACAAGGTTTTATTTCTGTTGTTACTACTTCTATGATAAGTGGCATTGGCAATTTGGCTGTTAGCGGAAATAGGCGAAGACAACTGGAAATATTTAATATGCTTTTAATGTTCTATCATTTTTTAGCAGCATTAGGGGGAATTGGGTTTGGGTTGTTGTTTAACAATCTAATTACATTATGGCTTGGAAATGAATATCTATTTAACTCTAATACAGTTTCAATTATCTCGTTTAATTTTTATATTAGTTGCATCGTTAATCCCGTTTGGATGTATCGAGAAGCAAACGGTTTGTTTAAGGATGTAAAGTACTTGATTATTGTCCGAGCGATGTTTAATATAACTTTTTCTGTTCTTTTGGGTTATAAGTTCGGAACATTTGGAATTCTGCTAGCAACCGCAGTAAGTTTATTAATTACTTCATTTTGGTTTGAGCCAAGAATATTGTTTAGAAAAGTCTTTAATTGTTCTGAAAAATACTTTTGGATTAAACAATTCAAGTATTCCATTCTCTCAGTAATAAGCTTAGTTGTATGCAATTACGTTGTATATATTATTAAGGATACAGCTTTGGGATTAATACTTAAGGCAATTGTTATTGTTATCGTAACATCTAGTATTTTTTCAGTTGGATTGTGTAAATCTTCTGAATTCCGAGGAATACTAGAAATGATTAAAAAGAAGTAACTACTCACGGGTCCTTGCCCAATCCTAAGCAGGATGGTTGCGAAAACAAGCAGGTTGATCTCAAACGGATTCACTCTCGTCATCCAGAGTGAACAGGATCCACATCAAACAAAGTATCCTGGTATTTTGTGAATGCTATTCGACTGGCGGGGAACCTTCCCCGCTGGCTCAGTTTGTTGCGTATTGACTGGCTCAATTTTTACGGAACGGTGGCTCAGCCATGCCGTAATCTCCAGGAATACACAAATTCCCGTTCGGATTATGGTAAGGATTTGAATACTGTTTTGTTGTTGACAAGCTAATATTATTACATACTCAAAGGGGAATTAGAATATATGGCTACAGTATACGTGGGAATCACCGGAGACATTATCCACCCGGGAATTATTAATATCATCACTGAGGGTGCAAAGTACGGGGATCTGATTGTAGGTCTGCTTACCGATTCAGCTATTGCCCCTTACAAGCGTCTTCCTTACCTTTCCTACGAGCAACGGAAAGTTGTGGTAGAGAACATCAAGGGTGTAGCTAGAATCATCCCTCAGGAAGAATGGAGCTATGTGCCTAACCTGTTGAAGTACAAACCAGATTACATCATCCATGGGGATGATTGGGTTTCGGGTCCCTTGAGTAAGATTCGTGACGAGGTGTATGTGGTTATGGAGCAGATCGGGGGGCAGGTGATTGAGATTCCCTACACCAAGGGGATCAACTCCACAGGCCTTGCCGAGCAGTTGAAAGCTATTGGCACCACTCCAGAGGTGCGACTGAAGACTCTACGGCGGTTGATAGTCGCAAAACCTATCGTGAGGATTCTCGAGGTCCATGATGGGCTCTCCGGCCTGATTGCTGAGAGTGTGTCCGTGTGCAAGGAGGGGGAGTACCACTCCTATGACGGTATGTGGTCGTCAAGCCTGACCGACTCCACCTCCAAGGGAAAGCCTGACATCGAAGCGGTAGACCTTACCACCAGACTGCAGGGCATCACCGACATTTTGGAGTGCACCACCAAACCCATCATCTATGACGGGGACACCGGCGGCTTGACCGAGCACTTTGTTTATACCGTTCGTACACTTGAACGCAACGGGATATCTGCAATCATCATCGAGGACAAGATTGGACTGAAGAAAAACTCCCTCTTCGGTACCGATGTGAAACACCATCTTGCCCCCATCGAGGACTTCAGCATGAAGATCAGCATGGGAAAGCAGGCCCAGGTCACCAAGGATTTTATGATCATTGCACGCCTCGAATCCCTGATTGCAGGGGGAACGGTTGATGAGGCACTTGAGCGTGCCCGCTCCTATGTCAAAGCCGGAGCTGATGGAATCATGATTCACAGCAAAGACAAGAGTGGAGAAGATGTAAGTGAGTTTTGTACTCGATTCCGAGACGATTACACTCATGTTCCCCTAGTACTGGTTCCCACGACCTACAACCAGTTCACCGAGCAAGAGTTCCAGGATTGGGGTGCCAACATCGTCATCTATGCCAACCATATGTTGCGTGCAGCCTACCCTGCGATGGTAAATGCTGCCAAGTCCATCCTCGAGAATGGCCGTTCGCTGGAAGCAGACTCATTGTGTATGCCGATCAAACAGATCCTGGAATTGATTCCGGGTACCAAGTAAGAGAGTGCGAATCATGATTGTACCATCAATGTTTGTGGGGGAGTTGCAGAAACAAGGGACGGTATTCTTTACCGGGGTTCCTGACTCCCTGCTCAAGAATCTATGTGCTTTCATCAATGATGCCTTCGATTCAGAGCATCACATCATAGCGGCCAATGAGGGTAATGCTGTAGCCCTAGCAACCGGTCATCATCTAGCAAGTGGAACCATCCCTATGGTCTACATGCAGAACTCAGGCGAGGGGAATGCCGTTAATCCACTGCTCTCTCTTGCAGACAATGAAGTATACCAGATCCCCCTGCTTCTCTGCATCGGCTGGAGGGGAGAGCCAGGGGTGCATGATGAACCACAGCATGTGAAGCAAGGTAAGGTTACCTTGAGCCTGCTGGATACTATGGGAATTCCCTATCAGGTGATCTCAGCTGATTCAGACCAACTGCGTGTTCAGGTTGAAAATGCATACAGTTATATGAGATTAAAAAGTGCACCGTATGCCCTGATTGTAAAAAAAGGGTTGTTTGAGGACTATACTCCGCAGCACTCGCGGCAGATTGAAGGCCAGATGAGCAGAAAGGAAGCCTTGGAGCTAGTGGTCCAACATACTGCAATTAATGCAATCTATGTATCCACAACAGGGATGGCATCCAGGGAATTGTATGAGATTAGGGAACGCAATGGTGAGGGCCATCAGAAAGATTTCCTTACCGTCGGTTCCATGGGCCACGCTTCCCAGATAGCCTTGGGTATTGCATTGAATAAGAAGGAACGGCAGGTGGTCTGTCTTGACGGAGATGGTGCGGTTCTGATGCACCTCGGTGGTATGGCCATTATCGGGACGAAAAAACCGGGGAATTACGTGCATGTCATTCTAAACAATGGTGCCCATGACTCTGTCGGAGGCCAACCGACCGTAGGTAGGGAGGTAGACCTTGCCGGAGTTGCTTCTTGTCTGGGATATAGGTCATCCATCAGGGTTACAACCCAGGAGCAATTGGTTGATGCATTGAAGCTGAATGAGCTAGGGCCGCGATGCATCGAGGTGCTGGTAAGAAAAGGAAACCAGAAAGACCTGGGACGTCCAAAGAGTACACCTGTTGAGAACAAGCAGGCATTCATGCAGTATGTGACAGAGGTAGACAGATGATTCGAGAAGCGGTTATCGTAGGGGCGGGATTGGGATCGCGGCTGAAGGATATGACCAAAGACAGGCCCAAGGGGTTTCTTGAGTTGAATGGAACCTATCTGGTGGAGATGTCGGTCCGGAAACTGATAGAGCATGGCATTGAACGAATTATTATTGGAACCGGCTATTGCAATGAGTGGTATGACGAACTGGCGAAAAAGTATCCTGCCATCGAAACGGTACATAATGCAAATTATTCGGGTACCGGGAGCATGGGAACCCTCGAGGTTTGTGCATCCTTGGTGAGTGGGGACTTCGTATTGCTCGAATCCGACCTCCTCTACGATTCCGTTGCCTTGTTCACCCTGCTCAATGACCCGCATCGCAACGTCGTCCTAGGCTCGGGTGCAACGAATTCAGGCGATGAGGTATACATCGCAGTAGATGAGAGGCAGGAGGTTTGGGCAATCTCCAAAAAGCTGGAGATAATTGGGAATCCCTTTACAGAGTTGGTAGGAATCTCCAAACTTTCGTACAGGACACTACAGGCAATGTGTAGATTTGCCGCATCCCATCACCATGACATGCCCAAGATGGAGTATGAGGCTGCATTGGTCGGGGCACAGAGAATGGGGGAGCATCTGTATGTCCGAAAGGTAGAGTATCTTGCTTGGCGCGAGATAGATGATGCATCACACCTCCAGATGGCAATTAACCATATTCTTCCTAGGATACTGGAAAATGAAAGCCTCAGGCAGGTCAGAAGGGAAGTACTATTGAATCCTGGGCCTGCAACCACGACCGACTCAGTGAAATATGCACAGGCTTGTCCCGACATCTGTCCCCGTGAGGAAGAGTTTGGGCAGATGATGCGCTGGATTTGTGATGAGTTGACAGGATTTGTTGGGAGCAAAGAGGAGTATGAAACAGTGCTCTTTGCAGGTTCGGGAACCCTGGCCGATGAGGTTATGATTTCCTCCTGTGTCCCCCATAACGGCAATTTGTTGATCATCAACAATGGTTCTTATGGGCAAAGATTGGCTAAGATTGCTTCGGTCTATCAACTGGATTACGAGATATTCGAGAGCTCTACTTATGAGGCCTTGGACCTTGCAGCGTTACGCACACGGTTGGAAGGAAAAAGGTTCACGCACTTGGCAGCTGTCTACCATGAAACGACCACAGGCCTCATGAATCCCATTCCCCAGATTGGGCGTATGTGCCATGACCTTGGCATTGTTACGATTATTGATACTGTTAGTGCCTTTGCAGCAATTCCCATCGATATGAAGAGGGATTGCATCGACTTCATGGCCTCCACTTCCAATAAGTGCATCCAAGGTATGGCCGGTGCTTGTTTTGTGTTCTGCAACCGAAACGAGTTGGAAAAGATTAAGGATGAGCCTATGCGTACCTACTATATGAACCTGTACGACCAGTACAAATACTTTTCCAAGACTCTACAGACGCGATTCACCCCTCCGGTGCAAGTGCTCAACGCCCTGAGGCAGGCAATCATCGAAACGAAGCAAGAGACCATCAAAGCGCGGTATGAACGATATACCGCTTGCTGGAAGATTCTGGTTGATGCCGTGGAAGAGCTCGGATTGGAGATGCTTGTGAATAAACCATTGCAGTCCCATCTCATCACGGCTATTTTGGAACCGCAGAATGGTTCATACTCGTTCGATATGTTCCATGATCTTGCAAGGGAAAGAGGATTCACCATCTATCCGGGCAAGCTCGGGAACATCAACACCTTCCGGATAGCCAATATTGGAGACATAAGGCCACATGAGATGGTTGAGTTTACAAAGTTTATGAAAGAATACTTTTTGTCAAACTGATACTGTGGCTGTAGACAGCATCGCAATTTTCGGCATTTCCAGCATTCCAATTTTCCGGATTGGAAAAGACATAGTTTTCCCGCCTTTTAGAAAAAGGTACTTTCTAAACGTAATTGAATTTTCGGGGTTGGTGATTACCGGGTAGTCTCGGAAGATGAGGAAGTGTTTTCTTCCTCCTCAATTCTGGGAGCCTTCTCGTCGATGGACAGCAGGGTCCCGCGACCGTAGAGGATGTTGATGATCTGCAGCACCTTGAAGTCATCGCCGATCAAATGGCGCGGCCAGTCTTCCAAATGATGATGAGTCGTGACAAAAGTGGCGCGGATCTTCTTTTTGGTCTTCGGACTGAGATGATCGTCGATCCTGGTCCTGAGCAACACATAGAGGCTGTCAAGCAGATCGGCATCGTGGATGTTCATGCAGGCGAAATCATCGATGATCAAACACTCCACCTTGGTGAGTATCCTGTACAGGGTGTTGCTGGAGGGAAGTCTCCCATGGGTCTGCAGCACCTCCATCAGATGATGAAAATCGATGAAGCGCGCCGATTTCCCCTCCCTGCACAATCGGTCGCCCAATCCGACGGCGACCTTCTCCTTACCACAATCGGGAGGACCGTAGAGAACAAGATTCGGTTTTCTGTTCCTGTCGATGAGACAATCGAGCGTCATGAACGTATCATACACCTCCTTGTCCGTCTTTGACAGACAGGATGCATCAAAATCCGAGAGGGTGGGGTGATCGGGATACCCGGGAAGAAACGCCTCCTCCAGAAGCTTGTTTACGTTGTCATTTTCCTTGGCGGCAACCGCACCGATGATGGAATCGGCGATCTCTTCCTGCAGCTCAGGATGAGATTCAAAGAGGTTTGCAAGAATGCCTCCAAGATAGCGATTGTTGAAAGACGCGATATCCTGCAGTACCTGCTTGGTAAACGGGTCACGCATAGATCAGCTTCCAGTCAACCGAGATCTTCTGCGGCAGGTTGCCACCAAGCCATCGGGAAATGTTGGTATGGATCCGCTTGGAGCGTTTTTGTTTGATCTTTCCTGAATGCCTGCTGTGGCAATACTGATGCCGGACATGAACGGGCAAATCGCGCTTACCCAGGATGACCAACTTGCCGTCGAAGTAACCGAAAATGGTGTCCTCGAGGTCGATTATCTTACCCTCGATCCCGGCAAAGCGCATATCGACATTGAAGACCCTGCCACGGAAGGCAACGCATCCGTCCTTGGAGACCTTGGCTGTGGTATCCTCCAGATAGGGAATCCGGGGAAGTGGATTCAGGTTTTCTGAACCAAGACGATTGTACGGAATTTCCATGGTGGTCATGTGCTCCTGGTGGTTTACTTCATCACACCACTGTATGGCCTGCTCATTCAGATCGATCAGCGAGTGTCCTGTCTTCTTGGGAAGCATGGGCATGAGGCCTTCTTTAAAATATTTCACGACTCGCTCGACTTTGCCTTTTTGTTGCGGTCTCCTTATCCTGCAAAGAGTTATGTCAAATCCGACATGGTCCGCGAAGGCTGTGAACTCGGGAATCAGCATCCGTTCCAGAGAGTTTCCACCCTTGGTGGTAAGACAGCGATTCACTATCTGGGGCATGTTGTCAAAGAGCACTTCCTTGGTGCTGCCGCCGTAATACGTGAAGGCGTTCTCGATGCACCTGATCAAGGTCATCGTGGTCATCTCGGTTACGAATTCGACATATCGCACCCGTGAATAGCCGAGGATCATGAAGAAAGCATAAATAGGGCGTTCAATACCATCGATGGTTGCAGAAAACCCTTTGAACGAAGCCCAGTCAGCCTGGGCTTGCTGGCCGGGGGATGTTTCATATCGGATGGCTGCCATATCCAGATCGTATTTGATTTTCCTTACCGCCTTGGTGACCGTCGACAATGACAGACAGGCACCGAGTCTGATGAGAAGCTGGAATATGGATGTGGCCTGCATATCTCCGCGCTGGAGCTGTTCCTTGATGAAGGTCTGGTACGGGGTGATCAACAGATTTCCCGTAGTGGAAGTCCTGCGGTAGATATCCCGATCTTCGCACCTGCTGAGCACATTGGTAATCGTATCTGGGTGTACGTGGTATTTTTCGGCAAGTGCCTGTTTGGTGAACAGTCCGGTTTGATAGTCGCTACGGATGAGCGGTGCGTCTGATGTGATCAAGGTTGGCTCCTATTCCAAATCACATTATTGAAAAATATGATTTGTGTAACATGTCAAGATTATTATTCAGAAGGATTCTGCTGTCAATGAATATCGACCCTGAAGCAAAAACAAGTGAAAAGAGCCATACGGATATTCTGGAAAAAGATGTCGGGAAGGCCATTAGAATATTGCGTAAAAGCTATCAACTTTCCATCTCAGCCTTCTCCATGAAAACAGGGTATTCCCGGGTCCATATCAGCGAGGTGGAATCAGGCAAGAGAAAAGCAACCGATGAATTGGTTAGCATCATACGGAATGTTTTTCATCTTGATTCTAGTTGGCCTTTCTCTGAGGAACAGCCCGGTGACCCAGATGGTAACAAACTTCATCATGAGTTCAGTGAACAAGAAGAGCTGAGCAGCATCGAGGCCGTCGCAGAGAGGTTGATAGCCTTGAGAAAGGAGCTTCATATAAACCAGAAGGATTTCGCAAAGCTGACAGGAATTTCAGTGGCTATCATCGAGGATGTTGTGTATGGCCGTAGGAAGTTGACCTTGAGGAGGGCGCAGCGAATAGAGGACGCCTGCGGAATAGGTACTGAATGGTTGTTGCATGGGGATGAGGACGCGAAGTATCATCCGTGTGGACAAAGAATGACCAGTTTCTTGAAAAAAAATCCCGAAGCCAGAAAGATCGTGTGGGAGATGATGGAGCGCGAAAACGATTGACGCGCCTTATTTTTTGGCTTATAATATCAATATTCTGAACAATAAAAATAACAATATTAATAATAAGAACAAAAATAGAAGTGGAGGAAATTTGCTTATGGACGACTTGAATTCCTTGTTGAAAACCGCAATCGATGAGACTTCGCATGTGCGGGAAGGGGAGACCTTCCTGGTAAAGGATCTGTTCAAGGGATATGAGTGGAACCGTATCCCAAAGGGGGATCGACTCATGCTGGGCTCCATGTTCCTCAGCTATATCGGCACACATGACTGCAAGGTTACCGTTGCCGACAAAGGAGCCTCGGGCCAGCAGCGGTATCAGAAGCATTGAGATCAGAGCTATAGGGTGGTTTGCCAATTCGGGTATACAGGAAGCGATGTGATACCAGTAGAGCATATACAGATTTTAACGAAAGGGTTGCAGAATCCATCAATTTGGTATAGGAACTATCTCTGAGCGTGCAATGGAAGTTTAACCCACATGCTTTACTACAACCAGATAAAGGGGAGTGTAAGACTCATGGTAACACCTACACCCAAGAAACGCAAAACCACAGCAATCATCGACGAATCCCGCATGGATCAGATCAAGGCTTTCGTGCAAGGTGCTGTCTATTGCTATTGCAATGTCGCCGACCAGGGATCGAAGTTTTCGGCGCGAGACCTGTTCGGTGCATATGACAGCCTATGGAGCGCCACTCCATTGAAGGCATTGCATCAATGGCATACGGATAACGATGCTGACGACCCGGCAGGGATGGCGGGAAAGGACCTTGGATGGATCCTGCTCGATGTACTCGATAGTGATGTCCGCCAGTTCCGTAAGAGCAAGGAAGTCGTCAATGTCTATGAATGGCTGCCCTCCGAGGGAGTGGGAGTCTGATCAGATCAGGATGGAAGCCCCCCAGGTTGAGGCCAATTTTCTTGCCAAGACCATCATAGGGGACTTTTACTTGAAATTGAGTAAAAGTCTATACACGCTTCAGATCGCGCTTCTCATCATATCAAGCGGGACACCCCTGCCTACGGGACAGCCGATGTTAGCGGGTGTCCCCATACTGTCCCAAGACGCAACTCATGTCACACAATATATAAGCGAGGCTTTGGGGCAGTGGGACAAGAACTCATATAACAAGAGTTTTATTGATGGAAGAGGAGTGGATGCAACGCGAGCACCCGTATACATTTATAGGGCGTAGTGTCCAGTCTGTCCAGCTGTCCCAGCAGCGGGTGAACACAACTGGCGTTCACAACACAACTTTTTTCCTTATATTCAAAATCGATTTCCCTTATAGGGAAGAACCGGCCTGCAGGCGCATACCCGCGTTAGCATATATAAGGGAAAAGTTGTTCAGTTGTGTCACTTGTGATCACAAGGGGATGATGTCGTATCCGTCGATTGGACTGGGAGAGACACTTTAGCGCAAAATTGAGCCTAAGTATCGCCCTCATGGGTTTCTCATCGGGAAGAACATTGAAGAGCTGTACGGACCCGGTTCTTATCCACTTTGCCGGTGGCCGAAGAGGTTCTTGGGAACCAGCGACTCTCTGGGGAACAGCACGTCGATTGTACCCGTGTTCTTGCCATGGCAATGGGTACATGCGCGGTAACACGCCATGTGTCGTTGCCGAATCTACAATTACGGAGGATTTGTTCTTATGTTCCTGAAATATCATTTGTCATCATTATCAATATTATATGGGGAGAAGACCAGCGCGGCATGCCCGTATGCACATATTCACGCGTATAGGGGTTTTTCGGCTTTTGGGTACGGCGTTCGGAACAACCGCATGGCATGAACTTTCGACCAAATTTGAGCGAAAGTACCAAACCGACACGTGTGATGGTGAAGGGGATGATTCAACAGCGAAGGAACAAGAATCAGCTCGTTCCAAGCTTTTCCTAGAACTCGTTCTACAAGAAATCGACGAAATTCCACCCGAGGATGCAGGTTTTAAAGGATTTGGAACGAAGGAACAAGAATATACTAAAAAGACTTTTATGAGGAGAACAGAGGGAAGAGGAAGCACGGATACGCTTATACGCACGCGTATAATATATAGGGATTCCTTGTTCTGCTTGTTCCTTCGTTCCATGATGGGATGGGTTGTTTCTTGATTTTTGGAAACTTCTCAAAATCGACTTGCATCCGCATGGCAGGTGACGGTCGTGACAGTCTTATCCAAGACTTCGTATTAAGGGGTTTTTTAGGGAAAAAAGAGCCTATAGGGGGTTTTAGGAATAGAGTTTCACGACCGTCACCCGATGAAGGATATCTGCTTAAAATCAAGGTGCCTTTTCATGAAGCAACTGCCGCAGTGATATTTCTGGAATCGACCTGCTCTGACCTTGCACATTGCCAAAGTCTGCAGGTCGAGAAGGTCATAGAGAGAACTTCGCTTTAAGGGGGATTTTTGGAAAAAATAACCTATAGGGGGTTTTAGGAATAGAGTTTCACGACCTGCACCGCCATGATACAGCCAAAAATCTGAAGGATCAGCCCATCTTTGGAAAGTACCCTACTGAACTGTAGCGCATTATGACCACCAAGCCTATGGAAACGGAAAAAGCATAAGTAAGAGGCAACAAGGGGACAATCTATCCCCCTGTTGTTATTCAAAAGCCTTACTTTCCATTTCACGATGTCAAAAATAATGGTAAAATAAGTAGAAGGCGGTGATAAAATTGGCAACACTAATTGCAGCAGAATACAAACAATTTGAAGATATAAAGCACACTACTGAAAACGGCATAGAGTTTTGGTATGCCCGTGAACTTGCTAGTGTCCTTGATTATACCCAATGGCGTAATTTCACAAAGGTAATTGATAAGGCGATGTTGTCCTGTCAGAACAGCGGTTTTGAATGTGCAGACCATTTTCTTGAGGCCAGAAAAATCGTGGAGGCAGGTGCAACCTCTAAGCCGATAAATGATTTTGAGCTTTCACGCTATGCCTGCTATCTCATCGTGCAAAACGGGGATCCACGCAAAGATCCTATTGCTCTCGGTCAAACCTATTTTGCTATACAAACCCGCAGACAGGAAATAGCTGATCGGTTTAATGAGCTTGACGAGGATAATAAACGCCTTGTTATCCGTGGCGAGGTCACAAGTTGGAACACTATGCTTGTGGAAGCAGCACATAAAGCGGGCATCACCGACCAGTTGGAATATGCTCAGTTTCAAAATGCAGGCTACATGGGATTGTATGGCGGCTTGACCGCCGCAGATATTCACAGACGGAAAAAACTCAAAACAAGTGAGAAAATTCTCGACCATATGGGCAGTGAAGAACTCGGTGCAAACCTGTTCCGCATTACCCAGACCGAGGCAAAACTCCGACGTGAACAGCCGCAAGGACTGGAAACGGCAAGTGGCATGCATTACCAAGTCGGACAGACTGTTCGTGAAGCTATCGCAAAAAACGAGGGTACAATGCCGGAGAATTTACCCACTCCTGAAAAGAGCATTTCCGAAATTGGCAAGGAACAGCTTAAAAAGCTGAAAGAGAAAAAAGAGCCACCTATGCTTGATGAATAGCACATCCTTACGATTTTGCTGACCTCAGCAAAATCGCAATACTGAAAGAAAGCAATTGCGTTTAAGCCGCTTGTAGAAACGAGCCTATGTCCAGTCATTGGCAGATACAAATGAATACACAAACACCAAGGGGGAATCTGGCAACAGGTGTGAATGTCAAGGAGTTTTTTCCTTCCGGTAAAAACATCTTACCGCTCACAAAAGCCTCCCTGAGAGGCAACATCTCAGGTGTGCAGTATCAGTTGGCCGTCCACTTGCGCACATCCTGCTTGAGCCACGTGGTGTACTCTTCAAGTGCGATCTTGCCTTCACGCACATCCTGCAGACGCCTTTTTGCCTCGTCGCGCCAGGATGAGAACTCGGCCTCGCTCATCGTACCCCGTCTCTGGCGGGCATAGAAGGTCTTGTAGGCGGCGTTGTAGGCCTTCAGGGCTCCATCCTCCTCCAAAAGCCGTGAAAAGGATTGCCTGGGGCCTATGACATCACAGGGGGCGCTCTCGCCCGGCGCGATGCGGTTGCAGTACTCGATGGTGGACTTCTCTGCAATGAAATAACGGCTGCAGTGACGGCAGCTCTTGACCGAGGTGCTCTCGGCTGCCATCAGGCGCACCTCAAGGGCCAGCAGGTGAGCGAAGTCATTGACTTCATATTCGTTGAACAACGCGACCTCATCACTTTCTTTGGCTTTGTCTATGGCACCCTTCAGGTATCGATCCAGCTCCCCATCCAACACGACGACATCCCCGTCCAGTTCCCTGAAGGTCTGGGCATGTTCCTTTTTCTCTTTGGTTTCTTGTTGCCATTCGAGGATGTCCTCGGGGCGCTGGACGTAGGACTCGATTGAGAGTATCTCGCGCCGGGGTCTGCTCCACGTGAAGCGTTCGGTGAAGATGAGGTCACTTGAGATGCCGCTTGTGTTGAAGACCTGGCGGTACAGGCGGCAGCGCTCGTCGATGGTCAGCTTGGAGAAACGAGCGGCTGAGGCGTCCAGGATCCAGTACAGCCAGAGCCTGAGCTGCTTCTGCAGCCGCACCAGGTGCACATGGCCTCCGATCAGGGCTTTCATATCCCGCTTCTCATAGATGCGGTACTGTGCCTCAAGCAGCTCCTGTCGCGGCTTGATGCGCCCGCGGGCAATACCACAGTGGAAGATGGGATCACACAGGTGTATGGCTGTTTGGAAGTACTGCTCCTTGGTCAGCTCGATACCGCGGTGGATCAGCAATGCGTTCAGGTAGTCGATGAGCATCGTGGACAGGCTGTCCAGGTACGAGTCGTTTCCCAACAGGGGATGTACCTCGCTCGCCCGATCACACAGCTCTCTTGCGAGCACCGATTGGATTCCATCTCCGATGCACGCGGCACTTGCCTTGTCGATGCGGCTTTCGAAGAAGGAGGTGAAGGCCTGTTGGAACGGAGCGAGATCGGCCTCGACAAAATCGAAGAGCTCCTGGTGGTCGCCGCTTTGAAGCACCACATCCCCGTAGGGCGTACAAGCAGAGTATCCCGTCTCTCGCGGCCTGATCAGCAGCATGCACTTCTCCCCCAATCCATAGTATTAACTGGAGGAATGCTCCTCCCTGTCCCGAATGTAGCGTGAGGTGGGGGAGCCTGTCAAGAAAAATCGAATGTAGAGAGAAGTAAAAGTAAAAATGGTACTTTTGACTATTGACCCGCTATTCCGGTCCTGCTATAGTAAAGTCGTAAGCTAGAAAATCTATACACAACTCACGACATTAACAAGGAGGACCCGTACATGAACCTACAGTATTGCCCGTCGGTTTGGACGGCCAAGATGGAACTCAGGTCCCTGCAGGATGAGCTCGAGGGGTGCGTGGGACGCAGGTCCCCCAATCCCATGGGCATGCGCATGGGAGGAGGAACCCACGGAGATCCGACCGGAAGCGCCGCGATCAGGCGCGAGGCATTGAGACGGCGGATCGATGGAATGATCGAGCGCTGCGAGACGATCATCGACAGGGCAGAGGATGAGCTTCAGTTGATAGCGGATGCGGAGTTCCGCGCCCTGCTCAGATGGCGCCATTTCTTTCACCGCTCGTGGCGTGAGATCGCCAGCGAGTATCCCAACCGCCCCTCGGCCGATGCGATCAAGAAACGCTACCAGCGCTTTTGCACCGAGTATGGCATCGAGGTCAACGATGAGGAGGTCCGCTTGGGAACCTTCGTGAAGGAGGCATATGCCTATGGAGCCTCGTGAGTATTGCGAGCTGTTCTTCGGTCCGCTGTCGCCCGATGACAACATCACCCTTTCCTGGCTCGTCGGCAAGCGTTGCCGCAGCAAACGATTCAAACGGAAGGATCTGGATGCGTTCGTCGAAAAGGCTCTGAAGCTGGGAGAGCAGCATAACACCTTCTACAGCTGCGCTCCGACGAATCTGCCATTGGAGAGCACCGCCAGGGGATCGAACGAGCAGGTGACGGCCATGTTGGCCTTCCATTTCGACATCGACCTGCTCAGCCTGGCCGCCCACGTCAAGCGCGAGCTGCCTGAGAGTGAGGAGGAGATCAAGGCCTTCGTAAACGAGGAGCTGCCTAAGCCGACGGCGATCATCTTCAGTGGCCACGGGGTGCACCTTATCTACATCCTCGCCGTACCGATATGCATCACCGACGAGGTATCGCGTAGGCGTGCGATCGAGTTGCAGCAGGCGTTCTTCCGCTATGTGAGTGCCAAGGCATCAGAGCGTGGCTGGAAGATCGACAATTGCAGCGACCTTGCCAGGATGCTGCGCTTTCCCGGTACGATGAACCTCAAGGACAGTGAGCACCCGGTGCGCTGTGAGATAAGGGAGATGGACGGGCATCTGTATACTTTGGAAGAGCTGAAGCCCTACCTGGTGTTCGCTGATGCCAAAGAAGCCCCTCTGGCCTCGCCAGTGCCCCAGAAGGGTGAAAAGGCGTATCCTGATGCTCTCGAGGCTTCTCGCATCTATGAAGGGTGTGCTGTCATCAGGGATCTGATGGAGCACCCCGAGAAACAGACCGAGCCGCTATGGAAAGCATCACTGGACAACCTTTGCCTGGCATCGGATGGAGTACAGGCGTGCCACGAGTTCAGCCAGGGCTATGGAGGCTATTCGTTCGAGGAGACCGAGCGCAAGATCGCCCATGCCCTAAAGAGCCGCAAGCCGTGCACGTGTGAGCATTTTCGCACACTCGGTGCCGACTGCCCCGAAGGCGGTTGTGGCGTCAAGGCTCCCATCGTATTCGCCCTTCCCACCGCTTGGGATCGGATCCAGAGCCTGCTTGGCCATGAGAAGCTGGATCCGGCGATGTTTCTGGATGAGGGCAATAGGGAGCTGCTGGCAATTGCGATGGACCGGTATCCCACCGAGTACGCCTATCTGAAGATGAAGCTGAAGAAAGCCGGATTTGGCCTGCGCGATATCGAGCGGGCGGTCAAGCAGACCAGGGCGCTCCTATACCAAGCGAACGCCGAGGAAGATTTCACCGTTGAATCGTGCGAGATCGAAATTGAGGGCTTGGACCTTGGTGGGATGATGGATCCTCCGGGTTACCGTGTGGATATGGAGGAGGGCGTGCGGTCATTCCACGAATTCAAGGGAGAGATGCAGTGCACCGAGTTGTGCAGCCGACCGGTCGTGATCACGCGCATCATGGAGAATGTCGACACCGGCTGCGAGCGCATGGAGCTCGCATTCTGGCGTAGTGGCCGCATCAAGCACCTGATCGCACAGCGCTCTGAGCTGCTGAACAAGAACTCGCTGGTAAAGTATGCGGATACCGGCCTTCCGGTAACCTCGAGCAACAGCGAGGGGATGGTGATGTACTTCAATTCCTTCGAGGTTGCCAACCAGGAGCTGATCCCGCTCTCGCGCAGCCTGGGTCGCATCGGGTGGCTCTCCGGCTTCAAGGAATTCTATCCCTGTCATTATCAGGGACAGATCGTCTTCGAGGATGCCGATCAGGACCTGGTCAAGGCGATCGGTGAGCAAGGCGACTACGAGCTATGGAAACAGACCGCGATGAAACTGAGGGAGAATCCCATCGCCCGGGCGATGCTGAATGCTGCGGCGGCCTCGGTGCTGCTTGAGCCCTTGAAGCTGAGGATCTTCATCCTGCACAGCTGGTTCTCATCGCGTAGCGGCAAGACGGCCGCCTTGAAGTTCGCACTCTCCTTCTGGGGGGATCCGATGAAGATGATCGGCAACTTCAACAGTACTGCTGTCGGCTTGGAACGTCGTGCTGGCATGCTCAAGCACCTGCCGCTGGGAATCGATGAGCTGCAGCAGATGGCACGAAATCTCACCCCGGCGATGGCGGTCTACCAGTTGGGAAACGGTCAGGGCAAGACCCGGGGCATGAAGAACGGAGGATTGCAGGAGACATTAACCTGGCGAAACAGCATCATGACCACCGGAGAAGAGCCGCTGAGCAGCGAGAATTCCATGGACGGGGTGATCAGCCGTGCGATCGAGCTCTACGGGGCCCCGATCGACGACCCCGAGTTCGGCCGCATGGTGCACCAAGTGAGTGAAGCCAATTATGGATTCGCCGGAAAGATCTACATCAGGCATCTGATCGACCACGTGATCTCCGAGAAGGGAAAACTGGAATCCGACTACCATGATTTGCGAGCCCGGCTCAAGGAGGCTTTCGATGCCAAGGATCTGGGCGAAGCAGGGGTGCACCTGGACAGTGTCGCTGTCATGTGTCTTGCCGATCTGTATGGTGCACAGTGCCTCTATGGCGAAGCAACATTCCCGATTGAGACGATCATCAAGGATGTGATCGATATGGGAGTGGCGGTGCTGGTGAATGTGAAGGAGCAGGAAAAGGAAGACAGTATCGAACGGGCATGGAGCTTCGTACAGGGGTGGGTGGCCTCCAACCGCAACTGCTTCAAGCCCCATGCCACCCCACGGTATGGAAAACTGGAGAGGGATGGGGTGTACATCACCATCAACATCCTCAGGGAGGCTATGGAAAGGGCCGGGTATTCGTATGCCAAATGCGTCAGGGGCTTTGTGGATCGGGATCACCTGAAACTCTTCCAGGACGGATCGAAAAAGGGCACGCACCAGTGTCAGAAAAAGATCAACGGCGTGAACAACCGAGTGGTGTGTGCCAACATCGAGGTGGGTGATGTCGAGGATGATTGCTCGGAATTTCTCGAGGCGGGTGAGAGCTTTTTCACCCGCAAACGGATGGGGTAACGAAGTAACACCGAATTTTCACATATACCCATGCTATAGGAGAAAAAAAAGATGAGGGGTGCCACACGCCACGCCACAGGTGGAAATTGGCGGGTGGGAGTATACTTCTTTATTTCCCTATACGAGCATATCGATTATACGTTACTTATGTTACCTATAGGATACCATCAGTATAATTGCTTTCAATAGAATTACATGGACAAGGTAACGTTGTGGTAGCATACCAGCCTTTCAGAGTTACCTTTTTGGGGATTTGGGCGGCCTGAGCCCCGGTGGCGGAACTCGTGTGGTTTCAGCCCGACTCGGCACGCCATCCGATCCGTCACACGACAAAGGCCTTTCCCTGCGGGTAACACCCGATGGTACCGCTGGGGAGGCCTTTTACGTTACGCCTCTGGGGGCACGGACTAATCAACACACACAACAACAGGAGACAGACACAGTATGTTCATCAAGGCATTCAACAAGGATTTGAAAGGATATGGAGGGTTTCAGTTTGCGGTGGGGGAAACCTACACCACAGAACAGGAGCACCCCTGGGATTGGTTCCATTATGGGGATAAGGCGAGCACGACGCTTTGCTTTTATCACAAGCCGGACTCACGCTTCTGTGAGGTGCAGCCGCTGGGCAAGATCTACAAGATGCGCCAGCGCGATTGCATCCGCATCACCGCCCATAGCAGCAACTCACTGAAGATCGTCAGGGAGCTGAGCCGCGACGAGGTATACGCCATGCTGCTACAGGAGAATTGCCCGTGGTGGCTCACCAACTGCCTGATGCCGCCGTTTGAGGTGATGGCACAGTACGGCAACCGCATACGCGGCAAGTGGGTGATCGGGGAGATCATCAAGGATCGTGACGATTTCACCCTCGAGCAGAAATATGCGCTGCTTCCCAAGAAATACCATGCCAAGGCCCGCTACCACGACATGACGTTGTCCATTATCAAGCTGCACCAGCAGCGAGCCGGGGCGTGATCGAGAAAGGTAGCAGGCTGTAGAACTCACAAATGACCAGGAGGTAAAAAAGGATATGTACATCAAGGCATTCGACAAGGATCTGAGGGGGAGCGAGAGCTTTCAGTTTGAGGTGGGCAAGACCTACACGACCAAGGCCGACAATCCGGTGGTGTGGTTCCATTATGGGGACAAGGCGACCACGGCATTATGCTTCTATCCCAAGGAAGACACACGATTTTGCATCGTCGAGCCGTTGGGGCGGACGCATACGCGGTATCATCACCGATGTGTCACGGTGAAAAGCTTTGCCACCGATGCCATCAGGATCGTGAGGGAACTCTCCCATGACGAGGTGTGCCGCTTGCTTTTTGAGGAGCATTGCCCGTGGTGGCTTGCCAATTACCTGAAACCGCCATTCGAGGTGATGGCAAAGTACGGTAACAGTCTACGCGGAGAACTTGCAGTTAGCGAGATTCTCACTAAGCGCAGCGATCTTACGGTGGACCAGCATCTGGCCTTGCTTCCGAAGAAGCATCACCTGACTGTGTACAAATATCACTATAGGAAGACAATAGCTATGCAAAAGCTGCAATGCGCAGCGGAACCGGCACAACCGACAGTAAACAGTATGGGGGTGGGGGCCCCCTAGGGGGATCTTAATCTCTAGGGGGTATGCGCCTTACAACGGGCGGGTCCCCTCACGCGAAAAAACGGCGAATTCGAACGGGGGTATACCCCCCCACTACTATTACAAATGAAGGAGGCCCTGGATGGCCAAGGACGGAACGAACCGCGGCGGTGCCCAGATCGGCGCCGGTCGCAAACCCAAGGCGCTCGCCGAGAAGATTGCTAACGGCAATCCCGGGGGCAGGAAATTGAAGATATTGGATCTGAGCAAGGATGCGACGGACCTGGAGGGCTCGGACATGCCTCCGGTGAGGGATTTCATGAAGGAAGCCCAGCGTAGTGGTCTGGATTTGTGTGCCGAGGAGGTATTCACCGAGACCTACCTGTGGCTGAAGAAACTCGGGTGCGAGGAGCTGATATCCCGCCGGATGCTCGAGGAGTACTCCATGTCGGTGGCTCGGTGGATCCAGTGCGAGATGGCCATCAGCCAGTTCGGATTCCTGGCAAAGCACCCCACCACCGGCGCTGCGATTCCCAGCCCGTATGTCGCCATGTCCCATGCCTTCATGAAGCAGATCAACCAAAGCTGGTATCACATCTACCAGATCGTGAAGGAGAACTGCACCAGGACGATCCCGAGCAACAATCCCCAGGACGACATCATGGAGCGTTTGCTCACTTATAATCCACGAAGGTGATTATCATGCTGGTCCTCCCCCGATATTCTCCTGATGGACCAACGGTCTGTGGTATCGGGTGAAGCGGGGGAGGGGGACTTGCAATTATAGCAAAGCTGAGCGATCAATGCACACTACACGGAGGATGCATATGGATGAGATGAACCGTAAGAGAGTCGAGGTCCTCAGGAAGCAATACCCAAGCGGGTGTATAGTAGAGCTGGTGAGCCTAGACGATGAGCACGCACCTCCCAAGGGTACCAAGGGTAAAGTAATCCACGTGGATGACATCGGTACTATCCACATTACATGGGAAACCGGTTCGACATTGGGAGTGGTACCGGGGGTCGACATGGTGAAACGCCTGGACGAAGAAATACCTACGAAATAGTGTATCTTATTTGCATATATACACTTGCTATATATCCTTCTTTGAGTGATTACTACAGTACGAAGAAAAACACACCAAAGAGAGGTAGACGGCATGGACAAGACAACACGGTTCGGAATCGAGATAGAGATGACAGGCATCACCCGCAAGGACGCAGCCCTGGCTGCCCAGATGGTCCTCGGTGGCGAGCTGCTCTACGGTGGCTCCTACTACGACACCTACGAACTGAAGACCTTCGATGGCCGCGCATGGAAGTTCACCTACGACGGATCCATTCGATGCGAAACCAAGACTCGAGGGATTAAAGAGAGCGCATCTCGTCTGTACAGCGTCGAGCTGGTCAGCCCGATCCTCACCTACGAAGCTGACATCGAGAAGGTGCAGGAGGTCATCAGGGCACTACGTAAGGCCGGGGCCTTCACCAACAGCTCATGCGGCATCCACGTGCACTTGGAAAAAAAGGGGCACACACCGCGTTCGGTGCGCAACTTCGTGAACATCGTCTACGCACGGAACGACCTGTTCTACAAGGCCCTGGGTATCGAAGCCAGCCGGGCACGGTATTGCAAGCAGATGGACGACCACCTCGTAGAGAGCATGAACCGCAAAAAACCGACCACCTTCGCAGAGATCGAGGACATCTGGTACTCCGGCTACGGCGGAAGCAGGGAAATCAAATACCATAGCAGCAGATACAACTTTTTGAACTTACATTCACTATTCCACGGCCATGGCACCATCGAGCTACGCGGATTCAACAGCACGCTGCACGCCGGAGAGGTCAGGAGCTACATCGTGTTCGCCCTAGCATTGAACACCCAGGCGCTCACGCAAAACTCGGCGAGCACCAAGAAGCCCCAGGCCGAGAACGAGAAGTTTGCGATGCGCACCTACCTCAACCGCATCGGCTTCATCGGCGACGAGTTCAAAGCCTGCCGCGAGCATTTGTGCAAGCGGTTATCGGGAAATGCCGCGTGGAGACGGCGGATCGCAGCCTGAAGGGGCGACTTCTTGGAACCTTGAGGGCGGGATAACCGCCCTTTCAGGTGGTAGAAGACCAAATGAAGGAGTAAAGCAACGATGAAGAAAATCTATCTGGCCTATGGAAGCAATCTGAACCTCGAACAGATGGGATACAGATGCCCCGATGCCGCAGTCATCGGAACAACGATACTGCACGATTATCAGCTGTTGTTTCGGGGAGGCCGACATACTGGCGTGGCCACCATCGAGATGAAACGGGGTGCAAAGGTTCCGGTGCTTCTCTGGCAGATCACCGAAAAATGCGAGAAGGCCTTGGACCGCTACGAGGGGCACCCCCATCTGTATCGCAAGAAGCGCCTGATGGTGAACCTGGATGGGGATGAACTGGTGGCGATGGCCTACGTCATGAACGAAGGACCTCCTCTGGCGATGCCGGATGCGTATTACTACGCGACAATCCTTGACGGTTACCACGATTGCGGTTTTGACGAGCAGATCCTCAAGGAGGCGGTTATGTACACAAAGGACTTGCAGGATGTGCAGAAGCGCAAATCCGAGCGGCCTTTTTGCATCGATGTGCTTGCCAAGCTTCCCTAGATGCGGAAACAATGCATTTCCAGAAGGAGGTTCGCAGATGGATTACGAGTGCGATAGTACCCTTGCAGAGCTGAAGAAGCGATTTCCTGCAGGGGCGCTGGTGGAGTTGGTGAAGATGGAAGATGGGGATTCGCCCCCTATGGGTGCCAAGGGTGAAGTGTTGCACGTGGATGCATTGGGAACGGTGCATGTGTTGTGGGAGACCGGCTCGACACTGGGAATCATCCCTTCAGTCGATGAGATACGCTTGGTTTCAGAAGCACAGGGAGGCGGCAATGGATGAGACGGTCAAAGCTCAACTGGAGCAGGTGAGAACTACTGCGTTGACGAACATGTTCGATGTGGCGGCGGTGATCAGGATCGCCGAGCACCTCGGGCTTGACGAGCTTGCCGCGTATCTGGCAGCAGGCAACGCGGGGGAATACACGCGATTCATCCTCACCGGCAAGACTTGATTATACAACACTACCAACCAACAACGAGGCCCTTCGGGGCCTTTTTTGTTGCCCGAACGACCGCCAGGCAAAGTACGAAAACTGGTTGGTTTTCAAGGCTTTTATAACCACTTATATAATTTCACATTATGCAGATAACTCTTTGTATTGACTTGATATGATGCGCGCTATCAGCGAACATGCACCAACGCGGAACCACACCCGACGGCGCGTGGTTTTCAAAGCTTGTACACTGGAGGACCTTCATGGCAAAGACCAACATCAAGATCATCGAGGTTGCCCCGCACCAAAAGCACTCACGGCAGAGGATGGAGTCGGCCGTGGTACGGGTGGCCGCCTACTGCCGGGTGAGCACGCTCTCGGAGGAGCAGGAGCTTTCATATGAGACCCAATGTACCTACTACCGCAACCTGGTTGCATCCGACCCTGCCCTTGAGCTGGTGGGTGTCTATGGGGACCGCGGATGTTCGGGAGTGATGATGAAAAGCCGCCCGCAGTTTTTGAGGATGATGCAGGACTGCAAGGACGGCAAGATCGATTATGTGATGGTCAAGTCGGTCTCGCGCTTTGCACGCAACCTGGCCGACTGCCTTGAGTGCGTGCGAGCTCTCAAGGGCATGGGCATTCCGGTCCTGTTCGAACGTGAGGGTATCGACACCATGGACGATCGGGCCGAGATGATCCTTTCGATGCTCGCCGCCATCGCCCAGGAGGAGTCCAACAGCCTGAGCATGAACATCAAGTGGGCGTTCGAAAAGCGCCAGGAGAGCGGCATCGCAGCGCGCCGCGTCCCCTATGGATACCGCAAGGCCGCTGTATCTGATACCCACATCAGCGAATGGGTGATCCATCAACCCGAGGCCAAGCGGGTGAGACTGATGTTCACCATGGCAGGGAAGGGATGCAGGTATAAGGAGATCCTCACCGCATTGAGAGACTTGGAGACCAAGGAAAACCAATCGACGCGGTGGTATCACGACAAGCTCTATCGGATGCTGCGTAGCGAAGTCTACAAGGGTGATGTGCTGACCACCAAGCAATACGTGGTCGATTACCTGTCGAAGAAACAACGGCGCAACGAGGGCCAACGGCCCCAGTTCTACATCGAGGATCATCATCCTCCGATCGTGGAGGTATCTTTGTTCGATCACGTTCAGAAGCTCTTGGATTCAGGGGCGCTCAGGCACTATGCGAAACACTAGGAGGCATGCGGATGGAAGGACATACATATCAGGCAACAGGCAACACCCCCGTTGGGGTCAGAAGGCTCTATCGAGAGAGTGCGCTGCCGCAGGTGAGGGCGAAGCGGGTGGCGGCGTACTGCCGCGTCTCCACCGAGCTCGAGCAGCAGCAAAGCAGCCTGACGACCCAGATGGAGGCGTTCAACGACATGATCGCCCGCCATGCCGATTGGGAGCTTGCCGGTATCTATACCGATGAGGAGACCGGCACCAGTAGGCGCAACCGCGACGGGTTCAACTCCCTGATGGCCGATGCGGAGGCCGGCAAGATCGACATCATCCTGGTCAAATCAGTCCAGCGCTTTGCACGCAACACCGTCGACACCCTCACCGCTACACGCAGGCTCAAGGCCTTGGGGGTATCGGTGTTCTTCGAGCGGGACAACATCAACACCTCTCAGGCGACGTCTGAGCTGTATCTCACCCTGATGGCTGCAGTCGCCCAGGAGGAGAGCCACAGTCTTTCTGAAAACATGAAGTGGGGCATCAGAAAGCGTTTCGCCGCCGGCATCCCCAAGTGGGCGGCCACCTATGGTTATCGCAAGACCGAGGAGGGCGATTGGGTGATCGAGGAGAACGAGGCCAAACAGGTACGGAGGATCTTTGACATGTACAAGAACGGTTCGGGCCTTCCTTCCATCGTAACCGCATTGGAGCAAGACGGTGTGATCACCCAGATGGGAGGGACCAAGTGGTATCCCCATACGCTTGCTACGATGCTCAAGAATGAGAAGTACATCGGGGATGTGAGGATGCAAAAGGATTATACGGCGGACCATCTCTCCCACCGCAGGGTCAAGAACCGCGACCTGCTGGTGCCCCAATACTATATCCGTGATCATCACCCGTCCATCATCGACCGTGAGACGTTCGCGGTCGTACAGCGGATAGCACTGCTGTGCGATCCCCATCGCGGCTCCACCCAGTATCCCTATTATGGGTTCCTGCGCTGCCCGCATTGTGGCCAGTTGATGATACGCTTCCAGCTCCCCGGGCATTTCAGCAAGGAGAAGGATTGGACCTGCGGCGGTGCCGCCGGGCATGAGAAGCGTGGTGACCGTACCTCCTGCATACCGCAATCGATCAGTGAGGGGTACATCCATGAGGCATTCTGGCAGACGTTCGATGATCTGGATGAGGACGGGTTGCTTGCCATTTCCCACTCGTCTGGCGATATGGCCGAAGGAGCACGGTTCGCTTTGGAGGCGAGAGGGTGTGATCGATCTGGGTTGGTTGGCAAGCGCAATGAGCCCTCCTACCACCTACTGGTCAAGACAGTAAAGGGTATTTCTTTCACCGAGGATTATCGAACGCTGCTGGTGACCTGGAACTTCGGTGTGGTAAGCCGTATCGACATCGGCTACCAGAGGCCATGGCACCGTCCTACCAGTGTGTTGACCTACAGCGGCGGTCGGTTCCGTATCGACTGCAAGCCGATCGTCAGTGGCAAGCAGGTGGCCACTTCTCTCAAGGTGAGGATTCTCTATATCGATGCGATCAGGATCGTCGATCCTTCTGATGATGACGAGGTGCAGATACCAAACGTGTATCCACCATTGAGCAAGAAGCACAACAGCAACGAGGAGGACCCATGCGAGTTACCAGGGTAGTAAGAAGTCAGGATCTCCAGGCCAAGCGAGTCGCCGCCTATTGTCGGGTGAGCACCCTGAAGGAAAACCAGGAGGAGTCGTTCGAGACCCAGCAACGGTATTACACCGATCTGATCAACCATACCGCCGGCTGGCAGCCGGTGAAGGTCTATGCCGATGAGGGGTTCTCGGGAGTCCTTGCAGAAAAGAGACCGGGCTTCATGACCATGATGGCCGATGCACGGGGCAACCTGATCGACATCATCCTGGTCAAGTCGATTTCGCGATTCGCCCGTAATGCGAAGGAGGCTCAGCGCTATGTGCATGAGCTGAAGAACCTGGGTGTCGAGGTGCGCTTTGAGCGCGAGGGCATCTCGTCAATGGATGGATCGGCGGAGATGGCGTTCTCCATGTTGGCGGTTGCAGCCCAGGAGGAGTCCCGCTCGATATCGGAGAATATGAAATGGTCGCTTCGCAAGCATGCCGAGCAGGGCATCAGGCATCTGGGAAGCAACCGCATCCTTGGATACAATGAGGCCGACAGTGTGCTTGTGCCGAACCAGGATGCCTGGATCGTCAGGGTGATCTTCGAGGACTATGCAGCGGGTTTGTACCCCATAGAGATTCAGCGTCATCTGGAGGACCTCGGAGCTGCAAATTCCACAACCAAGCGGATTCCCGGATCAGGGAACATGAGGAAAGTGTTATCCAACGAGGTGTATGTGGGAGACCGGATGATCCAGAAGGGGCCGGTGAGGGATCTGATCACCAAGCAGCCGGATTTCTCCAAGCCCTATACCAGCTACTACCTTACCGACGACCATGAGCCGATCGTGGACCGGCAGTTGTTCGAGCAGGTGAAGGCACGACTCGCATGGGTTGATCAAGAGCGCAAGGCCGGCATCTACCGGAACTCGCAATCGCATTACCTGTATGGATTGGTGTACTGCAGTGAGTGTGGTCTACCGTTCAGGAAAGGTGATGGCTCCGAGTACAAGGGTACCGAGTATGATTATCTGGTGTGTAGCTGTAGAAAGCGCAGGGACAGGAAGCAGCGCACCTGCACCAACCGTTCGATCAGGGTCGATCAGCTTCTGAAGACCCTCTCGGAGACCCTCGGATTGCCCTGGCGGTTGGTTGAGGAATTTAACTCCGATGCCTTGGTAGGTGCGGTCGAAAGGGTGGTCATCCAGCCGGATGGCATCGATGTGGTGATGAAGTATCAGCAGGTGGCGAATTCATGAACCGCTTCATGGACATGCAGCGGGTGATCAAAGTGACGCTAGCAATTCCTGGGCTTGTCCAAGATGTGGCCTCAAATATCGGGTGTATCCTCATCTTATTGGTTAAGGGAGTCAAGAGCCCAATGGAGAAACTATTCATAAGTAGTGGAAGTGGTTGGAAAAATGTGATATCTTAATGATACCAACGTGGTGCACATGCCTCAGGCTTAATTGCCTGAATAGATAAACTTGAATAGGAGGTGAGCCATGGCAACAAGTTCTTTTAACACTGTGTTTAAAATGCCCAAGAAGGCCTTGCGTGAAATCGCCAAGAACATCGATAAGCCTGTCGTTAGATTCAAGTTGTCTGAGAAAGATAAAGAAAGTCTCGCCACCAGTGGAGAGAGATTCCAGAAATGGTTGGACAGCAACAAGAGCTGAGTCTTGAGCAGCTGGGTTCATGGCTAGGATATGCTGACGATTCCATAATCGAGCAGGTCCTAGCCCGATTTTTATGCAGCCGCAACAAGGAGGTGGAAGAATTCCTTCACTCCTCGGCAATAGCATTTGAAAAATCTTCGAGTGCCAGAACTTATCTTCTAGCAACAGAAAATAAAGATATTGCAGGGTATTTCACACTCTCCATCGGGTTCGCTGATATCAGCAAGAGTGTAGACCTTTCCGAGGAAGACAAGCAGAAATTGAAGATGAGCAAATGCCCTGACCATAGAATTCCTTGTTTCCTTATTGGTCAACTAGGACGAAACGATTCATTTTCTCATGATGAGTTGCCGGGTAATCAAATTTTAGAAATAGCATTGGCGGTTCTGGTTGAGGTGAAGGATCAGATCGGGGGAAAGTTTGTAATCGTCGAATGCGAGGATCATCTGGTATCAATGTACCAATCCGAGCAATTTGGGTTCCGCTTGTTCAATACTCCCAGTAAGAAGCGAACATACAATCAATTGTTTCGGCTTCTATAGTTTGAATTTTTTGCTATCGTGTGATGATATTTCGAGCAACTCTTATAATTTTACCAGCAATCCTTATCACAAACGACCGGTGATATAATTTGTTGTATGAATTAAGAACTGGAGTCATATATTTCTCAAACACGGTAAAGTCGTTTGCTTCGAATGCTTTCTCATACGCGCTATTTCCCTCATCAAGCAACGGAATCCGACCATGATAGATTTTTTTTCGTTTGTTAGAGACGGAATCACTTGGCTCTACACGTTTTTTTGGGTGCCATTCATTTTTCTGATCTTTGAGAAACAATCTGTAGGCTAGCCCCTCTCGCCTGTGTCTAAATCCACCGGCTTGGGATTGATAAATTTTCTCTGCTGATATCTCCTCAATGGTTAATTCTTCCTTGAAGTCTGTTAGTAAGCGAGCAATTCGTGGATTGCGGACTATGATCACATTTGTCCCACCTTCATCACTAACATATTCAGGTAGCCAAGCATCTCCTATAGTAATATCAGCACATTCTGCGAGTACATCATCACAATAATCACAAGCATTATACCTAAAAAGGCCATGTCCCCAATTGTTGACAATGGTCTCTCTCATCGGTGAAGTATGGCTTACCACGGTGCTTGAGACTTCTCCAGAAACCTTGGCACCGTAATACCCAGCGGGTTTATTGGGAAGTTTTACACGAAAGTCTATATCCTGCAGTGAATCAGGATGTATACCCAATTGCCAACCGATGGTCTTTGCGAATCGATCTGTTTTTAAGTGACCACAAACCAGACCAAGAGTGTAAAGTATTTTTTCCTCAAAGACTGGTTCTTTAAGAGAAAGCAAGCGAATAGCTTTAATGAAACAAGGGACTCCTATCAGAAGATATTTTCCTGGAGTATTTCGAACATGATTCAAGATCTCTGACATCTCTATTGGGTAGTATTTGGATTTGGCACCTTGAATGATTTCATCTTCTGTGGAAGAAACCGCATAGGAAAATAACAACTCAGATTTTTCACTTGGTCTTACATGAAGGACATGATCAACCATTTTCTCCCTAAGCATGGTTGATGCCAACCAGGAACCCATCCCACCAGAACTGCCTTTTTCTCGGAAGCTGTTTTTAGAAACGAAGCCTGCATAATTCTTTAGGTGATAACCGAGATAGGCATCATGCTTGATACCGTCAACATTACCATACAACTGTTTTCCAAGCTCATCTTCATTGAGAGACTCATCTGCAAACGGACAAACCTGTGATGAAAGGAGATCCGAAGAGAGATCTTCCGATACTACGGCTTTTCGTTCTGCCTGATATTTTCCTTCATGATCAAGTTTTATTTCATATGCAGATTGATCAAGTACAGCGCAAGCGCCACAACCGATACAATAATTTCCTGCCAATACTTTTTCTATTCCATTATCAATCATATTTTGAGTTCTTCCATTATATCAACCTATCTTCTTTTAATGCCAATTCGGAAAAGAAGAAAACCAAAACCAGTATAACACAATTCCCATTACGGGCAACAAGGGATAACGATCCTAAAAGAAGTTCCTCTCTCCCGTTAAAGCAGTAATTAGCCTACTTTCCAGTGCTCGGAACATGGCAAAGTTAAGAAAGACCATTGTGCTGATTGAAACATCTTACGGTGTGGAGATGGGCTGTCAGGTAAGAAGCAAGTTTAGTTGCCCACCACTATCTGAACAATTGGCATGATTTTCAGAACAGGAAAGCTTGGGGCTTATTTTTCAGCTCGAACACTCAGACTGTGCGAGTACTTGGAGAATCACCGATTGCGTCGCATGACCGTTTTCATCTGGATCGTGTTCTGCAATAGGGTCTCTTTTTCATCACGCGTACAGTCTTCAAGCAGGTCCTTGAAGTCCTTGTCATAGGAATCGATGAGCACAGGAATACTGTCGTACAGCAGCGAATCAATGGTCGTGTCGAGAGCCTGTGCGATTGCTACCAAGGTCGGCAGGTTGATTTTTGCCTTGCCGCTTTCGATGTGCGAATAGTGCGATGGTGAGAGCCCGATGATACCTGACAAGGTTGCTTGGGTCATGCCTGTCTTGATACGTGCTTCTCGGATGCGTTGCCCGAGCAGTTCATAATCGATTCCCATGAAAACCTCCCTTAGAATGATCTTCTGCAGACTTCGGAAGCAGCAGATCTATACAGCATGGACCAGCGGTCTCGCTGTAAGTGTTAAAAGAATGAGTTTTTATTGTAATACCCGGAAAGCGAAGTTATAATAAACTGCAACAACAGTTTAGAAGAATTCTGTGCACTGAATAAACATTTCATACGTCCCAGAGGTGTTTTTATGGCGATGAAGAAAGTAAGGGAACAGGAATTGGATACGCTGGAACTTGAGGTTCCTAAGGAAGAGCTGCCGCGCGTGAGCCTCGAAGGTTGTGAGATCGTCCGCAGACAGTTCCTCTCCCATCTGAAAGAGAACATACTGACCATCAGGCCTGATGGGATCCAATTCAACAATGCATGCATCACCCGGATGCCCGATGTGCGGTACATCTATCTGATCATTGATAGAAGCAAGCGTTGGTTCATCATCAGCGCCTGTGACGAGGATGACAAGGACGGCCAGCGGTGGTGTACCGTCAAGCATGGTGAACGCAAGAGCCGAAAGATCCAAGGCAAGCCGTTCTGTGACCGCATCTATTCCATGATGGGTTGGAACAAGGGGTATGGCTACAAGATCTGCGGAACTTTTGCGCTGCAGGTCGAGGATGAGGATAAGCTGCTCATGGTATTCGAGCTTGATGAGGCCGAAGCCCATGCGATGTCATCCAAGGCCCGCGCATATGCCGGGGTGGAGGATATCGAGGTCGGCGCAGAGGAATTGGCAAAACTTGATGAACTGGAAAAGAAGCGACAGGCCGATCGTGAACAGCGTGCCGCTGCCAAGGCCGCCGGTGAGAAGATTATCCGACGATATCGCAAGCGCGCCGTGCTTCCCCAGCAGTGGGGTTCCGATACCTTCGGCGTTCCGGTTGAGGAACACAAGGCGAAGGCCGAGGTGCCCCACCTTCCAGCCAGGGGTGATTCCGGTGATCTATTTATAGCGTCCGATAATCGCGGATGGTGAACGAATCGATCGGATGGGAGGCTCCGGTATGGCGATGGAGAGTGGCATCACAGTGAATTTCTCCAACAATGAGATCAATATCAGGACCAAGACGCTCAAGGACCTGAGGTCTCCCCGGTTCGTGCACATCTTCATCAACGAAAAGGAACGCCATTTATTGATCCGCCGATGTGAGGAGCGCGACAATGATGCGTTCCCGATCGATTATGCTGCAGTGGAGATCGATAAGAAATGCCGATTCAAGGCCAAGCCCCTGGTCATCTACCTGGCGAACGTGATCGGCCTTCCGTACCCGTCCCAAACCCTGCGTTTCTGTGGCAACCTGCTGGAGGATGGCGATACCGTCCTCATAGACCTCGACGATCATCAGTTCCTCCCGTATCCCGATAGAAGAATAATGGGGGTACGCCATGGATGATTCGGTGAAGCGGCTGAGCAAAGGCTTGCAACCGGTGGCGCCGAAATCGTCGTGTGCAAGCGCGCTCCAAACGGCGAGCAAGGATGATGTGCGTGAGCGCTACAACCGGCCTCGCGATCTGAGCAAGATCAAGGTGATACCGGCCCGGCAGGAATCGGATCCGTTCAATCCTAAGAGCCGCAAGCGTGTGGTGGTCTATTGCCGCGTATCGACCGATGGTATATCCCAGACCTCTTCATTCGAGTTGCAGAAGAACTATTACCTGAGATTTGTCAGGAAGAAACCCGACTGGAAATTGGTCGGGCTCTATTCCGATGAGGGTATCACCGCTACGAGTATGGAAAAGCGCGTGGGGCTATTGACGCTGCTTGAGGATGCCAGGGCGGGCAAGTTCGACATCATCGTGGTGAAGAACCTATCCCGTTTGGCCAGGAACCTCATGGACTGCATGAACATCATCTATGAGCTTCGCTCTCTGCCTCACCCCATCGGCATCCTTTTTGAAACCGAGAACATGTTCACTTTGGACAAGAATGTGGACTTCACCTTGCAGGTGCTCTCCCTGGTAGCTCAGGAGGAGAGCCACAAGAAATCCGAGGCCATGAACTCCTCATATCAGCAGCGCTTCGGCTCCGGACAGTTCACCAAGCCCGATCTGCTTGGTTATGACAGCGTCGGGGTCAATGAGATCGCGATCAATGAAGAGGAAGCCCAGACCGTCCAGCTGATCTTCATGATGTTCCTCGCAGGCATCCATCCTTCCACTATCGCTGATGTATTGGTCATGTTGGGGCGCAAGACGCATACTCACAAGTACAAGGACGGACGCATCAAGGAAGGGGTGGTGAAGTGGACCGCCAATTCGGTGAGCAACATCCTGCGCAATGAACGCAGATGCGGAGACGTGCTTGCCCAGAAGACCTACACCCCGAACTATCTCGATCACAAGCCCAAGAGGAATGAGAACCATCTTCCCCAGTATTATGCGAAGGACCAGCATCCGGCTATCGTTGCCCGTGAGGATTTCCATCTGGTGCAGAGGATACTTGAGGCCAACAGGGGAGGCTGGAAGTTCGGTCTTCCCGAGCTGGGTATCTATGAACGCGGTCCCCTGGGCGGTTTTGTGACCGCTGTGCCGAATTGGCGAGGATTTACCGCTGAGGATTACAATCGTGCCGCCCTCAGGGCGAACGGCATATCTGAGGCTGAGCTCGATGCATTCGAAAAGCGTCTCGCTTCGAGAAACCATGACGATGATACCGATCAGGTGCAGACTCCCGAGTTCCAGCATGCCTATGCGATCGACTCCGATGATTATGACCAATTCCCCGAGGATGCGGGCACGCAGGTGGAAGAGGGTAAGGAGGAAGTGGTCGAAAGCTACAGGAGTCTGGTTGAGTCGATGCGTGAAGGCCAAGACGATGAGGTGGACAAACGGCAGTTCGGTGGCTATGACCTGAGTGGCTGCGAGGTTGTCCGTCCCCATTTCTTCAATGTCCGCGACAAGATCAGCTTCACCGCCGATAGCAAGGGACTTTATTTCAATCGGATGTGCAGCCAGCAACTGGAATTCGGAACACAAGCGGCTCAATTCGTGGAGCTTGCCTACAACCCGGTGGAGCGTCTGCTGGTGGTAAGAAAGAGCAGAAAGGAGTCCGACCGTACCATCCGTTGGATTGGTGAGCAGAACGGTAATCCCTGCATGCGCCGTTGCACCTGCAAAGGCATCTCGGGTGCGCTCTATGAGAACATGGGGTGGAATGCCAATTTCAAGTATCGGGTTCTTGGATCGGTCCAGACAATCGGTGATGAGGATGTGTTGGTGTTCTTCCTGGATGAATCGATGGCGATCGTTCCGGCGAAAGCCGGCAGTATCCGCAATATCGATACCGATACCATCGATGAACAACAGGCCAGGGATATCGTGAGGGAAGGGTATCTTCCCGAGCAAGGCTATGTGCCCGATCTGTCTGACTTCGAACTGGGAAATGGTCCCGTGGCAACATCGGTGAAGAAGCTCTCGAGAAGCAGGGCCATCTACTATGATGAACTGACCGAAAAGACTACAGGCGAATTGCATGTTGCCGATCTGGGTGACAAAAAGTATGATCCCGAATGTGTGCAGCGTATGATCCAGAAAGGCATAGAGCCTGCCGAGGGGTGGCTGTACCTCAAGGGCATGGCTGTGATCCGGAAGAACTATTTCACCATCCTCCCCATGGAATGGTCCGATGGGTTCGGTGAGGAATTCTACCAAGCCCAGCGCAAGAAGCAGATCCGAAGGTTTGGTGATCCTGACATAAGGGCCATGAGGCGTGCCATTCCGTATGGTTGGACAGTCGGCTTGGATTTGCCAACCGAACGGACGGTGCAGGAGACAATCGAGATCTTGAAGAACGGGACCGCATGATGAAGGCCCCGTCATGCCACGATACACAAACTATTTTTCTCAACAATGACCACAGCCGGACAGCTCTGCCCGGCATGGACCTTCAACAACAGTATAACAATTATGGTACTGAGCGCCGCTCGGATCCCGATGCAAAAACCGGCGCGGAGCAACTATTTTTTGTTCAAAATATCCCCTATAATTACCCATCCGCCCATTTTCTTGGGCTCCTGCGTCGTCTTTAATAACCTGACGACCACTAAATATAGCGTAACAAATAACACAATTTAACGATAAGGCTCCATATATAGCGTTTCACCTGCTAAGACGCGGACGGTTTCATGCGGTGAAGAACCTTACTACTGCTGAAGGTGGTGCCCTCACTTGGATGGCATCCCCAAAATCAGTGGTCCGAGTATTGTACGCAGCATCAATCCCGCATTTTTTCGCAAGGGTAACACTTTCCACAGACGATTTGTGGCTCAATGGTTACTTTCTGCCCTTCAAATAGTCCTTTAACGTCCTTCCCGACGGCTACAATCATACCGGATACTTCATGACCTTGCGTTACAGGATATTTTGTAAAGGCGTGCTTGCTAACAATTCTCGTGGATTTGCTTCTATGTTTGATTTTCATCGTGAGCCTCGAGGTGCTAGTAGAGTTATCCGGAAACTATGTAGATTTATAAAATAGTCATTAAATTATCAATAATAGCTAGAAAGAATTTTGTGAAATGTAAGTAGCATTGCTTCTGATCTAGTCTCGAAGTTCCATTTTTAATAAGTTTTGCGTTTCATCTTTTAGGAACGAGCCCATACGGAGAATGTTCTGCGCAATGTTCTGTGGTAAGGATGATGCATCACTAAAGGCTTCAAGATAACACGGGATACCTCCAAGTATTCCATAACTGAGTAATTTCTCTTCGTTTGAGTAATTTGGAAAGAAAGCGGCACTCTGTAGGTAGTCAAAGCTTTGCAGCTCCAAATTACTGGTACTGCGCCCATAGAGAGGGCTTTTTGCGCCCATTACCTCAGTTTCCATGAAGCTCACGCTTGAGCCACAAAGAATGAGGAAGAGGTTTTTATCTTTCCATTGGTGATCGATTGTATGCTGCAGAATCGATTTGACAGTTTGGTTGACTTCAGCAATGAACGGAAACTCATCGATGATTAGTGTAACTCTTTTTTCTGATACTTGACTGGTTACATAGGTGAAAGCAGCCTGCCAATCCGAGAACGTGCCAAACGTTGTTCCGGTGAAATACCTCTGCAATGTTTTGGAAAAATCAGCAAGATTTAAGCTATCGTTTTTTGCTTGGGCAGAATAGAAAATCACCGAATGGCTCTTGGAAAATTCCTTTAGCAGGGATGTTTTTCCTACACGCCTTCTTCCATACAGTACCAAGTAGGCAAACGTATGGGAGGAATGCAGGGTTTCAAGCAGGGAGAGTTCTTTTTCTCGTCCAACAAACATAGCAATCTCCAGGATTTTTAATAGTATACTTATGAGTATTATACTCGTAATTCCCTGAAAATCAAAACATTTTGTTCAACCCTCAAAGATTCATGGCGGATACCTCAAAGATCATTACTTTAAAAATTTGTGTCGGGATGATGAAAGAGAATGCCCGAGCCCTTGCGTTCTATCGCAGTAACGGGTTTGACGAGGAGTACCTGCTGCTGGGTAAGGAGTTCTGAAGATTGAGCAGGGTCGGCCCATTTCGTTCTTTTCATTCCAAGCGCCCATGGTATACTGATGCAAAACTTCCCCGTTCTCCCTATTGGAGGTAAGCCGAGTGTCCGAACAGAGTAGGATTATCATCGTAGGTGCAGGAATTTCTGGCCTGACAGCTGCAACCTCTCTTGCCATGCGGGGCCATTCGGTACTGGTACTGGAAAAGCATGCAACCTGTGGAGGCTTGGTGAACTCCTTTGAGCGGGAGGGCTTTCTCTTTGACGGAGGAATCCGGGCAGTTGAGAACGCCGGTATGGTCAAGCCTATGCTCAAGGAACTTGCGATAGACCTTCCTTTATTGCCAAGCAAGGTTTCCCTGGGCGTTGAGGACAGAATCATGAAAGCCGACAGCAAACAGAGCCTTGCCGACTATGAGAAGCTGCTTAAGGAGCTCTATCCGGAAAGTGTTGGTGATGTAGAGAAGGTTATACAGGTCATCGCCAAATTCGACGTGTATATGCAAGTTCTCTTTGGCAGCGACAGCCCCTTCTTCAAGGATGCCAAGCGTGATATTCGCTATTACCTGAGTACTTTCATTCTCTGGTTTTTCCGCTTCCTGGCAACCGGAGCCGCTATCATGCGCATGCGCATGCCCATGGAGCAGTTTCTCGGGGGACTGGTGGAAAACCAAGCACTCAGGGATATTATATCCCAGCACTTCTTCAAGAAAACTCCAGCATTCTTTGCCATGAGTTACTTCTCCCTCTATCCTGATTACTACTACCCCAAGGGGGGTGTAGGAAGCATTCCAAAGGCACTTGAGCAGCGCCTTAGGGAAATCGGATCGGAAGTAAGGACCAAGACGGAAGTGGTGAAGGTTGATGCACTGCACAAGGTTCTTACTGATAGTACTGGAAGGCAATACACGTATGACAAGCTGATTTGGTGTGCAGACTTGAAGCATCTCTATCGCATGGTCTCAAGTGAAGGTTTCCCCCCTCCAGTGAAGACCAAGATTGTTCAGGAGCAAGAGAGAATTCTTGCAAGCCGGGGAGCTGAGTCGGTGTTTACGCTCTTTGTGGCTGTTGATCTGCCGCCTTCGTACTTCAGTACTATTTCAGAGGGACACTTCTTCTATACCCCTTCCCGAAAAGGCATTGGGGAGCTGCATCGCTCAGAACTTACAGCACTGCTTGCTGATTGGGATACGTTGGACCGTGATAGGCTCTACACGTGGCTGGATGCTTTCTGCCGCTTGAACACCTATGAGATATCGATTCCTGTCCTGAATGACAGCAGTGCAGCACCAGAGGGAAAGACGGGGCTTATCGTCAGCTTCCTCTTTGACTATGAGCTGACACGAAGGATTGAACAGGATGGGTGGTACGGGCAGTTTGACAAGCGCATCAGTGAATATATGATTTCTACCCTTACAGATTCGGTCTATCCAGCGCTGAAGGAGCATATTCTTTTCTCGTTTACGACAAGCCCGTTGAGCATTGAGAGGAAATTCAACTGTTCTGAAGGTGCCATAGTCGGCTGGTCCTTTGAGCAGAAGGTACCCATTGAGGCAGGGATGCTGAATATGAAACAGGCTATCCGTACCCCGATTCCCGATATCTATCGGGCAGGACAGTGGACGGTAAGCCCTGCCGGGCTTCCTACCTGCATTATGACAGCAAGGATGGCAGCCGACTTGGTACATGCTGAGCTTTCTGTTCAAAAATAGGTGGAAATACCCGAAAAATCATACTTTGGTAGGAAGCGGCCTTTACTGATCGGGCGTATGGTTGATGCAAGGTTGATCAAAGGCGTCACGCATCAAAGCCGCTCTCCTTGGTTGTGCATCATCACTTGATAGATTTTTGCCGTCTCTGGTCTCCCTATGAGAGGAGAAGAGAAAAGATGCACCAAAGCAAAGCTGGAAGTATCGTATTGCTGGCATTGATGTTGTCGGCAGTGATGTTCGTAGCATGTGACCTGGGCGGCAGCAATACCACAACGGGATCCATGGTAATAACCCTACAAGACGAGGTTACGGCAAGAACCATTGAACCTGGATTGAATATGGCCGTTGCTGTCTGGCGAGTCAGCGCTACTCGAGTAGGTTCCTCCGATGTACTCGGGCCTATAGACGTCACATCCGACACGCATACCTTCACCGGTATTCTAACCGGCAGCTGGATAGTCAAAGTCGAGGCTTTCAATAACGACTCTTCAAGGGTGAAAATTGGGGAGGGGTCGGCGACAGTCAGCGTCGAACCGGGAACCATGGCCCAAGCCTCTATATCGGTGGTTCCTCTCACTGGAAATGGGAGGTTCACCTTCACACTCGATTGGACTGGAAATCTGATCGGGATTCCTTCTCTTGAAGCCTTCCTTACTCCTGAAGGAGCAAGTACTCAGGTTGTTGTGGAGGCTTCGGATATCAGCATCTCTGGAAGTATTGCAACCATCACTGTTGATTCCCTTCCTACCGGATATTACGACTTTAGGTATATCCTGAAGCAGGATGGTCAGATTTTTGCCGGGAATTTCCACGAGGTGCGAATTTTGGCTGACCATGAGAGTTCAGCTACTGAGATAGTCCCGGTATCTCCGCTGGGACTGTCTCTTTCCATTACCAACAATCTGCGTAATCCCTTTTGGGTAGAAATCTCATCGGAAGATTTCATGCTGGAGTGTGCGAATATCCAAACTTTTTCAGTTGCCCCTGCTAATGCCGCTAGCTTTCAATGGTACCTGGACGGAATGTTGCTTGCAGGGGCGAATAAGGCAACTTATGAGTTGGATGGTGAGGGCATGAGGCTGGGTAACCACAACCTTGCGGTGAGAGTACAGAAAGCTGATGGCAGTATTGCCTCGGCAACCGTTCTCGTTCTCCTGGACCCTGTTTCCGGTACGGGTGGGTGGATGGATCTGACGTTCATCAATACGAATGACGATACCGATGTCTATCACTTCTGGATGACCAGCGGCCCGGCCGAGGATTCAGGCTTCGACAATTTTGGAACGTTCCCTGAGTATAATGTCCCGATTCAACTGGAACTGATGATGGAAGAGAGCACCGATACCTGGCTCCCTGGCAGTTTCGTACTAGCATCATCGGTTCCCCTCGATATCAACGCCAACTTGGATATGTTCCCGATGGGTGGTACCGAAGCTGATGAGCACATGAGTGCAGCGTTGGGACCATGGAATGTAGATGCTTCCAATGTAATTCTGGATCATGCATATGATTGGGGGCTGTTCACCGGCAAGATAGTGGATGGAAACGGGTTTAGAAAGGACTTCAATGCGAAAGGGAACTTTCATAATCCATTGGTAGATGGTGTCCCGAAATGGGGGGATTTGAGCGAAGTCGGTGATGTCTCTGTGACATTCACAAAATATGGGACCGACATTGGTTCCTATGTGAAGGGGACCGTGAGTGGAGAGGTGTTGTCTGTCATACGGGGTACTCCTCAGACATTAGGCGTATATACCGTGGAAGGCAACTTTGTTGCTACAAGGGGTTCTGCTGCATCCAGTACGTAGGGAATCGGCAGCGTAGAGTTTATGTGAATTCCTCTACCCCTTGCCACACGGCTAGGGGTAGGGGTCTCTGTTGGGGAACTAAGAAAAATCTTTTGGTTTCTCACCTTGCAGCAATGCATAGAGTTCGCTACGGCTGGATATACCAAGGTGGTTGTACAGGCTGGTTGTATGGGTTTTTACGGTTGCAAGACTAATGCACAGGGTATCAGCGGTCTGGGCCTGGGAACTGCCGCTTATGATATGACGAAGGATATCAGTCTGTCGTTCACTCAGATTGTATCGCTTGATGAAATCATGCAGGTCAATCTGGGGAGAACAGAGTGCAAGTATTCCAATTCCCCCTCCCCAAGAATCTTGAATCAAGGAGAAGTTGGTTACTACCGGAAGGAGATTGCCGCACAAGGTTTTCAGAAACCCTGTGTGCGAAAATACGGTAGTTTCTGTTTTCATGATAGCGTTGACGCGTTTTTCTATGCCTTGCTGATCGAGAAAGATTTTCTTCATCGCAATGGGCTGTTTGAGTGGACCATTGCATTCGATAAGCCTCTTGGCATTGTCATTCAGGTCGGTAATATTCCATGCAGTGTCGATCATGAAAAGGGGACGGTTCATGTGTTCGACCAACTCGCGATTGATTTGCGCGGGAGCAAATCGCATAAGGCCGTAGCGCATGATTGCATAACACATGGCCGCCACCCAGAACAGGGGTATGATGCAGGATATGGGACTTTCCCCTTCGGTTCCCGAGAGGAAGTCTACTGATACTCCAATGATTGTCCCCAGGATGGTGCTGATACCAATAATGTTTGCTTGGATTTTCTCTCGGTGCAGATTTGATTTTCTACCCCAAAGAAAGGCGACCAGCGGAATGAACAACGATTCCAACGCACAGAATAGTTGATGGGAGATGAACCAGAAGCCGGAGGGGAAGTCTTGTGATAACAGGTTCCAAAGCCAGTTGGCTGTCTGGTAGAGGGCCATGCGAAGCGTGATTGCCAAGAGAATCAGGCGATAGATTCGTGACCGCCAACCGTTGGTAAGAAAGAGTATAAATACGATGCCAGCGAGTATGAAGAGTTCCGAACCGGTAAAATAGATGCAGTCAAAGAGTGATGGGCTTGCACCTTCAGCATAGAATTGCTGGCCTATGCTGCCGAAGGACCAAAAGGCGAGTGTTGCGCAAAAAACTACAAAAGCCTTCTGTGTTGGGGAACTCTTTCCAAACACAAGAATCAGTATCCCGAGACAAATATATGCGCTACAGGCAAAACTCGAAATTATTGCGTATAGCATACGTAGGTGAGTCCATCGTACCACGCGATAGTCGATACCGCTATTGCTGATGCAGTAGCTTTGTGTTCTTTTAGGTTGTTTCTCCTCGCTATTGGTAATGGGACAGACGCTTATGAGGTTGACTTCTGCTTACTTTTCTTTCAACAATACTATTGATAACAATATTGAGATGGTTGTTTCAAAGGAACATGCGTATGAATGATATGAACGCCCTCTTGGAAAATGCACTCGCTGAGGCAAAGAACCTCAAGGCAGGGGAGAGCTTTCTGGTCAAGGATTTGTTCAAGGGGTACCTGTGGAACAGAATACCCAGGGGGGAGAGACTGCTGTTGGGTTCTCTGTTCCTCAGTCATGTGAGTATGCATGACTGCCAGATCAAGGTGACCTACAAGGGAGCTTCGGGGCAGCAGCGGTATGAGAGGAAGTGAGGCGTAAGGTATTCCAACGATCCTTATAAAGCATGGGACAACGAAAGAAAAGTCTGGTACTTCACAGGTTGTTACTTGCAATAAGTACTACTATACTATTAGTAATGACTGAAATATGGAGTTAAGCGATACTATGATAGCACTTATGTCTCCATCTAAAGCCCAGCGTCTTATTGCAGAGAACATCCGTGAACACAGGTTGCAACGCAACCTTACCCAACAAGAGCTATCATCCCGTTCAGGAGTTCCTCTCTCTACCCTGCGAAAGTTTGAACAGCAAGGGGTGCTTTCGCTGGAATCATTGCTAAAGATTCTGATGGTATTGGGTATGTTGGATACTGTAGTCAACGCCACGAAGATTGAAGAGATTCCTTTTACCTCTATCGATGAGATTATTGCCCTCAATGCAGCGCCTAAGCGAAAGAGAGCAAGGAGCAAGTGAATCCTTTTCCATTGGTGAAGGGAATCAAGGTCGGGCTCGACTTTGGGAAGGATACTATGCCTGTTGGTCACCTGGCTATGAGAGAGCGGACCATCTATTTTGCTTATGAATCTTCCTTCATTGACCAAGGTTTGGAAATCTCGCCATTCATGCTTCCCTTGAAACAAGGAGTAACAACCTTTTCGGGTTGTTTACCCACAGTTTTCGAAGCCAGTCTTCCTGATGATTGGGGAAATCTCTTGCTTAATGTCTAGGAGTTTATTCTCCTCTTGATAGGTTGGCTTCTAGAGGCAGTCACGGACTTGGCGCTTTGGTGTATGAACCTGAGCTCGGGATGGAACCAAGCGATGTATATCTGGATCTCGATAGTATTGCCTTTCAGGTACAAGAGGTCCTGAAGGGAACTTCGTCAGAGGTATTACAAGAACTTCTTGCACTCAATGGTTCTTCTGCTGGAGCAAGACCGAAGGCTTTGATTGGTGTTTCTCAGAACCACGAATCGATCATCCATGGCGGGATGGGCTATCAGAAAGGATTTGAGTCGTGGTTGGTAAAATTCCCCAATAGTTTGGATGGTCTTGATGCCGGCTCCATTGAGTATGTCTATGCCTTGATGGCCCAGAAAGCGGGTATCCAGATGTCTGAAGTTCTCCTGCTCCCTGCGAGAAAGGGCCCTGGATACTTTGCTACCAAGCGGTTTGATTGTGATGGTGATACGCGTTTTCATATGCATACAGCTTGTGGCTTGTTGCATGCTGATTTCCGCTCCCCTTCTTTGGACTACCAAGATTTACTTACACTTACTTCCATGCTGACTCGTGATATTCGTGAAGTTGAGAAAATGTAGCGGCTTGCAGTGTTTAATGTCCTTGCTCACAACCGTGATGACCACTCCAAGAACTTCAGTTTTCTTATGGATGCAGCAGGTCGATGGAAGCTCTCTCCTGCTTATGATCTCACCTTTTCATCAGGTCCTGGTGGAGAACAAAGCACCATGGTAATGGGAGAGGGGAGGAATCCCGGGGTGGAGCATTTGATCAAACTAGGACTGGAGGCAAAGCTGTCCAAATCACGAATCACAGAGATTATTGATCAAACACAAGCTTCTCTTGCTTCATGGCCTTTCTTAGCAAGGCATCATGGGGTGAGTGAAGAGATGATGCAGCAGATTGCAAAGCAGATTGGGCTATGAGGTTAGTTCCGGCAACGGTTTTGGTGCTGTAGTTCTATTAGCCCCTCTCTGTGTGGCTTTGGTATGGTATGTTTTCCCGAAACAAACAGAAAGTCTTGATGAATATACTGGCTATCAAGAAGACCTATGAGGCGTATGAGTTTTCTGATTGACTAGTATGATATGAGGCAAAATCACCTTGGCAAAGTTCTTAGAATCTTATACATACATGCGAACGGTTTCTTTCTCCCTAATTCACAATGAGCAGACTTCTTATTCCTGTATTCATTTTCCTTTAAAAGGTCGTCCAATGCGATTGTTATACATGCTTCTTGTTTCATTGAGACTGTTTGGGTTCATCCCTTCATTTTCATCAGGGTGTTCATTCTGATAAGGATCATCTATCCAGCCGCAGGCGGGGCATTTCTCATACTCTCTTTCAACTGGAATAGTGTACTCCCCGCAGCATACACAAGCGCGATAAGCAATAGGTTTACTGTTCATGGTTGTATTGCCTTCCGTAGATTGTGCTTGTGCCCTAGCTCGCATCACTTTTTCTTTCATCTCAAGACCAAAGGCTAATTGTTCTGGGCCTACAAATCGAGATTCTGGTCCACGTCCTCCCATGATTTTTCCTCCTTCTTGGAGAATCGCTTGTAATCGATAAAAATGGTATCTTTCTCCATCTCTGGAAAAGGCTTATCAAAACAAAGGACTAACTCGGGTTTTATCTTTTTTAGCATCTCCCGATATCCAAGTAAAAAGGCCTCCTTGTAATGCTTACATCCTAATGTTGAGATTGCAACAATTGATTTCTGAGGAATGCCTAGAAAGCAGAAATCGAAACTATCTCTATTACTCCATGAAATGGTAGGAAACACTGAGAATCCTAGTTCCTGCCAGAATGCTCCGCACCATCTGTTCCTGAAGGTGTTGAAAAGTTGAACCGATAAAGGCATGTCTGAATAGAGACTGAAGTCAGGAGTGAGGATGTGAGTGTATTGGGCAAGTTTCTCTATACAATTTTCAGGTTTGAGATACACAGACTCAAACTTATCATCGGAGATGAAGAAGTGGACGATTTTCTGGGTACCGCGAGTATCGCATTGACGTGTCTCATCGAATGGCATTACCCCAAGGTTAGAAAATTCGAGAGTTCTATTCCTTTTTAGCTTGGGAATTCCCCAGGGCATAACCATTGGATAGAAATTACGTGTGAAATAGGGCATTTGCTGAATACAGGAAGGACGTCGAACCATTGTTGCGTTAATGCTTATGGCACTCGGGGCAGCAATAGAAGCATCCATCTACTGAAGAGTAGTACTGTTTTGCTTTTTGGACCGCTTCGGAACAAGAACTCCAATACCCGAGATCTTGTTGGTTCTTGAATTCAGGCAAATGTTCACACGTTTCTCTATGGACCTCATGATACCCGTTTTCATCTGCGTTTTTATTAACACAATACTTAGCCATCAAACACCTCCATTGCCAGCTATTGCTGGTGCGCATAGCAACACTCCCAACTCTCCCAAGGTTAGGCAAAACATAGGTGTAATAATTTGGTGGGAAGGAATATCAATTCAAGAATAAATCTTTAACATAGATTTGTAAATATTTGGTTATTAATAATTTAATAGAATTTGCAGAAAATTTAGTAGTAATTGACGAATGATTATCATAATTTGGAATTATGCTAAAATACTGTCATTAGTAGTAGGAATTGGCTTAGTTTTCTTTACAGAAAGCTTATCCAAATGCAGTAGTAATAGTCCTAAGTACTGGCACATAATCCCTTAATAAATACTAATTCTTGAACTTGATCAGCTTACATGTAGCAAAGAGAGTAGCTCTTCTACTTCTCCGAGCTCTCTTTCCTTCTTCCCAACTGAATATTGAACTGACTGCGGTCTCCGCGGTACCACTCCAGTACGAACTCAACACAAACGTCCTCATGGGTTTTCCACACGCTTGTGCTATAGAGTACCGGACTGCCAGGTGCGATCTTGAGGAGCTCTGCCTCTCTGGAAGGAGCCGGAATGGCCTCTACCGTACGCTCGGCACTTTGCAGCTCATACTTGTAATCCAGTTCAATAATGGAGTGGAGTGAGCGACTCTCAAGATCCTTCTTCTTTGATTCGAAGCCTGAAAATAGACGAGCGGGCAGATACGATTGCTGAATAACCACAGGCCAGCCATCAACAAACCTCTGACGCCTGATAACTATCACTTCTTCCTGCTTGGCAATGCCCAGTCTTCTCGATACAAAGTCCAAGCTTTGCTCTATGGTCAAAGAAAGCACTATCGTCTCTGGATCCAACCCATGGAAACGCATCTCACGGTTGAAATCCTCCAAGGCCCAACGGGTATCGCGGCTGATCTTCTTTCTTTTAACAAACGAACCCTGGCCTGGTCGACGGGAAACAAAATCCTCATCAACCAACTCTAGAACCGCCTGGCGTACTGTTTGTCTGCTGACTCCGAATTGATGGCAGAGCTCTTCCTCTGTAGGCAAGGGTGTTCCGTTCTCACTTTCCTGGATCCATACCATCAAGGCAGCTTTCAGTTGCTTGTATAAAGGAATATCCTTGCGCTTTTCCAGCAAGCTCTGTCCGTTTTCAATTTTCATCAGGTCCAAGCCCTCACCCTGTGTTTTTGTGCTGTTGGGCCTAGTATACGGGGAGATTCTGGATAGTTCAATACCGAACATACAAAATGTATTTGACGCCATAACAAATAGGTGAGATACTGCACAAAACAAAGGGAGGCATTATGAAAAGAAAGGTTTTGTATTCCGGTCTCATCATGCTCGCAATCGGATTGGTCCTTCTTCTTCCCGTAACGGCAGCAGGAACCAAGGAACAAGCTCAGACTCCACAATTTGAAGGGGAATCCTTCTGGACAGTTGAAGGCTATGACTATGACAAACTGGTAGCAGCAGCACAGGCCGAAGGGTCCTTGGTAGCTCGCTGGCAGTCGGGTCGAGCACCACAGGCAGCACAAGCCTTTGAAGCCAAGTACGGTATCAAGACAGTGGCAAGCCCACGGTTTGATGACTCCGAGAACATCGAACGATTGAGAAGAGAAGTCCAGGCAAACAACGTGCAAGTCGACATTCTGGGAATGGACGATGGAGCCATTATTCTCTCCGAGTTCATCCCCAAGGGAATGACCGTCTCCTGGACACCTCCTGACCTTGCCCAGTTCATCGATGACAAAGAGGAGTATCCCCAAGTTGTCTACTGGCAGCCCTGTATCATCGGCTATAACTCATCTGTCTACTCTGAGTCCCCCATCAAGAACCTCTGGGAGTTGACTGAAGAAAAGTGGAGAGGAAAGTTTGTTACCTGTGATCCCCAGATTCAACCCTACATGTGGCATTTCTTTGCTGCAGCGATCGACCATGGTGATGAATTTGCCGCTGCATATGAACAGCTCTATGGCAAGAAGCTCGTAACCAAATACGAGAACGCCGGTTGGGAGTGGGTCGCACAGCTGTTCGCCAATAGCCCCATCGCCGTCGAACACGACACCGAAGTTGCAAAAGCCATTGGCTCTCCCGGACAGACCGATCCTCCGATCGGCATCCATACGCTGACTCGTCATCGGGATGCCAAAGAGCAGAATCTTCACCTAGGGTTTGATCCCAACGTAATTCCTGCAGTAGGGTTTGCCATGCCTACCTACATGGTCATCCCCGTCGACGCCCCGCATCCGAATGCTGCACGACTTTGGGCTCGTTTCCTGCTCACCGAGGAAGGCAGCTTCCCATGGACCAATGTAGTTGGAGGCTTCTCACCAAACCAGACCATTTCTGCAAGTGCCAGCAACCCATACACCTCTTTGTGGGGTGAATGGCTGGACGTACTGTTGATGTTCGATCCGATGCAATCGGCAGCGGTTCGACGTGACCTGATCGATATGTGGCTGATGTCACAAAAGAAATAGGACAACGCACAACTCTCTTTGAATCAGAGCGTATGCAGACTTTCTACATGCGCCCTGATTCAGGTCTTGCTGTTCGAGGGAGAAACCAGTGAAAATACACCTACGAGAACGCTTCAGTTCCCATGAGCGCATCCATATGCTCATCAAAAAGAAAGGGTCCATCAATCCGACCATGGTGCTTGGTCTGATACTGGCTCTCATTCTTACTTACCTTATTGCAATACCGGTATTCATGCTGATTACTGAATCAGTACAAGTTCATTCAATAGACGTATCCTATTTCCAACAGAATGAAGGGGCTTTTACCCTGCGGTATTTTCAGCGGGCCTTGGCCTCGAAAGTATCCAGCGTATTGTTCCTTTCCCCCTTGGTGAACACGTTGGTGATCGCGACCTGTATCACCTTGTGTACGACAATAGTGGGGTATATCCTGGCTTGGATCATTACCCGTACGGATATTCGCTTTAAAAAGCTTTTTGCCACGTTGGCCGTGGTCCCCTTCATGCTCCCTTCGTGGAGCTATGCTGCAGCATGGATTACCCTGTTCAAGAACAGGAGACAAGCAGGAGCACCAGGAATTCTGGAAGTGATGGGTTTTACCATCCCCGACGCCCTGGCCTACGGCCCTATTCCCATTATTATCTGTCTGACCATGCACTATTTCCCCTTGGCCTTTCTTATGTTCGGAAATGCATTCCAACGAATTGACAGCCAGATGGAAGAGTCGGCACAGATTTTGGGAGCAAACAAACTCCAGACGGCCATCCATATCCTGCTCCCGGTCATGAAGCCGGCTATTATGTCTACCATCCTGTTGACCTTCGCCCGTACCGTCGGTACCTTCGGCACCCCCTATACGTTGGGAAGACCCGTGCGATTCAATACCCTGTCCACCTCCCTGTACTTCACCTACCAATCGGGAGAACCCGGAGTTATGGCGGTAATTGCACTGGCCATGCTCATTATTGGGGCTTTATTGGTAGCCCTCGATGTCTTTGTGCTCAGGGAATACAAACGGTATGTAACCATGGGAGGGAAGGGCCAGATGTCCCGTCCTTTCACCTTGGGCCCTGTTCAGCTCCCTATGAATCTCTTGGTAGGACTCTTCTTGTTCGTAGTAATCGTGCTTCCGTTGGGAGTCCTTGCTCTCTCCACCTTCATGGTAACTCCTGGCTGGTTTGTAAGGGATAACTTCACCCTGCAGTTCTGGTTTGCAGAGGAGACCAAAGTCAGGGAAGCAGTTCCCGGACTACTGCGTGACCCCACGTTATTATCGGTTGCGTGGACGAGCATCAAGGTTGCGGGAATCGGGGCCCTTATATGCGGAACGCTGGGAACCTTGGTGGGATATGCTGTTGTACGTCTTCAACAGTACCGCCTGAGCAAGTATCTCAGACATCTTTCCTTTTTACCCTATCTGGTACCGGGCATTGGCTTTGGTGCTGCTTATCTGGTTCTGTTTGCCACCGGTAGAGGGCCGATCCCAGCCCTGTATGGAACCCTGCTGCTGATGATACTTGCCATGAGTGTCATGTACTTGCCGCTTACAACGCGCTCGGCCATCAGTTCGATGGCGCAGATGGGTGCAGAACCCGAAGAAGCAGCAATGATACTCGGCGCTGGTTGGTTTACCAGAATGTTCAAGATAGTAATTCCCATTCAGAAGCGATCGTTGTTCAGCGGCATTCTCTTGGCATTCATCCAAGGTATGAAGGAGCTGAGCCTGGTCATTATGCTGGCAGTTCCCGGTTTGGAAGTGCTTACCACCTTGTCGATTCGGTATACCGACAATGCCCTGATGCAAATGTCCAATGGAGTGATTCTCATTATTGCTTTTGTGACCTTCCTATTAACTGCCGTCTCACAGCGGCTGACCAAGACCAGTCTTGCCCAAGGTATCGGCGGCTGAACACCTGAAAAACGAAGAGGATAACCATGATTGATATAAAACTTGAGCATATTGTAAAGAAGTACACCAGTGATGTTATTGCCGTAGATGACCTGTCCCTGAATTTTGAACCAGGCAGTTTTGTCTGTCTTCTTGGTCCTTCAGGCTGCGGCAAGACGACTACACTGAGGATGATTTCCGGCCTGGAACGGGCCAATGATGGGATTATTACCGTCGGAGGCGAGATCTTCGACGCCCCCAAGCAGAATATCTTTGTCCGTCCTGAACATCGCAAGCTTGGACTGGTTTTCCAAAGTTATGCCTTATGGCCTCACATGACGGTCCAAGAGAATGTGGATTTCGGGCTTAAATTGAAAAAGATCAGCAAAGAGGAACGGTGCCGCATCGTCGATGAATCGCTGGATCTGCTTCGGATGGGTGCCTACCGCAAGCGGTACCCAGCCGAACTGAGTGGCGGTCAGCAACAACGGGTGGCCTTGGCAAGAATGTTGGCTGTCCAACCTGGAATCTTATTGCTCGATGAGCCATTGTCCAATCTGGATGCAGCACTGCGCCTGGAGATGCGTTCGGAGTTGAAGTCACTGCATGAACGGTTGGGCAGCACCATTGTATTTGTCACCCACGACCAGTTGGAGGCGATGAGCCTGGCAACCCATGTTGCAGTGATGAATGAAGGAAAGTTGGAACAATATGCTGATCCAATGACCATCTACCTCAAGCCGGCAACCGAGTTCGTTGCCACATTCGTAGGGAGTCCTCCGATGAACATGGTGGGATTTTCCGATTCGGAAGGCCAACGATGGAAGGAGCCATTCAAGAAGGCGGTGGCTGCTTTTCGACAGATGGATGGGAACGATAAGCGTATCAGTAAAGTTGGGTTTAGAGCCGAGGCTGTGACTCTTCAACGTTCTGATGATACCCTGTTGCTCAAGCAAAACCAGACATGCATCAAGGGTCGGGTTAAAGCTGTTTTGCCTACTGGCCCCGAGCAGATTGTGAGCATTGTTGTCGATGACGATCAGTTCTATGTGGTGACACCTCCCTCCCATTTCTTTGAGAACGGACAGGCTGTCGATATGGTGATCGACCTTACGATGATTCACATGTTTGACCAGAATGGTTTGCGGGTCTGAACAACTTGCAGGAAGTGAAAAGGGGAGAGCATCGAATGAATGAGATTACTGCTATCGAAGCAATATTGTACGATATATCCGCCTATGTGGTGGAGCGGTATGGACAGCGTGACACGCTTATTGTATCGACTAAAGCCAGTCCGACTGATTTCTTGACTGAAGTGGATATTGCCGTCCAAAAACGTATTGTTGAACACCTCATGGATATATTTCCTACTGATGTTCTCATCGGCGAAGAGTCTGGATTGGATTATTTCAAAGGTTCCCCTCCCTCTCGATGCTGGATGGTCGATCCCATCGACGGGACACAGAATTTCCTTCGCGGGCTCTTCCCTGAATTCGGGGTGAGCATCGGCTTCCTGGTCGATGGAAACCCGGTTGCCGGGGGTGTGTTGTTCCCCGTCTCCCAGGACTTGTTTCTTGCTGAACGTGGATCAGGATCTTTTCGTAACGGCAAGCGCATGCATGTTTCTCAAGTCGATAGCCTAGAAAAAGCGCGTGTGGATATAGATTTTGGTGCCTTATCCTACCGCCACAATTACCGTAAGCATGCCCAAGGCTTGTTGGACGTTGTAGGGCAGGTACGTTCGTATGGTTGCTCGGTCATGGGCTTCTGCCAAGTAGCCGATGGACAACAGGATGCCTATATTCCCTTCAATGTAAAACCTTGGGATGTTGCTGCGGGAATGCTGCTGGTTCAGGAGGCTGGAGGGAAGGTTACTTCCTTCGACGGGGGGGCTGTGAATCCCTTCGTGTCTGAGAGAATCGGCATTGTAGCCAATCCTCTCATCCACCCCTTGTGTGTGGATATTCTGGGAGGCCTAGAATAGAAACTGAGGGCGGAGGCTATGAGTGCTCAGAGGCAATGTATGCATGAGCCTTGTGGAATTCTTCCATTCAAACAACATGTGGCTTTTAAAGAGTTGAGTTCTATGAACAATTTATAACCATTCATTGGGATAGGACTGCTGTAAGCTATGGAAGATCTGGCACCCAGATGGCACCTGATATTCGAGTTGTGGTTATAATACTTGAATTAAGTCACATTTATCTTGTGATAAAATCACATACATAATGTTGTTTCTCCGCTACTCATGTGGTATTCTTGTATTAGGAGACATAGCATATGTTGTCAAGATTCACCGTAGGTAACTTTCTTTCCTTCAATAAACCCCAGAGCTTTTCCATGATAGCTAGTCCTGTACAGAAGCATAAACAGCGGCTATTTCAAGCGGAGGATATGAAGCTTCTGAAGTTCAGCTCAATCTACGGGGCGAATGCTGCAGGAAAGTCCAATCTTGTGAAGGCAATGGCATTTGCACGGAAGATCATCACCCAGGGAACCGCCGAGAGTCCAAATACTTCTTATTACAAACTTGATCCAAAAGCCAAAGACCTCCCATCCTATTTTGAGTTTGAAATCTGCATTGGCGGGAAGCTATACAGCTATGGCTTTGAGATGATTATTTCTGAGGGGGAAATCACTGAAGAGTGGTTGATCCTGCTGGGTATGAGCAAGAATCAGGAATTGTTTTCGAGAAATACTACGACCGGTCAATATTCGTATGATACGAACCTTCTTGCGAACTCAGAAGATATTGCTCATTTTGGCATCTACATCAATGATTTGAAGTGTGTTACCAACAAGCTTTTCCTGCAGGATATCATCACCAACAAAGAGGCTGTCTACCAAAAAAATGAAAAACTAGCAATCCTAAAACAGGTTTATCGCTGGTTTGAAGCTCTCGATATATCGTTCCCTGACTCTCTCGTTTCAGGATACTCTTGCTTCTCATCTACGTCTACGAATGAAATTCTTCAGGCCATCAAGACATTCGCAACGGGAATCAGTCATGTGGAAGCAAGGAAGGTGTCCAAAGAAAAAGCGTTGGAGGATGTTCCTGCACCATTCAAGAAAACGATAGAGAAAGCTTTAGAAGAACTGAATTCAGAAGACAATCTAGCAAAGGACTCTCCGAGTAGTTCAGCTGGAATGCGCATCAGCTGCAATGGAAAGCTCTACCTTGTTCAGATGAATAGGAAAGAACCGGAATTCAACGAAATTACCTTCGAGCATAACGCGTTGAAGAATGTTTCTTTCTCTATGGATGAGGAATCGGATGGCACCCAACGGTTGTTTGACATGCTCACCGTACTCTTATGCACTAAAGAAAATGCTGTATTTGTGATTGATGAGATCGATCGCAGCCTCCATCCGCAATTGACGGTTCACTTTATCAAGAACTTCCTTGAACTGGTGAAGAAGAAACAAATCCAGCTCATTATCACAACCCATGAAAGCCACCTCATGGACCTTTCTCTCCTGAGACAGGATGAGATTTGGTTTGTTGAAAAAAATAGAGCGGGAGCAAGTATGCTTATTCCTTTCGACCGCTTCAAGGAACGATTTGACAAGAAAATACAAAAAGCCTATTTGGATGGGCGGTACGGTGGAGTGCCTCTGTTTGATTCATTCTTCTTTCCTAAGGGATTTGAGGTAGAAGATGAAGACGAACAGGAGGAACAACCTTGAGGCTAGAGCAACCGTACGGGAAACGTTTTAACGAAATATTGGCAAATACTGAACCAAAGCACAAGTATTTCATTGCATGTGAAGGAAAAAAGACTGAATATAAGTACTTCAGAGGACTAATAGAAGCCAGGGATGAGTTAGGCATCAGTCCACTGATTGAAGTACTACCGATCAGGCATAGTACAGGAACAAACAGCCATCCATTGACCATAATCAACGAAGCCAAGGATGTGATTGAACAATGCGATTCGTATTTCCCTGATTTGGATTCTGTTTGTATTATTGTTGATCGTGACAGGAACAGTTTTACCTCTGCACAATTTGATGAAGCAATAAGCCTATGTCGACGCAATGATTTCAAATTTATCGTCTCAAATCCTTGTATAGAGATATGGTTACTCTTTCATTATTCGGACCTTGCAACGTATGACATCCAAGAACTTCTGGATAATAAGAAAACGGGTGAACGAACTAAAACTGAAATCACCCTTAAAAATGATTTTCTGCAAGGTAGTTACAACAAGTCCCGACTTCATTTTGAGAGGGATTTTCTTCCTTATGTTCGCAATGCAGTAGAAAATTCCAAGAAACATGTACTTATCATTGATGCGTTGAAAACAAAGCTTGGAACGAATCTTGGGCTATTGGTTGAGGATATTCTCAACCAGGAAGGAATTTAGGATACCTGAGGACGATTGGCAATGAAACGTATAAGGAGGTTCCTGCAATGAGTGAACTGATACATCTTCCTAACATTGGCAAAGTACTGGAACAACATCTGATTGCCGTTGGTATCGAGACTGCGAAGCAGCTTCAGGAAATTGGAGCACAGGAAGCATTTGTTCGCATTCGGTTGTATACAGACCCAACAGCATGTATCCGTGTGCTGTACAGTTTACAAGGTGCAATACTGGGCATCCCCGACACGCAACTTTCTGATGAGACGAAAACTGCTTTGAAACAATTCTTTAGGAACCTTCCCGATACCTTGTCCCGTTCCTCCGACAAAAAGTAAGAGCGAAATATAGAGAGCCACTTGTTGTTGACGCTGCAGGTTCAACTTCTTTTCATTTTATCCAATTGTTGAAGGAAAACTTCTTTACTCCAATAATCAAGTGAGAATTGATCTTGTATCGGTATGAAACGTCTGACATCCAAGGCTGCCTCTTTCCAATCGATACTGATAATTCGCTCAGACAGCCTGTCATGCAACCAATGGTGGTCGATCTGAATATCAGTTTGTTCCCAAGGTCCTGATCGTTGCAAAGCCTTTTCCAGATACTGATAATTCACTGCTGTCTTTCTCGATGTATACCAAATAAAGTCATACCAATCTCGGCCTTTCAAATATTTCCTACACAATAGTGCATGAATCTTTCCTGCAAAAAGTGTGTCAGGGGTTTGTACTACAACCGGGGAAATATAGGGGAAATCTACATACTTCAGCTCATTTGTTCCTCCTAACGGAGGATTTGTGTCGATTTCCAACTTGATTTTGATTTTACCAAGCTGACTTGTCTTTCCTGCATATTGTAATTGTAAGATTTTTCCTACAGTATCGTCTTTCAAGAACGCAAGCCGAACACTTGAATCTATTTCTTGTCTATCCGTTATTTCCATAGTATAGCCATAAGACGCAACATCGCGTATCACCTGTTCCAGGTAAGCTTTCCAAGCAAACGTTGGATTGCCCCTGATACGTGTAAAATCCATGTCCTCACTGAACCGATTGAGCCCATAGAAGATACGTAAGCAGGTGCCCCCTTGAAATGCAGCTTGATTAAAAAAATCTGTTCTTGCAAGAGATGCGAGAATCACTTCCTGGGTAATCTCTCTCAATGCTTGAATTTCTTCAATTTCTGATGAAACCCGATATGATTTCAATCTTTATTCTACCATCACTATGCTTAAGAAAACAGCTCCTTTTTAAGTCCTTCCAAAAACCTGACTACCCGTTGGTTTGAATAATTGCCTTCCAATTCCAGAAAGTTTTCTTGGGTAATTTCTTTCAGGCTTTCCTCCTCAATACGCAGGGATTCCAGCAAGGTGCGGCTTGAAGTCCACGTACACCCATGCAGGTACACATAATCGGCAAGTGCTTTCAGGCCGGTTGCCCTAAACCATACTGAATATGCATTATCCTGGATGCGCTCGACTCCTGCAAATAGGGTTTTTTGAGGAACTCTGTCGTAGGCGAAATGTCCGACCGGTGTGTCGAATTCTGCTGAAGGTCGGGAAGTGACAGCTGTAATGCTCCTTACAGCCTCAGGTATCCAACCATGGAGACTCAAGGCAGTTTCAAGACTGATATAAGAGAGCGTTACAATCAGCTGTGATACACAGAGAGGATTCAGCTCGCGCTTTCGGTACAGAGGAGAAAGGGTATACAAACCACGTTTGATATGGATGATATCACCATCATCAATCGCTCGCTTGACCAAGGCATACCGGGTATTTGCACTTCCATGTACAAGATGAGATATCTCCAAGGTAGTGAACACAGGGACAGGGACTTGCTGGAGAATTGCCTTCACCAATCGATTCATGTAAGAATCCTTACAAGTTTTGATTAAGATACTGTCATAAAATGACAGTTAAATTCTGTAATACTTGAAGTGTAAAAGCAAGAAGTACATTCTGCCTGCATATGCTTGGTGACTCAATTGCAATAATGAAGAAAAGAAATCGCTGAAAATTCCTTGGGGTATATCCAAGCTGCTTACTCCGGGTACATTCAGATTTTTCTGCCGCTCGAAGAATTTATCTCTTATACTACGTTTCATGGAGGATATTGCATGCGCATTCATGGAGCGGGTTGTTGTCTGATAGATTCCATCTATATGCATTGTTCGTATGAGAGTGAGGCTTTCACTGCGCTGTGGAGCAAGGAACGTGGTGATGGGGGACTTATTGAGGGTGGCTTGGTGTTTACGGAGGATTTGGAGAAATTCGCCAGTACATCCCACCATCAGATTATCAATTCACTCAGTGGTGGACGACAAGCGGATGGCAAGAATCTCGGTGGTCCTGCCGTGGTCTCGTTGGTGCATGCTGCTCAGATTCTCGCAGATAAGCATGTGGAAGTCTGCTTTTATGGCGCAGTAGGCAACGATTCCAATGCCGATTTGGTTCGTAATACCATCAGTAAAACACCTTTGCATGCAGTTTTGAAATCGGTGGAAGGAATGAGTACTCCAACAACAGAAGTATTCGATGATCCGTCTATGCGTAAAGGCAAGGGGGAACGCTCCTTTATCAATACCATAGGAGCGGCACACGCCTTCAGCTCACAAGACCTGCCTCCTTCCTTTTACGATGCTGACATCATCCTTTTAGGCGGTACTGCTCTGGTCCCTGGTTTGCATGATGAAATGCATGAGGTCCTTAAGAAGGCTAAGGAAAACAATTGCATTACCGTTGTAGGAACAGTCTATGACTTCCGTAATGAGAAAGAAAGCAATACCGGGCGATGGCCATTGGGTATTCAGCCTTCCTATCCATATATCGATGTACTTGTCAGTGATGAAGAAGAATCACTCAGGCTCACCGGAACCAATTCGGTTGAGGGCGCAGCACGGGCACTCATCGAGTTCGGTGTAGGTGCATTCATCATCACCAGGGGTGCTCTGCCCATGCTGGTATGGTCGAGAGGAACCTTGATCGAGAAGACATCGCAGAAAACTATGCCCGTGAGTGCCTATATGGATACGTTGATGGAAAAAGATCCCTCTTTGCGCAAGGACACCACCGGTTGCGGTGATAATTTTCTTGGCGGAGTATTGGTTAGTATTGCACAACAAATGGGGAAAGCAGAACTTATATCCATGGTAGATATCTGCGCTTGGGGAGCTGCCTCCGGAGGTTTTGCCTGTACCTATCATGGGGGTACGTATCTGGAGAAAGAATCTGGCGATAAGAAGAAACATTTGCTGCCTGTAGTCCAAGCCTACCTTGGGGCTGTCAGGTCGGAGAGGTGCGTATGAAACCACTTTTTGTGCAATGGGGTGGGGGGAATATCGGGAGGTCGTTCATCGCCCAAGTATTTTCTCGCGCCGGCTTCAGAATTGTAATCATCGATATCAATCAGAAATTGGTAGACGCCTTGAATCATGAGGGAAGCTATACCATCGAGGCGGTGTTTGATGAGAGCGTTGCAACGCTTCTCATCGATGATGTCAGTGCTATCCATGCTTCCGATCAGGATGGTATCAACAAGGCCGTCGGAGACGCTTCTTTCTTGGGTGTATCGGTAGGGAGGAGCGCATGGCCGCATATAGCACCATCGCTGGCTGAAGCTATCTCCTATCGATATGTACTCCATCCTGACAACCAGCTGGATATACTACTTGCTGAGAATATTCACGGATGCAGGGAGTATGCCAAGGCTCTTTTACAGCCGTATCTCAATTCTCTCGTGCTGTTGGATGAGTATGTCGGTCTGGCTGAAACAAGCATCGGAAAGATGGTTCCCATCCAGGACCCCTCCAAGTTCCTTACGCTACGTAGCGAACCCTACAATGAGTTGATTCTTGATGCAACGGCATTCCATCACCCACTCCCACCGAGTGCAGATATCCACCCGGTTCAGCCTATAGCAGCATATGTCGACCGCAAACTCTTCATTCATAACATGGGGCACTCAGCAACGGCGTATCTGGGCTTTGCACTACATCCTGACCGACGGACGATTGCAGAAGTACTACAGGATACCTTAGTCCGTACGGAGGTGCAAAAGGCGATGTATCAGAGCAGGGATGTACTACTTGCACTGCATCCAGGAGTCTTTGTACAGTCGGCGTTGGATGATTACATCCATGATCTGCTGGGGCGATTCTCAAACCATGCACTTAGGGATACGGTGCATCGGGTTGGGCGGGACCTCAAACGTAAGCTTCGTTTTGATGACCGGCTGCTTGGTATCATTATAGAGGCTGAAAAGCTAGGCCTGAAATGGGATAGCATAGGCAGAGCATATATTCTGGGGCTCGCCTTTGACGCCCCGGACGAAGCAGGGAACCCGTATCCTGAGGATATAGTCTTTCTTCAGTCACTCTCCAAACTTAGTTGGATTGAGAAAATCTATCATGCTGCAAGCTGGAATGAGAGTTCGCTGGATAAGGAGCTTATCAAGAAAATTGCCGGCAAGCTCAAACTCCTGCAGTAAGCATCACCTGCTTACACTTTGTACTGTTGTATTCTCTTGAAGCAGGTCGTTGATAAGCTGACGCAAATCACCGATTCCAGCATGAATATCCTCATCCTGGGCGATAATCTTGAAAATTCTCTGGGTAATATAGTCGTCGATCACCGGATACTTTTTAAAATCGGGGTCGATATAGGAATCAGCAATTACTGATTCAATGAAGTCTCTGTCTAGAGGACGCATACCATCACGCTGCATAATACCTGAATGATAGATTCGGTCGAAAGCCTCTCGGTTTACCGGAAGCATGTTGGAATATTCCCAGATCTGGTACTGGAATTCCTCGTCACTGGAAATGAAGCGCAGGAATTCAAATGCAACATCCTTATGGCGGGATCGCGAGCTCATGCCTAGTTGAACGGTATAGAGCTTGGATTTGCTGCTGCCATTCGGACCATGCGGGAAGGGAATCGCTTTCCAATCGAAATCTCCATATCTGAGGATGCGATAGGGGTACGAACCATAGACACGGAATTCAGAGAGATTGAAAGTCTTGAATCCTACTCTCCCCATCTCAAACATCCCCTCCCTAATCACCATTCCTTGGTTCAGGGCATGCATCTTTTTTAAAAAATCAATCATCTCAGCCATGAATTGAGGATTGAAACCTGCTTGGGAGCTTTTCTCATTGAACAGGACATTGTCATTGGTATAGAAAGCTTGGTGCCAGTCGTAGCCTTCCACCCCGAACCGGTCGAGTATGCTATCCCCATTCAAATCGCTGGTAATCTGGCTACAAAGATGATAGAACTGGTCCCACGTCCAATTCTGCAGATTGATATCCAGATTCAATGAGTCCAGGAGATCAATATTGTAGATGAGAAATGAGGGAACAATACCGATAGGTAGTGCATATTGAGAACCTTGATATTGACCTGCTTCGAGGGCGTTGCTGAAAAACGCATCCTTGGAGAGGTCGCTTTTCTTGATATATGGGTCGAGCTCCTCTAAAAGCCCGATTGCTGCAAAGGTGGTGAAATCTTCCTCAATTATCAGAAAGAGGTCAGGTTCTTTACCTTTGAGCACTTGTTGAGCGAACCATTCCGAATAATCCTTATACATCATGCCAGTGCGAAGGTTCACCCGATAACCTTTGTCTGCGTACTGTTGCTCAAATAATTCAACAGCCTTGTCATATATTGCATACGCGAAGTTCTGGGGGACTCCCCAGCTGTTGCCGGAGTAGAGGGACAACTCAATAACAACTGTCTTTTGCCGATATACTCCGATTCCAATTGCCAGTGACGTTAACAGGATAAGGAGAGGAAGCAGGAAGAAAAGTAGCAAATGCTTGTTCGGCGTGGATTCAGGCATCGATATTCTCCAGATTCTTGAGCATGAGACCGGATTGGATGGCCAAGATGGCTATCTGGGTACGGTCACGCAAGTCCAATTTCTTCAGGATGTTGCTGATATAATTACGAACTGTTCCCTCTGAGAAATTGACTTCTGTCATGATTTCCTTGTTGGACAGCCCTTTCCCGATGAGTTGCATAATTCTCAATTCCTGGGCTGTTAGTGCCTTGAAGGTTTCATCCGGTTCCTGCATCGAGCGGAAGGGAGTGGTTGCCAGGCGGCTGAAAAGGCTGAATATCTTTTGTGCAGTATGTGGGTCGACAATCGTTCCCCCTGCATGTACGGTTGCGATGCTGGAAAGCAGGTCATGTTTTGATATCCCTTTGAGTAGGAATCCATCCGCTCCGTATTTGACTGCCTCGTATACATACTGGTCGTCGTCGAAGGTAGTGAGCATGATGATCTTGATCGTGTTGTCCTTCTGTTTGATGATTTTCACACATTCCAGACCATTGATTTCAGGCATCCGGATGTCCATGAGAATTACATCGGGACGTAAAGTCTTGGCCATTTCGACCACTTCCCGGCCATCTTTTGCAGCTCCTACAATTCGAAATTGAGGGTCGATGCTAATGATGATTTCCAAGCTCTCCCTGATGAGCTCCTGATCATCCGCTATTAATACACTGATCATGACGGGAATCCTCCTTTTCGAAGTGGAATGGTAGCTTTGGTCTTGAATCCTTTACCCTCGGCGGTTTCAAATGTTACGGTTCCTCCCAACAATGCCATTTGCTCCTCAATATGCTCTAATCCGAAGTGCTTATGGATGGAATGGCATCCCTTGCCGGAATCGGAGATGATAACATTCAGCAGGTGTGTAGCATAGGAGAAAACAACTTCAATATCGGCCCCCCCGGAGTGTCTGAGGGAATTGGTCAGGCTTTCCTGTACCAAGCGATATACTGTCTGTTCCTCATCCTCATCCAAGTCAATCACATTGCCATGGATGGAAAAGCTTACAATACGGTCTCCTAAACCATTTGCATCGTTGATGAGTTCCTGAACGGCACTGAGTAAGGAAGATTTCTCGATTGAATCACTCTTAAGCTCTCGCACCGAACGTCGTATTTCATTGAGTCCCTTGTCTGTCACTCGCTTGATTTTTGAAAGACGCCTATAGAGTTCTCCTGCCGCTTCTCTCGAAAGTTCAAGGCAAGCCTCAAGACCGATAGAGATACTGGTCAGCGAATGTCCGAGAATATCGTGGATTTCATGGGCTAGTCGATTGCGTTCCTTAAGCCGTGCTGATTCCTCAAGTTTTACTTGCAAAATCTCAAGTTGGTGCAACTTGTCAGCCAGTTCGTTATTTACCTTGATGAACTCCTTGTTTTCTCTCACTTTGCTCTGGATGAAGAGTTGGAAGAAGAGAATGACCATCATGAGATTCAAGGATTCCAGGGTGCTGCGTAAGCTGTATAGGGGAATTTGGGTACTCGGACTGTAGAAACTGATGTAGTCCTGTAAGGAGACCAGATTCAATCGTACCGAGATAATGTCATAATCGCTGAAAATATACCCAAGCATTGCCAAGATAATCCCAAGATATCGATGCCGGAGGTTGCCCATGAAGAAGAAAGCTCCGACTCCTATGAAGAGAAACAAGCCTTTGTAGGAAAAGTTGATATTGTAGGCAATGAAGAAAGCAATGAAAATATCCAGGACGAAGAGCAGGAAGGATAGCAAGGAATGAGACTCGGCGAGGTAGCGTTTGAAAAAGCTGGATAAGGCAAGCAGAAAGAAGCTGCCGATTGCATAGACAGGTACATGCCAAGGTACATGGGGAAGATAGCGTGCTTGTTCAAGAAAAATCCGCGCCTGGTCTGTATCACAGATAAGGTAGGTGGTTTGATACATCACCATCGATAACAATCCGATGATTACGAGATTGAGAATTAGAATGATGTTGTAGACGTAAGAAATCGGTTTATCCATAGTTTTTCGTTCTAGTCAGTGTATCATGACTTTTGTGGTAACGCTTTTGTTTTTCTATCATCAGAATTGTGACAAATGTCATTTTTCTAATGACAATAAAGTATTTGCATCACAAAATATACCACTCTAAAATAAGTACATAGATAGGATTCGGTACCATTCTATCCAATCATTTTTTCGCATAGTAATAGGAGGAATTATGAAAAAAGTACTGATGGTGAGTTTGATTCTGATCCTCGCATTTGGATCGGTATTCGCTCAGGGCTCCAAGGAAGCAAAAAGTGGGTACACCTTCGGTTATACCTGCATGACAATGAACAACCCGTTCTTCATTATTCTTGAGAAGTCCATCCGTGAGAAGGTTGAGGCAAATGGCGACAAATTGATAACCATGGATCCTGCCATGGATGTTGCCAAGCAGATCAACCAGATTGAAGACCTGATCACTCAGGGTATCGATGCAATCTTCCTCAATCCTGTTGACTGGGAAGGTATTCGCCCCGCTCTTGTAGCATTGAAAAATGCAGGTATTCCCATCATTAACTTCGACACGGAAGTAAAGGATATGGATTATGTAACTGCATATGCAGGTTCTGACAACTTCAACGCTGGATATGTCTGTGGTGTTGATTTGGTCAAACGTTATCCCAACGGTGGAAACATTGTCGTTCTCGACTCCCCGACGATGAACTCCATCAATGATCGCATTGCTGGTTTCATGGAAGCCATCAAGGGCAAGAATTTCAAGATTGTAGCCCAGCAGGATGCAAAGGGTGACCTCCCGACCTCTATGAAGATCACCGACGACATTCTTCAGGCCCATACCGACATCATCGCCATCATGGGTGGCAATGACCCGACCGCTCTCGGCGCTCTTGCTGCTTGTAAAGCTGCTAACCGAACCAACATTCTGATTTACGGTGTTGATGGTTCTCCTGAAGCAAAAGCAGAGATTGCAAGTGGCAGTCAGTTTGTTGGATCCGGTGCCCAGAGCCCGATCAGCATTGGTGTTGAATCGGTCAAGTTGGCTTATCAGGTCCTCAAGGGTGAGGCGTATGAGAAGCGCATCCCTGTTCAGACCTTCATGATCAACAAGGACAACGTAGCGAAGTATGGTACTGACGGCTGGCAATAAGCAGTGTATACTGTAAAGCAGTTCATTGGGGGCCGAGCCACAACACGACTCGGCTCCTTTCTACAACTCTTGTAGGAGGATGATTCAGGGTGAGTGAACAAATTCTGTTGGAAATGAATCACATCCGCAAAGAATTTCCCGGAGTGCTTGCTCTCAAGGATGTTTCCCTGCAACTGCGTGCTGGTGAAGTCCATGCACTGCTTGGGGAAAATGGAGCAGGCAAATCCACGCTGATTAAAATCTTGGGTGGTATTTATAGCAAAGACTCAGGTGATATTGTCATTGACGGGAAATCGGTCTCCATCAACTCCGTACTTGACGCACAAAAATTGGGAATCAGTGTTATTCACCAGGAATTGGTTCTCGTTCCCCATATGAGTGTTGCTGAGAATATTTATCTCGGTAGGGAGCCCATGAAGGGCGCCCGCTTTGTTGATTTTAGGAAAATGCAGGAGGATGCCCAGAAACTGCTGGACTCCTTCGAACTGGATATCAGAAGTGAAACGGAAGTCAGTGACTTGACCATTGCTCAGCAGCAAATTGTTGAGATTATCAAAGCTCTTTCATTCAATGCAAAAATTCTGGTTATGGACGAACCAACCTCCTCCCTTTCTGAAAAGGATGTGGATTTTCTCTTCGACAATATCCGCAAGCTCAAGAAAGCCCAGGTTGGAATTATCTACATCTCTCATAGGATGAGTGAGCTTAAGCAGATTGCTGATAAAATTACGGTCATTCGTGATGGAGAATATATTGGAACCAGGAATTCAGAAGAGGCGACCACCGATGAATTGATTGCCATGATGGTTGGTCGCAAGCTCACCAACTATTATACTCGTACCTTTGGGAATCCTTCAGAGAAGGTTTTGGAGGTTAAGGATCTATCATCTGGTAAGTTATTGAAGGATATATCGTTTCATTTGTTCAGTGGTGAAATTCTTGGGTTTGCTGGTTTGGTGGGAGCCGGTCGAAGCGAGGTTATGCGGTGCATCTTTGGAGTCGATCCCTATGAGAGCGGTCAGATTCTGCTAAGTGGTTCTGCAGTTACGATTAACAACCCTGAAGAAGCAATGCGCAAAGGAATTGCTTTGGTTCCTGAGAGCAGGAAGAAAGAAGCTTTGTTTCTTGCTCAATCAGTTAAGTATAATATTACGATTAAATCACTTGGTGAGTTCATACACGGTATTCATGTTAATAATGCCCGTGAGATGGAGATTACCAAGAAATACGTTGATACGATGGAAATCAAGACACCTTCTTATCAGCAGACCGTGGGAAACTTATCTGGTGGTAACCAGCAAAAGGTGGTAATCGGACGCTGGCTAGCAACCAAACCCCGGATTCTCATTCTTGATGAGCCCACAAGGGGTGTGGATGTTGGGGCTAAAGCCGAGATTTACTCGATCATGAATGAGTTGGTGAAAGAGGGTGTTGCCATTATCATGATCTCTTCTGAGCTGCCTGAGGTTATCAATATGAGCGACCGTGTTGTCGTTATGAGCAACGGAAGGATAACCGGCTGCCTGTCCCGAGAGGGGCTTACGCAGGAAAAAATTATGTACTATGCCACGCAATTTGCTACAACCTGAGCGATAAGGGGGACACTACACTATGAAAACGAATACCACCAATGAGGTATCAAAAAAGCATACACTGCAGCTAGGGAACAATCCAATTTTCACATTTGGAAAAGAAAATTTGGGTATTCTCATCGGGCTGCTTGTTCTCTGCGTTCTGCTTTCTTTCCTATCCCCTGTATTTCTTTCCAAGAATAATATCCTAAATGTGTTGCGACAGGTTGCCACCAATTTATATATAGCGTGTGCAATGACCATAGTTATCATCCTAGGCGGGATTGACCTTTCTGTGGGTTCTACTGTGGCTTTGAGCGGGGTTATTACCGGTGGTTTTATCGCATTTGAAGGGCTTCCGTTGTGGGTTGCCGTTGTTTGTGGCCTTCTGTCCGGGATGGTCGTTGGTGCCTTCAATGGCTTTCTGATCTCAAAAACTACCATCCCTCCCTTCATTGTGACACTTTCAACTATGAATATTGCCCGTGGTGCTTCCTATGTCTATACAGGAGGGCAGCCGATTCGCGTCATGTCTGATTCCTTCAATTTTATTGGTTCGGGATATGTCGGTGATATTCCGATGCCGATTATTTACTTGGTGATTATCGTCATCATCTCAGTTCTCATCATGTCAAAATCGAAGTTGGGGCGGCATATCTATGCAGTGGGAGGCAATCCCATTGCTGCACGATTCAGTGGCATCAAGAACAGTAGGGTGCTTTTCTTCGCGTATTTGTTCAGTGGTCTCATGAGCGCCATTGCTGGTATCGTGCTTGCTTCGCGTATGTTCAGCGGTCAGCCCACTGCAGGCCAAGGTGCTGAAATGGATGCAATTGCGGCAGTTGTTCTTGGTGGGACGAGTATGAGCGGTGGTGTTGGCAAGATTGGCGGTACGGTCATCGGAGCTCTGATCATCGGGGTATTAAGCAACGGTCTCAATCTTCTTGGGATTAATTCCTTTTGGCAATACATCGTTAAGGGTGTGGTAATTCTGATTGCTGTCTATGTAGACTTCCTGAAGAAAGGGAAAGGCAAGTAAGCGAGAAAGAATATTGGAGAGCAGAAGGCTTACCATGAAAAAACAGGTTCCAACGAACCTGTTTTTTCTGCTCTCTTGCCTTATTCAATACTCGGTAATCAGCATATACCTGGGTTGCTCATCCTCTTCGATCTGTGGGAATCGAGGAAGGTTTTCATAAAAGCGGTTGTCTATGTTGTCATCATTGACTGCACTGACTTCGCCGATAAGGACCTTGCCTTTGCCTTTCTTGCCGTAGAATCGATGGTACATGCCCTGCACGAGGGTAATGCTCTGCCCTGGCACAAGGATAATGCTCTGCCCTGCATTGAATGTATGTCGAGTCCCATCGATGCTAACCTGGACCGGTGTGTCGAGCTTGTTTTCCTGCGCATCAGAGTTCCAGAGTTCTACGACCAGATCCCCGCCGCCGCGGTTGATGATATCTTCCATTTTGGACCAATGAAAATGAATGGGAGTCTCTTGGTCCTCATCCGCGATCAGCAGTTTTTCTGCATAGGGTTTAGGGTAGTTTGCTTTGTCATGCTGGTTGCCATTGCGAATGGTGAGCACTACCAAACCTCGGTGCGAAAAGTCATTGCACCCGAAGTCGGTGATATCCCAACCTAACATGTTGTCTTTGATTTCCTGACTGGTTGCTTTCATGTTTTGCCAGATTTCTGGTGTCCAGTAGGCAAATGGCGGCATCTTGAATCCATGGCTTTCAATAAAGACTATGGCTTCGTCAATGAGGCGGTTTATCTCTGATCGTTTCATGAGAATTCTCCCTCGCAATGATTATGTCTTTATCATAGCGCTCCTTGCACTCGGGCTCAAGAATTACTTGTGTGATCGCTGATTGCTATAGGTGGTAAGATTTCCATTGACGTAAACAGAAATAGCGAATATCATGAAATATGTTAAATAGTAATAGCGAATATCATGAAAATTACTACCATATGGAAGTTGAGACGATGAGAGATAAAGCGTATGTCAAACGAATTCTGCAGATAAGAGAGAAACTGGAACGAAAATCACAGTTTTTGTTGGGACCAAGGATGACAGGAAAGACTACCTACATTCGTCATGAATTGCAGGATATGGTTAAACTAAGTTGGAACCTGTTGGATGGAAGACTTCGCTTGAGAGCCTTAGCTGATCCTGGATTGCTCAAGGAAGAGATTGAAGCACGGGATTTGCATGACTGTCTTATCGTGATTGATGAAATCCAGAAGGCCCCGAAATTATTGGAAGAAATACACCTTCTCATAGAGGACCGGAATCTTACATTCCTACTGACCGGTTCTCGTGCAAGGAAACTGTGCTCAGCTGCGGTGAATCTTTTGGGAGGAAGAGCGGGGTCAATTACCATGCACCCTTTCGTCTTTCCAGAAATTCAAAATGATGGTATTCGGTTGGAAAGAATATTCAAGTCAGGATTGCTGCCCTCAGCTTATTGTTCTGACGACCCTGAACAAGAGTTGAGTGATTATATTTCACTATATCTCAATGAGGAAATTCATGCTGAAGGGGTAACAAGGAAACTTCCTGAATTTACACGGTTTCTTAAAGTTGCTGCAGTGTCAAATACAGAAATCCTCAATTTTACCAATATTGCCAACGATGTCGGGGTATCCAGGCAAACTGTCGCAGGTTGGTACCAAATATTGGTAGCTACGCTCATTGGGTACGAGCTGGCAGCCTTTACCAAGGCATCCAAGCGAAAAACGTTCGGACTCCCGAAGTTTTACTTCTTTGATCTTGGTGTTGCAAGACTGCTACAAAACTCACCTGTTCCTGCTGAAACCCAAAGTGAGTATGGGAAAATGTTTGAACACTACTTGTTTATGGAACTACGTGCCTACCTCGACTATTGCCAAAGAAAGGAAGTACTGAGTTACTGGAGGACAACTAGTGGATTCGAAGTGGATTTCGTTCTTGGTGATGCTGTGGCTATAGAGGTGAAAACGACTAGAAAAGCTGACTCAAGAGATTATCGGGGCTTGAGAGCTCTCATGGATGAAAGCATCTGTAAACGGTACATCTTGGTTTGTAATGAAGAGCGACCTAGAAAACTGGATAACGGCATTGAGATTATGCCTTGGAGGTATTTCCTAGAGCTTCTTTGGAACAATAAGATAATGTAATCGCCAACACTGAAACAAGAATTGAAGCAAGTTACATCCTGTAATACCGTACCGGTATTCTTATTTTTCATGTATGTTCTGGATGTACAGAATCTTACTATTGCCCATGATTTATCCGTAGCGGTGGTGGTGGCCAGATACAGAAACCAGGAGGGAGGGTATTGCCTTCCTCACCGTATAATGCTGTCCATATCGAAAGTTTTACCAGGATATTTCTGGATACAGCTGGTCCGATTTGGTGCCGTTACGGAAGGTCTGTCTTTAGGCAAGAACTTGATTGGTTGCAAATTGATGGGGACTCGCAGCAGTTGAACTATTTGAAAAATGTCAGAGCAAGACTCACATTTCATTGGGTGTACAATCGGGACTAGCAGACCGTATCTCAGGAAATAATGGCAGTACAATCGAAACCACTGTTCCTTTATTGGGCTTACTGTAGAACCTAAGTCCATAAGAGTCTCCATGTGCGAGACGAATTCTTTCATGGATGTTCCACACCCCATACCCTGTATGCTCATCGCTGAGGGTTAGCAATGTTTCCATCTGGCTTGGCAGCATTCCAACTCCATTATCAGCAACAGTGATAGTGAGAGATTCCTCTCGCTTGTTTGCCCGAATCCAGATGGTTCCGGTTTCATCCTCCCGCTCTCGTATCCCGTGGAGAATTGCATTTTCAACAATTGGTTGGAGCATTATTTTAAAAACCATGTGGTCTTGAAGCTCTGCGGGCACCATAATTGAAAGCGTGATTTTCCCATCGAATCGCATATTCTGAATATCCACATACGTGCGGACATGCTCAAGTTCACATCCTAAAGGTACTATTGTTTGGCCATGTCCTAAACTCAATTTATAGAATTTACTCAAGGCTTTTGCGAGGTTTGCTGATTCTGTGTCATGCTTCTGCAAGGCTTTCCAGCTCATAAGGTCAAGGGTATTGTACAAGAAATGTGGATCGATGGTGGACTGCAGTACTTTGAACTCCAAGTTTTTTATCTGATACCCTTGTTGAAATTGCTCCTCAAGTAAATCTCGCAAGTTGCCTGCCATGGTGTCGTAGGCTATAGTCAATTCACCAATCTCATCAGTGCCATTTTCAAGTGGCACAATATCAAACCCCTTCTCCTGTGATTGCCCGATATGATGCTGCAATTTACGGATACGGTTGGTTACCGTTTTGGTTGTGTAGAACGAAAGCGGAACGGTAGCTACAAAGAGAGCGAATACCATCCAGAACATTTGACTTCGATAGGCAGTTGCAGCTGATAGAACCTGATTTTCCGGGATCAGACATACAAGTTGCCAATCTGAAAAGTCTACATGGTTTCCTCCAATAAAGAATGATTCTTCTCCGATACGTATGGAAGTAAGCGAACCATCAAGGGTAATGTTATTCATAATAAGCAATTGAGTAATACTATCTACATCCTTCAGTGTATCATCCCCTACATGGGCGATTACCTCGCCATAGGAATTGAATAGCACCGTGGTGGAACCCTTTGTGGCGGCTGTTTGTCCCACAATTGCTTGAAATACCTGCTGAGGTATATCGCCTTTAATCATTCCTATGAATTTATTGATACTATTGAAATCGGGAACCCTTTTAACCAGGGAGATGGTAGTAGGATGCTCACCAGTGAATAATGAGGAAGGGATGAGAATCATCTTGAACAGCTCAAGTGTCTGGATGCGCTCATTCCATGCTTGTTGGCCCTCTTTACCAAGTTGTTTGTAACTCTCAGTCTGGCTGAAGCGCGATGGGCCTTCCAATGGGTAGACTCTCACTGACTGCAACTCGTTTGTGGTATAGGGATTATAGATTATGTTAAGAACATCAGTTCGTTGGAGAAACCAATTGCCTTCCATTGCTCGGTCGTACAGGGATTCTGTTTTTAGCACTGATTGGATTGTCTCATCAAAACTCAGGGTGTCAATGATGTTGTTGAGCGAAGACAATGTATAATTGAGGTAAGCCGAAGTCTGTTTCAGGGAACGTTCGTTCAGATCAAGTGTCTGAGAGAGTGTTGTCCTCCGAAAATTCCGATAGTTCAGGAACGTGATTCCAAGCAGGGGGATGAGCAGCAACAGCATGAAGGCGATACTGAGTCGGGTGGCAAAGCGAATCGGCTTATGCATAGGGTAACCCCTTTACCTCATAGTCTCGATATTGGCTGGGGGTAACTCCTACGTGACTTTTAAAAAGGCTACTCAGGTAATTTGGGTCAGCCATACCTACTTTTTGAGTAATCTCATACATTTTCAAATCTGTTGTACGGAGTAATTTCTTTGTTTTCTCGATGCGGACATCGATCAAGACATTGTTGATAGTGGTACCCGTGTGTTGCTTGAACAACGAGCATAAATAATTTTGCGATAAGCCGGTATGCTCAGCCAATACCTTGATGGAAAGGTTCTTATCTGTGTAATGCCATAAAATGTAGTGAATTGCATCCTTTATTTTTGGATCGTAGGTATCGCTTCCCAACGTGCCGAACACATGCATGCCATAAAGAATTAGTTCGCGAAGTTCCATCAGCGAATACTCTGCGAAATCAGAAAAGTTCATGCGATTGTCATTGATAGTCAACTCCATCATTTTTAGGTAAAGGGCGTAGAGATACTTCCTCGCTGCTTTTAGGTCCTTGGGAGGATTTTCAAAGAGGGTGCAGAACATTGCTTGTACACAGGAGAAGTTCAAAGCTGGGAGAGCTTGTTCTACAAGAAACTCTGTCATTTGCAGGTTTACATCAGGCCCCAGCAGGCTTGCTTTCCCTACATAAAACCACATTGAACATTGAGTTTGTGCTCTATCCCAGGACTCTGGGATACTATGAATCGATGTAATCGGGTGACTATATCCAACGGAAATGCCTTGTTCTCCAAGCTTTTGTATCTTCTCATGGAGCGTTTTGGGGAAAGTCGGGTCAATGGTTTGATGGGTGATCAATGCAATACCATGATTGTTGACGTTCGTAGCCATGAAGTCTGAGACAAGCCCATCGGCTTCAAGTTCCTCAGTACAGACATACAATTCATCGAGAATCGGCATCGATGCATGCGCATAGATGCAAAAGACTTGATAGGTATCCTGCTCTTTCCAGTCGAAATAGAGAGGATAATAGCGTGAGTGTACATAGTGATACCCTCCATTTGCAGGAAGTACCAACTCCTTTGCGATTTCCTGTTTTACCAACCGTGATGCTTGCACCAAGGCAGTTGGGAACAGCGGCGAGGTGATTTGATGCATGTGCTCTGCAGCAAGGTGTGCTCCGATAGCCTGCAATGCTGCGGTAAGTTCGGCAATATCGATGGGTTTCTCAATATATTGCTCGACCTTTAACGTAATTGCCGATTTGAGATATTCCTTATCCGTATATCCACTGAGAAAGAGAATCTTGCATGCAGGGTGTTTCGCTCGTACATGCATAGCCAATTCGATTCCATTCATATGCGGCATACGAATATCGGTAATAAGAATATCAATGGGATGCTCAGCAAACTTGTGCAGGGCATCTATACCATCTGTTGCAGTAAACGCAATATGCATCTGTAGCTTTGTCCAATCGATATGGCTGGATATACTTTCCCGGGTCATTCGCTCATCATCGACAATAGCAACTGAATACATGCTGTACTCCCCTGATGGTTAGGCAAATCTGAAGATATTCAAGATTATAGTACATTTCTTGGAGTATTTCGGTAAAAGATTACCCCCTATACTGTCAATGTATTTCAAAAGGAAGGATGGAAACCATCCAAGAGGAGGATTCATGAAAAAGTACGGTATTATGGTACTCGTTGCTTTCGTTTGTATCACTTCATTGTTTGCGGCGGGGAGCAAGGAGACGGTAGCCCCTGTTGAAGCACAAGCAGTACGTGCAAATGTTTGGGATGGGGAACCGGTTGCGCTGAAAATGATGGTTTTCCCCGCTACCGCCAATTATGAACACATCAATGCAAAGTTTTTGGCAGCAAATCCTGAGATCGACAGGAAAGTCGATATTGAGGTCCAACTCGGTGGAAGCGGTGACGGAGATGTCGCTCAGAAATTGCGCTTGGCCCTTGCTTCTGGTCAGAATATCCCTGATTTGATCAGGTTGAACTACACCCAGTTGCCCGAGTTTGCTGAGGCTGGTGTTCTTGAAGAAGTTGGTGTCTATATTTCCCCGTATGAAGACACCCTCATTGAAGCAGCAAAAACGGTGATGCAATACAAAGGCACTTACTATGCCTTCCCGCGTGAAATCAAACCAAAAGTATGGTTCTATAGAGCTGACATTTTTGCCGAGCTGGGAATCGATCCCTATCAAGTAAAAACATTGGATGATTTCATTGCAGTTGGGAAGAAAATCCAGCAGAAATATCCCAATGCACGTATGGAGAACTATAATATTCCCGCACGCAGCTACGACCTGATGATGATGCTCAGCGGAACCAATGGATCCTTCTGCAATGAAGATGGAGTGTATGACCTTGCCTCCGATCCCGACGTGAAGCTTACCTTTGAGAGAATTAAAAAGCTGCATACCTCTTCGGTTAATAGTTCAGTTGCCGAATGGAGTGCCGACTGGAAACCAGCTTTCAACAGTGGTGAACTGGTAAGTCAGTTACTCGGTGGTTGGTTCAAGACTGATTTCATGAACTTCGGCTTGACCGAGCAGCAGGGAAAATGGGCAATTGCACCATGGCCGGAAGAAATCAGATATGGATCGGATGCAGGTGGAGCAATTTGGGTAGTACCCAAGGCCAGCAAGAACAAGGAAGTCGCGGCATCCTATATTGCCAAGCTCTGCTTTGATCTGGATGCATCCAAGATAATTTTTGATGAAACCGGCATTATCCCGGCGCTTAAGACAGCCCAGGAAGACCCGTACTTCAATGCCCCGCACAAGTACTATGCCACCAGTCTTGGCCCAGTTAACTTTGAGACGCTTGGATACTTGAAAGTCTATCCGTTCACCCCGGCTTCAACACAGGAAATCACTATTGCATTGCAGTATCTGGATGAATACCTGAGAGGGGCGATGACTCTTGACCAGGCGTTGCAATCAGCACAGCGTGATATGACCAACCAGATCGGTAATCCTTACAAATAAGCTTAACTCAGATGCCTGCAAGCCGGCCTAACCGGCTTGCAGCCCCTTTCCAGGAGAATAATTCATGAAAGCACGTTCCATGCAGGGAATGAAGGGCCAACATTGGTCTATGCCCTATCTTTTTATTCTTCCTTTTCTTGTTTCGTATGCCTTGTTTTTTGTATATCCAGCCCTGTATTCCCTGGGATTGAGTTTTTTCCGCTACAAGGGATATGGTAAGGCAACATTCATCGGCTTCACGAATTATAAGAATCTGCTTACCTATAAAACCATGTGGATGTGTCTGGGAAATACTCTCTGGTATTTTCTGGGAAGTTTTATTCCTGTAATGATTCTCTCATTCAGCTTGGCACTTGCAGTGCGTTCCAAACCTGTCAGAAGGTTTCAGAGCATATACAAACCCATACTTTTTCTTCCCCAAGTCTGTGCGGTAGTTGCCAGCAGTCTCTGTTTCAAGATTATTTTTGGAGATAGGGTCGGTGTTTTCAGCCAATTGGCCGGACATCCAATTCCCTTCCTATCCGATCCTGTATTGATGCGATGGGTCGTAGTTGCGTTACTGACATGGCGAGGTACAGGCTGGTATTTCATCATTTTCTTATCGGGTTTGACTACCATCGGTGATGATATTCTGGAAGCAGCCACCATCGACGGAGCGGGGTCCTTCTCAACCATACGCTCAATCATCATCCCTTTGATGAAGCCAACGTTTATGCTGGCTTTCATAACCAATGCTATTGGCTCCTTAAAAATCTACACCGAACCGAATCTTTTGCTTGCTCTCAATTATGATCCTCCGATGCAGGTTGCACCCTATATCAATCTCATCATCAACAGCATGGGGGGAGGCCAATTCGGTATGGCAAGCGCAGCTGGTTGGGTGCTGGTATTGGTGATTCTTGCTTTGACTCTATTTCAATTGCGATTATTCAGGGAGGATGCAGCATGAGAAATCGCATTTTGAACCAAGTATTCATGCATGCTTTGCTTATACTGGTTTGTCTGGTGCTCATCTATCCTGTTTTCATTATGGTATCGGGTTCCCTGAAGAGTGCAGAGGAGCTTGCATTACATGTCACTGGGATTCCCATCAATCCTACCTTGGAGAATTTTTTCCGCTTATTTGCCTTTAATTCAGGTTTGATTGTGCGCACCTATGGCAATAGCCTCTATGTGGCCATTCTGTATACCTTGTGTGTTTTGGGGATAGCAAGTCTTGCAGGGTTTGCCTTTGCAAAGTTCAGCTTTCAGGGTAGAGACATCATGTTTATCCTCTTGCTGATAACCATGATGATTCCTGTGGAACTGAACATTACTCCTCTCTATTTGTTTTTCTCACGCATTAATTGGCTTAATACCTATAAGGTCCAGATTTTTCCTGGGATTGCCAATGTATTTGCCCTGTTTCTCATGCGTCAGTACATGGTCACTATTCCCGACTCTTTGATAGAGGCTGCCAGAATTGATGGGGCAGGTGATTTTTTCATCTTTCGTAAAGTGATACTGCCGATATCGGTGCCAGCACTCGGTGCTCTTGCCATCCTGCAGTTCCTCAGCAAATGGAATGAGTTGTTATTCCCAAAAATCATGCTGACAAAAGAACGGCTTATGCCAATTATGGTTATTCTCCCCACACTCAACGAGATTGATTCTGCACGCAGTGTGCCTTGGGAGTTGGTCTTGGCAGGGTGCACCTTGGTGACACTGCCTCTTATTGTTGTATTTCTTCTTTTTCAAGATAAGTTTCTTTCAAGTGTTACTCTAGGTGCAGTAAAAGGATAAAAGGGTGAGGCAAATGACGAGAATTGATAAGGTACGAGAAAAGATTGCGCAGGGTGATTTGGTTAAAGGGGTGTTTATCACAATGGCAGATAGCGTATCCAGCGAAATGGCTGGATATTGCGGCTATGATTATGTTTGGATTGATGCAGAGCATGGAGCGCTCGATAGGCAGGAGATATTGTTCCATATCCGTGCTGCCCAGGGATCGGGTTGTTGTGCATTTGTAAGAGTTAGAGCCGTGGAACCTTCTATCGTAAAAGCAATTCTTGATATGGGTCCTGACGGCATCATATTCCCTTTTTGTGACTCAGCAGACATTGCCAGGACTGCTATTGCAGCGTGTGCCTATCCCGATAGTCCGTTGCATGGAATACGGGGGCAGGGTCCAGTTCGTGCAATCAGATATGGCTTGGATGACGAGGCAACGTATTTGAAAGAGGCTTACTCGAAGGTATGGAAAATATTGCAGATCGAGACAATAGAGGGATATAGGAACGTATCTGACATCATCAAAGTCCCAGGAATTGATTCTTTATTCATAGGGGCTGCTGATTTAGGAAGGAGTATCGCAGGTTGCGAGGACCACTATCAACTTGAGGAAGTGTATGATGATATTTGCAAACAAGTTCGGGGTGCAAACATCGTTCTTGGTGCAGCAATCGGCCCAACCAAGGATGATGCAGTTCGGGTAAAACAGAAAGGGGTGCAGTGGGTTGTATTTGGCCAAGATTCCCGTATTCTCGCCGAAGGTCTGCGTAGTAATTTGGCAGCGGTAGGGCAGGCCTAAGCCATGGAATATCAAGCAGCTGATTCACGATATGCTTCCATGGAGTATAGAAGGTGCGGCCAGAGTGGTTTGTTGCTACCTGCGATCAGTATCGGATTGTGGCACAATTTTGGAGAAGCTGCAGATTTAGGAAACTGCAAACACCTTGTACAGGGGTGTTTCGATAGAGGCATTACACATTTTGATCTTGCAAACAACTATGGCCCTCCTCCTGGAAGTGCGGAGGAGGTGTTTGGCTCCATTCTTCGTAATTCATTGGGTAGGTATCGTGATGAACTGGTGATATCGACAAAAGCAGGATATTTCATGTGGGAAGGCCCTTATGGTGAATGGGGCAGTAGAAAACACCTTATTGCAAGCGCAGACCAGAGTTTGAAGCGGATGGGTTTGGAATATGTTGATATTTTTTACCATCATCGAAGCGATCCCTCTACTCCACTCGAAGAGACCGCGCAAGCCCTTACAAGCATAGTACGAGCTGGTAAGGCCCTCTATGTTGGTATCAGTAATTATGGAATGGAGGAAACCCTCTCGATGCTTGCCTTCTTGCAAGCAGAGAAGGTTCCTTGCTTGGTGCATCAGATGCGGTTCTCTTTACTGGCTACAGAGCAGGCGGCGTTGTTGGATGTTCTTTCCCAACAAGGTGTTGGGGCTATTGCGTATTCTCCGCTAGCCCAAGGACTGTTGACAGGGAAGTACTTGCATGGGATTCCTGAAGGATCTCGTGCTGCAGGAGGAAGTGTCTTCCTTACCCCTGTCTCAGTTACTGAGCAGGTAAACAAGAGAGTTGCAAGACTCGCCGAAATTGCCCAAGCAAGGGGACAAAGTCTCACTCATATGGCTCTTGCTTGGGTGCTGAGCAGGAAGGGGATGTCGAGTGTCATAGTTGGAGCGAGTAACCTCTCTCAGATTGATGATAATTTGATGGCCCTGCAAAACCTTGTGTTCTCTGATCAAGAAGAGGCTGAAATTCTTCAAGTAATTTCTGATTTTTGAAGAAAGAAACCAAGTTTGCTTAGTCCTTCTTTTTGCAAGGACTCTATGTACATGTTGGGTGAAACATGCAACTCCTACCTAACGAATTTCATGATATTCGTTAGGTGGTGCTTGCCCAGGGGTGTTCAGATTTCTTCCTTCTGCTCAATAGGGCCCGGTACTGCCTGGCTTCCAAACATAGCCAACGCTTGATTAACTTTATCCAGCCTTACAGTAGGCTTGCCTTGTTCCAGTTCGCGCACAAACCGAAGGCCAAGTCCCGATCGTAGGGCAAATTCTTCCTGGGTAAGCTTATTCCGTTTTCTTTGTTCCTTGATAAATCGTGCAATTGCATCCATAGGTTAATTTTATACCCGAACGGGTAATAAAGCAAGCGTTATTTGGGATACTACACCCGAACGGGTATTTACCTGCCTATTCTCTAGGTAATTATACCCTTTCGGGTAATTTTATTGCCGAATTACCGTCGAAAGTAGAGAAATTCCCCAGTACCAGCATGTTTGATGGTACCAATGCTTCTTACCGGAACATACAAGAAAAGGCCAAGGATGCTTCACCACCCATGGCCTTTCCTGCATGTTCTGTCTGCTTACTTCAAATAACTGTTTGCCTTGGCATACTCAAGACCGGCTTTCTCCCAGGCGGTTCCACCAATCTTATCAAATTCTGCAATGAAGGATTTCCAGTTTTCCGGAGTCAATGCACGCTTTCCGGTAAAGAACTCTGCCAATCCCTGCTCGTAGAACGTCTTCAGGTCGGTAGAAGGAACAGGCATGCTGTCAGCGCCCATACTGTTGGTCCACTTCTTGCCCTGCATTTCCCTGAGAGCCCAGAGGGCACTCATCTGCTTCTTGGAGACATCGGTGGTATAGACAGGGTATCTACTAATCAACTCGGTATCGGAAGAGTAGTTGAATGCCATACTCCTGAGCTGGATGTAGGTCTGGCCAACCGGTCCTTCAAATCCGAGTTCTCCGGGCACGGTTACGGGGATTCCGTCCTTCAACGTATAGTTGATTCCTTCCTGACCCCAGCCGCAAAGTAAATAGCCTTCTCCCGAAGCCATCCATTCAAACATCTCGGCAATTTTTTCTGCCTTTCCTTCCTCTGCAGCCTTTGCACTGATGCTCCAAATTCTCAGGCCGCGGGTCTCGGGGCCGACAGAATTCTTTCCGGAAGGTCCCACGGGAGGATCGACAATGATCCACTCTCCATCAGGGAAATTGGCATCAAACGGCGAGTAATTGTTTTTTGCTGCAAAGGCGGCATTTTGCTCGCGCATGATACCGAACTTGCCTTGTTTCCATGCAGCACGGAAATCATCCTTCTTGTAAGCCATCCAGTTGGGATCTATCAAGCCTTCGTCGATGATGGTTTTCATGTACTTCATGTACTCATAGAACTCTGGTTTATGAATCTGCAACCCAAAGTTTGATGCAGTCATGTTCCAAGTCCCTTCAATCCCAAAAGCTCCCATCAACGGTTCAAACCTTCTACCAGGATATGCTTCATAGGTGGTTAACTCGATGAAGGCTCCATATCCCCACGTATCATTGCGTCCATTTCCATCGGGATCTTGGAAGGTGAAGGCTTTCATCACCTGTAAAAGCTCGTCAGTGGTTTTAGGTACGGATAGGCCCAGTCTGTCCAACCAATCCTTGCGGATTAAGAGGCCTTCATTGCGAGAAATCATGGCAGGAGTTGCAAATCCATAGCTATGACCATCCAATGAGGTAAAACTGATTGCATCCTTATCAAACATGATTCCTGTACGATTCGGCATCTTCTCATACAAGCCCGTTACATCAGCGAGCATCCCGTTGTTTGCCAGCCTAAGCCATACTTCCCTGTTTGCCACGAAGAAGTCTGGAAGCGTATCTGCTGCAGATGCAGCCTGGATTTTCATGTCCTGGTCGGTTGTGCTGGAAGGCAGTGAAGAAGCCTCCAATTCGATGTTGAATCGATCCTTGAGAATCTGGTATCCAACCCAGTCATCCGGCAACGGTCCAACCTCAGTTTGCGTGGCATTGTACCACATCTCAATCTTGGTTGGTCCATCACTCTTTGCTGTCGGTTCAGTGCCCCCTTGAGCAAATACCAAGGTGATGCCGATAAGTAGTAGCACCGATACAACAATCAATCTCTTGTTCATACCTACCTCCTTTGCAAGTATAAATATAATAATACTTTATCCTTTTACACTCCCCAAGAGAGTTCCTTTGGTAAAGTATTTTTGAACAAATGGATATGCGATAATCATAGGAATTGCGGACATGAAAACCGATGCCGCTTTAATTGCTTCAATCGGAGCTTCCCCGAATGCCTTTGCTTCCACGAATTCATTCATGCCTGCAGCCATGAGAATATTTCGGAGCAAAATCGGCAACGGTCGTAGATAGTCCTTATTCAAATACAGCATCGGATGGAAATAGTCGTTCCAGAAAGCAACCCCGTAATAGAGACCAATAGTCATGATGATGGCTTTTGAAAGGGGTAGGATAATTCTGATGAGAACTTGTACATCATTGCATCCGTCAATGTAGGCGCTTTCCTTCAGTTCATTGGGAATTCCCTCAAAGAAGCTTTTCATGATCAAGCAGTTGTATGTTCCGATGGCTACCGGTAGATAGATGGAAGAAAGGTGATTGATAAGTCTCAGCTTGGCAATCAGGATGTATATCGGTACCAATCCTACATTGAATATATAGGGAATAATGATGAATATGGTAATCCATTTTCTGCCCCTGAGGTTTTTGACCGAGAGGCCGTAAGCGAGTGGAATGGTCAACAGAAGTGCTACAGCGACACCTTGCACGAGAATCTTAAAACTATTCATGAAGGCCAAAAGGAAGCCGTTGTTGCCCAGCAATGCTTCATATGCCGCAAAGGACCAATTCCATGGAGGCAAAGCCATTCCTTCAATGTAGGTTCCGATAAAGGTTGCGGGACGTAGTGAAAGGGTAATGGTGCTCCAAAGTGGGATGGCCAAGACCAGAAGGATAAGAACCATAAACAGATTCACAATAACACTGAAGCTCTTGTCTGCTCCTGTCTGTTTTATGGTCACTGATGTTTTCAGGTGTTTTTGTTCCATGCCTCGCTCCTTGTTAGAACAATGAGTTGTCGGTGTATTTCTTGGAGAAGTAATTGGTGATGAAGATCAACAACATCCCGATAACGCCTTTGAACAGACCGGCCGCGGTTGCCAGGCCAAACCGTCCATCCAGCAAGCCTTGACGGTACACCCAGGTATCGATGATGTCGGCAACATTGTAGACTGCAGGACTGTACAGCATGAAAATCTGATTGAATCCCGCTTCCATAATAGTGCCGATCTTCAGAAGCAAAACGATGACGATAACCGGCCTGATCGCCGGCAAGGTGATGTATCTCACCCGTTGCCAACTGGTTGCTCCCTCCACCATTGCTGCTTCGAAGAGAGACACATCAATTCCCATCAATGCCGCTATGAATATGATCGCCGACCACCCCATCTCTTTCCATGCATCGGAGAATATGACGAGAAACGGAAATACATTTGAGTTGGTCAAAAAGTCAATTGGCTTTTTGCCCAGGGTTTTAAGCAGGTCATTTACGACACCGTCACCAGGTGCAAGCAAGGATAACAGAATGCCATACATAATTACCCAAGAAAGGAAGTGGGGAAGGTAGGCTAGTGTTTGTACAGTTTTTCGGAGAATCGGTCTTCTACATTCATAGATTGCCAACGCTAGCACAATGGCACTTGGGAGGCTGACAAGCAACTTTCCAAAACTGTACATCAAGGTGTTCTTGATCAAATTCCAGAAGTAGTAGGAACTGATGAACTCCTTGAAGTTCTTGAGGCCGACGAAGGGGCTGTTCAGAATTCCATACCGTACCGATTTGAAATCCCGGAACGCTATCTGGGCATTCCAAAGTGGTATGTATTTAAACACAGCATAAAAAACAAGAGGGATGAAAATCATGAGATAGATGTATTTCTGGCGCTTGATATCCTTAATCAACGTTCCTTTCTGTGTTCTCATCTGCTTCCATCCTTTTGACTGCCCTAAAGCAAATTGTCTTGGATATATTCCATATTCAGGTTCCAACCCAATCCTGGTTCTTGGGGAATTGCAACCATGCCTTCTCGATCCATAGGGTCATACAAACGGGTAAACCAAGGTTTGGGAGTTTCGTAATCCAGCAGTGGGTGGAGCATTCCCCGCTCATAATATTTTCCCGGAATACCCATTGCCCCGAGCACATGAAGATTGCCGATAGTTCCTCCATGGAGTTCAACAGACATCCCGAAGGCTTCATAGAGGTGCACACTCTTCATGACAGCCGTGATTCCACCCATATCCTCGGTTCCCGCCCGCCCAAGGTCGGCAGCATTACTGGTAATCCACATTGCACGATTCTGGGTTTTTCCTGCAGCTGTCTCAGGCCCGCATAGCGCCAACTTGGTTTTTGACTGCAACCACTGATAGGAGGCGATTGAATTTTCATCCATGGGTTCTTCAAGCCAGAGAAAATCGAGGGCTTCCAGTTCTTTCGCTAGGTAATATGCTTCCTGACGTGAATAGTCGTGGTAGGGATCGAGCATCAATTCAATTTCAGGACCGACTGCTTCACGAACGGCACGGCATGCCTTGATATCGAGTTTTGGATCTGGTTTTGGAATGAGGGGGGGCATCCATGTATGCAATTTTATTGCGGTATACCCTTGTTCAACGAGTTTCACAGCGAAATCTGCATATGCCTGTGGGCTATCCAACCCTCCAGGGATAGTATCGCCGACCATGATGGAGGCATAGGAGGGGACCTTGTCCCTATAGCCTCCAAGCAGTTTATACACAGGCTGTCCGCATGCTTTTCCACAGATATCCCAGAGTGCGAGATCAAGAGCATTGAGTGTACGGTCGGTAAAACTGGGATGCAGACGTTGCCATGTACGCATTCTTTGCCAGATCTGCTCACGCATGAAGGGGTCTTCCCCTATGAGAGCAGGCCCTACGATATGCTGAAGCGTATGGACATCCATCCTGCCTCCGATGGCATATCCAACGGTTCCGTCATCGCACGTGATGGATAGGAACGGCAGGTATGCATCATGGGCTTTGCCGGGGTGTGAGTGACCTTCCCCATCGCGAACCATCGTGCTTATATAATGGATATTTCGTGCTTCCACGGTAGTGATTTTCATCGTTCTTCCTTCTCCGATTGTTCTTGTTTGTGTGTTGTCAGTTGTGAGAGAAACAATTCAATGACAGAGTCATTTGAATGCTTTAAGTGAATACGGAGTACTTCTTCTGCTTCCGTCCAATCTTTTTTCAGACACGCGGACAGAATGCTCAGGTGCTCTTGTTGTGATTGTACCAACCGTTGTTGAGTGGACCCGGTCAGGATTCTCAGCCGAATTCTCAATCTCCTGATCTGGTCGTCAACCATGGCATGATGAGATCGGATATAGGTATTGGGCACCGCATCGATGATCAATGCATGCAACCTGGCATCCAAAGGGTTTGAAGATTCCTTCGCTGGATGTCCGACGGTAGCCTTAAGCTCCTGATAACAGGTTAAGAGCTCGGATTCGGGGATGAAACGCCCATATTCACGGATGGCGTATAGTTCATAGAGCATACGCGCTTCAAGCAGATAGGTTACCTCTTCGAGATGGAGGGGAGTAATGAGAATGCCTTTTTTAGGTTTGATGGTCAGCAACCCTTCCTGTTCGAGTCGTCCCAATGCATCACGGATTGGCGTTCGAGTCAGGTTGAGTTCTGCAATCAGTTTCTCTTCATTGATCATGGAACCAGGTCGATACTCACAGTTGATAATCTTGTTCTTGATGGTGGTATAGGCTTGTATTCGAAGACTCACATTGTTTGCCATGCGGTGTTTCATCCTTGGTTCTATTGTATATAACAAAAGCGGTGCTGTCAAAAAAAATCGAAATAAATTATAGTTGTCATTCCTCTATTAAAAATTAGACTATTTCTGATATGGATAAAATTCTATATAAAATTATATAATATAGAAAAATATAATACTTTTCGCAAAATGCTAATGTTTTTTTATTGACAATTACCGAAAATAGGGTTGAAATTATGATATATATAACAAAGCATGTAGCTGGTAGAAAAAGAAGGATTTATGCAAGCAGTCCAGATTAGCGCACCTCATCTCGTAGAGCTTGTTACACAGATCATACCCAAGCCCAAGCAGGGCGAAGCTCTCCTGAGAATTCTGTATGGAGGGATCTGTGGTAGTGACCTGGGCTCGTACCGCGGAACCTTTGCCTATGTGTCGTACCCGCGGATACCCGGGCATGAATTCAGTGCAGAAATCGTGGAAATCGGCCCGAATGAGTACGGATTGACTACAGGCATGGTAGTAACTGCCAATCCTTACTTCAATTGTGGCCACTGCTATGCTTGCCGACATGGCTTGGTCAATGCTTGTATGGAAAATCAGACAATGGGCGTCCAACGTGATGGTGCTTTTAGTCAATACATCACGATGCCCATCAATCGCTTGTATCAGGGAAATGGTTTATCACCAACCACGCTTGCTATGGTAGAACCTTTCTGTATTGCCCATCATGGAGTGCGGAAAGCCAACGTGAAGGCAGGTGAAACTGTCCTAGTTATGGGTTCCGGAACGATTGGTATGCTTTGTGCCTTCACATTACGGGCGTTGAAGGCAAATGTCTGGATAGCTGATATCGATCCTGTGAAGCTGCAATTTGCACAGTCGTTGGGGTTCAACCAGACGTTGCTCAACGACGATGCCGATCATTTCAAGGAACAGGTACAACACGTAACCAACCACAATGGCTTTGATGTCGTGGTAGAAGCTGTTGGAGCCGCCTCAACCTTTCTTGCCTGTATTGAATCTGCTGCATTTGGAGGACGAGTGATCCAGATAGGAGTAGGAAAGCAGGAAGCCTTGTTCAATTTTACACAAATTCAGAAGAAAGAGTTGCTCATCCATGGCTCTCGCAACGCTTTGGATGAAGACTTTCGGAGCGTTCTGGCTATGCTAGGCCAAAACAATTTCCCCATCGAGGGGCTCATCAGCCGGATATATCCATTTCTGGAGGCTCCGAAGGCCTTTGAGTATTTCTCTCAAGGCACAGGAGTACGCATGAAGATACTATTGGACTTTACCAAGGAGAATCCAAATGAGTGACCAAACACATTCCTACGCTGAACGGATTGCACTGTCTTTGATGCAGAGATACGAAGCAACGGCCCCTGTGTGGCATTATGTCACAGCCCTTGGCCTGGAGTGCCTGTATAGAGCTGGGAAAGTTCTTGGGAAGCCGGATTGGCTTGCATGGGTGCAACACCAGTATGATGCGTTTCTGCATAGCGACGGCACCATTCATGGGTACAGTATTGACGAGTATAGTCTTGATCAAGTGAATCCGGGTAAGGTGTTGTTTGATCTCTATGCTCGTACGGGTGAAGAGCGATATCGCACGTATCTGGATGTACTCTTTTCCCAATTAACAACGCAACCTCGAACCAAATCTCATGGATTCTGGCATAAGCAGATCTATCCCAATCAAATGTGGCTTGATGGGCTGTATATGCAAGGATCTTTCTACCTCCGCTATGCGGTGTTGAACCATAGGGTGGGTGCATGTCTGGATGACTTGGTTTCGCAATGTGAATTGATATTCGAGAAAACACACGATCAGGAAACCGGGCTTCTGTTTCATGCATGGGATGAGTCGAAACAAATGGCATGGAGTGATCCAATTACAGGACTATCCCAATGCTTTTGGTCGCGTGCTCTCGGGTGGTATTGCATGGCATTAGTCGACATTGCAGACTTTATTCCTCAAGAGGCGATCTATGATTCCTATAAGAATCGATTACTGAATTTGGCTACAGCTTTGGTTCGTCCTTTACTCTCTGTGCAGGATTGTGAAACAGGTCTTTGGTGGCAAGTGCTTGATCAGGGAGGTCGTGGGAAGAATTATCTGGAGAGTTCCGGTTCAGCGATGTTTGTCTATTTCTTATTGAAAATGGTACGCAAAGGTTGGTTGGACAGCAATCTTGCTAAGGATGCTCAAGCAGCGGGTCTAAAGGGCTTTTCGGGATTATGTGAGCATAAGGTGTATTCCGATGCAGATGGTCAGATGCATGTAAGGGATATTTGCAGGGGGGCAGGTTTAGGAAAGTATTACCCGGAGTGTCCTTTCAGGGATGGCAGTTTTGCCTACTATACTGAGCGGGAGCCCATCGTTGAAGACAACCTGCAAGGAGTTGGGCCATTCTTGCTGGCTTGTCTGGAAGCGGAGTATGCGGGGAAGCTGGAAGGCTCACCTGAGACGCCCTATTGGTGAGTACATTGGGAATTGGTCGGATGGTGTGACCATGCATTACTAAGAAAATCATCAACAGCAATTTGAATGCAGCCCGAAAAAGCAAAAGCATGGTATTCTGCTTTTGATGTATACACCGAGGGGGCTGTAATGGAATTGGACATCAGGGCATTTGGAGCAATTGGGGACGGAAGGACACTGAATACTCTTGCCATACAAGCTGCGATAGATGAGGCAGCTACCCAACAAGCGGTTGTTGTGGTTGCTGATGGAATCTATCTCAGTGGGGCATTGTTTCTCAAACAAGGCATGGCGTTGGAGATTCGCAAGGGTGCAACCCTCCTTGGCTCACCAAATCTTGCTGACTATCCCATCCAACAGACGCGTTTCGAAGGCAGACTCTGTACCTGGCCTGTAGGCTTTTTGAACGGTATGCATCTCTCGGATGTAAAGGTATATGGAGAAGGTACACTCGACGGGAATGGCTTTCCCTTCTGGGAACAGTTTTGGGATGCAAGGCAGGCTGCTATTGCAAGCAACGCTGCTTTCAGTAATCGTGACATCATGCGACCCAGACTTTGTTACTTTGAGGATTGTGATCGCATACACTTGGAGGGTTTGACCCTACAAAACTCTGCGTTTTGGAATCTGCACCTCTATCTGAGCCACAATATCACCATCAAAGCTCTTACCATTCAAGCACCTCATGAAGGTGTCCGGGCTGCAAGCAGTGATGCAATCGACATCGATGCATGCTCGAATGTGACCATTTCCGATTGTACTTTTTCCACCGATGATGACTGCGTATGCATAAAAGGCGGTAAAGGGCCGCAAGCTCATAGAATAAATCTCCCAACTGAAAATATCGTGGTAGAACGATGCCGGTTTGGATTCGGACACGGTGTCATTACCCTGGGAAGTGAAGCTGCCTTGGTTAGCAATGTAGTGGTACGAAACTGCGTTGTTGAAGGAGAAAACAGTCTGGTACGCTGTAAGTTCCGTTCAGACACATACCAAAGGTTTGAGAATATTCTCTTTGAGGGAATTACCATGCAGGGAGGAGGATGGCTCTTCGACGTTCGTCCCTGGGTCAGCAGGCAGGATGAAATTCTAGGAGAGGGATTACCATCATGTCTTTCCAATCTAGTGGTCAGGAACATCAACGCTATCGATATGCAGTCACCAGGAGTATTGGGGAAAGGTTGTTCCGACCTTCTTCTGGAGGGGATCCGTTTGGAGCAGATTGTCTTTACTTCGAAGGTAGGAGCCACTGGTCGACTCATCAGAGCAGACGAAGTGGAAAAACAAGAGACTTTACCAGGCATCCTCGCGTATGAAACAAATGCAGACATCCGCTTTGTAGAGGTGCTGATCGATGGAGTTAAGCAAGGCAATGTCTGAGAAAGTCAATCTCGATGCGATGCGCAAGGTATTCTTTCGCAACAACCTGTTCGCCTTTCTTGCCTTGCTGTTTGTCCCTATCGTAGTTATGGGTTCGCTGTCCATGTACTTGCTGCATGGGTACATCCGCAAGAACTTGGACAAGGAGACACAAATTCTCCTGGAGCAACTGGTAAGCAAAGTAGCAACGGTAACCGACCAGTTCAACCCCCTCATTCTTACCGTCGATATCGACGGGCAGTCGTCTTACGTTGCCAGGAAACTGTTGGACTCAGTGGAAATGAGTTATACCGATATTTTCCTGCTCAACAACATCAAGGACCAGCTTTCCTCAATGCGCAATGCCCGCGAATATATTCATTCCATCAATCTCTATTTTACCAACGATCATGGCTATTATCTCTCGGATACAGGCAAACACTCGCTTACCCCCAAGGACGACTACTGGTTCGACGCCTATGTTTCCCAGAAAGAAACACAAAGAAGCTGGACTCAGACCAACGAGCAGAGCCTTGCCGGTGGATTTTCTTTCAAGTTGCTCAGCATCTTTCATATCCTTGGCAATGGGGAAGGAGTGATTGTCTTTAATCTACGGATTTCCATGCTGGATTCTCTGCTCAACGCAGGTCTGTTGGCTGCAGGGCATCAAGCACTTGTTTCCGGTGTGGATGGCTCGGTGCTGTTCGGATCTGCTCCGGAACCAGAGACTCGTCAGCGGTACTCGGTTCGTACCGAGGTGGCAAAGCCGTCCGGGTGGACGTTGACCCTGTATTCAGACAAAGGGGTGATTTTTTTGGTGTATCGAAGGGTTCTCACGTTGATCATCCTGCTCTCATTGCTTTCGTTGGTCATCGGAGTCGTCTTGTCCATATGGCTGACACAACGAAGAACACGGCAAATTAATGCAGTTATCCACTTATTGGAAGCAGCACGAGACAATGAGAGTCTTCCCCAGATCCCCAAGCGGCAAGGGCCTACGTACGGGTACATCATTCACCAAATCATCAATACCTTTTTGCAGCAATCGTACCTGCAAACTCAACTTGAAGCCCGCAAATACAAGCTGAAAACTGCCCAGTTGATGGCACTGCAAGCCCAATTGAATCCACATTTTCTGTTCAATACGTTGGAAACCCTGAATTGGAAGGTCTACGAAATGACTGACAAGCCAAACCAAGTCAACCAGATGATCGAGCATCTTTCCGATCTGATGCGATACAGCCTGAGTTCCATTGAGGATATGGTAAGCTTGGATGAGGAGCTGCAAAGCATCCGGAGCTATCTTGCGTTGCAGGCGATCCGATATCAGGACAAATTTGAAGCCGTCTATACTATTGCCCCTGAGGCGTTAGGCTTTCGAATGCCTAGGATGCTGCTGCAGCCTATCGTTGAGAATGCGCTGTATCACGGAATAAAAATGAAAAAGGAGCAGGGTACCATTACGATTGAAGCCCGAGTTGTTGCCGATGCTCTGGCCCTCAGCATCTCTGATGACGGCGTAGGAATGGAGAAGCATGTGCTTGAAAGCCTGACCCAAAGTTTCAGTGATCCCGAGCAGGTGAGAACCGACCATATCGGCTTAGCCAATGTCAATGCACGCCTGTTCCTATTGTATGGGACAACGCTATCCCTCTGCAGTGAACCGACAGTCGGAACGGTGGTTACCATGACTATCCAAAAAAAAAACAAGGAGACGTAACGGGTGAATCACTCAGTATTGATTGTGGACGATGAGCCTTCTATTCGCAGCGGCCTTTCCTCCTATCATTGGGAAGCGGTGGGTTTTTCAGTAGCGGCTGCTTTGGCGGATGGGAAACAGGCTCTTGCCTATGTGCTTTCCCATCCGGTGGATGTCGTCCTCTGTGATATTCGCATGCCGGTTATGGATGGACTTTCTTTTGCCAAGGAGGTCTGGGAGCGAAAGCTTGGCCTGACGATTATTTTCCTCACTGGATTCAAGGATATGGAATACATCCGCCTTGCCATGCGGTATGGCTGCCGTGATTACTTGCTCAAACCCACCCGATTTAAGCAACTGGAAGAGTTATTCAGCCACCTCAAGCATGAGTTGGACCAGAAACAATCGGATGCCGGCCTAACACTCTCCGATGACGATGCAGTAATACGGACTGCTAAAAACTATATTCTCACCCATCTGGATTCGGTGAGCTTGGAATCGATTTCCTCGCATTTGCAATTGTCACCTTCGTATGTTTCCAAGGTGTTCAAGGACCGCACTTCGATGCATTTCTCAGACTATTGCCAACAGGAACGGATGAATCTGGCAAAACGCTTGTTATCTGATCATAGAACACAGATTCAAGATATTGCGCTCCAAACCGGCTACAGCAATGCTGCGAATTTTGCAAGGGCATTCAAGGCCCAGTTCGGGTATGCCCCTACAGAGTACCGAGAACAAGGAATGACTCATATTGATAAGAATTGAATGTGGTGTTCTCTTTCTCGTGCAAGAGATACTGAAGGTGTATTGATTACTATCAAGGAGGAACCACATGAAAACACGTGCTTTTGCGCTGTGTCTCGTACTTGTATTGGTGGGAACGTTGGTCTTTGGAGCAGGGACAAAGGAATCAGCTCCCGCTGGACCGCAATCCGTTACGCTGCGCTTTGGATGGTGGGGTGGCGACAGCCGCCATGAAGCCTATATTGCTGCTGCCCAGCGGTATATGGAATTGAATCCAAACATCAAGATTGTCAGTGAATATGGCGGTTGGGATGGCTATCGTGAGAAGTTGTACACCCAACTTGCTGGAGGAAATGCCCCTCACATTTTCCAGAACCATTTCACATGGCTGGGAGAGCAATCGGCATGGTCGGGGAAAGCTGTAGTCAAGGATTTGAAGCAGTATGGACAGTATCTTGATATGAGCATTTTCCCTCAGGGCTTTTTGGAAAGCAATGTTATCTACAACGAACAACTCCTGGCTCTGCCCTCCTCGGTCAACACGGATGCCCTGATCGTCAACAAGGCTGTTTTGGACAAAATCGGCTTCGACTATGAGCAGAACTGGTCGTTCGAGGACTTCTTTGCGTTCAGTGCAGAACTGAGGAAGGTTGATCCTTCCCTGTACTTTGAGAATGGCATGGCTGCGTCCGATATTCATATGTACTGGTTCCTTGCCTATTTGGTACAGAAAACCGGTCTTCCTTACGCAACCGATTATCAACTCAGCTATGACGAAGCCACGGTAACGGAAGCTTTCCGCTTCCTCAAGCGTTATTTCGATGAGAAGGTTGTAGAGCCGCTTGGGACGCTTGAACTGTATACCGGCAACTATCCCCAGAACCCCAAATGGGTTGGCGGTCAGACAGGCGTTATGTTCGGAATGCTCTCCACCTTGGAGAATTATGTGAATGCGATGGGCGATTACAAGAAGGATGCAACCGTCATTCGTCTTCCCATTCTTGAAGGTGCAAAAGATCCGTATTTCCAAACAAAAGTCGGTCAGATTTTCTCCATTGCAGCATCGGCAACAGAGGCTGAGGCAATCGAGGCTGCAAAATTCATCAATTGGATGAATACTGATATCGAAGCAGGAATTCTTCTCAAGCTTTCTCGTGGCATTCCTGTCAGTGAAGCACAGAACAAGGCGCTCAGCGATGCCGGCTTGCTCAGCCCGCTGGTAGTCAAGGCAATGCAGTATGCCAATGAAGCAGGCGAGGGAATCGGCCAAGGTACGCTCATCAGAAACAATGAGATTGCCAGAATCGGTGCCGATATGATTTCTTCAGTTGCATTCGGTAGAAGTACTCCCGAAGAGGCTGCCCAATCGTATGTCAAGCTTGTAAACAGGAAGCTCGGTGAACTGAAAGCAGCACAGAAATAACTGGATAGGTTATCAGATTGTGGAGTGGGGGGTTCTCCCCACTCCGTTTAGGAATATTTGCATGAAAAAGAGTATAAAATCACGGCAGACGCTCAATGAAGGGTATCTGTATGTATTGCCATGGGTAATTGGATTCTTGGTTTTTGGAGCCTACCCATTGCTTGCTTCGCTCTACTATTCGTTCACCAATTTCTCCATGTTCAACAGCCCCCGCTTCGTTGGGCTCGACAACTATCTGTACATGTTTACTTCTGACAGGGAGTTTTTTCCTTCTCTGTTTGTGACGTTCAAATATGTGCTCTTTTCTGTTCCGATGAAGATCGTCTCGGCGCTGTTCTTTGCCATGTTGCTCAATCGCAATCTAAAGTTCATCAATGTCTTTACCACCGTGTACTATTTGCCCTCGATCCTGGGAGCAAGTGTTTCCATCTCCATCCTCTGGAGGTTCATGTTTTCCCTCTCCGGCTTGGTAAATTCTCTGTTGGGAAAAGTTGGAATTCCCGCAATCCCCTTTCTGGAGCATCCTCGGTATGCGCTCTTTACCATCAGTCTTTTGGTTGTTTGGTCGTTCGGCTCATCCATGGTCATATTCTTGGCCGGCTTGAAGCAGATACCCAAGGAACTCTATGAAGCCTGTCATATCGATGGGGCAGGAAAAATGAAAGAATTCTTCTTTATTACCTTGCCTCTGATTACCCCAGCCCTATTTTTCAACCTTATTATGCAGCTCATCAATTCATTTCAGTCTTTTACCAGTGCTTTTGTCATCACCCATGGCGGTCCGATGCGATCCACGTATTTATATATGATGAAGCTGTATGACGAAGCTTTTGCAAATTTCAAGATGGGGTATGCGTCAGCCCTCTCATGGTTCTTGTTTGTCATCATCCTCATCGCGACGATGCTGGTATTCAGAAAATCGGACAAATTTGTCTATTATTTAGAGTAGGGGTGACTATGAATATACACAAGAAACGCAGTAATGCTATCACCTATCTCTTTCTCTCTTTGATGGGTTTTGTGATGATTTACCCCTTGATTTGGCTTTTTTTCTCATCATTCAAGTCCAACAAGGAAATTTTTACCAGCTTGAAGATGCTCCCTGAAGTCTGGAATTTCTCAGGATATGTGCAAGGCTGGAAAGGCACAGGTCAATTCAGTTTCGGCTACTTCTTGCTCAATACGTTCAAGATGGTACTTCCCACCGTCGTAGTAACCATGGCTTCTTCCACCTTGGTCGCCTATGGATTTGCCCGGTTCAATTTCAAGGGGAAGGGTTTACTGTTTGCTTTGATGCTCTCCACCATGATGCTGCCCAACGCGGTACTCATCATTCCCCGCTACTTGTTGTTCAGGGATTTCGGTTGGCTGGATTCCTATAAGCCTTTCATTATCCCTCAGTTGTTTGCCTTTACGGCTTTTTTCAACTACATGATGATCCAATTCATCCGTGGAATTCCCCGGGAACTCGATGAGTCGGCAAAGATGGATGGGCTTGGTTCGTTCAGGATCTTGGTGTTGATTATCCTGCCGTTGTGCAAATCAGCGTTGTTTTCCGTTTTTATCTTTCAATTCATGTGGACTTGGAATGATTTCTTCAATCCTTTGATCTACATCAATAGTATTGCCAACTATCCGGTTTCCCTGGCTTTGCGTATGTCCATCGATGCCCAGGCAGCTATAGAATGGAACAAGATTCTGGCAATGTCGTTTGTTTCCATCATTCCGGTGGTTGCCCTGTTTTTCTCGGCGCAGAAATATTTTGTGGAAGGTATCGCAACAACCGGTCTCAAGGGGTAAAGCATGCAGGAAAAGCCAAACATTCTTATGATTTTCACAGACCAGCAACGGTGGGATACCTTGGCTGCATATGGTAATCAGAAAATTCATACACCGAACCTGGACAGGCTTGCCGCCCAAGGGGTGGTCTTTGAAACAGCCATAACCCCGTGTCCTTTATGCATGCCTGCCCGTGCTTCAGTCATGACAGGTAAGAGCAGTTCAGCATTGCAATGTATGGAGAACTCCTATCCGAAGAGTGTGGATAACCGAGAAACCATAGCCGGTCTTCTTGCAGAAAGTGGATACCATTGCCAAGCTATTGGGAAAATGCATTTTTCCAACACACCCTATGAAGAGACGTATGGTATGCATCATATGATTCTTTCAGAGGAGACCCGTGGTGTTCGCACAGCAAAGAAAGCAGACGATATTGTACTCGATGATTATGACAAGTTCCTCGCTGAGCGCAAGCTGTGGGGATGGGACAAGCCCACGGAGATTGGATACAACGAGATTAAGCCCCTGGTTGCTCCACTTCCCAAGGAAACGCATGTCACTCAGTGGTGCGGAGACCAGACGGTAGCATGGCTGAAGGAGTGCAGGCCGAAGAATAAGCCGTTCTTTTTGTGGTCTTCCTTCGTAAAACCCCATGTCCCCTACGATTGCCCGCAACATCTGCTTGCTATGTATGACCCGGCCCAGATGGATGAGCCTTGGGTGTCTGAACAGGATGGCTGCTCTTTGAACCCCTATTTTGCTTCGTATCGTAAAGCGAAGGAGTTCGACCTGTACTCCGAAGAAGCTGGAAGAAAGGCAAAGGCCTATTACTATGCAAACATTACGTTCATCGATGAGCAGGTAGGGAGAATTCTCGATGCTCTGGACGAGCAAGGGCTTGCTGATTCCACCTTGGTGATTTTCTCATCCGATCATGGAGATTTGTTGGGTGACCATCGGCTGTGGTACAAGTGCTTTGGATTTGAAGGGAGCCTGCGTGTACCTTTGCTGATGCGCTTACCGGATCATTTGCATGCCGGCACCCGTTATGAAGGGCTTACCAGTCTGCTCGATCTGTTTCCAACCATACTGGATGCTGCTGGTCTTAATCATCGCTATACTGACCGTCCCGGAATCAGCCTTCTGGATATGCTTGAGGGAAAGGATGGACATGAGCGGGTTTTCAGTGAGGTGATGGACAGCCCGTATACCATGAGTCATGTGAGGACTGCTCAGTATAAGTATCTGTTCTATCAGAACGGGGCTTATGAGCAACTGTTCGACCTGGGAAAGGATCCGATGGAACTGCATGATCTTGCCGGGGATTCCCGCTATGAGCAGGTTCGACAATCTCTCAGAGACTGGGCTGAGTCCTATATAGCGGAATATGGCAATCCCAAGCTGCATCTGGATGAAAAAGGGAGCCTTCGTTCGGAGCCCTATCACGTGCATACCGAGCCAAAGCAAAGGCCCTTCTCAAGGATGCCATGGGATGGAAGGTTTCCTTCTGATGAGCAGACGTTGTTTTTCACCAAGGATCGAAGAGACTGGCTTGATGCTCTGCAACCTTGAGTTCATAGAGAATTGAAGTAGATTTAAAAAGTAAGACTGCTTCACGATAATGCTGGAAACGGTTTCCCTGTTTCTTGAACACCCCTTGCTCCTCTCGGTATGATGGCATTGAGCATAGGAGTGATGTGATGGGTAGCAAAAACAGCAAGCTTGGACTCTTTGACAGTGTGCACCTTCTCGTTGGTGGAATGATAGGATCTGCCATCTTCTCGCTTTCGGGCATTACCATCCTGCAAGCCGGTCCTGCCTCCTTGCTTGCTTGGGTCCTCGGTGGACTCATTCTGCTTGCCTACGGGCTGCAGACAGCCGAGCTTGCCTCGCGCTATCCACAAAGCGGTGGTATATTCAACTTCCCTGCACAGCTCTTGGGAAAGACTCGTGAGCAAGGCAGACTCTGGGGCTGGATTTCAGCTTGGGCTTATCTTTTTGGATGTATTGCGGGTGCTGCCTTTTCCGCCATCTATATCGGCATTTATCTGGGAGTAGCATTTCCCGCTCTCGGTTCATTGCAGGTACCCCTTGGGCTGCTTGCAGTACTGCTCAGCGGTGGTTTGAACATTGCCCGGTTCAGAATTACCGGTCGAGCTACCACCGTATTGACGCTCTTTTTGGGTGGAACATTACTGCTGTTTGCCATTGCCGTATTCTCCAGTGGAAGCTGGGATGCTACACAATTTGTTCCTTTCTTCACCCAAGGCAGTGGAGGCGTTACCGGCTTTCTCGATGCTCTTCCTTTGGCTATGGTTGCCTATGGGGCTATCGTTGCTCTCTCCTTTTTGGTGGGAGAGGTGGAGAACCCTAACAAAACCGTGCCCAAGGCGATGGCAATCGCCATGGCCGCAGTGCTGGTTTTCTACCTGACAGTATTGGTTGCCACCCTTGGCTTGGTATCAGCGGGATTCCTTGAGGCTAATGAAGGACTACGGTACATACCTTTGTATGCTGCCGCGTCCTTTCTTCCCAAGCTCTCCTTTTTGACTCCCTTGATTTCCATCTCCGCAGTTCTTGCTTTGATCACCACCATGATCGTAACCATGGCCCTTGCCGCCCATACGCTGCTCTCCTGTGCAGAGAACGGGGTGTTACCGCAGTTCTTAGCCAAAACAGGCAAGACTTCAGGGTCCCCTCTTACTGCTACCTTGGTAGTTGTCCTGGTCACCGGTTTGTTTGCAGCGTTTCCTCAGCTGACGAATATTCTGATAAACCTCGGAGCCCTGTGTAACGTCATTGTGGTTGCCATTGTCTGTATAACTGTGCTTGCTTCCCGCAAGAAATATCCCCTGCTTGAAGCCGACCATTTCAGATCCCCCGGCGGGAAAGTGCTTCCTGTGGTGACCTTGGCTATTTTGGTTGCAAGCTATGTACCCAGCATTCTGCAGGGAGGCTGGCAACTGTGGGCGGCCACAGTAGCCTATTACCTGCTGGGAATGCTGCTCTATCGAGGTCGGAGACAAGGCTTATGAGCATTGTCTATGGAGTATTTGACGGGGTGCATAGGGCTCATCAGGCTCTCCTCTCCCAAAAGCCCGCTATCGTGTACGTACTGCCACCCCAAACAAAGCAGGTGCTGACTACCCTCGAAGAGAAACAGGCTCTGCTCACAGCCTATGCCGGGCCAACGGCTCACATTGAGTTTGTTCAGCAGGTACCCAAACTTTCCTCCAAGAAGGTTCTTTCTCTCAAGCCGATGCTCTACGGCAACCTTCCTATCAGCAGCGAGCGTATTCAGACAGCCCTGCTTGCGGCACAGATTGAGGATGCCGAGGCCATGTTGGGCTATCCCTATACCCTCAGTGGTGAGGTGGTCTATGGCAGGCAATTGGGAAGAACGGTGGGCATGCCCACCGTCAACCTGAAAATAGCCGACGAGAAACTCCTTCCAGCCCATGGGGTATATGGGACGATAACCATTGTAGATGGAGTGAGGTATTTGGGAGTTACCAGCATCGGCCTCAGGCCGACGGTGGACAACCTTCCCCACATTACCATCGAAACGTTCCTATTGCATTTCAACAGAGACCTGTATGGACAGCACATAAGCCTGGAATTGAAAACGTTTATCCGTCCCATCACCAAGTTCGAGAGCCTTGAGGCTGTGAGGAAGAAGGTGGATGAGGATGTGCACTTTGTGATGGCGAAAAACCTGCTTTAGACGCTTCTTTCTGGACGTATACCCATTCTCATGATACCGTCTAGTGAGAGGTTTTGTGCAGAATGTCAGATATGTATAATTATGGTTCTTTCACCATGCCGGGAGAATCCGGGTATGAAGTGCTGACTTTGCAGTTGGCTCAGAAATGGGGTTCCGATGTAATTCGCGACTGTGATGGAACCAAGCTCTCCGAGCAACTGCTTTCTGCAGGTATGGATGTTTACTCCACCATCTGCATCATTCGTGAACACAATACGTTTATCAACAACCATCCGCAATACCAGCAACAAGTCTTTTTGGAAAGTGAGCGAGTGCTTGCTACCAATCAAGACGTCTCAATTGCACTTTTCAATGGGTATTTTACGAGGCAGTTTTCAGTCAATAAGGACTCTGTTTCCTATTGGCAGGTTTTTGACAGAACTACCAATTGCGAGGTCCCTCGCAACAACTGGTCCTATTCCGATGAGACGAACAGCGTACGTATCCATGGGGCTGTTCTGTGGCATCACTACAGTGTGAACTTTTTGGCTTTCCGGATTTGGGAAGAGATCAACATGTACAACCATGTCACCAATAGCTGGGAGAAGGAGCCGCTGAAGCAGCTCGACCCTCGGTACCCTGAGGTACAAGCGTATTTACGCAATTGGTTGACTACATGGTGTGAAGAGCATCCCGAGACTGATGTGGTACGGTTCACCTCTTTGTTCTATAACTTCGTGTGGATTTGGGGTAGTGATGAGCGTAATCCCTTCCTCTTCACCGACTGGGCTTCGTATGACTTCACTATCAGTCCCCTGGCGCTCGAGCAGTTTGCTTCTGAGTATGGGTATAGACTTACCAGTGAGGATTTCATCAACCAAGGGTATCGCAATCCCAACCATATCACTTGGAAGCAGAAGCTGATGGATTACCTTTGGTTCACCAATCGTTTTGTCTGTTCCTTTGCCAAGGAGCTGGTGGACATTGTCCACCGCTACGGTAAAAAAGCCTATGTGTTCTATGACGACAGCTGGGTGGGTATGGAACCTCAGTCTGAGGCCTTCGGTACGATTGGTTTCGATGGAATCATTAAATGTGTGTTTTCAGGTTTTGAAGTCAGGCTCTGCAGCGCAGTGCCTGGCAAGCTGACTCATGAGTTAAGACTTCATCCCTATCTCTTCCCGGTAGGGTTGGGGGGTGCTCCAACCTTCAAGGAAGGGGGCAATCCCTCCCTCGATGCGCAGAAGTACTGGGTGCAGGTGAGAAGGGCACTGCTCCGTACTCCTATTGATCGTATCGGCTTGGGTGGTATTCTTCACCTCACCGAAGGCTTTCCTGACTTTGTCGATACGATTGCCGATATTGCCAAGCAATTCAGGATGATCAAGGACCTGCATACACGGTCGTCGGTCTACAAGGTGAATCTGAAAGTGGGAATTCTGACCAGCTGGGGCAAGCTTCGGGCGTGGACCTGTGGCGGTCACTTCCATGAACATCCGGACTTGGATTTGATCAACATCCTGGAAAGCCTTGCAGGTCTTCCGTATGATGTTGAGTTTTTAAGCTTCGATGAGGTAACCAAAGACAACCTCGAAACCATTGATGTTCTCATCAATGCAGGCTTTGCCGGTAGCAGCTGGAGCGGGGGAGATCACTGGAAGGACGACAAGATTGTAATGACGCTTACCGAATGGGTGCATGCCGGCGGTACTTTTGTGGGGGTGAATGAGCCTTCAGCGGTACAGGGCTATGCCAATAATCTCAGAATGGCTCCTGTGTTGGGCGTCGATGTCGATGATGGCAGGCGTTTGTGTCATGGCTTCTGGAAGGTTGGAGAGGAAGCATCAAAACTGAGACTGGATATCCGTAAGAAAGAAGGTGTCTACCTAATCGATGGAGAGACCAAGGTACTCCAAGCGGTAGATGATTTCGCGGTTGTGACGCAGCGGTCCTTTGGAAAAGGGAAGGGCGTCTACCTCAGTGAATATCGGTACAGTCCCTATAATACATTTGCGTTGCGTTCAATACTTGAACAGGGTATTATACAAGAGAATCTTTTCTGCACAGACAACCCTCTGGTTGACTGTGCCTACTTCCCTGAAGCAAAGACACTGGTTTTAGTGAATGGAAGTGAAGAGAAACAGAGTGTGGATGTTCGTATAACGAACGGAATGATTACTACAGAGGTGGAGGGATTTGCAACGGCTTTGATATCTTACGAATAGACTTGGTATTTGGACATCTGACTAAAGATTTTTCAATTGTCTGATATATTGCTTATATAAATGTCAATTAGCAAAGAAATCTAGTCAGTTGATATGGATTTATTCCTGAATCTAGTTTACAGGCTTGTGATAGAATGCTAGGCTACTATCTAGCCGTGGGATGGGATATATGAACGACAAGTTTGTCTCATTCCTTACCATCTTTTTTATGGGTTCGTCCCGAAAAAAGAGTGGCTGTATACACCCTGTTTCCAGAACTTTCTGGGTTGGGGAAGGTCTGTCCAAATTATTGATTGATTGAGGACTTGCATGGGTTCAACGGAACATTCACGATACAGAAAAACGCTGACATTACTTATCATTGATGCCATTCTATTCATTATTAGTGGGCTGATTGCTGATTGGATAGTATTTGGCTCTTTTCCTTCTAAGAGTTTTATCGTGATTGGCTTATCATCCCTTGTACTTTTGCAGACGCTTTATTTCAGTAAGTTTTACCATATTCGAGTAAGTGAAGGTTCTATTGATCTCATTAACAGAAGCTTTATCAGCTTCTTTCCTCTCCTCTTTACCGGTGGTATCGCAAGCTTGATATTTACGGGGTATAATCCTCGGTGGATTCCCTTTTTCATTGTGTATTTTGGCTTCTCATTTCTTTTCATTATGGGAGTAAGGTTTACCTATCGTAATCTTCAAGCACAGAAATCTGTGCGCACAAGTTCCCAATTTCCACGTACTGTGGTGTATGGGGCCGGGGATCTTGGTAATACGCTGGTTAGGCAATACAAAAAAGGTAATTTACCGTATCACATCGCAGGATTTGTTGATGACAATCCTTCCTTACGGGGAACCTACTTATTAGGGATAAAGGTATACGGGAACTTAGATAATCTTGCAGACACCATTACTCAAGTACAGGCGAAAGTACTTATTATAGCAATTACTCATATAGACCAAGAGCAGATACTTAAGGCTGTCGATGCAGCAAGGGATGCAGGCTGTGACATCAAGGTCATCCCCTCGCTGTTTGAGATGCAGCAGGGTGCCAAGGAACTGGACCTCAGAAACCTCGACTACGGTGACCTGTTGGGCCGCTCGCTGATCAGCATCGACAAGGAGCCGATCAAGAAAATGGTCCTGCAGAAGCGGGTGCTCATCACCGGGGCCGGCGGCTCCATCGGCAGCGAGATCTGCAAGCAGCTGCTGACCTACGGACCCGCCCAGTTGATCCTCCTGGATATCGACGAAACCGAGCTGCACGACCTGTCGCTGAGGCTTCACAACTACCAGAAGGAGTGGAGCGACCTGGTCGTCCCTGTGGTCTGCGACATCAAGAACCGCAAGAAGATCGACAGGATCATGGAGCAGTACAAGCCGCAGCTGGTTTTCCATGCGGCTGCCTACAAGCACGTGCCGCTTCAGGAGCTCTATCCCGAGGAAGCCATCACGACCAACATCCTGGGCTCCTATGCCGTGCTCAAGAGCGCAAAGGAGCACCGGGTGGAGAAGGTGGTGGTCATCTCCACCGACAAGGCGGTGAACCCGACCAACGTGATGGGCGCCACCAAGCGCGTGGTCGAGCTCATGGCTGGCATGCTCAATTCGTCCGAGACGGAAATGGTGTGCGTGCGCTTCGGCAACGTGCTGGGAAGCCGTGGGAGCATGCTGCCCCTGTTCATGGAACAGATAAAGGCGGGCGTCCCGATCACCGTCACCCACAAGGACATCATCCGCTACTTCATGGCAATCCCCGAGGCCGTGGGTCTTGTATTCAAGGCGGCCTCGATGGCCAAGGGCGGGGAAGTCATGGTGCTGGACATGGGCCAGCCGGTGAGGATCTACGACTTTGCCGAGAAGCTGGTCAAGTACTACGGCGACGGCCGCAGCCAGGTGATCGTCACGGGTCTCAGGCCCGGAGAGAAGCTCTATGAGGAGCTGTTGGCCAACAAGGATACGACCATAGCCACCGAGGACAAGCTGGTCTTCAAGGCGCAGGTGAGCAACCATGAGCTGTCCGAGCTCACCTTCCTCAACCACTACCTGACAACCTTCCAGAATGGAAACCCTGATGAGATGCTGGCGATGCTGCATCAGTTGGTACCGGAGTTCAAGGGTAGCAAATAGGATTAAGTTTTTTATCAATCTGTAGAAATTTTGGAAAACTACTAAAGGTGCTTTTAGGTGCTAGACTTCAATAGCATGTCAATTATTTTCTTTAAAAAAAATCATTTCTAGGGAAATATCAGGATGAATTTATGTCGTTAAGATTGATGTACATTACAAATAATCCCAAGATAGCATTGATCGCCGAGCAAAATGGTGTAGATAGAATTTGGATTGATCTTGAGACTCTTGGCAAAGAAGAAAGACAAAAGGGGATAAACTCTGTTAAATCAAATCATTCGATTTCAGACATATCATCTATTTCCAAGATTCTTACGTCATCAGAGTTGCTTGTCCGTGTAAATCCTTGGAATGAGGATTCTGTATTGCAAATTAATCAAGTAATCGATGCCGGAGCAGAGCTAATAATGCTTCCCATGTGGAGAAGTCCTGAGGAAGTTAAGTCCTTTATTGAAGTAGTTTCTAATAGAACAAAAACGATACTTCTTTTGGAAACAAAAGAAGCTATTGATTGTCTGGACGAAGTCCTCAATCTTTCAGGAATTGACGAAATACATATTGGATTAAATGATCTTCACATCGCTTTAGGAAAGACTTTTATGTTTGAGTTACTTGCAGATGGTACTGTAGAGAGTCTTTGCAGAAAAATTCGAAAAGCTAGGATTCCTTATGGATTTGGTGGTATAGCAAAAATTGGTGATGGCCTTTTACCAGCTGAGAAGATAATATTGGAGCACTATCGTCTTGGCTCAACAAGAGCGATTCTATCACGTACTTTCTGTGATAATGCCCATATTCAGGATATTGAAGAGATTCGCAAAGTGTTTGAATTGAATATGAAGAAACTTAGGACCTTTGAAGAGTATGCTGCGATACAGAATGAGGAAGCACTTTTGAAGAATAAGGAAGAAGTCTTGATTGGAGTTAAGGCAGTAGTTGAGATGATGAGGAAGGTTTGTATTCATGAATAAGAAACAACTGTTCAAACTTCAAAAAGAATTCGGAAATGCTTTTTATTTGGTAGACTCTGCAAGGTTTAGAGAAAACTTTCGCGAATTACGGGATGCCTTTTCACTAATATATCCGAAATTCAACATTGCATATTCATACAAGACGAATTACACGCCAAAGCTATGTAAGATTGTTAATGACCTCGGCGGTTACGCAGAAGTCGTATCTGATATGGAGATGGAAATTGCACTTCGAGTAGGTGTTAAGCCGGAGAAAATTATCTGGAATGGACCTATTAAGAATTATTCGAAAGTTGAAGGCTTTCTTCTGGCAGGAGGAAAGGTTAATCTTGATTCCCTGTATGAGGTTCCACTCATCAAGACTATTGCCGATAAGCATCCAGAAAAAAAAATACAAATCGGAATTAGGGTAAATTTTGAAATCAATGATGGCGTTATCTCAAGATTTGGTTTTGATGTAGACTCCGATGATTTCAAGGAAGCTTTGGCACTAACCAAGATTCAAAATATCCATCTCTATGGCATGCAATGCCATTTTGCAACAAGAAAACTGGAAACTTGGAAACCTAGGGCGGAAGGGATGATAAGACTTCTAGATTCTTTGAATATTATTCCAGAAATTGTTGATTTAGGTGGAGGCCTTTTTGGAAAAATGGCCGATTCCCTAAAAAGTCAATTTGACTCAGATATCCCAACGTACAATGAGTATGCGGCTGAAATCGCTCCATTGTTTGCTGAACGATACGGTAATGATGGGCCGATGCTTATTCTTGAACCAGGTAGTGCACTTGTTGGAGATTGTATGCAATTCGCAACTACCGTTGAGAATATCAAAAACATTCGAGGAAAGGCGATTGCGACTGTACTCGGAAGTATCTACAACATAAATCCAACACTGAACAAGAAGAATCCTCCCTTGGAAGTAGTTAGTTGTGGGATAGTTCAAGAATTTTTTCAGGACTTGGATTTTGGTGGATTTACTTGTATTGAGTCTGACTATATCTATCGTCACTATCAAGGTAATATTGCTGTTGGTGATATGGTAATATTTGGCAATGCTGGCTCCTATTCAATAGTTCTTAAGCCCCCGTTTATTCTTCCCAACTTCCCTGTACTGGATATCAGCGAAGCAGAGGTGGAAATCTTGAAGCGAGGTGAGGCCTTCGATGATCTTTTTCACACATTCACATTTTAAAGGTATATATGATTAATCTTGCTATTAAACGCTTATTCGATATTGTTGGCTCATTCCTTGCTCTTGTTTTTCTTTTACCCGTATGGATTGTAATTCCGATAGCTATCAAGTTGGATTCGAGAGGTCCTGTTTTTTTTAGACAGAAAAGATTGACAAAAGATGGGCGTATATTCGAGATGTATAAGTTTCGTTCGATGATTGTAAACGCTGAGATAATGGATGCTGGTTTGTTTAATTTTGAGAATGACCCAAGAGTGACAAGATTGGGAAGGTTCTTACGTAACTGTAGCATTGATGAGTTACCGCAACTCATGAATATTCTTAAAGGTGATATGGCGATTATCGGACCAAGGCCTAGTGTTGTGTATGAACTTGGAGAATTTGGAACCCTCAACAAGAAATATAAAAAGCGGTTTTCCATGAAAGCAGGATTAACTGGCTTGGCACAAGTAAAAGGTCGAAATGACATCAATTGGGATGAAAAAGTTACATTGGATAATCAGTACATTGATCTTTTCAACCAATATGGGGTTCTGATTGATTTAAAGTTGATTATTCTTTCAATTTTTGCAGTGTTCAGGAAGGACGAAATCTACGAAGCAAAAGCAAATGAAGACTTGAGCGATGCTGAAGCAGCAAAATTTGCAGAAGAGGAAATTATTCGAATAGCCCATCTCCCGGATTGAGTGTTCCTAAGGATGAAAAATATGAAGACAGATGTGAGTAATAGATTTATCTGGTTCAAAGGTGAAATCTTAAATGTCAATGATGCAAAGATTAATGTTCTTGCACCAACTGCGCAGTTCGGACTGAATGTATTTGAAGGAATTCCCTGTTATTGGAATGATGAAAAGAAACAGTTATATGCCTTTCGGCTCCATGATCACTATGAGCGATTATTAAAATCTGCAAGGTTGTTGCAACTGGATTGCCCCTACACTGAAGAAGATATGAAGAAAGCTCTCATTGATGTCGTAATCGCCAATGAGTATTCAGAGAATCTCTCTGTTAGGCAGACATTGTTCGTTGATGGATTTGGTTCTTGGGGCTCTGAAGGCCCAGTTGATATGTTTGTTGCTCCTATTCCAAAAGGGAAAACTGGTTCCGAATACAATAAGAAAGGCTTAAACTGCTGCGTTACATCTTGGACACGGATCAATGATAACAGTCTTTCACCTAGGATTAAATGCGGAGCGAATTACATAAATAGCCGTATGGGACAGAGGGAAGCCATACGTAATGGTTATGATACCTGCATATTCTTGAATGAAGCAGGGAAGGTTTCAGAAGGTCCTGGTTCGTGTTTCTTCATGGTTAAAAACGACGTTCTTGTTACTCCCCCTCTGACGGATTCTGTACTTGAAAGTATAACGAGAGACACTGTTATCAAATTAGCAGAAAGGATTGGAATGAAGATTATTGAGAGGAGTATAAATCGAACGGAACTGTATGTTTGCGATGAAGCCTTTCTCTGTGGCTCTGCTATGGAAATAACTCCCGTTCTCAGTGTTGACCGATATGTTATCAATAGAGGGGAAGTAGGAAGAATTACGAATGCGCTTCATAAAGAATACTTAGTAGCTACAGTTAGCGGAACTCAAGAATGGAATACTCCAATTTATTGATTTGAGGTAGTTATGGAATTTATTAAGGATTTAGTTTCAGTCATAATTCCAGTATATAATGCGGAGAAATTTCTTGAGAATACTTTGTTTTCTGTAATCAATCAGACATACAGGAATATAGAAATTATTCTTGTAGATGATTGCTCCAAAGATAATTCTGCTGAAATAATTAATCGCTATACTTCTGAACAAATTAAGATTGTCTATTATTTGCAAGACATGAATAAAGGTGCTGGTGCTGCAAGGAATAAGGCTCTGGAACTGGCTAAAGGGCAATATGTTGCGTTCTTGGATAGCGATGATGTGTGGTTGCCTCAAAAGATTGAACGTCAGATTGCTCTCATGAAAGAGAAAGAGACTGGATTCTCTTATGCAGCAATTGAGATGATAGATGAGGATGGTAAGCTAATAAAACCTAAACGACATATAAAGGAAGTCTGTGATTATAACTATCTATTGCATAATACAATAATTGCAACATCTTCTGTTGTGATTGATAGAAGTATTTTTGGAGATTTCCGCATGCCATTAAGAAGAGGAGGTCAAGACTACGCCACTTGGCTAATGCTTTTGAGAAATGGAGAAGTTGCATATGGCATCAATGAGGTTCTTAGCCAGTATAGAGTAGTCAGCGGATCGCTCTCTTCAAATAAGTTAAAAAGTATAAAGCAAGTGTGGGAAATTCAAATTCAAGATGAAAAGATAGGAAAGGTTTCTGCAACACTAAATGTCAGTCATTTTATTCTCAATGCATTGATGAAATATTTATTTTAGAAGAAAAATTGTATCTCGATAATGTTCTTTAGTGATTATGCTAGCATTATGCGAAATGCGAATGATAGATTTATGTGATACATAGAATTGATGTTTGAAATTGCTTTTTCTGAAATTTTACTAAGTAATCAAGTTGCATGAGAAGGTCCTTCTGAAGAATTGATAGTACGAATGAGTGATTTAAAAAAGGAAAATTTTATACTAATCGATTTCCCTTCATTTTTCCTTCTATCATAGATTATCGGACAAATTGGACTAGAATTCGCCTTGTTATCATCGGAATGATGAAATTTGATTATTATTTTAAATTTTCTCTAATCTGAAGCTGTCGCTATATGCAGAGATATTTGGAATCACTCATGATACTTGCCTTGTCAGAGGTTTTTTTAAATCAAGTTTGTTTTACCGCAATAATTTGCAGGGGGATAATTTATGATTGAGAATGAATGTGTAGAGGCAATTTCTTTGAAGACATATTCGGGCTCTGATGGCATCAGTTTTGTATATGTTATTTGGAATCTGATAAGAAGATGGAGAATACTATTGTGTTTGATTCTTTCATTCGGAATCATTGGTGGTTTAGTTGGACTTTGTTCTACATATTTAGTTAAGCTAAAGCCTACACAGAAAAAAAATCTTGAAACCTTTGTAAAATACTATCATGAACTTGAGAGCCAGTTGGAATATAATAGAAATAATCCTTTGCTTCTTGCAAATGAGAATGATGTATATAAAGGGGTAGTGTCGTACAGCGGGTTTGTTGGAAATCAGCAAAAGTATGGATATGTGCACGACAGCATTGAGCTCTTTTTTCAGGATGAAGAACTTTGGAGAAAATTATACAATATTGTAGGAATTAGTCAGATTGATGCAACATATATCAAAGATACCTTCTCAATTCTTGTAGAAAGTAATAACAATCCAGAAAATGCAGTATTTGATCCCAATTTCAAAGTGGTGATCAAACTCTATTTTCTGGGTAAAGATGAAACAAATGCGTTAATAAACAGTCTTTCTCAAGAATTTGAATCATTCATAAGTTCTATAGAATTTAATGGTGAACTAATAAAAATTGGTGCAAATGCTACAAATTCCGATACTTCAAGTATTATTGATTTAATAACTAGTATGAATGAAAAGAAAGAACAGCGTATTCTTTCGATTATGAATTCTTGTGTCAATCCAAATAGTGCTGTAGCAATTAGTGATTGGAGGAATATTCGGTTAAGCAATGCACAGAAGCATTACTTAAATACAAATTTCTCTGAATTTGGCCTTAAGATAAGTTATATAAATACAATAGCTGTTTTCAGTGTTATTGGTTTCTTCCTGGGCGTTTTTTTCCTAGTACTAGGTAGCCTTTTAAACTTTAAAGTAAGCTATCCAGAGTATATATCTTATGTTCTTGGTATGAAAGTAATAGCATGCTTGAAAAATCCTAAAAAGAAGTTTCTACTTGATAAACTCTTTTACTTGATGACACATACAAGTACTAATTATTCTGATTCAATTGAGTATGTTAAGGCTTGGATTCTAGCTGTTGATAATAAGAGTAGAATTATTATCTGTGGAGATCCTACTGATAAACTAGTTCGGATTAAGCAAGGTGAATTATTGACTGTTCTTGGCGAAGGGGCCTTTGGGTCAGGTCTATTTAGCAATAGTATTGAATCATTAGAAAAGCTAAACTCTTCAATGTCCGTTTTGTTTATGATTCATTATGATTATACACATGCAAAAGATTTGAAAAATCAAATTGATATTTGCAATGAGATGGGTATTAAAGTTATTGGTGCTATTACAATTGATAGTTAACGAAATACTCTGAAGAGTTTCGTCTCTTATGCTCATTTCTATGACAAAGACGGTAAGCAGTCCTAATAGAGTAACTGTAAATTTGAAAATTGAGTTGTTTGGCTTTTTCTTGTAAGGATAGATATGAAGAAATTTAGAGATATTTTCATAGTACTTGTGTACCGAAATATTGATGATTTGGTTGATTTTCTGAAAAGCATAAAGAATTCAGTTGCTGATTATCATATTATTGTTGTTAATAGCTACTATGATCAGGACTCCATGTTACAGATTAAAAAAGTCGCAGAAAATTATGACTGCGATTTTGTAAATACGGAAAACAAAGGGTATGGCCATGGTAACAATGTGGGACTTCAATTTGCTAGGGATAACTATGATTTTGATCGGGTTGTCATATCAAATCCAGACATAATTATTAAAGAATACCATCAGGACGAATTAGATAAATTAGATTCTGCTGCCATTGGAGGCATAGTAGAAAATATTAATGGATCTTTTCAGAATCCTTTAGCTTACTTCAACAATAAGTTTTCATCTTGGTTGATCTATAATGGGCTGAAATATAATCATAGAACACTATTTTCTATTGGATTAGCTATCAACAAAATTACTAGAATCTTTTGTATGATAGGATTTAAAAAAGACTTCTTAAAGGTTTTTGCTGTTCATGGTTGTTTTTTTGTCCTTACATTAAAAGTGGTTGAATCTATCGATCAACTATTTGATGAAAACATTTTTATGTTTGGAGAAGAGGTGGATCTTGGTTATAAATTGCAAGAATTGGGAATCCCTGTATATTTCACAAAGTGGATCTCGGTTTTCCACAAAGAAGACGGATCCCAAAAATTCTCAAAACTAAATTCATCAAGCGAAATGAAAAAATCCAACATATATGTGTATGAAAAGCACAGAAAATAGTTTTTTTATCATATCATGATCGGGAGAATCAAATGACGATAATTATCTCGATTATCATATTGTTCCTTATTCTCTACTTAAATTTTTCTTTGAAAAAGAACTTTTGGGATGCCTCGAGTTTGTTTCTTATCGAGAATTTATTTTTGGTTCTTGTTGCATTCCAATTCTTTTTTGGTGAATACCAGTTTGAAGGAAGTGTTTTTATATGGCTTGATTTCGTGTGCTTAGTGTTTGTTTTGGGAACTCTTGCTGGAAATTCCATTTACATAAAGATTTGGCAGACTACCAATACAAAAGATGATTCTACTATTGTGATTAAGCAACATACTTGCAATAGACGGTATTATATGTTTTTAGCAACATTTATTTGTTTGGGCATTATTGGTGCATTGTTACAACTTTTTTCATATGGTTTTAACCTCTCAAGTTTTAGAAGTGTTGAATCTTTTCTTGCTATGAATGCCAAAGTCGCAAGTAATCGTTATAGTGGTTCTGAGAGTTCTGTCAGCACATTTACCCAGATTCTTCTGTGTTTTTCGTATGCATCCCCATTGCTAGGGGGTTATCTCCTTAGCATTTCAAAGGGGAAGTTTAGAAAAATGCTATGCGTACTTTCCCTGCTTCCTATCGTTATCATCATGTTATACACAAATACGAAAGTAGGTTTTGTTGCTAGTGTATTTCTAATTGCTACAGGTTACATTGTTGGCTATCAAAGAAACTTTGCAACGTATCCTATAATTTCAGCAAAGACTATAGTTTTATTAATTTTTGGAGCTATGGCCTTTGTTGCTGTATTGATTCTTGTTATGTCAATCCGAATTGGAGAATTATCCTTTCAGACACTGCAAGTGGTGGTTGGAAAATTTATGGATTACGGCTTTGGGGAAATAAAGGCTCTTGATGTATGGTTTGCCAACTATAATGAAGGTGGGCATGATATGGGATATAATACCTTTATGGCTGTATTCAATTTCATCGGGATAGGTACAAAGAAACAGGGAGTGTATGAACTTCTCCCGGGAGCAACTAGTAATGTATTCACTGGATATAGAGGGGTGATTATGGACTTTGGGCTTATTGGAGGAATTATTTTCTATGCTCTTCTTGGCTTACTCAGTGGAATTGCATCAAGCAAAATTAAGTACTCGCAAAAAAGTCTTTTCTCAATGTTTTTCCTTATGTCCGTCTATTTTTTTAATTTCCATAGTTTACTAATATCTCCTTGGGTTTATACCTCATATATTTTGGCATTTATTATTTGTATTTTTGCTGCAATCATTTCTGAGAAGGTAAGTTTTGCATGGGTATAGGCAATTTCACGAAGGAGAAAGAATGGAATCATGATTTACTAGTAACAATAGTTGGCCAGCTTTTAGTTCTTGTAATTTCATTTGCTGTAAACAAGATTTTAGCAGTTCGCTATACAAACGAGGAGTATGCTGTATATGGAATTCTTAGGCGTTTAGCATCTGTGGTTACTTATGTTTCTTTGATGGCAATGGGGATTGCCGTTCCAAAATATTTAGCAGAATATAAAGAGAAGAAGGATGATGTTACTTATTCTCTTTTCCATATTTCATCCCTCTCAATTGTTGGGATTAGTACCATTATAGTTTCTATTTTAGTTTATGGTTTTAGAGATAGTGCATCAGTTTTCTTTTTAAACCCTCTTTTGCACAGTGTTGGTCGCCAACTGCAAATAGAGCGTTAGTTTGAGTATTTCTCTCTGTAACTGAGCGAAATAGGGTTTTCGAAAACCCTGTTGAGTAGAGTTTCAATCTTTTTGTACGGGTCGTTGGGAGGATTGACAATAAAAGCAAAGAGGTTCAAGTAATCAGAGAGATTGGCTCTGTCAAAACCGGAATGCGAGTTCAGGAACTGCTTGAGCTGTCGACAGCGCTGGTTGATTTCGTTCATTGGATTTTCCTTGTCAGGCAAGCCTTTGAGCGACTTCGAGCTATGAGCTTCACTCACCAAGTGCAGGTCTTTCACCAGACTGTCATGGCTTTTCTCTCTATCATGGACAAGGGTTGTCCCTGGCTCGATATGATGAAGGAATGCCTCCAACGTTTTCTTGGAGGATGTCTTTCCGTTCCCCTCGATGGTACAGAAAACATGGCCGGAGAGATCGCATCCTATCCCCATGCAGATCTGGTTTCGTGATAGACCACGATACTGCAGCCCATCCTCCTTCATCTGGATATCTTCTTTCCTCAGCTTGTAGAAGGTCTCATCGATGTAAGCTTTTCCCCTGAGAACAATAGTATCTTGGTATCCCCTGAGTGTAAGGCAGAGTTTGGATGTCCAGTAATTCGTTGTTGTGTCGCTGTTTCTGTTTGATTTCGATACTGAGTTGAAGCTCTGCATCCTGAACAAGCCGAGCAGATAATCCACCCATTCGCTTATGGGTATCTTGTGGTTGTCGAATATGGTGCCCGTTGTGACCGTGAAAGTCCTTTCGCAATCCGAACACCGGTAACGTCTGACATGGTTGCTCGTGAATCCGTATTTCTGGATCTTGAGGCTCTGGCAATACCGGCACTCCTGGGGTGCATAGGAGTTGAGAAGCTCACTTTCTTCGGTGTCCGAAATTGAGGGATGCTTCTTCTTGTAGTTGGACAGATTGATTGCATCAATGAATGATTGCAACGGGGTCGCATCGTCCTTGCCGGTCCAGGGTGTCTCCTTCCTGGATGAAGTGATATGCTTGGGCATTGTGGTAGTCCTAAGCATTGGGAGAAGAAGGGGCATGTACTACCACATCTTCTGCTCCATCGCCCTCTCAATGCCTTATTACCTTACCACTAATTTCAATATTTTGCTAACAGTTTACCAACACTGTGCAAAAGAGGGTTTTTCTTTTTAGGTGACAATAAATATTTTTCGTATATTCTTCCAGCTTTAGTTTTTGCTTGCGGGTCAACTTTTTTAACCTTCGTATACTCTTTCTTTCGAGGAGCAGGAAATTTCATTAGATATAGCACTTCTCAGATATTTACCCAGATTCTTCTTCTTCTAGCCCTTTTTATTACAGGATCCAAAATCGAGAGTTTCCTTTTGTTAAGTGGCTTGATTTTTATTTTGTATTCTGCGTTAAGTCTATTCAAACCGACTAAAAAAAGTCTTCATTTCATGAAGCATTCATCTGTTTCCGATTTTCGCGAATCAATGAAAGTACTTCTTAAGTATGGAGTACCTAGGGTTCCAGGTGAATTTGTATTATTTGCGTATAATCTAGTTCCGCTTTCTATCTGTGCCCATAAATTTGGTCTTGTCGAGACGTCGTATCTTTCTGCATCAATAACTATAAATAATCTTATAACTCCTTTTTTTAGCTTTGCTGGAATCGTATTGCTTCCAATTGCGAGCAAGGTTTCTGTAAATAAAAAATATGACGATTTGTCAGAAAAGGTTAAAAACCTAGGAATAATCTATCTGTTCGTTGGTGTATTAGGGGTTGTTTTTGTCAATATTTTCGGAACTTCACTTATTAAGATAGTCCTTAGTGAAAGTTATTTATCTGCACTAAATATTATTCGCATTATGGTCCTTTCTGTTATTCCCTATTCAATATATTTACTGCTTCGAAATCCCATTGATGGGTTATCAATTTTCCCCTATAACACGATTTCGCTTTCTATTACATTCGCAATTACATGTATAATGATGTTTCTGTCCAGTTCAATACTGCAATGTGTTTGGGCCTTTTTTTTTGGATATGTAATCTTGGCCTGCTTGTCTTTCTTTTTCTGGAAGCTGGTGAAAAATGAAGATAAAAACAAGCAGGATAGGGATTAAGAAGATGTATGTTGAGGGAGCTTCCTATTAGCGGTGAAGTGACGCTTACATCTATCATAACAAAGACTTGGATGAAAATGAATATTTCATGATATGAAAAGAATGATACTTTTTCTCATAATTGTCCTGTGTGCACTAGTAGTCGTGATTCATTTGAATCAACTACATGAACACCTAAAATCTTATGAAGAAACATATTCAGGTCCTATTGAATATGGATATGATTCTCTTAACCAACTTGAAGATGAATTCCATTATTCAGAACAACTGGTAGAGAGTATGTATTTTGCCAAAGAAGTTAAAAAGACAGGCCCGTCAAGTTTTCTTGCATCCTTCGAGAAAACTTACTTTGGTACTGTGCAGATTCTATTTCCTGAACCACTTATAAATGACACTGAATTAGAAATAACAATTGGTGAACAAAAAACAGATGATAAGGTTTGGGTAAGGGGATTGGAATCTCGGTTCGGATCTGCGGTTGGAATAAACTATTACCATCAATTGTTGACTTTGCCAAAAGGTTCTAAAACATACACTGTTATTCTTCCAGAGAGAACTAGGCCCTCGGAAAGGATTCTACCAACCTACTGGAAAGGTGGGGTTGCTCCGTTTTGTTATTGTGAGATTTCCGGATATCCTGGAGAACTATCAACAAGTAATTTTATTCAAAAGGCAGTTTTCCACCCATTTGATGATACATTAAGCAGTTTTGTTTCAGATAACGAAATCTTGAACGAAGTCTATCAACTATGTAAAGACACAGCGAAAGCTACTACTTATTCAGGATTATTTGTTGATGGATATAGAGAACTAACTCCTTATGAGGCAGATTCATACATAAACCAACTTAGTTGGTTTAGCGTTTCGAATGATGCCTCAATAGCAAAGAATACTCTTAATTGTCTTTTGCAGAACCATACATGGCCAACAGAATGGATTATTCAGACAATTTTTCTTGCGTATGAATACTACATGTATACTGGGGATTTGGAATATCTTCGGACTATCTACCCTAATTTGCAAATGTGTACAATGAGTAACCTTGTAAATGAAATAGGGCTTCTTGATACTCAATTGCTTGATGAAAAGACAGAAAACAATCTTGGCGTCATTACAGTAAGAGATATAATTGACTGGCCGACGAGCGAGCGAGATGGATTTTCAAAAACTAGAATAGTAAGCCAACCCGAGTTCTGGTTATACACAAAAGAAGGGATTAGATATAAATATACAAGTTTGTTGGCAAAACTATTTGGATTCGATTATGCATCTCTTCTCTATAGTGATTTAGCCGAAGATAAATTTTCAAGCAGATATAGATTGGCGTCACCAAACGCAGTCGTCAATGCATTTTTTTATCAGGCTCTACGATATATGGAGTTTATTAGTGCTGAAATAGGATTATTGAAAGAATCTCATGAATACAAGCGGGAAGCAGATGAAACAAAAACGATATTCCAAAAGAGCTTTATAAACAGAAAAAGTGGATTGGTGAAAGATTCAGTAACGTCAAGGCATTCTTCTTTACACTCGAATATGTTCGCTTTGGACTTTGGATTAATCCCTGAAGATAGTATTGATAATGTAGTACTTTTCTTGAAATCAAAAGGGATGTCATGTAGTGTGTACGGTTCACAATTCTTAATTGAGAGTCTATTTAAGTATGAAGAGCAAGAGATAGGTTTATCCTTAATGACGGCAGAACAGCAACCGGGTTGGTTGCATATGAAGTATGGTTTAAAAAGTAAGCTCACAACTGAAGCCTGGAGCTTTTACGCTAAACAAGATATGGATATTAATCATGCTTGGGGAACTTCTCCATTAAATCTTATTACCCGATATCTTATAGGAATTAAGCCCGCGAAACCAGGTTTTGTTGAAGTGAACTTTCGCCCGAAATTTGCTTCATTAAGGCGAATTCAGGCTAAGGTACCAACTGCCAAAGGTAGTATTCTTATAGATTATGAAAGACTTGAAAATGTTGTAAGTATTACTATTACAATTCCAGAAGGGGTGACAGTTTTTTTCACAATTCCATTAGAAGCTGACATTGCAACGTTTAGGCTTGATAAAAAGAATGAAATTTCAGCGAATTTTGACACAGAAATAACTATTAATAGTGGTCTACATGATATTTCTTATGAAATTGATTGATTCCCGCAAAAATAGAGACGTATCATATAATATTTTTTTAAAAAAAACAGAAGATAGGTAATGATTAATACTAAGATGGATGTTTCACTATTGATAATTGGTTTTGACCCTTACAAAGATGTTTGGGATGTATATTTCCAGCTTTTGGAACAATACTATCCGGACAGACCCCAAACTTTTCTTGCAACTAATGGAATGCGTCCACAATATCCCAATGTTATAGTCATTCCTACTTCAAATGAATGTGAATGGAGTATGAAAGTAAATAAGTCTTTGGAGAAGATTGATAGTGAGTATATTGTATTACTTCTTGAGGATTTTTTTACTACAAGATCAGTCAATAATTATGAGCTCCAGGAGTTGGTAAGATTAATGGACAACAACTCTTTGAATTATTGCAAACTTCTTAATCAATCGAGAATTAAAGGGAAAAAGTATTTGGGTAAAGACTATCTCAGGGTGATTGACACGAAAGATGAATATGGTATTAGCCTTCAACCTGCCATTTGGCGAAAAAGCTTCCTAAAAGAATTGATAGGTGAGGGAAACTATAATGCATGGATTTTTGAGTTTCAACAAAATAAATATAAAAGACACAATCAAAATAGAATCGATTGTATTGCTGACAAACGGAATATTTTGCAGGTTACTCATGCAGTTGTTCAGAGTAGGTATCTCAGAAGTGCAATTAGAACATTTAGTAAGCAAGGGTATACGATTAAAACCACTCAAAGACCAATGCTATCAAGGAGAGACAATTTCAAATACTGGTTGAAACGTTTCGCTTCCGAGTATACTCCAAAACCATTCAGGATGATTTTGAAAGAAGCAGGTAGATTACTAAAAATCTCTTATGTATCTGATAGGACAGATATAAAGGATAAGCAAGAATGAAGATATTGGTTACAGGTGCAAATGGTTATATTGGGCAAGGCGTCGTCAAGGAGCTTCTAGATAGTGGAAGTGATGTGATTGCTGCAGATTTATGTCTAGATAATATTGATTCACGTGCAACAAAACTAAATATTAATATTTTTAGTCCTAATGTTTCCTATGTGAACCTAGGGTCTCCTGAAGCAGTTCTTCATCTTGCTTGGCGCAACGGTTTTGTTCACAACGCAGCCTCTCATATTGAAGATCTTCCCCTTCATTATTCATTTATAAAAAAAATGATTGACGGTGGAGTAAAGCAACTTGCTGTTATGGGGACTATGCATGAGATAGGTTTTTTTGAGGGTAGTATTAATGAGAACACTCCGACCAATCCACAGAGCCTATATGGAATATCCAAAGATGCATTGAGGAAGATGACAGTTTTGATGTGTAGCCAAGAAAAAATTATTTATCAGTGGATTAGGGCCTATTACATTGTCGGTAACAGTGAATTTGGAAGCTCTATTTTCTCAAAAATCACTAAGGCAGAAAAGGAAGGGGAAGAAGAATTCCCGTTTACGATGGGGCAAAACCAGTGGGATTTTATTGACTACGGAGAGTTTTGCAAACAGATTGTAGCAATTGTCTCTCAGAATAAAGTAAATGGAATCATTAATGCTTGTTCTGGATATCCTGAAAAACTTGGTACTAGAGTTCAGCAATTTATTGTAGATAATGGATATAATATTAAATTGAAGTATGGAGCTTTTCCTGAAAGGCCTTATGATTCCAAGGCGGTTTGGGGCGATAATGGTAAAATATTGCAAATATTGAAAGCTTTTTGATAGCTTTGAAGGGAATACTTGAAAATGAGAGAGTTACTTAAATGGTTTTACATGATCTTTTTTCACCCAATACTACTTCTGGATAATCCTAGAAAGTCATTATTGGTAAGAAGACACTCAGATATAAGATATCATAAGAAAATTGTATTTGGCCAAAATAATAGACTTGGTGAACATTTAAGGATTAATTTTTACAATTCCAATGCGAGATTGGTTTTTGGCAATAATGTTTATATAGGAAATCGGAATTCGTTTCTGCTGGGAGGATCAATCTCAATTGGAAATAATACGATTCTAGCTTCAGATATTCTGATTACTTCTCAGAATCATGGAATGGATCCTGAACATGAATTGCCTTATAGCAAACAAAATCTGACATGTTCTGAGGTAAGAATTGGTGAAGGGTGCTGGATAGGTGAGAAAGTTATCATACTACCGGGGAGATCTATCGGCGATAAGTCAATTGTTGCAGCAGGAAGTGTTATTACAAAAGATATTCCTCCATATACAGTCGTTGCTGGTAATCCTGCAATAATTAAGAAAAGATATGACTTTGAGAAACACGAATGGGTTCGCATATAAATCAAATCTATAAATTTTTGTATTGATTTTTAAAATTCTTACAAAATGATAGAATGTTAGTATTATCCCAAATATAAAAATGGGAATTCAAGAATTGCTTAAAAAATACTTATTTGCATTTGATTGATTGCTGGACACTGGTGGTTGTCATTTTGTAGATTCTTTTGATAAATAGTTACTTTCCAGTTTTGATTACTCTTTTACCAGATTTGAAACCGGTTCTTAGCGCTTTTACAAGAAAAGCGACGGAGCTCTTTTTACTCTATTAGGAAATCAAGAAACAGGTTGCACTGCATAAGATTCACTATTAGGAAGGTGGCATGACGATTCTGATAACAGGAGCCAAGGGCCAGCTCGGCAACGAGCTCTGCAGGATATTGGGGGAAGGTGTCTCCGAGAGGGGGGAACTTCCTCTTTTTTATGAGCGAAGCAGGATTGTTGCCGTCGACGTCGACGAGCTGGACATCACCACATCCGATGCGGTTGACTCCTTCTTCGCCCTGCACAAACCTAATCTCGTCTTCAACTGTGCCGCCATGACCAACGTGGACGGCTGCGAAGGCAACGAGGATGCGGCATATCTTGTCAATGCCGTCGGGCCCAAAAACCTTGCCGTTGCCTGCGAAAGGCATGGGGCGCGTCTGATGCACATCTCCACCGACTACGTATTCGACGGCCTTGGCACAAGACCCTACGTGGAGACCGACGAGCCGGCGCCCAACACCGCCTACGGGCGGAGCAAGCTGGCAGGCGAGCGGTTCGTGCTTGCCTCCTGCAGGAACAGCTGCATCTGCCGCACCGCATGGCTGTACGGCTATATAGGCAACAACTTTGTCAAGACTCTGCTTCGGCTTGCCAGGGAGAAAGGATCGCTGACGGTGGTGGACGACCAGGTGGGCAACCCTACCAGCGCCGTGGACCTCGCCTGGCAGCTGGCGCTGCTTGCGGCATCGCAAGAGACCGGCATCTTCCACTGCACCTGCAATGGTGAGGCGGTGAGCTGGAATGCGTTTGCCAAAAGGATCATGGAGAAGGCGGGACTTGCCGTGGAGGTGAAGGCCTGCACCACAGCCCAGTTCCCCCGGCCTGCAAAACGACCTGCATATTCGGCACTTGAGAACAGACATCTCAGGGAAACGATAGGGGACAGTATGCGTGATTGGAAGGAGGCTTTGGACAGCTTCCTTGTGAACTACCTAGAACAGGAGAGAAGGCAATGAGCAAGACCTACCTGGTTACCGGAGGGGCCGGCTTCATCGGCTCGAACTTCATCCACTACCTGCTGAAGAAGCATCAGGACATTCTTATCGTCAACGTGGACAAGCTGACCTATGCGGGAAACCTTGAGAACCTTAAGTCGGTCATGAACGACAAGCGGCACGTATTCGTACAGGCCGACATCTGTGATGCACAGGCCATGCAGAAGCTGTTCGAACTATACACCATAGACTATGTGGTGAACTTCGCTGCAGAGAGTCATGTGGACCGCTCCATCACCGATCCGGACGTGTTCGTCAGGACGAACGTGATGGGGACGCTGAACCTGCTGAACATAGCCAAGGCCAATTGGACCATGGGTGATGACGCCTACCGCGAGGGTGTGAAGTTCCAGCAGGTCTCCACCGACGAGGTGTACGGCTCGCTGGGTCCCGAGGGCTTCTTCACCGAGACGACGCCCCTGGATCCGCACAGCCCGTATTCTGCCAGCAAGACCTCGGCCGACCTGTTCGTGAAGGCATATGCCGATACATACAAGCTTCCGGTTACCATCACCCGCTGCTCGAACAACTACGGGCCGTACCAGTTCCCCGAGAAGCTCATCCCGCTGATGATCAACAACTGCCTGAACAAGCAGAGTCTTCCGGTGTACGGGGACGGGATGCAGATCCGCGACTGGCTGTATGTTGAGGACCACTGCAAGGCCATCGACCTGGTGCTCCAGAAGGGAAGGGCAGGCGAGGTGTACAATGTGGGAGGGCATAACGAGCAGCCCAACATAGCCATCGTGAGGAGCATCATCGCCTATGTGGGAGAGAAGGTGGACCCAAGCATCGACGAGAGCCTGATAAGGCATGTGACCGACAGAAAGGGACACGACCGGCGCTACGGCATCGACCCGAGCAAGATACGCGAGGAGCTTGGGTGGGAGCCGGAGACGATGTTCGCCGAGGGCATCGGGAAGACCATAGACTGGTACCTTGGGAACCGGCAGTGGATGGAGCATGTGACAAGCGGCTCCTACCAGAATTACTACCAAGAGATGTACGCAAACCGATAGGCAAAGAGGAAAGCAGGTGGGACAATTCACATTCACCAAGACGGATATTGAAGGGGTGTTCGTCATCGAGCCGAGGGTGTTCGGTGATGAGAGGGGCTACTTCATGGAGACCTACAACAAGGCAGATTTCCACAAGGCCGGCATAAATAACGAATTCGTACAAGACAACCAGAGCAAGTCCAGAAAAGGAGTATTGCGAGGCTTGCACTTCCAGAAGCAGTATCCGCAGGCCAAGCTTGTGAGGGTGACCAAGGGCGAGGTGTACGATGTGGCCGTCGACCTGAGGAAGGACAGCCCCACCTATGGGAAGTATGTGGGGGTGCATCTCTCTGCCGAGAAGAAGAACCAGTTCTTCATCCCCCGGGGCTTCGCCCATGGATTCCTGGTGCTCTCGGATGAGGCCGAGTTCACCTACAAGTGCGACGAGTTCTACCACCCTGAGGACGAGGGCAGCATCAGGTGGGATGACCCGATTATTGGGATTCAGTGGCCCGAGATTGGGATTCTTTTTTCATTGAGTGAAAAGGATAAAGCATTGGGTATTTTTCTTGAAAATTGAATTATATTAAAGGAGTCTTTGATGATCTGCCTCATCCTTGCCGCCGGCTATGCAACCCGGCTCTATCCCCTGACCGAGAACTTTCCCAAACCCTTGTTGTCAGTACAGGGAAGGACCGTTCTTGACTGGCTTCTCTCTGATGTTGATGGCATGGAAGAGATAGAGAAGCATGTAGTTGTTTCCAACCACAAGTTCTTCGATCACTTCTCTTCCTGGAAAGAGAATTCATCCCTTACCCATTCTATTGTCGTTCTCGATGATGGATCAACTGACAACTCCAACAGGCTCGGTGCGGTGAGGGACATCCTCTTTGCCATAGACGAGCTGGACCTCGACGAGGACCTGCTCGTCCTGGCAGGGGACAACCTCCTGGACTTCTCCCTCTCCGGTTTTGTCTCCTTCTTTAGGGAGAAGCAGGCCACCTGCATCATGCGCCACTATGAACCTTCCCTTGCAGCCTTGCAAAGGACAGGGGTGGCAACCATTGACTCAACGGACAAAGTATTGGTAATGGAAGAGAAACCCAAGGAGCCCAAGAGCAACTGGGCAGTCCCTCCTTTCTATGTCTACAAGAGGGAGGACCTTCCCCTCATACGCAAGGCCATAGAGTCAGGCTGCAATACCGATGCCCCCGGCTCCTTCATAGCATGGCTGTGCAACCAGACTTCAGTGTATGCCTATCCCATGCCTGGAAAGCGCTGGGACATAGGAAACCTGGAAAGCTATGAGCAGGTCAAGCGGGAGTTTGACGGCTCGTATCTAGATACACAATAATGTTGGTTTATCTGCAACGCCCGGTTTTGGTGATACAAGACCGGGCGTTGCTGTTCTCTCTATTTTTTGTTTTTTTGTATTGCTTTTGTGCCCTTGGTCTTCTGATTCTTGAAAAAAGGAATTTCTATAGATGCCGCAGACACTGGAAAAACTCTTCAAATCACTCTATCCCTGGGCTGAAAGCTCGGATATCCATACCTCCTATGCACCCTACCGTGTGTGTCCCTTGGGAGCCCATATCGATCACCAATACGGCATCATCACCGGCTTTGCCCTGGACAAGGGAGTAACCCTTCGGTTCCTGCTTTCTACCGATGGGGCGGTCAACCTCGACAGTTTGAACTTCCCCGAGCATGTTTCCTTCGATCTGGGAAACATCGGGGAGAAGCAGGGCAACTGGGGAGACTATGCAAAGGGGGCAGCCTTTGCATTGTCTCAGAAGTACCAGCTGCGCAATGGCATCAAGGGAGTGGTGAGGGGAACCCTCCCGGTGGGAGGCCTCTCCTCTTCTGCTGCCGTGGTGTTGTGTTACCTCAATGCCCTTTGCCTTGCAAACAGTATTTCCCTGACTCCCTCCGAGCTGATCAAGACAGCCCTGTTCGCAGAGAATGGGTATGTAGGAATCAATGTGGGGAAGCTCGACCAGTCGTGCGAGGTGCTCTGCAAGAAGCAGCACCTCCTCGCCCTTGATACCAAGGATGATTCCTACACACTCATTCCTGCTCCTGATACCCTCGGCAGCTTTGAGATAGCGATATTCTACTCCGGAGTCTCCAGGGTACTGGGCAGTGGATACAACACCAGGGTGGATGAGGCAAAGAGTGCTGCATACAACCTGAAGGCTCTTTCGGGTATGGAGTATGGTTTGTACAAGGATACCAGGCTCAGGGATGTACCGCCTCAGGTGTATGAAGAGTACAGGGACAGGCTTCCTGAGGTATTTGCCAAGAGAGCCCAGCACTACTATACGGAGATGGACAGGGTAGAGAAGGGTATAGAGGCATGGAAGAGGGGAGACCTGAAAGAGTTTGGAAAGCTGGTGTTTGCCTCGGGGTATAGTTCCATCCATGCATGGGAAACCGGCTCTGCTGAGCTGAGAGCCATCTATGAGATAACAGAGCATGTGCAGGGCATTTATGGATGCAGGTTCAGTGGAGCAGGCTTTAAGGGATGCTGCATGGCTCTTATAGATCCTGCTTGTAAGAAAGAGATAGAGGAGCAGGTGACCAGAGAATACCTAGAGCAGTTCCCCCAATACAAGGGCCTGTTCTCCGTCCATTTCTGTAATGCTGATGATGGTGTGAGGGTGGAGTAGCCAATGGTTTTCTAGAAGGCTGGAGATTTTTTTAATGCATTTTGGAACTTGGACACTTTTGGAATCGATATCAACTTTAAAATTCTCAAGATGAATATTAATTGCAAGGCTTTGACAATTTCTCACTATAAGTATATTTCATTAAGTACATCATATTGTCATCAAAGGAAATTGAATGAGTTCTCAATACAGAATTTCTGTTGCTTTAACAACATTTAATGGTTCTCAGTATATTTATGAACAACTTTTCTCTTTACTTAATCAAACCAGACAACCTGATGAAGTAGTTATTTGTGACGATTGTTCTATCGATAATACAGTAGAAAAAGTAAATCTGTTTATTCAAGAGCATTCCCTTTTTGATAGATGGACTTGCTATATCAATGTGAAGAATCTTGGATATGTTGAGAACTTTCTTGGATGTGCTCAGAAATGCACAGGTGATATAATTTTTTTTAGTGATCAGGATGATGTGTGGGTACATGACAAGGTTGAGATAATTGAAAAAGTGTATCTAGAGCATAATCCATCCGCTGTTGTATCAACCTATAGCATGATCAATTCGGAAGGGGGAAAGTATATAACGCTCTATTCATTATATAAAAACTTTCCTAGTTTGATAAAGCTGAGAAAAGTAAGCCTACCAACCTATCTGCGTCTACTTGGTAGCTCAGGAAAAGCTTTAAGCTTTAGGAGTGAAATGCTTGAGGAGATAATGCAAAAAGTGCATGCATACAATCTAACATATGATACTCCTATTGGAGCTATTGCATTATTTCATGATGGATTTTATCTTCTACACAAGCCACTAGTGAAATTCAGAGTGCATGCTTCAAATACCTCTGCTCCTTCAACCAAGCTTTCACATCGTACTACAGATGTTGGTCATCTTATTACAAGTATTCAACATATTCTAAAAATGCATAGTTTTGTGTACAAAGAGTATGGAGACAGACTTTCTGAGTCAAGAATCAGTTTTCTAAGGAAATCAATTTCCATGCAAGAAAAGAACTTGGTGGCTTTACAACAGGGGAAGATTAATAAGGCATTTATTCATAATAATCTCACACTGAATCCACTTACAAATAAAATATTTGCCTTGGTGCTTATATTGTATGGTATAAGGAATTTGAGAAACTGTTAGAGGAGTAGCAATGAAAGGAATCATCCTCGCCGGCGGAGCCGGCACCCGTCTTTATCCGTTGACCATGGTCACCAGCAAGCAATTGCTTCCCATCTATGACAAGCCGATGATCTATTATCCCCTGTCCACCCTGATGCTTGCCGGCATCAAGGACATTCTGATCATCTCTACTCCCGATGACACCCCTAGGTTTGAGCATCTGTTGGGTGACGGCAGCCAGTTCGGGATTCATCTCTCGTACAAGGTCCAGCCCTCTCCCGATGGCCTTGCCCAGGCGTTTCTGTTGGGTGAGGAGTTCATCGGCTCCGATACCTGTGCCATGGTGCTGGGTGACAACATTTTCTACGGCAACGGGTTTACCCCCTTGCTTAGGAAGGCTGTCTCCGATGCCGAGCAGGGAAAGGCCACCGTGTTCGGCTACTATGTTCTGGATCCCGAGCGTTTCGGGGTGGTTGAGTTTGATGAATCCGGCAATGTGGTCTCGGTTGAGGAAAAGCCCAAGCAGCCGAAGAGCAACTACGCCATCACCGGCCTGTATTTCTACGACAACCGGGTGGTCCAGCTTGCCAAGCAGGTCAAGCCCTCCGCCCGCGGCGAGCTTGAGATCACCGACCTGAACAGGCTGTACCTGGAAGCCGGGGACCTGAAGGTACAGCTGCTTGGTCGTGGTTTCGCTTGGCTGGATACCGGTACGATGGACAGCCTGGTGGATGCAGCAGACTTCGTGCGCATGATCGAGAAGCGGCAGGGCATAAAGATTTCCGCCCCCGAGGAGATATCATTCCGTAATGGATGGATATCCCGGGAGAAGTTGCTGGAGAGTGCCTCCCGTTATGGCAAGAGTCCCTACGGGGAACACCTGAAAAGGGTTGCCGAAGGAAGGATTCAATACTAAGATGCAGGCATGACGATACTCATTACTGGTGCTCATGGCCAGCTAGGAAATGAATTACAAAAAATACTAGAGGAAGCAACCTCCGAGAGGGGGAAGCTTCCTCTTTTTTATGAGCGAAGCAGGATTGTTGCCGTCGATGTCGACGAGCTGGACATCACCTCATCTGATGCTGTTGATGCTTTCTTTTCCGTCCACAAACCTAACCTTGCCTTCAATTGTGCCGCCATGACCAACGTGGACGGCTGCGAGGGCAACGAGGATGCGGCATACCTGGTCAACGCCGTCGGGCCCAAAAACCTTGCCCTCGCCTGCGAGAGGCATGGTGCTCGTCTGATGCACATCTCCACCGACTACGTATTCGACGGCCTGGGCACAAGACCCTACGTGGAGACCGACGAGACTGCACCCAACACCGCCTACGGGCGGAGCAAGCTTGCAGGCGAACAGTTCGTCCTTGCCTCATGCAGGAACAGCTGCATCTGCCGCACCGCATGGCTGTACGGCTATATAGGCAACAACTTTGTCAAGACTCTGCTTCGGCTTGCCAGGGAGAAAGGATCGCTGACGGTGGTGGACGACCAGGTGGGCAACCCTACCAGCGCCGTGGACCTCGCCTGGCAGCTGGCGCTGCTTGCGGCATCGCAAGAGACCGGCATCTTCCACTGCACCTGCAATGGTGAGGCGGTGAGCTGGAATGCGTTTGCCAAAAGGATCATGGAGAAGGCGGGACTTGCCGTGGAGGTGAAGGCCTGCACCACAGCCCAGTTCCCCCGGCCTGCAAAACGACCTGCATATTCGGCACTTGAGAACAGACATCTCAGGAAAACGATAGGGGACAGTATGCGTGATTGGAAGGAGGCTTTGGACAGCTTCCTTGTGAACTACCTAGAACAGGAGAGAAGGCAATGAGCAAGACCTACCTGGTTACCGGAGGGGCCGGCTTCATCGGCTCGAACTTCATCCACTACCTGCTGAAGAAGCATCAGGACATTCTTATCGTCAACGTGGACAAGCTGACCTATGCGGGAAACCTTGAGAACCTTAAGTCGGTCATGAACGACAAGCGGCACGTATTCGTACAGGCCGACATCTGTGATGCACAGGCCATGCAGAAGCTGTTCGAACTATACACCATAGACTATGTGGTGAACTTCGCTGCAGAGAGTCATGTGGACCGCTCCATCACCGATCCGGACGTGTTCGTCAGGACGAACGTGATGGGGACGCTGAACCTGCTGAACATAGCCAAGGCCAATTGGACCATGGGTGATGACGCCTACCGCGAGGGTGTGAAGTTCCAGCAGGTCTCCACCGACGAGGTGTATGGCTCGCTGGGACCCGAGGGGTTTTTCACCGAGGCTACGCCCCTGGACCCGCACAGCCCGTATTCTGCCAGCAAGACCTCTGCCGACCTGTTCGTGAAGGCGTATGCCGACACCTACAAGCTCCCGGTTACCATCACCCGCTGCTCGAACAACTACGGGCCGTACCAGTTCCCCGAGAAGCTCATCCCGCTGATGATCAACAACTGCCTGAACAAGCAGAGTCTTCCGGTGTACGGGGACGGGATGCAGATCCGCGACTGGCTGTATGTTGAGGACCACTGCAAGGCCATCGACCTGGTGCTCCAGAAGGGAAGGGCAGGCGAGGTGTACAATGTGGGAGGGCATAACGAGCAGCCCAACATAGCCATCGTGAGGAGCATCATCTCCTATGTGTCCGAGAAGGTCGATCCGAGCATCGACGAGAGCCTGATCAAGCACGTGACTGACCGCAAGGGCCATGACAGGCGCTACGGCATCGACCCGAGCAAGATTCGCGAGGAGCTGGGCTGGGAGCCTGAGACGATGTTCGCCGAGGGCATCAGGAAGACCATAGACTGGTACCTTGAGAACCGGCAGTGGATGGAGCATGTGACCAGCGGCTCCTACCAGAATTATTACCAAGAGATGTATGCAAACAGATAGGGAAGAGGGATACAGGTGGGACAGTTTACATTCACCAGGACGGATATAGAAGGGGTGCTCATCATCGAGCCGAGGGTGTTCGGTGATGAGCGTGGCTACTTCATGGAGACGTACAACAAGGCCGATTTTTACAAGGCGGGCATCACGTGCGAGTTCGTGCAGGACAACCAGAGCAAGTCACGCAAGGGCGTACTTAGGGGGCTCCATTTCCAGAAGCAGTATCCACAGGCAAAACTTGTGAGAGTGACTAAGGGCGAGGTGTACGATGTTGCGGTGGATTTGAGGAAGGAAAGCCCCACGTATGGAAAATATGTAGGAGCTACACTTAGTGCTGAATTAAAAAACCAATTTTTCATTCCCCGGGGCTTCGCCCATGGATTCCTGGTGCTCTCCGATGAGGCCGAGTTCACCTACAAGTGCGACGAGTTCTATCACCCCGAGGACGAGGGTGGCATCAGGTGGGATGACCCGAGTATTGGGATTCAGTGGCCGGAAATTGGGATTGAGTATTGCTTGAGTGAGAAGGACAAGGCTTTATCCACTTTGATGGGAAGAAATGATGACTAATCTATCCATCGCTTATATAGATTTTGGTGATCGCTTCGATCCAAATGGAACAAGTGGAATTGAGCGAAAAAAACTATCACAAATATTTGAACTTGAGAAATTAGGCATTGTAAAACGACTGGCATTCAGCCCAAAACACAAGAAGACTATGTTTGGGAATTTGTCTAGGCTGCTTCCCTTTTTCCCAAGTACATTTTTCTTTACCTGTGATGTAAAACAGCTTGAGGGGCTTGATGTTGTATATTTTAGGAAGCCTTCATATGTAGATAGATATACGATTAATCTATTGAAAGATATAAAGAAGCAAAATCCAAAATGCGTAATTCTATTTGAGATTCCCACATATCCATATGACAAAGAAAAGGCAGGGTTAATCAAATACCCATTATTGGTCAAGGATCGTTGGAATAGAAGAATGCTCCAAAAATATGTGAATCGAATTGTTCTGGTTACTTCCAAAGAACGGACCATTTTCAACATTCCCACAATATGTACGATGAATGGAATTGATTTTGAGAACACTCTTTTAAGGGAAGTATCACCAATTGAACATAAGAATATTCATGCAATCATCATTGCCAATTTTGAATTTTGGCATGGTCTAGATAGAATAATTGGTGGCTTAACTCAGTATTATTCCGCTTGGAATGAAGAGAAGCCAAAGTTCACTCTACATATCGTTGGAGACGGCCCTGGGATAGAGAAAATAAAACAGCAATGCAAGGAAAACGTAATAGAAAAATATGTTTTGCTGCATGGTAGTCTCTCCTTTACCGAAATTTCTAAAGTGTATAATCAGGTTTCACTAGCAATAAATAGTATTGGGAGACACCGGATAACGGGAACAAGAATCGATTCCTCAATAAAATCACGGGAATATGCTGCTAAAGGCTTGCCCATTATTACAGAAAGAGGGATTTCTATCGATTATGTTCCAGAAAATTATCCCTATGTATTGGAGATTCCTGCTGATGAATCTTTACTGGATATAGAATCTGTTATTGCTTTTCATGATAGGATATATTCAGGAAATGATCCTGTGGTTATAGCAGATACTATTCGTGCTTTTGCTAAAGATAGATGTAGTTCAGAAGCAATGATGCGACCTGTTCTCACATATGTTCGCGAGATGCTTTTACAATGAATTATTCATGTATTGGCCGAGTGAGCTTTCTCCTATTGAAGGATTATAAAGTATGAAAATTTTAAAGAAAGTGAAATTGTTACTTGCCTACATTTTCTTTGAGCTGAGATATAGACAAAAAAAAAGAACGTTAGAATTTCCTCATGTCCTAAGCGATGAAGAGACTATTGAATACATAGTTAGTCACAATGCTTCTATGAGTCGATTTGGTGATGGAGAAATGCGTTGGATTATGGGAATGAACAAGAACACTTTTCAGGATAATTCGGCTCTACTTTCTCAAAGACTGCAAGAAGTTCTTTCAAGTGATGATGGAAATGTCCTCATCTGTATCCCTAACGTATTTGAGGCAGTTGGTTTCTTGCAATTGAGTTCAAGAGTTTTCTGGCGTAGTCATTTAGATAAAACTCGAGAATATTGGATGAATTCACTCATCCCCTATAAAATATATGGAGATAGCCTCCTGACTAGGCCCTATTTTATCTATAAAGATAAAAGTGGTGCAGGAAAAAGGTTCAAACATCTAGTTAGTATTTGGGATAAAAAAGATTTGCTGATAGTCGAAGGAGAGAAGACTCGTCTTGGGGTTGGTAATGATCTTTTCGATAATGCAAAGTCAGTAGCAAGACTGCTCTGTCCATCGGAGAATGCATTTGCAGTATATGATTCCATTTTAAGTACAACGATACAGAATTACCAAGGAAGGTTGGTTCTTATTGCATTAGGACCAACAGCAACAATTCTGGCATATGATTTATCGAAACGAGGTATTCGTGCTCTCGATATCGGACATATTGATGTTGAATATGAATGGTTTCTCCGTAAGGTGAAAGAACGAATAGCAATACCGGGGAAATATGTGAATGAAAGTGAACAAAAGTATATAAATGAAGAGTCTGTTTTATCTGGACAGCAAGAGTATCTGAACTCGATAGTAGCTAGAATTCTCTGATTCATACAGGTTTTTCACAATGAGTTGAACGATTTCGTCAGAATTCCTTCGGTTGTTCATGGTATGGCAGAGAAGAGTAAATTATAGTGTTTGTAAGTATTTTGAGAACGAAGCAGGCAGAAAAATGAACAAGAAAATTCAAGCGATAGCAATTATTACATTGAACGGATACAGCAATTATGGAAATAGATTGCAAAACTATGCCCTTCAGCAAGTCTTATTAAGATATTCAAATACTGTCGATACTCTTCTATTTGAAAAGCGTGCTGCATCAACGCATAATACAAGCAGTAATTCTATTCATGAGTTACTTGAAAGGCTTCAAAAGTTTTCATTTTCTAGATTGAACAAAAAAGTTTCTACCAAGGTACATTCTGTACTCTTCGCCAAACAAATTCAGAAAAATACCAACAGAAGAATCGCTAATTTTAAAAAGTTCTCAGAAACTTACATTCATGAAAAAAACTTGAGGAGTACACCTGGTAGAATGGGCGATTCTCTTGAAAGTCAGTATGAGTATTTCGTCGTAGGCAGTGACCAAGTATGGAACCCAAGATTCTCTGAATTCTCTGAGGCTTTCTTTCTTACATTTGCTCCACCTAGGAAGCGGGTTGCCTATGCGCCAAGTTTTGGCATCGAGAAAATTCCTGTCGAATTTCAATCTGCTTTTTATACTTGGTTGAAAGATGTACCGTTTTTATCGGTAAGAGAGAATTCTGGAGCAAAAATTATTAAGGATTTAATTGGTATCGACGTTCCGGTGCTACTTGATCCCACAATGTTATTAGCTAAAGAAGATTGGCTGACCATTGCCAAACAGCCATCCTTTGCTCCTACTAGTGCGTATATTCTGGTTTATTTTTTAGGCCACTTGCCGAAAGACTATGAAAGAGATATAAAGCGATTTGCGAAAAAAAACGAGATGGAATTGGTTTTTATCAACGATATGAGGTATCAGGAACTGTATTCGATTGATCCGAGTGAATTTGTATCTCTAATTTACAATAGTTCATTTGTCTTTACTGACTCTTTTCATGGAGTGGCGTTTTCTTTAATTCTGGAACGACCCTTTCTACCTTACCGAAGAATCGGGAAAACAAATACATTTTCTCGAATTGAGACTTTATTGGGTAAGTTTGCACTTGCTGAAAGGATAAGTATGCAGCTTGAGAACGACAACATTTGGGATATTGATTTCGATAAAGTAAGAGGAGTTTTGCTCAATGAAAGAAACTGTTCAGCTTCATTTCTCGATGCTTGTTTGACATAATGCGAAGTATAGTACGGTTATAATGGATTAAGTTGGCATGAAATTGATGAGATACAATAGGATAGGATTCTTTCGGCTTTGTGTATTTTTTAAAGGATGTGTTGTACATGACTGAGGTTCCAAGTTGAGTAGAATAGCAAATGCAAAACGTAATATTAGGTATGGCTATATCAATACCTTAGTTTCTCTATTTTTAAAGTTCCTAACAAGAACAGTGTTTATCTATACAATTGGAGTCACGTATTTAGGTGTAAATGGCTTATTTACTAATATATTGTCAGTCTTATCACTAGCAGATCTTGGAATCTCAACAGCCCTAAACTTCAGTCTCTACAAACCTGTTGCTCAAAAAGATATCCAAAAGATTAAAGCATTAATGCAGATTTTCAGGAAAGCGTATAGCATCATTGCTATAGTCATTGCAATCCTTGGCTTAGCACTTCTTCCGTTTCTTTCAATATTTATCAAGAATCCAATTGGGATAACACATTCTGAGCTGGTTCTATACTACTTGCTTTTTCTCTTCAATACGGTAAGTACATATTTTGTATCCTATAAATACAGCCTTGCGAATGCAGATCAAAGGAATTACATCGAGACAAATTTTCAAACAGCCACCATTCTCGTTACTTCTCTTGTTCAAGTGGCAGCCCTACTGATTTTTAAAAGTTTCCTTTTTTATCTCTTATCAGCGACAGTAATCGAGCTGTTTCATAAAATTCTAGTAAATATATATCTAAATAAGCGTTACCCTTACCTCGCTGAGCAAGTTGAAGGTACCCTAACTAAAGAAGAATTAATCCCGATCAAACGCAATATCAAAGCATTGGTTTTTCATAAGATTGGGACGGTGGCTGTCCATCAGACTGATAACATTCTTATTTCCACATTTATTGATGTTTCCACTGTTGGTATTGTTTCAAATTATGTTCTCGTAATGCATTCAATAACGTCTTTCATAAATATTGCGTTCAATGCTTTGGTTTCGGGATTAGGCAATCTAGTGGCTACTGAAGACCTTGAAAGGCAGTACACGATTTTCAAAGTATATCGATTTGTTGGATTTTGGTTATATGGTTTTTTCTCAATCTCTTTTGCACTTCTCTTAAGCCCATTTATACACATTTGGCTTGGAAAGGAGATGGTTCTAGCAAGTGGCGTAATCTATGTGATTCTTATAGATTACTATATTAAGGGACATCGAATTGTAGTGAATAATTTTAAAACTGCCGCTGGAGTTTTTGACCAAGACAAATATATCTCACTACTTCAGGCCATCGTTAATCTAGTTGTGTCTATCGTATTGGTCTTGAGAATTGGATTGATAGGTATATATATTGGTACGGTCGTACAGGGGCTGATATTCACATTTTCTAGGCCGGCAATTTTGTATAAGCATGTATTTAAAAAGAAAGCTTACTTATATTATAAAGATTCATTGTTCTATGTTGTTGTTTTGGCAATACCTCTTGTAGCATTGTTCTGGATACAGAAACAGTTTTTTTCTACAATCTCCATTCTAAACTTTCTCCTATTTGGTATGATAGACGTGGTCGTTGTTAATGGTGCATTTCTCTTTTTGCTCCATAAACGAGAAGAGTTCAGCTATCTTAAAAATTTATTTATTAAAAAATTGGGACGGAAATCGCATGTCTGATATACGTACTCCATTAGTCAGTATTATCACTCCTTGTTATAATGGGGTTTTATATCTCTCTCAGTTTTTAGAGAGTATACTTCATCAGAGTTATACAAATATTGAATTTATTCTCGTTAATGATGGATCAACCGATGGAACAGAAGAAGTAATACTCAGGTATAAAGAAAAGTTTGATAAAGCTGGTATTCGGTTTATCTATCTTCGGCAAGAAAATAAGGGACAAGCTGCAGCACTTAATCAAGGGCTCTTAAAATTCTCTGGAGAGTATCTTACATGGCCGGATGCTGATGACATTCTTGACGTACATAACATAAAAAAGAGGGTTGAATTTCTTGAAAGTCATCCGAAGTACAATGTTGTGTTATGTGATAGTGTAGTTATTGATCAGAGTCATACCATTATTCGACCGTATAAACGAATTCCTCCAAAAGGAAAGGACGCAATATTCTTAGATTTAATACTACAGAAAAATGTTTATTATGCGGGTGGGGCATATATGTTTCGAACTAGTACATTCATAGAATGTGTCCCTTCAAGGCAAATTTACGAGTCTCGAGGAGGCCAGAATTGGCAAATGTTACTGCCAGTTCTATACACTAATGCATGCGGGTATCTTCCTGAAACTTTGTATTATATCGTTGAACACAACGACAGCCATTCAAGAAATCTGGAAACTTTCCAACAGAAGGTAGACCGTACATTCGAGCATGAAGCTATTCTGGCAAATACAATTTTTGGCATTCCTGCTATGTCAGAAAAAGAAAAAATCTACTATCAGAAAATTGTTGAATGTAGGTATTCTAGGAAGAGGTTTAAACTCGCAGTAGTTGCAAAAAAGAAATTGGAAGCAATGGAATATTATCAAATATTGCGAAGTCGGAAGCAAGCAAGAATTAAAGAAAGAATCCTCTATGCTAGCCTTAATAATAAATTATTAGCATCAATATTCTCTTCAAAGATTAAAGGCTAAGCTATAGGGCTCTCAGTTTTATTTGGAATATAAGGTGGCGTTGATATGGATAAATCTTCAATTGAAAAAGTAATTGCTGGAGGATACTGCATAGGGTGCGGAGTGTGCACTGCAATCAAGGATTCTCCTTTTTTAGTGCAATACGATGAAGAAGAGAAATATCAAGCAAGAATTGTAGACAGAAAAGAAATCTCTTCGGCTGTACTTCAAAAGGCAGAGAAAGTCTGCCCATTTGCTTATGGTATACCCAATGAAGATGAGTTAGGTGCGACTCTTTACAGCAATGAAGCACGAATGCAGCACAATGAGTATTTAGGCTATTTCTTCTCTACCTATGCTGGCTATGTCGAAAAGCCTTTCTATCGCTCGAAGGGAAGTTCAGGGGGTATGGGTTCTTGGTTGGCCTGTACGATGCTCGAAGCTAAACTTATAGATTATGTTATTCATGTTCGGCATATGGAAGGATCTGATAAGTTGTTCTCCTATACCATTTCTTCGCGAAAAGAGGAGATTGAGCAAGGGGCGAAGTCAAAATATTATCCGGTAGAATTGTCGAGTGTACTTGAATATGTTCGAGATAACCCTGGGAAGTATCTATTGATAGGAGTCCCTTGTTTTATAAAAGCTGTTCGATTGTTATCAGAACAAGAGAAAATATTCAAAGAACGTATCGTATTTACCATGGGGTTGGTCTGTGGGCATCTGAAAACTGGAAGATTTGCCAAAGCTATCGGATGGCAAATGGGGATACATCCAGACAATCTGGAATCGATTGATTTTCGTGTTAAGTTGGATGGCTCAACTGCAAATGCTTACGGGGTTTCCGCGAAAGGGAAAGCAGATGATGGGCTGAAATCTTCAAGTATGAAAAATATCCTTATTAATAATTGGGGATATGGAATATTCCGTTATAATGCTTGTGATTATTGTGATGATGTGTTGTCAGAGACTGCAGATGTTACCATAGGGGATGCTTGGCTCCCAGAATTTGTTAATGACAACCTAGGTACTAATGTAATCATCATTAGGAATCCTCATATAGATGCATTAATCAACGAGCATATTCAAGAATTACATATCCAGCCACTATCTGCAGACAAGGTATTTCAATCACAGGAAGGTGGATTCAGACATAGAAGAGAAGGGCTTGCATATAGACTTTTCTTAAAGGACAAGGAACAAGAATGGAGGCCGAAAAAGCGAGTTGTTGCTAGTAATGCAATTTCTAGCAAACGGAAAAAGATTTATGAAATGCGTATACCTCTTCTGGGTAAGGTGAATGAGGCCTATGAACTAGCTTTAACAAATAATGATTTTAAAAAGTTCGAGCAAACTATTAAGCCTTACCTTTCAGAGTATAATACGGTGTATCGGAAATCATTTCTTGAGCGTTTACTTAGGAAACTAAAGAAAGTATTTAATTAGGGAGGCTCTTGGAAAATGAGGATTCATTGAGAATTTGAATCCATCCGACGATACTAATACCATTGATTAAGAGGAGCGAACCGTCCAATCAAGGGCTTCAAACGAGTAAATACGCCCGGTCCATCGATAATCGAGTGCAAGAAGACACACCTACCCCACGATAGGCGAATGCATCATTGCTCTTTGTGGTGTTACGCAGTTTTCTGGATGCCCGGCAGGATGCAATACTGCAGTATCATGATTGCAGCAAGGCACAGCACGCCGGTCATCAGGCAGTGGGAGACCTTCTCCGTCCCCCTGACCATGATCTTCGGCGGAATAAGCCAATCCTTGAGGTGGGAGTTGGATCGTTCGACGGTCGAACGGATCCTGAACCGCTGCTTTTCAGAGGGGGAGAGGACCCGTTGCTGCTTGCGCCGCTTGTTCGGGTCGATGATGGGCATCCTGCCGTTTCCGATGATGAAGTCCTTGATGGGCTTTGCATCGTAGGCGCTGTCCATCAGCGAGTACAGGTGTTTGATCCGCTGCCCGGTCATCCGCTCCAAGGGAATCGCCGCTTGGCTGTCATGTACGTTGGCACCCGTGACGATGGTGCTGACGGGAATGCCGCTGTCGGTGACATCCAGGTGAAGCTTGTAGCCCTTCCAATAGTTGCGGTTGGCCCTGGCTGTTGCGCTTGCATCCCCAGCTGCACTGGGAGTTCAATTCTTCGAATGCCTGTTCGGCAGTCTGGCCAAGTTGCTTCTGCAGAACGTTTTGCTTCTTGGTTTTCGACTCAGAGCTTTCTGGGCCTGCCGGGTTTCCCCCTCGGGATCACTTCCTTCTTCTTGTTCACGGCCTTCTCGCGCGCCTCGATGGCTGTGGAGTCCCCGGCTGGCATGACCCACGATGCGGCCGTCCAGATAGGAGCTTACCAGGGGGCCCAGCGCCTTCTCCATGAGTTTTGGGCGTGCATGGGATGCAAATTTCCTGCTGAAGGTGGCCTCACTCGGTACGGAGGTGAACCCGCAGACCTGCCGCAGCGACGGATCGCTGAGCAGGCGGTTGCGAAGCGAGGTGACGGTGGGAATCTTGAAAAACTGCTTGGCCAGGGCCGAACGGATCATCGCCGTCTCATCATAGCCTTTGCGCCCAAGCAGGCTTGCCTTGCCGTCGCACGCCGGCAGGAATTCCTCTAGCACCTGCAGCATCTGGATGAACGTACGGTGTTCGGCGGTCACATACCCTTCGAAAACCTCTTGGATGTCGAAAGAAATTCCGAATACCATCTGGCAACCGCCGAGGATTTCTGCTATGCTTTTCATGGACCTGCTCTCCTTCTAATTGTTTGTAGTTAATCATATTATAAAGGATTGTCAGGTCCATTTCTATACAAATATCCAAATAACGTGCTTGTTTGCAGCAAGGATGAGCTTCTGAAGCTGCCTCAAGTAGCTCAGAAGAATGAAAATATCAGGCATTTGCTATTTTGCAAGAGCCTCTAGGAAGTATTATTTTGGTATCTGGATGCTTTGACCGAGGTTTCTAGATGCTATTAGTGATATAATCAATTACTCTATGCCATTGATGTAACTCAGACTTTTTTGAATTGTGATCAGGTTATGTATCAAATAGGCAAGAAGGAATGTATTTATATATGGAATTAGCAGAAACAAAGCGGAATCTCATATGGCTTATTCAACTAGTGCTTATTGCACTCTTATCCACCTATATATATTCGAGTTTTTTTGTTCTCCCATATCGAAAAATTATCCAAGTTGCTCTTGCTGCAGTTCTTTTGATTCTTACTATTTGGGAATTGAGAAAACAGTTGGTAACTCAGGATTTGCTCATTGGGATACTTTTGCTGTCTAGTTTATTATATTTTCGCTTTGTTTCTCATGCAGGATACGCCTCTATTACAACAGGTTTTCCAATTATCTGTATAAGTTACTCTTTCGGTTTGTTATTGCGATACTCAAGACTGAACGAGATGCTTTTTAATTTGTTTTCAATATTTTTAGTGATACCTTTTCTCTATGCTTTTTTGATTCTTAAGTTCAGCCCAGAAGGCCTCTTTTATCAAATCAGTCGAAATGGAGTAGGGTATTTATTAGTTTTTTTTATTTCATTTCAGCTTTTGACGTATGTAAAACAGCAAAAACGTTATATACCGATGATACCAGTTTTTGGAGTATTAATTTCTTCATTCTACTCTCAAAGTAGAACGGGTTTTGCGATGGCTATATGCCTTCTTCTGCTAGTATTACTATACAATGTAAGTAAGCGTATCTCGCTCGTACAAAGCCAGCAAGGTTGGAAGTCTAAGATATTATGGCTTTGGGTAGTTGTGGGTATTTTGTTTTTGATTGGGATTGTAAATATAATATGGGAAATGCTTATGCATTCAAGATTTAATATTCTTGGATTCTATAGTTCTGGGAGAATTCAGTTATATCGACAATACTTCTCGGATCTAGATTTACGTACATTTCTAATGGGGCATAGACCTGATCCCGAGAATGTTACTAAATGGCACAACACCTACGTAACAATGCTGTCGTACTTCGGGGCTATTTCCTTAGTTTTCTTTCTTGCCGTAATTGTTGGATTCTTTCGCTTATTGAAACAGTCTTGGATGTTAGCTGGTTTGATGCTGATATGGATAGTATATTCACTGCCAGAATCAGTATCCCCATTTAGATATGGTGATTTTTTAATTATACCATTGCTCATGTTGGCGTTTCCCCCTCATCATTTCAATAAACCAATTTTTCCATTCTTGGTAAGAGAAAGGGATGTTAGCATATGATAGCTTCGAAAATACTCATACTTACTAACGACGTTGACTACCTCTATACACTGCGTTTGGAGACCATTGAAAAACTTCTCCAATCAGGGGCCTCTGTAGCTCTTTCGGCTCCTTCCAATGACCGAGTTGCATTCTTTGAGAAGTTGGGATGTACGTTCCATCCCATCGAATTTTCCCCACGGGGAAAGAACCCTTTCTCCAATCTGGGAGTCTTGCTGAAGTATTTTAAGCTTGTAAAAAAGATAAAGCCTGATGTTGTTCTGACCTATACCATAAAGTCAAATATTTATGGGGGATTGGTCTGCAGATTGCTCAAAGTTCCCCAAATAGCAAACATGACAGGGTTGGGCAAGGCCCTGATGGATGATAATCTCATCCAAAAAGTGGTGCTCTCGCTGCTTCGCATTGCATTCAAGAAAACTCGGACAGTATTCTTACAGAACACAAGAGATCTGCAATATTTCTTGGACCATTCCATTACAACCAAAGAACAATCAGTCCTCATACCTGGCTCAGGAGTGAATCTATCACGCCATCCCTTGGAACCCTATCCTCAAGATGATGGAACAGTTCGTCTCATCTATATTGCTCGTATTATCAAGGACAAAGGCATTGAAGAGATGATGGCAGCTGCAAAAGCTGTTCATCATAAGTATCCTTTTTTTACGTGTGATATTGCAGGTTTCATCGGCGAAGATGTGTATGAATCACAGCTAGCAGAATATTCAGCATCCGGAGCTGGAACCTATCTTGGTTTCCAAAAAGACATTCATAGTCTGATCAAGAGAAGTCATGCAGTTGTGTTACCTTCTTACCACTTGGAAGGTATTGCCAATGTTCTTCTGGAAGGAGCTTCTGCTGGGAGGCCGGTACTTTCTACCGATCATATTGGCTGTCGTGATACATTCGACGATGGAATATCTGGAATTATGTTTGCACCTCGATCGGTAGATGCTCTCATAGAAGCTCTCGAGAAGTTCATCAATCTTCCCTATGAACAGAAAATTGCAATGGGGCTAGCGGGAAGAAAGAAAGTTGAACGAGAATTTGACCGCGAGATTATTGTGAATGAGTACATGAAGGCTGTCGAAGTGATAGTAGGCAAGTAGACGATATTTCTACCCCTTGCTGCTCTGCCTGGGAATCAACTTCGACTGCAGTACATGCTGTGTCTTGGAGTAGTTGCCCGTATGTATCACCTGTTTGAGCAGACTCACTCCCAACATACCCATCTCCTGCAGCGGTAGTTCAAAGGTGGTAATCGGAGTTTGCCAGAACTCTGAGAAATCTCGGTTGTCAAAACCAACCACTCGTACCTGGCTTGGAATATCGTAGTGCAAGTCCTTGAGAGCTGAGATTGCTCCTGCAGCAATATAGTCATTGGCACAGAAAATCCCATCGGTTTGGGGATAGCCTTTCATAAGCTGTTTAGCAGCCTCATACCCATGGTTGAAATCGTAGTTGCCATAGTAGCTGTCGCTTGGCATCTGCAGATTCAATTCTTTGGCTCTCTGTGAAAACCCCTTCAGACGGTCTTGTACACTCAACCGGTCCTCAGGACCGCAAATCATTGCAGGATGGCGCATCCCGCAGCCATACAGATGCTCTGCCGCCTGATAACCTCCGGTAGTATTATCCACCACCACGCTGGTCATTTCCTGGGCCGCCATATTGATCGAAACAATAGGAATGTCAGGATTCTGCGTATCCAGATTGAAGTCCTTCCAAATTGGAATATGGTGACAGAACAGAATGCCCTCCACCTTATGACTCTTAAGAAAATTATACGCCTTCTTCAAGTCATTGCCGAACTCAACGCCGCTGACGAAGAAAAGGGAGTACTGTCCACCGGACAGGCCATGTTCAATACCCCGTACTATCTGGTTGACGAATGTCTCGGTAATATCAGCCGCCAAGCACCCGATAATCCCCGAATTCCCCCGCTTCATACGCGAAGCATTCCACGAAGGAACATAGCCAAGCTGCTCGATCGCCTCCAGCACCTTCTTGCGGGTGGCCTCACCGACAGGTCTTTTCCCATTGAGGGCATGCGTAACCGTAGCAGGGGAAACACCGGCAGCTTTCGCTACATCTACGATCGTCACTACTTCACGCATATGCCCTCCTTGTCGCCAGTGTAAAGCCTCTTGTACCCTTTGTCACTTGCTTATTGCAATGACCAAGCTCTCTCCCTCTCCAAGCGCTTCAGGGTCGAACGATTGCTGGGATACTACGTAGCCTTGTGGAACCTTGAGCGTGAATGTCCGCTTCTTCTCAAGGGTCCCGACCAGCTTGGTAATCACCAGGGAATGGTCAGTCACCTTGAACTCCCATCTGTTGTAACCCTTGGTTGCCAGCTCAGTACTCCCATCGTCCTCAAAGTAGGAGGAAACTACCTCGTTCTCTGTGATGCAGGGATGGACCAGAAGCTCAACATGTTCGAACAAGCCGCTTTGCAAATGCATAAGGCCCGGAGCCGTCGGCAGTACCGACCCCTCCTTGGCAAAATAGAGCACCTGTCCATCTGCAGGGTAGGAGAGACGAAGACTCGTTCCTCCCTCATAGGCTATGCCTTCCTTGCTATACCACCATACACCCTGAGGAAGGTACACATCAGCGCTGTTCTTCCCCTTCTCGGTAACCAAAACCTTTAAGATATTCGGCCCAAACAGGGTATTGAGCTCATCACCCCTGAGTTTGGTGTCGTCTGGAAATTCCAAATACAGGGAGCGCTCGATCGGCTTGCCCTCGGTGGCCGCCTCGAAGGCACAGGTATAGAGATAGGGCATGAAGCGGTAGTGTTCCAATATCAAGGAACGAATATGAGGCAGGGCGCTCTTATACGACCAAGGCTCTGTAGGATTGCCATCCTCCCTCCAGGAGTGGATCACAAACCTCCCCTGAAAGACTGCAGACTGGGCCGAGCGCACCAACAGCTCTTCCTCAGGAAATGCCCCAAAAAAGCCACCCAAGTCATGGCCGAAGTAGGGCAGACCCGAAAGACCAAACCCAAGACCCATGTACTGGTTGTACTTCAGCGTTTTCCAATCACTGACATTGTCCCCCGACCACGTCCTGGCAAACCGCTGCATGCCGGCATAGCCGCTGCGGCTATAAATCCAGGGTCGTCTGTCAGGTTGCTGCTGCTTGAACGCCTCATAGGAAGCCTCAGCCATCCAGATAGGGTAGAGCGTCTTGGTCTTGAATGCACCAAGCTGTACATCCTCCAGTTCAAGTTCGTTGTTGTCATTCCAGATACCGGTACACCCGTGGTCGAGGTATTGGGCTTTCAGCTGGCATTTCCACCACGCTTTGGCATCAGGATTGCTGAAGTCGATGAAGGAAGCCTCGCCACCCCAGAAAAACTCCTGATAGGGTTGTCCACTCTGATCCTTGATAAAGTAACCCTTTTCCTTCAGCTCCCCATACCAGGGATGGGACGTAAGAATACCTGGTTTGATGTTCATGCATAAATTGTATCCACGCTCGGAAAGGGACGTCAAAAACGCCTTATGGTCGGGGAATTTCTGCTTGTTCCACAAGAAGGCATAGCGCTTGCCCTCCGGACTCTTCAAGTAACCGGAGGAGACGTACATGCCCTCACAGGGAATTTTGTGCTCCTCGATGGTGGCAAAGTACTGCAGTATTCTCTGCTCGGCGTCATCAGGCTCTGCATAGTTCATGGAAGAGCCGAAGAACCCGAAGCTGAACAACGGAGGGAATGCAGGAAAGCCTGTCACCTTGCAGTAATTCTTCAACACCTGGTGGTAGGTTCTGCCTAGGAATGTGAAATAGCTGTACGGACCGCCTTCCACCTCAACGGAAAAGAAGAACGGACTCTCGCGACCCAAATCGAAGAGCTTGATCAAGCTCTGGTCGAATAGAAGACCACACAGGGCTCCAGTCTGGGTATTGCGCTTGATCATAAACGGAATCGACTTGTACAGGGGATCGGAATTGGAGGCATCGTAGCCGAGGGAATCGCGGTTGTACATGGAGAACCGTCTTCCCCTCCTATTGGGAAACCCGCTCTTATCGCCAAGGCCGTAGAACTCATCGTCCTCCAAAAGCGGGAAGTTGAACCTGCTGAAAGAGTCCGGTGAGCCTTCTTTGGTGAAGCAACGTACCTGGTAGGAAGGCAGAACCGTGTCGGCTGTTCCCACCCGGCCGCCGTGCTGCAGAATCCCCTCATACCAGATGCTGATAAGGGCATAGCGTTTCTCAACCACCACCCGGCACTGGGCACAGGTGAGAATGAAGGCTTGCGGCTCTTCTTTCAGTACGATCACTTCATCCATAAAGAGGGTCTTGGACGGACTGGTGATGTAATCACTGGCCTTACTAAATGTCTCATTGATGGATAGCTGGTCGAACTGATAGGAAACCTTCACAATTTCCGAACTGAAGAACTGAATATGGATTTCCCCCCCGACTCCTTTGGCTACAACCAAGGAAGGGGACTGAAAGCGGCATTCGAACAGAGAGTGAATGATATGTTTCATGCGATCAACCTTTTACCGATCCTGCAGCGATACCGGAGAAGAAGAATCTCTGGAATGCCAGGAAAACGATGATGACGGGAATAATGGCAATGGTGGTCATGGCAAGCAAGTCCGACCAATTGATCTGCAGCTGTCCGACGAAGTTCGCCAATGCCTGCTGAATGGTCTGTTTCTTATTGTCGGTGATGACGATCAAGGGCCACAGGTAGTCATTCCAACGCCACATGAAGCTGAAAATGGCAATGGTCGCTACAATGGGCTTGCTCATGGGGAGGATCAAGCGGAAGAAAATGGTATGCTCCCGCGCCCCATCGATGCGGGCCGCTTCGATGAGCGAATCCGGCAGCGTAACCAAATATTGACGGGCAAGGAATACTCCGGTAGGGGTAGCCGCCGGAGGAATGATGATTCCCCACAGTGAATTCAGCATACCCAGATTCTTCAACTGCAGGAAAATTGGAATCATGATGACCTGCAAGGGAATCATGAGCGTGGCAATCATAATGGTGAAGATGAGGTCTCTTCCCTTGAAGATGTACTTTGCCAAGGCATAACCTGCCATCAGGTTGATCAACACCGTCAGGGCAGTGGAAACCACTGCAACGAATACCGTATTGGAGAAGTAGATTGGGAAGTTTCCTGCCGCCAGACTGGAAACATAGTTCTCAAGCGTCCAATCCTTGGGAATAAAGGTCAGAGGGATCCTGAACAGCTCGCTCTGCGGCTTGAAGGAAGAGAGCACGACCCAAAGCACCGGAAGCAGCGTTGCAAGGGAAAGGAGTATCAGTACAGCATAATGCAATAGTGTTGAAACCTTTTGCTTATTCATGGTCCGACTCCTTTCCGCTGAGCTTGAATTGCAGAACGGTGAAGAGGGCGATGATGAGCATCAGGACAATCGACATCGCACTGGCATAACCCATGCGGTCCTCCAGGAAGGCCACCTGATAGACCTGCTGGACGATGAACTTGGTAGCATACCCCGGTCCTCCCTTGGTCATAACCGAAATCAACTCATAGGCCTTGAAGGAGGCGATGGTTGCAAGGACCAACACAACCAGCAGGGTGCTACGAAGCAATGGCAGGGTAATCGATGTAAAGGTCTTTGTCGTCGATGCCCCGTCAATTTTTGCTGCTTCGTACAGCTCGATGGGAATGGCCTGCAGCCCTGCAATGAGCACCACCATGTAGTAGCCGGCCTGTGCCCAGATGGAGACACCGATAATGGAAACCATGGCCAGTTTGCTGTCTGTCAGCCAGCGAATGCCATCCCCTCCCATACTGCGAAGCAGGTAGTTGACGATACCCATCTCGTCACCGAGGATGAAGCGCCATGCAATACCGACGGTGATCATGCTTAAGAGTGAAGGGATATAGAAGAGGGAGCGAAAGATTTTCTCACCCTTCAGCGTATTCTTATAGAGCAGCAAGGCCAAGGCCAGTGCATAGACCATGATCAAGCTGACAGTGAAGAAGGAGTAGACGATTGTATTGCTGAAAGTCTTCCAAAAGACTTCATCACCGATAAGTTCAATGAAGTTGTCAAAGCCGATGAATACGGGAGTGGTAAACACTCCCCACTCGGTAAAGGACATTCGCAAGCCTTGGATGGCCGGGATAATGATGAACGTCCCAAAGATGAGGATGTTGGGAAGCAGGAAGAGCAGCGGGGCTGCTGTCTGGTGAAAGTTTCCCTTGGTATGTCGTTTCATAGGAATCCTGAAAGGCAGGCAGCCCTGCCGATTGAAGAATCAGGCTCCTCCTCACTGAGGGGGAGCCGATATCCAAAGTAATTGTTATTTAAAGAATGATGCACCCTTGTTGTCAACATTGGCCACAGCCTGTTCGGCGGTGATGTTGCCAAGCAGTACTTCAACGATCTGCTCGCGGATGTAGGTGGTAACCTTGCTCAGGCTGGTATTCTTCCACTCGTTGGCGGTATAGGCCGGGGTGACCTTCAGCTCTTCGAGGAAGACCTCAAAGTCGCCGCTGTTGGAAGGATAGGAAACCTGTGCATCGTTGCGTGAAGGAATGTTGAAGGTGTCGCGGCTGTACATCTCATTGTGAGCCTTGTCGGTAAATGCTGCCATCAACTTGAATGCCTCATCCTGGTTCTTTGCACCCTTGAAGGAGGCAACGAACTTACCGCCGGGGACGGAGGAGTTAATCGCGCCCTTGGGCATCTTTACTGCTTTCCACTCAAAGTCTTTCACGTTCTTGTTGTAGGTGTTGATGTTCCAGCTGCCGCCGATATGACCGGCAACCAAGCCTGCCTGGAAAAGCTCAGCCGGGTTCTCGGAACCGAGCCATACGCTCTTGGGCAACAGACCCTGGTCATGCAAGCCCTTGAACCACTTCAAGGTAGCAATGGTTCCGGGATTGTTGAACTTGATGTTCGACTGGTCCTCATTGAGGAAGCGGCCGTTCCACTGGTACATGAGGGTGGAGAAGCGGTGCGGGGTGAAGTCGACTGCAAGGCCGTACTTCATACTCGGATTGGCTGCAACAACCTGCTTGATGATGGTTTCCCATTCACTCCAAGTCCAAGTCTTGCTGACCTTATCCACATCGATGCCGGCCTTGTCGAAGGCGGTCTTGTTGACCAACATGCCGTTTGCTGTAGCTTCAGTGGGGTAGGCAATGAACTTGCCTTCCTTGTTGGTGGCAAAGGCTACCATGGAGGGCAGGTACTGCTTCTTCACCGCCTCAACGTCAGCAACGTGGTTCTCAATGGGCTCCAGGCTATCGACGACCACCGAAAGGGTATTGGTGGTGATACGAGCGACATCGGGTGGATTGCCTCCGCTGATCATCAGCTTGAGCTTCTGGTCGTACTCACTGTAGGCAACAATCTGTAGGTCCAGCTTCACATGGGGGTTGGCCTTCAGGTAGTCATCCATAGTCTTCAGAAAGACATCCGACTCATTGGCATCATTGAACCAGAGTACCGAAAGAGTCACCTCTTTCTTTGCTCCCTCTTCCTTGGTTCCTGCTGCAAACACCATGGTTGTGGCGAGTAGCAGAATCATCAGGGATACGATAATTTTTCTCATGCAGATCCTCCTTAATTGGATTAGCAAATTTACGCAAAACGTTTTTACTCGTTCAGTATAGGCCCACCTTTTATCATCTGTCAAGGATTGAATGCCGAAGAAGAAACGGGAAGAAATTCATAAAGGATCGGATACATAGACCAAAGGGGAAGCCTTACCAGCTTCCCCTTTGGTGTTTTATCACACAAAGAAATACAGGAGCAAATGCTTTATATCAGTTCCAACTCAGCCTCAAACTCCCCGTCCAAGGGATAGATGGGCCTGGGAAGGTTCCTGTAGGGAAGCCTTTCGAAGAGCTCGTCCGAGGAGCCCGTGGTGAGGGCCATCATCGAGCGCTTTGCGATACAGCGTATCTCCGGCTCCAGGTAGCCCAGCTTCACCACGATGGCCTTCCTCTCTTTGGGCTCGGCCCCCAGGACCCTCATCATCTGTGGGTCGTAGCAGCCCACATGCTTGCTTGCCACCACCACATCAACACCCTCAACATCCAAGAGTGCGAGGTCGGCACCGTTTGCCCCCTCCCATTTGTTCTTTACGCTTCTGACCGTCACCCTTGCTTTGACAGGTTTGCTTTTGACGGCGTCGAACTTCGCACCGAGGAGGCAATCGAAGCTTGCACCAACACCCGTATTGAAAGCTTGCTTGACCACCTCGGGGTCGTAGAAACCCTGGTACAGCAGGGGAGGGTCGAGCTTGGAAAGGACGGGGTCGGAAAGGATGAGCGAGAGGAAGCTGGTGACATCGCCGCTGCTTCCCGCGGTGGGGTTGTCCCCGCTGTCGCTGATGACCACCGGGTACACCCCCTGTTCAATCGACTCCCTGGTTGCCTTCAGGGCATCGGAGGGCATTCGTGTTTCGTTGTAGAAGCCGAACTCCTTCCTTCTGGACCAGAAGATCTGTGCAAGTTCCTTTGCAAGACCATCTGCCTGTGCTTGGTCGCCTTGGGTCACCACCACCGCATGCACCGCGTTCTCCCTCCCGTCGGCCCAGGGAAAGCCCAGAAGGTAGGAGCAGGCGAGTACGCCTTCCCTCTGTTCTCTTGTCCTCAGTTCCTGTATGAGGCTTTTCATCGGCTCCACCGAGGTCTCGCTCTGCTCCCCTGCGATGAGCATGGGGATGCGCACCGCCGCCATGGTGGGCTTCTTGTTTCCCCCCAGGGTGCGGATCACCATCAGGGCGGCATGGATGCCCGTCTCGTAGGTGTCGGTGTGGGGGGCGCACTTGTAGCCGACGAAGCCGTCGGCGGCATGGCGCATCCTTCTGGTGAGGGTCGCGTGCATGTCCAGGCTCGTGAACAAGGGCGTGGTCGGATGCAGTTCCCTGATTGCCTGAAGCAGGTCCTGCTCGGCCTCTCCGATCCTGTCGACGCGCATGCTGCCGTGCAGCGACAGGCAGATGGCATCGATCGTTCCCGCTTCGGCGAGCCCCTGCAGCAGCTCGGCCTTCAGCTCTTGGTAGTACTCATGGTCCCACACCCCGTTGGGCACCGCACGGGCGACCAGGGAGGGGACGACCTCGTAGCCTGCGGCGACCAGGGTGTTGATGATTCCGCTGGCCGAGCTCTCTCTCTTGGCGAACAGGTCCCGCCCCCTGGTTACCCAGATCTCCTCCCTTGAGGTGATGATGGGGTTGAAGGTGTCGCTCTCGTGGTGCAGCCCCCCTACGAAGACTCGCTTGCTCATAGCTTAGCCCCCACGATGGTGCTCACCCGGTTGGAATCGGTGTGGCTGATGCTGAACTCGGCCTGCCTGAGCATGCCGCCCATGTAGATGTGCTCGGGGCGGTAGGTCATCCTCGACTCGTAGGTGCCCGGGACGAACACATGGTACTCCTTGGCCCCCACCTGCTGCTGCAGGTAGGCGAAGTTGCGCTCGGTGATGCCGCAGCCGGGCATGACGATGATCCTGTCCCCGGCCTGCCTGACCAACATTTTCAGTGTCTGCAGCCCCTCGATGACCGTTGCCTCCAGGCCGCTGGTCAGCAGGCGGTCGACACCCAGGTCTATGAGCGTCTCAAGCGAGCGTGATGCATCCTTTGTCATGTCGAAGGCGCGGTGGAAGGTGACCGAGCAGGGCCTGGCGAGGTCGATGATTTCCTTGCTTCTCACTACATCAATCTCTCCGTCGGGAGTGAGGATGCCGAACACGATGCCGTCGGCCCCCGCCTCCCTAAAGAGCCTGACGTCCTCCTTCATGGCCTCGAACTCCAGGTCGCTGTAGCAGAAGTCACCGCCTCGGGGCCTGATCATGACATTCATGGCAATTTTACTGTGCTTTCTGGCTGTCTTGAAGGCTCCCAGCGACGGGGTCGTGCCCCCCTCGAAGAGGTCGGCGCAGAACTCCACGCGGTCGGCACCCCCGGCCTCGGCAGCCAGTACGCTCTCAATCGATTCCAGACAAATCTCAATTTTCATTATTTTCCTTCCTTTCTCAGTACCAGTCGTAAGGTAGTATCGACAAGCTCAGGTCTTTTTAGCTCATCGCCGATCGTATGCAAACAGATTTCATGCTTCCCTTTCTTCAGCTTGAGTGCAGTGATGAAGGTATCAGAGGTGCGACCCTTCTGCAGCGAACTGTAGTACTGCTTCCCCGCAATCTCAAGACAGAGTTTTTGCTCTCTGGCCAGTCCCTGATCGCTCTCCCAACCGATACAGATACTCGTATCCTCGTTCAGCTGCAGTGCCCAGCAAAGGGTAGTGGGGATGGGGCGGTAGGAGTAGTATTCAGTTCCCGTATAGCGATAAGCCACCAAGGGTTCAGCGCAGAGTTGGCCGGGTACTATCTTGGGGAGTATTCTCTTGTTCTGCTCTCTCTTCAGCGGATTCTTGGCAAGCACTGTTCCGATTCCTTCAAGCACTTCCTGCTCAAAGCTCTGAATGGCACCCGTTCCCATCAGGCCGATGTTGAGCAGGTAGTTGCCACCTTCTTGGACCACCTTTCTTGCTGTATCTGACAACTCTTGAATTTTCTCGTCCCTATCCCCTCGGACCTGCCAGCTGCGATACCCCCAAGTTTCCTTGTAAATGGATGCCGGCGTCTGCCACGGACAGTTCAAGGGAACCGCGGGAAGCTGGTTATCCCCCATAGTCAAAAAGTCCTGTTTGTCGTTCCAGATTCTTCCATTGACCATGCACTGGGGTTGCAAGCTCTGTACCAGGTCATAGACCTCCTGGCTCTGCTCTGCCGTGGGAGCGCCCATATCCATCCACAGCTCACACATAGGACCATAGTTGGATAATAATTCAGTCAACTGGGCGATGTTCAACCTCTGGTGGGAGGAGGGAATTGGATCGCTGTTGTGACTGCTTATTGCAGCAGCCTCACTGAAGTGCCAGTCGATCCAGGAGAAATAGATGCCGAAGGCAAGCCCCTGTTTTTTGCACTCATCACTCAGATCCTTAACAATATCGCGCTTGCAAGCGGCGTTGGTACTTTTATAGTCGGTCGTATTCGTATCGAAAAGGCAAAAACCATCGTGATGCTTGGTCGTTATGACCAAGTACCGCATCCCCGCCTGCTTTGCTGTAGTAACAATATGCTTGGGATTAAACTCAGGCAGACTGAACTGTTCAGTCAAAGCCTCATAGTCTGCCTGGGGGAGGTAACCGTGGGAGAGAATCTGCTCGGAATATCCGCGGGTAATTCTTTCGCCCTTCCACACACCGCCGGGAAGCGAGTAGAGCCCAAAATGAATAAAGAGGCCAAACTGAAGGTCGAGCCACTGTTGTACTGCTTCGTGTTTCATCGCCGTGTCTCCTTACTGGTAGTGTAGCCTGAGTATGAGAGGTGCAACAGAGTCAAAGTTTCCAAGAGCCTTCTTGTATTGCGTCATTTTTTCAAAGTACGACCTATCCTACAAAAAATGACGCCTTAGTCAGTAGGTAAGCTGACCGAGCTTTGGAAACTTGACCCTTATGTGATTCTGACTTCCATGAGACGATTTTGACATGAAGAACGCACTCAACCAACCACGACAACTCAGCCTGGGAAGAAAGATGGGCAGACATTGGCAGTTCTATGTCATAGTTGCTCTTCCCATGCTTTACTTCATCATTTTCAAGTACGTTCCCATGTATGGCGTCCTGCTTGCCTTCAAGCGCTACCGCGTCAGCCAAGGGATCTGGAACAGCCCTTGGGTGGGGCTGTATCAGTTTGAGAAGTTTTTCAAGAACCCCTCAAGCTTGAAAATTATGTTCAACACCTTCTCGCTGAGCATGTATGCCCTTGTCTCCTCCATTCCCTTGGCGGTGATTCTTGCCATCGCATTGAACGAGACCGGCTCGAAAGTCTGGCGCAAGAGTGTACAGATGGTCACCTATGCCCCCTACTTCATCTCTACCGTGGTTATGGTAGCGATTCTGATGCAGTTCCTCGATCCCGCTCTGGGCTTGTTCAATGCAATCCGTGCCTCCTTTGGCAAGGATTCGATGAACTTCATGGGTGAGGCGCACCTATTCAAGCACATCTACGTCTGGTCGGCACTCTGGCAGAACACCGGGTACAACGCCATTATCTACCTTGCCGCCCTGACAGGCATAAACCCCGAGCTCTATGAGGCTGCAAAAGTCGACGGGGTGAACAAGTTCCAGAAAATCTGGTATGTGGACCTGCCCAGCATAAAAAATACCATCGTCATCATGTTCATCATGAATATGGGCTTTGTCATGAGCCTGGGTTTTGAGAAAGCCTTCCTTATGCAGAACCCGCTCAATTTGCAGAGTGCCGAGATTATGTCCACCTATGTCTACAAGATGGGCCTGATCAACAGCGACTTCAGCTATTCAACCGCCATCGATGTGGTCAACTCAATCATCAACATCGTACTGATCCTGACCTTCAACCACATTGCCAAAACCAAGAACAAGGAAGGGGGACTGTGGTGATGCATTACAAACGAAAAGCACTCGTAACAGACCGGGTATTCTCTCTGGTGGTGAACAGCTTTTTGTTCATCAGCCTGGTCATCGTGCTGTACCCTTTGCTCTACATTGTCTCCTGCTCGTTCAGTGAACCGCAGGCGGTAATGGCCAAGAAGGTATGGCTCTTCCCCGTCAACTTCGACTTGGTAAGCTACAAGGCGGTCTTTACCAACAAGCAGATCGGAACCGGCTACATGAACAGCCTCTATTACATGGTAACGGGTACGGTGATGAGCGTGCTGCTTACCATGCTGCTTGCCTATCCGCTATCGCGCAAGGAGTTCTACGGACGCTCGGTGGTAACCAAGCTCATCCTCTTTACCATGCTTTTCACCGGCGGAACGATTCCTCTCTACCTGGTGGTACGCAACCTGGGCATCTACGATTCGCGGTGGGCGATCATCCTGCCCAATGCCATTACCGTATGGAACGTCATCATTGCCCGTACGTTCCTGCAGGAAAACATCTCCGACGAACTGTATGAGGCCGCCGAGATCGACGGATGCTCGGATATCCGCTTCCTAGTCTCGTTTGTGTTTCCCTTAAGCGGGGCCATCGTTGCAGTACTTGCCCTCTTCTATGCAGTAGGGCAGTGGAACAAGTACTTCGATGCACTTCTGTATTTGCAGAAGCAGGCCTTGTATCCCCTGCAGATCGTACTGCGCAATATTTTGATCATCAACCGAAATACTCCCTCGATGACCGTCGATGTCGAGGCTGCCATCAGGGCGCAGGGCCTCAGTGAGACCATCCGCTATGCGGTCATCGTTGTTGCGAGTGTTCCGCTTCTGGTAATCTACCCGTTCGTGCAAAGGTTTTTCGTCAAGGGAGTCATGATCGGCTCCGTCAAAGGTTAGGAGTACACAGCTTTTGTTAAGAAGCTGCATACAATAGGAGGAATCCATGAAGAAAACATTGTGTATCGTATTGCTGGTCGCTCTCTTGCTGCCGGCCTCGCTGGTTGCCCAAGGCTCGAAAGAGAGTGCCTCGGCAAAATCTACTGTTGAGTATACTCCCGTCGGGACGTTCCCGATCGTGAAGACCCCCATTACGGTGGACATCATGGTCGCTCAGCCCCCCTGTGTCGAGGATTTCAATACCAACCGGTTCACCAAGTACATGGAAGAACAGACCGGTATCAAGGTGAACTACATCATGATTCCCGAGCAGGCTGCCACCGAGAAGCTCGCCCTGGTACTGGCCAGTGGTGACTACCCCGATGCGTTCCTCGGCTTTGCAGTAAACAACACCTTGGAAACCACCTATGGTGCTCAGGAAGGCCTGTTCCTGCCGCTGAACAAGTTCTACTCCAAAGAGTGGATGCCTCACATGATGAAGGCCTTTGAAGAGTTCCCCGGTGGTATCGGCTTCATGACCAACATCGATGGAAACATCTACTCCTTGCCCCGCCTCGAAGGTTGCTACCACTGCTCCAACCAGGCGAAGTTGTTTGTCTATCAGCCCTTCCTGGACAAGCTTGGCATGAAAATGCCCACCACCACCGATGAGTTCTATCAGGTGCTGAAGGCTATGAAAGAACAGGATGCCAACGGAAACGGCAAAGCTGATGAGATTCCGCTCGCAGGTTCCATCATCGGTTGGTCCGACCAGGTCGAGCGCTTCCTGCTCAACTCCTTCATCTACACCGACCTTGACACCAACATCAATGCCAACGCCGACGACAACGTAGGCTACATGATGAATAACGGCAAGGTTGACACTGCAGTGAACAAGGCTGCCTTCCGTGAAGGCCTTGCTTTCATCAACAAACTGTACAAGGAAGGACTGCTTTACAATGGATCCTTCACCCAGGATTCCAGCCAGCTGACCCAGCTCGTAGAGAGCTCTGAACAGCCGGTCGTCGGTTTCGCAGCAGGCGGTTGGAGAGGTCAGTTTGCTACCATCGGCGGGGAACGTTTCAACAATTTCCGTGCCATTGCTCCGCTTGAGGGACCTAAGGGTGCACAGTACTCGGTAGCATTCTTCCAGAATCCTGAAATCGGTCAGTTGGTTCTCAGCTCCGAGACCAAGTATGCCGAAGCCATCATGCGTTACTTCGATTTCATGTACAGCCCCGAAGGAACCCTGCTCCAGCGCAACGGTTTTCAGGGCGAAGCATGGGATTGGGCAAAGAGTGGTCAGGTTGGTCTGAACGGAAAGCCTGCTGTGTGGGAACAGCTGAAGCTGTGGAACGACAAGGATCCCCAGAACGATACCTGGATCCAGACCTACACTGCAGCCATGACTCCGTCGTTGAAGAATGGGTTGGCCTCCAAGCCCATGACTCAGGACAATCCCGAGTATTACCTGCCGGGCAACAATGAGAAGACTCTTTATGACGAGACATCCAACCTGTATAAGCCGTACGAGGACACCTCAGTGGAAGTTCCCGTACTCAAGTACACCGCCGACGAGAGTGAGAAGTTCTCAACCGTCAAGCGCGAGTTGGCAAACTATATCCGCCAGAGTGCTGTCAAGTTCATGGTTGGCTCTCTTGATGTCAACGACGACAAGGTTTGGAACGAGTACGTAGCAAATCTGGAGAAACTGCAGTTGAAGTCTGTTTTGGACCTTATGAATACTGCTTACAACCGCCAGTACAAATAAGAAATTTTTACAGTAGGTATGGGGCCCTTATGGGCCCTATACTCTTTATCCAGGGAGGAGTGCCCAGGTGCGAAAGAAGCCGAACATCGTGTATATTCTTGCAGATGACTTGGGGTACGGTGATGTTTCATCGCTGAATCCCGGTTGTCCTTTCACAACCACCAACTTCGACTGTTTGGCAGAGGAGGGCATGAGCTTTACCGATGCTCATGCCACCAGTGCCGTATGTACCCCCAGCCGCTACAGCATTATTACCGGGCGCTACAATTGGCGTTCCAAGCTTAAGAGTTACGTGCTGGGAGGCTTCTCTCCTCCGTTAATCGACAACAATCGAAAAACAGTAGCGCAGCTCTTGAGAAAGGGTGGTTACGCTACCCATATGGTGGGCAAGTGGCATTTAGGCATGACCCTTCCCAAGGGAGAGGGCTTTGTTGAGGCCCAGGAGTTTGGTGACAGCTATCCGATAGACTACACCAAACCCATTGAAAACGGACCGACCAGCGTGGGGTTCGACTCCTATTACGGTATCAGCGGATCGCTCGATATGCCCCCGTATGTATACATCAAGGACGACCGGTTCACCGCTGTTCCTACCAGGACGACAAAAGGGTCGGGCAAGGGCTTTTGGCGCGAAGGCTTGACTGCCGATGATTTTGTCCACGAAGAGGTACTCGATCACCTTACCGACAAGGCCTTGGAAGTAATTCGAGAGAACAAGGACAATCCGTTCTTCCTCTACTTCGCCCTCCCGGCCCCCCATACGCCCATTCTTCCCCATCCCAAATTCAGGGGAGCATCGAATACCAATGCCTATGGGGATTTTGTCCTGCATTGCGACGACGTGGTGGGCAGGGTGCTCGATGCCCTCAAAGAGAACGGCATTGATGAACACACCCTGGTCATTCTCACCAGCGACAACGGATGCTCTCCGATGGCTGACTTCGCCGAGCTTGCACAATTCGGACATAATCCAAGCTATCACTTCCGGGGGATGAAATCGGACATTTTTGAAGGTGGACACCGGGTGCCGCTTCTGATGCGCTGGCCTGAGGTGATAGCGCCGCATTCAATTTCCAACCACCTTGTCTGCCTATCCGATTTCTATGCTACTGCCGCCGATATTCTTGGTTTCGGCTTGGCCGAGGATGAGGCGGTGGATAGTGTGAGCCTTCTGCCGTTGCTCTCAGACACTACTCACCCTGAAGTACGAGATTCATTGGTCCATCAGAGCCTTGACGGTTCGCTATCCCTGAGAAAAGGAGCATACAAGCTTGAGATGTGCAAAGGCTCGGGCGGGTGGTCATACCCTTCAAGCGGAAGCGAGGATGCACAGAATCTTCCTTCCGTGCAGTTGTACAACCTTGAGTGCGATATTGCAGAGACGGTGAATGTGCAGGCCGAGCACCCTGATCTGGTAGCTGCCATGAGACAAGAACTTGCCTGCCTCGTAAGGGAAGGCAGAAGTACATCCGGCCCCCGACAGCTCAACGACGGGGTTGCTGTTTGGGAGACGGTTGCCTGGCTTGACGACTGATACTTTTTCCCGTGAAAAGGGGTTTCCCTATGGTATACTGACTGCACCTATGAGAAAGCCTGAGCATAAAATTCCTGCATCCAGAACACTGCTGTTGTTCCTTCCCGCCCTTATACTCTGTTTTGTCATACTCATTCTCGCCCAAAACTGGATGTTGATGACCGTGCGCAGGGACAAGCAGGAGCAGACCTACTCGATGCTCCACCTCATTCGTTCCACCACCGACCTTTCGTTGGACCAGATGTACAAGCTCAGCCAGATGCTGCTCTTGGACAACGATATCGCCAAATTCATCTACCAGGGAGAGATTGAGAGCGGTTCGGTCGATATTCAGACCCTCATCGATGCAAAAGGCGTCCTGCCTACGGCAACAAACATCAATGCCATGCTGGCCGAGGTCTACATATACTCCAACCGCAGCGGCTATATCCTCTCTTCTCAGAATGCCTTCCTGGAACCTGAGAAAATGTACCCTTCCATGTTCGCCTTCGAGGGATTGAACTACCGTCAGTTCCGCAGCAAGTACCTGACACCCGCCTTCAACCGTTCCTTCTTTCCCCAAACCGATGCCTTGGTGCATGGGAGAAATCGGTCGGTCATTCCGTTGGTCCAGACGTTTCCTTTGAATAATCCCGCAGCCAATGCGGGCAAGATCATGCTGCTGCTCGACAGCAGCTACATCGTGGACTTGCTTTCGCAGCAGATAGAGGGGGCGAGCCCCACCGTCTATGTCACAGACAGCAAGGGAGCCGTGATCACCTACTCGGGCGACCCCGCCTTCATCCTGGGGGATGGGTATGCCGACGGTCAGCATCGAGTGTCCATTGAAGGCCAGGAGTATGTGCTCTCGGCCCTTTCCTCGAACGCAAGCGGTCTGAGGTTTTTCAGCCTGCTCTCGCTCAAGGAAATCAACGCCATGCTCAATCCCATGTGGCCTGTGCTGGTGATTCTCAGCATCGGGATGTTCCTGCTGCTCTCCTTCTTTGCCGTCTATATGCTTGCACGCAGCAACCGCCACTGGACCGAGCTGCTCGGCTTGGTCGATGTAAGCGGGAAACCGCTTCCCTATGAGCAGGCGGTCGGGTACATCAAGAATATCGTTGAGGAGGACCGAAGCAAGGTACGCCAAGCCGGTGGCACTCCCTTTATCACCGACACATTCTTTCGTCGATTGATTCACGGGAAAATGCTGGGGACAGCCGAGATTCAGGCGATGCTCAAGCAGGTCCAGAAGGATATCGATTTGAACTCTCCCAACACCTTCCAAATGGTGCATATCGCAATCCACGATGTGCAGGATTTTCTATCCAGTGATCGGCTGGAGGACATCGACTTCACCCGAATTGCGGCCCAAAAGCAGGCGATGCGTGCGTTCGGCCAGCAGTACTACCTCTACATGGACTTCTCATTCTCGATTTGGATCATGCTCTGGCATGGTGACGGCCGCTTTCTGGATACACAGATCGATCAGTTCTATAAGGAGTTCATCCAAGTCTCGCCTTGTATCACGAGCATGGCGGTCAGTTCGGCCAAGCACAGTCTTGATGAGATTTTCTCGGCGACCAATGAGTGCAGCGAGGTCCAGCAGAGTCTGCTCAGTGAGAAACAGGTGGAAATCATGCGCCGTTATACCGAGTTGAGCCTCAAGCGTGAGCCGTACCACTACAGCCTCGATATGGAGCGCAAGCTCTCCGGTGCTGTCATGAAAGGGGAGCGGCAGGCCTTGGAAGAAATCCTGAGGACCATCGAGCAGGATAACTTTGTTGCCAGGAATCTGGGGCCTGAAGAGCATGCCAATCTCATGAAGGTGCTCTATGCGACGGCGATCAAGCTCAGTCAGAGCCTCAGGCTGACACTCCACCAGTCGGTGTTTGAGTCGTATGCCGAGGTCAAGCAGTTCTTTCTCTCCCAGGCGTTGGCGATCAACAGGGCAAAGAGCGACAAGGATGAGGTGCTCGTCCAACGGATTACTGGCTATATACACGACCATTATGCCGACCCGGGCTTGAACCTCTCCAATATGGCGGGTGACTTCGGCTTGAAGGAGAGCTTTCTCTACCACTTCATGCAGACCCGTATGGAGACATCGTTTGCCCAGTATCTGGAAGTCTACCGTCTTGAGCGCGCTCTTGCCCTGTTTGCCGAGAAGCAGATGACGATCAGTGAGATTACAACCTTCTGCGGGTACTCCAATGCCCAGACCTTCCGCAGGGCGTTCCAGAAACGTTACGGCATGCTGCCTTCCGATTACCAGAAAACGGTGCTGTATCAGAAGAAGTAGGGGACTATACGGTATAAAGAGCATGAATTGTGGATAAAATTCCCTTGTTTCACATTCCGTGCCCTATTTCAGACATGAAAACCTACAAATTTGTTGCTGGTTTGCAAAAAATCGTATAATCGTTGACCGCCCTATGTGAGCATGATACCTTCAAGTGAGGGGTTGTCCCCGAAAAGGAAGGTTTGCATGAAACACACACAACGTGCTTTGGGTTTTCTCTTGATTATGCTGCTTGTTCTCGGCTCAGTCTTTGCCGCCGGTTCGAAAGAAGCTGCAGCACCTGCCAGTACAGCCTTGGAGGACAAGGTCTCCATGTATGCCAGTATTACCTCCATTGAGCCGATCATCGAAGCATTTACTGCCGATACCGGGGTTGCTGCAGAGAACACCCGACTATCGACTGCACGCTTTGTCTCCACCGTGCTCACCGAGTTCGAAGCCGGCAAGCTTGCCGCCGACGTACTGCAGGGACCGCTTCCGGTGCTGGAAATCCTCAAGGAACAGGGCGTGATCGCCGACTACGTCTCCCCGATGGGCGAGACCTATCCCGAGTGGGCGAGAAGGGACGGCATCTACCTCTTTGGCATTGAATATGTCGCACTCATCTACAACACCGAGCTCGTTGCTCCGGCCGATGTCCCCAAGCGCTATGAAGATTTGACCGATCCCAAGTGGAAGGATCAGATTGTCATGGCAAACCCTGCCAGCCATGCAACGACCATCAGCTGGCTCGTAGGTTTGAAGGAACATGTCTTTGCCACCGAGAAAGAGTGGTATGACTTCCTGCGCGGTCTTGCTGCCAACAACCCGATGTTCGTCGCATCCTTCAGCCCGACTCCCGCCCCGATCGAGAGCGGTGAGAAGAAAATCGGCATTTCGATGCCCAAGTACATCGTAACCAAGGCTCCGGCTCCGCTGGCGTGGGCACAGGTATCGCAGCCGATGCTCGGCAGCCCCCGTGCCATTGCCATCACCAAGGACGCCCCCCATCCCAACGCTGCGAAAGCATTCATGGAGTACTGGCTTTCCAACAAGGCCATGGGCATGCTGGCAAACGAAGTCGGAGAGTATGTGCTGACTCCGGGTGTCTACCCCCCGATCAAGGATATTGAGAAGGCTGAGGTCATCGCCATTCGCGAGCTTTCCGACGAGGAACTGGTGAAGTGGGGTGCTGAGTTCGAAAAGATTTTCGAAAAGAAATAACCGATACGGAAAGCAGGAAGAAGCGGATGGAAATTCAGATCAGCGGCGTCAAGAAGTACTATCATTCCGAGGGGAAAATCATCAAGGCACTGGACGGGGTGAACCTCACCATTCCAGCGAATAAGATTTTTACCCTGCTTGGTCCCAGCGGTTGTGGTAAAACCACGCTGCTTCGGAGCATTGTCGGCCTGGAAACCCCTGATGAAGGGGAGATTCGTATCGGGGACACCATTGTGTGGTCAAGCGAGAAACGCATCGATGTCCCTACCGAGAAACGGGGACTGGGCATGGTGTTCCAGACCTATGCAATCTGGCCGCATATGGATGTGTTCAACAATGTCGCCTATCCGCTTCAGAACATGAAGCTTCCCAAGGATGAGATTGAGCGCAGGGTCGAGAAGACCCTGCAGTTCGTCCAGCTTGAGGGCTTCGGTAGTCGTCCTGCCACTCGTCTTTCGGGCGGTCAGCAGCAGCGTGTCGCCCTTGCGAGGGCGCTCGTAGCCGAGCCCAAGGTCATTTTGTTCGATGAGCCGCTTTCCAACCTTGATGCCAAGCTTCGTGAGGAGACCCGCAAGGAGCTGCGCAGCTTCCTCAGTGAGCTGCAGATTACCGCAGTGTATGTAACCCATGACCGCATTGAAGCGCTGGCTCTCAGCGACCAGATTGGTGTCATGCGGGCGGGCAATATTATTGAGATTGGAGACCCGAAGAAGATTTACTTCGACTCCGAGCATCAGTTTGTAGCCGATTTCATCGGTCGTTCCAACCTGCTTCCGGTGACCATCCAGGAGCAGGGGAAGGACTTCACCAAGGTTGTTTCCGCCATTGGAACGTTCACCTGCAGCAAACGGGAGTTTCCTGCAGGCAGTGAGATCACCCTCTGTATCAGGCCGGAGTTCGTCGACCTGATCGATCCGGCGGATAAGGGGAAGCATCAGAATACCTTGACCGGAAGAATGCACACCATGGTGTTTGTCGGAGAGGTGTATGAGAGTGAGATCATGGTCGGCGATCAACTGATAATGGTGAAAGTCGATCCCGATTCGAAGGTGAAGGAAGGGGATGAGGTGGTGGTTTCCATCGCAGCAGAGCACTGTCTGTTGGTAGCAAGGTAGGGCTTCTATGGCAAAAACACGGCATACAAAGCTTACCTATCTATTGATTCTTATTCTCGTTCTGCTCACCATGGCCCCGGTGGTCATGTTGGTGATCGGAAGCTTTTCGAAAGGGCTGCGCAACGTAGGCGCCTTTACCTTCGACAAGTATATCTCCGTCTACACCGACCCCGCCTTGTTGGCGGTCCTTCTCAACACCGTGGTGTTTGTAGGCGGCTCTGCACTCTTTGCGACGGTTCTCTCACTTTTTCTGGCATACCTGAACAACCGGACGAACATCCATTGGAAGTTCTTGTTCAAGGTCCTTTCGGTAGTGCCGATGATGATCCCCCACGTATTGTTTGCAGTCAGTTGGGCGCTTTTGCTCAATCCCTCCAACGGGATTCTGAACCTGTGGCTTCAGCAGGCTTTTGGTTTGGCAAAGGCTCCTTTCAACATCTATTCTCTTCCGGGTATGATCATGGTGGAAGGCTTGCTGGACTTGCCGATTGCATATCTGATCATCTCTCCCGCCATGGCCTCGTTTGACGTATCGCTTGAGGAGTCTTCAAAAGTATTCGGCGGGAGCAACATGAAGACACTCTTCAAGATCACCCTGCCTGTGTTACGTCCTGCCATCCTGGCCGCCTTCATTTTGTGCGTAGTGCGCTGTCTTGCCTCCTTTGCCGTTCCTTCGGTTTTAGGAATGCCAGGACGTGTATACGTTCTTGCGACCTACATCTACCGAACGGTCAACACAGGCTTTATCGCAGACTACGGCAAGGCTGCTGCAATCGGGATGAGCATTCTGGTACTCTCCATCTCCCTCATTTATGTCTACCGCTATTTCACCCGCAGCAGCGAGAAGTTCGTCACGGTCTCAAGCCGCGGCTTCAAACCGGTAGTGATCGAGCTCAAGAAGGCAAGAATTCCCTTGTTCATCGTCCTGCTGCTGGTCTCCTTTGTTTTGATCGTTCTTCCCGTTCTGGTTTTGCTCTATACCTCGTTCGTCCCGTATTCGATGGTCCCGAGCGCAAGAGCGTTCTCCATGATGAATCTTGAGCACTGGAAGACGGTCATGAAGGACCCGATTTCCCTGCTCTCCTTGAAGAACAGTCTGTTCCTCGGAATCGTGGGGGCGACCTTGGGTACGGTCCTTTCGCTTTTTGTCGCCTATGTCATCGTAAAGGTGAAGAGCAAGGCTGCCGGTGTGTTGGAGTCGCTTAGTTTCCTCTCCTTTTCCTTCCCTGGTATCGTCATCGGTATCGGGTTCATGTGGTTCTTCATCAAGACGCCGCTCTATGCAACCATCTGGGCTCTCTTGATCGGCTACATCGCCACCTACCTGCCGTATGGCATTCGCCCGTTGACCAGTGCATTTGTGCAGATTCACAGCCACTTGGAGGAGTCCTCGGCTGTGTGTGGTGCAAGCCTGCTGACCACCATGCGACGCATCGTGGTCCCTCTCCTGGTTCCAGGCATTGTCTCCGGCTGGGTGTTGATGGCTACGATGTTCCTGCGCGAACTTTCCCTTTCGGTGGTGCTCTCCCGTCCTGGTACGGAGGTTCTGGCAGTTCAGATTCTTCGTTTCAGCGAGGATGGGCTGTGGGGCAGGCTCTCTGCCTTGGGAATCATCATGATTTTCTTCTCAACACTGTTGGTGGTGGCAGCCAACTTGGTGGGCAACCACTATAAGCCTGCTCATAACTAAGAACATACGTACTACAAACAGGCCCCTTCTTGCAGATGCAGGAAGGGGTTTTTGCAATCAGGATACACAACTATCTGATGTGTCTCTGATCATTTCTTGAATAGGTATCACGAGAAGTGTCGGATAATCACTTGAAATAATCCGATAATACTAGCTTTATCGGATAATATCGGATATGGAGGATGCCATGCGATATGAATCAATTGAGTCAAAAATCCTGGAATTTAAGGACCGGTTAGATGACTACTCCCGACTGCTGGAGACAGTCACAGCCTTCGCAAATACGCAGGGAGGAACAATCATCATCGGTATCAGGGATAGTGATTGGTTGATTGTCGGTTTAGACAGGGACGATATTGAACGCTATAGCCAAGAACTACCTCTGGCTATCGTAGATGCCGTATCACCACAAATTGCGGTAGACTTGTACGAACAGCATATCGGAGGGAAGACCTGTGTAACAATCCGTGTATTTCCAGGCCCGCAGAAACCTTATTTTCTGAAAAGAGTAGGGTATCCCCTTGGGGTGTTCATCCGTTTTGGCGCTCATAACAGGGTTGCTGATACCTATGCAATCGAGCAATTCTCCCAGAGCCGTAGTGGGGTACGGTACGAACAGCAACCCTGTCCAGAGATTTCCTATGAGGATCTCTCGAAAGATTTGCTTGGGAATCTGTTCACCGACTATGACCAATCGATACTCATTGGAGCCGGATATGCTTTAGCAGAAGTATCGGGCAGGACCATCCCAAATGTTGCTGGTACGCTGTTGTTCTACCCTAACCATCAAAAAATCATTGCAGAGTCAGGAATTACGGTAAGTGTCTATGCAGATGATGATAAACGGTACTTGATCAAGAAAGAGGATTTCTCTGGTGGGCTCATTCCCATGGTTGAGCAAGTGTACGCTTTCATCATGAGTCTTCTGGGCTCACACTATGAGCTGGATGGATTGGTCAAGCGTCCGGTAGCGTATGACATACCGCAAACTGCCATTCGTGAAGCGCTTGTCAATACAGTGGCACATAGGGCTTACGACTATGAGGCTCCTACGCGGATTACTCTTTTTCCGGATAGGATTGAATTCTTGAATCCGGGTACGTTCTATGCTCCCATCAATCCAGAGAATCTCAAGGAAGGCCTTTCTCGATACCGAAATCCCTTGATTTCCGATGCCTTGAGGAAGAAAGGATATATGGAAAAGCAAGGTATAGGTATCAACCTCATCATAACAAGTTGCCTTGAAGCCGGTCTCGGTGAGCCCCAGTTCATCGAGCTTGAGCATCATGTGAAACTGGTCATGTTCAGAAGGCAATCAAGCGCCGATTATGTTTCTGATGCTCCAGAGTATCCCTACGACATTCCTGTCATGAAGCGATATTTCTCAGCAAAAGGATTCTTTTCCTCCAAGGAATTCGCCCAATACATTGGTAAATCACTATCTATGGCCAAGAAGGTACTGTTTGATTTACAACAGCAGAAGGTGGTTGAAATGGTTGGCAAAGGTCCTGCCACGAAGTATCGGTTTATCAACTAGATGAATCGGCCTGCAGGCACATCGAACAAGGATCCCAGCTTAAGGGCCATAGCCCTGCTTATGGGTTTGATCCCGTTCTCCATGTTGGATACAAACTGCTTGGAAATTCCCAGCTTGCTGCCAAGCTCGGTCTGATTCATATGGGCAAGCCTCCGGTAGAAACGCAAATTGCCTCCTGGAGTCTCTTCGGCCTTCGACTCCTTGTACCAAGCCATCCGTTGAACGTCCATCATGATTGTGGGTTCTTCTTCAATGTGCATATGACTATCAATCTCCTTATTCATACCTAAACCTCACCGTTCTGGTATCCTCTTCCTTCCCTGTTTTCTCTGAGAGAGGGGAGTAGAGCTCGGGCCTGCGGGCCTTCATCCATCGTCTGCCATTGCTTGAGGGAAGCAATGAAGCATCCAACTCAGCAATAACCATATCCTGCTCGATCGCTTTTGACTCTGCAAGTACCTCCCCGTAGGGATCGAGGATCATGGCATTGCCGGTACGTACCTCATCGTCATCCCTTCCAACCCCGTTGCTGAAGATCAGGAACATGCCGTTGTCATGGGCACGGGAGGGAAGCCAGCGCATCAACCACTGTCGGCCCTTAGGGCCTTGGAACTCAGAGAGGAGCTCTGCTTCTTTTGTTGAACGCTCCTCCCACAGTGCAACATCGATTCGTTTCATGCCCTTCGGACTAGCAGAGTTGCACCCGCCTGTCTGGTGGGGGGCGAGCAGCACCTCAGCCCCCAGAAGGGCTGTGATGCGGGCATTCTCCACGATGTTGTTATCGTAGCAGGTAAGTACTCCCAACCTCACTCCCTCTGGAATGTCGAAGACGGTGTAGGAGGACCCGCTTTGCATATGGGCGCTGATGAAGGTATGCAGTTTTCTGTGTGTGTGGACAGTGCCGTCGCTGAGCGTCACGACATAGGAATTGTAGAGCTCGCCTTGCTCTGAAATTTCAATCAACCCCGCTCCGATGGTCATGCCATATTGCAGGGAAAGACTCCTCAGATAGTGGACCGATGAACCGGATGGAACTGGTTCTGCAAGGTCTATGATCTCTTCTTTGCTGAGATTGCGCACATGCCAGTAACCGGTGATGCACATCTCGGGAAAGACGATGAGGTTGACTCCTTTGTTTGCTGCCTGCTCTACAAAGTGTGTAATGGTCTTCAGGTTTGCCTGCTTGTCCCCCGCCTTATGCCGGAACTGTACGCTCGCTGCCTTGATGTTGTGCATGAAATCCTCCGCAAAAACTATACCACAGAATTGTTGCCACACTTCATTGTAAAATCCAAAGAAGGTGGTAGGCTGAAGGGCGGAGGTGAAAACACCATGCTTGGCAATACTGATTTTCATTCCTTGGATTCTCGGATCAAGGTACCCTCATACGATCGATCAGCTCTAAAACCGCATATTGTACACCTAGGGCTAGGGCACTTTCATCGCTCGCACTTCTGTTACTATCTGCACCAACTTTTAGAGCAAGGAGTGACGGACTGGGGCATCGAGGAGATTGATCTTGTCCCCTCCCATACAGACGAGATTGCAAAAAAGCAGGAGTATCTGTACACCCTCTGCAGCAGAGACCCTGCCGGAGGCCGACAGATGACGGTCATCGAGTGCATCCTTGGCTATACCAAGGGGTGGGAGGACAAGAGACAAGCCATCGCTCTGATGAAGCGGCCTCAGACAAAACTCATCACACTCTCCATCACTGAAAAGGGATATTGCTACGACAACCACACCCAGGCCCTGGACTGGCAGCACCCCCTGCTGCAGCACGACCTGCATAGTCCCCAGGATCCACAGTCGGCGATAGGATTTCTTTCGCTCGCTCTGTTTGAGCGTTGCCAAGAGAACAGGGAGAAGCTCACCATCGCCTCCTGTGACAACATACCCTCCAACGGGCATGTGTTGAAACGGTGCATCCTCCAATACTGCTCCAAGGTTTTTCCATCCATCGTACCGTGGATTGAACAAAAGGTTGCTTTCCCTCTATCCATGGTGGATAGGATTACCCCCAGCACCAAGACCGAAGATATTCAGTTTATAGAGAGGGAGTATGGCTTGAGGGATGAGTGGCTGGTGGTCAGTGAACACTTTCTGCAGTGGGTGATCGAACCCGATGGCTTGGAAGGACTCCCGCCATTTGAGAAGGCGGGTGCCTTGGTCACCAAGGACGTTGAAGCCTTTGAGACGATGAAGATCAGGCTGCTCAATGGAAGTCACTCGGCTTTGGCGTATCCTGCGCTCCTGTCGGGGTATACCTATGTGGATGAAGCCCTTTCTGATTCAATGCTTCGGTCGTTCATTCGGGATCGCTACATGCGTGAAGTCGGGGAAACCCTGCTTCCCATCCCCGGGTACGACTTCGAGGCATACAAGGACCAGCTGATCGAACGCTTTTCCAATCCGTATTGCAGCGATACGCTGCTGCGCCTTGCCCAGGACGGTTCCAAGAAATTCGCCAATGCCCTGGTTCCGGCACTCAGGATTGCTTTGGAGAAAGGCCTGCCTCACAAGGCGATGGTCTGCACGCTCGCCCTGTGGGCTCATTTCCTACGTAGGCATGCATCGTTGGTTGATGACCAGGCTTGTGAAGCTCTTATACAGGCCGTTTCACTGCTGGAGTTAGATGTGAAACCGTTCTTCGGTCTCATCGGGCTTGCAGGTGAGCGGTATGAGGTCCTTGAGCCTTTGGTTCGGTCGTATCTCACATTGATTGAAACTGAAGGAGTGATACCTGTATTGGCTCACTGTCAATGATAATATTGATTCAACAAGTGCCCACGAAAACGGCTGCCACAAAAACGTGACAGCCGTCCCACGCAAAACATGGAAAAAATTACGGCAGCGAAATAACTGCTTGCACCGTAAGGCGCCCGAAATCAAATATGCCACTGCCAATGGTGCCTGTCAGGTCTGCATACAAGGTGGCATTCTCGTTGATATCCCAGTTCATGCTCAAGGAGTGAGTTAACGTCGTTACCCAGTCCATTGAGTGAGTTGTCAGTCCAAGCGTACCGCTATACGCATCAGATGTGGTGGTTGTAGTTACGCCTCCAGTTTCAGTCTTGGTTGTCGTTCTGACATAACTTTCTTCGGTCTTGCTAGTACTATACTGCATAGACATATTAAGTTTTGTTCCAAGGGTAAATCCCACATCCCATGTTTCTGGTTGATAGGTAAATGCACAAGAAGGGAGTAGGTCAACAGCAAGGAATGTGTTTGTGTCCCTATCACCTAATGCGCTGTTCGTATTCTCATATTCTCGAGTCACGGTGGTTGTGGTGTCTGCCAAGCCATCGTTATTCGTATCAGTCTTCGTAATGGTTGTTCGTTCTTTTACCTTCTCATCACCGTAACTTGAGAAATAAACCCCTACCTCAGGAGCGAGCTTCAACGACATTCCTTTGCCCAAATCATAGGAGAAACGATGCCCAACCATACCTGAAATGCTCATGGTTGTAGTCAATCCGAACTTTCGTTCATCAGAGGCATAACTATAGGTACTCTTTGCTTTATTCATCGTAGTGCCCGATAGCGTGTAATTATATCGCTGGGTTTCAGTGAGTGTGGAATAGGTTGGAGAATAGAAGGTGAGATTCAGATTTCCACCAAAGTAGAAATCTTTTGATTCACTCTTCATGAAGGGTGAAGGCATATCCTGACGATATCCGCCCGCAATCTGGAAAAAGCCAGTTTTATCCTTGACATCATCATGCAATACATCGGTCAGGGATGAAGGCGTCTTAACAGGGGTCGAGTAGGTTACTTCTCTTTTTCCTGATCCATTATCATCACTGCCGAATCCTAGCATTGCGGAGAACGTTTGATCAACTTTCTCTCCAGGCATGAACAGAGGTGCACGCAATTCCATGCGGAAATCGTTTGCCTTTCTGCGCTGCTTTTCTTCTCTTGTATAATCAGCTTTTACGTCTGGTGCAACTCCGGCGGCTGCATTGTCATAGTAATATGTGGTTTTCTCTGAAAAATTGTTGCCAATTACTGAGTTATCCTTATTATAAATTCTTATGGATCCACCAATTACCATACCATTCAATTCAGTCAAATATTGGGCTCGGTCGTCTACCTCTTTTGCAAGGCTACCATAGTATTTTGTCTCTACTCGTTGCGACAGCCATTCCTGTGTATTCGAGCCAACTGTTTTTGTATTATAGCTATCACTGATAGAATTTGCGCCGGTGAACCAGCTTGTGGAATCATGATAGAGGTTGGTAAACAAGGACCAAGGGCGATTGGTGTTGAAGTATGCACCAAGGCTGACTGCACCCAGAGTATTTGTTCCTGAGCTGTTGGAAGTTGAGCTGATCACCCTTGTTTGATTCAGATTGGCCAATCCTCCAAAAATGAAGGTCTTGTCCAAGTCAAGGAATCCTTGCCCGGCATCAGATGCCTGGTCGATAGGTGTTGTGAATAGTCCATTGCTCGTGTTGTACAGCACAGAAGTAGAAAACGGTACGGCAAGGAGTAATCCACCCAAACAGAGGATGAATAGCAATGTGATTGATTTCTTCATACATTGTCTCCTTTTGTGATTTTCTTTATGCTAATAGTAATAGTACCGAAAATCTATTCTGTCTATATTTCCAACACCTCGCATTCGGTAATTTTTTAGCTTTTTTTGTTATTCCTCTATAGTAATAGATATATTTTGACACTTTGATAAATTATGTAGATTTGTAGAATCTGGATTTCAACAGGTGTTGCTAAGAAGCTCAAGCTGTGGGACAATCAAGGGAGTTTGGGGGGACAGACATGCATTTGACCATTGCGGGAACCGGGTATGTAGGATTGGTGGCAGGCGTGTGCTTTGCCAAGGTAGGGCACCATGTAACGTGTGTGGATATCGACGAGAAGAAGGTGGAGATGCTGAACAAAGGCCTCAGCCCCATCTACGAGACTGATTTGCAAGAGTATCTGCAGGAAGGTCTGGAGAAGGGCCTTCTGCACTTCACCACCAACTACCGGGAGGCATATAAAAGTCCCGATGTCATCTTCATCGGCGTCGGCACTCCCGAGCTTCCCGACGGATCGGCCAACCTGAGTTACGTAGCTTCAGTTGCCCGCCAGATTGCTGAGAACGTCGAACGAGACTGCCTGGTCGTTGTGAAGTCCACCGTTCCGGTGGGTACGAACGACAAGGTCGAGCAGTTCATCAAGGACTCATTGGTCCACCCGGTGCGTATCGAAGTTGCCTCGAATCCTGAGTTCCTTGCCCAAGGCACCGCAGTGCATGACATGATGCATGCCCAGCGCATCGTCATCGGGGTGGAGGACAAGCATGCAGAAGGGATCCTGCGTGAACTCTATAAACCCTTCAACCTGCCTGTGGTCGCCGTCAGTCGACGCAGTGCGGAGATGACCAAGTATGCAGCCAACGATTTTCTTGCATTGAAAATCTCCTACATGAACGATTTGGCGAACCTCTGTGAACTTGTTGGCGCCAACATCGAGGACGTGGCATTGGGCATGTCCTATGACGAACGCATCGGCTCACGCTTCTTGAAAGCCGGCATCGGCTATGGCGGCAGTTGCTTCCCCAAGGACACCAAGGCGTTGCAGTATCTGGCAACCCAGTACGGCTACAACCTCAGGACCGTGAGTGCTGCAGTGGATGTGAACAACGAGCAGCGCTACAAGCTCTATCGCAAGGCCTGCAATCGTATGATCACCTTCAACGGCATCAAGGTGGCGGTGCTTGGTTTGGCCTTCAAGGCAGGTACCGATGACCTGAGGGAGTCGCCTTCCATCTATAATATCCCGCTTCTCTTGGATCAAGGAGCTTTAATCACTGCCTTCGACCCTGTTGCAGAGGAGAACTGCAAGCGCCAGTACCAGTTTGAGATGCAGTATGCCTCGAGTGTTGAACAAGCGCTTACCGGTTCCCAGGTCTGCTTCATCTTTACCGATTGGCCTGAGATCCGAAGCCTTTCTCCCTCGGTCTTCAAGCAGCTCATGCGTACACCTCTGGTCTACGACGGAAGGAACCTCTTCAACCCCAGGGCCATGTTGGAAGCCGGGGTGGAGTATTACAGCATCGGGCGCTGACATGAGTGAGGATACGCGACCCTTTCATGGAGTAATAAGCTCTATTCAACCAAGAATAAGGCTCAATCGCTCGTTTGACCAATCTTAGCACAGCTATCTTGGGTATGCTCTGACAATACTAGAGGCAGAGGGAACTCCCTTGCTGGTAGGCATCAGTGAGAAGCTGCAGGAAAAGCATCAGTTGAGGGTTGGTGTGGTGGTTTCAGGCTGTTGCAAGCCAGTGGAAGACAGCAAGTTGGAGAGCGTGGACTACTACCGGGTAACCGGCTTCAAGGTGTTTGAAGCCGAATCAGAGCAACCTGTTCCTCCGTCGTTGGAGACCTATCGACAGCGGGGTCCTAGACGCCTTGCTGCCAAAACGTACGAAACGGCATGTACATCTTGTATGTGGGGTTGCAGGATGGCAGTTGAAATCATCGTCGACCAGTGGAAGCCCTGGATTCGCAAATATCGCACGGAGACCTTCTGTTATGGTCCCAAATCATGCAAAAACTACCGTCCCGGTCCCAATCGCCGTGTAACCGGAAGAAACAAAATGGTGTACATTGAAGAGGATTGGGTGGATGAGATGCTGACAGAACACAGAGGTGAGGACGAATGACAAAGAAACGGGTCTCTCGCTTTAGCGAAAGACCCTACTTTTCGTATTCAGGTAGAACCATTGCTTTTGCTCTATCGCAGTGCAAACTCCACCATGTGCTGTTTGGCTCCAGCGATATTGCCCCTGTCCATCGCCTTCTTCACCTTCAGAAGGATTCTCCTTCCCTCGGCTTCGGTAAGGGTATTTCCCTCAAGGGTTTGTGCCAAGTTAATGCTTAAGTCCAGCACTCCGTAGGCGGCTTCAATATTGCCCCGCTGGATATTCTCGATCAAGGCCGAGTCGAGCATGTCGAGCAGAAACGGGGTGGTGACTACGGTATGCTCAGTACTGAGCTGCATCGCGTCATGTGGTGTATATCGTATCATAGGCTTATATCCTCAATTAGGGGCATCTTCGTCCCCTCAAGGATAATATCGCCATAAACGCTTATAGTTTCAAGTAGTAGCAATGAATGTTGCTCTCTTCCCCTACCAAGGTGACGATTTCGCTTTTGCCGTCACGGCTTTGTGAGTAAACTACCTTGATCGGCAATACATTTCCATCATAGGTGAAATCAAAGCCGTCATCCTCCTGGAATACCAACCTGCCATACATGACCGGCATATCGATGGCAAGCAATTCCATCTCAAGCTCGGATGCCTGTGCTTTGACAGTACCGAAAGAAATTTCCTGTAAGCTTATTCCATAAAATTCCGGCAGTGCAGTGTCGCCTTCGGTGTCATCGAGCTGCCATCGGTTTCCCGCAAGCCTGGAGACTACATCGATTGCCTCTTCAACCGTAGGTTCTTCTGCGATGGGTTGGTAGCTGCAACCATAGCAGCCAAAGGTGAAAATGAAGAGCAACACCAAAGCGAAACAGACAAGAATCGCAATCTTGGGTTTTGAGAGCTTCTCATTCTGTTTCTTTTCATTCTGATTTTCTTCCATTGAGTCCTCCTAATCGAACTACGCTCTAGTATTTCTGCTCAAGTAGGCTTTCTCTAGTTGCAATCCAAATCAAATGTTGGCAGTTGCCCCACGTAGCATGCTCATGGTAGGGTAGTGCTATCGGGAGATGCATGCCATGTATGAATTCGACGTCTCAACACTGCTGTTTGCCTTTGGGTTGACGGTGTTTGCAGGCCTTGGTACCGGCGTAGGTTCTTTGATGAGTTTCTTCTCCAAAAAATTCAACCCAAAGTTCTTGGCCGCCGCTCTAGGTTTCTCTGCAGGCGTCATGATCTATGTCGCCATGATCGAGATTTTTGTGAAAGCACGGCAGTCGCTCGAAGGCGCCCTTGGTGCCAAAATGGGCTATGCTTTGACCACAATCGCCTTCTTTGCAGGCATTGCCATTATTGCCATCATCGACAAAATCATTCCCGATTACGAAAACCCACACGAAATACAAGACCACGGTTCTGCAACAAAGCCTTTTGTCGACGCCAATGACTCCAAGCTCATGCGCATGGGCTTCTTCAGTGCTCTTGCCATCGCCATCCACAACTTTCCCGAAGGCCTGGCTACCTTCATGGCAGCGGTCAGTGAACCCAGTCTGGGTATCAGCATCGCCGTAGCCATCGCCATCCATAACATTCCCGAAGGAGTGGCAGTGTCGGCACCCATCTACTACGCCACCAAAAGCCGCAAGAAAGCCTTCTGGTTCAGCTTGCTCTCCGGTCTTGCCGAACCGGTAGGAGCCTTTATCGGTTTCTTCCTGCTCAGGCGTTGGTTCAACGACATCACCTTCGGGTTTGTCTTTGCCGCAGTCGCCGGCATTATGGTCTACATCTCCCTGGATGAACTCTTGCCCACCGCCGAGGAGTATGGTGAACACCACGTCGCCATAACCGGGGTGATAGCAGGCATGATTGTTATGGCAATAAGCTTGGTGATGCTCTCATGAACAGTGTGCTTGAGACCTCCCGGTTGCTTCTCAGAGAAATGAATCAGGCTGACTATCCCTCCATCGCAGCCATCGTCCAGGAAGAAAAGACCATGTATGCATACGAGGGACCTTTCAGCGATGCTGAGACACAGGCATGGTTGGAGAAAAATCGTGTGCGATATAAGATGGATGGCTTCGGCCTTTGGGCAGTCATCCTGCGTGAAACAGGACTCATGATCGGGATGGCAGGCCTAAGCTGGCAATCGATCGACCAAACCCAGGTCCTCGAGATAGGATACCTGTTCAACAAACACTACTGGGGGATGGGGTTTGCAACCGAGGCGGCCAAAGCGTGCAAGGAGTATGCCTTTACGGTTTTGGATGCGAAGGAAGTCTATTCCATCATCCGGGACACGAATATCGCCTCGATGAATGTGGCGATCCGTAGCGGTATGCTTGTGAGAAGCAGATTCATCAAGCAGTATCGAGGTGTCTTAATGCCCCATTTAGTGTTTTCTGCCAAACGGCTGAACACATAGGATTCTTAATCCCTTACTTCCTGCTCTCAGAGGAAAAACTGCCTCGAATTGGTTGCCTTCTTCGGAAGGCAATTTTTTTCGTTGACGGATTGGCGAGTAGGATATACGATAAAGAGACTGATTAAATGATTAATCAAACACTTAAGGAGGAATGTATGAACTTGAAACACACCAAGGGGGTAGTCCGCACTCTCGCCCTGTTGCTTGTTCTTGTGCTGAGTATGTCGATGGCATTTTCACAGGGAGCCGCTGAGAGTACAACACCAGCTGGGCCTGTAGCTATGACGATTGCAACCTGGACAAGCAACGCAGATCAGATTGCCTTGCTCGATTCTTTTGTCCAAGGCTTTGCCAAGGAAAAGGGCATAGAGATTAAGGCAACCTTTGAATCGATTCCCTTTGCCGAGTACAACACCAAGCTCTCCCTCGAACTGCAGGGAGCCAGTGGACCCGATCTGTTCTGGGTTTTGGAAACTGCAGCCCCTGCCTTCATTCAGAGTGGACTGCTAGCCAAACTCAACGACGGCATGAAGGCCTACGATCCCACCGACATCTCCAGCGATGCCCTGGAACTGTGGAGCAAGGGTGGCAATGTGTACGCCATTCCCTTCTCGACCTCTCCCTTCTTCATCCTGTACAACAAGGACCTGTTTGCAAAGGCCGGCCTGAAGACTCCCGAGCAGTATGCCGCCGAAGGCACCTGGAACTGGGAAACCTTCAGAACCGTCAGCAAGACGATTAAGGACAAGACCGGTGTCTGGGCCCTGCAGACCGTCGATGGTCAGGGCTATGACGCCCGTATCCTGCACAACCTTGCTCCAATGGTACGCTCCTACGGTGGAGACTTCTGGACCGAGGACGGCAAGGTGCTGGTCAATAGTGCTGAGTCGGTAGCCGCAGTCACACTGTTCCACAACATGGTGTATCAGGATGCCTCTGTGGTACCTCCTGGAAACCAGAGCGACTTCTTTGCCGGCAATGCAGCGATGACCATTGGTCAAATCTCACGTGTATCCAAGCTCAACGGAGCGACATTTGCTTGGGGCCTTGCTCCGATGCCCGCAGGTCCTAAGGGTGAATCCCCGGTGATCGGCCAAGCAGCCATTGGTGCAAATTCCAAAGGCAAGAACGTAGCCCTTGCAAGTGAATTGGTTGGCTACATGACCAACAAGAGCTCGGTTGCTGCCATGGCAGGCATTTGGCCGCCGGCCCGCAAATCCGTACTTGAGTCCGAAGCCTTCCTCACCTCCAATAAGAGTGTGACCAAAGAGCAGATGCAACTGGCCGTTGCCGACTCCATCAAGAATGGCCGTGTACTTCCCAGTCATGTGAAGTACCCCCAGATCGAGGTCGAGTCGAAGATGATCTTTGACAAGCTGTGGAACGCCAATGCAAACGTCAAGGCCATCCTCGACGAAGTTGCCGCAGTCTACGCAAAGTACACCAAATAACTGATTCCCAGGAGAGAGGACGAATGAAGATACAAACCTTGAAAGCGAGCCATAGGCGGGAAGCAATCATCGGTTGGGCGTTTATCGCCCCCCAGATGGCGGGCTTTATCGTCTTCGTCCTGCTCCCTTTGGCCTCGGTTTTTGTGTATAGCATGCAGGAGAAGAACCTGCTTTTCGGTACCAGTCTGTTTACCGGACTTGAGAACTTTCGCCTGCTTGCCCAAGATCCTTTATTTGCAAAGTCCTTGGTCAACACCCTGATCTTCAGTGCCGGGGTGGTACCCCTGAACCTGGTCTTCAGCCTTTTGCTTGCCCTCTACCTCGGTGGAGGCAAGCGTGGAACGAAGTTTGTCAGGGGTATCATTTTCCTGCCGGTGATCACCAGCGGTGTTGCCTGGGCCATCGTATGGAAGTACCTGCTGCAAGGAGGCGATGCCGGTCCGGTCAACGCCTTCCTCTCGGTGTTCGGCATCACCGGGCCGAACTGGCTGTTCGAGAAAGGGTGGGCGATGGGTAGTGTCATCGTCACCCGGGTGATGAAGAACTTGGGTATGAACGTTCTCATTTTCATGGGAGCGGTACTGAACATGCCAGGCGACGTCCTTGAAGCTGCCCGTATCGACGGGGCTAAACGCTTCACCCTGTTCTTCAAGATCAAGCTGCCCCTGCTCATGCCCACCGTCATGATGGTGACCATCGTCACGATCATCGGTTCGATGCGTGTCTTTGACACCATCAAGCTCATGACCGATGGAGGGCCCGAAGGGTCGACCATGGTCATGGTCTACTACATTTACCATCAAGCCTTCAGAATGTTCGACACCGGCTTTGCCTCAGCCCTGGCCGTGGTGCTGTTTTTGATCGTTCTGCTTCTGACCGCCCTCCAGTGGTTTACCCGTAAGAGGATCTCCTACTATGAAAACTAAGAAATATTTCAATCAGATCCCCTATTGGTTGTTGATGCTCATTCTCACTGTTCTCTTCGTATATCCCTTCTGGTGGATGGTGGTGAACTCACTGAATGCGAGCGCCGAAATTTTCGGTGCGCCCAAACTATTACCCACCTCGTGGGCATTCTCCAACTATCGGGATATTTTTACCGTACAGCCGTTTGCCCGCCATTATACCAATACAGTGGTGGTTGCCCTGCTGGGAACGTTGGGCAACGTGCTGCTCTGTGCCATGGCGGGCTATGCCTTTGCCCGTATGCACTTTCCGCTTCGTAATACTGCATTCTTGTTGTTGCTCACCGCTTTGATGATGCCCATCGAGGTCACCATCATTCCCTTGTTTTTCCAGATGCGCAACTGGGGGGCGCACGATACCCTCACGCCCTTGATCCTGCTGGGAATATTCGGCAGTCAGGGGGCCTTTTCCACCTTCATGTTACGCCAATTCTATGTGACCGTGCCCAATGAGCTAGAGGAAGCAGCCCGCATCGACGGGCTCAATCCCCTGGGGATTTTCATCCGCATCATGCTGCCGGTCGCTGTTCCCGTTCTCAGTTCGGTAGCCATATTGGCTTTTATCGCAGTTTGGAACACCTACTTGGAACCATTGGTATTTCTCAGCTCGCTGGAAAAATTCACGCTCCCGCTTTCGCTGACGAATTTCAACGATACCTACGGTCTTCCCCAATGGCACCTGCAGTTGGCGGCGACCACACTTTCCATTGTACCCATTATGGCAGTCTATCTGATTTTCCAACAGAAAGTTTCCGACTCCATGGTGAATTCCGGTTTGAAATAAGAGGAGATCTTCATGCAAAGCATTACTCATACACCCTATGATTTGGTTGTTGTCGGTGGCGGCATCGCAGGCAGTATGGCAGCAGTTGCTGCAGGTCGTGAAGGTCTTTCTGTCCTGCTCATTGAGGAAGAAGGGTATTTAGGGGGAAGCCTTACCGCCTGTGGAACCGGCCCGATGATGACCTTCCATGCAGGACAGACGCAAGTCGTCCGTGGCCTTACTGATGAAATGATACAGCGTCTGGTACACAAAGGCTTATCGGTCGGCCATATTGCCGACTCCACCGGGTACACCTATTCGGTCACTCCCTTTGACAGCGAAGGTATGAAGCGCGAACTGGAGCTGATGTGTCTTGAGGCTGGGGTGCAATTGCTTTTTCACACCACGGTAGTGGAAGCGAATCCTCAGAAGGCCATTCTCTCTTCGATCAAATGCCTCTGTGCAGGCAACCTTTTCAGTGTGCAAGGCTCCTATTTCATCGATGCTTCGGGTGATGCCGACCTCATTGCCATGGCCGGTATTCCCTACGAGCAAGGCAGGGAAACCGATGGCAAGGACCAGCCGCTTACCATGAACTTCAAGCTGGTGGATGTGGATCTCCAGATCATTCGCAACCTCATGGACAGTGATATCGAGCTGTTTCCTTTCCTGATCCCTAAAGCAGGATTGCAGCACCAAGCCAGCCGGCTCTCCTTTTCCGGCTTCCAGCAAATTATGTACGAAGGGATAGAGAAAGGTGAAATTACCTTCGACCGCGATATCGTGCTTTGCTTTGAGACCAATGCAAAGAACGAAGTCATCGTAAATATGACGCGGGTGTTGGACAAGAATCCGGTCAAGCCGCTTGAACTTACTGCAGCCGAGCTGGAAGGCCGGCGTCAAGTTTGGGAGCTGTACGGCTTTCTGAAGACCCATATCCCCGGTTTCGAGCATGCACGCATGACCTCTAGCGGCCCCCGCATCGGTGTGCGTAGCTCTCGCCGACTCAAGGGTTTGTATCGGGTTACTGCAAAGGATTTGTTGAACGAGACCATCTTTGACGATGCCATCTCCGCCTGCGGTTATCCGATCGACATCCATTCTCCCGATGGAGCTGCCACCGACTCGACCTTCCTGCGTGAAGGCGGCTTCTATACCATTCCGCTGAGAAGCCTGCTCAACGCCCAGGTTCCCAATGTGCTGGCAGCAGGCAGAAACATCAGCTGTGAGTTTGCCGCACACGCGAGTTTGCGGGTGAGCCCGTCAGCCGGAGCCATAGGGCAGGGTGCGGGGACTGCCGTTGCCTTGGCTGTCAAAACCAAAACCGATCTTTTCCATCTTGATTTGGAAGCCCTGCATGCTACACTGCGCAAGGCGGGAGCATTCATAGGATGAAAGAATTCAAGCGGGTAACCTTGCAGGATGTAGCCAAGGAGGCAAAAGTCTCCTATGCCTCCGTTTCGGCCGTGCTCAACGGCAAGGATGGCAAGAGTATCCGGGTAGCTCAGAAGACGAAAGAGTTGATATTGGAATGTGCTGCAAGGCTTGGGTATGTCCCCAACATGGCAGCGCGCAAACTGAAAAACGGGACCAATTCCCTGATAGCAGTGTTCACCTACGAGCAGATTTTCCCTGTAGAGTCGGAGAATGAGTACTACCGCTTCTTTGTCGGCATCCAGGAAACGGCGGAAAAGTTGGGCTATGACATTCTGATTCTCAACAACCGGCCTACCGAGGAGAACTCAAGTCGCATCGTACTTGCCGATGGGGCTGTCATGATGGGTGTGAACCGTGACGACAAGGGCATCGAGCGGTTGGTGAAAGCCAATTATCCGCTGGTGTTTGTCGGGCGTCGCGAGGTTTCGGATGTTTCGACCCACTGGGTGACCTTTGACTATCAGAAAGTGATCGCCCAAATGGTCGACCATCTCAATGATTTGTGTAGTGCTCGCACCCTTGTGTATGTGGAGTCGCAGGAGCAGGAACGGGAACCCAGAAAGGACAAGCGTCGATTCTTGTTGGAAGCTGCCCAGTCCCTTGGGCTGGAAGTGCTTATTGTACAAGCCGATGAGCGTAATATGCTCTCGTTGGAGGCTTTCGGCCTCATAGAGCAGTGCAAGGTGGTTGTTTTTGACCGCCTGTTCCTGCTCGAGCCCTTTGAGCGCTTGTTGGAAAGAAAAGGCCTGAAGCTTGGCAGCGATATCTGGGGTGCAGTGCTCGAGGATGATTGGATGGGCAGCCATGAACATTGGACACGGTGGTCGAATCAACGCTTGGAACTGGGCTCGCTTGCAGTGGAGTACCTCTCACACCTTTTGCAGAAGGAAACCCTTGAGCAACTTGAAACCCTTACCCCGTTGTATCTGGTTATATCCGAGAGCTCAGCGTTCCCCAAATAAGTCAGGCTCCTTGAGGAGCAACGCATTCAGCGCCTGTGTAAGAGGCTGGGTTTGGTGATACAGCACTGTAGCATCTCCAAGCTTTCCTTCCTTGAGGATTCCTTTTTCACGAAGAAAGCCTTCAACCTTGGGAAAGTTCTCCGCTACATGGCCGAGATGCCCGCTGTTGGGACGGGGAACGAGCGTTCCGTCGGCGAGGCGGATGAAGAGCATACGCTTGTTCTCATTGATGCGGTTGGGGATGTCCAGCCACTCTTCCACGCCGTGGATGAAGGTGTCCCGATTCAAGCCTACACCAACCAGCAGGATGGTCGCATTGCGGTCCAGCAGCTTGCCCCATGCTCCCTGTCTCGGGCAGGGAGTGGTAAACAGGTGGTCTCCATCAGTGAAGGATCGGGCATCCCTGCCGAAGGCGACAACCGAATGTGTCGGATGTGCAGAGCGTATGCCGTTCGGGGTTTTTCTTGCCAGTTCGGGAATAATGCCGATGCAGACCTCGGTCTCCTGTACGCTGTAATAGGGTTGGTCTTCGGTCACATTCGCCCAGGTGTGGGTGGGGAAGACCATCAGGCCGTTTTTCATATACTCAACCATGGAATCGATTATACTCTGAGGCCCCCCTTCAACTTCACCCATACTCTTGTAGGAGAGGTGTGCAAGGGTGGTTCCGTTCGGGTCGATGCCGAGCGCTTTCAAATCGGCGAGCAAGCTTTGTTTCGTGTGCATGGGAGCAATCATGCCATACGAGTGAGGGAGAATCAAGGGCGGAAAACCGATGACTCACCTGCGTAATTGGAGTAAGATGATCGGTATGCGGGGTATGCAATGAAACAGACTTCTGAGCTTTTGTATCAAGAATATAGGCACATGCTGATGGATAACATTCTTCCATTCTGGCTTCGTTACGGTTTAGACCGGGTGCATGGCGGCATGTATACTGCATTGGACCGGGATGGTTCGCTTCTCGATACCGATAAATCGGTCTGGTTCCAGGGTCGCGCCTTGTGGACCTTTGCTACAGCCTACCGCCAGGTGGAGCAGAACAAAGAGTACAAAATGGTGTGTGACTCCCTGGTCTCCTTCATCGAGCAGAACTGCTTCGACCCCGCAGATGGTCGGATGTACTTCAGGGTCGCCAAGGATGGCAAGCCGGTTATCAAGCGCCTGCGCTACGTGTTCAGTGAAACCTTCACCATACTCGGCTTTGCAGCCTATAGCAGGGCGTTCAATCGTCCCGACTATGCACAGAAGGCGTATGACTTGCTGCTCAAGGTTGAACACTATCTGCTTACCCCGGGCCTCTTGGTCCCCAAGTTCGACACTCCCTCCCTTGGATTCGGCCTTCCTATGATTCTGCTCAATACCGTGCAGGAACTCAGGGCGGCTCTTCCTGAAAAAGCTGAGGAGTTCACTACGCGCATCGATGGCTATCTTGAGCAGATTAAAACCTACTTCATTCGACCGGAATTGCAGATTGTGGTAGAGCAGTGCAACCCTGACGGGTCGCTGCAGCTCGACCATTTTGAAGGGCGGCAGCTTAATCCGGGTCATGCCATAGAAGGTGCTTGGTTCATTCTCAATGAAGCGCGGTACCGCAAAAACGACCCTGAGTTGATGAACTTGGGAACCACCATGCTCGATTGGATGTGGAATAAGGGCTGGGACAGTGAGCACGGCGGGATTATCTACTTCCGTGATGCCCTGAATAAAAGTGCCACCGAATACTGGCACGACATGAAGTTCTGGTGGCCTCAGTGCGAGGCGGCCATTGCCAACCTCATGGCCTACAGCATGACCGGAAACGATGGCTACCTACAGCAGTTCGATACCGTGCACCAGTATATCAAAGGCCATTTCCTCGATTATGAGTTCGGGGAATGGTATGGCTACCTGCATCGTGATGGTACCCTTTCAACACCACTGAAGGGCAATATGTACAAAGGCCCGTTCCATATACCCAGAATGTATCTAGTCTGCTGTCAGTTGCTTGATGAGCTGAGACGGTAGGAGGAGAAAGAGGGGAGCTTCTTGTATGAAGTTCCCTTCTTGTATAGACACCTGTCTATCACATTGCAAAGCACTGGTTACTTAACATTTTTACATGTATTCGTAACATTTCTACATTGTTTTCAACAAAATACCCCCTAAGATAATATATGTCCAAGTAATTACTTATGCATTCTCACCCTTTGGACAAGAAAAGGAGTGAAGAGGTTTTTATGCCTCTCACTGAATAAAAACTAGGAGGAATTGTATGAAAAAGAGGAGTGTTGCCCTGTTGCTCGTTGCGCTGGTCGCAAGTGCATTGCTGTTTGCAAGCGGGGATGCTGAAAAAGCGAAAGCCCCTGATGTTTCCAAGCCGTTGTCGGTCATGATCTGGGACTCCAACCAAGAGCCCGGTATTCGAAAAATTATTGATGACTTCACCGCCAAAACCGGTGTTACTGCTGAAATCCAGGTTGTGGATTGGAATAACTATTGGACACTGCTCAGTGCCGGAGCGCAAGGCGGATCGCTTCCCGATGTGTTCTGGATGCATTCCAACGAATCACAGCGGTATATGTCCAACGACATGCTGCTCGATGTAACCGACCGCATCGCCAAGAGCTCAATCATCGATCCTGAGAACTACCCTGCAGACATCTGGAGCCTCTATACCTACAACAAAAAATATTATGCTGTTCCAAAAGATGTCGATACCATCGCCCTTTGGTATAACCGTGCACTGTTCGACCAGGCCGGTGTAGCATATCCAACTGATAACTGGACATGGGATGACCTGTATGCCGCCGCAAAGAAGATTACCAAGGCTGACGGCAGCGTCTATGGATTTGCCAATGTGAACTCAAACAACCAGGCTGGTTGGTACAACCTGATTTACGGCAACAATGGCTATGTACTGTCCGAAGACAAAAAGAAGTCGGGACTGGACCTTCCTGCTTCCATTGAAGCAATGAAGTGGATGGAGAAGATGATCAATGAGAATTTGATGCCTCCGCAGAACGTGATGAGTGAGAGCTCGGAGGACGTTCTTCTCCAATCCGGTAAAATTGCAATGACCATGCAGGGTTCCTGGATGTTGCCTGCTTTCCGCGACAATGAGTACACCCTGAAAAACTGTGATATCGCCATGCTGCCGAAGAACAGCAAGACCGGCCGTCGCCCATCCATCTACAATGGTCTGGGTTGGGCCATTGCCAAGAGCTCCCAGCGCAGTGATGATGCTTGGAAGCTTGTTGAGTACTTTGGTTCAAAAGAAGGCCAACTCAAGCAGGCACAGCTGGGCATCACGATGTCTGCATATACCGACACCAGTGAAGCATGGAAGAACGGCGTGCCGCAGTTCAACCTGCAGGCGTATTTGAACATGCAGGACGATATGGTTATCCGCCCGTTCTCCAGAAATACTGTGAAATGGGAGAATGCCGTGCTTGATGTCATGCTGAAGGTCTGGTCGAAGGAAATGACCATGGAAGCAGGATGCAAGGAAGCAGCCCGCCAAATGAATGCAATTCTTGCCGAGGAGTAAGAAACACGTGTTTGAACCCGGGCGGGGGAGACCCTGTCCGGGATTGTCCAAGGAATGATTCTGCATGAACAGACGCTCGCTACGTTCTACAACTACAACCCAGATGTTTGTCTGGGGATGGGTTTTGATTCTTCCCACCATTATGGGCTTGATGGTTCTGAACATCGTCCCCATGATTGCCACTGTCTATCAGAGCTTCCATAAGACAGGAGATTTCGGTAGGGGTAATGTCTTTATCGGGCTGAAAAACTTCCAGAAGTTGTTCTCCGACCAGGCGGTTTTGCAATCGATCATCAATACATGCAAGTATACGATTGCCCAGGTTCCGCTTTCTGTTTTTATCGCCTTGATTCTGGCTGTGATGCTCAACCGGCAGATACGAGGCAGAGGTGCCTACCGAACCATTTTCTTCCTACCCATGGTTGTTGCCCCGGCTGCTATCGCCATGGTATGGCGATGGCTCTACAACTCAGAATTCGGATTGATCAATAATGCATTCAATCTCAATGTGAGTTGGATTTCCGATCCTGCCATTGCAGTGTATTCAATAGCCATCATCGGCATCTGGTCCGATATCGGATACAATATGATTCTATTCCTTGCAGGACTGCAGGAGATCCCCAAGGACTACTATGAGGCAGCCGACCTCGATGGGGCGAACGCCATCCAAAGCTTTCGGCATATAACTGTTCCGATGGTCTCCCCGATTCTCTTCTTTGTCATCGTTACCCGTATGATTGCCGCCATGCAAGTTTTTGATACCATTTTCATGGTCATGGAGCAGCGGTCAAATCCAGCTATGTATAAAACCCAGTCATTGGTATATCTCTTCTACCAATCCTCGTTCGTGGAACGGGATTTTGGGTATGGTTCAACGATTGTAGTAGTGTTATTGGTTCTCATTATGTGCATAACTGCAATACAGATGATCGCCCAGAAAAAATGGGTCCATTACAATTAGGAGGCACGGATGAGAAAAAGAAAGCTTTCAACCACCTTGTTGTTGCATGCGATTCTGGTCTGCGTCTCACTGACCATGATCATTCCCTTTGTGTGGATGATTCTTACCTCATTTAAAACGGCAGGGCAGTCCATACAGCTCGATCCGTATGTATTCTTTCCCACAAGGTTCCAGTTCGATTCCTTTATTCGTGTGTTTACGACGAATAATTTCCTGAATCTGTATAAGAACACCCTCCTGTTGATTGCATTCAGAATACTCTGTGCCGTGGTGACAGCGAGCATGGCTGGATTCGCGTTCGGTAGATTGAAGTTCTTCGGTTCTGAATTGGCATTCTCACTTGTTCTTGTTCAGATGATGATTCCCAGTCAGATTTTCATCATTCCCCAGTACCAGATGATCAGCAGGCTGGGTATGACCAATACGACCTTTGCTCTGGTCTTTCCCGGATTGGTGAGTGCTTTTGGTACCTTTTTAATGCGTCAAGCATACAAAATTCTCCCCAAGGATATCGAGGATGCCGCCAAAATCGATGGGTTGAATATCGGAAAAACCTTTATTCTCGTACTCGCCCCCCTGACAAAATCATGTTTGGTAGCCTTAAGTGTATTTACTGCGGTGTTTGCCTATAAGGAACTGATGTGGCCGATGATCGTCAATACCAGCAAGGACTCATTGGTGTTGGCTTCTGCCTTGGCAAAAATGAAAGGCCAGTATATGGCCAACTATCCAGAGCTCATGGCAGCGTCTTTGATCGCGTGTGTTCCGATGATTGTCTTGTATTTTATCTTCCAAAAGCAATTCATCGAAGGAATTGCGACCTCTGGAGGAAAATTATAGCGCTTTGTTTGTTTTGTAGTCTCAGGTTCTGATGAAAGGCTCCCATTAAGGGATGTCATTGTCGGTATTTCTTGGGAAGTCGGTATATGTGGTAAGATTCCTCGTAAGAGGACCTTGCAAAAGAGGGGATGTGATGAAAATTACCTTTTTAGGAGCAGGCAGCACCGTGTTTGCACGCAATGTGCTGGGTGATTGCATGGGAACCGAGGCGCTCAGGTGCGCAGAGATGGCACTCTATGACATTAATGCAAAACGGCTGGAAGAATCGAAACGTATCTTGCAGGCCATCAACGATACCATCAATGAAGGACGTGCCCGTATAACGGTCTATCATGGACCTGGTCAGCTGGAAGCTGCCCTGCAAGGTGCCCGCTTCGTCGTCAATGCCATTCAGGTGGGAGGGTATGATCCTGCAACCATCATTGACTTTGAAATTCCCAAGAAATATGGGTTGAGGCAGACGATTGCCGATACAATCGGCATCGGGGGTGTCATGCGTGCGCTGCGTACGATTCCTGTAATGGATGAGTTTGCAAAAGTCATGCAGCGCGTCTGCCCTAACGCCCTGTTGCTGAACTACTCGAATCCCATGGCTATGCTTACTTCCTATATGCTGCGCTATTCAGCGGTACAAACCGTGGGCTTGTGCCACAGCGTGCAAATCTGCTCGGAAACCCTGCTCAAAGGACTGGGTATGGAGGACAAGCTGGAAGGACGGGTGGAGACCATTGCGGGCATCAATCACATGGCATGGCTGTTGAGTTTGTATGACAAGAATGGCAATGACCTGTATCCCGAGATCAAGAGACGGGCCGCCCAAAAGAATGCGACACAGAAGCACGATGACATGGTCCGTTATGAGTATATCAAGCACCTTGGGTATTACTGCACCGAGTCGAGCGAACATAATGCCGAGTACAATCCGTTCTTCATCAAGAAGGGCTATCCGGATTTGATCGACCATTTCAACATTCCCCTGGATGAGTATCCCAGAAGGTGCATCCGTCAGATTGATGAGTGGGAGGACGAGTGGAAGAGTATCCACAACCAAGGAACGATTGCCCACGAACGTTCGCTTGAGTACGCTTCCCATATTATGGAATCAGTAGTTACCAATACGCCGTACAAGATCAACGGCAATGTGCTGAATACGGGCTTGATCGACAATCTTGACCAGAGTGCGTGTGTCGAGGTTCCTTGTCTGGTGGATGGAAGCGGTGTGCATCCTTGCAAGGTAGGGAAGCTTCCTGTGCATCTTGCGGCTATGAACATGACCAATGTCAACGTTCAGCTACTCACCGTCGAGGCGGCGGTCAGCAGGAAGAAGGAGGACATCTACCATGCTGCGATGCTTGATCCTCACACGGCGGCCGAGCTTTCCATCGACGACATTGTTTCCCTGTGCGATGAGATGATTGAGGCGCATGGTCCTTTCATGGCCATGTATCGCTGAAGCCCTTAGCGTTGCTGTGAATATTCCCCCGCCCAACCGGCGGGGGTGTATAGTTACGAGAAGGAGTAGTGCCATGAGCGATGAAGAGTTGTTGATCAAGGCTGCAAGGTTTGTAGGGCTGGACGGTGTGAAGAAGTCTGCCATCGACCTTGCTCTTTCCTATTGCGGAATCCAACAGTGTTCACCGCTTCACAACAATGGTCCGGAGATACGGGATACCAGCTTTATCCATATTGTGAGCACCGGCAAAGGCGTGCTGAAAATGGACGGCAAGGAGTATCACCTGCAGAGCAATCAGGCATTTCTTATTCCTAGTGGAGTGAGTGCGCAGTATACCGCCGACAAGGACGACCCCTGGCACTACATGTGGGTGGGTTTTTCAGGGCTGATGAGTGAAGAGAGCATGGCCATGGCTGGGTTCAGCAGGGAACATCCCGTTCGCAGTGTGCTCAACGAACAGCTTTTGCTCCAGGATATCGAAGGCATGATTGAAACCTATCACCTCACATTCACCAATGAACTGCGCCGAAACGGGTGTTTTTTTCACTTCATCTCCCATCTGATCGAGGACTACCAAGCACAGGGCTCGCTTGTCGGAGAAAGCAGCCTGCAATGTGCCCAGTATGCCCGTAACGCCTACCATTTCATTATGGAACATTTCAGCGAACCGATAAAAATCCAGGAGTTGGCAGAGCAGTTCGGGGTGAGTCGGAATTATCTGTATGCATGCTTTAAGGAGGTGTACAAGGTATCGCCGAAGCAGTTCCTCAATGCCGTACGGATGGAACATGCTTCCAGCTTGCTGCTCTCAAAGTATCTGTATGTATCGCAGGTTGCCCATCAGGTGGGATTCGACGATGAGCTGGCTTTCTCAAAAGCTTTCAAGGAATTCCATGCTCTTTCTCCCACCGATTTCAGAAAACAACTGCGTTCACACGCTACGAAGCCTATACCAAGTCCCTCGTAATCTGCTTCCACTTGCGGTCCATATCCTGCATCAACGCAATCTGGGTTCTGGTGCGGTCGAGGTTGTGACTGGTGTGCTCGATATGATAGTAGACATCACCGTTGAGGTAATCGGTTAGGAAGCGGACGCCCATAATCTGGGTGGTGGCCCGTCCCGACTCTGCAATAAGGCTTTTCTCGGTATCTGTCAGGAAGCTGTCGGCAACCGAACGGTAGCCTTTGACCATCTGGACAAACAGATTGCTATCGCAGCCTACCTTGGCCAGGTCCTGCTCGTCTTCGCTTGCAGTTATGCTGCCGGTTCTGAGCATGTCTCCGGTGTCGAAGAGAATGGTTCCGCTCATCACCGTATCAAGATCGATCACGCAAAGTCCTTCACCGGTGTTCTGATCGAAGAGCACGTTGTTGATCTTTGTGTCGTTGTGCGTCACCCGAAGCGGTACCTGTTTCGACTCGAGTGCGTTGGTGAGGGCCATGCCGCGTTCTTCATTGTCGAAGAAGAACGCTACTAGATCTGTCACTTCGTGAAGCCTTCCAGCCTTGTTGTCCGCAATCGCCTGTCTGAGTTGGCTGTAGCGGCTTCCCATGTGGTGGAACTTGGCAATCGTGGTATGAAGCTGGTCGGCAGGAAAATCAGAAAGATGCTTCTGAAAGGTCCCTACCGCCTCACCGAACCGGAATGCAAGGCCTGCATTGTCGAGGAAGGGGTAGGTGTTCACCCCATCGATGAAATGATAGGTTCTCCACAGGTTCTGTTCGTCGTCATATGCATAGAATCCACCTTGCTTGGTCTGTACGAGCTTGAGGCACCGTTTGTCCAGATCAGGCAGGTGTTCAAGCTTTGACTGGATATGCCCAGTCACTTTTTGGATGTTCTGCATTACCTCTTCGGGGCGCGTAAAAACAGCATCATTGAGCTTCTGATGGGTATACTTATGAAGCGTTCCCTTATGCTCAAAGGTGGAGATGAAGGTGCTGTTTATGTGTCCTTCTTTATTGGCCTTAACCTTCTTCAATTCACCTTCAATGGCGAACAGAGCGATTATGTCTGTAATATCCTGCATGGTGCTCTTCCTTGATGATTACATTTTCCTTGACAGAATAGCACACCTATCTTATCCTAGCAATGTACACAGGTGTGTATAATGGTGGAATTGTGTATGGACAGCAAGAAAGATCTTCGAACCATAACGCGTAAGGACATTGCCATCGAAGCCGGGGTGACGGAGACCATTGTCTCCTACGTCATCAACGGGAACCGCTATGTAAAGGAAGAGAAGCGAAAGAAAGTGGAGGAGGCGATTGCCAGACTCAACTATCGGCCCAATACCATGGCTCGTGCCCTGAAAGGCAAGAAATCGAACCATATCCTCTTTATTGCCGACGATATCAAGGGCGAATACTTCGGTAAGCTCATCAGTGAAATCGACACTCTTGCCTACACAGAGGACTACTTCATCACGCTGTGCGCCGACCATCAGGACGAGGACTTTGTGAATAGGATCTACTCCAAGTTCTTCGACGGAATCGTCATCGGTTCGGCCTCCTTTCCCCTGTATAACATCCAGCGTCTCATCGATGCCCATATTCCGATTGTGCTCTTGGAAATCCGCGACTACAGCTCCATCACCGGTGTGTATGGACTGATAAATACCGGCCTGTATGAGGGGTCACGCCGCGTGGTGAGGACGTTGTACGAGAGGGGTAAACGCAAGCTGTTGTTTTTGGACCGTATCAGCAGCTCGGGGGTTTGGAGCAACCTGGATGACTGGCGTCTTAAGGGCTTTACCGACCAATGTAGTGTCTACAACCTCGAACCGGTAATCGTCAGTGGATGCAGCAGCGAGGATGAATTGAGTGCCAAACTTTTCGATTTGCTTTCCTCAGGCTATGTACCGGACGGAATCTTCGGACGAAACGACCAGATTGCCTTGGTGGGGATGCAGGCATGCCAAAAGATGGGATACAAGGTACCCCAGGATATCGCAGTTATCGGCTTCGACAATACCCGGCTTTGCCGTTTTTCCTCCCCGACGCTCACCTCGGTGGAGATAGAGCAAAAGGAAGTCGCCCGATGCGTGATGGAGATGATGATGAGCCTCATAGACAACAGCTCTTCGTTCGAGAAGCGTTTGGAAGTCTATTTGGATACGAAAATGGTTATGCGCGAAAGCGTATAAATGGCTATGTACACAAAAAGGGAGTTTGAGAACATGAAGAAAATCGTAGTGTTTCTGTTGGTGCTTGCAATGGTGTCTGCTTCTGTGTTTGCAGCAGGAAAGACTGAAGTCGCCCCCTCCGGTCCGGTGACCCTCAAGGTGGCAAACTATGCTCTGCTGGAAGGCGGATATGAACCGTTCTGGAAGCAGGTGAAAGTGGATTTCGAGGCTGCCAATCCCGATATCACCATCGAGTGGGTGACCGCCCCGTATGGAGAGATCGTGAATCAGGTGGTGAACATGGCTGGCGGCGGCAACAAGGTCGACGTCATCTTCGGTGAGATCGACTGGGTTCCCGGTCTTGTCGATGCAGGCCTGGCCGCCCCGGTACGGGATATTCTTCCCGCAGCCTTTGTCGACGATTTCTATCCCGATGTGCTGAAGTCCTTCGAAGTGGGTGGCAAGCCGTATGGCATTCCGTTGTATGTCTCACCGTATGTGCTCTATTACAACAAGAACCTCTTTACCCAAGCAGGGCTCGATGCGAACAAGCCGCCCAAGACGTATGATGAGATGCTCTCCTATGCCCAGAAGCTTTCACTGTTGAAGGATGCGAAGGGCAACAAGGTCTATGCTTTTGGCCAAACCACCGCTTCGGTGCCGGTATCGGGAGCTTCTTTGACTGCCATGGTCTTCAATTTCGGCGGCCAGGTGCTCGATGCCCAGGGAAAACTTGCGGTGGACAACCAAGGCTTCAAGGATGCCTTTACCATGGTGCAGAAGCTCGACCAGCTGGGGTACAATCCGCAGAATGCGAAGCTCAAGGACCTCAGAAACCTCTTCGCCCTTGGTCAGCTTGCGATGTACTACGACCAGAGCTGGGGTTTCAACGGTGTAAAGTCGATCAATCCTGATGCGATCAACTTCACCGCCTCTGCAGAGCCTCTGAAGGGTGGAAGTGGAGCCGGTGCAAGCCTGTTGCAGGCTCATTGCTTCATCCTTGTTGACAATGGCGATGCCAGAAAGGCAGCCCTTTCCAAGTTTGTTGAGTTCGTGATCAGCGAACAGACCCTCAGTACGTACCTGCGGGACCTCACCCCTGCATATCCTGCCAAGAAGTCGATGGCAACTATGGAGAGTGTGGTGAACAACGGTATTCTCAAGGGTGCTTCAGCGGCAGCCGGCAGGGTGCAGGTTCAGTCGTTCATCCCCAGGATCAGCGATCTCAATCTCGAACTGTGTTCCCTTGCCCAGGCAGTGACGGTTGGCAAGATGGATGTTGCTGCTTCCATCGAGAAGTTCAAGAACACGGCAAGTGTTAAGATTTCCAAGTAACAAGTAAGTAATGTGTTGTGGGAGCCGGTTTTCCGGCTCCCTTGGTAGGAGCAGTATGAAAAGCAGAACCTTGCAGCGATCGAGAGCCGACTTGCTCTTTTCGTTCATTCTCGATATCCCGGCCTTGCTGATGACAGTGTTGTTCATCATCGTTCCCATTATTGATTCGGTGATCAAAAGCTTTCAGGATTATGGGGTGCGGAACATCATCAGCAAAAAGCCCGGAGTCTGGAATGATTTTGCCAACTATGTGTATCTGGCAAAGACCGATGGTTTTTTGATGGCGAGCATCCATACGTTCAGTTTTGTGCTGGGCGTGGTGTTGCTGCAGTTTCTGCTTGCCCTGCTGCTCGCCTTGATTCTGAATACCGAGATCAAGGGTGCAAGACTGCTCAGAAGCGTCATGATGACTCCCTGGGTGGTCCCCACCGTGATCTCAGCCCTTATATGGATGTGGCTTTTTCAACCCCAATATGGGTTTATTAAATACTTGGTCAATCTTGTTACCTTTGGAAACGTGCATGACTTCGCCATGCTCAACAATCCCCGGACTGCTCTTGCAGGCGTAGGTATCGCAGCCTTGTGGAAACAGATTCCCCTTATGTCCCTGTTGCTGTTGGCGGGGCTTCAGAGTGTGCCGCAAGAGATCAACGAGGCAGCAATGATCGATGGGGCGAATAAATTCAGGCGCTTTGTCTCGGTAACCTTGCCCTACCTCAGCCCGGTGATAAAGGTGAGCATTTCCATGGCTATCATCGAGAACTTCAAGCAATTCCCGCTCTTTTGGACCATGACCGGAGGAGGACCGAACAACGCTACCACAACGCTGGCAGTACTCAGCTACCGCGAGGCGTTTGTATCGATGAATCTGGGATCGGGGGCTGCAGTGACCACGCTATGGATGCTCATGATGGTGTTGGTGGTCTTCTTCTACAACCGGGTCTTCCGGGTGCAGGATTTGGGGTAAGCTATGGCAAATACATCTTCGCTCAACCATGATTCTCGGCTGTTTACCCTGGCCAAGTACCTGCTGCTGGTCAGTATTTTGCTCTTTTTGCTGTTCCCCCTCTACTGGGTGCTGGTCACCTCGTTCAAGACGAATATGGAGGCATACCAGTATCCTCCTACGTTCTTTCCGCACAAGCCGGTGCTCGATAGCTTTATCAAGCTCTTCACCCAGCACAACCAATTCTTTGTCTATTATCAGAACAACCTGATCGTTTCGGCCGCTGTGGCGTTGTTGTGCTGCATATTTGCCATTTTTGCAGGGTACTCGCTTGCCCGGTTCAAGAATCGGTGGAACCAAGCTTTCTTTGCCCTGCTGCTGGTCAGCCAGATGTTTCCGGTTATCAGTCGGATGATCAGCTTGTATGCGATCATGGGCAAATTGGGCATTATCAACACCCTTGGCGGCTTGATGTTCGCCCTGCTGGCAGCCCAGGTGCCGTTCTGCATCATTCTGATGGCTAGCTTTTTTGCCAACATCCCTACCGAGATTGAGGAAGCTGCTTTTGTCGATGGGGCGGGGAGGTGGAGAATTCTCTTTACCATTGTCACCCCTTTGGTGAAGTCCGGCTTGCTTGCAGTCGGGATTTATGCTTTTTTGATGACCTGGGACGACTATCTGCATGCTGCCACCCTCATTCAGGCTGACAACCTGCGTACGCTCTCGGTGGGTATTGCCCTTCGTTACTTGGGAGAACTCTCCTACGATTGGTCGCTGGTGAATGCGATTTCCATTATTGGGACGATTCCTGTAGTCTTACTGTTCTTCTTCTTCCAAAAATATATGATCAAGGGCCTGGTAGCCGGTGCGGTGAAGGGCTGAGATGGAGTATTCAATGCCAAGACAAGTTGTGTTCATTATGACCGATACCACCCGTAAGGATATGCTGGGTTGCTATGGGGACAGTCGTATGCAGACGCCCAATCTCGATCGTCTTGCCGATCAGGGCTTGCGCTACGAGCAGGCGTATTGCTGTCAGCCGGTCTGCGGTCCGGCTCGTTCAGCGTTGTTTACCGGGACTTTCCCTCATTCCAATGGGGTGTTTTCGAACAATCTCCCGTTGGGAGACAATGTGAAGACGCTGGGACAGCGGCTTTCGGACAACGGTATCCAGGCAGCGTTTACGGGCAAGTGGCACCTCGACGGAGGTGATTATTTCGGCTTGGGTCGCTGTCCAGATGGCTGGGATTCTGCTGTTTGGTACGATATGCACAACTACCTCGAGGAGCTTTCCGTCGAAGAAAGGCTTCGCTCACGCAAGTCGGAGACCGCCTACGATGAGACGTGGGGGTCTGAGATGACGTATGCCCACCGGGTTTCTGACAAGGCAATCGGGTATTTGGCCGAGCATGAGGGAGAGGACTTCTTCCTTGCTGTCTCGTATGACGAACCGCACGGCCCGTTTATTTGCCCGCCCCCCTTCAATACGATGTACGACGGATTCTCCTTCGAGGATAATCCCACGTTCCATGACACCTTGGATGCGAAGCCGATGCTCCAGCGCCTGTGGTCCGGTGATGACCTGACAAAGAGTCCTGAGGCGTTGCATGCCCCTTCGAAAATGCTGTCACTGTATTTGGGATGCAACAGCTTTGTCGACCACCAGATCGGCAGGGTGCTGAACGAGGTCTATCGTCTGGCTCCGGATGCTTTGGTGATTTTCACTTCCGACCATGGGGATATGCTGGGGTCACACCGCCTCCAGGCCAAGAATGCAGCATTCTACAAGGAAATAACCAACATTCCGTTCATCGTTAAGCCGGGTAGGGGGCATGAGGGCAACCAACAGGTGGTGGTCCATCATCCGGCAAGCCACATCGATGTGACTCCTACGGTGTTGGACTACTTTGGCATTCCGCTTCCCAAGCTGCTTGAGGGGACGAGCATGTTGCGCCAGTTCGAAAACCCCGAGGTTCGGATCAATGAGCAGGTGTACTGTGAGTTCACCCGTTATGAAGTCGACCACGATGGCTTTGGGGGACTGCAGATGATGCGTTCTGTCACCGATGGACGCCACAAGCTCACGATTAACCTGATGGATAGTGACGAGCTCTATGACTTGGCCTCTGATCCGCACGAGGTAGTGAACCTAATTCATGATGCACAGTACGCGGCCCTGAGGAACAGGCTGCATGATCTCCTACTAGAGCATATGGACCAGAGTCGGGATGTCTTTCGCGGGTATCAGTGGGTTGCCAGACCTTGGAGAGGGGACCGCTCTGCAAGTTGGCAGAATAGCGGTAAGACGCGCCAGCGGGAGAACGAGGAGTACGAGAGCCGCCAGTGGGATTACGACACCGGCCTTCCCATGGAGAGCGCAGTGCGGGGCAAGAAGCTCTACGATGTAAAGAAGTAATACAAGGTTGTGACAAAGCAAACTGAGAAGGACCGGCTGGATAGGTTGAGAGAACCCTATCTGGTGAAGTACTTGCTGTGAATCAAGTACCCTGCTGATTGTCATATTCTCTTTTTCTTCCTACACTGTCGCTATACAGTATTTGGGTTTTGTTTGGTTGTAAGGAAGCGCGGCAGCTTTCCTGTCGCAAAGGACCCTAAAATGAAACGAACCAGTCTAGCACGCACAATCTCTCTCGTGCTTCTTCTCTCTTTTTTGTTTTTCAGTTGTGCAACCCCGATGGAACAGCAAGTTGTTCCGCCGATTCCAGCAGAACCTGTTGAGGTTGTTGCCCAGCCCGAGGCTGTGGTAGTTGAGGAACCAAAACTTGCCGTTGCTACCATTGAAATGCCTCCCCGATATATGAAATATCCGCCCGTAGTTCGGTATGGTGAAGTGATCGGCCTGGTCAATGAGACCGGGTATTCGATCAAGAGTTTCGATCTCTTCAACGACTGGATGTATCTGGAGAGTACAATTAAGATAAACATGCTCTCAGAAGACCTTGGCGATGGGCAGCGGATAATCATCCACCTTGCGCAGTATCCTGAACTCTCTGAGGAGCTTCAGAAGCGTGACGGCTCCACTTTCTCATTCAATGCAAGTGATTGGGATGAAGACCTGTATTGGGGAGAGTGGAATCCAGGTGAGGATGCCTGGAACTTGGTACTTACTGCCGATCACATGCTCAGCGTTACTCCAGACTTGGACATTGAGGCTTTCGGACCCTCGTTAGTCATAGCCAACCAGAGCGGGTACAGCTTTGAGCGGCTGTATATTGAGAGAAAGAGCCCCAATGAGATGGATGGGAGTGAAATCAATTTGCTCGGGGAGCAATTGCTCCCCAGTGGACATCTCGCCCGCATTAAGACTGAGGAGCTTGCTCACTTGCAGGAGTTCTTGACCTTCGATGCCTATGCAACACTTACGATAACTGCCTACGATACCGATGGGGATCGCTATACCTTGCTTTGGCATCCCACTACCGACGCTTGGTTCATCGCGCTCACCTTGGCTGAGTTGCAGTGGCCGGAGGGCGATCAATTCTACCTGACGGTGGAAAACCAGACCGGTCAGACGCTGTGGTACTTGTATGCTGTCCCCGACTCGTATTTCCAAGAGGGCGAGTATGGTTCAGACCTTCTTGACTGGGATCTGATTTACGACTCGGACGAGCTTACCGTGGACTTGGCTCAGCTCGACTACCTTGCGGACGCCCTCAAAGGAGATAGCGACGAGGTCATCCACATCGTTGCCAAGGATGCCAACGATGTTCTCTACCATAAGGAGTATTATCCTAATCAGGACATTGCTTATATTGTGTTTGAGGCAGAAGAACTCCTACAAGAAGGGGAGAGCCTTTCTCTGTACAACGACACCCCTTCAGACCTCTGGTTCCTGTATTTGTCCACCGATGAGATAGTGGATGAGGGCGACCTAGGTAGAGACCTGCTTCGTGATGAAATTTGGGAGATGCAGGAAGAGTTCACCTTCAAAGTCAGCCCTTCCCTGGTGGAAAAACATCCGGTACTCCATCTCTATGCATATGATTATTTGGACAATGTCTACCATAAGACATGGAAGGTCGGTGATGGCTGGGCTCTCACATTCAATGCGGAGGATTTGAGTGAGACAGCTCCCCTGTAAGGCCGCTTGCGAAGAATTCCGATACAGGGTATACACAGCATATGGATACGCATAGACCACAGCTGACGATGATGATCAAACCAGCGTCAGCTGCCTGCAACCTTGCCTGTGACTACTGCTTCTATGTAGATACCGCCCATCATCGTGAACTGGGTGTGCTTCCTCTGATGAACAGTGAGGTAGCTGATGCTATCATTCAAAAAATCCGTATTTGCACACGGGAGCTGACCAGTGAATAGGAAGGGACGCCGAATCATGGTAGAATATCCATGAATCCGGCGGAGAGGCTGCATTTGGAGCGTGGTGGCCCTTGATGCAGCTTCAAAGCTTGGTTCTTCAAGAGGCCACCACCTATGAAACCAGATCAGCACAGCACATCCCGGCGTTCCACGCCCTGGGATGAACAAGGAGACATCACTCCTTCCCAGGCTTTCATCAAGCAGCATCATGAGCGTCATTACCATGAGCGGCACCATGCCTTAGCCGAAACAAATGAAGCCGAGTTCCTCAACAGCAAGATTCCTTTTGGTTGCAGGCTGTGCGGATCCAGTGACATTAAGAAGGCCGGACTGTCGGCAAATGGTGTGCAGATGTACCGATGCAATGCCTGCAACAGGAAATTCACCGTGCTTACGGGAACGGTCTTCGACGGGCACAAGATACCAATCAGCGAATGGATAGAGTATCTGTACAACTTGTTTTCCTATGTAAGCCTGCGTGCGGACTCATGGAACAACAAGAACGCCATAACCACGTCCCGATTCTGGCTTGAGAAGGTATTCCTCCTTGTCCAGGAATACCAGGAGGGCATCGTCCTCGAGGGTGAGGTGACCCTTGATGAGACCTTCTATTCCGTACGCACCTCGGATCTGGTCATGCAGGAAGGAAAGAAGCTGAGAGGCATATCGAGAAACCAGATCTGCATCGGCGTCGCCTGCGACTCCCATCATGTTTTCTGCACATTGGAGGGATACGGAAAGCCAACCCAGAGAAAGGCGTACGAATCCTTCAAGGATCACATCAGGCCTGGTTCGGTGCTCATCCATGACAAGGAAGGCTCCCACAGAAAGCTTGTTGAGGGACTTGGCCTTCAAAGCAGGGCCTACCAGTCGGCAGAGCTTAAGAAGCTCCAAGACAAGGAAAACCCGATGGAACGCGTCAACAGAATCCATTTCTATCTGAAGAGGTTCTTTCTTGCCCATTCCAGCTTCGACAGGGACTCGATTGAAGGCTTCATCAACCTCTTCTCATTCGTGATGAATCCTCCTAAGGAAAAGCTTGAAAAAGTGGATATTTTGATCAATTTGGGAATTGAGTGCTCCCGAAACATCTCATATCGGGAGCTGTTTCTCAAGAAGAAAGCGAATTCTGAAGGTTTCTAGCTCCCGTGTGCAAATACGGATTTTTCATTCAAAAGAGTCTTTCAGAGGCCAAGCATTGCAGTTTTGTCTTCCAGGGTGGTGAACCTACCTTGGCAGGCTTAGGGTTTTTTGAACGGTTTGTAGAGCAGGTTGCTTTGCACAAGAGCGAAGGCCACACGATTACCTATGCGTTTCAGACCAATGGTCTGAAGCTGGATACTCAGTGGGCTCGCTTCTTCAAGGAACACGGTTTTCTGGTCGGTGTCTCCTTCGACGGCAGTCCACGTCTGCATGACCTACACCGCTATGATGCCCACAAGAGGGGTAGCGGCAGGTCGGTTGCTGCAACCATTGCCTTGCTGAAAGCAGAGGGCGTACAGTTCAACGTCCTTTCGGTGGTGACCAATGAGCTGGCCCAGAATATCAAGCAGGCCTATACCTACTTGGTAAACCATGAAGTCTACTACCATCAGTACATTGCCTGCATGGATCCCCTTGATGGTGATAAGAACTATCTTTCCCCTGCAGTATACGCACAGTTCCTCAAGGAGCTGTTTGACCTGTGGTTCGACTCGTGGCAGCAGGGAAAGCCGGTCTCGATCCGGTTTTTCGACAACTTGGTGGGGATGCTTCTCGGCTATCCTCCTGAAAGCTGTGATATGGGCGGGATTTGCTCCGCCAACTATGTAGTGGAGAGCAACGGCAACATCTACCCCTGTGACTTTTACTGTACCGATGATCAAAGCCTTGGAACTATTGTGGAAAACTCCTTTGCAGAACTTGATGCCAAACGCTCAAAGCTTCGGTTCATCGAGGATTCACCCAATCGAACTGATGTGTGTGCAACATGTCAGTGGAGGATGCTCTGCCGCGGTGGTTGCAAACGGTATCGCAGTGAGTCAGGCTACAAGTTCTGCTCTTCGATGCAGGAGTTTTTCCCATATGCGATACAAAGGCTTCAGATGGTTGCCCAAGCGATGAGGAGGTCATGATGAAAGTGGAAATGATCAGGGAGGAGAAAACAAAGCCGCAGATAAACCTTCGGTTTTATCTCAAGCTTTTTTGGACTACCTTCAGCCTCAGCTTGTTCACCTTCGGGGGTGGTTTTGTCATTATCAGTCTGATGCGAAAGAAAATGGTGGTGAAACTCGGATGGATCGATGACGAGCAGATGCTCGATTTCGTCACCATAGCCCAATCCTCACCCGGTCCTATTGCGGTCAATGGTTCGTTGATGGTCGGCTACCATCTTGCCAAAACTGCCGGAGCCTTGGTTGCCGTACTCGGAACCGTGCTTCCTCCCATGATCATCCTTACCCTGGTGAGCCTGGGGTATCAGGCAGTACAGGATAATATTTGGATTGAGGCAGCCTTTCATGGTATGAGACCTGTCGTTGCAGCCATTGTGTTGCAGGTTACCTGGGCATTGTTCAAGCCCTTTCTGCAAAAAAAGAATGTACTGGCCATAGTCCTGTTTGCAATCAGTTTCATTGCATTGTATGTACTGAAGGTCAATATCATGCTGGTCATGGTAGCAATCGTTCTCTTCTCGATTGGAAAAAGCCTGCTTGATCTGAAGAAGGAGGGACGAGAATGAACCTTCTGTTAGCATTGTTTGTCAGTTTTTTCCAAGTAGGATTGTTCAGCATCGGCGGAGGCTATGCAGCCATGCCGCTCATTCAGGCTCAGACGGTAGATTTGCACAGCTGGCTCACGCTTGTGGAATTTGCTAATTTGGTGACCATTGCAGAGATGACCCCCGGTCCCATCGCCATTAATTCTGCAACCTTTGTAGGAATGAAAGTAGCAGGAATCCCCGGGGTGTTTGCAGCCACGCTTGGTAATATTCTTCCCTCGGTAATCATCATGCTCATTCTGGCCAAACTGTACGAGAAGTACAGCAAGCAGACTTTGCTCAAGCGGGTGCTGGAAGGCGTGAGGCCGGTAGTGGTGTCGGCAATCTTTGTTGCAGGCATTTCCCTGTTGCAACTCGCTCTGCTTTCCTTTTCCAAACCCGATTTCTTTGCCGTAGGCGTATTTATTGTCGCCTTTATTGCCTTGAACAACAAGAAGGTTCCGCTAGGTCCCATTATCTTGCTGGTTCTGGGAGCCTTGACGGGAATCGTGCATTATTTGGTGGTTGCGAGCTAACGTTTGTTTTAGCGCATTCGCCCCAGTGGCTTCAGTAGCAGGGCTAGGAAGATCAGCCATGGTATGAGTGAAAGGATGGAGAACACTAAGCCCAGCATTCCTGCTGTCGACGGAATGCTCATCAGAATGCCGCTGACCAGTCCGATGATGCCGATCTTCCTGGGAAGTTCGCTCTTCAATAGGGCATACGAGATGAGAATGAGGCAGATTCCATTGAGGATGTAGTAGGAGTTGAAGGCCGTTCCCCTCCACTGCAGGATGAGTGATTCGGCTATGATCAGCCAGTTCTGTTGTTCTAGAGGCGAAGTGGCCGCCATATACTTTCTCTGTGCTTCCCACAATTCAAAGGCTGGGTTGCTGCTGTAATAGGCGGCGATGCCGATAAAGCCCAAAAGCAGCGCTATCTGCATGAGGGCACGATGTTTTTCTTTCAAGAGCTCATACAATCCCAGGTAGACAAGGGCAACTAGGGCATTGTCGATAAGGTAGAGCAAATCCATTTCTATGAGTCCCAACAGCCAGTTTTTTGCAAACAGGTCGAACCAAAGCTTGGCTGCCGTCGGTGGTTGGTGAAGACTGAAAACAATGATTTGGGTTGGTATAAGCACAAGCATGACAAGGCTTGCGACCGCTGCAGTTTTTCCAAGAATGCGTGGACTACTCTCCATACACTTACTCCCTTGTGTTTAGAAAAGACGATACTGCAGAATACCTGTGTTGTCTAGGTTGCTGACAACATTGACGCTTTCTGAATTGACCTGCATCAAGTGTGTATTCCAATATTGGAAAGAATGCTTGATTACCATGCTCTATCACAATTGTTGATTTTTGATTGCAACCAAACCAGATACCGCTGTTCTGTCTCTCCTTCCACAGAAAAATAGTATTTTCTTGTCTCTTTCCTCAATGTTACACCTCTTGGTTACCTGCAAGCAGGTTTTCCAAGATAGGTGTAAAGTCTACCGATTTGATTGCGCCGTAGCGGTCAACAAAGTAGTTTTTCATGTAATCCTGATTCTTTCTTACTCCTTCTTTGCCTACGGTCCCAAAATCGGAAAGGGCATAAAGGGTGCTGGCATGGGTGGATTCATCACGCTCAATAAACTTAATCTCGTCACGTCTGAATACATTCGAGTTCAAGAATACTGGATTATGGGTGTTGAAGATCAGTTGGGCATGATTGATATTGATTTCATCGTTGTGAAATAAGTTGATGATATTCATCAAAGCCAAAGGGTGAATAGATGCATCGAATTCATCAACGACAAGGGTACCTCCCTCCATCAGTGCTTGAAGAACAAGAGGAAATATATTGATGAACCGTACAGTTCCGTAGGATTCATAGAGTTCAATTGGGATTGCATTCGTTTTCCCTTCTCCCTCAAACAGGGAACAGAGTTTAGCTTCTGTCTGCGATCCTTGGGATACATACGCCAGTGAATTGGCGCTTATGCCAAACTGCTGTGCAGCCTCCTTCAAGGTTTTCTCGATATAGAGAGATTGTTTGTTGCTTGTTATTACGTTCAAGGTATCAGAGCGATAGATTACCAGCAATGATTTTTCCAGCCAGTTGGTGATCAAGTAGACCAGCTTTGCGCTGAACATGGTCTTGAACCCATTCAGCAAAAAGAGCTCCTGAGCATGGAGATTGTTCATGGCCAAGGCTTTCGCCCCTTCTGCATTTGGTACATAGGCGTTGACCAAAAAGGAAGCGATAGGCATGAGATTTCCAATTTCCAAGGTATCGGTCCGGGAAAAGACAAGTTCTTCATTGATATGTAACTGCTCAGATAGAACTCTTCTGGCATGATTTGTTGCGAGAAAGACTCCAAGATCAAGTGAGAGCCTATAGGTAACAAGCATTCCTTTTTCAATAAAACGTAGGCAGAAGGTGACGGGACTGCTTCCCTTTGCATCATTGTTTGGAATCAATTCTAAGTTGGAAGCGGCTGTGTTTGGATGATTCTTGACTTCAACATTTCTGATATGACCACGTAATACGATACTCTTAAACGTCTCCATGGCCCCTAGTATATTGGTTTTTCCTGAAGCATTCGGCCCATATACCACAGCGGAGCAGAGGCCTTTATACGTCTTCTTGCCTGCTGTTTCCGCCAATATACTGTAATCCAATCCCTTCTGTTTAGGCGCAGGAACCAAAGAGAAAATGCATTCGTCTTTGAACGATTTATAGTTGGAAACACTGAACTCTAAAAGCATGTTATCTCCGTTATGTAATAATATTGCAAAATATAGTTATATAGTACGTTAATATGGTTCTCGATGCAATGAAATGCTATTCATGTTGAAGAATTATTGTAAAATTAATAACGAGTAATATTTTAACCTTTCTCTTGACCCTATAGTAACTATAGGCTTTATCGTGAACCCATCACACTAGCGAGGTGAAGAACGATGGGTCACAAGAAACTGATTCGGAACGCTCGGGCAATAGTAAGCTGTGATGCTTTGGATACTGTATATTACGACAGTGATATGCTCATCGATGGGTATCAGATCAAACAGATTGGGAAGAACCTTCCCTCCGAAGGCTGTGAAGTGTTGGATGGAAGCTCCTACTTTCTCTATCCTGGCTTGGTAAACACCCATCACCATTTCTTCCAGACCTTTGTCCGCAACCTGGTCACCATAGACTATCCCAATCTCCTGGTTGTCGATTGGCTGGATTTGATCTATCCCATTTTTGCCCAGGTCGACAGCGAAGTTATTTACTACTCTTCACTTACCGCAATGGCCGACCTGCTCAAGCATGGCTGTACCACTGCCTTCGACCATCAGTACTGTTATACGAAGAAGACCGGCAAAAGTGCCGTCGACCGCCAGATGGAAGCTGCCTCATTGCTGGGTATCCGCTACCACGCTGGACGGGGATGCAACACCTTGGAGAAAAGCAAAGGCAGCACCATTCCCGACGAAATGCTGGAAACCACCGACGAATTCCTGTCTGACTGTGAACGGCTTATCAAGACGTATCATAATCCCAATCCAAACAGCATGTCCCAGATAGTTGTCGCCCCGTGTCAGCCGATCAACAGCTACCAGGAGACCTTCACCGAATCCCTTGCTCTGGCTCGAAAGCTGGGCGTTCGTCTGCATACCCATCTTGGGGAAGGGGAAAACCCCATCATGCTTGATCGTGTTGGCAAGCGCACCCTCGCATGGGCGCAGGATATCGGCTTTATCGGAAGTGATGTTTGGTATGCCCATGGGTGGGAGCTGCAAAAGGATGAATATTCCTTACTGGGAAGTACCAAAACCGGCCTGTCCCATTGTCCTGCCCCGGCTGTGCTGGGGGGCTTTCCGATTATCGATATCCCAGCCATGCAGAAAGCGGGAATGATTGTTTCCCTCGGCTGTGACGGATCGGCGACGAATGACAGCTCCAACCTCCTCGATTCTCTTCGAATGGCCTACCTTGCCCAGTCCTACCATAGCAAGGAACGCGGAGGGGCTCCCTCATCGTACGACATGCTCAAGGTGGCCACCATCAACGGTGCCAAAACCCTGGGACGTGAGGACATCGGTTCTCTTGAGGTAGGCAAAGCTGCCGATTTGTTTGCCATAGACGTCTCCCGACTTGAACTTGCAGGAACCCTGCACGACCCGAGGAACCTGCTTTCGCGTTGTGGGGTCTCGGGCGAAGTGGCTCTTACCATGGTCGGAGGCAATGTAGTCTTTCAAGACGGACAATTGCTGAATATTGACGAAAAATCTCTTGCCGTGCAGGCAGAAAAGGCGTGCACCGAACGCCTGCGCACACAGTTTCCTACCATCTTTGGTTGAAATAGAGGAGAGAAGAACCATGAAAAAAACAGTTCTGTTAGTGTGTTTGGTCCTGGCTCTGAGCATGATGATGCTCACAGCAGGAGGAGCGGCGGAAAGAAGTACTTCTAGTGGAAAGCTCAAGGTTGCACTGCTCTTAAGTGGTCCTGCCAATGACCAAGGGTGGAATGCAGTCGCCTTTGCCGGGTTGCAGGAAGCACAAGAGAAGTTCAACATCGAGACGGCTTACTCTGAGAACGTAGGGATTGCAGACGGCGAGGCTGCTTTCCGTGACTACGCTGCACAGGGGTATGGTTTGGTTATCGGGCATGGATTCCAGTTCGGTGAACCGGCTGTACGCATCGCAGCCCAGTTCCCCAATACCAAGTTCATGGCCATCGAGTCGAATACGTTCTCCCAGAATGCCGCCTCGTATGTGATGGCCTGTGAGGAAGCGGGATACCTGATGGGAATGCTCGCAGGCTCCATGTCCAAGAGCGGTGTCATCGGTATTGTCGGCGGTTTTGAGCAACCCTCCATCATCAAGGTATTGGAAGCCTACAAACTGGGTGCAGAAAGTGTGAATCCTTCCATCAAAGTATTGGAAGCGTACGTAAGCAGCTTCACCGACGTTGCCTTGGGCAAGGAAGCAGCCCTTTCCATGGCCGACCAGGGAGCCGATGTGCTCTCCCACTGTGCCAACCAGGCAGGGACCGGCGTTATAAAGGCCGCCGAGGAACGGGGATTGCTCTCTACCGGTGACTCGTATGACCAGAATTCGATAGCTCCTGCTACCGTAATGGCATCGACCATCTACAGCGTCCCGGCCTTGGTGCTCACAGCTGTGGAGAAGGTTATGAGCAACTCCTACGTCGGCGGAGTCTTCAACCTGGGCATGAAGGACGGGGTTGTGGATATTTCCGGTTACAACAGCTTTGAAGCCAAGATTCCCCAAAAGGTGAAAGACCAAATTGCCGCCAAGCGGACTGAGATCCTGAAGGGAAGTTTCAAGGTACCCTTGATCGAAACCCGTTCAAAGTAACAAGGAGTCAGCATGCCGACTTTGAGAATGTCCAAGATCGACAAGCAGTTCTTTGGCAAAATGGCCAATGAACAGGTGGATTTTACCTTGGAAAAAGGGGAGATTCACGCCTTGCTTGGCGAAAACGGGGCGGGCAAGACCACCCTGATGAACATTCTCTACGGCATCTATCAGGCAGACGGGGGTACCATTGAGCTTGACGGAAAACCGGTAAGCATCAAGAGTCCCAAGGATGCCATTGCCCATCACATCGGGATGGTGCATCAGCATTTTACGCTTGTGCCCACCCTGACTGTGCGACAGAACATCACCCTCGGTTTGAAAAGCAAAGGCTATCCCTTCGTCAAGGCACGAAAGCTCGACCAAAGCATCCGGCTTCTCAGCGAACGCTACAACCTGGCCGTAGACCCTTCTGCTTTGGTGAGTTCGCTTTCAGTCGGTGCTCAACAACGGGTGGAGATTATGAAAGTGCTCTACCGTAATGCAAAGCTCATTATTTTGGATGAACCGACTGCCGTCCTGACCCCTCAGGAGGTGGAAAGCCTCTTCATTGTTCTCAGGCGCCTACGGGAAGAAGGCCATTCGGTCATTATCATCACCCATCACATCGACGAAGTACTGGCCATTACCGACCGGGTTACCGTACTGCGTTCTGCCAAGAATGCGGCAGAGGTGCTGACCAAAGAGACGAATGAAGAAGAACTCTCGTCGCTGATGATCGGGCGCAGACTGCAAAAGATAGAGCGGAAAGCCCTGCCATTCTCCTATGCAAGAAAAGGGCTTCAGCTTGACTCCATCCAAAGCAAAAACGGTTCTTTGGGGCCGTTGTCCCTCTCGATTCCCGCTGGATCCATCGTCGGTATAGCAGGGGTGGACGGTAATGGCCAAAAAGCACTAGCCGAAGTCATTCTGGGTATGCAGAACATCCAAAGCGGAACTATTACCCTGGATGACACTGCGTTGCACCATCTGAGCGTAAAAGCACGTAAAGCCTTGGGCATAGGGTATATCTCCGATGACAGGCTCAAGGACGGCCTTGTTTTGGATATGGACCTGAAGGAAAACTTTCTGCTCTCTTTATACCGGAAGCATGCATGCAAGCCCCATCACCTTATCGATGCCCGGTATCTGCAGGAGGCAACCGAACAAGCTGTCTCCTCCTATTCCATCAAAACAGCATCCCTTTCCACACCGGTGCGCTACCTCTCAGGAGGAAACCAGCAAAAATTGATTCTGGCTCGGGAACTGGGCGACCAGCCGAAAGTGGTGGTTGCCTGCCAGCCCACCCGGGGGTTGGATATCGGCAGTACCGAGGAGGTTCACTCCATCCTGCTTGACTTGCGTTCTCAAGGTTGCTCGGTATTGCTCATCTCTTCGGACCTCGATGAAATCCTCAGTCTCAGCGACACCATCGCCGTCATGTATCAAGGGAAAATTATGGATGTTATTGAGCACGGCAAGGTGGACATGACCTACTTGGGCCTTCTGATGGCTGGCTCCAAGACACGGAGGATTGTATGAGAAGAGTCGTTCTCTCTTTCATTGTCATGATAGTCGTCATCCTTCTTGTCTCCTTTCTGCTTATTGCCATGGTGGGAAGCGACATTCCAACCTCGTTGGTAAGCTTTCTTCGTGGAATAGGGGGTTCAACCTATGCAATGGCGGAAGTACTGGTCCGTGCAACCCCGCTTATGCTTGCAGCGCTGGGTGTCTCGGTAGGCTTTCGTACCGGCTTTCTGAATATCGGTTCCGAGGGACAGATTTATTTGGGAGCCATTGCCATCACTTGGCTTGGCATGACGTTTCCCTCCCTGCCCGCACCCCTGATGATTGCTCTCGCCCTGGTTCTCGGTTCTCTCGCCGGAGGTCTTTGGGCTTTGATCCCCGGCCTCCTGAAGGCCAAGTTCGGACTCTCGGAGGTTATCAACACCATCATGCTCAATTACATAGCCATTAATTTGGTGGGCATTCTGGTGCGTACGTCGCTGAAGGACCCGACCTATCCCTATCCCATGTCTCCTATGCTTCCTGTCTCGACCAATTTTGTTCAGTTGCTTCCTCCCACCCGCCTGCATGTCGGACTCTTGCTAGCTTTGGTTTGCACTGCGTTGGTCTACTTGCTGATGTTTCGGACAACACCGGGGTTTTGCATGCGGGCGGTGGGTTTAAATGCACGTGCATGTCAGTGCAGCGGTATTGCAGCCAGTAAGTATGTGATCATATCCGCTCTGATCAGCGGAGCTTTGAGCGGGCTTGCCGGGGTGTCGGAGATTGCAGGATTGCACCACCGGCTCATCGAAGGCATCAGCCCCAGTTACGGCTACCTTGCCATTATTGTTTCTCTGTTGGGGCGCAACCATCCGGTGGGCATCGTGTTTGCCTCCCTGGGCATCGCTGCCTTGCAGGTGGGCAGCATGTCCATGCAGCGCTCAAGCGGAGTTCCCACCTCGATTGCCTCCATCATTATGGGCTTGGTGGTCATTATGATTCTTTCGCGCAAGCAACTGTTCGGGTGCAAGGAGGCTTAGGATGGAACTGGTAGTACTCTCCACCTTTCTTGCCGCTACCGTGCGTATGGCTGCCCCCATTGCCCTGGCCGGGTTGGGGGAGACGATCAGCGAGAAGGCGGGGGTAAGCAACATCGGGGTGGAAGCCATCATGCTCAGCGGATCATACTTCAGCTTCTGGGCTATGTTTGAGAGCGGAAACATCTACCTCGCAGTCTTTGCCGGCATACTGGGAGGGGTAGGGGCGAGCCTTGTGCATGCTTTCTTGGCTCTTCGGTGCAAAGCCGACCAGACCATTGCCGGTTTGGCGTTGAATTTCCTGTTCCTTGGTTTGACCAGCTTCCTGTTTCTGCTGCAGTTCGGCAAAACGACCACCCTCCCTTCGATACAAGTCCTCAAGCCGGTTGCTCTTCCCCTGCTCTCCAGGATTCCCCTCATCGGCCAAGCCCTGTTCGCCCAGGATCCCTTTGTGTATGTGCTGTACGTGATGGTAGTCCTCTCGCTGGTGTTCTTCTATAAGACTGAGTGGGGTGTCATCCTCCATGCAGTAGGGGAGGCTCCTCGTGCAGCCGATACCGCCGGCATCAAGGTGAATACCGTTCGCTTCATGGCCTGCATGGCCAATGGGGTATTAGGTGGTCTGGGGGGTGCCTATCTGACACTGGTAAAGCTAGGTTTCTTCATGGAAAACCTCACCTCGGGAAAGGGCTACATTGCCTTGGTTGCAGTTATCCTCGGCCGGCGCAATCCTGTGGGAGTATTGGTTGCCGCCCTGGTAATCGGTTCGGCTGAAGCCTTGCAGATCCGTCTGCAAACCATCGGTTCGGCCATTCCCTCCCAAGCCTTCACCATGTTGCCTTATGTGGTGACGGTGTTGGTGTTGCTGCTTTCGATGGGCAAGGGACACGACCCTGCAGCACTGGGCCTTCCGTACGAGCGGGACAAGCGTTAGAATGCCTCTATGAAGGATTACTTTACCATCGGCGAGCTTGCCAATCTTTTTGCCATCGATGTACAGACCTTGCGGTATTACGATTCCATCGGCCTTTTGGTACCTGCGCATCGGGATATGCAAAGCGGATACCGGCTGTACAAGTTCGACCAAATCTATCAAGTGGCTTCCATTCGCTATCTCAAGCGTTTGGGGTATTCGCTGAAACAAATAGGCCAGTATCTGGACAGCAGAACCCTCGAACATACCATGCAAAAGCTGCACGACCAGTCCCAGGAACTAAAAAGGCGATGGAATGAACTCATCGATATCGATGCTACCATTGGGCGCAAACTTGAGTTCATCAAGCAACAGCTCCCCTTGGTGGACCTCCAGCACATCACAGTCAAAACCTTTAGTGACCGCTACTACCTGAATATCGGCTCCGAGGAGAGCCTGTATGGGTCGGATGTTTTTTACTTCCATCCTACCCTGGTGTTCTATCATGGCAGGGAGAAGTCCTTTGGTGCATATCTCTTTGCTTCAGAGAAACCACCCGAGGCCCTCATACTCCCAGGCGGGCAGTTCCTCTGTGCCTATCATCAAGGCTCCTACGAATCGATACATGAGCGAATTGCCTATGTTCGGGAACATGCACAAGGACGCCGCTTGGCCGATTGGGAAGTGAACTTCAATATCCTCGATCAGTTCGTCGAACGGGACAGCAATCGCTTCATCACCGAAATACAAATACCAATCCTTTCATAACCATGGGTGTACAGCTTGCTGGTTGATTTTTGGTGGTGTATTCTAAATTATTAGAGGTTAATAATTTATGGAAGAGCAAGTTTGTTGTCCCCCCTTTGATCCGAAACCATGGGAAAAGACATTTGTTTCCTTTGACAACCAGTTCTTTATGAAGGTAAAGGTTCGTACGTTCAATCACATCCCCCTAAACTTTGGTTCTGTCATGACGAAAGCCCAAGCAGCCATCGAGGGTGCGGGTGCCAAAGTGGTGGGTAACATCGCCCTGAGCAATCATGTTTCTCGGTGGACCATGGAAGTCCTCATTGCCATCGACAAGGAAATCGACAGTCTCAAGCCCATCAAGCTTGAAGGCAAGTTCCTTTCCAATGTGTATGAAGGTCCCTTCAAGGACACGGCCATTTGGTGCAAGGATTTCGAGCAATTGGCCAAGGATAAAGGGTTTACCATCCATACCTGGTATATGTGGTACACCACTTGTCCCGAGTGCGCAAAGAAATATGGAAAGAATTACGTGGTAGTGCTCGCCAGCTGAACACAAATCCTCTTGCAAGCTTTCAGCTTTTGGGTATCCTGTAGAGAGACAGGAGGATTTAGCATGCGTTTGGGAGTTATCGCCGATGATTTTACCGGCTCTGTGGATATTGCAGGATTTCTGGTCGCCGGGGGAATGAGGACGGTCATGTGCAGTCGGCCTGCCGGAGTAGGTGACTGCGATGCCATCGTCATGAGCCTGAAGATTCGCAGCATACCCAAGGAGCAGGCTGTCAAGCAAGCTCTTGATGCTCTGGATTTTCTCAAGTCATCAGGCTGCGACCGTTTCTACTATAAGTACTGCTCCACCTTCGATAGTACGCCCGAGGGCAATATTGGTCCGATAGCCGATGCGCTCAGAGAAGCGCTGGGATGTTCGGCCACCCTTATCTGTCCGGCCCTTCCAGTCAATGGAAGAACGGTATTCCATGGGTATCTGTTTGTGAACGATGAACTGCTCAGTGACTCCCCGATGCGTCACCATCCACTGAATCCCATGCATGATTCCAAATTGGCAAGAATTCTCGCCTCCCAAAGTCCCGCTAAGAGCGGTTACATCTACTACGATGTCATTGAGAAGGGAAGCGTTGCAGTTCGTCACGCGATAGAAGGTTTGAAAGCAGAGGGAGTGAACAATATCATTGTCGATGTCCTCAGGGACGAAGACCTTACCGTCATTGCTGAGGCGACCAAAGATTTTGTATTGGTCACCGGAGGCTCGGGTCTTGCCCAGGGAATTGCCCAGCTGTGGAGAACAGATGCAAAGATATCCTTGGGCTCCGATACAACCTTTGTCGTAGAGAAACGAAAGGGCGTTGTAATTGCAGGGTCCTGCTCGGCTATGATGCAAAAGCAAGTTGCTTTCTATAAGGACCTTGCTCCCTCATTGAGCATCGATGAACAAGAATGCCTTGATAATCCTGAGTACGCCAAGGCTGTAGAAGCGTGGGTGTTACAGCACCAAAATCAACATCTGGCACCCCTTGTCTATGCAACACGCTCACCCTCAGAACTTGCAGAGAATCGCAAGAAATTTGGTGCTGTTGATATTTCCTCGGCTATAGAACATCTATTTGCCCGACTGACGGCACTGCTTGCAAAGCAGGGGGTTCAGAACTTCATAGTAGGCGGAGGGGAGACAAGCGGGGTGGTTGCCACCACGTTGGGAATCGATGCGTACCTGATCGGGAAAATGATAGATCCCGGAGTTTCCTGGGTGCGGTCACTGGACGGGATGTATCAGCTGGTACTGAAGAGCGGTAACTTTGGTTCTGAGCAGTTCCTATTGAAAGCGCAGGAGATGTACGATGGAAATCACTGAGATGAAACAGATGGTATCTGAAGTCGCGCACAGTCTCTACCAACGGGGATTTGTTGTGGGAAGTGCAGGCAACTTGTCGGTAGTGCTCGACGATGGTACGTTCCTTGCCACCCCCACCGGCTCTTCCTTTGGCTCGCTCAAACAAGAAGATGTTTCACATTTCACCAAGGAGGGGACACTCCTTTCAGGGAAGGCTCCCACCAAGGAAGTACCGTTCCACCTCGCCTGTTATGCATCTCATCCACAGACTAAGGCGGTGGTGCATCTGCACTGCACGTATGCAACCCTGCTGGCAAGTTGTGAGGGTCTCAAGGATGGAGAGCCCTTTGTTCCTTTCACCCCTTACTTTGTGATGAAGGTCAGCAAGGTGGGAATTCTTCCCTACCGAAAACCAGGTTCCCCCCTGATAGCCTCCGATATTCTTGCTAAGCCTCAATACTTTACCTATCTCATGCAGAACCATGGTCTAATTGTATGCGGCCCTACGCTGCAAGAAGCCATGTTCAATGCAGAGGAGTTTGAGGAGAGTGCTAAGCTCTGGTACCTGGGAAGGAATCTGCCGATACGGCCTTTGACCGAAGAGCAGATGAGTGAGCTGAGAGGTTAACTTTCCGGCTCTTCTCCTTTTACTAGGTGCACTACACTCATAAATCCCGCTGATTGTTGGAGGTATTTGGAAGTTGTACCGGCAAGCACCGAAACCTTGGCAAGTTGGAGGTGTGAGGGTCTCGCATTGTAAGCGGGAACGGAGATCGGAAACGACTTTTCTGGTGCAGGGCCGGGTTGAGAAGAGTGAGCTTTTGGTCGTCAGGGCGATTCGATCGTTTTAGTCAATCAAGCTGAAATACCTGCTTGTCCTCAGTTTTGATGTCCTTCCCGATTTGGATTTCCATCAAGGTGAGCTCCGTCAACGCGATAATAGTATGGCGACAGCCCACGCTTAGGGTTACAACTGAGCCGGCATGTACTTCGAGTGTCTGTCCATCCAGTACCACTTGGCCGGTTCCTTCAATGATAGTCCACACTTCAGATCGCCTCTGGTGGCTGTGGTAGCTCATCCGGCTGCCGGCCTTTATTGTCAGTTTGATCGTCAGGCTCTCTGCCCCTACATCAAAGATTTTAAAATCTCCCCACGACTTTTCTGCGAACATGATTCTCTGCTCCATGGCGTCGACGAAGGGTTTGATGAAGCTGGATTTGGTCCTGTCCGAGACGAGAATGCCTTGGGCGCTGGCACATATGATTACATCGCTCAGTCCCATTGCCAATACAGGCACATCCAGCTCGTTGATGATGTGTACCTGCCTGCAGCCTTCGTCCATACGCCCTTCGCCTATGATGGGTTCACTCATGGCTTCAGTAAGGGTGTTCCATGTTCCAAGGTCCTTCCACTGTCCGCTATAGCGCATTACTTCGATAGCTTTTTCATGTTCGACGACAGCGTAGTCGAAGCTGATTTTTGAAAGGGTTTCGTATTTTGCATACAGGTCGTGGTAATCGGTGAAGTCAATGAGCTGGTGTGCCTTCTTGAGCAGGTAACCCAGCTTGAAGGCGAATACTCCTGCATTCCATACTGCTCCCTTGTCGATGTAGGTTTGAGCGGTGCTGCTATCGGGCTTTTCCTTGAAGGTGGAGACCTTGCTCACCTGTTGGGTATCGCTAGGGAGGATGTAGCCGTATTTCTCGCTTGCGTAGGTCGGTGTGATACCAAGGAGTACCAGGTTGGCGCTTCCTTGCTGGGCTTGCAGTCCTAGTTGTTCAAGCATCGAGAAATAGTCGTCATCGACGAAGGGATCGACAGGGCAGACCACCACGGCCTCTTCTTCTCCCACACCCTGGATGTCATGGACATAGGAAGCTGCAAGGGCAATAGCCGGGAAGGTGTCGCGCCGGCAGGGCTCCACCGATATTCCGACATCTTTGCCTAACTGATTGTGAATGGCGGAAACTTGGGTGCTTGAGGTTGCTATGGTGATGGTTGCATTTGGGTCGACAGCGCGAATCTGGCGATGGACCCGCTGGAGCATGGATTCATAGGTTCCATCCTCTTGCTTGAAGAATTTGATGAATTGCTTCGACCGTATTTCGTTGGATAGTGGCCAAAGCCGCTTTCCCGAGCCTCCAGAGAGCAGCACAATATGCATACAGAGTTCTCCTTGGCTTCATGATAGGCTAGAGAGGACGTATAGCCAAGTGAATTTTGAGGAATAGCATAGGCACAGTGGTTCCCATATCGGCTCCTTAAGGGGTGATCAGCCTCGATAGTTCCTCTTCTGATGGAGTCTGTGGTTTTTCAGGCGACGTAATGCCTACTTCGCCAGCTTGCAAGCATGCTAGAGAGAGTAAGTATTCCAACCGCTCGAAGGTAATCTGGTGCAGTTCATACGCACGAACAGCGTATTCGACCAAACTGTCCAAAGAAATTTTGTTAGTGCGTTCTATTGAATCCAAGCCCAGCCTCTTCTTCCACAATCCTAGTTGATTCTTATCAAGATTCAATAAAGAAAGGTAGGTTTTCTGGGAAATTGCTTCAATCTCTTCCAACCGCTTAACCATGGTATGAAAAGGGACGAGAAAGATTCGGGCAAGTTTGAGAATGTCTGTAAGGTCTTTCAGTTTGGGTTCCATAGCATGCAGGTGCATTTCCTTAATGAGAAGCAGTTCAGGCAACAGTAGGGCTCTGACAAATTGATTGGCCTGCTGCTGGTTGGGAGTAAGCTCTTGTTTGGTTTCTTCAAGGGTGGCTGCCAGCAGAACCCCCTCTCGATGGTCATACCAGATATGGTAGAGGGCATGAGCAGCTGACAGTATTTGCTCTTCATAGCTGAGAGAGGTATTGATGCACACAAAGGTTTCACCCTGGAGATGAGAGAAGTATCCCCCAATACTCTCATCGTCCAGTGGATAGTACAGCACCCTGCTATGGAGCTGGAGGATATCAAAAATCTGATCTTGCAGGATGGTGTTCTGCTTGTAGTAGGAAGCCAGCTTATTTTGTGCTTGCATTTCCAAAAAGGAGTTACCGTTTGCTTTCTGTGTTGTGATTTGCATCAACGACTTCCTCCAAGTAGAGAATTTCCTGCATGACATCGGCCAAGAACAGCAGCTTCTCTCGTGTATGTTGGTTCTGGATATGATTCAGGCAATCAAGAAAATCTGATTGTTTTATTACTCCTGACGGAGCAAGGAGCACGTCAACAGTTGTTCCTAAAGCTGTAGCAATGGACGATATTTCTGTTACGTTGATGGCTTTATTACCTGCGACTATCTTATTCATTACTTGCTTGGAGACACCGATTGCTGTGGCGAGTGCTTGTTGGGTCATATCCTGCTCATCCAAGATCCTCTTGATTGTGTTTCCTACTTCTTCAAAGGAAAGAGTTCCCATAGATTTCGTTGCCCCCTAACCAAGAGTACGTGCCTGTTGCTAGAAAGTCAACAATATGGAGAAAAAAAATTAAAAATGACTTAAAAGGTACACGTAATATGCACTTTATTCGCAAAAGAATCGTTAGTGTGTCAATTACCTACAATCATTGAATACTCGCTTGTGGCCACAAATGTGTTTAGTTCAGAGAAACCGTTATTTCTGTAGTAGTATCTTTGGTAATCGTAACAGCGATATTTTCCTGTTTTCTGATGATGTTAGTGGTTTCTAGAGTCGCACCTGCTCCAACGGCGCTGTAAAGCTCATACACATCACATACCCATGATCCCACATTCAGAATGCCGGTAGTGAACTCACCGCTATTATCCGACAGAACATCAGCTTCATAACTTGCTTGTGTAAAATAACTATCGTCAGTGGTGTGTGCTCCTCTGAAATAGTAATGGCGAGTATCCTGTATGTCTGGAACGGTGAATTCAATCAAACCAGTGTCTGCATTCTCGATGGATTCTTCACACCCGGTCAGTACCAGTGTGAGTGCCAACAAGCTGATAATAATGAGGGAGACGTATGCTTTATTCATTGCGTCCTCCAGATAGTTTGGTAGTACTAGAATACGATACCTGGTTGGACACTTCAAGGATTATGTAATGATTTGTGACTTCTGGATTTCAGAAATTGAGTGAGCCCAATACTAAAGTCCTAAATTTGTGCTATGGGGAATGCAAATATACTTAGTCTGCTTCAAAGCCAAACAACATCCTGCAGAAACGCTTTCCCGTCTCAGTCCTGAAAATCTGTTCGTACGTGGTCTTGATAGTTTGGTTGTCCATGGCTTTTTCCTGGAGGTTTACCAGGAAGTCACTTTCTACAAGAATTTGATAATCGAGACCTTGGATGTCGGTGTAGGTGTGGTGATGACCTACCAGGTAGGCAACCCGATCTGTAATTTCTCTAGCGAATCCCAAGCTGGCAAGCAATTCCAATGCTAGCGGAGGTCCCTCGATCTCCTGCAACTTTCCAGAACTCTTTCCCTCATACTTGGCTTCACAGACCTTTATGCCGATGTCATGCACAATCGCTGCTGCTTCCAAGGTGAATTGAGTCCTATCATCGAGGCCTTCGAGCAATCCGATGGAGCGGGCATACCCATGTACTTTTACCAAGTGTGCGATTCTGCGTGAGTCGGGACTGTCAAAGGCAATCGTCTTATCAAGTAAAGTGGCAAGCATACGAGCGTTGTTCATGGCGTGCTCCTTGTTTTGAAGTGTAGAATGCCTTAAAGCTGTTGCCAAGCAATCTCTCTTACCTTGCTTTCAGGTTCATACAGATAGATTGGAATAGTGGTAGTCTCTTGTTGGGGTTTTGCAATACGCTCGGGTTCAGCGATCAGATCGTAGCCCTTCTGCTGTTTGACTGCCTCTACAAACTCCCCGATGGATTGCAATGGATAGTTAAAAGCCATACCCCTGCACGCAGGCCCGACCTTTGAAGCGTCGTGGATATCACTGCCGCTGGTCATGGAAAGATTGTATCTCTTGGCATAGGCACAAGCCTTTCGGTCATTCTCATGTTCATTCTCTCTATTGATCGCTTCAACGCCATGCACAACGGTGGGATGCAATTGTATGGAGTCGAGATAGAAGCGTTCGCGAAACGGGTGTGCTTGAATCATAAGTCCCCCGTCTCTGTCCACAGCCTCAAAGAGCTCTTGATGATTCCATTTCATAATCTGGGGATGGCTCAACAGCCATGTCTTGTCCAAGCCATAAATCAAGTACTCATCGTTGCCAAAAGAGTGCTCCCAGCCAAAGAATACGGAGAGGCCTGCTTCATCACCGGCTTGCTTTGTATGTTCATATCCCATAGAGAACTGTTGGATACGTTGGTCCCAAGGAAGGGAACGGGATATGGATGAGTTGCCGTTGAAGAAATGGTCGGTAACGATAATACCGGCGTAACCGGCCTGCAAATAGGGTGCAATATACTCAGAAGCCCAGCTTAGTGAACAGGCGCTGGCTTCCTTGGTATGGAGGTGGGTCTCATAGAGGAACTGGTTCATATGGCTTGAGTATACAGATTTGTATGAATTCTGCACATCCTTTTTGAGAATGCAAGGACTATGAGTGAGTTTTAAGATATTGTGAGATTTTACAATAAATTTGAATATATACCTAATAAAAATACCGAGTTAGGAATAAAAAGAAAGTAAATGATAGTAATTTGGCCAAAACAAAGAGGCCCTTTCGGGCCCCTATGCTTGTTATACAATCCTTGGGTCTACGTCTTTGGTGTAATCGATATCAGAGAAGCCAAAGCCATGAATCTGCTCATACTCTTCCCAGACACCGCCCAAGTCTCCTTGGACAAGTGGTTTGCCTTCTTGTTGCAAGGCCCAACGTCTCTCGACCTCTTGCTGGATTTCACTCAACATTTCCCAGTCATCTACACGGACTCTGCCTTCGCTGTCGGTGGGGATTGCCTTATTGGAATACAACAGGGTAGTAAAGAGACGATAGATTTGTTGGGTGCAGTGTTCGTGTAAGCCCTTCTCCTTCATCACCTGGTACAGCAGCGCCATGTACAGGGGAACTACGGGAATGACTGCACTGGCCCGGGTGACCAACGCCTTGTTGACGGACACGTACGCCTTGCCGTTGATGGCCTTGAGCTTGTTTGTGAGCTGTGCTGCGCTGTTCTCCAGATGTTCCTTCGCCTTTCCAATCGTACCTTCACGATAGACGGGGTAGGTGATTCTCGGGCCGATGTAGGAATAGGCAACAGTCATGGCGTCTTTGGCAAGCAGATGTTTCTTCAAGAGGAAGTCGATCCACAGACTCCAATCCTCTCCCCCCATCACCTTCACCGTCTCAGTGACCTGCTCTTCGGTTGCCGGCTCGATGGTTGCCTGCTTGACGATTTCACTCTCCAAGTCCACCGAAAGCGCTGAGAAGGTTTTACCGATAGGCTTGAGGACCGACTTGTACGTCTGACCGGTTGCCGGGTCATTCCGAAGGGGGCTGGCAAGCGAATAAATGACCAGGTCGACTTGGCCCAACTCATCCTGGATTCTTTGGGCAACTGCTTCTTTGACTTGCGTGCTGAAGGCATCACCGAAAACCGAACTGGCTTTCAAGCCCTTACGCTTTGCTATGTCCTCGAACGCCATCGTGTTGTACCAGCCCGGGGTTGCCGTTTTATTCTCGCTCGGTTCCCTCTCAAAACTTACATTGATTGTATCGGCCCCATTGGCGAACGCCGCGACAATACGCGACGAGAGACCGTAACCGGTCGAACCTCCGAGAATGAGCACCCGCTTGGGAAGCGGGAGATTCTCTATCTGTGGATAGTGCTCCTGTGTGCTGTGTTTGGCATGCGATTCCACCCAGGCGATCTGGTCTTCGACATACCGCCTGCACCCTACAGGGTGGGCGGTAAGGCTCACATTTCTCAACACTTTCTTGGTAATAATCACATCTGCCTCTTTTATGCTTTATTGTCGCCGACGATGCACATCCAGGTAGCCTCGGCGGCTACCTTCCCATCGACGGTGATGGTACCGCACTGGCGGACCATGACCTGGGAAACCCGGGTGTTTTGCACCGTAATGATGGCTGTATCACCAGGCCGGACCTGAGCCCGGAATTTTGCTTTCTCAATAGTAGCCAGAACGAAAAAAGCGCCATGAGGAAGAATCCCCTCCTGGACCAAACCCGCACCACCGCATTGGGCCATAGTCTCAACCAGTATAACACCGGGAACAACCGGATAGCCGGGGAAATGTCCCTTGAAAAAGAAGTGGTCGGCTGTGAACACACGTTTGGCCACCGTATGCTTGTCATCGACCTCCAAGAGCTCATCAAGAAAAATGAACGGATCTCGGTGAGGAATCAAATCAACTGGCGATTCAAATACTTCAGACATTGTCAGCACTCCTTACAATGGTGTATAGGCTTTGAAGACGAGCACACCGTTATGCCCTCCAAACCCAAGCGAATTACTCATAGCATAGCGAATTGTACCCTCTCTTCCGTGGTTTGGTACATAGTCAAGATCACACTCGCTGTCTGGATTTGTCAGGTTCAGCGTACAAGGGAAGTACTGATCCCTGATAGCGAGCAGACACACAATCGCTTCCACAGCACCAGCAGCAGCAATGAGGTGACTGGTCATGGACTTGGTGGATGAGACCTTGAGATTGTAAGCGTGGCTTCCAAACGCACTCTTGATAGCTTTGGTCTCCATTGAATCGTTGGCGGCGGTACTGGTCCCGTGGGCGTTGATGTAGTCAACCTCCTCAGGTTTTGCCCCGGCCATTGCAATGGCGGCTTTCATAGCTCTGGCGGCTCCTTCGCCGTCAGGATTCGGGGCGGTGAGGTGGTAGGCATCACAGGTCATGCTGTAGCCGGCAATTTCACCCAGAATCGTAGCTCCACGAGCCATTGCATGGGAAAGCGATTCGAGAACGAGCATACCCGCTCCCTCTCCCATGACAAATCCATCGCGCTCCTTATCGAAAGGACGACTGGCGATCAGAGGTGTATCGTTGTACTTGGTCGCCAAAGCCTGGAGGCGGCAGAAACCAGCAACGCTGAGCTTGGTTATCGCAGCCTCGGTACCGCCGCTTAGGGCAACATCGACTTGACCGTAGCGGATGGCGTTGAAGGCGTCCCCGATGGCATCGGTGCCGCTTGCGCAGGCAGTGACGGTGGTGTGGCAGGGCCCTTTGAAGTTGTAATGGATGGCAATGTTGCCGGCGGCCTCATTGCTGATAAGCTTGGGAATGGTCAGAGGGGCAACTGCATGAGGTCCACGCTCAAAGAGCTTTGCCATGTTTTCCCCAACAACCTCGAAGCCACCGATTCCGTTTCCCAGGTAGACTCCGCTTCGGTACGGATCATATCCGCCTTTGTCCAAATCCGCCTGCTGCATGGCCTGCACCGCTGCATGCACGGCAAACTTGGTAAAGTCGGCCATTCCCCGTGTTTCCTTGCGGTCCAGCAAATCAGAGGGATCGAAATCACGTACCTCCCCGGCAATCTTTGCAGGGTAGTCGGTGGTGTCGAACTTGGTAATCGGTCCAATACCCGAAACACCTGCTTTGATATTGGCCCAGAACTGCGTGATGCTCGTTCCCAAGGGGTTTACGGTCCCCATACCGGTTACTACTACTCGTTCAAGTTCAATCATATCGTTCTCCCCTTACATTGCCATGCCGCCATCGACCGCCAACACTTGGCCGGTGATGTAGGATGCTTTTTCAGACGCCAAAAATGCTACTGCATTGGCAACTTCCTCTGCTTTTCCGATTCTCCCGAGCGGAATCTGAGTAGCAATCTGCAGTCTGATTGTCTCAGACAGTACTTCGGTCATTGCCGTATCGATGAAACCAGGAGCGATGACATTGACCCTCACATTGCGGGCCGAAAGCTCGCGGGCAAGGCTTTTTGAAAAACCGATGATCCCCGCCTTGCTGGCTGCGTAGTTGGTCTGTCCGCCGTTACCCATGATTCCCACCACACTGGAGATATTGATGATAGAGCCCTTGCGTTGGTTGGCCATAAGCCGTGATATCCTGCGGCAGGTGAGGAAAACCGAAGTCAGGTTGACCGCCAGCACTTCGTCCCAGGCCTCATCCTTCATGCGCATGATCAGGCCATCACGGGTGATACCTGCGTTGTTGACCAAAACATCCAGCGTTCCTGCTTCCTTTATCACGGTCTCCAAAGCCGCTTCGACGCTGCTTCGGTCAGCCATGTCGCATCCAACGTGATGCAGGTTCTCATGCTCCTCACTTTTGCTGCGGGAGAGGGACCAAACTGCATAGCCCTCCGAAAGCAAGACCTTTACAATCTCCCTTCCAATTCCCCGTGAGCCTCCGGTTACCAAGGCATGTTTCTGTTCGCTCATACTGCTCGTTCCTTTGCATATGCTTGTATTGTTGTCTCTTCACCCAGACTGAGGCAGGATGACTGTATTCCATTGTTCTTGCACAGCCCACTCAGGACTGTCCCGTATCCGACTTCTGCAATATCGGCATCAGCCATTGCTTTGATATTCTGCATGAGTTTTGTCCATCGTACCGGTCGTGCCAGCTGTAGGCTGAGCTGCCTTCGTGCATCTTCTGCACTGGTGATGCTCTGGCCATCTACACTGGAGAGAACCAGGTGGCTTGGATCGTGCATGACAAGTCCATCCAAAAAGGTTCTGAAAGGCTTGCTTGCCTCCTCCATGAAGGGCGTGTGGAAGGGCCCTGAGACCTTGAGTGCAATAAAACGCTTCGCCCCTTTTGCCAAAAAGGATTCCTTGGCTTTGGCAATGCTCTCGCTCAGACCTGAAAGCACCACCTGGTTGGGCGCGTTGTCATTGGCGGCATACAAACCCTCCAAACCGAGCTCTTGTAGTACCTCTAGCACTGCCTCATAGTCAAGGCCAATGATGGCCGCCATCCCGAGATCTCCTAAGGAAAGACGTGCCTTTTGTGACATTTCGTCCATCAACTTGGTTCTTTGCTTTACAATCGTGAAGAGTGTTTCATCATCAAATATTTCGGCTGCACGGTATGCCGAAAGCTCCCCAAGACTGAAGCCGCAATGGACCTTGGATTGGATGCCATACTCCTGAAGGCGAATCTGTGCAGAGCAACTGGCCAGCGTTATGGCCATCTGGGCGGAGCTGGTCAGCTCTTGTTCGCTACCCTCGGATAGGAGGTTGAACAAATCCTTGCCGGCAACATCGCTTGCTAGGGCAAAGAGCTCACGTACCTTCGCGCTTGCATGATAGAGGTCGATGGCCATACCTTGTTTTTGTGAGCCTTGGCCTGGGTAGAGTGCGATTATTGGTGCCATGTCAGTAGTGTTCCTCCATAGGTGAGTCCCGCCCCGAAGCCGACGAGCAACAGCTTTTGTCCATCCTTCAGCAATCCTTTTTCCTGCATTTCTGCAAGAGCCAGGGGAATGGAAGCAGCCGAGGTATTTGCATACTGTTCGATGTTCAAATAGAATTTCTGAACATCGATATCCAACCGTTTTGCACATGCGGCGATGATACGTTGGTTTGCCTGATGCGGGACGATCCAGGCAATATCGTCAATGGTCATGGTGTTTCTTTGCAGCAGGGTCTCAATGGTATGTCTGATGGAGCGGACTGCGAACGAGTAGACAGAGCGGCCATCCATTTGTATCGTACGGCTCTTTTGGTCGATGACCAGAGCATCGGCTCCCGCTGCTTCCGCTTTCAGGTACGTATCCAGAATTCCTTCGGTCTCTTCCTTGCTTTCAAGCAGGACGCAACCCGCCCCGTCTCCGAAGAGCACGCACGTATTGCGGTCATCCCAGTCGACAACCGACGAAAGGGTTTCAGAACCCACCACCAGAGCATTCTTCATAGCCCCGGATACAATCATGGCCCGACCTACCTCAAGGGCATAGATGAAGCCTGTGCAGCCTGCACTGATGTCCAAAGCGGGGCCGGTAATGCCCAGTCTTTGGGCAAGCAGGCAGGCGGTGGAAGGAAACCCGGGATAGTCGGGCGTAGCGGTCGCCACGACGATACCGTCGATTTGGTCGGCGCTTCTGCCGTACAGTGCAAGCATATTCTCAACAGCCTTGCAGGCAAGATCGCTTGTTGTCTCGTTTTCTGCTGCCAAATGCCGTTGCCCGATTCCTGTATGACTGCGGATCCACTCATCGCTGGTGTCGACCCTGTGTGAAAGTTCATCGTTGGTGACCACCCGAATTGGGCTGTATGAGCCCAGTGCTGTGATCTGTATGGATTGTGGAGGCTTCAACGTCTCCCTCCTTGGTTACATAACATAGGCTTATAATTATTACAAAATAGTAATATTTGTCAATATTGACACTGAAAGAGTGTACTGTTATTATAAAAAGTAGGTTGGATGCACCCTATAAGCATCCCATCCCCATACATATGAGGAACTTTCATGGACAGTATTGACAACTTGAATCTCCAACAGATCATTGCCTTGTTTGACAACAGCACACTTGGTGAGCTTGAACTCTCATCTTCTGCCTATACCCTCAAACTCAAACGTTCTTGCGCCCCAAGTGAAGCCTTTGTACCGGCTGCCAAGCCAGATCAGCCTGCTGTGAAGCAGGAAATACAAGTAAGCTCGGAAGTGATCACCAGTCCTATAGTCGGGACCTTCTATCTGACCCCCGCCCCCGATGCTCCTCCCTACGTCCGGGTGGGTAACAGAGTGGAAACAGGCTCGGTGCTCTGCACCATCGAGGCAATGAAGCTGATGAATCAACTCGAAGCTGATTTTGCCTGTGAAATTGTGGAAATTTTGGCCAAGCCCGAACAGATGGTCGAGTTCGGCCAGCCTTTGTTCAAGGTGAAGCGTGTATGATTGAATCGATTCTGATCGCCAACCGGGGCGAAATCGCCGTGCGGGTGGTTCGTGCCTGTAAGGATTTGGGAATACGGTCGGTGGTGGCCTATTCAACTGCCGACAAAGAAACCCTTGCCGTGAGGATGGCCGACCAAGCAGTCTGCATCGGTGGCCCCACCAGTAAGGAAAGCTATCTGCAGAGCCGGAACATCATTATGGCAGCGTGTTTGACACGCTGTGATGCCATCCACCCCGGAGTCGGTTTCCTCAGTGAGAATGCTGCCTTTGCCAAGGCGGTGGAAGATTCAGGCCTCATTTTCATCGGGCCCAAGAGTGAGACCATCGCCCTGTTGGGCAACAAGGTACAAGCGCGCAAGGCAGCCCTGAAAGCCGGCCTTCCCATTACCCCGGGTAGCAAGGAAGCCATAGTCGACCTTGAGGATGCCAAGCAGACTGCCAAGCAGATCGGCTATCCAATCATTCTCAAGGCTGCAGCAGGAGGTGGAGGCCGGGGTATGCGGATCGTCCGAAAGGAAGCCGACCTTGCAGCCTCCCTCGCACTTGCCAAGAAGGAAGCCTTACTCTTTTTTGCCGACGATTCGGTACACATGGAGCGCTACCTCGAGCAACCCAGACACCTTGAGGTACAGCTGCTCAGTGATGGGAAGGGAACGGTCCTCCACCTTGGAGAGCGTGACTGTTCGGTACAGAAAAACCATCAGAAGCTTTTGGAAGAAAGCCCATCGCCTGTTTTGAATGATAGCATGAGAAAAGCAATGTGTAATGACGCAGTTCGGCTCTTTCAGGAACTGGGTTATCGTTCAGCGGGAACGGTGGAGTTTCTTCTTGACGGCGGTGCCTATTATTTCATGGAAGTCAATGCAAGGCTTCAGGTTGAGCACCCGGTCAGTGAACTGGTCTCGGGCATCGACTTGGTCCACGCACAAATTGAGATCGCCCAGGACAAAGCCCTTCGCAATACCCAAGACGATGTAACCTGCAAGGGCTATAGCTTGGAGTGTCGTATCAACGCTTTGAGTGCCGGAACCATCACTACCTGTACTATGCCCTCCGGCCCTCATGTCCGCGTTGATACGTACCTGGAGAGCGGCTCAGTACTCAGCCCCTATTACGACTCTTTGATTGCAAAAATTATTATCTATGCCCCGAATCGCGAAATAGGATTGCGGGTCATGTTGCGTGCCCTTGGTGAGGTCGTCATCGAAGGGGTGAAAACTAATATTGAAGAGCAGAAACTGCTCATCCAAAGCCGTCCGTTCACAAGCGGACGCTTCTCGACCGACCTGTATGCAAAGGTCATTGCCCAGGAGAAACATCATGATTGAACTTTGTCCGAATTGTCAGAAGGAAGTGGAAGTCGGCTCGTACCGAATCTGCCCCTCCTGCAATCACTATTTCCCACTCTCCCCTGAACAACGCATCGAGCTCTTTGCCGATCCCGACTCCTTCGTTGAGATGGCTAAAGAGATGAAATCGATGAACCCAATCTCTCTGGCCGGCTATGAGGACAAACTGAAGGAGAACGAGAAGAAATCGTCGCTCAGCGATGCTGTTACCATCGGCAGTTGTACCATCGAAGCGCAGCCGGTTATTGTAGGCATTATGTCCTTTGCCTTCATGGGTGGAAGTATGGGCTCGGTTGTTGGGGAGAAAATCACCCAGGCGATGCTCGAAGGAGCTTTGAGGGGGGAACCTGTAATAATTTTCACTGCAAGTGGTGGAGCGCGCATGCAGGAGGGCATTTTCAGCCTTATGCAAATGGCCAAGACTGCCAGTGCTGCCGCCCTTATGGAGGAGACGAGAACCCCGCTCTTTCTGGTGTTGACCAATCCCACCACCGGCGGCGTTACCGCCTCGTTTGCGATGCTCGGCGACGTCATTCTTGCCGAACCCGGTGCAATCATTGGATTTGCAGGACCCCGGGTTATCGAAGGAACCATCGGACAGAAGCTGCCCGATGGGTTCCAGCGTTCCGAGTTCCAGCTCAAGAAAGGCTTTGTCGATGCCTTGGTCCAGAGAAAAGAGCTTCGCTCGACCCTTTCGTTCCTCATCAAGACCCATACAAAAAGGGGTGCTGCATATGCATGAAGAACAGACGCCTGTGCTCAAACAAACGCTTGAACAGATAGAAACCCTTGCCAAAAGCCATGAAAAGTGTGAAGGAGCCTCCTCGTGGGAGTGTGTATTACGTTCACGCCAACAGGGAAGGCCGAGTGCCAAAATGTTCATCGACCTTATCTGCGACTCCTTTATGGAAATGCATGGCGACCGTCTGTATGGTGATGATCCTGCTATGATCGGAGGGGTGGGCCTGGTTGAAGGGCGCCCTATTACCTTCATCGGCAATCGCAAGGGTGCAAACCTGAAGGAGAATGTGCTGTGCAACTATGGGATGAGCAACCCGGAGGGTTATCGCAAGGCACTCAGGCTTGCCAAGCAGGCTGAAAAGTTCGGCCGACCTGTTGTCTGCTTCATCGACACCCCCGGAGCCTATCCAGGCCTTGGGGCCGAGGAGCGGGGTATAGGAGAGGCAATTGCCCAGAACCTGAAGGTATTCTCAACGCTGAAAACACCCATTCTGAGCTTTATCATCGGGGAGGGTGGCAGTGGTGGTGCACTGGGCATCGGAGTTGGCGATAAGCTGTACATGCTCGAACATGCAGTATACTCGGTCATTACTCCCGAGGGCTTTGCATCCATTCTGCTACGTGACCCTTCCAAGGCCAAAGAGGCTGCAGAAGCGATGAAAATGACCAGCTACCACCTCAAGGAGTTCTCTGTCATTCACGATATTATCAGTGAAGGCAGCGCAGAGGAGACAGCCTCTCGTATCAAACAGACGATTCTTCGTGACTTGGACGTATTATGCAGCAAGCCTGCCGAGCACTTGGTCCGCTACCGAATAAAAAAGATTCGGGGTATCGGAGAAGTGTCGGGAGGTAAAGAGTGGTGGCAGCCGCTTTTGGAAGTGTTCAAGAAAACCCAGAGCCTTCGCTAGATTTTTGCCGCTTTCCTCTCCAAGTCCCTCAGGCCCCTGAAAAAGAAGAAGGCAGTCACCAGCGTAGCAAGCACATCCGACACCGGTGCCGACCAGAGAATGCCTTCCATACCGAAGAAGTGGGCGAAAATGAGGATACAAGGAATCAAAAAGAGTCCTTGGCGGGAGAGGGTGAGTGTCATGGCGATCTTGCTCTTTCCTATGGCCTGGAAAAAACTTCCTGCAATAATCTGGAAACCCACCAACGGAGTGAACAGGAACCATCGCTTCAGGGCGAAGGTTCCTAGTTCAAGCAGCTGCGGTTCCCGGTTGAACATGCCTACCATGGCGACCGGAAAGAACCGGGTGGCGAGGTACCCCACCATAATGACTGCGGTGGAGCTCAATATGCCGAGTTTTGCCGCTTCCCTGACCCGGTCGAACTGCTTGGCACCGAAATTGAAGCTGATCAAGGGCTGAACCCCTTGGTTGATGCCGATAACCGGCAATATGAGCAGGGTCTGCAGGCTGTGAACGATGCCCATTGCCGAAATGCCCAAGTCCCCTCCGTGCGCGATCAGGGTCTTGTTCAAAATTACGTTGAGTAGGCTGGAGGCTATCTGGAGCGCAAAGGGGGGAATCCCCAAGGTGATGATCAATTTGATCACCGACCACTCGGGTTTGAGTGCCTTCAGGCTCAGTTTTACGCGGCTGCGTTTGCCCAAGAAATACGATATCACCCAGATGAAGGAGAAGCTTTGGCTGATAATGGTTGCCAGGGCGGCTCCCTCCATGCCCCAATCGAGTGCATAGATGAAAATAGGATCGAGAATGATGTTGGTACCGGCTCCGAGAAACATGGAAAGCATTGCTACCTTGGGATTGCCGTCAGCGCGGATGAAGTGATTCAATCCCATGCTGGTTACCCCGAACACTGAACCGAAAAGAATGATGCGCAAATAACTGGTTGCATACGGAAGTACGTCTTGGCTTGCCCCGAAGAGAACCAGGATATCCGTAAGGAATATCTGGCCAACAACGACGAACACCAAGCCTCCACCGATTAAGAGGAGAAAGGCGTTTTCCAGTACATGGGCGGCTTCAGTTTCCTTTTTCTGGCCCAAGCGGATAGAGAAGAGGGTGGCTCCGCCGATGCCGAACAGTACTCCCATGGCCATGAGTATGATCATGATGGGAAACGCAATGGTGATGCCTGCAATGCCGTTTGCTCCCAAAGAGGGGCTGTTTCCGATGTACATGCGATCGACTACGTTATACAGTGCGTTGACCATCATGCCCACAATTGCAGGGATGGAGAAGCGCATCAATAGTTTGAGTATCGGCTCAGTGCCTAACGGATTGGTGTGTGTAGCTACGGTATCCATGATTCTACTCCGCTTTTTCGTTGGATAGGATAGTTTCCAGGCTCAAGCAGAGCTGGTCGTATGTCGATTCCCCGATTAGATTTGCTGCCTTGGAATTCCAAGTGCGCACTTGTGTGGTAATCACTTGACGCAGCTCTTTAGCCTTTTGTGTGAGGTATATGCACTTGCATCGCTTGTCCTGTTCATTGACCCTGCGCTGGATATACCCCTTGTCCTGCAGCGAAGTGAGGGCTCGTGTGGCAGCAGCCTTGTCGATTGAAAGAATGCTCGAGAGTTGTTCCTGGGTTCGGCCTTCCTCTTGGTAAAGTGTCATCAGAAAGCCCACCTCCCCGCTGGTGATGTTCCAAGGTTTGAGAACTCGATTGACATACATTGCATGGTTGCGGTGCAGGATGGCCACAAGGCGCGATAAACTGTGTTGCATGGCAGACACTGTAGAGTCTTTTAGTTGATATGTCAACTAATAAATACAAGCCGGTTTCTCCCTCTTCATGCTATACTTACGCTACTATGGAAACACGACCCACGATTGCCATCATGTACGATTTTGACAAGACGCTGACCACCCGTGATATGCAGGAGTATACCTTTATTCCCAAGCTAGGTCTCAGCTCTTCCGCTTTCTGGCAGAAAGCCAACGCCCTTGCCCGAAAGCAAGGGATGGACAGCATTCTTGCCTATATGAAGTTGATGCTCGATGAATCCAAGAAACAGGCAAAGCCGATTCGCAGAAACGACTTTGTCGCCCTTGGTCAGGAGCTGGAATTCTTCCCCGGCGTTCTTGGGTGGTTTTCCTTTGTTAATGAGCTGGGAGCAAAGCGTAATCTTTGCATCGAGCATTACATCATTTCCTCGGGGTTGAAGGAAATCATCGAAGGCTCTGCAATCGGAGGCGAGTTTTGTCGCATCTATGCCTGCGAGTACCTCTATGATGAGAATGGGGTTGCGGTCTGGCCAAAACTTTCAGTCAATTATACGGCTAAGACGCAGTTTCTCTTTAGGATCAACAAAGGCGTACTGGATGTGTATGAGGACCAGGCTCTCAATGCGTACACGGCTGATAGTGAGCGCAGTGTGCCGTTTCGCAACATGATTTACATCGGGGATGGGCTTACCGATGTGCCGTGCATGAAGCTGGTCAAGCAGAATGGAGGCAAGAGCATTGCAGTCCATGCCAAGGGCAAGGAAGAAATCTCTAGGCGTCTGATGGCCGAGGGCCGCATCAATTTCTATACCGAAGCTGATTATACCCCCGGATCAGAACTATCCTTTTTGGTCGAAACCAGCCTTGATGAGATGTGCTCACAGAACATTTTGCAGGCCTACCAACGCCGTATGCGGGGCGAAGGGCAATAAGTAGAAAAGAGAAAAGTGACGTTTTTCATTAAGCCTTTCTGGTACAACGCTTGGTGCCCATCTTTGATTCGATGAGTTTCCAGACTTCCTCACTCTCTTGTAGTAGCTCAAGGGGGAGCAGGAAAGCCCTGTCCTTAGTTATGAATAGATAGATGCTCTCTTTCTCGTAATATGCATGAAACGCATCCTGCCATCGATAGCTTGCCCTTTCCTTGTCGTTGGAAATCTCAAGTACATCGGAATCTTCAGTGAACTGCAACGTGTAGACCAAGCGGGGAGGATCCAGGTTTTGCTGCTTTACCTGCTTCTTCAGGGAAGCGAAAAACGATGTGAAATATACGATCGGCATACCCAGTCCTACGATAAGCAGAACCGTGCCCAACAAAACAGCACCTTCGACTTTGTACATCAGAAAGCTGATGACGGCGCATGTGGTGAGAATGGATGCAAAGATGAGAGGGCTTCTGTAGAGTTTCAGCCGCCCGAGGATGTTGAAGATGAGAAACTGTCTGAAGTGGCTTTCATGCAATAGCACTGGAATAATCATGGTGCAACTATACCACAGAAAATTTTTCCTTTCATTCCCTTTTTGGGATATGAATGCTAGTATGTTGCAGGGTACCCATGGAAACACGTAACAAAAGAAGCCTTCATCTAAACCTCTTTCACAGAATATTTCTGTTTCTTATTGTCTTCATTCTTTTCATATTCCTGCAGCTCGGAATTTCCGCGTATCAGGAACGATTCATCTTGGCCCCGATACAGAAGAGTTCGGGAAATGTCCAGAAAATCAGTCTGCTTCTCGATTCCTTGGGAAAGGCCCGTGAGGTGCTCTCCTCCTACCGTTGGGATTTTGGGGACATTGCCACCCTTGTTTCCGAACTCAGAAAGGAAAATGAGATTTCTGAGGAGAACCTTGAAAAAATCGATACTGCTATTGGGAGTATAGGGGTGGAGCAGTACCTTCTCGTTAGTGCGGTGAATACCACGTACAACAACTACAGGGGATATTTGTCCCTCATGCAGGAACTTCTTATCAGCAACAATATTGATCAGGCCTCAGAAGTGTATTACTCCGATCTGGAACCCTGTTTGAACTCCCTCTATACGTATGTTCAGCAACTTATCGAGAGAGCCATCATGGACAATCAGTCTACGTACGACCGTTTGATACGACTCAATGAGGACCTCAATACGGTATATGCTCTGACGGTTTTAGTGATGATTCTTTTTGGCTTTGCCGCTTTCAAGGAAGTAATACGAATGCTCTCCATCGTTCAGGAGATGGCAAGTTCCTCCAAGGCGATTACTGCAGGAGACTACGACAGGCCGGAGCTTTCCGAGCATCGCAAGGACGAGATAGGGGACATGGCCCGGGCTTTCAATGAAATGAAAAAGGCTATGAGAAATCAGGTGAGATTGCTCACGGCAAACAATGAGATGGAGAAGGAGATTCATAGAAAGGATACAGAGGCCTTGGCGATGCAGAATCTTCTCGAGCGAGAGAAGCTCCAGTTGTTGAGAAGCCAGATAAACCCTCATTTTCTCTTTAATACCATCAATGTCATGAAGTATACAGCCCAGGAGGAAAAGGCGGAGAAAACCGATGCCTTGCTCTCTTCCCTTGCTCGCCTTTTTCGCTATGCCTTGGCTGATAATGAGGTAATGGTCCCGCTTTCCAGGGAGATTCAGATTGTTGACGAGTACTACAGCCTGTACAAGGCACGGTTCAAGGATAAGGTATCGCTTATTTGGGATGTATCACCTTTCTTGGTCTTGACTGAAACGTTGGTGCCTTCATTTTTCCTTCAGCCTTTGGTGGAGAATGCCTTCAAGCATGGGCTTGGCCCAAAGGAGCTTTCCGGCAGTATCTGGCTTACCTTACAAGAGAAGGATGAAATGCTATGGGTAACCGTCGAGGACGATGGGGTGGGCATGGATGAGGAGAAACTTCAGATGCTCCGTTCCCGGCTTCTTGATCCACCTGTAACGGGAGAACATATCGGACTGTATAGCGTTGCTGCACGATTGAAGTTGATGGATGTACGGTGTCGTCTGGAGGTGACTTCAAAGCAAGGACAGGGCACTACTATTAGGATCGAGATGCCTTTGATGTTCAGAAAGGAGGAGGAAGAGGATGATCAAGATACTGATTGTCGATGACGAAAGCATTGAAAGAGAACTGCTTAGCAAGATTCTCTCAAGCAATTCCCTCCTGGAGCTGTATCAGGTGGAAAACGGGCGGTTGGCCGTTACGTATGCATCGCTGTACGATGTGGATATTGTTCTTATGGATATTGAGATGCCGGCCCTGAATGGCCTGGAAGCTGCGAAAAGAATACTGGACGACAAGCCCTCTTGCCGTATTATTTTCATTACTGCCTACAGCATTTTCTCGTATGCCCGTGAAGCCGTCAAATTAGGGGCCAATGATTACATCCTCAAACCGGTGGACAGGGAAGATGTTCAGCGGGCGGTCAAGCGAGCGATCAGTCAGGTGGAGGCTGAACGGCAGCTGAAGGCTGTACGTCCGGATGTGGGTACTCTGGAGGACTGTGAAGCTACCGATAAAACTGCCTTGATGATGGCAAAGGTGAAGAAGTATCTGGAACACAGCTACATGAACTATGATCTTTCCTTGGACTCGGTAAGCAGCCTGCTGAATATCAATCCATCGTATCTTAGTTGCATTTTCAAGCGTTGCACCGGTGTCAACTTTCTCGATTACATCACCAACCTCAGGATTGGTGCAGCAAAGGATTACCTGCACGATCCCTTCAAGTCTGCATCCGAGATTGCCGCAATGGTGGGTTATGACAGTTCCAGCTATTTTACCCGTGCTTTCAAGAAAAATACCGGGCTTACCCCAACCGAATATCGGAAGCAGGTCGGAGGACTCACGCGATGAAGAAGGTATTGCTCATAGTCGTGATTATCGTAGTAGGTTTCTTTTCCTGTCGGAAGGAGGAATCCAAGTATCCCGAGTTGGTGCTCCGGTATGCAGACAATCAAAGCTCCGGCTACCCGACGGTTGAAGCGGCAAAGTATTTGGCATCATTGATAAAAGAGCGGACCGGGGGAAGGATAGAGCTCAGAATATACCCCGACAGCGTTTTGGGATCAGAAATTGATGTGATGAAACAGATGGTCTACGGTGGCATCGACATGTCCCGCTTCTCTTTAGGAACCCTTTCCCAGTTTTTCCCCGAGCTTTGGACGCTCCAATTGCCCTACCTGTACTCCGACAGCGAGCATATGTGGAGGGTCCTCGATGGTGAGATCGGAGACATGTACCTGCATGGTATGGTGGGTAAGGGAATCGTTGGCTTGGCTTGGTATGATGCCGGGGCTAGAAGCTTCTATACCAGAACTCCTATTGCAAACATCAATTCTCTCAAAGGTCTGACGATCCGTGTCCAAGAGAATGATATGATGAGTCGTACCATCGAGCTTCTTGGAGCCAAGGCGGTGCAGATACCCTATGGGGATGTCTATTCTGCTCTTCAGAAACTTCGTATCGATGGCGCGGAGAACAACCTGCCGAGTTATGTGTTCATGGACCACAACCAAGCTGCTCCCTATTTCTACCAGGATGAGCACTTTCGGTTGCCCGAGGTCGTGATGATCAGTGTCGATGCCCAAAAAAAAGTAGCAGCGATCGACCCCTCCTATGTTGAGCTTTTCGCAGAATGCGCACGGGAAAGTGGTCTGTATGAGCGAAAGCTCTGGCTGGAAGAGGAAAAACGGGCCTTTGATGAGGCCCTCCAGTCAGGGGTGACATTCACTGTCCCCGATGAGGACGATCTGCTTGCCCTGAGGAAGGCGATGGAGCCGCTGTATCAGGAGCTTGGCGAGCGAGAACGGGAAATTGTTGAAAGGATTGGAAATACCTAAGCTTTTCAATTTTTTGGATACGTTGCACTTTCTTTGACTGCACCTTGCGGGCATAGATTTCCTCCTTTAGATTTTTTCGTGTACCTGGGGTAATCAGGTTGAAGTATTATTAGGAGGCAACTATGAAACGTGTATTGTATGTTCTCTTGGCGCTGTTGCTCTGTTCTTCCATGGCTTTTGCTGCTGGAGAGAAGGAAACTGCAGCTGCTGGACCAGTAGCTGAAAAAACCGTAAAGCTTGTATATGCAGAGGTAAACCCTCTTGATACCATCGTAGGAAAGACTGGTACCTATTTCAAGGAACAGGTCGCCAAGCTCAGCGGTGGTACGGTAATTATCGACATCCAGGCTTCCGGTGTTCTTGGTTCCGAGAATGACGTTCTCGACTCCATCCTCGGCGGTGGTACCTCGATCGACATGTCCAGAATTTCCGCTTTTGCACTCACCAGCTATGGTGCTGCAAAGTCCAAGCTTCTTTCCATTCCGTTCACATTCGAGAACAGAGCACACTTCTGGGCTTTTGCAAACTCTGAACTTGCTCCTGAATTCCTGAACGAACCCCAGACCATCGGTCTTCCGATTCGCGGTATTTTCTATGGTGAGGAAGGTTTTAGGCATTTCTTTACCGTCAAGAAGGTTGCCAGCATGGCCGATCTCAAGGGCCTGAAGCTTCGTGTATCCAATGACCCGGTTATGAACGGTATGGTAAAGGGCCTTGGTGCTTCTCCGACCGTTGTTTCCTTTGGTGAGCTGTATTCCGCCCTGCAGACCGGTGTTGTTGATGGCGCAGAGCAGCCGATCGCAAACTACAAGTCCAATGCATTCCAGGAAGTTGCTCCTACCATGATTCTTGATGGTCACACCCTCGGTGCCATCCAGGTTGTTATCACCGATACCGCTTGGAACAAACTCTCCGAGAAGCAGAGAAGCGCCATCATGGAAGCCGGCAAGCTTGCTCAGGCATACAATGCAGAGATCAGCGAAGGTGCTGAGAACGAAGTTCTTGCAAAGCTCAAGGCTGAAGGCACGAATATTGTTGAAGTTACCAACAAGGGTGAATGGGCCGATGCTTGTAAGGCTGTAATCGAAGAGAATACCAAGAGCCAGGCAGCTCTGTATCAGCAGATCAAAGCTTTGAAATAAGGGTTTTTAGTTAGATACAGGTGGGATTGCATAGTCAATCCCACCTTTTTAAAGTCTCAGGAGATGAAATATGCCAAAGTTCTTTGCAACAATGGATAAGATTAAACTGGCCTATGATTGGACCGATAGGATTGTATTGTTAGTATGCAAACTATTGCTTATAGCCGATATCCTGATTACCAGTTATGCAGTAGCAGGCCGCATGTTCAATGAGTATATTCCGTTCCTCAAGGATCCAGCTTGGTCGGAAGAAGTGGTGTTGACCTGTATGTCCTATATGGCTGTTCTTTCAGCCGCCCTTGCCATCCGTAGGAGTTCCCACATCAGGATGACGGCATTTGATAAATACCTTCCCAAACGTGCTATTAAGTTCCTTGATATCCTTTCGGACATCGCGGTTCTCAGTCTTGGATTGATCATGCTCTTTGTCGGTTGGCGATATGCCACAACCATCGGGAGTAGGGGATCCTATGTCTCCATGCCATGGCTCAGCCGCTTTTGGATGTACTTCCCTGTACCCCTCGCTGGATTCGCCATGATCATTTTTGAGCTGGAGTCTCTGTATAACCATGTGAAGTCCTTCTTTGTGAAGGAAGAGGAGAAAGCCTGATGGATACGAACAGCATTGCAATTCTGATTCTTCTTGGAACCTTCTTTGGTATGATCATACTTCGTTTCCCTATTGCTTATGCGGTGGGACTTTCCTCTGTCTTCTGCATGCTTTTCCAAGGGACAAACCTGAATGATATCTGCCGTCTTATGGTCAAGGGTATCAGTTCGTTCTCCCTGATGGCGGTTCCTTTCTTCATCACCATGGGTGTGTTGATGGGGTCTGGTGGAATATCGGAAAAACTTATTGCTCTTGCCAATGCTTGTGTAGGGTGGATGAGGGGAGGCTTGGCTCAGGTAAACATCGTAGCTTCCTACTTCTTTGGAGGTATTTCCGGGTCTGCAGCCGCTGATACTGCTTCCCTTGGTTCAATCCTCATTCCCATGATGGTCAATGAAGGCTATGATGCAGATTTTTCTACTGCGGTTACGATTACCAGTTCCTGTGAAGGGCTTCTTGTCCCTCCTAGTCACAACATGGTCATCTATGCGACCACTGCAGGTGGTATTTCCGTAGGAAGTCTCTTTCTTGCCGGGTATCTTCCTGGTGCGTTGCTTGCGGTCACCCTGATGATTGGCTCCTACATCATCTCAGTAAAGCGGGGCTATCCCAAGGGGGATAAGTTCAGCCTCAAGAACTTTTTTATCCAACTGGGAAAATCCTTCTGGGCGTTGGCCGCAGTCATTATTGTTGTCGTTGGTGTTGTAGCCGGTTTCTTCACCGCTACAGAATCGGCTGCTATAGCAGTAATTTACTCCTTGATTGTTTCGGTCTTCATCTACAAAGGTTTGACATGGAAGGGAGTTTGGAAGGTATTGGATAATGCTGTAGGAACTCTTGCAATAGTCCTCATCCTTATCGCAACATCCTCGGTCTTCGGCTACTGTCTTACCACGCTCCATGTTCCCGATCTTGCAGCTACGGCCATTACCAATCTTACCAGCAATAGGATTCTTCTTATTCTGCTGTTGAATGTGATTTTATTGGTTCTCGGATGCATCATGGACATGGCTCCGATCATCCTCATTGCAACCCCGATTCTGTTTCCTATAGCAATTGGAGTCTGTGGCCTCGATCCTATCCAGTTCGGCATCATGGTTGTGCTCAACTGTGGTATCGGTCTGCTTACCCCTCCTGTAGGAGCAGTACTTTTCATCGGTTCAGCTGTTGCAAAGATTTCCATGGAGCGGGTTGTAAAGGCAACGCTTCCGTTCTATCTCTGTATGATCGTCGCACTTCTGATGGTTTCCTTCATTCCTGAGATCAGCCTCTTCCTGCCACAGGTTTTTGGAGGGTATGTCCCAGCCAACCTGTAGTATCACATCTCTATTTGTTTCGGTTTCCATCGAGCCAGAGTGTATTCTCTGGTTCTTTTTTTTTGCCTCTGCCGATGTCACTGAAGCGGTACGATCTTTTCTCATGTATTCCATTGAAAAATTGATGAAGTCAGCATAGCATTTGTAAACCTTATATATAGAAAAGAAATACAAAGAAAAGCAAGGGTGAAGAAGAAATCATAAAACAGATGCAGGGTGGATTGACAGTTCATTTTTTTCAAGTTAGCATACTAGTATGTTAGCGGTTGGATCCAGCCGCTTATAGGAGGAATCGATGAGAAACAAACATGTTGCAGTCGTGGCTATCGTATTGATGCTTGCAATGGTGACTGTCTCTGTGTTCGCACAGGGTGGTGCAGAGAAGGGTGACAAAGTATACACTCTTAAGCTTTCTACCCAGTTGAATGAGACCACCCCGATGGTAGAGGGTTTCAAAGCATTGGCAGAGAGTGTGAAGGCTCGCTCCAATGGACGGCTGGTTGTTGAGGTATATCCTTCTGCTCAGCTCGGAAGCGATGAGGACGTAATCGAGCAGGCTCTGCAGGGTGTAAACGTAGCAGTACTGACCGACGGCGGCCGCATGGGCAACTATGTAAAGGACATCGCGATCATCGGTATGGCTTACTTTGCCAACAACTATGATGATGTTCTGAAAGTAACCCAGAGTGCAAAGTTTGCTGAATGGGAGAAGGAACTTGTTGACAAGAATGGCATCCGCATTCTTTCTTTCAACTGGTACGACGGTGGTCGTCACTTCTTCACCAACAAGGTAGTCAATACTCCTAGCGACCTGAAGGGTCTGCGCATTCGTACCCCCGGCGCTCCTGCTTGGGCTGAAAGCGTTACTGCTCTTGGTGCAACCCCGGTTGCAATGCCTTGGGGCGAGACGTACTCTGCTGTCCAGTCCAAGGCTGTTGACGGATGTGAAGTACAGCTTACCTCTGCACTTGGCTCCAGAATCTATGAAGTCTTGAAGTACATGGTCCGCACCGAGCACTTCCAGCTGATCAACGGCCTCATCGTTGGCGAGAAGTGGTTCCAGACCCTTCCTGCAGACCTGCAGACCATCTTGCTTGAAGAGACCAAGGCCGCTGGTGAGAAGAATGCCCGGTATGTCGAATCCAAGATTGCTGACATTGAGAAGCAGCTGGTTGGCTACGGCATCACCGTTATTGAACCCGATGTACAGGCCTTCGTAAAGGCTAGCGATGCTGCCTATGCAAAGCTTGGTTTTGCTGACCTGCGCAAGGAAATCTACAAGCAGATCGGTAAGTAATGATTGTTGGGGGAGGCAACTCCCCCACGCTTGGCTATGGGATAGCTTGACTTCTTCTTGCTATCCCTTCGTTTTGCAGTAAGAGAGGGAGATGGTATTGTGAATAAAGTATTACAAGGCTACAAGAAGTTTTGCAAAGTGGAAGAGTTGATTTCCAGCATTCTGCTTTTTGCAATTACCGTGTTGGTATTTGTGTCAGCCATCGCACGAACACTGGGACATCCGCTTAACTGGGCGGTAGACATTTCCCTCCTGCTTTTTGCATGGCAAGTGTTCATCGGTGGCGACATCGCAGTGAGGAACACCAACCTTATCGGCGTTGAATTGTTGGTGAACAAGTTTCCCGCCAAGGTGCAAAAAACACTGAAAATTGTGTTCTTTCTTATGATTATTGCCTTCTTGGCAGTTTTGGTGTATTTCGGCATTCCGCTTTTGATCCAAAACTATAAGCGCTTGTTCCAGGTACTTCCGATTAGTTATTCCTGGGCTACGCTGAGTGTACCCGTCGGGTCATTTCTCATGATTATTTCTGCAAGTATCCGTATGGCAGAAGTCATTAAGAAGCCTGTGTCCTTCTGGGAGCAGGGAAGGGTGGATGCATAGTATGGGTGTAGCAACAATAGTATTTATCGTTTTCTTGCTCTTGGGCATGCCTGTTGCTTTTGCCATCGGCATCTCAGGTTTGGTATTCTTTATGGTTACTGAGGGCTTGCCGTACACCATTGTGGTGCAGAAGGTATTGGCAACCACCCAATCCTTTACCATGCTCGCAATTCCCCTCTTTATTTTTGCAGGGAATTTAATGAACAACACCGGAATCACCAAGCGTCTTATGAAGCTTGCCGATGTTCTTACCGGTCATATGCATGGCAACATTGCACAAATCTCCTGTGTGCTCTCCACCCTGATGGGAGGTGTTTCCGGCTCTGCCAATGCTGACGCCGCCATGGAGTCGAGAATTCTGGGCCCGGAAATGACCAAGCGTGGGTATTCACGCGGCTGGTCTGCTGCCATCAACGGCCTTTCTTCCTTGATTGTAGCGACGATTCCCCCTTCCATGGGTCTGATCATTTTCGGTTCCATCGGTGAGGTATCGATAGGCCGCTTATTCGCTGCCGGTCTGATTCCCGGCCTGATCATGATGGTCGCCTTGATGATTGCTGTTGATATCAGCGCCAGAAAGCGCAAGTATCTTCCCGATCACAAAAAGCCGGCAAGTCTGAAAGAGGTCGGAAAGGCCTTGATTGATGGCATTTGGGCCTTGCTTTTCCCGATTCTGCTGATTGTCTTCATCCGCTTCGGTATTATGACTCCGTCTGAGAGCGGTGCCTTTGCAGCTGTCTATGCAATTTTCGTAGGCACGGTCATTTATAAGGAACTGACTTGGAAGGTTTTCTTCCAGACCCTGAAGGACAGCACCAAGGATATTGCCGTAGTTACCCTTATTCTCGCCATGAGTGGCGTTTTCGGGTATGGTATTGTCTACGATCGTGTACCTCAGGTTATTGCCAGTACGTTGATGAATATCACCAGCAATCCTACGTTAATGCTGTTGATCATCATTGCACTGCTGACTGTCAGTGGTATGTTTGTGGAAACCACGGTCATTGCCTTGCTGTTGACACCAATCCTACTTCCTGTGGTAACCTCTTTGGGAATTGATCCGGTTCACTTCGGTATCGTTATGATGACCGTTACTACGATGGGTATTATGACGCCGCCGGTTGGGATTGCCCTCTATACGACCTCAACAATCATGGAATGTACTCCTGAGGAGACAGCGAAGGAGTCCGTGCCGTTCTTTATTGCAATTTTTACTACGGTGGCGATAGTGACCTTGATTCCTCAAGTCTCGCTGTTTGTGCCCAATTTGATTTTCGGTCCTGCATTCTAATTGAATGGAGGGGGCCTTATTGGCCCCTTCCGCATTTTGAGGAGTTGCTTTCATGGACGATACATCAGCTATACTGGTATTGGAACGCCAAGGCCGGGAACTTACCCGCGATTATGCTTTGCGATGTCTGGAATACAACATCAGCCATCTGCATCTCAAACCTGGTCAGTTTATCAGTGAGCAATCGGTCTGTGAGCAACTTGGACTGAGTAGGACTCCCATCCGGGAAGCCTTTTCAAAACTTGCCAACGAGATGTTGGTGATCATCTACCCCCAGATAGGTACGTGCGTTGCACCTATCCGTCAGGAGTATGTGCAAGAAGCGCGGTATACCCGTTGGTTGCTTGAGTGCGGTATTATCAAAAAAGTAGTTGAGCAACGTTCAAGCGAGGATGTCCGCTGGTTTGAGTGGAGTCTGGAGTGTCAGAAAGACATCGTAGCCTCCGGTGATTCTGAGCGCTTCCTTGAGTTTGATAACCAATTCCACAAAAAATTCTTCGAGATCACCAACATGGCCCTCACCCGGTCGTTGGTGCAAGGGCTCTTGGTTCATTTCGACCGTGTAAGACTCCTGTACCTGCAGGATATGGACTGGAACCGTACTATTTCAGAGCACACCATCCTCCTCGATGCCATTAGGGCTTCTGATGCGGATAAGGCATACCATGCCTTGGACATTCACCTGGGCAGAGTCCTCACCGATATGGATATTCTGTCCAAGAAGTACCCCGAATACTTTAAAGCCTAATATTCTGCAGTTGGACTGGCCTTTGTTGAAATAAAAAATTGACCGCGGTCACTTTTTTGTTGACGATTGCCAAAACCCCTCATAAGATGAACCAAAAGAGGGGTTATCCATGCATATCATCGTTCCTATAAAACAGGTTCCCCAGACCAGTGATGTCCAAATGGACCGGCAAACCGGTACCATGATCCGTTCAAGCTCTGCCTCCATTCTCAATCCATTGGATTTGTATGCGATCAGTGCAGCACTTGAGCTCAAGGATCGGTACCAAGCTCGGGTCAGTGTCATCACCATGGGTCCGGCAAATGCTGTCAAAGTACTTAAGGAAGCCATCGCAATGGGTTGCGATGACGCCGTCCATCTGACCGACCGTGCCTTTGGCGGCTCAGACACCTGGGCTACATCCTACATTCTGTCTCTTGCAGTCAAGAAACTCGGCATTCCCGATTTGATTCTAGCCGGAGAGAGAGCCACCGATGGTGATACCGCCCAGGTGGGTCCGGCTCTGGCATCCTGGCTTGACTTGCCGGCTGTTACCTATGTTTCCAAGATTGAGACTGTCGATGGCGACACTCTGATAGCTGAACGCTTGATCGAGGAGGGGTACCAAAGGGTGAAAACCTCCTTGCCGGCTCTGCTTACCGTCGTCAAGGAAATTTCTTCTGTGCGGCTTCCCACTCTCAGCGGAAAAAAGCGTGCAATGGCCAGTTCCATTGCGGTTTGGGATGCCCAGGCAATCCAAGCTGACAGCAGATACATCGGCCTCAAAGGCTCTCCCACAAAGGTGGTGAAGATAGATGTCCCCAAGGTAAGCAGGAATTGCATTTTGACCAAGGTTGAGGACGATGTTTCGTTGAAGAAGGGAGTCGACCAATTGATGGCATTCCTGGAAGAAAAAGACTTACTGCCAAAGGGAGGTGCCCACCATGGCTGAAGTATGGACGCTCAGTGAATGTTCTTTCCATGGTTTGAAGGATGTCTCCTATGAACTATTAGCTCGTGGCAGGGCTCTTGCCGATGAGCTTGGGGTGCTTCTGGGAACGGTGGTATTGGGTCATCGAATTCAGGGAGAGGACTTGCAATCCCTGATCGAGCATGGCTGTGATGTGGTCTATGTTGCCGATGACCAATCGCTTGCCAACTTTACCTGCGAAAGCTATGCAAACGTATTGGTCCCTCTCATACAAGAGAAGGGACCGCAGGTGATGATTGCTGCGGCAACCACTACAGGCCGGACGCTGATGCCCTATGTGGCGGTAAAGGTTCATGCAGGATTGACTGCCGATTGCACCGAGCTGGCCATAGAGAAGGAGACTAAAAACCTTTTGCAGACACGCCCGGCGATTGGTGGCAATATTATGGCAACCATCAAGAGTCCCGACCATCGCCCCCAGATGTCTACGATCAGGCCCCGTTCCACCAAAAAGCCTCTGCCCGATGCGAAGCGGACAGGTACTGTGGTCCGTATTGCCTCCTCTCCGACTTGGAAGAATGAACAGGTCCAGGTACTTGGCTTGAGGAGTCTGGAAGGACAGAGTGCAAGTATAGAAGAGGCCGATATTGTGGTAAGTGGAGGCAAAGGCCTGAAGAAACGCGATAATTTTTCGCTCATTGAAGACCTCGCCAAGGCTTTCGATGGGGAAGTGGGTGCCAGTCGCGATGCCGTTGATCGTGGATGGGCTGCCTACCCCCATCAGGTTGGACTTTCGGGTAAGACCATATCACCCCGTCTGTATGTGGCTGTCGGCATTTCGGGTGCCATCCAACACCTTGCTGGTATTAAAACAGCCAAATGCATTGTGGCTATCAATCACGATGAACATGCAAATATCCTCAATCTTGCAGATTTCGCTCTGGTCGGGGATTTGTTTGCCATTCTGCCTGAAATCCAGAAACGGCTGCAAGAGAGGAGTCGAGTATGAAGTACCAATATGGAACCGTCACTAAAGCGTTGGTCGGGGAACTCCAGGCCATTGTAGGGAAGCCCAATCTCATGATCGACCTTGAGCGTATCGAGAACTACAGCCATGACGAAACTTCCAAGGAAGAGTATGCCCATACTCCGGATTTGGTCCTCACCCCTACATCCGCTTTGCAGATTGCCGCTATTATGAAACTAGCCACCCGCGAGCGTATTCCTGTAACACCCCGTGGTGCTGGTTCGGGCCTCTCTGGTGGTGCCATACCCTTGTTTGGGGGCATTGTACTGTCGGTGGAGAAGATGAACAAAGTCCTCGAGATTGATGAGGCAAACCTAACGGTCACCGCCGAAGCAGGCATTGTGACCAACGAGTTGAACGAACAGCTCAAGAGCCGGGGGCTTTTCTTTGCCGGCTATCCAATGAGTCTTGAGACTTGTTTTCTGGGTGGCAACATCGCTGAGAATGCCGGAGGCGGCAAGGCAGTGAAGTACGGGGTGACCGGACGGTATATTTTAGGCATGGAAGTGGTCACACCCCAAGGCGACATTGTTGAGTTGGGAGGAAAAGTCACCAAGGATGTCAGCGGATATGATTTGAAACAGCTGTACATCGGCAGTGAAGGGACCTTGGGCATTATCACCAAGGCGACGATCAAGCTGTTGGGAGTCCCCAAGGTGGCTTCCAACCTCCTAGTCCCGTTTGCAAGTGCTCAAGAGGCTATTGCTGTGGTGCCTTTGATCATGAAACAGGGTATTATTCCCACCAGCATTGAGTTCATGGACCGTAGTTCGATCGAACTGACTTGCTCCTATCTCAATGAGAGCCTGCCTCTTGAAGGAGTGGGTGCGATGTTGCTCATTGAGATTGACGGTACTGATGAGCAGACGGTGGAGCGCGAGTTGATTCAGGTAGGGGATTTGTGCAGTGAGCAGGGTGCTATGGAAGTCTATATTGCTGAGGATGCAACGACGCGCGAGCGTATCTGGTCGGTCAGACGCAATATCGCCGAGGCCATCAAGGTGTATAGTCCCATCCAGAGTTTGGAGGATGTGGTGGTTCCCATTGCTTCCATCCCCCTTGTTCTGCCCCGCCTTGAGCAGCTGAAGGCCAAGTACCAGGTCAGCATCCCCTGTTATGGACATGCAGGGGATGGAAACCTGCACGCCACCATTGTCAAGGATCCGCAGATGAGCCTTGATGATTGGAAGGATCTGGAACCGAAGCTGCTCTCTGAACTGTATGCCTTCATTACCGGTGAGCTTGGAGGAAAAATAAGCGGTGAACATGGCATCGGGCTGAAACGCAAAGGGTATTTGAAAGCGGTAACTCCCCCTGCTGAATACCAGCTTTTCAAGGCCCTGAAAGCGGCGTTCGATCCCCTCTATATTATGAATCCAGGCAAAATTCTGGACTGAGGAAGTACCATGGCAAAGCAACCCAAGCCGCACGGCAAGGCAGAGGCAACCAAGCAACTGATTTTTGAGAGTGCATTGGCACTGTTCAAGAAGAAGGGCTTCGACCAAGTTTCCATCAAGGAAATCACTGACTATGCCGGTACGGCAAAGGGTAGTTTTTATACCTATTTCAACACCAAGAGCGATACCATCGTCCAAGAGTTCTGGGCCATCGATGCTTACTACCGAAGCATCGAGGCCGAAGTGCTTACTCAAGCGTCGGCCTCTGACAAGCTCTTGAAGTTTACCGAGTTGCAGCTGACCTATGTGCGTGATGTCATCGGTTGCGATACGCTGAAGGTCCTCTACGCCAACCAGGTGCTCAAGGACGGCTCTGACAAGGTTATTACCGACCAGAGCCGGTTCTGGTACACCTTCATCTGCTCCCTCATTGAAGAGGGGCAGAGATCAGGGTTGTTCCACTGTGAAAAGACAGCAGCCGAGTATGCCGGATTTTTCAACCGTGCAATCCGCGGCCTGTTCCTGGACTGGAATATCAGCTCGGCCTCCTTCGATCTGGTAGAGGCCGGGCTCGACTATTGCACTTCGCTGTTGCTTCCCGCCCTGCTACAGAGCTAAACCCTGCTCTATCAGATGGGAGAGCATTACCATTCCTTTTTTGGTGGGATGGAGGTTGTCGGCAAGAACGCCGTCTCCTTCTTGTATCGGAAAAGCTGCAAGGTCGATAAGGTGGGCCCCGCAATGGGCTGTAACGATGCTTCGAATCTCCTGTGCCAAGTCAAGCTGATTCCAGTTGTGCATGTTTACCTGCTCAAGGGTGCGGTCGGTGCGCTGAACGGGTGTGCAGAAGAACAGGGTGCTGGTGGTGAATCGAGCGAGCATTGAAGTAACCAACTGCTCATAGGCTTGGGAAAAGACTGCCTTGGTTACCGGCTGGTCAGCCTGGCCCCAATCGTTGGTACCACCGAACACGATGATGATGTCACCAGAAAGACGTGACTGTCTTTTTTCATCCTGGAAGCAGGATGAAAGCGGCCTGAGTCCAGTTCTGCTGATCCTACTGCCTGAGTATGATTCATTCATAATCAAGCTCAGGTTGCATCGTTTGGACAAGAGATGCCACCATGTGTGTTCGACGTGCGTCACATCGACGCCATCCCGTGGATAAAAGAGTTCGTTTTCACTCGGTACGTAGCCGGCGAAGGTGGATATGGAATCACCGAGAATGGAGAAGGTTGTGTGTGTCATGCGCTGAGTGTATCGCACTGCTTTTCCTCACTCAAGTGTCTATGGTATGCTTGGCAAGGAGGCTTGCATGGATACGAAGATTTCGCTGGTGCAAAGAGGAGCCATTGAGAAGGTTGGCTCAACCTTCGTAGAGGCATTCGGCCACACGAACGCATTGCTGGTAGCCGATGGGAACACGTTGCGTGTTGCCGGCTTTGCCACAGTCCGCTCCCTTGAGAAGGCCGGCATTGAAGTGCGTCGGTTCATTTTCCCCGAGCTCCCCCAGCCGTATGCCGATGAGCACTCGATAGCGCAAGTCCGCCTTAGTTTGGAGATGGACAATTGCATTGCCGTAGTACTGGGGTCTGGAACGCTCAATGATATAACCAAGCGTGCAAGCTCTGAATTGGACCGCCCTTACATGGTGGTTGCCACCGCCCCATCGGTGGATGGATACACCTCCTATGGTGCAGCTGTTTCCATAAAGGGGTTCAAGCAGACCCTCAGTTGTGCTGCTCCCCAGGTTGTTCTTGCCGATACCGATATTCTGTGTGAAGCTCCTTCTGATATGATTGCCAGCGGCTATGGTGATTGCATGGCCAAGTTCACTGCCGGCATGGATTGGATTCTTGCCGATCTTCTAGGCGTGCAGGCGATCAGAAGCGATGTATGGGATATGGTCCAGAAGCCCTTGCGTTCGGTGTACGCCCATCACCACGGGATTGCCAACAGGCAACGTGAGGGGATCGGCCTGCTTTTCGATGCCCTCTCAGCCAGTGGCTTCGCCATGCAAATCATGCATGACTCAAGACCTGCCAGTGGCGCAGAGCACCTTATCAGCCATATTTGGGAGATGGAACACCTCAGTAAGGATGGCCTTGCGGTAAGTCATGGTTTCAAGGTTGCAGTAGGTACGATGACCATCGTTCACCTGTATGAGGAACTTGCTTCGTTGGATATTTCCGACTGCTATGGCAAGAGCAGCCAGAGTTGGGAGGAGCGAAAACAAGCAATTCTTTCATTCTTCCCCAATGAGAAGGTAGCAGAAGAAGCCCTCGCGGTTTCCAAAGCGAAGTTTTTGGAAGGGGAGGCATTGCAGGCGAGGAGAAAAGCCTTGATTGCGTTGCTTCCCGCTCTCAAGCAGAGAATTGCCGAGCAGCTTCCTCCTGCTCAAGAGCTGCGCTCTACGCTTCTTGAGGTAGGCTGCCCTGTCCATCCCAGTCACATCAATGCAACCCTTGTTGACCTGAAGCGTGCAGTGCTAGGTGCTCAGATGATTCGCAATCGCTATACGGTATTGGACCTCTACTATGAATTGGGGTTGTTTGACCGGGCACTGGAGTGTTTGGAAGGGCTTAGCGGAAGAGTAGATTGATGCTCTTTTTGATTTCTTCTTCCAGAGCCGCAGTATCGAGAGTATGCACCCTTGGGCTGAAGGGTTCAAACGAGAAGGTTCCCCGATAGCCACTGGTTACCAAGGTCTGAGCCTGTTCCTTTGTACAAAGCAAATCCTCCTCCAAAAAGAGAAGCCGGTCGGCATCACTGGGTTCTTCTCCAAGCTGTGCCGGCAAGACTGATGAAATATGCACAATACCGGTATGGGAGGAAAAGAACTCCTGCTCGTTTGCTAGGTGATGGTGGAAGGTATCGTGCACAAGCCGATACCATTTCTGATACCCGCTTGCCTCGATTGCCTGTATTGCTTCTGCTTTGTTTCTCAGTGAACTCGTTGTGAAACCCAGCGGTTCAACATAGCCGTATAGCCCATACTCCTCAAACAACGGTCCGTATTGGGAGAGTGCAAACCGGGTACGTTCGAGCCATACAGTACGCTCTGCATCAGGGGGAAGACCACTTACCGGGCACAATACGATTGCCTCAGCACGAATCTTTTTCGCATACTCCAGGAGGGCTCGGAGCTCTTTTTTTCTTGCATCCGTGTAGTCGTTGAAACGCTGCAGGGAATTGATGCTGGCAATGCTGAGATTGTTGTTCGCAAGTTGCTTCCGTACTTCCCTTGGATTCTTGCCGTCAAACGGGTTTTGATTTCCGATAGTGTTTCTCAATTCAATGGTTGAGCATCCACACCGCCGGGCAAGGGCAAAGAAATCAAAGAGAGGCAGGGAAGGGGCGATAATCCTGTTCAATCCAATCTGCATGTGTTCAGCCCTCCCGCTCTCATACTACCACCGGAGAACATCATGTCAAGCAAACGATGCTGGTGTTCAGTTCACTGCAGTGTTACACTACCTGCATGCAAACCATCTACCTATCTCACCTGCACGATCAAGCTTTTAGGGCGAAGTTCCACCAGAAGCAACTAGCTTGCGACCAGCTGGTCACGCTCACCGGTCGTACATCCATTCCCCTTGAAGGGCCATGGAGGCTGTGTCCCGACCAGTATGACACCTGCCTGAGGGCGGGATGGTACGCTTACACGGGCAAGGAAACAACGCCGGTTGACTGTGATTTTGAATTCTGGAAGGAAGTAATCGTTCCCTCGGTTTGGAATACCGAGCATGAGCCTTGGGAGTATTATGAGGGCAGCATGCTCTACCGGACGGAGTTTGCTTCCTCCCAAAAGGAGGGAACAAGAACCTTCCTGGTTTTCGAGGGAGTGGCAAATCGTGCCTATGTGTTCCTCAATGGAATCTACCTTGGGTTTCACGAAGGTGCCTCTACTCCTTTCAGTGTTGAGATAACCGCCTCTCTCCAGGATAGAAATACCCTGTTGGTTTGTGCCAACAACACACGAAGTGTTAGCTCTGTTCCTTCGGAGAATACCGATTGGTTCAACTATGGGGGTATCTACCGGCAGGTGCATCTGATGCAGGTTCCCCCTTCTTTCATCAGACATTGGTATGTACGGCTTCTCGATGCACACACCCTCGGTATCGATATTGAGCTTTCAGGCATCCATGACAGTGTCCAAGTTGTTTGCAAGGAGCTTGGCCTTTCCCTCCTTCTTGCAGTACACGACCATACGGCTTCGGTCCAGGTTCCCTTTACCGGACAGGTTTGGGGTATCGAGAACCCCAAGCGATATACCTTTTGCCTGCAGTATGGACAGGACAGGGTGGAGGATACCATCGGACTGAGGACCATCGCGTGCAGGGGGAACCAGATTTTGCTCAATGAAAAACCAATATTCCTACGCGGTGTCTGCCTGCACGAGGACCACCCTGACTTTGGTCGCTACGTCAACGAGAACCTGGTACGAAGGAGCTTGGAGGATGCAAAGCTTCTGGGTTGCAATTGCATCCGTCTTTCCCACTATCCCCATCACCGCTACATGGCTGAAATAGCTGATGAGCTTGGCATGCTGCTTTGGGAAGAGCTTCCAGTCTATTGGGCGATTGCCTTCTCAGATCCTGCAGTACTCGCTGATGCGAAAAACCAGCTTTCCGAGTTGATTCTTCGGGATCGAAATCGCTGCAGTGTGATCATATGGTCGGTCGGCAATGAGAATCCTGATACTGATGAGCGTCTTGCATTCATGTCTTCTCTCGCCTCCTTGGCCCGCAGCCTCGACCCTTCAAGGCTTGTCGGTGCAGCGTGTTTGGTCAATGAGCATACGCTATGCATCCAGGACCGCTTGGAAGCTTGCTTGGATGTCATCGGGCTTAATGAGTACTACGGTTGGTATGACCCCGATATGGGCAAGTTGAAAATACTGCTTGAGCATTCGCTTAAGGACAAACCGGTATTGATCACCGAGTTCGGTGCAGGTGCAAAGGCCGGTTTCCACGATGCTGAGGCAGCCTTGTTCAGTGAAGAGCGGCAAGCCTTGTTTTACAAGCAGCAGTTTGTCTTGCTGCTCGGCAGTCCTACCGTTTCTGGTACTTTTCCTTGGCTTTTGTACGATTTTCGCTCCCCAAGGCGGATGAACAAGTACCAAGGCGGGTATAATCGCAAAGGCCTCATCGATCAGTCCCGCCGGCATAAGAAGCTTGCCTATGCGACGGTTCAGACTGAGTATAGGCGATTTAAAGAGCAAGGAAGGTAATCGTGCAAACACTTAACGTGGCAATAATCGGTTGTGGGGGCATTGCAAAAGCCCACATTGAGGCATATCAGCTGCTCGGGCAGGGGTGCGTGATTCGTGCACTGTGTGATATCTATCAGCAAAAAATGGAGAGTCTGAAAGAACACTACCTGCTAGGCGATGTTTTCATGACGGAGGACTATCATCAGTTGCTCAAGGACGATGATATTCAGCTGGTATCGGTGTGCCTGCCTCCTTCCTTGCATTGCCAGATTTCGGTAGATTGTCTTCTGGCAGGCAAGCATGTTCTTTGCGAAAAGCCTATGGCTCCCTCCCTCAGCGAGTGCGACCTGATGATGCAGGCGGAGCAAAAAAGCGGGAAGCTACTCTCAATCGTAGCCCAGAACCGCTTTAAGACCGATGCCATGCGCATGAAAACCCTGTTTGAGGAGGGTAAGCTAGGCAAGGTCTTGTTGGCCCGTGTCAACTCGATGTGGTGGCGTGGTACCAAGTATTACGACCTCTGGTGGCGTGGAACCTATGAGATGGAAGGGGGTGGATGCACGCTCAACCATGCTGTACACCAGATCGATATCCTGTTGTGGCTGCTGGGCATGCCTAAGAGCGTCTACTCGGTAATGGCCAATGTAGGCCATCCGAATTCGGAGGTCGAGGATGTCTCCCTTTCCCTTCTTTCCTACGAAGGAATGCTTGCCCAGATTGATACTAGCTTGGTCGACCATGATGAGAAGCAGGAGTTCTTCTTTGCCTGTGAGAAAGCTTCTGTTGGTATTCCTTGGATGCTGAAGGCATGCAAACAAAGGCCCAATGGATTTTTGGACCCGAATCCCGAGCAGGAAGAGACCCTGCAATCATATGTGCAAAGCCTGCCGGAACTCGATACGCAGCGGCATGCAGCCCAAATTGAGGATGTAGTGCATGCCATTCTCCAGCGAAAAGCGCCTTTGGTTACCTCACAGGATGGACGTAATGCCATTGAACTCATCAGCGCGATGTATAAAAGTGCAACCTTTGCCCAGAACGTAATGCTTCCTTTGCAACCGGATGATCCCTTCTATACCCAAGAGGGATTGCAGAAGTACGCAATACGATATCACAAGAAGCAAAAGTCGATGGAAAACCTGGAGGATGCAGAGATTACCCTGTAAGGTTTCAGGCTTCCACTCCCCAGATTTCCAGCTGGGTAAGGGCCGGGAAGGGGGAAGGGTCATCCTCAGCTTTCTTTAGGTCATGGAGGGTGATGCTTGTCACTACTTTTGCCTTGATCGGAAAGCGTTGGGGAAGCTCCTCCTTCTTCAGCGGCAATCTATAGGTCTCTCCCTCGTTGTCGGTTATTGAAGCCTGGGTCCACCAGCTGTCATGCGGCCAGTCGGCACGCAGGGTCAGCCGTATTTCATCCATGCGAACCGGTCTGCCGAAATCAAGACGAAGCTCAGCCTTGGGGTCGCGGTTTATCCCCCAGCTTTCAAAAGGATACTCCCCGTGGCTGTGGTTGGCGAAGTTCCCATCGATGGCATTGCGTGCAGCAAACACCATTTCCCCGCGTGTTTCCACATTGGCTTTTGCATGAGGGAACAGGCCAATGGTGTGGTGATGGTCGTAGGGGTTGAGGGCAAGGTTTCTGCGTCCGGGTTGCTCCACTTTGGAAAGGGTGAGCAGGTGCATGCTACCCATGAAAGCTTGGGCAGGATAGCAGGTACGAAGTGCAGGCAGCAATGGGATGGCATACCGGGCTTCTTGCTGCAGGTAGACTATATGGGCTCCCAGGGCTTCATCCAGCTGGACCTGATAGAGGCCGCTTTGTCTGACGTGGATGACGATCTGGTCTCCCTCGTTGTACGGGGATGGGTGCACTAAGGCAACTCCATACCCACTCTCTACGCTACGACGGATAACGGCCTCATCCTTGTCCAGAATTACAATGTGCATCTGCTTCCTCCTACGTGCGTACTATAGCATATGCATACTGACTTGACAGCAGGCTTTTGTTCGTCCATGGTTATGGTATGAATTGTACATATTTAGGTCATAGCACCTTTTTGCTCGAAACAGAAGAAGTGTTGCTCCTTTTCGATTACACCGGAGGGCCGCTGAACCTCCCCGATGGAAAGAAGAGCTTGCTGGTGTTTGCCAGCCACCGCCATGGGGACCACTTCAGTGATGCCATTTTCTCACTGGCACAAAGGGAAGGGAAAACGGTGTTCATTCTCTCCTCCGATATTGCCACCCACCTTGTACCGGCACATGTGCAGGTTCGCTGGATGGGACCGTACGAGGAGCTAACTATAGAGAATGTGGCACTCAGAACGCTGAAGTCTACCGATGAGGGTGTTGCTTTTGTCCTGCAGGTGGGGGAAAAGACCCTCTACTATGCAGGGGACTTGAACCACTGGCACTGGGAGGGTGAAAGCGAGGCGTATAACAAGCAGATGCAGCATGATTACCACACCGAGCTCAGACTGCTTCCTTCCAAGCTCGACCTTGCCTTTGTTCCGGTGGATCCAAGACTTGGCCGGTTCTATAGCCTTGGGGCAAAAGATTTGGCAACAAGGGTCACGGTGAAAACCCTCGTTCCGATGCATTTCTGGAAGGATAGCTCAGTGTGTGCAAAGCTTGCCAAGGAACTTGACCTTTTGGTTGGAGAGGTTGTATTGCTTACAAACGATATCACTACGTGGAGGATTCAATGAAGTTTAGCTTTGTTCATAATAATTTCAATGTTACCGATCTGGATACATCGCTTGCTTTCTATAAAGAGGCTTTGGGCTTGGTCGAAGTGAGGCGTAAGATTGCTACCGATGGTTCCTTCATTCTCGTTTTCCTTGGCGATGGGGTTTCCAAGCATCAGTTGGAGCTGACTTGGCTGAGGAACTGGGAGAAAGGCACGTATAATCTTGGCGATAATGAGTTCCACTTGGCCTTCGATGTTGATGATATGGATAGCGCTCGGGCAAAGCATCGGGAAATGGGATGCATCTGCTACGAGAACATCAATATGGGCATCTATTTCATCGTAGACCCAGATGGTTACTGGTTGGAGATTGTTCCCAAGAAGTAAGCAAGGGACCTTTGCGTCCCTTGAGCTTCCTTGGTGAAAGTTCTATGCTTGGCCTCGATTCATATGCATGTGTGTGGGGGTAGGTGGGATGCGTAAAGCTAATAATCTTAAACAAGCTTCATTTCTTACAGACTTGAAGCGTGAGTTCTCTTCATATTCGGCGGCCTCGTTTTCCAAGGACCTGCTGGCGGGTTTGACTGTCACTGCAGTTGCCCTGCCGCTGGCTCTTGCATTCGGGGTGAGTTCCGGTCTCGATGCAGCCAGCGGTCTGATTACTGCAATTCTGGCAGGTCTCATTATCGGGGCCTTGGGCGGAGCTTCCTTTCAGATTTCCGGACCAACCGGAGCCATGGCTGCCATTCTGGTCAGCTTGGTTGTTCGTCATGGTACCGAAGGTGTCTTCATTGCAGGATTCTTGAGCGGGCTCATCCTGTTGGCAGCAGCGTATCTGAAAGTCGGTGCCTTGGTTTCCTATATCCCCAGCCCGGTTGTTACCGGCTTTACCAGCGGTATTGCCGTCATTATTGCGTTAGGGCAGATAGATAATTTCTTTGGTACTGCCAGCAGTGGTGAGGGAGCCCTTGCAAAACTGATTTCCTATACTTCATTGGGATTCCCCATCGATCTTGCTACCATGGCTTATGGTTTGTTTGTCGTTCTGCTCATGGTTCTCTGGCCCAAGAAGTGGAATGCACGATTCCCGGCAAGTCTTTTGGGTATTATCATCACCTTGGGTGTGCAGATGTTCCTGAATCTTTCGGTGAAGGAAGTAGGGATGATTCCCCGTTCCTTGATGGGAGAGAACAGGCTTCATATTTTTGAGCTTCCGATTAGAGAGCTGGCACAGTATATATCCCCGGCAATTTCCATTGCAGCCCTTGGTATGGTTGAGAGTTTGCTGTGCGGCAGTTCGGCTGGAAAAATGAAGGGGGAGAAGCTGAATGCAACCCGTGAATTGTATGCCCAGGGCATCGGCAATGTCATCATTCCCTTTTTCGGAGGTATTCCTGCAACAGCAGCCATCGCCCGTACATCGGTGGCGATAAAGAGCGGGCAACAGACTCGCATAACCGGTATCATTCATGCTATCGGACTGCTGGCCTCCATGTTCCTGCTTTCTCCGTACATGAGCAGGATTCCTCTGGCTTCCTTGGCCGGGGTTCTCATGGTTACCGCCTGGAGGATGAATGAGTGGCACTCCATCCGCCAGATATTCTCCAAGAAGATCAAGACTTCGATGGCCCAATTCCTTATTACCATGGTGGCAACGGTCGTATTTGACCTGACCATCGCCATTCTCATCGGTCTGATTTTCTCCATGGTGATGTTCATCATCCGCAGTCACCACATTTCTATAGAGATTGATCCTGTCTCGGCAGAGCTCGGTACGTACGATGCAACGACAAAGGTCGTCTATGTCGATGGCTCACTGTTCTTCGGCAGTCAGGAACAGTTGACAAAAACCGTGGAGAGCTTGCTTTCAGAGGGTGTGGGTCGCATTATCTTCAGCCTCAGAGGGGTAGCTACCATTGATCACAGTTCCATCAATGAGTTTGTGGAGATAGTGCATATGTGTAGGAAACAATCGGTGGATGTACTGTTTTGCGGTTTGCAACCTTCGGTGCAGTCGCTGATGAAGCGCCTGGATTTCTATGATCTTGTAGGTCAGGACAAATTCTTTTCCTCAGCGGTGACTGCCTTGGAGTCGCTTAGGTAAAACGGCTGGTAAATATCCGCTGGTACTGTTTGGGGCTCATTGCCATGACCTTGCGGAATTGGCGGGAAAAGTAATTGGGGTCCTTGAAGCCGCAAGCTTCGCTGACTTGTCCCATCGAGAGCCCTCTCTCCTGGATGAGCGAGCAAGCATACGCGATACGTTTATGGATGTGGAACTCAATCGGCGAAAGCCCGGTACTCTGCTTGAAACAACGATTGAGCGTGCTGGTGCTCATATTTGCAATAATCACAAGGTCCTCGGTAGTGAGGGCCTTGTCCAAGTTTCCATCCATGTAAGAGATGACTTCCCAAAGCCTGCGGGCGTTTTGGTTGGTTTCCCGGGGTATCTGATCGTAAATGCGCGAGATTTGGACAAGCAGTTCAACCAGATACGCGTAGGCGAGGGTTTTGGAGCCCGAGCCGAAGCTTTGGTCGTCTGCTTCCTTTTCCATGAGCTGGACCAAGGGAATGAGCTCGGCGATCTGGGAAGGGGAGAGGGTGAGTCCCTCGATGTGTTCGGATTGCATGAAAATGGCACAGAACCCCGGCAGTTCGGTTAAATCCAAGGCATGGCGGGTTATGAGGTTCCTTCCATACAGAATATTGTACAACACGAGGTTTTCCACATCCTTGTACCCATGTTCGACACCGGGCGGAATGAAGAGTACCGAACCTTCTCGCAGCGGCATCTGTTCATCGGCCGTAAAGTTGATCCCTCTTCCGCTGATAACGATAACCAATTCATGAAACTCATGGCTATGAAGCCGGTACGGTAGCTCGGGGTCGCGCTTGATTACCTTCAGTTGCATAGTTGGCTCGTAGAAGAACGAATTTTCGGTAAGGATGGTTTCACTCATGCCGAAATGGTTGTGCATCTTACCGTGTTTGTCAAGAACGCCTAGCAGACAGTTGTTCAGTTTGCTTTTGTGTGACACACTGGTTCTAGAGGTATTGCCATGGATTTGTTGCTTGATACTGCTGATCTTGCAGAGGTGGAACATGCGCTTCACTACTATCCCATCAAGGGAGTCACCACCAATCCAACGATGCTCTCCCGATTGGCCCAAACGCATGTGGTTTCGCATCTGAAAGCAATTCGAAGTGTAATCGGGGATGGTCGGGACTTGCATGTGCAGCTGATGGCACGTGATGAGAAAACCATGATCAGGGAAGCCCACCACCTCGTTTCTCAGTTGGGGGAGCGGACATTCATTGCTGTTCCGGTAACAGAGGTCGGTCTTTCGGTGATAAAGGAATTGTCCCAAGAAGGCCTTCTCATTACCGCTTCCACCGTCTTTTCCACAATGCAGGGCATTCTAGCCATGCTCAGCGGGGCACGCTATGTGGCTGTCTTCTATGATCGGATGCTGAACCTGGACATCGATGCTAGCAGGGTCATCAAGGAGTTGGCAGGGCTTTTGTGGACCAATACCAGTTCCACCCAGGTTCTGGCAGCAAGCTTTCGCAACATCGCTGAAGTGACCAACGCCTATGCAAGCGGGGCGGGCTGCTGCACAGTGAAACCTGAGCTTCTCTCCACCGGCCTTGCCATGCCTTCCATCAAAAAAGCGGTGCAGGACTTTGCCGATGACTGGCAGAAGGTGTACGGGGATAAGACGCTGTTGGATTTGTAGACAGGCTTAGAATTTCATCATACCCCAACGTCCGATGGTCTCGAACCCCAGCCGGTGATAGATTGCACCAGCAAGTGGATTGCTGTAGAACAAGCAGAGAAAACTCAGACCATCGGTGAAGCATTGGGAGCACAGTCTGCTCATTACCTGTGAGGCATACCCCCGTTTGCGATAGGAAGGGTGGGTTGCCACCCCGATAATCATGGCTCCGCTTTGGGTTTTCGCCGCAATATTTGCCATACAGACGAGCTGCCCATTATTGAAGATCCCAAACCCAAGGCAACCTTTTTCATACGTTTCCTTTGTTTGCTTGAGTTTTTCCGACTCGTGTTCAATGTAGGGTTTTGCGAACTCTTCTATCTGTTTATAGAGGTCAATAATTGCCTGGGCATCGCTCGGACCAAGTTTGACAATGTCCCGGTCGGCAGAAGCTTCCATCTTAAATGTTTGTTTATTGAGTCTGCATAGGTACGTCCCTTGTACCTTACTGGCAGGAAAATACTGCTGGATATCGAGCAAGAGGCTCTCTTTGGCGCTGAGGCAGAGCATGGTTTGCTTCTTAAGGAACTCAACAACCGGCTGCAAGTCAGGTTGGGCCTTGTTACTGGTGATCAGGAAGTTCTCATAGAATCGCAAGACAAGGCAATCCCAATCATCGCCGAAGGCATACAGATTCACCACATCGCTCTCGAGTCCATAGAGCTCTATATCTCCTTCGATGAAGAGATTGACTTCCTTCTCCCCAGCGATGTATTGCAGCACCGCCGGAATATCCTGGTTTGTTAAAACTTGCATGTCGCTACTATACGACAGCAAGTAATCAAAGGCAATTGTCTGGTATTCGTGGGATTTATTTGACCAATCGATTTTTACCCCCTATGATGAACCCTGTTGGGGGAGCTTCATTGCCATCGTGCGAAGTCAACTTCTTCCCCTATTTCTTTTCTGGAGGTTCACTATGGACTTCTTGTTGGACGGACTGCTCGCCACTACCTGGAAGCAACTGGTAATGTTTGGTGTTGGCAGCCTTCTCATCTATCTTGCAATTGCAAAGAAACTCGAACCCTCACTGTTGCTTCCCATGGGATTCGGAGCGATTCTGGTCAATCTGCCGTTCAGCGGTGCTGTAACGCAGATGATGACAGGCATTGGTGAAGTCCCAGGCATTCTTGACTGGCTCTTCCACTTTGGCATCGAGGCTGCAGAGGCTATGCCGCTGTTGCTGTTCATTGGCATTGGAGCGATGATTGACTTTGGCCCGCTGTTGGCCAACCCCAAGCTCATTCTCTTCGGTGCTGCTGCCCAGTGGGGTATTTTTGCCACGATCAGCTTGGCAACCCTCATGGGATTCAGCCTGGTCGATGCTGCTTCCATCGGTATTATCGGGGCTGCCGACGGACCGACGTCCATTCTGGTCTCCCAAGTATTGGGTAGTACCTACATTGGACCCATCGCCATTGCCGCTTACTCGTATATGGCATTGGTTCCAATCATCCAACCCTTTGCGATCAAATTGGTGACAACCAAGAAAGAGCGGATGATCAGAATGCCGTACAATCCACGTTCGGTCTCAAAGCGTTCCAAAATTCTCTTTCCTATTATTGTTACCATCGTTTCAGGCTATGTTGCTCCGGCTTCCGTTTCGCTGGTCGGCATGCTGATGTTCGGCAACCTCATCCGTGAGTGCACGGTATTGGATACTTTGTCCACTGCGGCCCAGACGGTACTGGTAAACCTGGTAACCCTGCTGCTTGGTATCACTATTGCATCCACCATGAAGGCTGATGCCTTCGTAACCGTGCAAACGGTCATGATCATGGGCTTGGGATTGTTGGCTTTCGTGTTCGATACCATCGCAGGTGTTCTGTTTGCCAAGGTCCTGAACCTGTTTGTAAAACAGAAGGTAAACCCGATGATAGGGGCTGCCGGAATTTCAGCATTCCCGATGTCAGCCCGCGTCATCCAGAGAATGGGACAGCAGGCTGATCCTCAGAATCACCTGTTGATGCACGCAGTCGGGGCGAACGTAGCCGGTCAGATCGCCTCGGTCATTGCCGGTGGTGTTATCCTGGGCTTGGTCCCAGGCCTATTGTAAGGGAGGGGGTGGTATATGGACACGGTGTTTGGCAAATCGCTGACCCTCATGGCACAAGGGATGGTGGGCATTTTTGTTGTAATTCTCATTATCTTTTTTGTGCTGTTGGTTTTGGGAAAAAGTAAGAAAGTAAAAGAGTAAGGTAGCAAAGGAGGAGGTAGCAATATTCCCCCTCCTTTAGCCTATATCGATACAGTAATATCGATATATTTATACGCTATAAGCATTTTGTAATAAAAAGTTGTTGACATCCCCAACTTGTATGATAACCTATGAGTATCGAGACCAAGGGGGTTGGGGATGCCGGGACACAGTACCATGAAAATTGTCAAGTCGCAAAAAGTATCCGCCCAGGTCTACGATCAATTGCTTGAACGCATTAAGAACCACAAATGGGATGAGGGAACCAAGCTTCCCTCCGAAAACGAGCTTCGCCTTGAAATGGGCGTGAGCCGTATCAGCATTCGAGAAGCCATGCAGAAGTTGACCGCCCTCGGAATAGTGGAAACACGCCAGGGAGAAGGGTCCTTCGTCAAGAAGGTCACCAGCGACAGCTATAGGGACATGATGCTTCCGATGTTCATGATCAACAAGAATTCGCTTGAGGAAATCCTCGAGTATCGTATGGTGATGGAGGTAGGGGCAACAGAAATTGCCGCAAATCGCATCACCGCTTCTGAGTTGGCTGAGTTGGAAGCCATCGTAGTGCGTATGGAACAGAATGATAACGATGTGAAGACCTTTTCACATGACGACATTCTTTTTCATATGGCCATCTCGAAGGCAACCAAGAATCAGATGTTGATAAATGTTTCCTTGTTTATGCAGGACTTGCTTGCAGCAAGCATGGAATCCATTGTTACCCATTTGGGCATGAAGGACGGAAAATACTTTCACCGTCTTATCCTGGAAGAAATGAAAAAAGGGAACAGGGCAGGGGCGGTAGAAGCGATGCGAGAGCATGTAGCTAAGACTGTTGACCGGGTTTCTGAGCTCTCAGAGCTCTAGGTACGATGTACAGATACTGTTAACTGTTGTCTTATAGCTAATTGCGATAACTCATAAGACAACTTACAACTGACTAATAATCTTATGGCTTGTGCCATGGAATATAAAAAAGGAGATTTTTGTTATGAAGAGAAACAAGATTCTGGTCGTATTGTGCATCCTGATGGTTGCCGCCTCTTTCCTGTTTGCCCAGGCAACCGGTGAGACCGCCAACGTGAAAGTGTGGCCGAAAACCCAGCCGGTGGTGTATGTCGGATTCGGAGCCGGCGGTGGTACCGATACTGCTGTTCGCCCTGTCATCGCAAAGATGGAAGAGTACCTTGGTGAAACCATCAACGTGGTAAATCAGGCTGGAGCTGCTTCTGCTGTTGCTGCAAATACGGTTATGTACACCAAAGCGCACGACGGTTATAGCATGTTTGCAACCGGTAGCGCCCCGATTTCCGGTTTCCGCGTAATGGGCACCAGTGAAACTTACTGGGCCGACTGGGCTTCCTTCCACCCCTACATGGGAGCAGCTGCCCTGGTCGTTCGCACCGATTCCAAAATCCAGACCTATGACGAAGCAATTGCCTACTTGAAGAGCAAGAAAGTCAACTTCGCCATCAGCGGATTTGGTGTTGGTCCCCACGTTCTGTTCGAAGCTGTTCGTGATATCGCCGGTATCGCAGCACCCAACTACATGACCGCTGGTTCCTGCCGTCAGGCCGGTATCAACGTAATTGCTGGTGATGCAGAGATTTCCATGGCAACCTTCAGCTCGGTTATCGACTTTATCAAGGCTGGACAGCTCCGTGCTCTTGCTATTACTGATACCAAGGACTATACCGATTTCGGTCTGAATATTCCTTCTATCACCAAAGTGCAGAAGAATGCTGAGAACATCCCCTTGCTCAGTGAGACATGGCCGATTTTGATCCCCCGCGATGCTCCCAAGGCTGTTGTTGACAAGTTGACCGAAGCTTTCTACTGGGCCGTCAAGCAACCCACCATTGTTGACTATGCAAAGAATCAGGGGCTCGTAATCGCTGGCTACGCCGGTGAAGATGCAGACAAGTTCCTTGCCATCCAGGAAGCTGGTTATGCTTGGACTCTGCAGGGCGTTGGCTCGACTACCGTGAGCCCGGAGAAACTTGGCATTCCCAAGCTTGCTGATTTCAACTGGGAAGTTGCAAAGCAGAAGATCAAGAAATAAGGAAGTGTTCGGGAGGTGGGGTTTCCCATCTCCCGCTTTCTAGAAAGGGTAGTTGCATGAGCCAGAAAATTAAAACGACAACGTCCGATCTCATCATGAGTGTCATACTCATTGTATTCGGAATCTATCTCATTATCGAAGCACTTGGGATGAAAGTGTTCAATACCTTCCTTGATGCACCGGGATTTTTCCCGTTGATCCTGGGATTCATCTTTATTGCATTCGGTCTCCTTATGCTCAATGGTGCTTTACGGGGTGGTAGTGTACAGGCCGCCAAGGCAACCTTTACCAAGGATAGTCTGACAACGCTTTTTTTGAATAGCCAGACCAAGCGCGTAGTGATCCTCACGTTCTTCATGGTGGTGTATATTTATGGGCTTATTGGAAAGGTTCACTTTTCCATTGCCACCTTCCTCTATCTGTTTGTGACCTTTTTTTATCTCAAATCCACGACGTTGGTGAAGAATATCATCATATCAGCAATCTCTGCATTGGTTATCGGTGCAGTCTTCCAGTACGTCTTTAAAATTCCTCTTCCTTAAGGTAGGAGAACTTATGTTTGAAGCACTATCTTTGCAATTTGCCCTGTTCGGATCTGCAGCTGCGCAAGCGTTTGCGTTCCCCCAGGTATTTGTAACAATGATCGCCACGATAGCCGGGATTGTTGTCGGAGCTATTCCAGGGCTTACGGCAACAATGGCACTCGCACTTCTGATCAACTTGACGTACTCCATGCAACTGCCGGTTGCCGTGGCCTTCCTCTTGGGAGTCTATGTCGGAGCCGTCATGGGTGGCTGTTACTCCGCCATCATGATCAACATTCCTGGAACACCCTCTGCAGCGGCGACTGCATTGGATGGATTCATCCTTGCCAAGCAAGGCCATGGCGGCCAAGCCATCGGCGTTGGTGTCATCGCTTCGTTTATTGGATCGTTGTTCTCCATCGTCATCCTTATTTTCCTCACTCCGTTTCTCTACAAGATTGCCTTGAAGTTCGGCCAGTGGGAATATTTCCTGATTTCTGTGTTTGGTATTATGATTTGTGGAAACCTTTCAACGCAAAGTACGCCGATCAAGGGGTGGATCGTCGGCTTCCTTGGCTTCTTTACTGCCATGATAGGCTTGGATGCAGTGTATGCATTCCCACGCTTTACCTATGGCAGCTACAGCCTGATGGGAGGTATCTCCCTCATTCCAGCCCTCATAGGTGTATTCGGTATCTCTGAGATTCTCTCTGTGTTGCAGGAAGATATTCCTTACTCGATAGAAACTCAGCTCGGCAGGGTGCTCCCGACCAAGAATATCGTCAAGGATATCGTGCATACTGCAGTACGTTCCGGCCTGATCGGCTGTGGCATCGGTGCCGTCCCTGGTGCTGGTGAAGATATTGCCGCTTGGGTCTCCTACGATGTCGGTAAGCGGCGAAGCAAGAAAGGCCATCTGTTCGGGAAGGGCTGTTATGAGGGATTGGCTTCGGCTGAAACGGCAAACAATGCTTGTGTCGGTGGTGCCATGATTCCTCTGCTTACGCTTGCCATTCCAGGCTCGCCACCGGCAGCCATGTTCCTCGCCGCCATTTGGTTGCACGGAATCAAGCCCGGTCCGATGCTGGCCTTGGAATCTCCTGATTTCCTCTACTTGACTGCAATAACCTTGACTATTGCCACTTTCTCGATGCTGGTATTCGGTCTTGCTTTGGTAAAGCCCATGGTTAAGATTTTGAAGATCAATCGTAAGATCCTCATGCCTATCATCGTGCCATTGACGGTCATTGGTGCCTATGCAGGCAATGTGAATAGCTTTGATATCGGTGTTATGTTTGTCTTTGGTATCCTGGGCTACATCCTGCGCAAGCTTAACTATCCCATGGCTCCCTTGGTGCTCGGCATCATTCTTGGACCTACGGCAGACATCAGCTTCCGTCAGGCTCTGATGCAGGGACAGGGTTCGATCATCCCGCTTTTGGGACGACCGGTCGGTATCGTTCTTATGCTCGCCATCATTTGGATTTTGTTTTCCGGCGTACGGAACAGTCGGGTAGCTAAGGACATGACCAGTCCAAGTGCTGGTTGAGAAGGAGAGCGGGTGTGAACGTACAAAATAAAGTCATCCTGGTCACCGGCGGAGCCGGTGGACTGGGAGCTGAAATGGTGGAACTTCTCTGCAGAAACGGGGCGAGGCTCTATATTCTGGACTTGGATGTGCAAAAGGGTGAAGCCTTGCAGGCTCAGATGAGACAACTGTCGTATAGTGCGACGTTCCTCAAGCTGGACCTTACCAGTGAGCAAGCCTGGCAGGAAGTCATTGCCCAAATCGTAACGGAAGCAGGAAGAATCGACGTCCTGGTGAACAATGCAGGCATCAACATCCGAAAGCCCATCGAAGAGATGAACTTCTCTGAGTTCAATACCATGATGTCAGTCAATGTGGGGAGCGTGTTCTTGGGAACGAAATACGTGCTGCCGGTAATGCGGAAGCAGGGCGGCGGGGCTATCATCAATACTTCCTCGGTCTGCGGCCTCATTGGTCATCGCTATACGCCGGAGGCTTACACCACCAGCAAGGGTGCGGTGACGCTGCTGACCAAAGCAATCGCCAGCCGGTACGGACACGAAAACATTCGCTGCAACTCGATCCACCCGAGCACCGTCGACACCCCGTTGGTGCAACAGATGTTCAAGGATCCGATCAAGAAGCAGCAGCGCCTTGATGAGGTGCCGCTGGGACGGCTTGCAACAGCGAGCGATGTCGCCAATGCAGTATTGTATCTGGCCAGCGAAGAAGCCTCCTTCATCAACGGGATCGCCCTGCCGGTGGACGGCGGAGTCACCTGTTGCTAAGGCAATGAGAGGAGTAGGAGAAAATCATGGAATATTCACAAGAAATCGTAAAGGAACTGAAGCGCAAAGCGATTCAGGTACGTGCCAATATCCTGGAGATGATACCTCCGGGAAAAGTGGGGCATCTTGGTGGCAGCAGCTCGATAGCGGATGTGATGGCGGCCCTGTACTTCCACACAATGAAAGTCAGTAGGACCAATCCAAAGGATCCGGGCCGCGATCGTCTAATCATGAGCAAGGGCCATGCGGTGCTGGTCCAATACGCCTGCCTTGCAGAGCTGGGGTACTTCGACCGCAGTGAACTGGGTAAGGTGAAAACCTTCAACGGTATGCTGCAGGGACACCCGGACATGGACCGAACCCCCGGAATCGAGGCCGTTACCGGCTCGCTCGGTCAAGGTTTGTCCGTATCACTGGGCATGGCACTCGGCCTCAGGTTGGACAAGAGCGAAAACCGCGTCTATGCAATCCTGGGAGACGGAGAACTTGCCGAGGGGCAGATCTGGGAGGCCGTGATGGCCGCTTCCGTCTATAAGGCGAGCAATCTGTGCGCCATCATCGACTGGAACGGGGTGCAGGCAACCAGCACCACCGCCGAAATCTTCCCCATCGCCAATCTGGTGGAGAAGTGGAAGTCCTTTGGCTGGAACGTCATCGAGATCGACGGCCATGACATGGTCCAGATCCTGAAAGCCCTCGATGCAGCAAAAGCCTACACCGACGGCCCGACGGCAATCCTTGCCCACACGATCAAGGGAAAATGCTTCCCCTTCGCAGAAGGAAAGGCGAAATACCACAATGCTGCCATGAACGATGAAGAGTACAAGATTGCATGGCAGTGCATCGAGACCATGAAGCGGGAGGTAGAGGCATGAGAACGAGTGACAGCTTGAGGAAGACCTACGGGGAGACTTTGGTCGAACTGGGAAAGGATAACAAGAATATCGTATTGATGGAGGCCGACCTGGGCAATTCGACGATGAGCAGTCTGTTTGCCGCGGCATACCCCGAGCGGTATTTCCAGATGGGCATCGCCGAGCAGAACATGGCAAGCACGGCAGCTGGGCTTTCGTTGACGGGCAAGATCCCGTTCATCAACTCATTCGCAGTGTTCGCCTCCGGTCGTGCCTACGACCAGATCCGCTCCTCTATCACCATCGCAAACCTGAATGTAAAAATCTGCGGCTCGAGTGCGGGCCTCTCGGACTACGGCGACGGCAAGACCCACCAGAGCATCGACGATATCGCCCTGATGCAGGTGCTTCCTCACATGACCGTGCTCTCCCCCTGTGATGCAGTGGAGACCGAGCAGATGGTCAAGGCGATGGTTGCAAGCAAGGGACCTGTGTACATCCGTATCAATCGCAACGACCTGCCGATCGTGACCAATCCCAATGCCGAGTATCACATCGGTAAGATGACGCAAATCGTTGAGGGAAAAGACGTGGTGGTGTTCGCCACCGGTATCATGGTGCAGCAGTCGATGGCGGCTGCCGAACTTCTGAAGAAGGAAGGGATCAGCGTCAGGGTAGTCAATGTCAGCACGATCAAGCCGCTGGATAAGGATGTTCTTTTAGGCTACTGCGACGGTGTGAAAGCTGTGGTGACGGCTGAGGAGCACAGTATTATCGGCGGACTTGGAAGTACCGTTGCAAGCGCCCTGTCAAAGAGCCGCCTGCCGCTGGAGATTCTTGGAGTCGGTGACTGCTACGGTACGAGTGCCGAGAACTATGACATCCTGCTCAAGCACTACGGCTTGGAGCCCAAGGATGTGGCGCAGAAAGTCAGAGACGTTCTGGCCGTCAAGTAAGGAGAAACACTATGAAGATTGGATTCATCGGACTTGGCATCATGGGCAAGCCCATGGCGAAGAACCTGCTGAAGGCAGGTCATAGTATTGTTTGTTATGATGTGAATGCGGCCAATGTGGCCGATGTGGTTGCAGCCGGAGCGACAGCGGGCAGGAGTTCTGCCGACGTGGCGGGCCAGGTGCCCCTTCTGATCACGATGCTGCCCAACAGCCCGCACGTAAAGAGCGTGGTCATGGGAGAGGGCGGGGTGCTCGAGGGGGCAAGAGAGGGCCTGATCCTCATCGACATGTCCTCCATCGCCCCCCTTGCAAGCCAGGAGGTCGAGAAGGCCTGTGCACAGAAAAAGGTGCGCATGCTCGACGCCCCGGTAAGCGGCGGCGAGCCGAAGGCCATCGACGGCAGCCTTGCGATCATGGTCGGGGGGGAGAAGGGCCTCTTCGAGGAAGTGAGGGACATCCTGCTGGTCATGGGGGCCAGTGCGGTGCACTGCGGGCCGATCGGGGCGGGCAACACGACCAAGCTGGCCAACCAGATCATCGTGGCGCTGAACATAGCGGCGGTGGCGGAGGCCTTCACGCTGGTGCGCAAGGCCGGGGTGGACCCGCACCTTGTGTTCGATGCGATCAAGGGAGGTCTTGCGGGCAGCACGGTGATGAACGCCAAGGCCCCGATGATGATGGACTCTAACTTCAAGCCGGGCTTCAAGATCGACCTGCACATCAAGGACCTCGCCAATGCATTGGACACCGGCCACGGGGTGGGATCCCCGCTCCCGCTGACCTCACTTGCGCGCGAGATGATGGAGACGCTGCACAGCGACGGGTTCGGAGGCGACGACCACAGCGCCCTTGCCCGCTACTACGCCAAGCTGTCCGGCACGAAGATCGGACAGTAAGGAGCCTTGATGAACTACCTCCAGTGGCTGGCAAACGAAACAGATTCAATATGGTGGCATGATTCCGCCAATCAGGATGAACAACAACGTGCTCTTTCGTGGGGTGCGGTAGGCATGACCACCAATCCGTTTCTGGTCAATCAAACACTGTCCAGCCAGCCTGGACAGTGGAATGATGCAATCAAGGATGTCTTGTCGCTTTACGGCGATGAGAAGGTGCTTGGCTTGGTTAAGGCAGTCACGGGCCATTACGCTCAATCGTTCTCTGAGTTATATCTCCAAAGACTTCCTGGTTACGGGTATGTATGCGTACAGACCAATCCGAACAAGTGCGGCGATTATGCATACATGCTTTCCCAGGCAAAGCAATACGCAACGTGGTTTCCCAATGTGGTGATCAAGCTGCCGGCAACCAAAGCAGGCATTCAAGCTTACGAAGAGTGTGCCGCACTTGGCATCAATGTGGCTGCTACGGTTAGTTTTACTGTACCGCAGGTGCTTAGCGTTGCCCAAGCCGCCAAGCGTGGTATTGAGCGCGCTCGCCAAAAGGGCTTGAAAGCTCCGCTTACCATCGCAGTCCTCATGGTGGGACGGCTGGACGACTACCTTCGGGATGTTGCCCAGGACCAACAAGCTGATGTTCTGGAATCGGATATCCGTCAGGCAGGAACTGCCTGCATCAAGAAAGCGTATCAACTCTTTACGCAGCGTGGCTATGAGACCTATCTCATGCCGGCGGGCTGTAGAGGTGCTAATCACATCACCGCACTTAGCGGGGCGAGGATGATTATGTCCATTTCGGTGAAAATTCAGGAAGAGCTTCTCTCTCTTCAGGGACCGTTTGAGACAGAGATCGACAAACCAGTCGATGATGCTGTTATCCGACGGCTGCTGAAGCTTTCAGAATTCCGCAAGGCCTATGATGAGGATGGCATGCAAACCGAGGATTTCATCACCTTTGGCAGTTGCAACCGTACGATCGACCAATTCATCAACGACGGGTGGAATCCCCTGGTAAGCAAGAAGGGGTAGCATGAAACGAAATCCATTTGACTTGACGGGTAAAAATGCAGTGGTGACCGGCTCCTATCAGGGGCTGGGATGGGGTATGGCAGAGGGCCTTGCCCAGGCAGGGGCTTTTGTCATCCTCGTTGATGTAAACCCTGAGGTATCCCAAAAAGCTGGACAGCTGCGAGCACAAGGACTGCTTGCAGAAGGCCTGTGTGCAGATTTGCTGGAGAGGGCAGACCGTACAAGGCTTAAGGCAGCCATTGAAGAGAGGCTTTCTGGAAAGCTCGATATCATGGTCAATAATGCAGGAATTCAAATCCGTCACCCGGTTCTCGAATTTCCCATGGAAGATTGGGACAAGGTCATTGAGCTCAACCTTACCTCTGTATTCGATCTTGCCCAATGGGCGGCACGTCTGATGGTCGCCCTCGGCAAGGGCAAAATCATCAATACCGCCTCAGTCAACTCGCTAGCTGCCGGAGTCTATACAGTAGCATATTGTGCCGCAAAGGGTGGAATCATGCAGTTGACCAAAACCATGTCCAATGAGCTCTCTTCTCTGGGCGTCAACGTCAATTGCATTGCTCCCGGCTACATGGCTACGCCGATCAATACAGCGTTGGTCGAAGACGAGAAGCGGTTTGCAGAATTAAGTCAGCGTATCCCCGCCAAACGATGGGGGCAACCCCAGGATATGGCAGGGGCTGCAATATACCTTGCCAGTGATGCCTCAGACTATGTATGCGGCATCATGCTTCCTGTTGACGGGGGGTATTTGGGAAGGTAGTTACCGAGTGTCAATACGACATACATAGGGGTTTGCATCTCAACCATGAACACAATAATACATATGTACTATTGTGATTTGTGGTTTTTCTTTATTAATTGTTTAATAAACAAATATTTATTGTAATGTATTTGATTATTCGTAGATGATTTTACTTAAAATATCAATAAAACATATGTAATGCATATATTAGATATTCTTGTCTGGCCCAAATGACCCCACACTGGTTACATGAAAGGATGCAGGCTTGAGAGGCTTGCAATGCAAAGTGATGCGTTACCTAAAAGGAGGTTACTGCATGAAGAAAATGATTACCTTGGCACTAGCCCTGGTAGTGGGAATGTCCTTGCTGTTTGCAGCAGGGGCTCCCGAAGCAACAGCAGCTGTCAAAGCTGAACAGATCACGCTGAATGTGTGGCACATCGGTGTTGATGTCTCCCGACGTGCAACCATGGAAGCGGCTATTGCCCGCTATCAAGCGGCCAACCCGAATGTGAAAGTGGTTGAGCAGGCGATCGAGAACGATCCCTACAAAACCAAGCTGAAGACTGCTATGGGCGGTGGAAATCCTCCCGACTTGTTCATCACCTGGGGTGGTGGCTGGATGGAAGAGTTCATCAAGGCCGGTAAGGTGCTTGATATTACCGAACAGGTAAAGAGTGTTTCCAAAAACTATCTTGAACCCGGTATCTCCATCAGTATGAGCGGAGACAAGGTCTATGGTCTTCCGATTACCTGCGGACCTTCCTCGGTGTACTACAACCGCCAGCTGTATGATAAGTACGGTCTGAAGGCTCCCACAACCCTCGCTGAATTCGAGCACAACTGTGACGTCCTGAAAGCCAATGGGATTATCCCCATCGCTTTGGGTAACGCCAGCAAGTGGCCCGGCGCCATTACCTTCATTTACCTTTCGATGCGCTACGGTGGAGCACAGGTCTTCATCGATGCCTTCAATAGGGAAAATGGAAAGACCTTCGAGGACGAGAGTTTCATCAAGGCCGGAGAGAAGATTCAGGAATGGGTTCGCAAGGGTTACTATCCTGAAGGCATGAACGGCATCAACTATGATACCGGCGGGTCAAGAATGTTGTTCTACAGCTCCAGAGCTGCACACCTCATCCAGACCAACGGTCTGCTTGGTAACTGTATCAATGAAGCTCCTGACTTCTATAAGAATAATCTTGGCTTGTTCAAGTTCCCGGTTATCGAAGGTGCAAATGGTTCTGCCGACGAGATCGTTGGTGGCGGAAATGTCATCCATGTCTATGGTGGCACCAAGTACCCGAAGGAAGCCTTTGATCTGCTCGTAGTTCTTTCCGACCTTGCCTATGGTCAGGACATGATCAATGGGTCACGCATGATTTCCGGTGTCAAGGGCATCGAGATCAAGGATCCTCTCATTCAGCAGCAGTATGATGTGCTCATGGGTGCAAAGGTTATGCAGAACTTCTACGATCAGTACATGCCTCCTGCCCTCGCAGAAGTGCATAAGGATACGACTCAGGCCTTGTTTGGTTTGACCATGACTCCCGCCCAGGCTGCAAAGCTGGTGGAAGCAAAGGCTGTTGAAGTTTTGGGTCCTGCCAAGAAATAAGCATTGGAATCTCTCTATAAGGGAGGCTGTTCTACAGCCTCCCGCTCTTCATCATAAGGAATGTAAGTATGGTTCCAACGAAACGCCGAGCGATCGACCATAAGGAGATTCTCTTTGTTGTGGCAGCCTTGCTGCCGGGTCTCCTGTTTTATGGTATTTATAATCTCTACGGTATTGTCATGACCTTCCAGTTTTCCACGTTGGACTGGACCGGTATCAGCCAAAATTCCGGATTTGTCGGGTTTGCGAACTACCTCAAGCTCTTCAAGGATCCCATGATGGGTGTTGCGGTAAAAAACAACCTGATATTGATGATCACCTCGATTGTCATCCAGCTTCCCTTGGCACTGCTGCTCGCCCTCGCATTGAACAGCACCATCAAGGGAACACGGTTCTTCCGCACTATCTTTTTCCTGCCTATGCTTTTCTCCACGGTTGCCACCGGCATTATGTGGCAGCTCTTCTTTGATCCGATGTTCGGCATCCTGGCATATGTCATGAACCAGATCGGACTCGGCAACTACATCATCGGCTTCCTTGCCGATGTCCGTACTGCCATGCCTTCGGTGCTGTTTGTCATCTGCTGGCAGTTCATCCCCTTCTACATGATCATCCTGAAGGCCGGTCTGACCAACATCTCCACCGAACTGTATGAAGCTGCCACTATCGACGGGGCAAATCGCTGGCAAGTTTTCTGGAAGATTACGTTGCCTCTGATGGTCCCTACACTGCGTACCAGTGCGGTCATGTCGATGGTAGGTTCTCTTAAATATTTTGATTTGGTCTACATCATGACAGGTGGCGGACCCAGTGGTGCCACTGAACTCATGGCAACGTATATGTACAAGAAAGGATTCGTGGAATTTGGGATGGGTTATGCCTCTGCCATTGCAGGCTTGATGTTCATCATCTGCTTCCTCTTTGCTTGTATCTTCCTCTATATCACCAGGGTGAGGGAGGCTCATTGATATGAAAAAAGAACATGCTAGCGACAAATTGTTCAAAGCCGGTATCTATCTCTTTTGCATTGTGGTCCTCATTCTTACCGGTTTCCCGTTGCTTTTCTTGGTATTCAACAGTTTCAAGAGCCTTCCAGAGTACATGATGAATATCTGGCAGCCCCCGAAGAAACTCTTCCTCGGAAATTACAAGTTGGTTTTTGCTCCGACATTTTTGAGATACTTCATCAACAGCCTGATTGTCAGTGCCAGTGGTGTTACCTTGGTAATTCTTGTATCCTCTCTGATGGCTTTTGTGTTTGCCAAATTCTCGTTCAAAGTCACAAAGGGCATATTCTTTCTCGTTGTTGCCGGTATGATGATTCCCATCCATACCACCTTGATCCCCATTTATTCGCTCAGTATCAACATTGGGGTGTACGATACGCTCTTCGCCCTTATCGGGCCCTACATCTCGTTCAATATTCCCGTTTCGGTGTTTATCATGACCCAGTTCTTCAAGGAGATGCCCAAGGAACTTGATGAGGCTGCCAAGATTGATGGTGGCTCGCTCTTTTTGATTTATCGCAAGATTGTGATGCCTCTCTCCGGTCCTGCTGTCTCCACCGTGGGTGTCTACACCTTCCTGACCATGTGGAACGAATTCGTTTATGCCCTGGTCATGATCGACACTCGTTCGAAGAAGACGCTTTCGCTTGGTATCCGTGACTTCTACGGCTTCCAGACGATCAACATCCCCGCAGTGCTTACTGCCATTCTGGTAGGTTCACTTCCAGTACTAATATTCTACTTCGTGGCACAGGACAAGGTTATCAACGGCCTTACCCAGGGTGCCTTGAAAGGTTAAGAGGAGATCCCATGACGCTCGTAGCAAATCCAATTCTCAAAGGTTTCAATCCCGATCCTTCCATCCTTCGGGTTGGGGATGACTATTATATCGCCACCTCGACCTTCGAGTGGTTTCCAGGGGTGCAGATTCACCACAGCAAGGACTTGGTGAACTGGACGCTCCTTACCCGGCCGCTTGATCGGGTGAGCCAGCTCGACATGCGTGGTTGTCTCGACTCCACCGGAGTGTGGGCCCCCTGTCTTACCTACGACAAGGGAACCTTTTACCTGCTGTATACCATCGTGCATACCAAGGATCACTTCAAGGATACCCACAACTACTTGGTTACCGCTGCTTCCATCACCGGACCATGGAGCGAGCCGATCTATCTCAATAGCTATGGTTTCGATCCCTCGCTCTTCCACGACGATGACGGACGCAAGTATGTGGTTACCATGACCACCGATTTCCGAAAGGGCCACAGCCGGTTTGCCGGCATCGTGCTGGAAGAGTTCGACATGAAAATGGGCTGCTGCGCCGGTGAACCCAAGCTTATTTTCAAAGGAACTGAACTGGGTTGGACTGAAGGACCCCATCTCTACCACATCGGCAAATACTACTATCTGCTGGTAGCCGAAGGGGGAACCTTCTACAATCATGCAGAGTCGGTTGCCCGCTCAATATCCATTGATGGTCCCTATGAGGAGATGCCGGGCAATCCTTTGGTCACCAGCAGGGATAGACCCGACCTTCCGATCCAGAAGGCCGGTCATGCTGACTTGGTGCAGATGCAAAACGGTGAGTGGGCGATGGTCCATCTCTGTGGCCGCCCGGTGGATAAGCACTGTATGCTTGGGCGGGAGACTTCCATCCAGAATATTGTCTTCGATGAGGATTTGTGGCCGAGGATCAAAGGCGGCGGCAATGCTCCACGAACTTTCTTTGAGTCCCCGTTTGATGCAATGCCCGCAGGTCTTGTGGATATTCACTACACGTTCGATGGCCCCCGGTTGCCTGTCGATTTCCAGACGCTGCGTATGCCTCTCGGAGAGGATGTTCTTTCACTGAAAGCACGCAAGGGATACCTTCGCCTTTACGGCAAGGAGAGCCCCAATTCCACCTTTACCCAGGCATCAGTGGGACGCAGGCAGCAGGCTTTCAAATGTACCGTTACCACCAAGGTCGATTTCGATCCATCCTGGTACAAACATATGGCCGGCCTTTCCTACTACTACGGAACCCGTCAGTATTACTACCTCCGTTTCAGCCATGATGAAGTGCTGGGGAAGGTGATTTGTCTGCTCAGTTGCGACAACGGCAAGCACGATGAACCGTTTGAGCCGGTTGTAGTCGGGGACGCTACCTCGCTGTACCTGCGCGTTGAGACCGACTATGGGATTGTCAGGTTTTTCTATTCCTTGGATGGCAAACAGTACATTCAATACGGTCAGGATAGTGATGCACTGCGTATCAGCGATGACCGATTGGACAATACGGCTTTTACCGGTGCATTCTTCACGCTCTCCTGCCAGGATATGACAGGCTTTGGAAAGAGCGCTGATTTTGCATTCTTGCACTATACGGAATTGGAGTAAGGAGTCAGCATGGCAGAGAAAAAAGCTCTTTTGTTGGTTGGTGGCTGGGATGGCCATCAACCGGAGTTGGTTGCAAAGCGTTTTTCCACGTTTCTTGCAGAAGCGGGATTTGAGGTACGAGTCGAACGCTCGCTCGACATTCTCCAGGACCGGGAGTACTTGTTCAGCCTCGACCTGTTCATTCCCATCTGGACCATGGGCGAACTGCACTCCAAGCTGACGAACCATCTAGCCGATGCAATCGGGAGCGGAGTGGGGGTGGCCGGTTGCCATGGGGGAATGTGTGATGCATTCCGTACCAATGTATTGTGGCAGTTCATCATGGGCGGCAATTGGGTTGCCCACCCGGGTGCCGATGGAGTTCCGTACAAGGTACATATCAAGCAGGGCAGCAGTGAACTGATACAGGATATCAAGGACTTCGATGTGGTCAGTGAACAGTACTATTTACATGTCGATCCCGTGGTGGAAGTACTTGCCACTACGACGTTTCCCACTGTCGATTGGTACCACAGTACCAATGGCCAGGTTGAGATGCCGGTCGTATGGACAAAGAAGTGGGGACATGGAAGGGTTTTCTACAACTCACTGGGACACCACGATGATATCTTTGACATACCTGAGGCTTGGGATCTGATGAAGCGGGGCCTTCTGTGGGCAGCCGAAGGGAAACAGATTGCCCTACAGCAAGGATTGACGATCGACCGATTCGCCAGTGAAAGGAAGATGTTCTGATATGGATAAACTCAAAGTTGGAATCATAGGGCTTGGAAAGATAAGCGGAATCTACTTGGAGAACCTGACCAAGGTGTTTTCCCACAAAGTCGAGCTGGTCGGGGTGGTCGACCTGCTCAGTGAACGTTCAGCTAGCGTAGCCGAGCAGTATAAAGTCAAGCAGTACGCCGATGTAGAGGCTCTGCTAGGGGACCCTGCGATCGACCTGGTGCTCAATCTCACAACGCCGCAAAGTCATTTTGCACTGTGCAAGCAAGCCTTGGAGGCGGGTAAGCACGTCTACGTGGAGAAGCCCCTCTCTCTGAATGTTGAACAGGCCTCAGCTCTGGTTGAGCTGGCTCAGAAAAAGCAACTGCGTCTTGGGTGTGCTCCCGATACCTTCCTTGGTGCGGGAATCCAGACGTGTCGCAAGCTCATCGATGACGGGTGGATCGGCAGGCCTGTAGCCGCTTCTGCCTTTATGATGAACCACGGCCATGAGAGCTGGCATCCGGACCCGGCCTTCTACTATCAGGTAGGTGGCGGTCCCTTGTTCGATATGGGTCCCTACTACATCACTGCCATGGTGAATCTGCTGGGGCCTGTTGACTCGGTGACCGGGTATGCCCAGAAGAGCTTTGAGACGAGGACCGTCACCAGTGAGCCCAAGAAGGGAGAAGTCATCGACGTTGAGGTTGCCACCCACATTGCAGGAGCCTTGCATTTTGAGTCGGGAGCTGTTGCCACACTGGTAACCAGCTTCGATATCTGGCATCACAGCATGCCCCGCTTGGAAATCTACGGTACCGAGGGGTCTCTGCAGGTTCCCGATCCCAATACCTTCGGCGGTCCCATCCTGTTTTGCAGGAAAGGAACCAAGGAGTGGAAGGAGATTCCCCTGCTCTTCGACTATGCCGAAAACTCCCGAGGCTTGGGTGTGGCCGATATTGCCCAATCGATTGTAGAAGGCTCAGACAATCGCGCCAGCGGTGTTCTTGCCCGCCATGTGGTTGAGGTGATGAGCAGCCTGATCCTTTCTGCTGACAAGAAGCAGCAGGTCGCGATCAAACACTCCTGTCAAAGACCTTTACCTAGGTAAGGGTCTCAAATATTCCCTTTTCCTTGTTCTTTCGGCAGTTGTCCCAGCTGAAGATTCTTCCACTCATGGTCAGGTAGACTCCGCTTGGAAGCAACTGGACCGAAGCGATGGCAGTCCCTAGGTTGAAGATGGCGTCAGATCCCTCCAATGAGTAGGGAATCATGGCGCCGGTAAGCACCACAGTCTTGGTGTTCTCCTTGCCTAGGGTTTCTGCTATCACCTTTGCAGTATTGCACATGGTATCGGTGCCGTGTACGACGATGATTCTGTCCTCGGCACTATGCAAACACGTCCTGGCAATTTCATGACGCTGCTCCTCTGTCATATAGAGGCTGTCCACCGCAAGCGGCCCTTCCAGGTGGACGGTGAGCGTACAGCGTGACTGGCCCAGAATACGAGGGAGCTGGGACTCACGAAACGTGAGTTCCCCGCTGATCGCATCGTACTGCTTGTCAAAGGTGCCCCCGGTTGTGATAATTCTCAATTCTTGTGCCATAGTATGGTCCTCTTACGTGAGAATCTTGGAATACGAATCGTCGCCATCGTCCTTGAATACAGAATATTCATCAACGCGCAGCAGAAAAGTCTCTCCTACGTTGGATGAATCAAAGCTCGTTGGTTCTGCAATCACCCTGATCACCTCTCCACCCAGATCGAGGCGGCAGTCATTCACATCCCCAAGGTAGAACTTGCTGATAAGTTTCCCTTCGAAATCACCTTTCATTGAAACAAAACGCACATTCTCCGGTCTGATGCCTACCACGACATCCCCTGTCAGCTTTCCTTCATACGGCAGTTGATGACCCGATTTCTTGAAGGTTAGCACCTTGTCCTTGCTGGTAGCTTCCAGGAAGTTGATTTTTCCCACGAAGTCTGCGACGAACTGGTTGGCGGGGTGACGGTAGATATCGGTAGGCTTCCCGATTTGCTGGATTACGCCCTTGTTGATGACAATGACACGGTCGCTCATCGTCATTGCCTCCATCTGGTCGTGGGTGACATACACGACGGTGATACCAAGCTGCCTCTGGATATCCTTGATCTCGAAGCGCATCGAGTCGCGCAGCTTCGCATCGAGGTTGGACAGCGGTTCATCGAGCAGCAGCAACTGCGGTTTTGCCACCAGAGCTCGGGCGAGGGCTACTCGCTGCTGCTGGCCTCCGGAGAGCTGGCTGGGAATGCGCTGGGCATACTGGGATAGGTGAACAGTTTCCAGTACCTCTTCCACCAGCTTCTTTATTCCATCTTTGTGCATTTTCTTCATCTTCAGCGGGTAGGCGACATTTTCAAACACCGTCATATGCGGCCAAACGGCATAGGACTGAAACACCATCCCGATATCTCTACGTTCAGGAGGAACAAAGTCTTTGGTTGAACTTACCTCCCTATCACCGATGAATATCTCCCCTTCGGTGGGTTTCTCGAATCCTGCAAGCATTCTCAGCATCGTGGTCTTGCCGCAACCGGAGGGACCGAGGAGTGTGACAAACTCACCATCGGCGAACTCTGCATTGAAGGAGGAGAGGACAACTACCTCTCCAAAGGCTTTCTTCACATCCTTGATTACAATTCTAGACATCATGCACCTCGTTTAGATTGAGAATTCACCGTCGGTGAGCTTGTTCAACAACCAGTTGATCCCGAAGACGATGAACAGGATCGCAGTCGCCAAGGCTGAGGCAGTCTGCTGGTTATGGTAGGTCTGATACGTATACAGCTCATACCCAAGCGTCTTGGTATTGGTTGAGTAGAGCAAGGTGGACATGGTCAGTTCGTAGAAGCAGGGCATGAAGATCAAGAACCAACCTGCAACCAGAGCGGGAGCAATGAGGGGCAGGGTGACATTCTTCATGCTTTTCAGCCACGAGGCTCCCGATATCTGGGATGCCTCCTCCAAGGATGGGCTGATCTGCGTCAACGCACTCACCACCGTTCGCATACCCATCATCATATACTTGATCATGTAGGCGATTACCATGATGGTCAGCGTATTGTAGATGTTGATGCCGAACTTGCCGCTCATTGTCATGATCAAGCCGAGCGCAATGACGACGGATGGAGTCCCACTTCCCACAGTAATCATGAAGTCGGGAAGCTTCTTTCCTTTGACGTTGGTACGTACCAACAGGTAGGCCATCATACAGGAGATCAGCAGTCCGAAGGTGGCAGCCATCACAGCGGTAATCAAGCTGTTCTTCGTCGAATTGAGAATTGACTTGCGGGTGAAGATACGTTCCCAATACCTGAATGTGATATTGCCTTCGGAGAATACCGACTCACCCAAGTTCACCGTAATGCTGGAAAGGGCTACGGTCACAAAGGGAATGATGACTACCACCAGAGCAAAGATCACCACCACGGCAGTAATGAGGATTCTCCACCTGCCCAGGTCAACGATGTTGGGTCTGGTCGATTTGCCGCTGACGGTGATGTATTGCTTCTTACCGATCGAGAACGTGGACAGATAGAGCACTACGTTGGCGATGATCATCAAGAAGACTGCCAGGGTTGTGGCATCGGTGAGCCCTTCCTGACTGCCAATATAGACGAAGTCAATGATTCTTGTGGTAACCGTATGAATCTGGCCCGGTACTCCGATGATCGAGGGGATGCCGTAGCACGAGCCGGCTGCCACGAAAACTAAAAGGGCTGCTGCCACGATGGAGGGCAGCATCATCGGAAGGGTGATGGTACGCAGTGTAGTGAGCGGGCTCGCCCCGCTGATTCGCGAGGCCTCCTCCAAGGAGGGATCCATTTTCTCCATCGCCCGGCTGATGGTGATGAAGGCATAGGGGTAATAGAATCCGGTGAGTACCCAGATCAGGCCACCCATCGTATAGATATTAAAAGGTGCCGATCCCAGATTAAAAATCTTCATGAAAAACATGTTCATGGAACCGACGGTGGGGTTAAGCAGCCGCATCCAAGCCATGGCTCCGACATACGGGGGAACCATATAGGTGGCGACAAACAGGGTGCGGAAGAATTTCTTTCCATACAGGTTCGTCCGACCTACCAACCAAGCCAAGGGGAAGGCTATCAGGACGCCGAAGACCATGGAAAAGGTCGCAGCGACGATTGTATTGGTCAAAGCCGACCAGTTCAAGGGATAGGTATATACGCGCTTGAAGGCCTCAAGAGAGAACTTTCCCGTCGAAAAGAAGGCACGGAATACCAGATAGAGAAGGGGGAAAACCTGAAAGACCAGAAGGAATCCGACAATGCCCAGAATGATAATCCACTTTGGGTCAAGAAACCATCGGTGTTTCCCTACTTGCTGAGGGGCACGGATTTTGAGCGATTGCATAGTGAGAGCTCCTTTGAACAAGAAAGCGGAAGCCCTCTTAAGAAGACTCCCGCCTCAAGATGTTGAGGTACTTATTTCTTGGCTACAGCTTCCTGGAACTTGGTGCGAAGTTCTTCGCGCAAGGTAAGGGTTGCCTGCCAGTCGACGGGAATGGTGTTCTTCAGGATTTCCTTGGTCGGAATGGCATCATAGGGAGGAGTGGGGTACTTGGCGGAAACAGAGTGCATCCAAGCCTTGACGATGTTGGCCTGTCCTTCATCACTCATGAACCACTCGGTGACAGCCTTGGCGGCAGCACTGTTCTTGCTGGGACTCCATTGGTCGTTGATCGACATGATCGGTGAGGGAACAACGATGGTTCCATCGGTGGGGTAGATTACCTCAATCTTGGACTTGTCCATCTCACGCTTCTGCAGAACCGATTCCTCAAGAATCATGATGACTTTGCATTCGCCTGTCTCAAGCTTGGTCAGGGCGACCGAGCCGCTCTCAATCTTTACTTTCTGGTTGCCAAGGGCGGTGAAGTATTCGTAGCCATATTTGTCCTTCAGGGCGCTGATGGTGTCCAGGGCGGTGCCGCTGGTCAAGGGGTTGGACATACTGACCATGCCTTCAACACGCTTGTCATTGGCAAAGTCATAGAAAGAGTTGGGGATATCGGTCTTGGCAAACTTAGCGGGATTGTAGGCCAGTACCATGTTGCTGATACGTACAGGATACCAATACCCTTCCTTATCATAATCGAATGCCAGATCGGCTGCGTTGTTGATCATGATCGGCTGAAGCACTCCCATTTTTTTTAGTTCAAGAGCGTAGGAGGGATCGGCGACCATAAGCATGTCACATCCGAGTTTGCCAGCTGCGAATTCTGCTGCAATCTTGGCCTGAAGGGTACCGGTTCCACCATAGAAGAATTCAATATCAACAGTTGGGAATACCTCTTCGAGGGTTTCATCAATAGCTTCAATGACATCGTCATACATCGAGGTGTAAATCACCAGTTTTCCCGAAAGGCCTGCATCCCCTGCTTTCGGCTGTTCTGCAGCGCCTGCTGCAAAAAGCATAGAGCCTGCAACGAGCAAGACACAGAGAATTGAACACATTTTTTTCATAGCAACAATCTCCTTTTGTTACGGGCCAGTATACCACGCAAAATTCCTTCGTGCTTGAAAATTGTCTGGATAATAACACGGGACAAGAGTCAGAGCGAGTGTTCTTCGGGCAGCAATGTGGAGGGATATTTGTCTGGATATGCATGGCATTTCTCATTGCCTTATGATTTGCAAAGCGTGAGTCTGTGTGCAATACTCAACGCTTAAGGGAGCACGTGATGCAAAGGAATACCTATCAAAAAATACTGCAGTTATTGGTTATTGGAGCCGTATTGGCCTTGGTGGTCGTCTACTTTTCAACGGTCATGAACACTTGCTCTTTTGTGTTCAGCTTGTTCAAACCTCTGCTCCTTGGTTTGATAATTGCCTATCTGGTCGATATTCCCGCCAAAAAGCTGGAGGTTCGTTTTCGTAAGCGCATCAAGAGCCCGATGGTTGCCCGTTCTCTTGCCACCCTCATTTCACTGTGTCTCTTTCTCCTTATCATAGCAGGAGTGTTGGTTCTGCTGATCCCCCAACTTGGCTTTGCCATCAGGCAGTTCAGCAGCAACCTGCCTGTACTCTATGAAGAAAGTGCAGATTCACTAGAGCAGTTTGTGAGCCGCAGGCCTGAGCTTGCACAAGGCTTTGCAATGGTAGAGACCTATGTGAATACCGCCATTGAGGAGTTCAAGGCATCCTCACCGAAGCTTGCCGACTATACCTTCTCGCTGTTGGGGGGAGCCATCAGTGGGATTGCAACCAGCGTGGTTGCTTTGATTTTCAGTTTGTACCTGCTCTTCGGCAAGCATCGGCTGGTACGCCAACTTGGCTATCTGGCCAAACGATTCATGCCGGAGCAACACTATCAAAAGCTGTTTTCCACGATGCAGGTAGCAAACAAAACCTTCTCCAAGTTTTTTACCGGTCAGTTCCTTGAAGCCATCATTTTGGGATCACTGTGCACCTTGGGAATGCTGCTTTTTCGATTTCCCTATGCCCTTACCGTTGGTTCGGTAGTAGGCATGACCGCTCTCATCCCCTTGGTGGGAGCCTATCTCGGAGGGGCGATCGGCTTTGTGCTGATTTTCGGGCAAAGCCTGCGTCTTGCCCTCTTTTTTCTGCTCTTTTTGGTTATCCTACAGCAATTGGAAGGCAACCTCATCTATCCCCGTGTTGTGGGTAGCTCGGTAGGCCTGCCGGGAGTCTGGGTCTTTGCCTCAGTTATTCTCGGTGCTGGACTGTTCGGAATTCCAGGAGTTCTTTTCGGCGTCCCGTTGGCTGCAACACTGTATCATCTGCTGAAACAAGACAGAGCTTCAGACTGAGGATTTTGCATCTCTGTATCTGGGTATATCACGTTTGCGTAGAATAGAGAGTCTAATCTACGCAAGAAATGCGACAATTGTGCGTAGATTAGGTTGCTTATTCTACGCACACAGGCTATGATGCTACCATGAGTAGTTATATTTGGCAGCATCCAGACTGGCCTCAATTCACCTATGATGCTTCTTCTCTGCTTACATGTATCGATGAGGTTTCTCATGCGCAAGGTACGGTGGAGACGTTGCTTGCCCAACTGGGAATTTCGGAAATCAGGGAGTTGGAAGCGCGAATATTCACGGATGAAATCTATCATTCACATGAAATTGAAGGCGAAGTTCTCGAACAACTGAAAATTTATTCTTCACTCTGCCGCAGGTTGCAGGTTCCCAATGCATCGATGCACCTTTCAGGTCCCCATATAGAAGGTGTGGTTGAAACCTTATTGGATGCCTTAAAAAGTTCTCTGCCGCTGACACATCAAAGGATCTTCTCTTGGCATCGGACATTATTCCCACAAAATCTGAGTGGGCCTTTCATTATTCATGCGGGGGCATACAGGACCGAATCAATAGCTGTGGTTTCTGGATCTTTTAAGAATGAAGAAGTTCTGTTTGAAGCACCTCCTGCTGAAGTTGTGCATCAGCATATGGAGACATTCTTGACATGGATCAATGCGCCAAGTGCCATCCCTGATTCAATTCGTAGTTCTATAGCACATCTTTGGTTCCTCACCATCCATCCATTCGAGGATGGGAATGGGAGATTGGCGAGAACCATAGGAGACTACGTACTGAATCAGCATCATGATAGCAACCAGGTATTGTTCAGCCTATCAACGCAACTTAAGAAGCATCAGAGCGAGTACTATGAACAGCTTCGTCAAGCACAACAGGGGAATCTTGATTGCACCAACTGGATACGCTGGTATCTTGGACAAATACGAGAGGCTCAAGAGCGAGTGGTAGAGACTTGCAAACGAACCCTGCAAGTCAAACATATGTTTGAAAGGTTGTCTTTCAATGAACGTCAATGTTCCATGCTAGAGAGGTTGACTACCGATTTTTATGGATCCTTGACTACGCAGAAGTGGGCTAAACTCACGCATTGCAGTCATGATACCGCGATGCGGGACATCAAAGATCTGATTAATAAAGGTGTCCTCAAACAATCCGAAAGTGGTGGAAGAAGCACCAGGTATGAGCTGATGTTCCAGGAGAAAAACTTCCCTCATGGGTTCCTTGGTCAATAGCGGATTGGCTTTCCCTCTTTCTGGCTGCGGTACATACCCTCGATGAGTTTTACCGTCTCTCTTCCTTCCTCACCCGAGCTGATCAGAACTTCGTTGCCAAGGATTGCTTGGGTGAAATGTTCCTGTTGGCGGGAAAAGAAGTAGACAATCGCATCGATGGATGCAAAGAATGCCGTGTCCTCTTCCTTGTAGCGGCTCAGGTTCTGCTGCTCGCCCTCAATCGTCCACAGGTCGTTTACCGGCGGCTCAAGGATACCGCTGCGTCCTGCAATGAACATCGCCCCTCCGTCTGTCTGCACTCCTACCGAATAGGCAGAAGAACCATGGACATGGACCTTGGCATGGATGCCGGGCTTTTGGGAGTTGGAGACCAGAATGGAGGCCATGGCACCGCTTTCAAATCTGACAACGGCCACTGCGCTATCCTCAACTTCAATATAGGGATGGTTGATGTTCTCCCATTGGGCATACACTTCCTTTACCGGACCAAGGAACCAATGCAGCAGATCCAGCTGATGAGGGGCCTGGTTTATCAACACCCCACCACCTTCGAGACTCCAGCTGCCCCTCCACGGGTCACTCTTGTAGTACTCCTCGTCCCTCCATCCAAGCATGGTGACCTGGCCGAGCATCGGAACGCCTAGTTTCCCTTCTTCGATGGCCTTGTGGATGCGCAAGGTTGCTGGATACCACCGTCTCTGGCTTATCACCGACAGTAGTTTCTTCTCTTCCTTAGCCGTTTCAATCATTGCATCGCAATCACTGACGGTCAGGGCCATCGGCTTTTCCACCAATACATGGGCCCCTGCTTTCAATGCTGCAGTGGCATGTTCTTTGTGCAGTGGATGGGGGGTGGTGATGATCACCGCATCCACTTTGGCCTCTTTGACCATCACCTTCATATCAGTATAAGCAAGAATGCCGAACTCAGTAGCAAAGGCTTGTGCCTTGCTCGCATCGCGCCCCCAAACGGCGACAAGCAGACTATCCTTGGCATCCTTGAGGGCCTTGGCATGGACTTTTGCCACTTTTCCATATCCTATCAAAGCATAGCGTATCGTACTCACTGCAAGCCTCTTTCTTAGTGTTTCTTGTGTCAGGGAACCAGAACAACCTTAAGTAGGTTATCCTCTCGGTTATAGAGTTTGTCAAACCAGATTTTTCCCTCATTCAGGGGAGCGACTTTGCTGATCAGGTCGGTAACATCCAGTTTTTTGTCAGCCATCATTTTCAGAACTGCCGGATACTCCCCGTTGATGGCACAAGAGCCCTGCAACCTGATCTGCCTGGTGACCACACTTTGCAGCGGCAGCTCTATGGTTGGGGTGATATTTCCTACCAAAACTACCGTCCCGCCTTTGCGTACCAGCGAAATAGCCGTATTGATCGGGCTGCTTGCCCCGACCGCCTCATAGACGAGCGGCAGCATTTCACCCTTGGTAAGGGCTCTAATTTTTGCAATCAATTCAGGGTCGCGGGGATCGAGGACAACGTCAGAACCTATCTGAAGCGCTTTCTCTCTTCGTTGTTCATCCATCTCAATGGCGATGATGGTTCCGCTTGTCATGGTCCTGAGAAGCTTGATTACCAAGAGTCCGATCAAGCCGGCGCCCACCACCGCCACATCCTCTCCAAGCTTGGGACTTGCCAGGCTGATGGCATGAGCGGCAACCCCTGCAGGCTCGGCCATGGCAGCTTCCTCAAAGGAGAGTCCTTCGGGTAGGTGGAAAAGAACCCGTTCCTCAATGAGAGCATACTCTGCAAAAATGCCATCCTGATGGTAATCGGCACAACTTACTCCCAGCACCCTGCGATTGTCGCACAGGTTGAACAAGCCTTGCTTGCAGAATGAACAGGTCCCGCAGTAGATGGTCGAGTCGAAGGTTACCCGATCACCGACCTTGAAATTGGTTACCAGCGACCCCGCCTCTTCGATGATACCGCTTCCTTCGTGCCCCATAGTTATGGGAGGTCTGCGCCTTCCGGTCGATCCGTCATAACCGTGGACATCGCTGCCGCAAATCGAGGCGGCCTTGATGCGTACCAGCACCTGGGTAGGGGATAGCAAGGTAGGTTTTGGTACTTCCTGCATCTGAAGGTTCTTATAGTCGGTCAACACCAATGCTTGCATCATTTACCTCTGAATACGGGCACTGCCGCCTTGGGCGAGTGCTTCGACCTGGGAGAGGGTTGCCATGGTGGTGTCCCCGGGATAACTGGTCAGAAGTGCTCCATGAGCCCAACCAAGTCTGAGTGCCTGCTCAGGGTCCCTACCGTCCAAAAGTCCATAGATCAGGCCGCTGGCAAATCCATCGCCGCCACCGACGCGGTCATAGACATCCAACTCACAGGTCGGTGCCTGATAGCCTTTCCCATCCAGATAGAGCACGGCACTCCAGCGATGGCGATTGGTCGACTGCACCTCACGCATCGTTGTGGCGACTGCCTTGATCGAAGGAAACCGTTTCTGTACCGACTCCATCATACCGTAGAAGGAGGATGGGTCGAGCTTGTCGGCTTTCACCACCTCCGGTCCCTTCAGACCCAAACCAAGCTGAAGGTCTTCCTCGTTTCCAATGAGGACATCGACATGCTCGACGATGGAAGAAAGCACCTTCTGTGCATGTTCCTGGGGTTTGTCGGAAAGCGATTTCCAAAGCTTCTCGCGATAGTTCAGGTCAAAGGAAACCACAGCTCCCTGCTTCTTGGCTTGTTGCATCGCCTTGATGATCAAAGCCGGTGTGGAAGGGGAAAGAGCGGAGAAAATTCCCCCGCTGTGAAACCAACGGACTCCACCGCCGAGCAGTGCATCCCAGTCGAAACTCTTTTCATCCAGCAAGGCTGCCGCCTCATTGGCCCGATTATAGAATACTACCGGGGCTCTGAGCCCTTGGCCGCGATCGCTATAGACGTGGGCCATGTTCGGACCACGCACCCCGTCATGAGTAAAGCGCTTGTAGAAGCCAGAAACGCCCATTTTCCGTACTTCGGCTTCAATTTTCAAGCCGATAGGGTAGTCGACCATGGCGCTGGCGATGGCTGTACGCTGACCAAAAGCCCTGCTGAGGTTTGCCGCTACATTGAACTCACCGCCGCTAACGTGCAGGTCGAGCTGTGAAGCGTATTCAAAGGGGATGATGCCCGGGTCCAAGCGGACCACCAGAGCACCGAGAGAGAGCAGATCGAGATGGGCATGCTCTTTTGGCATGAGTGAAAGCTGAGCCATACAAACCTCCTCAGGTTAGATGCTGTACGTTGTAGATGCGGTATTGCCACCGCGGCCGGTCCAATTGGTATGAAAGAATTCTCCGCGATTGTGGTCAACCCGTTCATACGTGTGGGCTCCGAAGTAGTCTCGTTGTGCCTGCAAAAGATTGGCCGGGAGATTCTCAGTACGATAACTGTCAAACCAGGAGAGAGCAGCCCCAAGCGAGGGGGTGGGAATGCCGTTCAAGGCGGCAGCGGCTACCACTTCCCTTAGGCTCTGCTGCGCTTTGGTCAGAATTTTGGCGAAATGCGGGTCAAGAACAAGATTCTTCAGTGCAGGATCGGTAATGAAGGCTTGGCTGATTTTGTCCAGGAACGCTGAACGGATAATGCAACCACCCCTCCACAGAAGCGCGATACCACCCAGATTCAAGTCCCATTTGTTCTCTTCCCCAACCGTCTTGATCAGGGAGAAGCCTTGGGCATAGCTGATTATTTTTGCTGCATACAGTGCAGCGCGCAGGGTCTCGACGAAGGCCTCTTTATCAGCAACCGGCACAGAGGGCTTGAAACCAAAGACCTTGCTTGCTGCAATGCGCTCTTCCTTTTGGCTGGAGACACTTCGGGCAAAGACTGATTCTACGATCAGGGTGAGGGGAACCCCAGCATGCAGGGCGCTGATACCAGTCCATTTTCCGGTTCCCTTCTGTCCTGCGGTGTCCAAAATCTTGTCTACCAGTGCCGATCCATCCTCCTCACGGTAGCCGAGAATGTCAGCGGTGATTTCTATCAGATACGAATCAAGCTCGCCCTTGTTCCACTCTTCAAAGACAGCTTGCATTTCGTCATTGGAGAGCTTGAGCAGTCGTCTCATGAGATCATACACCTCACCGATGAGCTGCATGTCCCCATACTCGATGCCGTTGTGCACCATCTTGACAAAGTGGCCGGCTCCGCCGCTTCCTATCCAGTCACAGCAAGGAGTTCCGTCCACATGAGCTGAAATACTTTGCAGGATCGGCTTTACCTGCTCCCAAGCCTGGGCTGAACCACCGGGCATGATGGAAGGGCCCTTCAATGCCCCCTCCTCTCCACCGGAGACACCGGTTCCGATATACAGAAGTCCTTGGTTCTCTACATAAGCCATTCTTCTTTGGCTGTCCTCATAGTTGGAGTTGCCTCCATCAATGATGATATCGCCCTTGTCCAAAAGGGGCAGCAGGGCTTCAATGGTGTCATCCACCGCTTGGCCCGCCTTTACCATCATCATTATCTTGCGGGGGGATGCAACTGAATCGACAAGCTGGCGGAGGCTGTGGGTGCCGATGATCTGCTTATCCTTAGCACGCCCTGCGATAAAGGAATCTACTTTGTCGATGCTCCGATTGTATACTGCAACGCTGAATCCCTTACTCTCAAGATTGAGTACCAGGTTCTCTCCCATTACTGCGAGGCCGATGAGGCCGATTGTCGCTTTCATAATGATTCTCCTCTTAGATGCGTCGTTTAGCGATGACACTTCTCATTTTATTCAAACTTTCTACCCCAGGCTCTCCGATTTGCTCAAGGACTTCCACATACAGGACATCGATGAGTACGAGGCTGGTAATTCTTGCGGAAAAAGATTCTGCAACCACTGATGAGGTTGGATTGCTGACACTGAGTACCAAATTTCCCAGCTTGGACAAGGGGGAACGGGTGTTGCTGGTCAGCACAATCAAAAAACAGCCATTATTGCGAAGCTCCTCGGCCAAGGCAAGTGTGTCGTGTCCCGCACCCGTGTGGGAGACGAGAAGGGCGACATCGCCTTCGGTTGCCTGGCTTGCAAGCATGAGCTGCATATGGAATTCCGAGGCATATTGGCAATTCAGCCCGGTCCTGATGAGTTTGTGGTAGGCATCCTGAGCCAAAATGTTCGACCCGCCCAAGCCCATCAAATAGAGAGCATGTGAGCCGGCAAACCGCTTGGCCGCCTCCTTGAGGACTTGCCGGTCAAGCTTGGCGTAGGTCTCTTCCAGGTTTTTCCTTGCATTGGCAAAGACCATGTCCGCTGCATCCTGTCCTTCTGAGACTTCTGTCTCGAACAGTTGTTCGCTGGAGGGAATGGTCTCGCGGGCAAGTGCGATTCGAAAGCGCTGATACCCACTGTAGCCGAGTTTGCGGGCAAAGCGGACCATCGTCGATTCACTGATGCCGATTCGATCAGCGAGTTCCTCAATGCTGGGGTTCACGGAATCCTTTGGATGTTCGAGGATGAAGTCGGCAATTTTCTTTTCTTTGGCACTGAGCATTGCATACTTTGTGCGTATGGTATAGATGGCGCTGACTTCTTGCATTGGTGTCCCCTTGTAGATAAGTATAGTATGAAAAAAATATTCAGGCAATCAGAAATAAATATTCATTTATCGCTTCACTTCTGGAAAAAACGGGGTATACTATGCAAAAGGTTGAACAAAATAAAAGGAGTGTAGTGTAATTATGAAGAAAAGAAATGTACTGGTTGTCATGGCACTGGTATTCTGCTTGGCGTATCCCCTCTTTGCACAGGGAGCTGCTGAAGCGGCACCGAAACAGGAAATTCGTGTTCTTTTGGCAAACCATCCCTATGGCGAGCTGCTCAAGACCAAGATTCCCGAGTTCGAAGCAAAGACCGGCATCAAGGTAAACTATGAAAGTCTGCAGGAAAGCCAGCTGACCAACAAGCTCACCACTGAGTTTGCAACCAAGAGCTCGACTGTCGACGTATTCATGACCCGCCCCTTGCAGGAAGGGCTGATGTTCATCAAGAACGGTTGGTATGAGGGTTTAAACAGCTATGATTTTGCCGACTATCCAGCCAACTCGGTTGATATCGGAAGAAAGAATGGCACGGCCTTCATCGTACCGCTCGTGACCGAATGGCAGGTGCTGTATTATCGCAAGGACCTCTTCAAGAAAGCAGGACTTACCGTTCCTACCAATTTCACCGAACTTGAAGCTGCTGCAAAAGCTTTGAACAAGGATGGTGTTGCAGGTTTTGCTTCCCGTGGAAAGGGTGCTGCAGCTGTTACCCAGCTCTCCAGCTATGTCTACAACTATGGAGGCAGGTATCTTGACGGCGGCAAGGCTGTATTTGACAGTCCCGAAGCCCTTGAAGCCATCCGCTTCTATGGCAGACTTTTGGGCAACTATGGTCCTCAGGGCGTTACGAGCATGTCGTGGGAGAATGTCATGCCAGTCTTCCAGGCCGGCAAACTTGCCATGTGGACTGATGCATCGGTCTTCTACGGCCAGATTGTCGATCCTACCAAGACCCAGATTCCTGCAGATGACATCGGCATTGCACAGCTGCCCAAAGGTCCGAAGGGCGACAGTCCGTTCATCGTAGTTTCCTGGGGTATGGCAATGTCCGCTGCTTCCCAGAACAAGAGTGCAGCAAAGCAGTTCCTCGATTGGGCAACCAGCAAGGAACTTGCCAAGCAGGGCATGCTTACCAACATCACCATGGCCCGCGACTCCGCTTGGGCTGATGCTGAAGTCAGAAAGATCATGAACCCTGGTTTGGTGGAGACCCAGGCCCATGCAGCCAAGAACGGCTTTCCGTATGATCGTCCGTTCATGAGCTCGGTCGGCCAAGCCCGCGACCTTATCGGTGAAGTGATCATCGAGTCCATCAACACGAAGGGAACCTCTACAAAGCTTGCTGCTCTTGCACAAGAGAAGGTGAAGGCTGTGGATGCGTTGTTGAAGACCGACGGTGAATACGGTCTCTAACCTTGAGTAAGAGATCCTTGGCCGACCGAGCTTATCGGTCGGCCAATTGCGTAACAAGGAGCTTTGCATGATTCGACAAGGATTCTTTGAAAAAAACCTACGATATATCTTCCCGCTTCCTGCCGTCCTGTTCGTGGTTGTTCTGATGGTATTTCCCGTAGCGTATACCTTCTTCCTCAGCTTTACGGATTGGACGCTTACCAGTGGCAGGCCTTTGTCGGTCGTTGGCCTGAAGAGCTATCTGCAGGTTCTGAAGGAACCTCGATTCCTGGAAGCTTTGGGACGTACCTTTTATTTCACATTCGGATCGGTAATCGTAGAGATGTTGCTTGGCACCGCGTTGGCCCTCATCCTGAATCGCACATTCAAGGGAAAAGGTGTGGTGAAGACGTTGCTGTTGCTTCCCTTGGTAGCGACTCCGGTGGCAATCGGTATTGTGTGGAATCTGTTCTATGATCCGACTATCGGCATTCTCAACTATGTTCTGAGTGTTCTCAAGCTCCCCCAAAGTGGGTGGGTTAGTGATGCTAAGACTGTAATGCCATCCCTCATTATTGTTGATATCTGGCAGTGGACCCCGATGATTACCATCATCGTGCTGGCCGGCCTTGCCGGACTTTCCTCCGAGCCGTACGAATCGGCCATGGTGGACGGGGCGAATGCCCGTCAGGTACTCTTTCAGATTACGCTTCCCATGCTGATGCCCACCATCCTCACCGCCGTCATTCTGAGGGCCATCGATGCCCTTAAGACGTACGACATCATCTATTCTATGACCGGAGGTGGACCGGGGTATGCCTCGGAGAACCTCAATGTGCTTGCGTTCAAGTACAGCTTTGAGTATTTCAGGATGGGACAGAGTGCTGTGATGCTCGTTTTCCTTTTCATCATCGTCCTTCTCTTCAGCCTCCTTGTCATGCGGCTGCGTAGAGCGTTTGAACAATAGGAGAGGTGAATATGAAAGAAAAGCGACTAACAACCATTTTGTACGGTGTCGTCCTTGCCGCAATAATCATCCCCATCCTCTTTCCCTTTATCTGGATGTTGATGAGTTCGTTCAAGACCCAAGTGGATATTATCAGCTGGCCTCCGAAGTTCATCTTCAAGCCGGTGATGCAGAATTACGAACGGGTTTTCGTTGAACAGAACTTTTTGCAGTATATGCAGAACTCCCTGATAGTCTCCACCGTCAGTGTATTCTTCTCCTTGCTGCTCGGTTTGCCGGCTGCGTATTCCATCGCACGCTACAAACAGAAAAAGCTCTCCATTTTTATCCTGGTAGCACGTCTCATGCCCGGTATTTCCTTTTTGATGCCGTGGTATATTGTCTTTTCCCGCCTCAGATTGATGGACAGCTATGTTGCCTTGATTCTCAGCCACATGCTTATCGCCTTGCCGTTGGTAGTCTGGGTCATGTCCCCGTACTTCGACTCGGTGCCTCGCGAGCTTGAAGAGGCTGCCATGGTCGATGGACTTACCCAGCAAGCTGCTTTCGTGAAGATATTGCTTCCGCTTTCCGGTCCTGGAGTGGTTACGGCTACCACACTGAGTTTCATTTTCAGTTGGAACAATTTCATGTTCAGCCAGGTCCTGAGCCAGCAGAAGACTCGTACACTGCCCATCGCCGTCTACAACTTCCTCTCCTATGTCGAAGTTGACTGGGGTGCGGTCATGGCGGCGGCAGTAACCATAATGGCTCCCGCAATCATTCTGACTATGTTCTTCCAAAAGTATGTGGTAAAAGGTCTTACTATGGGAGCTGTAAAAGGATAGTGCAAGCTTCATGGCTATCCTTTGTCCGATTAAAGGTTTCGCTTGAGTACCAACTCGCGCCTAGCCCCACCGAGCTGAGTCTCGATCACCTCGCATTTGATGATGAAAAGGAAGAAGATGGGTCCATTCTCTTCAGAGAGCGCTTCGAAGTTACCTTGGCCTTTACTGATGATCATATCTGCTTGGTGATACAGTTCCAGAAAAGCAGGGTCTGCCTGCGAGAGAACCAGTCCCGGGGTCCTGCTTCCGCTGGATACAACCGTGGCAACGGAATCGAGTCCGCAGTCCAGGGCATCCTTGAGTAGTACATCGTTGAGTATCGGGAAGCCCCTGGTTACAAAGACAAGCTCAAGCAAGGGATATTCCTTTGCAATTGTTTCCAACAAAACCCGGTCAAAGACTATTTCCCCGGCATTGTCTCCAACATACATCACACGTTTTGCCTGGCCCAGAGCCTCCTGGAAGGCCTCGAATGCAAAGAGGGATGAGTTTGTCTCTCCCAATTCCTGCTGCAGGATCTTGGTGATTTCCGCTTGTACATTGATACCGCTTGGAAATGCTCCGTAATCGATGATGTTTCCTGCGCATGCCAGTTTCACCGCTGTTTTCAGGGGGGAGGATGAACAGCGTACCATGCTGCGCAAATCGTCGATCACCGACAGTGCTTCCCTGTTGCTCATGGTTTTGACCTCGAGGTAGGGATCCTGTTTGCCCGAATGTTCGACAAACATGCGTTGCATATGATAAGCCATTTGCGGCGGGCTCATGTCCAAGGGGAAATACTGTAGTTCATTCCCTATCGCATCCATGATCTTCTTGATCGATTCTTCGGGCAGACCCAACATTTTTCCGGCTTCGAGAACCTGCTTGAAAAAACAGGGTAGACACGTAAGTGAGGTTTTCATGCGAACGAATATAGCATACTCATGCATCCTGTTTATAGCGGTACCCAGCAATTCCTTTGCACAGAAGAAAGGGTAGCGCCTGCCATCACCCTCTGGTATACTAAAGAAAAAGGTGGCAGCAGTATGAGACTTGTCGGCATACACTACACCAGATGGGCTTCTCAGGCCGAAGCGGATATCGCTTCCTTGGTCCAGAAGGCCAAGCATCTGCTTTATGATCAACTCGAAGTAGATGGGATCCTGGTACACCAGATGAGCCCTTGGGGACGCAAGCGCCTTGGTTTTGAAGCAAAAACCCATCAGATAGACATTTCCTACAGTATCAAACCAACTTCGGCGTATGATCTTTCATCCCTTGACGAGGATGTGCGTAGGCATGCACTCTCCCAGTTTCAGGACCTTATTCGTACGATAGGGGAGATGGGGGGAGGAAGCCTCAACGGTCCGCTGTACACCAGTTTCCCTGAACAGCAAGGAATGAAGCAGAAAAAACAGAGGCTGCTGGAGCAGAGCGTCAAAAGCTTGAGGTCACTCACGCCTCTTGCCCAGGACGAGGATGTTGTCCTGAATATCAGGCCGGTAAACCGATATGAACACTTCCTTATCCCTACTGCCGGTGAAGCCCTTGCCTTTGTGCATGCAGTCAACCATTCGAATTGCGGCATCGACTTGGATACCTTTGAGATGAACCTTGAGGAAGATGACCTGGAGGCTGCCATTATGCAGGCAGGCATCTATCTGCACTGTCTGCATGTTCGGGAGAACAACCAAAAAATGGTCGGCTTGGGCGCTCTCGATTGGAAAGCTGTCCGTAAAGGGTTGGATGCCATCTATTACAAAGGCCCTGTGGTTCATATGCCTACCGTCATTCCCGATGAACGGGAAGAAGCCCAGGAGAGCCGGAGAATTCGAAACTTGCTCTGCAATGACTTTCCTCAGTTGCCGTAAGGTGGCATACTGGGTAACGGAGGCAAACAGTGAAACTACTCAAATATGCAGATGTACAAGTCAAGGATTTAGGGAACGGAGTCTCAAGAAAGGTTCTGGTCCATACCGAAGAAATGATGCTCGTAGAGGTCCGGTTTCCCACTGGCGGCGTGGGAGCGATGCACTCACATGTCCATCGCCAACTCTCGTATGTGCAGTCGGGGGTGTTTGAATTCGAGAGTGAAGGGAATAAGCAACGCGTCGTTGCAGGTGATACCCTTGCCTTTGAACCCAATCAGAAACACGGAGTAACCTGTTTGCAGGCCGGGGTGGTCCTGGACTTCTTTACTCCCGCTCGAGAGGATTTCCTGTAAGCAACGAAAAGGTGATGCCTTTTGCATGCGATATGATTCCTATGCCCTGTTACCCCTCCGGTAGCAGGGTTTTCTCTACTCTTGCCCATATCCACACTTCTTAGTACTTTACTATGTGATAGGAGACAGCAATGCACAGTACATTTTTTCTTCCAACCAAAATTCTATTCGGCTCGCACTCGCTACAGAAGCTTTCTGAACAACAGCTTCCCGGCAAGCGGGCTTTGATCGTTATTTCCAGCGGGAAGTCCACCCGTTCGTTTGGATACCTCGACCAAGTTGAGGACCAGCTGAAAAAAGCAAACGTCTCCTACGAGGTTTTCGATAAGATTCTTCCCAACCCCATTCTTTCGCATGTACGTGAAGGGGCCGCGTTTGCGAGAGAGAAAGGCTGTGACTTTGTCATCGGACTGGGGGGAGGTTCGGTCATCGACTCAGCCAAAGCCATTGCAATCATGGCAACCAATGAGGGCAACCTTTGGGACTATATTCACGGGGGGAGTGGCAAGGGAAAGCCAATGCTGAAGAAACCCCTTCCCGTGGTTGCCATCACAACCACCGCCGGCACCGGTACCGAAGCTGATCCTTGGCTGGTTATCACCAAAGAGGAAACCAACGAGAAAATTGGGTATGGCAATGACGAAACATTCCCTGTTTTAAGCATTGTTGACCCCACCCTTATGGTTTCGGTTCCTCCTCATCTTACCGCCTACCAAGGCTTCGATGCTCTGTTTCATAGTACCGAAGGGTATCTGAACAAGATTGCAAACACCTTCAGCGACCAGTACAGCCTTGAGGCGATCAGGCTCATCGGAAAGAGTCTTCCTGCTGCCGTCAAGGATGGCAAGGATTTGAAGGCGCGCGAAGATGTAGCAATGGCCAACACACTCGCAGGTATGGTAGAGACTTTCAGCGGTTGTATCAGCGAACACTCGCTTGAGCATGCCATGAGTGCCTATCACCCAGAGCTGCCTCATGGAGCGGGCTTGATTATGATCAGCAAAGCCTACTATACCCACATTGCAGAGAACCATATCGCCGATGATCGCATGATTGCCATGGCAAAGGCTTTGGGGAAAGCAGACGCAAAAGATGCTATGGACTTTGTTCATGCGTTGGTAGCGCTACAGAAGGCCTGCGCTGTGGATGATCTGAAGATGAGCAAGTACGGCATTACAGAGGAAGAGCTTCCTCTGATGGTGCAAAACGCCCGTGAGAATATGGGCGGCCTCTTTGGCGTAGACCCGATGACCCTCACCGATGGGGATTGTCTGAAAATCTACCAGCAATCGTTTCGGTAACTGGTAGAATCAGAACGCAATACCCGCTCCCAAAACGGCAAGTACAACCAAGGGGGCGGGTATTTTTTTTGTAGCAAGCACTATGATGGTTCCAAGTGCTACAATACTATTTTCAACAGTAATGCCGCTCTTCTGCAATAACAGAATGGCTGCAGCCGTAATGAGCCCGCCGGCAACCGCGTTGATGCCTTTCAGTGAGACCTTTACTGCCTTGATTCTCTTCAGCTCTTCCCAAACGGGGTAGATGAAGAATATGAGAAGCGTACCCGGTAGAAAGATGCCTATTGCCGAGAGTAGTCCACCAAGTATCTGGATACCAACCCCTTCTCCTCTTGCAGCCATACCTCCGGCGTAGGCACTGAAACTGAACATCGGACCGGGAAGCCCCTGTACCAAACCATACCCGGTAAGAAACTGTTCACTGGTCATATAGGCCTTGGTTTCCACCAGTTCTGCGATCATGACCGGAACCACTACCTGCCCACCGCCGAAGACCAAATACCCATAGCGGTAGAAAGCCTCAAAGAGGGTGATCAAAAGGTTATGGGTTGCCAAGGAGAGAAGCAACGTTCCGATTGCAAAGGCGAGAAAGAGGACTAAATATTTCCATGGTGCTTTGACGGTGATTGTATTGAACAGCTCCGACTCTTTGCTTGAGAGTATGGAGACAACTCCCCCTAATACCAGTACGGTGGGGAAAATCCAGGGTGAACGGATGAAGTAGGTGGTGAGGAGGCCGAAGAGAAACAAGCCTATCGTCAATCCATCGGTAAGTACTTTTTTCCCAATTTTAAACGCAGCGAGAAAAATGAAGCCCACCGCCATGGGACCTATGAAGCGTAACATGTCTTCGGAAATCTGATGGTCCTTGAGAAATTGGTAGAGGAAGGAGAGGGTGGTCATCACCAGAATAGGCGGTAATGCCCAGACTAGCAGGGTGAGAAAGGCCAGAAGAGGCCCCCCCATCCGATACCCCACGGCGGTAATGGTCTGGGTACTCGTAGGACCGGGTAGAATACTGGTCAAGGCAAGCAATTCCACCAGCTCTTCTTCGGTAAGATAGTGCTTCTTGCTTACCAGATGGTCGAGAAACACGCCAAAGTGGGCTTCAGGTCCTCCATAGGATCCCAGTGAACAGATGAGAACATCCTTGAGGAAGTGTCTGTACGGTATGGTGTGCATGGCAGCTCCTATTCCTAGATGCTACCTATTTGTATGGTTTTACTCAAGAAGGCTGGGCTTTGCATGCAAGTAGCTATATGCTAGGCCAGTCGGAGGGAGTGTGATGATACCAAAAGAAATCCTGCATGCTTGGCAGGAACGTGAAAAAGCTGTTGTTCTTACCACTGTTTCATCAGAGGGGATGCCCAATAGTATTTGGGCAACGTGTGCTGATATCTACGATGAAAAAACGGTGGTGGTTGCAGACAACTACTTCAATAAAACCAAGCAGAACATCCAGAATGGAACGCTTGCATCAGTCCTGTTTCTCACCAAACAGAGAAAGTCCTACCAGTTTAAAGGAACGGTTAGTTATCATACCGAAGGACCCTATTTCGACTTCATGAAAGCATTCAACCCCGCTCAGCTTCCCGGGCATGGGGCATTGGCCATCCATGTCCAAGAAGCATACAGCGGAGCCGACAAGCTTATTTAGGAAAGCATCAGCGAAGTTGAGGCAAGAGTCTCGGTCATTTTGAGCTTGAGGTTCTCCACCTGTAGTGCTGTACGGTTGTATTGTCTTTTTATCGCCTTCACTACCTCTGTCTTGAGCGGGAAGGCGAGCAATGCTTCCTCGTAATGTTTGGCTAACTCTTTCACGTGGCTTTCAGCTTTTACATATTCTGACTGCAGGGCAGTCAGCTTGGTGAGCGTGCGTTCAAGGTATGCCGCGACAGCCCGCTGATAGCCCCTTTCAAGTTCACAAACCAGAGCCTTTACCGGGACAATTTTCTTGATCCGATAGGCATTGGTGCCTACAAAAACAAATCCGCTTTGCAATAATCCCTTTCGTGCATTATTGAGGGCGATCGAGATGCAATAGTTTGCCTCCTGGGCTTTGCAGGAGGAAAGGCATTTCCATGCACAGCGGAAGGTAGGGCGCTTGCCCTCCTCGCTGTCGGTTATGAAGGTATTGCGGATTGCTCTTCCCGGCATGCCGACCGGGCTCTTGATCAAGCCGATCTGCTCTTTGGTGCAGGAGACATACGCCTGCTTGAACCGTATGTCGGCATCGCACTCATCGGTTGCCACAAAGCGGGTTGCCATCTGGGCTGCAGAAGCTCCGAGGGAGAGGACTTTGTAAATATCCTTTCCACTGTACACACCACCGCCGGCGATGAGGGGGATTTTGCAACCCTTACTCTCTTCAAAGGGTTTGAGGGCTTCCACGATCTGGGGTACGATCGCTTCCAATTGGAAGGCGGGGTCTTCCAACTGCTCCTCGCTGAAACCTAGGTGTCCCCCGGCTTTCGGGCCTTCGAAGACTACGGCATCGGGAGTATCGTTGTAGAGTTTCGTCCACATGCGGAAAATCATATCAACAGCACGGGCCGAGCTTACGATTGGGGCTACTTTCACATTGGCTTTACGAAGCGCCTGGACCGGCATGTTCTTAATCGGCAAACCGGCTCCCATGAAGACAATATCCACCTTTTCCTCAATGGCTACATCCAGCAATTGGTGGAAATCGTTGACTGCCACCATAATGTTTACTCCGATGACTCCTGAACTCAGTTCCCGTGCCTTGCGGATTTCTCTTCTGAATGCCCTCAGGTTTGCCACCTGGCCGTCCTCATAGTAATCGGGTTCCAACAATCCTATGCCGTTGGCGGCAATGACTCCGATTCCTCCGTTGTTCGCCACCGCGCTGGCCAGCGAAGAGAGTGAGATTCCGACACCCATACCACCTTGGACGATGGGAGTGGTTGCTACAAGATCACCGATTCTCAATGCCGGCCAGGTGGTTCTCGATCCGAGAATCTTTTGGATGGTCCGCTCGATGGGAAGGTATGCCTTACAGGCTTGTACTTCTTCTTTGATGCGGGTCAGTATGGTAGAAAGTGATGCTGATTTCATTGGTATTCCTTGGGGACGTGCAAGTCCTTGAACTTAATCTAACATATATACAGAAAATGTCAAAGTGTTCGATATAGAATCTGCTTATCAAATCACCTTTCGTTGCGCTCTGGTTTAAATATGAAACATTTTTCTTTGAGCTACTCAGAAGAATGTTGTGAAATAGGGAGTATATTAGGAAAAAATGTTGTAATAAATTACACTATGCACCATTAACACAACAACAAGTAAAGCGATAAGAATTTTTGTCCCCCTTGCATCGCATTGCTTTCATTCCGTACGCTTTAGGTACATAGCATATCTTCAAGGGGTCATACATGAAAAAATTGATGCGAATCACGATGGTACTTGCACTGTTGCTGCTTGTCGTTTCTCCTCTGGTTGCACAACCGGTATCAGAGAAGACACAGATCAAAGTGTTGGTATTGGGCATGTTCGAGGTAGGGGAGAACAAAGGGGACTTTGCCGGGGAATTCCAATATTTCTATGAAACATACTTTGACGGGGCATCGTCCTATACCTTGAATGCCATGCCTTTGAAACTGTATGTCAATGAGCAAGGGATAGCCGGAGCAATTGCAGGCATGGGGAAGGCGCAATCGGGTGCTTCTCTTACGACCATTCTTCGCGATAGCCGCTTCGATTTCTCCGATACGTATATTGTCATCAGTGGATGCTCGGGCATGAGTCCTGAACGGGGGACTCTTGGTGATGTAGTCATTGCTGATGCCTTGGTCGACTTCGAGCTGGGGCACGCATGGAAGCAGTCTGATAATCCAAAAGGTTCCGAGACCACGTTCCTACGGTCTTCCGGGTATGATCGCGCAGGATACATCCCGTTGAATACCGACCTTGTCGACTGGGCATATGAGCTCACCAAAACTACTGCATTGCTCGATGACAAGGCTGCCGCTGCCTATCGAGCCAAGTACTCGAGTCAGGAAGCAAGTGAGAAACCCTCTGTACAGCGGGGTGTTTCGGTTACGGGTGATAGTTATTGGCATGGGAAAGGATCGTCTGCCCATGCTGATGTGGTAACCGCAGTCTATGGTGCCGGTACTTACATGGTAACGCAGATGGAGGATAATGCGTTAGGAGTTGCTGCCATGAATGAGGGTAAACTCGATCGGCTTATCGTTGTCAGGGATGTCGTCAATTTTGATCAGCCGTATCCAAACCAGACGGTACTTGAGAGTCTTGATGCCTCTTCCGGGGCCTTCTCCATCGGCATGAAGAACGGATTTGCTGTATCCAGCAAGATCATCAACACATTGATTGACAACTGGGATGTGTATCGCAGCACCGCACCGAGCGTGAAGTAATTCATTCTAGCATATCGCAAGTCTAAACCGGCTTTCTTTGGGAAGTCGGTTTCTTGTCTGTTGGCAGGCTAGCTCCTCTTCTGTACACTGGGAACAAGTATGGAACACGTAGATGAACTGATACGAAAGCAATCGCTGGCTTCACTTGCCTCGAGCATCCGAAAGCTGGAGAGAGCCCTTGTGAGTGTACAGCAAAAAGATTCGTCGACTACGGTGATTGCAAAGAGGTTGAAGGCTCTTCAGATGGGACTTGCCGCTCTCAAGAGCGTGTGGGACAATCAAGTGTTCGCTTATACACCAAAAGAAACAGACGAAGCAAAGACTGTTCTTGCAAGTTTGTTTCCTTCACTGCAAGCGATGGCCTCCAAGTTCAAGCCAGGCAGCAGCCAGGCTACACTTCTCATAAGGCGTGTTCGTTCGCTTGAATTGGCTCTAGCGGCCTTAGGCGAGATGTGAGCCGTACACCCGTACAAGTATTTCAGAATAGGCTTGCTCAAGGGCTGTTTCATCAAGGGTGGTACATTTTTTCTCTCTGATAACAAACCTGCCATCGACCATGACCGAATCGATGAGGTCGGCTCGGGTATGCATCAGGGTGTTGTAGGCAATGTTGGAGAAGCCTTCTGTCTGTAGCAGTGGTGATAGTACACTTGCATTTCGCACAAACAGCAAGTCGGCCCGCATTCCTGGTGCGATCATTCCTTGGTAGATTGAAGGGCAGGGTGAGGTGGTGGCAAGCTTCCAGACGGTTCTTGCATTATACCGATCGGGGTTTCCACTCTGCTTGAGCTCTGCATAGGTGGTCCGCATCACTTCCCATATATCGTGGGTAAGGTAGTCGGTGCCAAGTCCGATGCGGGCTCCCTGATCCAACAGACTACTGAGTTTCATTTCATGGGCGCTGGAGATTCGATTGGAGATCGGGCAATGGACGAGCAGGGCCTTGCTTGCTGCAAGCAGGACACGGTCTGTTTCAGAAGTCTCAACACAATGAAAGAGGATGGTACGTTCATTGAGCAGGTTGTGGGAAGCGAGTAACTCAACGGTAGATAGACCGAACTTACGCAGGCTTTCACTTCTTCTGAACTCTGTTTCCAGACAGTGGGTCATCAATGGCCAGCCAGTTTTGTGCACTCGTTTGATTGCTTCTTTCAGGCTGTCCTGCTCCAGTTCTTCTTCCTCGCTAAGGTGGGTTCCACGGGCAAGAGTATCACTTGCAAGCAATTCTTTTGGTGTTTCATCATACCAATCAACCAAAGCCTTAAGGCCGATCTCTTGGGCACAGTCTTCGAGGGCTTGGCTGCTTTCATCGGCCTGACCTGTCTCCACAATGCAGGCAACCCCTGCCTTGAGGTACTGCAGGTAGGCATACAGCACCAGGATACGGAAATCAGGGGTGAGAACTGCGTTGTCGGTGTAGTCAAAGAGTTGTTGCTGCAACCTTCCTTGAGCGGTGTCGTCACACCAACTATGGAGGGGTTTATCACTGAACAAGCCCCTAAAGAGGGTGTCTGGAGTATGGGTATGGCTGTCTGCAAGGGCGGGGTAGAGCAAGAAATCCGAACAATCGATGACTTCTTCAGCAGATTTTCTTTGAATACTCTTCTCAATGGCTACTATCGTTCTACCCTCGATTCTGATATCTGAGCGATGCAGCTCATAGTCGTTTCCGAGGTAGCGGGTATTGGTTAATAACATAGCGGTAGCATATCACGTTGCACACTCAATGCAAGCCAAAATGTTGGATGATCATGCACATCGAATGCCTGCATTCCTGAAGTATCCTGAATGCAGGCATTCATCCATCACTGCCTTAACTTTTCTTAATCGGCATCCAAACCTCAAAACTTTGGTTTCTCGGATCATCGTCAAGATACACTTCCATATCCACCCCGTTGGCAAAATCATATCCGCTTGTGGGGAGCCAGTCGGTTACAATGCGTCGTTCCACTTCCTGGATGGTTTGAGGCATGGGACCGCGTCCAGGGAAGATCGCCCACATGTTTGCCTCGACGATTTGGCTCTCCAAGCCCTCGGGAGTTCCCTCTTCCATGGCAACGCCGATGGTGTAGACCCAGTGATCCTTATCATCACCGTTGGTGCACAGGCCCAGCAGTCCCTGACCGGGTTTCATGTAGGAACAGATTCTGGCAATCGAGCCATCCTGTGCCTTATTGCTCCAGAATACCGGAACCTCGCGCATATTCTGTTCTATGTCCTTCTGCAACTTCAGTGTTACACCCACCACCCGGAAAGCCTCTTTGCTCTCGATTCGATACTCCATTTCTTGATCTCCTTTGATAGTCAGGTGGAAACTGATCTTTGGGAATGCCTTCAGCACTGCTCCTTCCTTCTTCGCCTGTGATGGTGTCAAGCCGTGAAGAGCTTGGAACGCACGGGTGAAGGAGGTAGGGGAGTCATACCCGTACAGAAGTGCCACATCCAAGACTTTCTGCCCCTGCTGCAGGGCAAGGGCGGCCTTGGTAAGCCTTCGGCGGCGTATGTACTCTCCAAGAGGAATCCCTGCCACATAGGTGAACATCCTTTGGAAGTGGTAGGTTGAGCAGTTGGCCAACTGTCCCGCTTTCTCATAGGAAATAGTTCCTTCCAGGTTGTCCTCAATGTAGAGCAGTGCTTCATTCAAACGTTCAATCCATTGCATTTCGTCTGACCTCATGTAGGAGTATGTATACAAATGTGTATTGTTTCCTCTCAATTGATGCACAATGCTGCGAGGTTTGCAAGAGTACGTTCAGATTTTTGGGGTGCAGATATACCAGTTCGCACGCTTGCCTACCTGCACTACTTCCACCTTCGAAAAGCAGTGTTGCAGATCAGAGACGCACTCCTGCATTTCCTGGTGGGCATGCTTGATGAAGTGAAAGTAATCCCCCCCTTCCAGATATTCAATCAGGGAGGTAAGCGGTGAACGGTTGGCGTTGTAATCGTGGATGATAACGTAATGCTTCGCCACCCGGCTCATCTGCTTATAGAGCATCGTGCGCATCTCTTTTTGCATGCCATGGGCAACATAACTTGCAATGGCAAGGTCAAACTGTTTGTCTGCAAAGGCAAGGGGCATTGTAGCATCAGCCTGGACAAAGGTGATGGGCTTGTCCTTATTCTTCCTCTTTGCAATAAAAAGCATCTTGGAAGCAGGATCTATGCCGGTGACTGCAAGGCCCCGATCAGAGAGAGCACTGCACAGGGCACCGGTTCCGCAGCCCACGTCAAGAATTGTTTCATCCTTGAGATAGTGCTGCATTGCATCAAGTGTTTTTGCATACCTTCGTTTCTGGTAGGTAAAGAAAAGACCATAGAGGGGAGCAATGAAATTGAAGAGACCGGTACTGTCCTTATTTCTCATTGCCCATCTCTCCTCAAATTACTGTTGCTTCTAACGGTACGCTGTATCTTCCAGTGGCAAAGAGGTGCGGAATTTACCGTCAAAGCGGTAATAGGCATTCTGGCATGCCGGGGCGGTGGGAATTGTGGTTAGTTCTCCAACTCCCTTGACCCCATAGGCGATGGAGTGCTTGTTAGGTCCTTCAACAAGTTTGACCTCGATGGGAGGAACATCGGTAGCACGCAACAGTCCCAGCGTTCCATAACGAACCGCAAGCTGTCCTTCCTTGATCGGAAAGTCTTCGGTTAATCCAAACCCAAGCCCCATGACCACTCCACCCTCGATTTGGCCTGTGAGGGCCTGATGGTTCACTACCTGCCCTACATCACACGAGGCAACCACGTTCTCAAGCTTTCCCTGTTCGTCGAGCACGACTACCTGGGCTGAGTAGCTATAGGCAACATGGCTGACCGGATGTTCCTTCGTTGAATTGATCGGATCGGTAATGGACGTATATTCACCATCGAAAGCCTGTCCTTCCAAATCAGCGAGCGTGTTGGTTTTCAACGCTTCCTTAAGCTTGAGGGCGGCTCGTCTGACCGCCTCTCCGGTGAATACCGATTGGCGGCTTGCCGTACTGGTTCCTGAGTCGGGGGTGCGCCTGGTATCGGGATCCTCGACCACAATCTGATCGGACTGCAGCGAGCAGGTCTGTCCGAGCATCTGCGTACAGACGGTTGCCACACCCTGACCCATGCATGCGGCACTGGTGCGGATATGCACCTTGCCCTGCTCCACAGAAAGAATGCAGCGTCCGGTATCGGGAAAACCAACCCCAAGGCCGCTGTTCTTGAATCCGCAGGCGATACCGGCTCTCGGGGAGGAGTAATAGGCATCCTTTACCGCTTCAAGGCATTCAATAATACCTGTATCCTCTCCGGCGATCTGCCCATTGGGCATGGTATCACCAGGCTTGAGGGCATTGAGACGACGGATCTCATAGTAGTCCATGCCAAGTTCGTCGGCCAACAGGTTGAGGTTGGCCTCAACGGCAAAGCAACTCTGGGTGACACCAAAACCTCTGAAGGCTCCCGCCGGTACCAAGTTGGTATAGATGGCTCTTCCATAGACTTCAAAATTCTGAAAATTGTATGGACCTGATGCATGGGTGCACGCCCGCTGAAGCACCGGCCCTCCCAATGAAGCATAAGCACCGGTATTTGCATCGATGATTGCCCGCATCGCGGTGATACGGCCGTTCTCATCACAGGCGGTGGTCAGCACCATTTCCATCGGATGACGCTTGGGATGGACACTCAAGCTCTCCTGGCGGCTGAGCTTGACCTTTACCGGTTGCTTGAGAACCCATGCTGCGAGTGCGGCATGATGCTGGACACTCATGTCCTCCTTGCCCCCGAAGCCACCCCCTACGAGCATGCTGTGACAATGTACCTTTTGGGGAGGAAGTTGGAGCATCAGGGAAATTTCATGCTGTTCGTCATAGATTGATTGCCCCGAGGTATGCACGAGTAAGCCGTCATCATCCTCGGGGAGTGCAACCGCACACTCCGGTTCCATGAAGGCATGCTCGGTATAGGGAGTGCTATAGGTTCGGGTTACGACATGTTTCGCATGCCTCATGGCTTTTTCCACATCTCCACGCTTGATGTGCTCGGAACTGAGCACATTGCCCCCTTTGTGAAGCTGCGGGGCATCGTCCTTCAGAGCTTCCTGCATGGAGAGCACAGGCTTCAGAACCTCATAGGAGACCGCAACCAGGGAGGCAATTTTCTCAATGGTTTCGGGATTCCTGCCTACTACCAGACAGATTGCGTCTCCGGTATAGCGGGTGATTTCACCCACCGGGATGAAGACCGGCCAATCTTGCTTGATATGGCCGATAATATTGTGCGGTACATCGCTACTTGTCAGAATACGGATAAAGTCGGGGTGCTTCTCTGCTTCGCTGCTGTCGATGGAAAGAATTCGTGCCCTCGGATGGGCCGAGCGTACCGCTTTTCCATGCAGTAGAGCAGGTAGACGAAGATCATCGGCATACAGACCCTTGCCAAGGGCTTTGATCTTGGCATCGACACGCTGGTAGCGTATATCGAGCCTTGGTTCCTCCTGTTGACCGGGGACACTGAGATGCTCACGAAAGTATGTGGCGGCCATGAGAATGGCTTCTTCAATTTTCTTATAGCCGGTACAACGACAGATATTGCCTTTGATCGCCTTTCTGACCTCTTCCAACGTAGGATCCAGATTCTTGTCCAACAGGCTTTTTGCACTGATGATCATGCCGGGTGTGCAGTAGCCGCACTGGACCGCTCCTGCTTCAGCAAAACAATAAGCATATACCTCGGCTTCCCGTTCGCTCAGTCCTTCAATGGTGGTTACTTCTTTGCCCTCAAGACGGGATAGGGGGATGGCACAGGCCTTCATCTTTACCCCATCGACGAGAATAGTGCAGGTACCGCAGGCACCCTCGCTGCATCCATCCTTGGTTCCGGTAAGGTTGAGGTCTTCACGAAGAAATCGGAGGAGCTTTTTGTCCTCTCCATCGAACTGAACGGGCTTTCCATTTACGCTGAATGCATACATAGCGTGCTCTCCATTGTCTTGCAAGGGTGGGAACAGGTGCTAGCCGCTTAGCGTCAGCATCCAAGAGGGGATGCCACGGTCTGTGATGCTATACGTCCACATTGTTTCAATGTCATCAGTAAAAGTCAATATCTTGTTGCAATATAAGACTTTTGTTGTATTTTTCTGTTGCATGAATTGTTCTTTTATTTCTAGGATGGTACAAAGGCAGGAAAATGCAACAACCTTTCCTGCCTTTGTTTCAAAACCTAAATACGCTTTTCCCGGTTGAAAGGCTGACCCAAGGCGGTTGGCCCAAGCAACTGGCTTTCCCTGCTGAATGCAAGGACCACAATGACCATGACATAGGGAAGCATGACGGCAAACTCGTAGGGGAAGTTGATTCCTTGTCCCTGAATAGCCAGCTGTAATGCCTGTGCCAAGCTGAACAACAATGCTCCGCCCATAATCTTCACTGGATGCCAGTGCCCAAAGTAAACAAGTGCAACGGCGATGAAGCCGCGGCCGGCAATGATTTCATCACTGAACATCTTGGCCTGGCACAGGCTTAAGTAAGCACCGGCAAGCCCTGCAAGAGCTCCACCTACAGCGAGGGCCTGATAGCGAACCCTGTTTACCTGGATGCCGATCGAGTCGGCAGCTCTCGGGTTGGTTCCCACAGCCCGCACCCTGAGGCCCCAAGGAGTCTTGAAGAGGATATACCAGGCAGTAGGGACAAAAAGGAAGGCGAGGTAGACCAAAAGGTTATGGCTGAAGAAAATTGGTCCAAGAAGAGGAATCTTGGAAAGACCGGGGATCGGAAGATTGTCGATGCCGGGGACCGATTGGGTTCCACCGATGAAATGGCGGAACAAGGTTCCAGCAGTTCCGACTCCGAACATCTGCAGGCCGATGCCTGCGATGCCCTGGGGGGCGCGGAACGTGACGACGACAAACCCGAAGAGCATGCCGAACAGTGCTCCCACTCCCATCGCCAAAGCAAGGCCCAAAAAGTTGTAAATGCCCGGTGTGGGGCCGCCTTGCCCGATGCTGTAGGGAATGAGCATGCCCAAGAAGGCGCCCATGGCCATTATTCCTTCACAACCAAGGTTGAAGATACCGGCACGTTGGTTGAACATCTCCCCGAGGGAAGCAATAAGCAGGGCGACGGAGAAGGGAATACCCAAGCTTAGGATGTTTACGATGAAGTTCATGCTTCCACCTCCTTGGATTTGGTGCTTCTATTCTGCACCTTGCGCCAGACTTTCTCCATCAGATACGGGTCGGCAAGAATCATCTTGGTGGCAACGATGACCAGAATGATGATACCCTGCAACACGTTTACCATGTTGGCAGGAACACCAACCATGCGTTGGGTCATATCGGCACCGACGATGAGAAGGCCGAAGAAGAACGAGGCGGGGATAATACCCGCTGGATGCAGGCCTCCGAAAAGTGCTACGACGATGCCGGAGAAACCATACCCTCCGGTAATACCCTCAATGGCTCTGCGATGCACACCGGCGATTTCTATGGCGCCTGCCATACCGGCAAAAGCCCCACTGATGACCATGGCGATCACCAAATACCACGTGACGCTGATACCACCATACTTCGCAGCGCGGCTGCTGGCTCCTGCTGCACGCATCTTATAGCCATAGCTGGTTTTCCAGAGCAGGAAGTAGATAAGTAAGGCGAGAATCAGGGCAAAGAACAATCCGGTATGGAGTCGTGTTCCCGGAAGGAATCGTCCCAGCCAGAGATTGCGGCTTAAGCGCATCGACTGCGGGGTACCGCCACCCATGGAAAGCTCAGCAGGGTCGAGCATCGGACCACGCAAAAAGAAGGTGTATAACTGAGCGGCGATGTAGTTGAGCATCACCGTGGAGAGCAGCTCGCTTACTTGCAGCTTTGCCTTGAGAAAGCCGGGAATAAAGCCCCACGCTCCACCGCTTATCGCCCCGGCCAGGACAGCCATCGGAAGCAGGACCGGCTTGGGGAGTTCTGGGAAGGCGAGCGCTACCGCCGTGGTTCCCAAAATTCCCATGGCCATCTGGCCTTCAGCCCCGATGTTGATGATGCCGCTGCGATAGGCAACCGAGATGCCCAGTGCGATGATGGTCAAGGGAATTGCCCTGAGCAGCACCTCACTGAGCTGCAAGGTCGTCTTCAGCGGCTCAAAGAGGATGACCATGTAGGTCTTGAATACATCGGCACCGATGGTCATCAAAATAATTGATCCGATTGTCATTGCTGCCAGGATGGCCAGAATGATGATGGAAACCTTGTAAAGTAGTTTAAACTGTTTGGTCATCTTTCACTCCTGCCATCAAGATTCCCAGGCTGCGGCGGTTGGCATCCTTGCGGTTCAGAACCTTCTGAATCTGTCCCTTGAAAATGACTGCGACGCGGTCGGAGAGGTCGAGAATCTCATCGAGCTCCTCGCTGATGAGCAAAATCCCGATTCCTTCCCGCCGTTTCTCCAGAAGTTGCTTGTGGATGAATTCGGCTGCCCCGAGGTCCAAGCCTCGTATCGGATAAACGGCTATCAGGAACTTCGGCTTACGAGAGAGCTCACGGGCAAGAATTACCTTCTGGATATTTCCTCCCGAAAGTGAGCCTGCGGCTACAGCAACATTGGGACTGCGGATATCGAATTTCACCCGCAAATCATTGGCGTTCTTGTCGATCGCCTTGTTGTTGAGGAAGGAATGCTTGGAGAACTCCTCACGCTCGGTATCCTTGAGGATGAGGTTTTCCTTCAGCGAGAAGGAGGGCACGATACCTTCGGTATTGCGTTCCTCGGGGATGTATCCCATACCGGCTTGTATGATGTAATGCGGGCTCTTGTTGGCGATGTTCTCGCCATAGAAAATAATCTCGCCACCCTCAACCTTGCGAAGTCCGTTTATTGCCTCGGCAAGTTCTCGCTGTCCGTTGCCCGACACACCGGCAAGACCGATGATCTCACCGCCGCGGATGTTCAGGTTCAAATCCTTGAGGGCCAAGAAACCCCGATCACTTTTGACGTTGAGGTTTCTGATATCCAAAACCGAAGTCCCCTCGCAGGGGGCTTCCTCATTGAGAGGAAGTTCAACTTCATGACCGGTCATCAAAGCTGCAATATCAGAAGGGGAGTGCTCATTGGTGTTTCCCTCAAAAACCACCGCACCATGGCGCAGAATTGCAATCTTGTCTGAAAGATCCTTGACCTCCTGCAGCTTGTGGCTGATGAAGATGATGGACAGCTCGCTGCTCATACGCTTGAGCAGTACGATCAGATCATCGGTCTCCTGGGGAGTAAGGGCACTGGTCGGCTCATCCAGAATCAAAAAGCGGGCACCCAGGCATAAGGTCTTTACCAGTTCAACCCGCTGCTGCTCACCAACGGAGAGCTGCCAAATATAAGCATCGGGATCCACGAGGAGCCCGTATTTCTTCGAAACTTCATCGATGCGTTCTCGGACCATAGCGAGATCCAGCTTGACAAACGACCAAGCTTGCTTGTAGCCCAACGCTATGTTCTCAAGCACCGTCATGTTGGGAACCAGCATGTACTGCTGGTGCACCATGCCCAAGCCAGCTGCAAAGGCATCGTTGGGGGAGCGGAAATGTACTTCCTCCCCGTTTATGAGGATTCTTCCCTCATCAGGCTGGTACAGTCCCATCAGAATATTCATCAGGGTGGTCTTGCCAGCGCCATTTTCGCCTACCAGTGCCAAAACTTCGCCTTCGCCGACGGTCATGGTGATGTCGTCACTCGCCAAAACACCGGGAAAGCGTTTGGTGATGTGTTCCATCTTGAGACTGGTGATTTTCTTTGTGGTGATTTCCATGGATTCAACCTCCGTGGGGACTTACAAAAAACCAGTCATGAGGAACTATTCCGCATGACTGGTTGGGATGCACGATTAAAGCTTGGAGTAATCTACGGAAGTATAAGCGATGGTGCCGGCCTTGGCTCTGAAAGAAGCCATAGCTTCATTGACCTTGGTCTCGATGGCGCCGGTGTACTTGTCCTTCAGTGCGGCGTTGAACTCGAATACGAAACCGCCGTTGAAGAAGTTCATCGGGATGACTTCGCCGCCCTTCACACCTTTGTCCAACTTCTCAACCAAGCCGACGATGACGGAGGCATAGTTGTAGGAAGAAGCTGCAATGACTTTGTAGCCTTCGGTAATGCGGATCTGGGCGATGTCCTGACCAACCCACCAGATGTCCTGGTCGCGGTAGTCGGCGACTGCGCGCAGTGCTCCGAGAGCCTGCTGGCTGGAACCGGTCAGTACGTCGGCACCGCTTCTGATCTGGGACTGGGCAATCTCACCGGCCTTCACGAAATCGCTGAAGGAACCAGAGTGGGCGACCATGACCTTTGCTTTGGGATTGACAGCCTGTACACCAAGGACGAAACCGCGGTTGTAACGGGCAGCATCACCAGCGTCGACGGGGCCGACCAGACCAATGATGTTCTTCTTGGTGGTCATACCGGCGATGAGGCCGGAGAGGTAGCCGGTTTCTTCACTTTCGGGCATGTAGGTGAAGACATTCTTCGGTCCGATTTCTGCAGAAGTACCAAATGCAAAGGAGACTGCTGGATACTCTTCAGCCATCTCGAGGATAAGGTTTTTGTACTGTGCACCGTGAGCGATGATGATGTCATACCCCTGGGCGACATACTGGCGGGCGGCAGAACCTGCGTCGACCGGCTTCATCTTTTCGGTGTAGCTGTACTCAATGCGGCCGGGAAGCTGCTTCTGAGCTGCGATGATGCCGTCATGCATTGCCTGGCACCAACCCTTGTCGTCAATAGTGTTTTCAATGATCAGTGCAACCTTGACTGTGTTCGAGTCTTTTGCTGCTGCAGGGGCTGTTTCAGCCGCACCTGCTGCAAAGATTGCAGAACTAACGAGTGCGAGACAGAGCACGATTGTCAGAATCTTTTTCATACAAGTTCTCCTCTGTAAATATCTATCCCATCAGGGTGGGATTTGAAGCTGAATCCAGTATAGGGTGAGAAAGATTGGCTGTCAAAAGAAATTGCTTATCTTAGAGTAAATTACTATCGATTGAATTACGCTAAGTATGATTTTTTCCAGCAAATATTGCGAAAATTCATAATTTATTGTTGCAAATTTAGCGATTGCTCAATCTTGAAAAACTTCTTTGCACCAAAAAACTTGGCTGAAAACCTAGAAAATCGTACCTGGTCGAATCGTTTTTGCGTTCTTTGTTGCGACCTTTGTTGCGTATTCTACGGCCTGTTGCAAATTTGTACCCTTGTATAGTGCCACGGTCAGAGCTGCGCTGAGGCTATCCCCGCATCCGATGGTATTGACTGCTTCGATGGGTTCGATGGGGACACAAAAGAAACTTTCTGCCTGTACCCACACTGCCTGGCTGCCTCGTGAGAGGACTGTCGTCGTGTGGTACGTTTGGTAGATTTCCTCCAATACCGGCTTGATCGCATCCTCTATTGTAGCAGTATCATCCTGCTCTCCGACAGCAAGGCCGAGGAATGTTTGGGCAGCTTCGCTGAGGTTCGGCTTGATGACATCGGGGTTATAGGCAAGGCAACGCTTCAGGTCATCCCCTTTCAGGTCCAAGAGGACGAAGAGGCCTCGCTCCTTCGCCTCCTTCACGAAGTCGGCATATAGGGAAGCGCTGTAGCCCGGGGCACGGGTACCACAGATGATTAAGGCATCACTTCTCTGTATCGCCTCACTGAAAAGTTTTCTGATGGGCCCTTCAGTGCAGCTGTCTACTGCATTCGGTTCTTCAACCAATTCGGTTGCTTTACCATCACAGAGGATGGTGGTGCACGTGCGGATTTCACTCTTGCTGTCCGCCCAGAGAATTTCTACCTTGTCTTTTCTGCATAAAGCCAACATCTCTTCGGATCTCTGTCCTCCAAGGTGGGTGAGCAGCAGGCTCTCCTCTCCCAGCTGGCTTACGATGCGCGCAGTATTCATGCCCTTACCCGAGGCATCGAGGTAGTGTTCCTGTGCACGGTTCACTTCCCCTAATCGAAAGGAAGGGAAGAGGAGCGTGTTCTGGAAGGTGGGGTTCAGGCAGACAGTGAGGACTCTCATTGCATTTGCACCAGAATGCTGCTATGAGCCGGCTCGAGTTTGCGATAGGTCACCCCCGTCTGGTCGAACATCCATTTGGACGCCTTGGTGTTCTCAGCCTCAGCGTACTTGTCCGAGAGATACACAACCTCGCGAATACCGCTTTGGATGATTGCCTTCGCACACTCGTTGCAGGGAAAGAGCCCGACATAGAGGGAGCACCCCTTAAGGCTGCTGCTGATGGCATTGAGGATTGCATTGAGCTCGGCATGACAGACATAGGGGTACTTGGTATCGAGCCAGGCCCCTTCCCGTTCCCAAGGAACTTCGTCGTCATTCACACCGATGGGAAAGCCATTGTACCCGACTCCCACGATTTTGTGATCGGCATTGATGATGCAGGCCCCCACCTGGGTGCTGGGATCCTTGCTTCGCATGGATGAGAGGACGGCTACGCCCATGAAATATTCGTCCCAGCTGATATAGTCCTTACGTTTGGGCATCGGAATTCTCCTTATTCTGCAAAAAATCCAAAATGGTATCGGTCAGTGATGCTTGGATCGAGTGATAGGAAAGCAGGGAATGACGACCATGGTTGAAGTCTCCCATAGTGGTGACAAGCGAGCGGAAATTGGGGCTTTTCTGTTCACGTTCAATAATTTTCAGATTCTTGAAAGGAATAACACGGTCGTTGACATCGTGGATGGAGAAGAGGGGGCAGGTGATGCTGCCAAGATTTTTCCTGACACTGGGCATGGCATGCACCAGGCTGAGACCTGGACGGATGAACGTGCCGCCATAGCCGTACCACTGGTCGCTGCCGTCTTCCCCCTTGCTATTTTCAGTGATGATACGGACATTGATCGAGGGTTTGAAGAGGGCGAGGGTGCGGGCGATGTACTGCCGCTTATCGGTGAAAATTCCTTCTCTGAAGCTGTTGTAGACCACCGGGGCTGCAATGGTGACCAGCTTGTCGGGCTCTTTATCGGAATTGCAGTAGTGTTCACCAAGTTTGAGAGTCATCAGGCCTCCCATGCTGGTTCCCAGTACAAACAAGGTCTCATACTTGCTTCTCAAGTCTTCGTAATACCGGCAGATGAAGTCGAACCATTGGGTGAACGTAGTCTGTTCCAAATCCTTGGGATCGGTACCGAAGCCAGGCATCAGGGGAGAGTAGACATCGAATCCTGCATCGTGAAAACGCTTGGCACTGTACGTATACATAGCCGGGGTGGAAGGAAATCCATGGACAAGCAGAATTGCAGTGTTGCTGCCTTGCTTGTATGTTATGCTCCTTGCCATTTCACAAAACACCTTCGATTCATCGGTTTGCAACCTTTGGGTCTGCTTGTCCCTATACCCGATGAGGGTGGTGTTCCAGAGAATGAATGCAATAAGCAACAGGAGTATGATAATCCACATAGTCAGTACTATAGCCTACCATCGGGTTGAAGAAAAGTAGGAATTCCAAAGGGCGGGGCAAAGACAGGGAAAAGAAGTGGTGCTACTGTGTACCTATGATAAGAAAAAGAGGTTCACTTACAGCTCTGGTGCTCCTTGTAACGGTATTGTCTCTTTCAGCAGAGAATATGGTATTCGACCAATACGACCAAGCCCTTGGGGTACAGGTTGGGCGGCTTGCCGGAATCGGAGCTGGTTATCAGAAATGGTATCCCAATGTAGGCTTTCAAATTGCTGGAGGGTTCTTCTTCCATCCGACTATGGAGCTGGGCCGGGACCGCTTTGCGTACAACATCGGATTTGAAGTTCAGCTGCCCCTCATGAGCCATATCATCAACTCATTTCTTGCAGGCCGGGTATATATGGTGGCAGGGCTTCACCATCGGATGTATCAGGAAGCAGAGGGCGATGAACCCAACGGATACACAGCTGGACCGATTGTGACGCAATTCGGAGCGGGGGGAGGTATCGGGGTGGAGACAGTGCTGTTTGAGCACTTTGCCTTGGGAACCGAGTTCGTCTACCTAGGACTATATTCGCTGGATGGTTCGCTTGATGTTGAAATGACTCCCCAGGTAAGCATACGTTATCGATTCTGAGGTGGGGATAAAGAAAAAGGCTGTCTCATACCTTGCAGTATGAAACAGCCTTGATTGAATTGTTTGGTAGAAACTAAGCCATCATGAACGGGACAACTGCGAGCAACACACCTGCTGCTACAGCCGATCCAATAACACCAGCTACGTTCGGGCCCATGGCGTGCATGAGCAGGAAGTTCTGGGGATCGGATTCCTGACCGACTTTGCTGGACACACGGGCTGCCATGGGAACTGCAGAAACACCTGCGCTTCCAATGAGCGGGTTGACGGGGTGCTTGGGGTCAAGCTTGTTCATGAGCTTGGCAAGAAGTACACCGCCAGCGGTGCCGAGACCGAATGCCACCATACCCAGGAACAGAATTCCAAGAGTATTGAGGTTGAGGAAGTGTGAAGCTTCCATCTTTGAACCGACGGAAAGACCGAGGAAAATCGTTACGATATTCATCAGGGCATTCTGCATGGTATCGGAAAGACGGTTGACTACACCACACTCCTTGGCCAGGTTGCCGAACATCAGGGAGCCGATGAGCGGGGTGGCAGAGGGAAGCAGGATGGCACAGGTGGTTAAAACCATAATCGGGAAAATAATCTTTTCGAACTTGGATACAGGTCTGAGCTGCTGCATCTTGATCATCCGCTCTTCCTTGGTGGTGAGAGCGCGCATGATCGGGGGTTGGATGATGGGTACCAAGGCCATGTAACTGTAGGCAGCTACGGCAATCGGTCCCAAGAGATCCGGAGCCAGACGGCTGGTCACATAGATGGCCGTAGGACCGTCGGCGCCTCCGATGATGCCGATGGATGCGGCAGCAAACAGGTCAAAGTTGATCCCGGGGATGAAGCTCAGTGCCAGTGCGCCGATCAGGGCAACGAAAATGCCAAGCTGGGCTGCAGCACCGAGCAACAGGGTCTTGGGGTTTGCAATGAGCGGACCGAAGTCGGTCATCGCACCAACACCCATGAAGATCAGAATCGGGAATAGACCGGAGTCGATACCCATATCGAACAGCAGCTTGATGAAACCAGCAGCCCCTGTTGAGGGGTCAACACTGGCAATGAAGCCCATAGGGATGTTCGAGAGGATACAACCGAACCCAATCGGTACGAGCAAGAGGGGCTCAAAGCCCTTCTTGATGGCAAGATAGAGAAGGACGAAACCGACCAGTATCATAATAAGATTACCGATACCGAAGCCTTCCGCCATTCCCATGAATCCGAACAGTCCTGTGGACTGCCAGAGTTGATTAAACGCAGAACCAATCATTTCAGAGTCTCCTTTAGGCGATTACGAGCAATTCGTCGTCGCTCTGCATCTGCTGGCCTTGGCTTACAGAAACCTTGGTTACTACGCCATCGCACGGTGCGAAGATTTCGTTCTCCATCTTCATGGCTTCCATAATCATTACGACCTGGTTCTTGGTAATCTTCTGTCCTTCCTTCACCTCAATGCGGAGGATGAGGCCCGGCATCGGTGCCTTCACGGAGACAGCTTCGTGGGTGGATGCAGCAGCTGCCTGTGGGGCGGCGGTGGCAACAGCCTTGGAAGCTTCGATGGCTTTCTCGTCGATACCAAAGCCGACGTTCAGCGGATAGCTTGTGCCGTTGACGGTGGCATTGTCCTTACCGAGCTTGACGCCGTATGCCTTGCCGTTGACAGTAACAGTATACTCACCCTTCTTCTTGGCAGCTTCTTCGGTGCGGTTGATCTTGTACATACCATTCACCTGTGACTTACCGGTAAGGAAAAGGATTCCCTTCTCCTTGCAGGATGCTGCGATGAAGATGTTCTCATCGGTAATCGGCAGGCCTTCCTTCTCGAGCATGGCCTTTGCAGCAGCAATACCCTTCTTGGGGTCTTTTTCGTTGATGTCTACAACCTTTTCGGTAGTGGGTGCAAGACCCATTGCATCGGCACAAGCCTTTACAACAACCGGATCGGGAGCAACAGGGGTTTTGCCGAAATAGCCGAGAACCATCTTGCCGTAACCTTCAGCAATCTTCTTCCAGGGTCCGAACATAACGTTGTTGAAAGCCTGTTGGAAGTAGAATTGGGAGACGGGGGTAACGGAAGTACCATATCCACCCTTTGCAACTGTTTCAGCCATGGCTTCAACAATGGCGGGATACTTGTCCATCAGGTTGTTGTCACGCAGCATCTGGGTGTTTGCAGTTAATGCACCACCGGGAAGCGGCGAGAATACGATCTCAGGAGTTACAGTCATTGCTTCGGGAGGAATGATGTAATCTTTCATGCAATCCTGGAATACGGCTTCGGCTTCACGAATCTTCTTGATGTCGATGCCAAGGTCGAAGTCCGTGTTGCGCAGTGCATGCCACATGGTAACGATGTCAGGCTGACAGGTTCCGCCGGAGACGGGCATCATGGAGAGGTCTACCTGGTTGGCACCAGCTTCGAGGGCGCTCATATACTGCTGGATACAAACACCAGCGGTATCGTGGCTGTGGAATACGATGTTCATGTCCTTGCCCAACAGCTTGCGAGCACGCTTGATGGTCTCGTACACATAGGCGGGGGTGGAAGTGCCGCTGGCGTCCTTGAAACAGACGGAGTGGTACTCGATGCCGGCATCAAGAATCTGCTTGAGGGTGGCTTCGTAGAAATCGGGGTCGTGGGCGCCCGTGGTGTTCGGGGGCAGGCTCATCATGGTGACAACCACTTCATGGCGGAGGCCTGCATTGACAATGGACCGGCCGCTGTCGATGAGGTTGTTGACGTCGTTCAGTGCATCGAAGTTGCGGATGGTGGAAATGCCGTGCTTTTTGAAGAGCTTTGCATGGAGGTCGATGATGTCCCTGGGATAGGAGTCAAGTCCTACAACGTTGACACCGCGAGAGAGGGTCTGCAGGTCTGCATCGGCTCCCGCAACTTTGCGGAACTCGTCCATCATTTCAAAAGCGTCTTCGTTTGAGTAGAAGTACGGGGCCTGGAAACGGGCACCGCCGCCGGCTTCGAAGTGGGAGATGCCAGCCTCACGGGCTGCAGCTACTGCGGGCATGAAATCCTTGGTGAATACGCGTGCGCCATAGACAGACTGGAAGCCGTCACGGAACGCGGTGCACATGAACTTGACTTGTTTTTTCATTTGGAATTGTCCTCCGGGTTTTACTTATTCTTTCGACTTGGCGAATGCGGCCACGATGGCTGCTGCAATGTCTGCATCACTGGCAGGACTTGCAGAAATGGTGGCGGCAGAGGGACTGATGACAGCGGCAGCGGGTTTCTTTGCAGGTGCTATTTTTCTTGCAATGGCGCTCATGCCTTTGGTAAGGAAAACCAGCAACGTAAGAAACACAAACACCGTAGCAAGTCCCAGTATCATGAGGATAACCCCATTCTCGAGCTGGGTGACGAGCTGCTCTTTCGGTAGTTGCGCTAAGAATACCATACGAACTCCTAATAAGGTTTATAGTGACCGTAGCCAATGACTACGAGAAACGCACTAGTATTGAGTATATCGGAATCAGAGGGGGCGTTTCAAGTAAAGGTAGGATAAATGGTTAGGTTAATTCTTGAAAAACTGAAACAAAATTGCAATTACCCTCAGTTTTCACAAGAATCATCGCGGGCTACCTTCAAGTATTTCTCTAGTCCATGCAAGCAGTTGTTCGGATGCGGAGAATTGGGTGTTTTGGAATTTCTTATGATTTGGGCATCGTAAGTCTTGGGCAGAACGAAACTAGGTCTTGTACTCTGGGCCTTGTTGGAACGCGCTTCTCTTGTCTGTTTTCGCGGTTTATCGTAAGGTACAGAGGGCTTTACTGCCGAAGGAGAACGAATTAAGAATGTCTGAAGGTGTGGATTTTGCACAGCGGATTGCCGAAGACAAAGCAATCAGAACTCATTTGGATAAAATTGGGCGAAAGATACTGATAATGAGCGGGAAAGGTGGAGTGGGAAAGACCACGATTACGGTCAATCTCGCCAATGCCTTGGTCGATAGCGGCTGTACCGTAGGTATTTTGGATACCGACCTGCATGGACCGAATGTGGCAAAAATGTTGGGTTGCGAGGCTGGCATTCTGACCACTGAAGATGGGGGAGAGACCTTCTATCCGGTGGAGGCCCGTCCTGGTTTGAAGGTGATGAGCTTGGCTTTTGCCATCAGCGAACCAGATAGTCCCATTGTCTGGCGCGGTCCGATGAAGATTGCTGCCATCCGCCAGTTTCTTGCCCAGGCTGAATGGGGTGAATTGGATTACCTTCTTATTGATTCCCCTCCGGGAACCGGTGATGAACAGCTTACTGTATGTCAGACCATTCCTGAGCTTACGGGAACCATCATTGTCACCACTCCCCAGGAAGTGGCTATTCTTGATGCAAGGCGCAGTGTGAACTTCTCCCGCAAGATGGGTGTTGCCATTTTGGGTGTTGTTGAAAATATGAGCGGTTTGATTTGTCCCGGATGCAAGACTGAGATTCCCATTTTCGGGATCGGCGGCGGCAAGAAGATGGCCGACCAGATGAGTGTCCCCTTCTTGGGAAGGGTTCCCTTGGAAGTTCCCCTCATGGAGGCCGAGGATGCCGGCAAGAGTTATTTGAGTCTCCAGCCGGAAAGCGTTTCTGCCAAGGCAATCAAGGATATCGCCCTTTTGATCAACAGCGGTACTGCTGTCTCTTCGCATCGCAGCACTGAGTTTGCAGGAACTGCCGCTTGTGCTCCCTCAGCTTGCTCAAGCTGCAGCAGCAACTGTTCTTCACGCAAAGGAGTGTAACCATGTTCGATCCGTTTACCCATGATGAGCAAAAGGAAACGAGCCAACTGATGTGGAAGTCCGGAAAGCGGGAGCTGGTATTCAAAGGTCCCATTTTCGATATCTGTACCGTCCAGAGGACCAGCAATGATGGCCGCTGTTCTACGTTTATCGAAGTTGACTGTCAAAAATGGGTAACGATTGTTCCTTGGTTTCGTAACGCAGACGGTGTGCCGATGTTTGTCATGGTGGATCAGTTCCGCCATGGCTCGGCTACCGTTACCCGCGAGTTTCCCGCCGGAGTGGTGGAAAAGGGTGAAGATCCCATGGATGCAGGCCTCAGGGAACTGAAGGAAGAGACGGGATTGGAGGGTGAGAGGGTGACTGCCTTAGGCAATGTCAGCCCCAACTCGGCTTTCATGAACAATCGTTCCTACTTCTATTTGGTTGAGGATGTGAAGCACACCAGTGGCCAGGAGCTCGATCCGAATGAGCAACTCGAGGTACTCTCCGTTCCTGTACAGACCGTAATCGAGCTGATGGGAACAGGTATCTATGACAACGGAATTATGATGATTGCCTTGGGTTACTTCCTGAGGGAAGCAAATAAGAGGCCTGAGTTGGTGACATCCACCAGTAAGGAGTGAGTACATGAAACAGAAACGAATCGCGGTGTTTGGTTTGTTGGTTGCGGTGGTATTGCTGCTTACTTCCTGCATGTCCAGCAAGGACTTGGTACGAACCATAGAGGTGTCGGCAACCGGGGAAGTAATGCTTACTCCCGATATTGCTTCGTTCTCCATTCAGGTAAGCGAACTTGGCAAGACTACCAGCGAAGCACAAGCCTTTGCCAATGAGAAAATGGCTCAGCTTCTTTCTATCATGCGAGAGAATGGTGTGGAGGAGAAAGATATCAAGACTACCATGCTCAACCTGAGGCCCAGCTACCAGTGGATCGAGGGCAAGCAATTTCTGGAGGGCCAAGTTGCCAGCCAGAGTCTTTCAGTGACGCTGCGCAATCTTGATAAGCTGGGAAGCATGATCGACCAGCTTGGAGAGGTGAGTGGCATATACCTGAACTCGGTTATGTTGGATAAAGAAGACAAGTCTATCGGTCTTGAACAGGCGCGTCAGCAGGCTGTCCAGAAGGCGTTGGCCAAGGCTGAGCTCTATGCCCAAGGTGCACAGATGCAGGTGGGGAAACCAATTACCATCAGTGAATACACCGCTGCCTCCAACCCGTACAATACCCGTATGAAGGTGGCGATGGCCAGCGAGTCAGCCTATGACATGGCTACGGAAATCCCCGCAGGCACCATGACGGTCACTTCCACGGTTTCCATGGTCCTTGAAATGTATTGAAAAACATGACTAATTGTTTTTTCTGGAAGATTTTATAATTTTATTGAAAAAGGACTTAACAGAACCAGCAATTACTGGTATAGTGTAAATGTCCGAACGGCTGGGCGATTGACTTATGTCATGAATTGCCCACCGTATGTCCTGTTGTTTTTTTCCCCCTCATACTCTGAGGTAACGGCAGGTACATTCCCGCGCTATAGCGGAACTCCTTCAAGGGTGCAAGCTTGAGGGAGTTTTTTTTGGCTCAAAGACTGAATTCTTAGCAGCAACTTGTATTTGTAGTGGATAGTATTAAGATACAATACATAGTACTACACAACAAAACATGTGTATAATACCTCAAAGAAATTTACTATCCATATTTCTTTTAGTAATTTGCTAAACTCTTGACCCAGTGCACTTTGACTTCTATGGTGTTACTATGTTCAAAAGGAAAATATTGCTGTTGGTGATGATGCTATGTTGTGTTGCCACCGCCTACTCAGCAATTACTGCAACCTATACCCCTCAACCTTCCTTGGTGTTCAAATTGGGCCCTGATATCCAGACTGCAAATACTCCAGCAGGTTCGTTTGGGTCCGATAAATTGGTTGCACATATCGGTACTCTTTCAATTTCTTTTGAGGCAGAAGACCAATTCAGACGTCCCTATCTTGATACAAGTGGCTTCAGCCGTCCTTACTATTTCAGGGGCATATTCAATACCTGGGGTGGCGGGTAGCAGAACACGGAGTTTTATATCCATGCCAATACTTCTCTCAGCTCCAGTCCCTTTGCTTTGTGGTTGGAAAATGGATCGGAAGCTCTCGCAGGGGACAGCGAGTCAGTTCTTACCGTCAGCCCGTTTGTTGTCGATTTCTTTTTTGTCAGCCATCATGACGCTCAGTACTATCAGGTAGGAGCCAGCTATCAGATGGTAAGTGGGAGTCTTGGAACATTTCAGGTCACTCGGCTCATTGTCCCACCTGATAACGGGACGCGGACTACCATAGATGTGCCGGTATCGCATCCTGCAAATCTCTCGCCGAATGAGCCGATACCGATTATTGGAAATTCTACAGAAGTAGTAGTTCCGCCTTCCATCCCCTATGGTAGTACAACACCACCGCCCCCACCGCCTCCTGAGCACTATTTGTTTTCAATTGCGGATGAAAGAAGCTTTTCGATCGATGAAGCTTATGGGATCAAGCAAGTGGATATTGCAACCTGCCAGCTTACCTTGCAGAATGTGCATGGAAACAACAAGAAGGTCTACATCAAGTTCTCCAGTACTTCCTATGTAGATGGTTTCCGTCTGCACTTAACAAACCCCCCGGGCGTCTATGTCATTCCCTATTCACTCTACTTTCTTGGAGAGGAAGTCGTGAGCGGACAGGATATTCTTTGGACTCAATTAATCAATGGACTGAATCAGCAGCCCATCAGTGTGGGCGCCATCAATTCGACGACTGCAGAAATGGCTCCATCCGGGGAGTATAAGGACATCATTACCGTAGAAGTCAGGCCATATCACTAAACCCTGCTTCGCTTGTAGGCATTGCGCTTGCGCCACAGGTGGGCGAACAGCAATTGAGGTATATATACAGCGATCATTCCAGCGTATTCATCTTCATGCCAATTGCGAGTCATTATGTATACTCAAACTCTGATTTTTCCCGGCCAATCGGAGGCTCATATAATTTGTAGCGAATAAATAGGTTGAATATATCCTAAAAATCAGGGATACTTGATTATACCCCCTGAGGAGGTGGTCATATGCTGATCGACATGAAAAACTTGATATCCATCACCGAAGCAAATCGAAATTTCTCGAAGGTGGCAAGAGCAGTGGATGAAAACGGCTCAGTGGTAATTTTGAAAAATAACGCTCCTCGTTATGTTTTGGTGTCATTCGAACAGATAATGGCAGCCGAGCATGTCGGGGATGATGAGTTATTGGAAATCTCCAGGCGTACATTCAACCTCCATGCGAAGGCGTATAAAGAACTCGCAAGATGAGGCGAATCAGCGTAGGTCAGGTCCTGCTTATTCACAAGTATCTTATAGAAGTTTCGGGAGGGGTGGACGGCATCCGTGATTATCGGTTATTGGATTCTGCGGTACAGGCACCATTCCAGACATTTGACGGTGAGGATTTATACCCCGGAAGCATGAGAAAAGCAGCTGCACTATGTTTCGGACTTATCCAGAACCATCCCTTTATTGACGGGAACAAAAGAATCGGCGTTCATGTGTTGGATGTATTCCTTCAGATCAACGGGATTCATTTGCAATATTCGGATGAAGCTTTAGTTGAACTTGGATTTTCTGTAGCTGATGGTATGTGGGGATTTGCGGAGATTCTTGCTTGGATTTCCAGGCATACATCAGATGCTGCTTTATAAGTATGCTGTTCCGGTTTTGTTCTTCGTGCTCGAGAGAGCATCAGGCAAATACCGCTGCCAAATAATCGTTCAGACTCTCTCCCTCGTACATCAGGCGATACAGTGCTTGTACCAGGGGGAACTCTTCCTGTACTCCTTTCTCTCGAGTTATCTCACCCATAAGCTTGACGGTTCGGCTGCCCTCTATGACGGTGGCGGAACTGCCGCTGTTGTCGATGGAGAAGCCCTTCCCCATCAAGAGGCCCAGGGTGCGGTTGCGTGATAAGTCGTTGAGGCTGGTAAGCCCAAGGTCTCCTATGCCGCAGTAACAGAAAATTGTATCGGTACTGCACTCAAAGAGGGCAAGGAACTTCCTCATCTCAGAGACAGCCTTGGTATAGACGAGAAAATCAACATTGGGAGAGTTGAATCGGCCGCTGACCAGGCCAATGGCAATGGCGTACATGTTCTTGAGGATGCTCATCAGCTCCACCGAGCGGATATCACTGGTGTAGTCCAGATATAAGCCCGTCCCCTTGAGAATATTCTCCTTGAGCACCAAGTAATCCTCTTTTCGACCGCCGAAAGTAAATGAGGAGGGAAGGCCGTGCAGGACTTCAATAGCAAAAGTTGGTCCTTTCATGCTCGCCGTGCGGGTGAAGGGTATCTGCTCGGTGATGAAGGCTCCATCGTCGCTCATGCCCTTTGCGAGGTTGATCACCATGCAATCGTCCTTGGTCAGGGTTTTGATCTCCTCGGTAAAGGAAACGATAGCCTTGGAGGGAATTACCAAGAGAATGCAGTCGGCTGAGCCAAAAATCTGCTTGTCACTCGTTGCCCTTATGCTGGTATTCAGAAAATGTGTGGGAAAGTATTTCGTATTCCGATGGTTCTTGTTGATGTCCTCAACGACATCCTCCTCAATGGACCAAAGGATGACAGTATTTGTGGTATTCCACGAAAGCCGTTCTGCCATGGCAGTGCCAAAGACGCCGGCTCCCGCGATTATGATGGTCTTGTGATGGTACAAGGCAAAGCTCCTTTTTCGTGTGGCCAAATCATGGTTTTATGGGGAATGTCAGCTTCGTAGAATATCCGTTGGTCTTGGACGACAAAGCCCAGGCGTTGGTAAAAGCCTTCACTTTGTACTTGAGCATGGATGTACACCGGCCCCTCGGCCAAAGCCAGGGCGCAGCGTACCAAGAGTTCTCCCAAACCTTGCTTGCGGTACTCACGTACGATGGAGATCCGCTCAAGCTTGGTACCGTTCTCGGTCACTCTGATTCGAAGTGTTCCCACTGCATCGTCACCGAAGAGCAACAACAGGTGGGCACACAAGCCATCCTTGCCATCGAAATCGATGGATTCGCTGACTCCCTGTTCTTTTACGAAGACAGAACGGCGTACCTGCTGACATAGAGCAAGATACGCTGCATTGGTTGGAAGCGAGGCGCTGCCTGCTTCCAGATATATGACAGTCTGTTCCATTCTGTCCATATTACTGAGAAGAAGGAGCAACTGGCAAGAGCCTTATTCGTGTAGTAAACTTGGATAGGCCGGTTCTGCTACAGAAGCAGGAATCGTTATTGAAGCATTGGGATGTTGTTGGAGCAAGGTTACCGGAAACATTGCTGATACGGTACCGCATACAGCTTGCCTTACCACCGCACGATGCCAATCACGGAAACAAGCAAGGTAGACTCGTTTCGCAGACAGTATTTGCCGCATACCGATGGTAACACAGCGTTTGGGCATTGCTTCAATGGCCCCATTAAGGTCCCCAACGCTGTTGATCGTTCTCGTCTCGGGAGAAATGGTAAGAACCCGTGTCTGGCGCATACTGAATTCCTCTACCGATACCTTTTCCGGCTCATTGAAAGCTACATGTCCGGTTATCCCGATGCCTCCGTAGCAGACATCAATCTTACCCAGCTCATCCAATTTCTTGTCTAGGGCTGCGGGGTCTTTGGGATTAGGAAATAATCTTTGGGAAGGGGGCATGACCAGCTCGGGATCGATCATCGAGTAGACATTCTTCTCCATGAAGGAACGAAAGCTAAGCCGGTGGTTCAGAGGTAAATACGCATCACTCTCATCCAGATACTCATCCATGTTTACAAACCATACTTGTTTGAGGCTCAGCTTCTGCTGATTGACCAACTCCACAAAAATTGGATAGTGTCCCACCGGTCCCACAGGAACGACGAATACTGATCTTTCTTGGTTGGCATTATTCTTTGTAATGGTCGTGACCATGTCCATGGCCATTGCTTTGAACACATCCTGTGCCGTTTCCAGGATGGTGAGCCTCATGTGAGCATGCTTCACAAGTTCAGATGCATCATAGGTGAAATAATCGCTCATCCTTCTCTCCTTCTTTAGTGGGTGGAGGGACAGCACATGTCTTCAGCTACAGTCGCTGTAGAACCTTTCATGCACAGATGTACACTAGCTGTCTTGAACGTCTTGGGAAGTGCAAGTATCGAGGGGTTTTCCCCTGTGTATTTCCTTGCATCGAGCAAAGCTTCCTCAAACGTGGCTCTGGTCTTCATTCCCATGGCCCGCGCATACCCCGGTTCCTGGGCACCGACAATATAGATAGCTGCACATTGTTTCTCGGCAATATGTCCGCAGCTGATCATGGAGAAAGCGTGGAAGGGGTGGTATCCGTAGCCATATCTGTAGGCATCGATATACTCCTTGCGCATTGACATTGCCTCCCCGAAACGCTCGATTTCGGGAAGGGTATTGGCATAGTTTTTCTGGAACAACTCATAGGTTTCACGGTAGGAGGGGAACTCCTCGTCATGAAAATAGCCGTTGCAGGCAGAACTGCAGATGATCACCGGATTGTCACTAAGGATACGCTTATGCCTGATGATTTGGGCCGAAATTGCCTGAAGCATCAGAATGGGGTTTGTACCCATCCCATTACCGTAGTGAAATGACTGCGGCATCCCGAAAACCATGATGTCGTACTTTTTCTTTGCCCAGTGCACATAGGTACGCTTGTCGGCGACCTTCCATGAAGCTTGTTGTACCAAGTCAGCCTTACCTGCAAAAACCGCAATCTGGCGCTGGTAGGTGTCTAATACCGCATCGCAAACAAAGAAATCTTTTCCCATCATCCGTTCCATGTGTTTGCCGATGGCATCGAATTTGGAGCGCATCAGGCTGTTGGTGCTTACGGGAACGAAGTCGCTGCGGTGCATGACGCTGGGATTGTGGTGGGCTCCAATACACTTCCAGTGAGTGATACCGGTGGCACAGTGCTTGTAGCCGCCGGAGTAACCGCCATAGGGATTGCCTAGGGCATGCCCGACAAGAATGGCCACGTCGGCATCAAAGACATCCTTGTTCATGATGACACGTGCGTTGTACGCATCTTCATATCCGAGGTCGACCAGATTGTCCCAGTCTTCGCTGTCATGGTTGGCTATTTGCCCCAAGTCCCAGAACCTGTTGAAAATCTCATCGCCAAGTATGGAACGAATCTCTTCCTTGGTATTTTTTCGGTGCAAGCCGTTGGAACAAATCAGCTTGATGTTGTGATCACTCACCCCAGCCTTTGTACACTCCTCAATAAGGATGGGAATGGAGACTTTGCGGTGTGAATCAGCCTGGAATCCACCTTTTACACGGTCGGGGAAAATAATGACTACCTTACTATCGGCGTTTACTTGTTCCCTCAGTCTTTTCATTCCCATCGGATGCTCGATGGCTTGTCTTGTAGCTGCTTCAATATTAGATAGGACAGGTGGGTCTTTGACCGTTTCCCCGGGGATAAAGACATCAGTGGTATCAGGCAGGGTTGCGTCCATCAAACCTTGGCCATATTCGAATGAAAGTTTCATAGGTTGTTTACTCCTTCACAATAGGTACGGACAATTTCCAAGTATTCATCAGGGTAGAATCCGATTTCACCGGAGAACCTTGTGAGGGCGATCAGCCCCCCGTCAAGTTCGGCAATCGCTCCAATGGAAGCGGCATTCTCTTTCTTCAAGCCCCCGCCATAGACAAGCGGCGCAGCATAGAGATTTTTGACTACTATGGCAATCTCACGAATTTTCTCGGCACTTGGTGGTGTTTTCCCAGGTCCGATCGCCCATATCGGCTCATAGGCGAGTACTATCTGGGAAGGATCGATATCCTTGAGTCCATGTCGTAGCTGTTCTGTAAGCACCTCTTTTGCTCTATCGACCTCATCAGTTTTCTCTCCAATGCAAAAGAGCACCTTCAATCCAGCCGCAATGGCTTGTCTGACTTGTTGATTAAGAATCTCGTGGATGAATTGACTGCCATCGCAGCCTGCAAGTTGATACATGGCTGCAAGCTTCGCACGTTGTTCGCTGTGTCCAATCAACGTCCATGCACAACCGAGCTCTATTGCTGCATTGGCGGTAAGGCTCGTGGTGAAAGCTCCAAAGTTTCTTCCACTCTGCGTGTCGTGTGTATGTACCGATTGACAACCGATTTCGACCGGGTGTGAAGCTTGAGGATTCTTTGCCTGACTGGCGGCAATCAAGTGTGCTTCAGGAAAGAAAATTGGGAATCCCATGTCCTTCGGAAGATTTTCAACCTGAGCTAAGCCTTTTTCAAGTGCAGAAACAATGGTTGAAGCCCACCTCTGTATTGGAGCAAGTCTATTGACACCCGCATGTGCCGTGGAGATGTCAAACCGTTTCAAATTTACAAATATGTATCTACTCATATTTCCACCATAAGAAAATTTGGATAAAAATTGCCTTTTGTGATAACCAAGGACAGTATAGAGCGACATTTGTTATGTGTCAAAGAAATGTTTTAAAAGAAATAGGTATTCCCTTCGATTTTTCTTTACAAATATAAAATCTCAAGCAATAATTTCTTTAGAATTGGATTGAAAGTTATCCAAAAATTTGGATTCATATTACACTTAGTTGGCAGGAATTTGCACAGCAAATGGTGCTAAAGAAAGGAAAACGGCATGGATAATACTGCATCTGAACAGTCGAAACAGAAAGCGCGTAAGCTCAAGGACTTCTCCGATGGAACCAAGCGATTCCGATATACCTTGATGGTCATTTCAATAATCGGAGGATTCCTGCTTTGGGCTGTCATCACACTCATTCCGACAATCAATACCTTTTTGGCCAGCCCGAAGCAGGTATTTGCCGCCTTGATTTCCGAAACTATGGCAAATGGCCGGTATTTCAAGGATATCAGCATTTCATTGCAGAGGGTGTTGATTGGTTTTGGGCTTGCATTCATCTGTTCAATTCCCGTCTCTTTCTTGATGGGATGGTATCCGACGGTCCGCAACCTCGTGGAACCGTGGATTCAGTTTCTCAGGACCATTCCTCCGATCGCCCTCATTCCGCTGGTAATCCTGGCAATGGGTTTGGGGGAGTCCCCCAAGTACACCATTATCTTTGTTGCAGCCTTTCTGGTTATGGTGGTGACCATCTACCAAGGCGTCAAGGAAGTGGATAAAACCTTGATCAGGGCCGCCTATACCTTCGGCGCTTCGGACAAGGATTTATTCTTTGATATCGTTATTCCTGCATCCTTTCCCTACATTCTGGTTGGTGCACGGCTGGGTATGGCTGCGAGCCTGACCACCCTTATTGCCGCCGAGTTGACTGGAACGACTTTTGGCCTTGGAGCCCGAATTCAGGGTGCACAGCAATTCATGGACACTTCAATAGTGCTTTTGGGAATCATAACCATCGGTATCATCGGATTTGTTCTGGACAAGATTCTCCTTCTCATCGAGAAGAAACTAACCAAGTGGAAGTAAGCATATGGCAGAAGTATTGATCAGCATCAAGGATGTCCATAAGGAATACAAAGTCGAGAAGGGTGCCAATGTCAACGCGCTCAACGGAGTGACACTCGACATCGAGAAGAATGAGTTTGTCTGTGTGGTCGGGCCGTCGGGCTGTGGCAAAACAACACTGCTGAACATTATTGCAGGTTTGGAAACCTTCGACAGCGGAAAAGTGACCATGCATGGTCAGCCCATCGTGGGTCCGGCTCCTGAACGCGGGGTTATTTTCCAACAATATGCGCTCTTTCCTTGGATGACAGTCCGAAAGAATATTGAATACGGATTGAAATTCATCCCCAAGCCTGTCCAAGTTGAGCAGACCGATGCTTCAGGAAAGAAGAAAACAACTACGGTCATGCAGAAATTTACGGCCGAAGAGAAGCACAGACTATCCGACCACTACATCAAAATGGTCAACCTGACCGGTTTTGAGAATAGTTTTCCCAAGGCTCTGTCTGGTGGTATGAAACAGCGTGTTGCCATCGCCAGAGGCTATGCCCTGAATCCTGAGGTTCTTTTGATGGACGAGCCTTTTGGAGCATTGGATGCCCAGACCAGAGCTCAGTTGCAGGAGGACCTCCTTAAGACGTGGGAAAAGGAAAAGAAGACTGTTTTCTTCATTACTCACGATGTTGATGAGGCGGTTCTTCTTGCCAGTAAAGTTGTGATTATGAGTGCGCGGCCTGGTCAGATAAAGGAGATTGTCAATATTGATCTTCCCTATCCCCGGACACAGGCAACCAAATTGGAAGAAGGGTTCATGCGCTATAAAAACTATGTGTGGGATACCGTGTACAAGATGTATCTGGAGATTCCCAAATAAGTGGCAGATGCTCCCCAATAAGAGGGGATGTCTATAGATATGTATGCAACTAGGAGGACGTTATGAAAAAGACACTACTTGTGGCCCTTATGATCGTAGGTGTGGTCGCATCCGTATGGGCGGCTGCCACCCCCGAGCAGAATGCCAAAGAATTGACCACTGTCAGAATTGGGATCCATGCCAATGAAGGTGGAGCACCGCTGGCAGCAGTAGCAGAGGAACAGGGCTTCTTTAAAAAGCATGGAATCAAAGTGAACTTCACCGTTGTTGAAAGCGGTCCTGCTGAGATGACTGCCATGCGCGCCGACAACCGCACACTCGATGTCGGATACATTGGAGCCGGTGTTGCCTGGAATCCGATTGATGGAAATGGAAATGGCCTTTCCTTTGTCTTCCTCGATTGTCTGAGCAATGCTGAGATGTTCATCGCCAAGAAAGGCCTTTTCACCGATGCAAACAAGAACGGCCGTTTTGACTTTGATGAAATCTACACTGGTCTGAAGGGCAAGAAGGTTTACATCGAAGTGGGGACTACACCTGGAGGTTGGTTTAAGGCACTGCTTGAGCTGATTAATGCTGATCGTCCTGCTGCTGAACAACTTTGGATCCACAGTGAGACCAGTTCCTACATGGCCGGGTATACTGCACCGAACAGTAATGCTGCTAACCGGATTGAGGTCATTAACACTCTGAATTCCAACTTGCCCGCTGGTATGGCTTCCAACGATGGTATGGATGTCGTAGTCGGCTTCTCCCCTGCGACCAGTACTATTCTCAAGACCAATAAGAATGCTGAGTTGATCGCCACTACCGTCGGGCACTTCCCGCCAGAGAAGTCCTTCCCCTCCACCTGGGTTGCAAGCAACGCATGGCTGAAGGAGAGTCCCGAGGTCGCCCAGGCTTTCATCAATGCATTGTATGAAGCAGGTGTTTGGAGATCGGAGAACATCGATGAGGCTATGCGTGCGGGTGAACGGCTTTCTCAGAAACCGGTAGGAAGCTTCGACCCCACCAACTTGGTTGCACCTACTAAAGCAATGTATCAAGAGTGGTTTGCTTCCAAGGACTCTTTGGGTTACCAGTATATGAAGGCTCTCTATCAAGTGAGAGTTCCCAATGTACCAGCCGGTAACAAGGTGAAGAGCTTTGAGGAGTCTTTCGACGATTCTTATCTGCTCAAGGCCCTCAAGACTTTCTAAGAGCTGCTTATTTGATGTGAAGGGGCTCGTTGAGCCCCTTCCGAGTTTACAAGGAGAATTCGATGACTATCACCTGCACTATGCAGAGCGCCTCTTTTGTAGTAAGTGAGAGCGAGATTCGTACAACCATTGAACAGAATCAATCTCTCATCTCGGACGTTCAGAGAGGAGAAGAGCAGTATAGCGGTTCCCTCGGTTGGCTGGACGTTAGGGCGCAAAAAATCGACGAGCTTGTACGTGTGGCAAATCGGGTCAACCAAATTGCAGAGGTGATGATTGTCATCGGAATCGGGGGATCGAACCGGGGGGCGGTTGCCGCTCTACAGGTTCTCAAGCGGACCTCTTCAAGTCCCACGACTTTGTATTTTGCCGGAGATACGCTCAGCTCAACCTGCCTTGCTGATGCCCTTGCGGTTATTGAACACAATTCGGTAGTGCTGAATGTAATCGCCAAGGATTTCAATACTGTCGAACCGGGCATTACCTTTCGCATGTTGCGTAGTGCTATGCAGGCCAAATATGGCACCGACTTTGAGCAACGCATTATTGTGACAGGCAGCAAGGGAAGCGGACAACTTTATGAACTTGCCCAGCAACATGGCTATACGTACCTCCCATTTCCTGCTGATATTGGAGGCCGTTTCTCAATTCTTTCACCAGTGGGACTTTTCCCCCTAGCGGTTGCAGGTGTGGACATTCAGAACCTTCTTAAAGGTGCTTTTGCCATGCAACAGAAGGTACGAACGATACAAGGAATTGGTAATCCTGCCATAGGATATGCCATTCTTCGTTCCTTGATTAGGAAGAAGGGTATTATTCTGGAAAGTTTGGTTACTTTTGAGCCTGATCTTCAGCACTTCACCAGATGGTGGATACAGCTGTTTGCAGAGACTGAAGGCAAGACCGACCAGGTACTCTTTCCCATTGGTTTTTCCTACTCCGAGGACCTGCATGCAGTCGGCCAGTATGTACAGCAGGGGCCAAGAATACTGCTGGAGACCTTTCTGGACCTGCACTATGCGGAAACGAATTGTATGATTAAACCATCAAATGATGTGGTTGATGGCTTCTCCTATATGGACGGGAAACCCTTCTCCCTCCTCAATAAGGCTGTCTACCAAGCAGCCCTTGAAGCTCACTCAAAGGATGGTATTCCCTGCATCGAACTGAACAGTGATTGTTCTCTGAATGCAGAATCATTGGGAGGTTTATTTTACTTCTTTCTCTTCTCTGCCTACCTGTCGGCCCGCCTGCTTGGGGTGAATCCGTTTGATCAGGAGGGGGTGGAGCAGTACAAGCGAAATATGTATGCTGGATTGGGTAAATCAGGGTACACGAAGTAGAGTTTAGGAGGCATGTAATGGCAGTAAAATTGAAGGATATAGCCAACGATACGGGGGTTTCAATCTCCACAGTGTCACGGATTCTCAGTCACGATACCTCACGCAAGGCCAACGACCAGACTGTGGCCAAGGTATTTGAAGCAGCTGAACGCCTGGGATATTTCTCTGCCAAGCTTGCCAATGCACGATATATGGATTATAAGGCTGGAGATAAAACATTCTCGGTTGCCTGCATCCTGACCAGCGAACATGAGACGTATGTTTCTCCCTTTTTCTCAGCACTTCTTGCTGGAATCCAACAGGAGGTGATCAACCAAGGTGCGAACTTTCCGCATAACTTTTTTGTGACCTACATCAAGGATCCTGGCTTCATGCATTTCATACACAATACACGCCTCGATTGTGCCATCATGCTCGGTCGTACAACTTTGGAAAACATTCAGATGCTCAAGAGTCTGATTCCTAATCTCGTCTATGCCGGTGTCAATGAAATTGGCAACGATATTGATGAAGTGACCTGTGATGCACATGCTGCGGTCATGAGCGGAGTGGAGTATCTCATCAGCCTCGGACACCGGGACATTGGTTTTATCGGACCGACACAGGTCAAGCACCAGGTGTTCAATGAACATCGATATCACGGATTTCTTGATGCGATGGAAGCACATGACATCCCAGTTCGCAAGGAATTGGTGGTCGACACCATCCTAACTGCCAATGACGGATACGAAAGCATGAAAGCACTCATAAGGCGCAAAACGCTCCCCTCAGCAGTTTTTTGCGGAAATGATACCGTTGCCATGGGAGTAATGAAAGCTCTCGATGAGCATGGCATTGGAGTTCCGAAGGATATTTCCGTGGTTGGATTTGACAATATTGAGACGGGAACGTATCTCAAGCCGGCACTCACTACCATAGATATTCCCAAGAAAGAGCTGGGAAGGCTTGCCGTGAAAGTCCTGCTCGATCGTCTACAAACCAACAGACCCTATAGCATCCGCGTGACACTTCCCTTCAGTTTGCTACAGCGGGAGAGTTGTAGAAGGATTGATTCATGACTATGCACATACGAGGAGCACACGTACTTCATCAAGGGAGCTTCAAGCAATTGGATTTGCTCATTGAAAGTGGACGTATTGTCGCCATGGACAAGCAACTTCCTCCTGCGATGAACACTGCCACCTTTGATGCAACTGGCCTGTTTCTCGTTCCTGGGTTCATCGACATTCATACCCATGGAGCACTCAGTATTGATTTCAACCATGCCCTACCCGAAGATGTTGGACGGATAAGCAGTTTTTTTGCTTCGCGGGGAGTCACCACGTATTTTCCAACCCTTCTTACCGATACTGTGGAGACGATGACCAAACAGCTCGACCTTCTGTCTTCGCCTCAGCTTTTGAAGGATAATCCAACTATTGCAGGCATCCATTTGGAAGGTCCATTTCTTTGTCCTGCCTACAAAGGGGCTATGCCGGGTCATTTGCTCAGGCAGTGCGATCTTTCCTTGTTTCGAGAGCTCTATGCTGCCTCAAGAAAGACTATGAAAGTCATTACACTCGCTCCTGAGCTGGAAGGTGCAATTCCTTTGATAGAAGAGGCAACTTCGTTGGGAGTGAGAGTCTCCTTAGGTCATAGCAGTGCCAGTTATGAGCAGACTATTGCTGCCATCAAGGCTGGGGCAACCGGTACTACGCATATTATGAATGCCATGAAGTTGCTGCACATGCATGACCCAGCCATTCTTACCGCTGTATTGGAACAGGATGTCTATGCGGAGATGATCTGCGATGGATTTCACCTTCATGCTCCTATTATCAGACTTTTGCTCAAGATTAAAGGCTATGATCGTATGCTTGCTGTAACGGATAGCCTTAGTGCGACCGGGTGCCCCGATGGTACTTACCAACTGGGCGTGAATACAATCATCGTCAAGGAAGGTGATGCCAAGGTGGTGGAAACCGGAGTGCGGGCCGGAAGCACTCTGACAATGGATCATGCGCTCAGAAATCTCATGAGCTACACCAATGAACATGTTGAGCGTATCTCTGCTTTGGTAAGCACGAATGCCGCCCGCATGCTGGGCCTACAGGATGTTGGGGAGTTGGAAATTGGCAAGCGTGCCGACCTTGTCGCCCTCGATTCTGATTCCCAGGTGCAGTGTACTCTTGCCAATGGCTCATTTATCTATGGAGGAGAGCGGTATGCATGAGAATTTGTTGATAATTCATGGTGGGGCACCGACAGCGGTGATGAATGCCTCCTTGTATGGGGTAATCAAGCAGGCGAAGGATTCGGGAGTATGCCGGCATGTTTATGCTGCAAGAGGGGGGACGCAAGCCGTCCTTACAGAGGATTTCATCGATCTCTTGACCATCGATGAACAGACTATTGCACAGTTGCCCCATACCCCTGCCTCATGGATCGGTACAAGCCGCTTTCACGTCAGTGACGATGACTATGCCAAGATGGTGGAAGTCTTGCTCGAATGCAATATCACCGGAGTATTCTTCAATGGAGGCAATGGTTCGATGGACGCCTGCGGCAAGCTGGCTAGAGCCATCAAAGCCCATCCGATAGCGAGAAGTAAAGGTATTCGGGTGGTGGGTATCCCCAAGACCATCGACAACGATTTGGCCATCACCGATCATGCTCCTGGTTTCGGCAGTGCTGCCCGTTACTTGGCCTCCTCGGTTCAGGAACTGAGCCAAGATGTGGCATCGCTTCCCATTCATGTCTGTATTATCGAGAGTATGGGTCGGAATGCAGGCTGGCTTACCGCCGCCGCAGCATTGGCAAAGACAGAAGAGCGTGTAGGTCCCCATCTCATCTACGTACCTGAAGTAGCCTTTGATGAAGAGCGTTTCCTCGATGAGGCGAGGAGCCTGTATGAGAAACATGGAGGCGTGGTAGTGGTAGCCTCTGAGGGGTTACGGACCACTGAAGGCTCTCCTATTGTGAAGCCAATCTTTCAAGTAGGGCGATCGGTCTACTATGGAGATGTATCGGCACACCTGTGCAATCTGGTGATCCAGAAATTGGGAATCAAGGCACGTAGTGAGAAACCAGGCATCCTCGGGCGCTGTTCCATCGCCTTCCAATCGGAAGTCGACCGCGATGAGGCAATCCTGGCCGGTAGGGAAGCCGTCAAAGCCTTGTTGGAAGGTAAGAGTGAGGTAATGGTAGGCTTTGAGCGCATCAACAGTGAGCCCTATCTTTGCAAGACTATCCTCATCCCCCTTGAGCAAGTCATGTTGCACGAACGTACCTTGCCTATACAGTATGTGAGGGATGCCGGAAAAATTGACGAAGCATATCTAGCTTGGTGCAAACCATTAATCGGCTCTCCACTTGCTTCTTTTCCTAAGCGTGAGGTGTAGCGTATGGATGCAGTGCGAATTAGTGCCCAGTTGAAGGATTTTCCCTGGGGAGGTCTCTCTTTCCTCCAGTCGTTGGTACAACGACCCGACCGATTGGGAGTCCCCATCGGGGAACTATGGATGGGAGTCCATCCAAATGCACCCTCGACGGTTTTGGAAACAGGAGAGGAACTCGCTTCCTTTCTTGCAGGCAATCCCCGTTTTCTCGGCAATTTGCAAGAATTCCCCTTTCTTTTCAAAGTTATGGCTATCGAACGGCCACTGTCCATTCAGTGTCATCCCGATAGCGCTCAGGCCAGAAGCGGGTGGGAGAAAGAAGCAGAAAAACGCACTGTTCTCGATCGGTCGGTTTGGAACTATCAGGATGCCAATCCCAAGGCTGAAATGCTGGTAGCTCTTACAAAGACTACAGCAATGTGCGGCTTTCTCTCGAAAGAGCAGATGCAGCATAACCTCAGGGAGGTGCTTCCTGAAAGCTATGAGAGGCTTCTCTCGTCCTGCGAAAACGAAGAAGACCCGGTACGCAGTTTTGTCCAAACACTCTATCGTCTGGACAAGCAAGAACTCCAAGTTGTAGTAACTGAGTATGCGCAAGCCCTTGCGAAGCAAAAAGTAATATCCTACCCGCCATTTGTTACCCCTTTGGAGATAGCCCGGCAAGCACTTGACCTCTACGGTGCTGACCCCGGGGTGTTTGCTCCCTATCTTTTGCAGGTCATCAACCTGATGCCGGGTGAGGGTATTTTCCTCAAACCCGGAATAGTGCACGCCTATGTGAAAGGCAATGGTATTGAGTTGATGAACAACTCAGACAATATCCTGCGTGCCGGACTTACCGATAAGCACGTGGATTATGAGGAACTGTTCTCAATCATGAATACTTCCTATGTAAAGGTACATCAAATTCCCACCCTGCAACAGAAAGGTAAGTATTCCTATGAGACCGATGATCCCTTCTTTGAGCTCGCCCGATTCGAGAAAGGCAGGTACGAAGAAGAAAACGGTACTGTTTCTGTGCTGCTTTGCATCGAAGGAAACACCAAAGTAACCAACGGTGAGCAGAGTCGTTCGTTCAAAAAAGGTGAGTGCCTGCTCCTTGGCGCCAGCCTTGATACTTATCATCTGGAGGTCGACGGCTGTGTCTACCGTGCCTCCTATCCTACAAAGAGGTAGATTATGTCCCTAATTCCTTTGCGCCCACTGTTGGAAACCACCGATCGCTATGGATATGCCCAAGGGGCATTCAATGTAAACATGGTTGCCCAAGCGGAGGCGGTGATACAGATTCATACTCTTTTTCGCGCTCCCGCGATTCTTCAGGGTGCAGACCTGGCAAATGGGTTTATGGGAGGTCGTACCGACTTTCTCAATGCAAATCTTGAAGACAAACAGAGAGGCGCTGTCAATATCGCCAAGGCAGTGAAGGCGGCAGCTGAACACGCCCCTATTCCCATCGCCCTGCATCTTGATCACGGCAAGGATATTGCATCCGTGAAGGCTGCTATCGATGGAGGATATACCTCCGTTATGATCGATGGTTCCTCGCTTCCTCTTGAGGATAATATTGCACTGACTCGTGAAGTAGTGAAACTTGCCCATAGGGTAGGAGTGACAGTGGAAGGGGAACTGGGTGTCTTATCCGGAGTGGAGGACCATGTATTTTCCGAGCACAGTACCTATACAAACCCATTGGATGCCATTCGCTTCTTCCAGGAGACCAAAGTCGATGCCCTTGCGATCAGCTATGGCACCATGCATGGGGCAAATAAAGGGAAGAATGCCAAGGTTCGCAAGGAAATTGCCATAGCAATCAAGGAGTGCCTCAGGCATGAGGGCATCTTCGGGGTGCTGGTCAGCCACGGTTCTTCTACTGTTCCCACCTATCTGGTGGAGGCGATCAACAACCTGGGTGGGAATATCAGCAATGCTCATGGCATATCACTTGAGCAGCTGAAGGAAGTAGGAAAACTTGGTATCGGCAAGATCAATGTCGATACCGACATCCGTCTTGCGGTCACCCGAAACCTCCGTGAGCTTTTCCTTCAGAAGCCTGAGCTCACAGAAGATCCGCAACTGAACCAGATGCACCAACTGCTGAAGGCAAAGCCCGAAGCTTTTGATCCCCGAGTCTTCCTCCCTCCGATTATGGATACTGTCATGTATGGAACCATCCCCAATAAAGCTGTTGCGGATGTGGTGACTGCCATTAAGCAAGGTGTAATGGAAATGGTTGGCTCCCTGATTGTCGAATTCGGTTGTGTTGGAAAGGCAGGGCTTGTGGAACAGGTAAGTCTTGAGCAAATGGCTGATCGTTACGGTAAAGAAGGTTTTTAATTCATTCTGGACAGCCTGCCCCTTCTTGCGGTAGCCTCTGAAGCAAAGCAGGAGGTGCATCATGCATGTAGTAATTATTGGAAACGGGGTGGCCGGGGCAACTGTTGCATCCAAGCTTGCAGCAAAAGGGGTCTCGGTTCAGCTTTTCAGCGAGGAACCCGTAGGCTTTTATAGCCGCATCCTTCTTCCCCAGGCTCTCTGCGACAAAGACGCCTTGCAGGATTTAATCGCCAAGACCGACCCTCCCTACCTTCTTAAGCGTGCAGCTACGGCAATTGATCCACAGAATAAGTTGGTCTACAGCGGCAGTGCATCCTTTCCATACGATAAACTGGTCATCGCAACCGGAAGCCGGTCGCGTATGCTCGATATTTTCTCGTGTACCGACGGAGCCTGTACACTCAGGACCTTCAGTGATGCACAGAGTATTGGGGAGACCATCGAAAACCCGGTTGTAGTTCTCGGAGGCGGCTTGCTCGGGCTGGAGACCGCCCTTTGGGTAAAGAGAAAAGGCTATGAAGTAACAGTCCTAGAAGTCGCTGATCGAATTTTGGTCCGTCAATTGGATACACAGGCAGCTTCCATTCTCAAATCCCACCTAGAGGGGCAGGGGTTGGTGATCAAGGAAGGGGTGAAAACGCAAGCTCAGAAACTCGATCTGGGTGGCCACCTCAGAGCCTTGGTGACCGAAGGAGAGGAAGTACCTTGTCGTACCCTGTTGCTCTCCTTGGGAGTCTTGCCTGAGATTACCCTGGCTAAGAACGCCGGACTGAAGACCAATCGCGGAATTGTGGTGGACCAGTATCTGAGGACCAGTGACAGCGATATTCTTGCCATCGGTGACTGCAGCGAGTACGAAGGCAGGGTTCCCGGCATTGTTCCTGTTGCCCTTGCCATGGCAGAGACGGCCGTAGCCAACCTGTTGGGAGAGCAGAAACCCTATCAGACCCCGGTGTTGTTCACCCGCTTCAAGGGTGACGGGCTTGACGTGGTAAGCGTAGGTGATATTGAAGGTATTGCACAGGCAAAACAAAACGGTAATCGCTATGAAGCCTACTTTGTCCAGGAAGGCAAGCTTGTCGGCGCCATACTGGTGGGAAGCACCACCCATTTGGGTTTTGTGCGTTCCCACTATCAGAAAGAGGTTACCCAGTCTGAAATACAGGACTTACTTGCTTTCTAGGTTGATCTTCTTAAAAATGTAGATTCTGCTGCCGAAGTCACCCAATACGCGTGTCATGGCATCGTATCCGGTCCCTCCGAACTGCTGATTCAGCTTTATGCCCCCAAAGGCAACCTGTTCTCCGCTGACCCGGTAGTGCTCGATTTCACTCTCAAGTGAGAGGGCCTTGCTGATGGTATCCTGGGCAAGGCCGCCTTCAGTGATGGAAACCGGGCTGACGCGGTTGAGTAAGTCACCGAACATCTTGATGTCGATTTTTTGCTGGCGGGGGAATACTTCATACACGGCATGCAAATCGACGGCTTCCACCCTCAACTTGTCTGAAGCAGGGTTGGGCAGGTTCAGCTTTTGGGCGAAGAGTACAAGCAACTCACTCTTATCTTGGCTTGCCACCGCCCAAACAATCTGATTGGAAGGGCTGTTGGCCAACTTGATGCGTGTGAAGATTCCATACTGAAGCAGGGAACGGTGGGCCTTATAGAAGGCGATCTGGCTTCTGACCGCTTCTTTTTGCTGACGGTTGAGCTTGGTGATATCCAGTTCATACCCCAGCACTCCGAAGGCTGCCACATTGAAGCGAGCCTCCAAGTCGGTTCGACGCAGTGTTTGGTGGTTGGGGGAGGAACTGACATGACTTCCCATTGTTGAGAGCGGGTAGCCGCAGCTGGTTCCTTCCTGGATGTAGAGCCTGCAAAGTGCGTCGGTATTATCGCTGGTCCATGTCTGGCTCATATAGCACAGCATACCCAGGTCAAAGCGGTTTCCACCGCTTGCACACGACTCAAAAAGCACATTGGGGAATGCTTGGGTGAGCTTGCCTAGAAGGTCGTACAGGCCCAATACATAGCGATGGAAGAATTCCTGGTGGTTGTGTATCTCGGCATTTGCACTATATAAATCGCTGAACACCCGGTTCATATCCCACTTGATGTAATTCACATCGGCAAGGTGCCATGTCTCTGAGAGGCTCTTGAATAAATAGTCGCGTACATCCTGCCGGCTGAGGTCGAGGATGTATTGGTTGCGTCCGACACTCGGTCTGCGACCTGGGATGGCGATCATCCAATCGGGATGCTTCTTGTATAGTTGGCTCTCGATGCTGATCATTTCCGGTTCGACCCAGAGACCGAACATCATGCCAAGGCGGTGTACCTCAAGACTCAGCCATGCCAGACCTGAGGGAAGCTTTTTCGGGTTCACGGTCCAATCTCCGAGGCTTGTGGTATCGTCGTTGCGAAGTCCGAACCATCCATCGTCGAGCACGAAGAGTTCAATGCCCAAGTCGGCGCTCTCCTTGGCCAGGGTGAGCAACTTGTCCTCGGTGAAATTGAAGTAGGTGGCTTCCCAGTTATTGATAAGGATCGGTCGTTCGCGCAGTTTCCAAGTCCCCCGGACGATATGGTTGTTGATGAAATGATGGAAATTAGCACTTGCACCGTTCATACCCTGATGGGAGTAGGTAAGAACAGCTTCAGGGGACTGGAACCGGTCCTGGGCACTGAGCTCCCAGCTGAATGTTGCAGGGTTGATGCCGGTCATCACCCTGATTTTTCCATAGGGGGAGACCTCGACCAGTTCACGGTGGTTACCGCTGTAGATCAGGTTCATTCCGATGCACTCCCCGTCATCCTTCTTCAGGAATATGCAGGGATTGTGATCGGCACTGGATACACCGGTTTTGCTGTCGTTGATGTAGATACCTGGAAGCAGCGCACGTTCATTCATGTACCGTTCACGCGCCCAAGTTCCGTCGAAGGTTACCAGATTCCAGTCATCGGCATCGAGGTCGAGCTGTGCCGAGGCAAGGTTCTTGATACGGACGCTGCTTGTGCTGTCGTTGTAGATGGTTGCCCTGCGAGTGATGACGTCGCTGTCCTCAAAGACGGTATAGGTAAGGGTCATTCTGATCGGTAGGCAAGTCTCCTTCAGTGTTATCTCCAAGGTGGTGCAAGTACTTTTATCCCCGTAGGACTCGGGCAGTCCGCTGAACGTTCTCGGCTTGCCGGGAAGAATGCGGAAGCTTTTAACGATGAAATCGAGGGTTTGCATACCTTTGGTGTATTCAATAGTGACCGAACACTCTCGATAGTCGCCCTTTCCCATGGTAGAATATTCCATACAGAGGTTTGTGAGAAACAAGGTGGGGTGGTCGCTGTCGTATGCAGTGCTCGTTCCGATGTTCAGGCTCCGCTTCTCAGAAAGGGCATCGACACTAATGGTTGGATTGGATAGGAACCTTCCATAGTAGAGGTGCTCCAAATGGCCCGTTTCGGTTATGGCAAACAGATAGGAGGTATGCTTGGTCGAAAGGTTGAACAGTCGGTCCTTCTTGGAAATCATGAATCTGCACTCCTTGCGTAAGTAAGCGGTATCGAGTAAGAGTATACTGTCATTAGCGGCATTTTAACACCATGTAATGAGGAGAAACGAGATGGATATCCGTCGTCTGAGATTGTGGGAGAGTCGCAATGCTACTGTGTTGTCGAACGACCTGATCAGAGCATTAATCGAAGACCAAGGGGGGATGGTGCTGGAACTCAGTGCTGTTGCCCCTCAGGGCGGCAGGCTCAACGCGCATCTCATTCCCCATTATCGCGGGACCGGCACGTCGGTATTCAGTGATGAAAATGCCGATTACTGGAAAAACAGCCCCTATCTCTACCAGAAAGGGGGCTCATACTTCAGCTTTCCCAACTACGGTCCTGCCTATGAGTCCGATCAGGGTCCCCAAGAGCAAAGCGGCTTTACTGCATCCTCCTACTGGATGGTTGAACGCTATGGGACCGATCCGGAGTTTGGCGGGGTATGGCTGATGAGTATGGTGCGCAACCGTAAGTCCCGTTGGACAGCGCGCAAGATTGACATGTTGCTGCCCAACCAACCTGTACACTATACCGCAATATTCATCACCAACAATGCCCAGGAGGACCTCATCGCCAATACGGCGTGGAACAATGAGCTGGGCGCTCCGTTCTTGGAGTCAGGCTGTGTGCTCAATGCCAGTGCCAACCTCTGGGCTACAGGATCCGATGACCAGCTTATCGGGGCAACTTCGCGCCTCGTATCTGAAACCCAGTTTGAAGATTGGAAGAAAGCCCCGCTGAAAGAAGGGGGGACTGTCGACTTGACCGATGTTCCTCCTCCGATCGGAAAAACAGACTTCATCACCGGTGTTGTACCGAGAACCGCAAACCTTGGTTGGTCGAGTGTGATCAACCCGCGTCAACAGATGGTGTACTTCACCTTCTTCCCCGGACCTGCTGCCTTGGAGGAAGAAATGCTGCCGATCAACTTCAATAATTTTCTCTTCGACTATGGCGGAAGAACTGAAACACCATGGGCTTTTTACAGTGGCGGCATGAGCCATCAGTACTCGCTGAACTGTGGTTCAGGGACCAACCACCTGTATAAAGGCCTCAAGGATGCCCAAAACAGCGATGCAATCCTGGGCGCAGAGACCACGGTGACGATAAAACCGGGAGAGACGCGAAGCCTTTACTATGCCACAGCCTTCGCCCCCTATGACAACAACCGCATCGGAGGCAACTTCTACTCGGTTGAGCAGGTGGTAGAGGGCATTGTGCTTAAACGGACCAAGTCGTACGCCTTTTTTCCAGCCGACTCAACCTTCCACTGCCTCAAGATGCTTTGCAAAAGGCTTTTGGCAACGGAGTAAAGAAAAAGGCCACCTCAAGGAAGGTGGCCTTTTTCAGCAATATTTGATTACGTTGCAGTATAGGTGAAGGTTACGGTGCCTTCGTAGGTTCCTTCAACAGCAGCATCGAAGCTCGTCTGGTCGACCGAGAGGGAGATTTGATGGGACTCGCTGGAAAGGCCGGTCAGGCTGGCTACAGTGATAACATCAACAGCAGTGCCAGCAGTCGCTCCATCGGTGGTAAACGTAACGCCGTTCACTCCGACGGTGTAATCGATGTAGGCGGTGATGGAGCTGACAGTGCTGGCCATGGCGGTGGCTTCCATGGTCACCGTGTATCCGGTACGGTTGTTGGACAAGGTGGAGAGATACGCATCAAAATCCTGTGACCCTGCCTCAGTCACTCCCAGAGGACTATCAAATCCATCAGCAGTATTAAAAGATCCGGGAGAAGTCCCTGTGAAAACTTCGGCTGTGATCTTCATCTTGTTGATACCTTGAATGGTGGTGCTCACATCGAAGCTTGAATCAGCAGGATTGGTGGCAGCGAAGAGGCCAACAGTGAATATGGTTACTATCAGAAGTACGGCTATGATGTTCTTTTTCATTTTATGTTCCTTTCGAAGCTTTCAGCTCCGCTACAAGGCTGCTAATGTTCTGTTCAATTCCTTAAGCACATCTATACTATAGTAAAACACTAGACTTATGTCAACATGAAGAAGGCAAATTTGTATTTCTAGCAAGGAAACCAAAAATATTACAGTATTAAATATAATAAAGCTATATATAAAAAAGAAAAAACAATCTTTATGATTTTTCTAGACATGTGACATAATGCAACAGAATTGATAGGATTTTAAGGAGATTCTAGAAAAATCAGTGTTGCATAGGCCTATTTATTAACTTGAAAATTGGAGCTCTGACATAAGCAAACCTCATGTCTTTACCCAGTAAATTGTGGGCATTGATGGCCTTCCTCCCCGTTGCCCCCATCTAGGAAAAGAAGAAGGCCACCTGCTGGACAGGTGGCCTTGGACAGACAAGTTTATAGTGGTGGTTCTGTTAGTTGGCAATGTAGGTGAAAGTCACCGTTCCGGAGTAGTTGCCCTCGACTGCTGCATTGAAGCTGGTCGCATCGACTGACAGAGTGATGGGATGTGACTGGCTGGTAAGGCCGGTCAGGCTTGCAACGGTGATGACATCTACAGGAGTAACAACGGTTGCACCTGCAGTGGTGAGGGACTTGGTGTTAACACCAACGGTGTAGTTGATGTAGGAGGTGGTCTGACCTGCGACTGTACTGGTCATGGCCGTTGCACCCATGGTTACCTTGTAACCCGTGCGTTTGTTGGACATGGTGGACAGGTATGCGCTGAAGGTTTGAGCTCCCGGGGCTGTCACGGTAAGCGGGCCTGCATAGATGATTGCATCGTCGAAGGATACAGGAGTGGCTCCGTTGAAGGCGGCTGTGGTGATCTTCATTTTGTTGATGCCGGCGACAGCAGTAGATACGTTAAAGCTGGCGGGGTCAACAGCGAAGGCAGAGACGGTGGAGAATACGATTAACAGAAGTACGGCGATGATGCTCTTTTTCATGATGTAATCCTTTTCGAAGCTTTCCGCTTCGGTGCAAGTTTCTATGTGTCCTGTGCCTTTTTCCTAAGCACATCTGTACTATACTGAAACAAGAGACTTATGTCAACAGATACTAAAAAAATCTGTAAAAAAAATAAATAAAATAGTATAATAGAATATATAAATGATGCAATTTAATATTATATATAGAAATAACAAAGTATCATTCGTTTCTCTTACTTATGACAACAATGCACATACAAAGAAAGACTGTTGAGAAGTCTCAAGAGAATTGATATATGTTAAACACTATAAAAGTCTGAACTATGACAGAAGTATGAATTGTCTCTTGACTAGGTTCCGAGCCCTGTGCTTTGGCGCAATTGCTGGTTGTGCAGAGAATTCCTCATGGGGTTCTGTACTGTGTGATATACTCGGAAATGTCACTTAATCTCTGTTGCTTGTACGGTAGGAGGCCTTGGATTGCATGCTGCCGGTAATAGGTTGGTATGAAGTAATTAGAAAAGGAGAATTTACTCTATGAAAAAACGTTGGGTGGTATGTGGCTTGATCATCATGATCGTAAGTCTTCTTGGGTGTAAGCAGCTTGCAAGAACGGAGCAGGCAGTTCCTGGATCTGAGGCCTTATGGTCGGTGCAAAGTGAAGTAAGAAATAAAGTGGTGGTCGTAAGTGACCTTCATTTTGGAATTGATGATAGATACTCTGAGACGATTGAGAATCGCAAGGTGTTCATCACCTTCTTGGAACGTCTTGGAGCCATGAGCGATGTAAGCGAGTTGGTTCTTGCTGGAGACTTCCTGGATGATTGGTACCTGCCTCTGACGTATCCTGCGTATACGGACTCGGATGCCTTCTATCGGCAAGTCATACAAACCAACCAGGAAGTATTTGATGGATTGCAGGCGCTGCTGGATAAGGGGATACGAGTAACCTATGTACCGGGAAACCACGACATGCTTTTGGAAAGTGCTGTTTTGCAGGAGGCGTTGCCCGGTATCAACCAAGCACGTGATGCCCGCGGGTTGGGTGCCTATGTGACAGGCCTTCGGGATGAGATTGTGATAGAGCATGGACACCGATACGATGTGTTCTCTGCACCTGAGCATATAGCCAATAAGGATTTGACCGTTGGCGTAGATTCCATGCTTCCTCCGGGATATTTCTATGCGCGCTTTGCAGCAAGCTGGGTCTTACAAGGAAAGCCTCTGATCAAAAAGGATTATCCGACGATCACCCAAGTTCCCGATCCCAAATCGAACTCCGATCAGTTTGGTGCCTATCTGTACTATAGAATATGGAATAGTGAATTGGGCAACCGGATCACTCCATTTGAACGATTTGAGGATAAGGTTCTCGAGATGCAGCACAATGGATACAACGGTAACTATTCGATTGCAGATTTCTATCCTGTAGTACAGCGTGATGGTACAATTAGTGCCCCGACGCTTTTCAGGAATTTTCAACGTACATGGGATAAGAATCAGGAAATCAATCTGGTCGAGCATAAGACATCCTTCATCGAGAGCGTGGCGGGAACACTGGACGGCGACTATTTCTTCAAACAGGCTAAGAAACAGTATTTGCTAAACCCCGAGAAAAAAGTGGATGTAGTGGTATTCGGCCATACCCATAGACCGGGGCTAGAGAAACTACCCGATTATGATGGTAAGTACTATGTGAACAGTGGGACCTGGATCGATCATAACACCTACCACCCGGGTGCAAGCACCTTTGTGGTGATTACCTCGTCTGAGACTGTCGATACCGCTCAGCTCTACGAGTACTACAAGGATGGAACGGTAACATTGCTGAAGTAATGGAATAGGCTAGCGTGAAGACACAAAGAGAAAGAATCAACTAGGGGAGCCGAGAAGGCTCCCCCTTTCTATCAGGACCAAAGAGAAGGCCACCTGCGAAACAGGTGGCCTTGGACAGACAAGTTTGCATTGTTGGTTCTTTTAGTTTGCGGTATAGGTGAAGGTTACCGTCCCGGAGTAGGTGCCCTCGACTGCTGCATCGAAGCTGGTTGCATCGACTGACAGGGAGATTGCATGAGACTGGCTTGCAAGGCCGGTCAGGCTGGCTACGGTGATGACTTCTACAGGGGTAACTACAGTTGCACCTGCAGTGGTGAGGGACTTGGTGTTAACACCTACGGTGTAGTTGATGTAGGAGGTGGTCTGTCCTGCGACTGCACTGGTCATAGCGGTTGCACCCATAGTCACTTTGTACCCAATTCTGTTGTTGGACATGGTGGAAAGGTATGCACTGAAGGTCTGAGGTCCAGAGGTGGTTACCCCAAGAGGTCCGACGAATGCAAGCGCAGAATTGAAAGATGCAGGAGTGGTTCCGCTGAAGGCGGCTTGCGTGATCTTCATCTTGTTGATGCCGTTGACAGCAGTAGAGACGTTGAAGCTGGCAGGGTCAACTGCGAAGGCTGATACAGTGGAGAGGGCGATTACCAGAAGTACGGCTACGATGTTTTTTTTCATGATGTAATCCTTTTCGAAGCTTTCTGCTTCGGTGCAAGTTTCGTATTGTCCTGTGCCTTTTTCCTAAGCACACTCATACTATATAAAAACAGACGACTTATGTCAACAGATTTTAAATAAAATAGTAAAAACTATTGAAAATTTTAAAAAACCATGAATGAAATATATTTATATTAATATATTATATATAAATAATGATGTTTGGCGCAGTTGTTATACTTGTGACAACAATGAACATTGGTGGAATGATTTTTCCCCTATTGTGCAAAGTATTAAGAAGATTGATAAAGATGAAACAATCAAGAAGTAACAACTATGACAGAAGTTACAGACTTATTACAGGACCTTCTGTACTCTGTGTATTGTTGATATCGCTGAAGGTAGGGATAAACAGAAACTTATTGCAGCGTGAAACGAATTGGATAGCGTAAGGTTACCGCTACCGGAGTATCCTGGTACAAAGCAGGAGAAGTCTTGAATGAGGTGAACGCTGCTATGGCAGCTTCAGCCAGGCCGTACCCGGGATCCTCTTCAACCACAATTCGTTCAACCAATCCGCTCTCTGCAATGAAAAGCCTGACTATGACCAGACCTTCCTTGCGTTGTCTCTTCGCTAGAGGTGGATATACTATTCTTGCAGCAAGCAGAGCCCTGTCAAAGACAGGAGCTAGGGTAACTGACTCAACAGGATAGTACCCATCGATAAGCATTGGTGTGTTTTCTTCTGCCTGTTCTGCTGCTGCTTGCTTCTCAACCTGCTGAACCATAGGCTCTTGTGTTTGAGTATGGCTTTCCGTTTGTTCCTGGATAGGCAGATTCTCTGGTTGGGGAATTGGCGGGACTGATGGTTCCTCTTTCAGAACTTCCTCTCTAGCCGGTGTTGTCTCTTTCGTGGAATGCTCAACAGCAATCCTGTCCACCAGCGAAATCGTTGCCGCCTTTGCTGCTGCAACTGGGATTGGTTCTTGTATCTGAAAGGAAATTGGGAGGAATAGGAAAGCAGTCAACAAAGCTGTTACTCCAATACCCAGCAGGAATGCATAGCGCAGTTTCATTCTTGCTCCTCCACCAAAAGGTGCACTGTCTCCACACCTATTGCTTTCAGCTCTTCAATGATCGGATGAAGCGCTCCATACGCCGTTGCCTTGTCAGCAAGCAGGGCATATACAGATTTTTTTTCAAGCATGTCCAACGTGATACGCTTGCCTTGCTGATAGACCTCCCCATTCTTTGCAATGAACAAGGTAGGGATGTTCGCAAGGTCAATGACCTGTCCCTGTGTTTGGGCTGGATCGAGGGGTACAGGAGTCTGAAACGAGGTTATTGCCATAATGAGGAAGAAAAGCAGCAAGAGAAAGGCAATATCGGTAAGGGCGGAGGGTGGGGTAGGTCGCTTCTTCCTCATGGCATTACCTCTAGGCTCAGCGAGCTGAGTGGATACTGCTCAAGCAGTGACATAAGCGAAACAACCGTCTGCCAATCGGTCTTGGCTTCGATGGCAAGGCTTAGGTGAGGTTCCTGGTTGAGGAAAGGAGTCAATTCAGCATTCTGTAGAACTCTATCCTGGAAGAGAAGTGTTCCATCGTGTTTGAGCGTTAGCTCTAGGGGATCTTGGGCTTCACCGATAAGAATTGCACTGCTGCTCATGTTCAGTTCCAGGCTGTGCGAGGCCGCAACTCCTGAGAGCAGGAGAAAGAAGATAATGAGAAGGAAAGCAATGTCGCTGCTTTGGCCTAACTCTTTTCGTTTTCGCATAGAGCCTCAATGGCAAAGTCGAGGGCGAAGCTTGCGATGGTTGCCACAATGGATATGATCAGACCGAAGGCAGTGGTGAAGAGGGCTTCATACAGTCCTGCTGCAACGACTTGCAGCTGGACTGAGGAAGCTTGTGATACCGACCTGAACGCCGTGATCATCCCGGTGACGGTTCCCAGGAATCCGAGGACCGGGGCGATCATGGCGATGAGGTCGAGAATGCTCAACGGTTTTTCAACCTTCGCTTTTATCACAGGTTCTTGCTTCCTGACGAGGAGTATCAACGTGATGGTCCTCTCAATACTAAGCACGACGGTGATAACCAAAAGGGCATAGAGCGGCCACATGACCGCTCCTCCTTGTTGCATGATCGAGATGAGGTTGGTGGTAGTTTTCATAGGCTAGAAAAGGAGCTTTCCGCCGATGCGGATCTTGGTCCCCGGCATCGGGTACCCTGATGAGAGCTCGTACTCGGTATTCAGCAGGTTGTCCAAGGCAAGGTATGCGCTCACTGTTTCGGTAATCTGCATGTTCATGCTGACATTGAGTAGGAATGCACTCTCTAGTGAGCTGGTCCTGCCCAAGTACTCGGCACTGAATACAGACTCAAAGCGGTTCAGCTTGAAGAATAATGAGCCTTTTGCTGTGTGCTTTCTGATGTTTGCAACCTCGACATTGTCTGAGAACGTCTTGCCTCCTGAGATGTCGTAGCTCTTGTTGTAGAGGTAGCTGACCTGGAAGTTGATGAGCTTGGACAGTTCCATGGACAAGGTCTGTTCCGTTCCCAGGTACACGCTATGGGCAATATTCTGGGGAATCCAGGAGGAGTCGTAGCCGATGTCGTTAAAGATGTTCCTGCCAAACAAGGTACTTTCATAGGAAAGATTATCCAAGGTACCGGAGAGGCCAAGTTCTCCATTCAGACCCTTCTCCGTCTTGAGGTTCGGGTTGCCCATGAACGGCCAGTAGAGCTGGGAGAAGGAGGGAACGTTCTCTGCATAGCTGATCGTGGCCTTCAGGTCGAGATCTTTCATCGGAGTATAGATGGCACCCAGCGAAGCATTGGGCGAGAGGGTTCTCAGGTCGCTGAGGTAGGCAACATTCAAACTGGGATGCAGGGAGAGTGTTCCATCCAGCAGGTAAATGCTGCCATTTGCAGAGGTTGAGATGGTATGACGCGTATTCTGTCCTACATCGGTGCTGTCTACGTAATCGAGACTGTAGAGCAGGTCTGTATTCAGCGTATAGGACTGGCCAAGGTTCCAGATACCTTTCAATTGTGCAGATGCTTTATGTTTACTGTGAGTGCTGTCTTGGTAGTCGGCATCGTGGTAGAAGGTTTGGCCGTAGGCATAGTGCAGGTAGGCAGTGAGTGTTTCCAACGTTGAGCTTACTTCTGAGAGTTCGATGGTATTGCTGGTGCTTGCAACCAGGTCATTCTGATAATCATCGGGTGTAAGGCCGAAAGCGAGGTTGCCTGGAACTCCGAGGTTCTTGTAGGTAACCAGATTCTGGGTGGTGAACTGCAGCTTGTCAGATAGGTTGCTGGTGAAGTTCACCGCACCATGTGCCTCATAGACCTGCGCATTGTCCCTGAGTGCAGCACTATCGTTGTAGGTGTAGGCATTCTGTGCTGTAAGGCCGCCGACTGAGGCAAGCAGACCGTCGTTGGTGTAGGTGAGGTCGAGTTTCTGGCTGTCCAGCAGGGAGAGCCAGTGATGAGTATTACTCGTGCCATAGGAAAGAGGAAGGAAGGACCCGTTCTCGATGGTAAGGGAGAAGGGCGTTTCACTTTGCTGCCCTCTCTTGGTTATGATGTTCACCATGCCCCCGATGGCGTTGGTTCTTCCCAGATTACCTGGTCCGCTTTTTACGACTTCGATGCGATCGATGATCGAGATGGGGATGCTGGAGAGGTCAACAGTCCCGTCATGGGCTGAGGAGAGCAGTACTCCGTCAAGGTAGATGAGGTTCTTGGAGGAGGTAGCTCCCCTGATTACCACTGACTGCAGTGAACCAAGACTGCCTACGGAGTTGAAGGATACTCCGATTGCTTTTCCTACAAGCTCGGCAGTGCTCTGGGCGTTGTAGGTGCCGATCTGCTGTTCGGTGATGACAGAAACGGAAGAGGCTGTGTTGGTTTCAGCTTCTGCAAGTGAGTTTTCAGCTATGACCAGTTCATAGGCTGTTCCAAGGTCGGTGTTTGCTTGTGCTGCAAAGAGTGTCGAAAGGGCGAGCAATAGGACAGAGAAGATTCCGCGCTTCTTCATGAAGGGCCTCCAGAGAGTGGTGTCTGGATATAATGCTTCGTGGAATAAAGGGGAATTCAAGAAAGGCTATACCTATGCGGTATACCCGTACGTAATGCTGTCTCTTTTTCCACGAAGAAATTATTATCTGGAAACGTCTCCTGGCTTACGACTCTTTTTACTGACAGGCCTTCTCATCCGAAGAGGACAATGGCGTATCTGCGTTCATCATCGATTACAGTGGCGGGACCGCCGGGGAATCACACCCCGTTCCGTTTTTCCAGATCCAGCGATTCCTATCCTAGAAGAAGAGCGGGGGGGAGGTCAAGACAGGGGTAGCGGGATGTAACGTGTAAACTTACCGCTTACTTGTTGGGTCAGCTGTCCTTCATCACACAATTCCTTGAGTAAACGGAAGGCTTTTGTAGTTTTTAACCCAACGAGGTTCTCAACCTCCTTCCTTGAGATGAATCCCTTTTGTCTTGCAAGAAGCATGATGGATTGCTTTTCAGAATCTATAGACTCTCCAACCGTACTCTCGATTCGTTCTTGCTTCTGGGAATAGTGAACAATTTCGTTTCTGTTTGGAAGGATGCAGGAGAAAGCTCCCTCCACAGCTCTAAAAACTGGTTTCCTTGGGCAATCTTCATACAGGCGTATAATCTTTCGTATGCCTGTTCCATAACTTTCTACCAGCCGTAAGCGATAGAAGATAGCCGCTAGGTTGGGATTTCTCGATTGGGATACACCCAATTGTATGGCTTCCATGGAGAGTCCCCTCACTAAACCACCAAGAGATATGAACTCCATATGGTCGTCATATACATTGATGATGATGCCTGCACAGAAGAGATAGTCGCGATGGATGAGACAGTTCAACAATGCTTCACGGATGGCATCTTGGGGGTAATCTAGTGTGTCTTCTCTCAAGAGTCCGGTGAAGCTTGCTTTTGTTTTATTATTGTTGTTGAGGTATTCATATACATCATTCAGTTGTTTCAAAATCGAACCGGAAAATTCTCTCCTATCCCGAAAGGTTGCATTATCACGACCTTGGAACACAGCAACTTTGCAGGTATAGGTGCATTGGTCTGAAAGCAGCATTGCGAGATTGGTGAAAAGTTTATCGGTACCAACCATCTTGAGCGTTTCCATTTGTGCTTGTTCAAATGCGAGTTGTCGCATACTCATTTCGTTTTTCATTACAGTAAATGTCAGGTTTTGCTCGAAACTTCTACTCTCCTCAAATGATGTTCCAGACGTTTCCAACATAAGATTTCGAATCCCTGACTCATTCATCGGGACACATGCATTGCCAAGCCGGGTGTAGACTCCACCTGGCTTTAGTCCGAATTTTGCCAAGTAGTAGGGTCGTCCAGTTCCAACTGCTACTGAAGCCTTGACGATATTTTTTGCATCCATCTCAACAGTCCTGATTGAAATAAAGGGGGAGGCATCGGGTAGGATTGAATCATGAATTATGCTGGAGAGTCGATTGGAGGCATCATCAGCATCCTTAACACCACAGACACTGCCGTCATTACGGATTCCTATAAATAGATCTCCTCCTTCGGTGTTCAAAAAAGCAACCAATGTCTTGCATACTGAATCCGGAATCTTATTGGTGTCATTTTCAAATTCTTTGAACTCGATATTGATATTTTCAATACTTGCCATGTTCTTTCCTTCTTTCTTTCTTGCTATCCTTGGTATAGACGAGAAAGAGAGGTTATACAACCCAATCGTATGAGTCTGTCTACGTTTTGGTAGACAATCATTTTCGGTGCCGTTACAATCTTGCACTGCTCTGAAATTCAGCTGTTGGACAAGAATTTTTAACTAGTAATCTATATTTTTATGTTCTTGAGCTGCTTATAGATATACAATGGTATCCAAGCGATTCATGATTGTTTGTACTATGACGGATGGATGACTCCCATGCAGCATTTTTCATTCTGGAATCCCACAAGAAGTATAGTTGGCAAGGGAACGATGTCGGAAGTCGGCAAGGAATATGCTACATAGGGCAAGAAGGTATTGCTCCATGGTTGTGACGAATCCATTGAGAAAAGCGGTGGATGTGTAATTGATTCTGCAAAAGCGATTGCTTTTGGTGTGAAGCTGCCATCTTCAGAGGATGTCTGGCACAACTCTTATATGAAGGCTGAGTATTCCATCCGTGAAGCCCTGTCGCTTGGGGTAGTCCTGACAATTCCTTCAGCAGGTTCTGAAAGTTCCCTAGGCTCGGTCATTACTGATGCAGAGCATGGGTTTATGCGAGCAGTAAATAACGGAACCATCGTTTCAAAGTTTGTAGTGATCGATCCACACACAAGCTCTGCTTTATGACAGAGAACGCCTTTGTCGGGGAGCGGGCACATTAGGGGGATTTCAAGATACTCTATGTCGACGATGTGCAGGAGATCTATTGACTAGCTTTGCAATCGTAAAACTTTTGAAGGTATAGGTTAGCTTCAGACAAAGGACAGAGCGTGGGGCGCTTTCGTTATCGTATTTCACAATTTTTACTGGTTTCACCACAGTGGTGAAAGGAGTGTTTTTAATGAAAGTGCATCCTCTTACTTATTTTCATGATTCCGGGTTTGGTCGACAATAGAAACGCCTTGGGCTTGACGATGACGCACTTCAAAAACTCCTGGACCAAGTATTGGAGAATCCCAAGGCGAGCAATGTGATGAAAGGTTCAAAAGGATTGTGCGAGTTTCAGATTGGTTTTTCCGGTCGTGGGAAAAGCGGTAGTGGCCGAGTAGCATACCCAACAGCTATGAAGGGCAACCGGTCAGCTGAGGAAAATAAGAGAATCATGAACCTGATTGCCATTCTGGAAAGAATATCCAAGAAAACAGTTGAAGCATGAAAGTGTGGTAGAAATACACCACAAGGGTATTCTTGCAGGCTCCTTCAGTTAATCAGGGACAATCCTGAGATGATTGTTCAATACGTAAATGAAGCGTAATGGATGGAACATGGCTGGCCATTCGGGCCAGCTTCAGGCTATCGATAATAATTATGAGAAGATAGTGCTTTCCACCGACTCCTTGATCAGCTTCAACTCAAGCAAAGGAATATCATCGACTTCCTGCTGGAAGGCGGCGGTTGACCGGTTTCTGATCGGATTATTGTTGAAACTAAGTTTAAACTGCTATCTTGCGGTTCCTGTGAACTTTATGGAATCTGTACCTGGTTTCAATGGTGATCCTTGTTGTTTTTAATAGAAAAAGAGTTAATTTTTTCTGGGGATAGTGCTGAAACTGATTGTTTTGTATCTTTTACATACTTGGATAAAGCACGCAGGTCAATTCCTAAAGAAGGTTTTGCTTTGTACGGGTTGATTTCTTTAATGAATGCCTGGACAGCGATATCTTTTTGTTTAGCTTCTCTGGAATTATAATTCTTCATTTGACCATTCATATGAATACACCTCACGTATTTCTCTTGCCGATTCTTCCGGTATCACAAAATGATATGGATGAATTATTCCTGCAGGAACAGCTCCAAACTGATCAATGTAATGCTGAAGTATTTCTTTATCCATAGCAATGGCGTGAACGCAACCTCCATGCTTATGCAGCTCAGAAACCTTTGCGGCTATCGCAAAAAGATGACCTCCAACCCCTTCATACTTTTTTACACCATTTCTCCATGAGTTGTTTTCCGGAGAACAACTAGCCCAATTTATATATTCTGCATTGCTTGCATCGTCATCTGTTAATGCAATAAGTCCCTGAATATCAACAGTACCTTTTAGAACCAAGGCATATATTGCAGTTTCTTCATCGAACTTATCCCAGTCACATACCATCCATTACTCTTATTGAATTTGGAAAGAAAACTCTTTCTTTGGATTCTTATCACTTCAGTCTCAACAATATCACCAGTTGCAACGTGCTTGAGACAAGGAGTTATACTATCTATGGTGAATGGTATCATTTTCTTCTCCTATGCGAATCTTACCACATAACCACCAAACAATACATCATTCCGGTGAAGACTATACCTCTTAACGCATTGAATCGAGAAATTGGAATGTTAACATTAACATGTTGTTTTCATTGAAGTTATTAAAAACTTGGATGGTCTGCAATTCTATGCCAAGAATGGATGATGGATGGATTGACCAAAATCTCGTAACTTCGATGGAAATTCATGCCATTGAGGACATCCATGACATGAAGAACCAAAGGAAAAGCCTAAAATGAGCATTGAGAAGAAAGCACCAAAGGCAGACATTTCTGATCAGAGCTGTGGTTTTGTAGTCCTGCACCCCGGATTAATCCGGGGCATGCAAGGCTATGCGTGGTCTCCGAAGCAGTAGCTTGGCTCTTAGGTTCAAACACACATTAAAACCGCTATCTTGCGATTCCTGCGGATTTTTTGGAATCTGTACCTGGTACAGATGGTTAGAACTTGATTCGCTTGGCTATGGTGAGTACTGCACTATTGGCTCCATACTATGCCAAGGCAACCAAGGTATAGAGCAGAATGACCTGATACGAATACTTGAATTTTCCCATACTGATGGTTGCATTCATCATTAATTCCGATATCCCGACTACTTGCAGAAAAGAAGTATCTTTGAGGCAGGTTACAAACTGGCCGAGCATGGGAACCAGTATTTTTCTCAATGCTTGGGGAAAGATGATATAGCGAAGAGTCTTGTACCGTGAGAACCCTTGGCTAGCAGCGGCTTCCCATTGCCACAATGCCGGAGAATACTGCCTTGTCGGAAGGCCGGCCATTGCTGATCAGAGCTGTGGGGTTTATTCGGCCTTCTATCTGGCTTCGATGGCTGGCTTCGGTTTTTGGTAAATAATAATACCAACACGTTCGATATGTGCTAATAAATCGGGGTTATCAATCTGAGACCATGAAGAAATGTCAAAGGAATACGGAAGGAGTAAATCATCGATTTCTTCTGCAAGCTTACCAACCAAGGAGTCTTCGAAATGCTCTCCTTTAATGGTAATATCAATATCGGAGCCTGGGCGATACGTTCCTTTTGCACGGGATCCGTAAAGTATTACAGCATCAATTTCTTTGTAAGATTTGAATAATATATCCAGTTGATCAAGAATTTCAGGTCGCAAGCCGAGTTCCTTGGCATCAGGTTTTGATTTCATGAGCAAGGCCTTCGCAAGTTTTCTGAAGCTTTTTGAATGCGTGAATATACGTATTGATGACACGGCCGACAATTGCATTGGCCACTGCAATATTGTATGTGTGGCTGCTCAGGTTGCGATCCCGTATCATCTCCATCCAAGTTTCCCCATCTTCAATCAAACCAACAGCAAAAGCTTCTCGAACAGTGTCTTTTGAACCATAGAGTTGTTGTGTGCCTTGATCTTTGAGATAATCGCGAAGTACATTCCAACCCAATTCATGGGAGCATTCAAAACAGTGAACAACTCCGAATTGTTCCAATGAACTTAAGGTCCTTTGGTTTGCCAACGAGACGGCCGCATCTAATTGATCGAGAGCCCGAGAGTAATTAGATAGACGCTGAATCCAACGGATATCTTGCTGTACTTCCATATATGCATGCTTCTCCTACATGCAAGCATGGCATGAAAACGGTTTTCTCTCAATTGATAAAGTCATCTTGGAAAAAGTGGGGCATTTGCCGAATATTCACAGCAACAGAGTGATTCTGTAGGGAAGCTCATCGACTTTGATACGTCATATCAGATTTACGTAAGCATCGTGGAAAGGGAATAAATGCTGCTTCGTAATAGACCGAAGGCTGACCATCTCTGATCAGAGATAGGGGATGAGTGGTTCTTGTACCTGATGCCGATGGTTAGAACTTGATTCGCTTGGCTATGGTGAGTACTGCACTATTGGCTCCATAATATGCCAAGGCAACCAAGGTATAGAGCAGAATGACCTGATACGAATACTTGAATTTTCCCATAATGATGGTTGCATTCATCATGAGTTCCGATATCCCGACTACTTGCAGAAAAGAGGTATCCTTCAGGCAGGTTACAAACTGGCCGAGCATGGGTACCAGTATCTTTCTCAATGCTTGGGGAAAGATGATGTAGCGAAGAGTCTTGTACCGTGAGAACCCTTGGCTAGCAGCGGCTTCCCATTGTCCTTTGGGTATTCCGTTCAATCCTCCCCGTAGGATTTCGGCAACCATGGCACTGGTAAACACGGTCATTGCCACAATGCCGGAGAATACTGCCTTATCGGGAATACGAATACCCAATATGACCGATGGCAACAACAGCCGAAAGCTGAGTATGAACAAGAGCAGGGGAATATTCCGTACGGAATCGATGTATAGAGCGGCAAGCTTGGCTGCCGGCCCCTTGCCAAGGTATCGGGCGATCCCGAGGACTGAACCAAACACGAAACTGAGGCAAATGGAGATGAGTGCAATGAACAAGGTCATCCCCAACCCTTTGGATAGGAATACCAGTACTTCGGGTATGCTGTAGGGATCAAACAATTCAATCATTATTTCACCTCACCTTTGCTTCCATTCGCTTCACCAGCCTGCTCAGGGGAAGGCAAATACTCAAATACAGCAAACCTGTCACCAGAAAGGTGGGACCGTACACGGCAGTCTCGCTTGCCCAGGAATCTGAGCGGTACATGAGATCGCCCCCTGCAATCATGGCAAGGACCGAGGAGTTCTTTATAAGGTTCACTGCTTGGTTTGTCAGAGAGGGAAGGGCGATTTTCATGGCTTGAGGGATTACCACATGCACCATGGTCTGTAGGTAGGAAAAGCCCTGGCTCATTGACGCTTCTGATTGTTGCTTGGGAATGGCGAGTATGGAAGCTTCTACGACTGCGATGCCAAAGGCGCCGGTGTAAAGGGCCAGTCCCAGGCAACCAACTGCGAAGGGCGATAGGACTAATCCCATCCGAGGCAGTACGTAGTAGAAGAAGAAAATCTGCACTACCAAGGGAGTATTCTGAAAGAGGCTCATGTACAACCAAAGGCCCTTTCTCCAGATTCTTGCCTGTGAACAGCGAAGTATTCCACCGATCAGGCTGATAAGCAGCGTGAGGACGAGGGCAAGCAAAGAGACTGCCAGAGTCATCCCAAATCCAGCCAAGAAAATGGAAAAGTCAGTAAACAGGCGTTCCCACATCCACAATTTGAACACAAAGTACTCCCTTACGAATGAAAATAAACCCTACCCCCTTTCACAAGGGGGTAGGAAGAACAGAACTGATGGTTATCGCAAACCCCATGCGGTAAGCATCGAACTCATGTGACCGGTTGCCTCCAAGTCGGCAATAGTGGCATTCACTGCTTCAAGCAATGCAGTGTTTCCTTTCTTGACTGCGATGCCGTAATCCTGTTTGGCAAATCGTTCGGTAAGCAGTTTTGTAGAGTCTTCCATGTACCCGTTCAGGATGGCGAAATCTACGCTGAAGGCATCCACCCTCCCACTGTCCAAGGCAACTTTAATCTCTGGATAGGTTGCGAATTCGTTGAACTTAAGTGTTATGCCAGCTTCTGCAGCACCGGCTTCCAGGCTCTTCTTGGTGGTGGCACTCTGTGCTACACCGATGGTTTTTCCTGCAAGGTCGGAGAATACTGCATAGGGCGATGCTTTCTTGACCATTACGGCTACTGCATCCACATAGTAGATGGTGGAGAAGTCCCAGCTTTTGCGGCGTTCTTCGGTTACGGTAAAGGTAGCAGCAACCATATCCAATTCACCGGTGTCCAACAAGGGGCCTCTGGTTTTTGCGGTGACTGGGGTGAGCTTGATGGCATTCTCATCGCCGAAAATTCGTTTTGCAACTGCCTTTGCGAGGTCTATTTCAAACCCTTCGATTTCTCCGGTATTGATGTTCTTATATCCAAAGGAGGGAACATCCACTTTACATCCGACACTCAGGTACCCTTTTGCCTTCAATGCGGCCAAAGGATCGGATACGGCAGACTCTTTCGTCCCTGCAGCAAACAGGGGTGAGAGCACAGCGATGAGCAGCAGGACAACAACAGAGCATTTGGTGTTCTTCATGAGATTCCTCACTTGCAATAGATTCATTCCCAGTAACACTGGTCTCAGGCACTTTTCAGAATTTTTGAGAGGAACTGTTTGGTTCTCTCTTGCTTTGGTGTATTGAACACCTCGGCAGGGCTTCCGTCCTCGACAATGCGTCCACCGTCAAGGAAGAGCACCCTGTCAGCGATGGATCTGGCAAACCCCATTTCATGGGTAACCACTACCATGGTTATATTCTTCTCATGGGCTATGTTTTGCATGATTTCCAATACTTCGCTAATCATCTCGGGGTCGAGAGCGCTGGTTGGTTCATCAAACAACAGCACCGGGGGGCGCATGCATAATGCACGGGCAATGGCGACACGCTGCTGCTGGCCTCCTGAGAGTTGGGCAGGGTAGGCATCGGCTTTCTCTTCCAATCCAACCTGCCTGAGGTGCTCCATTGCACAATCAACTGCAGAAGAGCGGCTTTCTTTGCGTAGTTTCTGGGGAGCAAGGCACAGGTTGTCTAGTACTGTCATGTGGGGGTAGAGGTTGAATTGTTGGAAGACCATTCCTATTCCTTCCCGGATTTTGCACAGCTCCCGGCCTCGTTTGGTTGTCAGTTCATGTCCGTCGACAATTACGCATCCTTGCTGGGGTCGCTCAAAGAGGTTGATACACCGAAGCAGGGTGCTTTTACCTCCTCCTGAGGGACCGATGATTACAGTCTTTGAACCATGGGGGATATCGAGATTGATGGAATCGAGTACTTGCAGGGATCCGAATCGCATGGTCACGTCTCGTAAGCTGATGATTGGTGCATTCATAAGATTTCTTCCCTCCAAGGAATAAAAAAAAGAAGCCCAAGCACGCTCACTGCGTATTGGACTTCTTTGTCTTTCGGCTATTCTATACAAATACTGGATGTTTATGCAACGGGTATGTAAAAAGAACCTAAATTATGTTGACAGCCTCCAAAAACCATGCATAAAGGGTAGCATTCAAAGGCTTTCAGAGGAGACAGTACCTGGTATGGTTGTCCAAGTTGACTTGTAAGGATCAAACTTGAGTAGTTGCGAAGATGAAATGATGTAACTCTCAAATTTCAGATCATCCACCCCAGCGATAGGGGCGTATTCGCCGATGAATAATATTGGATCAGAATTTGTATCCGAATCCGTCATACGGGTTTGATAAGCAAGTGCGTATGGGTCATACGATTCCGTAGTTTTTCCATACCCGACGAGAACCTTTGCATCAGCATCGATGAGCAGCAAATGAGAGAATTTTTTAGAGCTGCCAGCTTTGACGTCCAGCTTGTTGTCATGGTCGAAAGCCACCTGAATCCGCTTCAGCCAAACTGTATCGACTCTATTCCCTATGCAGCACGTTTTAGGTACAAGATCTTCTTTGCTGTAAAAAGCATAATCCAAAGAATTGTATTCTGGCTGCACAAACAGGCCCAGTCTATCCGACAGTTCGAAGACAGTATTACGTATATAGGAGTTCATGGTTTTCTTTGACCGAAGTGCAGCGTAATACGCAGAGGAAGAATTCTTGTTGATTTCAATCCAAAGGCGATGAATCTCTTGCAATCTCTCCATAGCTTGTGTCTCCATTCACAACTCCTCCAAGGAAATACCTGATTTGAGGGTAGCATTTTTCTCTCTTGAAAGAAAGAAAACAGCAATCAAAAACAGCAGCCTGACCCATAGACAAACCGAAGGCCGACCATTGCTGATCAGCCTTGTGGGGTTAGTGGAATCCTTAAGCTTCTACCTGGTACCCTTCAATTAGGTTGTCCGATGGTCCAGACCTCAAAGGTTGCAGGGCTATTGTTTTTGAAATCAGTTGATTGTAGTATATAAGTAAGAAAATCTTACAAGGAGATGTTTATGGATATGCAAGTTCTAACAGTCTCATCAAAAGGACAAATTGCTATTCCTGTCGAAATGCGCAAGCGTCTTTCTATTACGAGTGGTACTCGTCTAGTGGCATACGCTTCGGGTGACGTTATTATGCTCAAGATAGTAAAACTGCCGACGATAGAGGACTTTGATGTTGCTTTGAGTGAAGCTCAGAATCTTGCTGCTTCATCTGGTCTGAATGAGGATGATGTGAACACAATCATCAAATCGTATCGTCAGCGTAGAAGGATTGGTAAGTGAAGATTGTCATTGATACCAATGTTTTCATTTCAGGCATTTTCTTTGGAGGCTATCCAAAGAGAATTATCAGAGCGGTGGCTACGCAAGAGTTGGACGCTTGTGCTTCTCCCCAAATACTCGAGGAATATCAGGAAATCACCCAAGAAATGATTGCTAGACTTCAAGGTAAAATTGATGAAGACGCATTATCTTTATTCTTTCAGAATCTGGAGATGGTCTTGCCATCTGCACATATAGAACTGTGCAGAGATCCTGATGATGATAAGTTCCTTGCATGTGCAAAGGACTCAGGAGCTTTATACATTTGTAGTGGTGATAAAGATCTATTAGTCTTGGAGAAATTTGAGAATATTCAAATCATCACAGCAAGGGAATTCTGCGAAAGGTTTCTTGTTTGATAGTATCCTGTTATTGAGTGCTATTTAGCCTCATAACCAAAGGCCGACCAGTTCTGATCAGCCTTTGGTTTATGGAATCCGTATCTGGTGCCGACGGTTATAACAATATACTTCGCTATGATTCTAAATACTTAATTAAAGCATCTTTTGATATGAATTGGCCATCTCTGGTACTTTTTACTCTCTTTGCATGTTGCCATTCGCCAACCAAATACGAATAGCGGGTTTTGAATTGCCTTCGAAGATGCAAAATCACCTCTTTCAGTTCTTCAATTGAAGCATTATCTAGATTTAATTCCTCTAACAAATTCATCGCATCTAGTTCATTGTTGATTTTCATAAGTATGTTCTCCAAGCGTGTCAAGATTGATTCCCATGTCGTAACTACTCAGGTCACCTAACAGGCTGATTCAGAAAATCAAGAGAGAACGTACCTGCAAAGACCTGGGATAGTGCCTCTATTGGACCGAGCCCGTTTTTGCGGCAAGTATCGATGATGGAGAATATGGTAGCGAAACGCTCCCCTCCATCACTTGCTCTGAACGTGCCAGCTATCTGTATTTTTTTCTTCGGAAGGCGATAAGACTTCTCCGCAATATTATTTGAGTACGGGACGTTGAAGTCAGTGAAGAATCTCATCACATCGGCCTTGAGTTTCTGCAACCTGTCCACCAAACTCCGGGCTGTACCCTTCCTTGGCCTTCCCCTGCCTTTTTTTAGCACCTTGGGGATGGGGTTCCTTCTGATCCCGCTCCCCACTATCTTGTCATACTGGTTACTGAAACCCTTGAGCATGGTACTGGGGGCCTTGGTGACACCCTCGGCAAGAAGCTTGTTCTTGGTCACATACATACTCATCAGCAGCTTCTGGAACTGTCTTGCCCATCTTTGCTTGTAGTTGTCAGTGACACCCTGCAGCTCACGGTCTATATGGGCACAGCAGAGTGCGTGGGCAGCACCAGCATAGTCCTTGTGGTAATAGGAACTCCAGCAATCGTGGACTGCCACACCCTTGAAATGAGGAAGCACCCCACAATCGTCGATACCTGGCTTGCCCCTTTTTGGACTGCTGACAAGGAGTGTCAGGTCCTTGGTGGATGCGGTATGCATCCAGTGGTTCTTGCCACAGACGCGGATGCCTGTCTCGTCAAAGCCGATGCTATGGGAGTCGAGCAGCAGCTTCCTGAGCTTGGGAAGCTGCTGCTTGCATTTGTCTGAGCAGGAAAGGATCATGTTGTTCACCGTCGCATCACTCATGGTGATTCCGGCAAGGGCATTGATTGTCTCTGCTATCCTGGACATGCTCATCATCCCAAAGGAACTCAGGGTGACAACCAGGGACTTGAGCGTATCACCGTACTGGAAGTGTGAATTGACACCTGCAGGATATTCCCCTCTGATGATCGCCCCTCCCTGTATGGGACAACTGTATTGCACCTGGTCAAATTGTGTCTGGTAAGCCTGTATGGCCAAATCGACGACATTACGCGAACCGACAACGGTGGCCTCACATTTGCCGAAAAGGGGACAACCTTCACAATCTTTGGGCAGACAGCGCTCAATTGCATCAGGTGCTGACTTGAGTTCCATTGTCTTGTCGGGATGGCCTTTCTGTCCGCCATTGGTCTTCTTGGTCGTACCTTTGCCATTCCTGCTATTGAGGGTGGATGGCTTCGGATTGGGCTTTTTGCAGAAATCCGTCGAGGGTGGCTTGCTGCTGTTGGAACTGTCCTTGTTCACCTGTTCCCTGAGATTGGCAAGTTCAGCATCTTTTTCCTTGATGATTGACTTGAGCTCTGTAATGGCTTTGGTGAATTCCTTGGCCTGTGCCTGACTGGATTTCTGCAGCTCCTTGTTCTGGCTGAGGAGTTCTGATACCTGGGATACCAATCGGGAATTGGACATGGCTAGCAAATCAATCTTATGATTGAGCTGCTCAAAATCCTTCCTGTTGTTCCCTTTCTGGTCCATCTAATTCCTCTCTTACAATGGAGTTAGTGTAATATAAAAGGGGTTTAAATGCAACTAGAAAACGATATATTACAAGGATTTAGAGCCCCTTTAGGGAAGGTTTCGAGCCCTAATTGCCAACGGTCAATAACTGGGGAAAAGAACTTTTTGGGTCTTTGCAAAGCAAAGGGACTGGCTCAAAAGAGAGAATGATGGTTAGACACCTGAGTAGTTACCCCATGTCAAAGATATCACGCCTTCGGAGAAGGAGGGTATCCTTTTGAAAGAAATGAGAAAAGTCTGGATGGAGCTGTAAACCAGTATGGTCGCAGTCACTGGAAAAGTGTATCCAAATCGAGCTCCTGTCCATCAAAAAGTGTCTACCAAAACGTATGCATAGCAAACCAAAGGCTGACCATTTCTGATCAGCCTTGTGGATTTATTGGACTTTCTAACTGGTACCCTATTCCCCGAAATCCTTCATTCAAACCGCTATCTTGCGATTCCTATGGAACTTGGGGAGGTTGTACTTGGTACCGATGGTTCCTCCCCTATTGCCCGAAATCCTTGATTCAGACCGCCATTCTGCGATTCCTGCGGACATTGTGGAAGTTGTACCTGGTACCGATAGTTGCTTGCGCTGTTGATGCTGGGAGCTTTCTGCCTGTGACTCGGTTAATACTGAGGCATTCCTCTAATGGGGCAGCCATCTAAATAGCAACTTGACCTCTAGCAAGCCAAAGGCTGACCATTTCTGATTAGCCTTGTGGATTTATTGGACTTTCTAACTGGTACCCTATTCCCCGAAATCCTTCATTCAAACCGCCATCTTGCGATTCTTGTGAAAATTGTGGAAGTTGTACCTGGTACCGATGGTTATATGTCCCCAGAGCACCATCTGACGGCTTACAGAGCAATATATTTAAGATGGGCATCTTGACCTCGGTTCATTCCGGGAAATCCAAGGCTATCTGGGTTACTTCCCAAACAGTAGTTTTGCTCTTAGGCACAAAAACACCAAAGGCCGATCATTTCTGATCAGCCTTGTGGTTTTATTGGATATTGTACCTGGAACCCTGTTTTTCAGAACCCTTCATTCAAACCGCCATCTTGCGATTCTTGTGGTAACTTTGGAATCCGTACCTGGTACCCATGGTTTTTTGGAATTCGTACCTGGTACCCATGGTTATCCGATGGTTAGTTTTTAGTTGACAGTATAGTTAAATGTGATATCACCAACATAATTGCCTGCAGTCTTATTTGCTACGTTTGACTCTAAGGTAACTTGAACGGTTTTTACATCTCCCAGACGTAGGCCAGTACCTGCAGCAATTGTCATATAAGAAACAGCAGTTGTATTAGAAGCAGTGTTGTAAGGATTAGCACCTCCAGTGACAGTATAATCAATTGAATCAACAGTAGTTGTGACCTCAGTAGGAATTCCTTCGACATCTTGAGTCGTTGTAATGTTGTATTTAAGCTTGGATGCTTGAACTTTAACTTCAACTCCTAACCTGTTATTAGTCCTTGTCTGTAAATAACCGACAATCTGAGCACTTGTCGAGCTAGTATTAACTGAATTAGCAGACAGTGCAGAATCATATACAGAACTAGATGCTCTAATTTCCGCAGCCTGCGCATTAGTCGTCCAACTAGTAGGAGTAGCAGCAGCTGTAATTTTCATCTCATTTATAGCATATACCGAAGTCTTAACAAATAATGACACATCAGCTGGCGCAGTAGCCGCAAACACACCAACCATTCCGATTACCAGGACCAACAGGATAGCAATTGTCTTTTTCATTTGTTCTTCCTTTTTAGGAGCTTCTTTTGCTCCTGTGCAAGTTTCGTTCTTTCGGCTCATTTCCCTGAGCACATTTGTATATTAGGGATAAAAGAGACTTATGTCAATACTAAAAATAAAAAAGTGATAAAATTTTGAAAAATATTTTGATAAATTATTAAATCATTAATTTGTATAGAAATACAAATATTCTCTTGTGCACCTACTTGTGACAACACGTTGTATGTAGTAGCAATCTAGCAAAACGTATGATACGAGAACGCTTCCTATTAGCTGTATAATACACAGCAAAACTCAAGACATACGTTAGAAGTTGAGTAGAAGATGAATCTGCATTATTTGCACTCTAGGTGTATGAATATTCACTCATGCTAGGGATATTGCCGTTTCAAACCGCAAAAATATTCAATTTGTGCGAAGATTGAAGAAACTTTTTTACATTGTTACAGAAAATTTTTAAGTATATATGCACTTTTCACTTGTGCAGGAACCACAGAGAACGTAATAATAATTTCATCTATGTATATGGAGGGCTCTTGTTATGAAGAAACTAACTGTGTGCTTGTTGGTTCTATTGCTAGCCTCTTCCGTGCTCTTTGCTGCCGGTGGGGCAGAACAGAAGAGTGGGGCAAAAGAAATTGTGATCGGAGTATTTGAACCCCTCACTGGTGAAAACGGCGGCGGCGGCTACCAGGAAGTCCTGGGCATGCGCTACGCCAACAAGGTCTATCCTACCGTTAAGATCAACGGTGAGACCTACAACGTCAAATTGGTCGAAGCAGACAACAAGTCTGACAAAACCGAAGCAGTCACCGCAGCCCAAAGCCTTATCTCCAGCGGTGCTTCCGTCATTCTCGGCTCCTACGGCTCAGGCGTATCGATTGCAGCCGGCGACATTTTCCTTGACAACAAGGTACCCGCCATCGGCGCATCCTGCACCAACCCGCAGGTAACCCTCGGAAATGACTATTACTATCGCGTATGTTTCCTTGACCCGTTCCAGGGCACCGTCATGGCCAACTTCGCTTGGCAGGAAGGCGCCAAGAAGGCTGCAGTCATTACCCAGCTTGGTGACGACTACTCCTCTGGCCTTGGTAACTTCTTCCTCAGAGCCTTCAAGGAACTGGGTGGCAACGTTGTCAGCGAACAACAGTTCCAGACCAACACCACCGACTTCAAGTCGATTCTGACTAACATCAAGGCAGCTAACCCTGACGTAATCTTCGCCCCGTCCTCCATCGCCACCGCTCCGCTTATCATTAAGCAGGCTCGCGAGCTGGGCATCACAGCCAAAATCATGGCTGGCGACACCTGGGAAAACTCTTCTATTATAGAGAACGCAGGCGCGAGTGCTGAAGGCGTTGTACTCTCCACATTCTTTGACGATGCAGACCCTGCAACCGCAGAAGCTGCAAAGTTCATCGAAGGCTTCAAGAAGTACCTGGTAGAGAACAAGCAGCCGGACATCATCCCCGCAGTCTCCGCACTCGGATACGATGCCTACATCACCGCTCTGAAGGCCATCGAGTTGGCAAACTCCTCCAAGGGTTCTGCCATTCGTGACGCCCTGGCTAAAGTCGATGTAGAAGGCGTAACCGGTCGTATCGTATTCAACGAAAATGGTGATGCCAACAAAGACATGGCTTTCATCAAGGTCGTTGAGGGCGGCCAGTTCAAGTTCCTCAAGACTGTAAGCGTTATCTAAGCTCTTTTGCTTTGGCTGGGACAACTGTCCCAGCCAAGTCTCTTTTTTTTGTATTTTACTTTTAATTAATTTACTTATGTATTTTTTTTATTTTATTTTATTTACCTGTTTCAGTTTTTGTTTCTCTTTCTCTATTTCTTTCTGTCTTCTCTCTCACTTCGCTATTTTCCCTATGTTTAGCTTGACTCAGGTATGGAGAACTACTGATGAGTATGACAACAATCCTGCAGCACTGCCTGACAGGAATATCCCTGGGAGGAGCCTACGCCTTGATAGCCATCGGTTATACGTTGGTGTACGGCATCCTTCGACTGATCAACTTCGCCCATGGCGATATCTTCATGATGGCAGGCTACTTCATGATCTTCTCGCTTGCCAGCTTCCCCTGGCCGGTAGCCATTGTCATCACCTTGGTGGTAACCACTGCGATGGGCATCCTTATTGAACGCATGGCCTATAAACCGCTACGCAGTTCACCCCGAATGTCCATTATGATCAGTGCCATCGGCGTTTCCTATCTCTTGCAGAACCTCTCAACCTATCTCTTCACCGCCATTCCCCGCGGCTATCCCGAAATTCCCATTCTCAAGCGGATTTTCCAGATGGGTGAGCTCTCGGCTTCCTTTGTAACCATTCTTACTCCGGCTCTCACCATTGTTCTGGTGATCATCCTGATGGTATTGGTCAACAAGACCAAAACCGGTATGGCCATGCGGGCGGTGAGCAAGGACTTTGAAACAGCAAAACTGATGGGTATCAACATCAACCGGGTCATCTCGGTGACCTTTGCCATCGGCTCCTTCCTTGCCGGTGTTGGTTCCATCCTCTATTTTACCGACCGTATGTCGGTAACCCCGTTCTCCGGAACGCTTCCGGGCCTCAAGTGCTTCGTAGCTGCCGTATTCGGCGGAATCGGGAACATTCCCGGTGCTGTGGTGGGAGGCTTCTTTATCGGCATCGTCGAAACCCTGCTCGTAGCGCTGGGCTACTCAACCTTCTCCGACGCCTTCACCTTCTTTCTCTTGATCGTGATGTTGCTCGTACGACCGACCGGACTATTCGGCGAAAAAACGGTGGAGAAAGTATGATCAAGATCAAACGAAACAACATCTATACCATTGTCACCCTGGCCCTTCTCTTGGCATTCCTTTACTGGCTCAGTGCCAACCGCCTGCAGCACGGAATGCTTGTCTCGGTTCTGCAGAAGGGTGTCATTCTTGCCTTGGTGGCAGTCTCGATGAACCTGCTCAACGGCTTCACCGGGCTGTTCAGCCTCGGCCAAGCCGGTTTCATGTCCATCGGAGCCTATACCACCGCCATCCTGCTCATCCCGGTGCAGAACCTTGACGGTGTCTACTACATGAACGGTGTGCATCCGGCGATTCGGGCCTTCAAGACAATGGTTGCCTCGTCCCCCGAGCTTGTACGGATTGTATTCCCCTTCGTCGCCCTGCTTCTCGGCGGACTGCTTGCAGCCTTTGCTGCTGCTTTTGTCGGCATTGCCGTCCTCAGGCTGAAGAGTGACTACCTCGCCATCGCAACCCTGGGCTTGTCGGAGATCGTACGGGCTATATTTTCCTCCCCGCAATTCGACCAAGTCACCAATGGTTCCTATGGCCTGAACAAGATTCCCAACTTCCCACCCATGCTTTGGGGAGCCATTCCTTCTCTCATTACCCCCTTCATTGTGGTTGCCTTCTGCATTGTTTTCATTATGCTCCTCATCAAGAGCTCCTATGGACGTGCCTTCAAGGCCATCCGCGAGGATGAGATTGCAGCTGAGGCAATGGGCATAAACCTATTCAAACACAAGGAGATGAGCTTTGTAATTAGCTCGTTCTTCTCAGCTGTTGCCGGTGGCCTGTTGGCCATGTACATGCGCTCCATTGAGGCGAAGACCTTCTCCATCACCCTGACCTACGACATTCTGTTGATCGTTGTCATCGGAGGAATCGGAAGCGTCACCGGTTCGGTGATCAGCGCCTTTTTGGTAACCGCTGCAAAGGAGTGGTGGCTGCGCTTCTTCGATCAGCCGCTCACTATCGGAACCTTTGAGGTCCCGCTCTTCCGCACCGGCTTCAGAATGGTCATATTCTCCATCCTTCTGATGATCGTCGTCCTCATCTACCGAAAGGGTCTGATGGGAACCAATGAGTTCAACTGGGATAGGATAATCAACCGACTCAGGTTCAGAAACAAGAAGAAAGAAGGAGGCCAGGCATGAGTGACATCCTCCTGAAGACCGAACACATTACCATGCAGTTCGGCGGTGTGGTCGCCGTCGATGATTTGAACATTGAAATATCGAAGGACAAAATTACCGCCCTTATCGGACCGAACGGGGCCGGTAAGACTACTGCCTTCAACGTAATCACCGGAGGCTATCAGCCGTCCAATGGTCGGGTGACCTTTGACGGTCTGGTCATCGGGGAAAACTATCCGCGGTCGAAGATGAAGAAAATCTACAACGGAACCTACAAGACTCCGTTTGAGAAGCAAGTCGTCAACACCCCGGATAAAATTACCCGCCTGGGTATGGCTCGTACCTTCCAGAACATCCGCCTTTTCAAGGACCTTACTGTTTTCGAAAACGTCCTGATCGCCAAGCACTGCCATATCAAGGCAGGACTCTTTTCCTGTACCTTCCGCCTCAACCGAGAGGAGGAACTGAAGATGTATCAGGACACCGAGGCACTCTTGGAGCGGGTGGGGTTGCTTGGCAGCCGGGATGAGAAGTCATCCTCCCTGCCGTACGGCAAGCAGCGCAGGCTCGAAATAGCCCGCGCCCTTGCAACCGGACCAAAGTTGCTTTTGCTTGATGAGCCGGCAGCAGGAATGAACCCCAAGGAGACAGAGGAACTTTCGCTGTTTATTAAGGAGATCAAGGATTCGTTCAACCTGACCATTTTCTTGATCGAGCACCATATGAATCTGGTCATGGATATCTCGGACACCATCTATGTCCTTGACTATGGCAAGACCATAGCCCAGGGAACACCGGCAGAGGTGCAGAATGATCCTGCCGTCATCAGGGCATACTTGGGGGTGGATGAAGCATGAGTGTATTGGAAATACAAGACTTGAAAGTCTGTTACGGTGGTATTGTAGCTCTCAACGGTATTTCATTCTCTGTTGATGAAGGCAAAATTGTCACCCTCATCGGAGCGAACGGTGCCGGTAAGTCGACTACCTTGCGTTCCATTATGGGCTTGGTTCCCATAACCAGCGGCACTATCACCTACAACGGGGTGAAGCTCAATGGAATGGATACGCGAAAGATTGTGGAAATGGGACTGGTATTAGTTCCGGAAGGCCGCAGGGTGTTCCCGAACCTCACTACGCTGGAGAACCTGAAGATCGGGGGCTACCTCCAGGATAAGAGTCATGAGCAGCAAGGCCTGGAACGGGTCTATGAACTCTTTCCCCGGCTTAAGGAACGGCACTGGCAGCTAGCCGGTACCCTTTCAGGCGGCGAGCAACAAATGCTGGCCGTAGGAAGAGCCCTGATGGCCAACCCGAAGATGATCATGATGGATGAGCCATCCCTTGGGCTGGCTCCCTTGGTGGTGAAGGATATTTTCTCCATCATCAAGAAAATCAACGAAGCTGGGGTGACCGTCCTGCTCATTGAGCAGAACGCCAACGTCGCTCTCAGAACCGCTCATACCGGCTACGTCATGGAGACGGGGAACATCACCCTCTCAGGACCGGGAAGGGAACTCTTGGAGAACGAAGAGATCAAGTTCGCCTATTTGGGGAAGTCAAAGTAACAAGGAATTTATTAGGTAAGGATTGTAAACAGGGAGGGGGAGACCCCTCCTTGTTGCAGAGTACTAATAGTCCTGCATACCATCCCAGCTTTTTTGCTGTTCCTGCTGTAACTGTAAGACATACTCCCTATAGTCATCTTGACCAAGCTCAAGATACACATCCTTCTGCGGCAGTATTTCAAGAGGGAATTGCTCATATTCATAGCATTCGATTGAATCGGATTGTTCCGGCCACTTGCAATATACTTTCTTCCTACCCTTCGCCGTGAGCAAGGTGGAAACAGTTATTGAATCGTTGATAAGACTGATTAGTTCGGCAGCTGTTACTTCGATCACAAGCCATTCATAGTCTGGATGCCAGCTGACGCAGATGGAAATATAATGATTACCCGCGATGTCAAGCAAGCTGAACACCAAGCGCAGTGTGTTATACGAGAGAAACGTTCGATCTAGTGAGAGACTGCCCCATGGGCTGTTTTTGAAATACTCTCCAGAATGCTCCATTATACCACCTCAAAATCTGTGAAAGGGCTCATCCCAGCAAATATCCACCAATCAACATGGGAATTCCCTTTCTTGTCAGACCAATCGTTCGTATGTGCCCAAAGACCAATTCCCTCACGGATTGTTCCAACTGCCAGCAAGGCTGGAGGATGGTGCTTTTTTAGCATGCACAACGTTTTATTCGCGTCCTTTTGAATAGTATAACAAGAAACAGACCAATCCGCCAAGCTTAAGGATGTAATACGGGTTGCCGCGTATCTGGTCCTATTCCGATCTTCCAGAATTGAGGGAAGGAAAAATGCCTGATCGATGATACCAGAAATTGCGATGCGATATACAACGCTACTCGTTTCAGAATGCAAAGATCCTGGATGCATAGTAAATAATTCAAGGAAATAACCAAAGGGAAAGCTCTCTGGGAATAATTGTCTATAGAGGCTCTTGGAAAATGAGGATTCATTGAGAATTTGAATCCATCCGACGATACTAATACCATTGATTAAGAGGAGCGAACCGTCCAATCAAGGGCTTCAAACGAGTAAATACGCCCGGTCCATCGATAATCGAGTGCAAGAAGACACACCTACCCCACGATAGGCGAATGCATCATTGCTCTTTGTGGTGTTACGCAGTTTTCTGGATGCCCGGCAGGATGCAATACTGCAGTATCATGATTGCAGCAAGGCACAGCACGCCGGTCATCAGGCAGTGGGAGACCTTCTCCGTCCCCCTGACCATGATCTTCGGCGGAATAAGCCAATCCTTGAGGTGGGAGTTGGATCGTTCGACGGTCGAACGGATCCTGAACCGCTGCTTTTCAGAGGGGGAGAGGACCCGTTGCTGCTTGCGCCGCTTGTTCGGGTCGATGATGGGCATCCTGCCGTTTCCGATGATGAAGTCCTTGATGGGCTTTGCATCGTAGGCGCTGTCCATCAGCGAGTACAGGTGTTTGATCCGCTGCCCGGTCATCCGCTCCAAGGGAATCGCCGCTTGGCTGTCATGTACGTTGGCACCCGTGACGATGGTGCTGACGGGAATGCCGCTGTCGGTGACATCCAGGTGAAGCTTGTAGCCCTTCCAATAGTTGCGGTTGCCCTGGCTGTTGCGCTTGCATCCCCAGCTGCACTGGGAGTTCAATTCCTCGAATGCCTGTTCGGCAGTCTGGCCAAGTTGCTTCTGCAGAACGTTTTGCTTCTTGGTTTTCGACTCAGAGCCTTTCCTGGGCCTGCCGGGTTTCCCCCTCGGGATCACTTCCTTCTTCTTGTTCACGGCCTTCTCGCGCGCCTCGATGGCTGTGGAGTCCCGGCTGGCATGACCCACGATGCGGCCGTCCAGATAGGAGCTTACCAAGGGGCCCAGCGCCTTCTCCATGAGTTTTTGGCGTGCATGGGATGCAAATTTCCTGCTGAAGGTGGCCTCACTCGGTACGGAGGTGAACCCGCAGACCTGCCGCAGCGACGGATCGCTGAGCAGGCGGTTGCGAAGCGAGGTGACGGTGGGAATCTTGAAAAACTGCTTGGCCAGGGCCGAACGGATCATCGCCGTCTCATCATAGCCTTTGCGCCCAAGCAGGCTTGCCTTGCCGTCGCACGCCGGCAGGAATTCCTCTAGCACCTGCAGCATCTGGATGAACGTACGGTGTTCGGCGGTCACATACCCTTCGAAAACCTCTTGGATGTCGAAAGAAATTCCGAATACCATCTGGCAACCGCCGAGGATTTCTGCTATGCTTTTCATGGACCTGCTCTCCTTCTAATCGTTTGTAGTTAATCATATTATAAAGGATTGTCAGGTCCATTTCTATACAAATATCCAAATAACGTGCTTGTTTGCAGCAAGGATGAGCTTCTGAAGCTGCCTCAAGTAGCTCAGAAGAATGAAAATATCAGGCATTTGCTATTTTGCAAGAGCCTCTTACAGAGAACCGCTATTCAGGCATTCCTACCATCTATAGCTCGATGAGGGAAGCTGGTAACCCGGACCCAGTTTTTGATTCATCACGTGGCCTTTTTACGGTAACCTTGTATAAACGAGCATCCTCGGTGGAGCAACTTGAAACCATACAGGGCGAAGACCACTCCGATATTGAACAGTTGATTCTGGAATTCTGCAAGGTTCCAAGAACTAGGACTCAGCTGGCTGCTCACTTCAGTTTTAAATCGGTTTCCTATTTTTATTCAAAACATGTACTTCCTTTGATAGAGAGAGATTTGTTGGTAATGAGTAATCCCGATCGACCAAAGAGCACCAATCAAACCTATACAACAGCTGCAGCATTTCGTTAGGGAGTGATACCCATCAAACATTTCTCACTCCGTTTGCAAAGGCTCTGCTTCGGACAAAATCCTACCGGTTGGGGATAGTGTAAGAGCAGAGCCTATTCTAATGGTAAATATTTGTTTTGAAAAGAAATAAGTACAAACTATGAAAAGTAGAGTATACTATAGGTATGGAAATGCTCATCAAAAAACGTGATCTCTACTTACATCAACTCATTGCTTACCGGGATACCCCTCTTATCAAAGTAATTACAGGCATTCGTAGGTGCGGCAAATCCATGTTGCTTGAACTATGGAAACAGGAACTGCTGTCCAGCGGTGTGCCTGCAAAAAACATCATTCATATTAATTTTGAATCCATGCAGTTCGACAACATCAGGGATTACCGTGCTCTCTACTTCTTGGTGGAAAAGCAATTGCAATCAACTCGCAACTACCTCATGCTGGATGAGATTCAGCAGGTGATCGATTGGCAGAAAGCGGTAAACGCACTCATGGTGGACAAGGATATCGATATCTATATCACCGGTTCGAACGATAATCTGCTTTCTTCTGAACTCTCCACACTCATTACCGGTCGGTATGTGGAGATTAAGATGTTCCCGCTCTCCTTCAAGGAGTTTCTGGATTTCAAGGAACTGGAAAAAGGTCTATCCCAGCAGGAGAATTTCGATTCCTACATTAAGTACGGTTCAATGCCGGCAGTCTCTTCGCTCCCCTTGGATGGCCAGGTGATCGCGAACTTTTTGCAAGGAATCTACAATACTGTAATCCTCAAGGATGTCATCCAGCGCAACGTGGTGAAGGATACCATGCTCCTGGAATCGGTGTTGCACTATCTCATGCAGAATATTGGATCCCTATTTTCCTCCAAGAAGGTCAGCGAAGCCTGCTCCATCGGGAGCCGGAAGACCAATCTTGAAGCGGTGGAAGAGTACTTGTATATGTTCGAACAGGCTTTCGTTATTTATAAAGCAGAGCAGTTCGACATCAAGAAGAATCTGATCAATCCCAATTTGGCAAAGTATTATATTGTTGATACGGGAATTTGGCATGCAATCCTCGGATATCATGCCCTTACCACCAGTGTTTTGATTGAAAATATTGTCTATCTTGAATTGTTGAGAAGGAACTTTGAAGTTTTTGTAGGTAAACTCGATTCCAAGGAGATTACGTTCATCGCCAATCGTCACGACCTGCAGATGTATGTACAGGTTATGGCTACCTGTTCAGACGAGACCCTTCTTACTGAAAAGCTTGCATCCCTGAAGGAAGTCAATGGCACTTCCAAAAAGTTGATTCTCACTCTCGATTGCGACACCCTCCCTACCATTGAGGGAGTAGTAGTGAAAAACGTACTCGATTTTCTTTTGGAATAGTGCTCACCACACAGGATGCCTATACTGCAACTATGTTGCAGTATATTGTGGCAGAAGTCGTTCGAATTCTTCTCTCACTACTTCGTAGCACTCACACACCCGGGCCTCAAGCCCAGGACGATCCAACACCGTAATACAACCTCTACTATATTGGATTAACCCAGCACTTTGTAGCTTTCCTGCTGCCTCGGTCACGCCTTCACGTCGTACACCCAACATATTGGCGATGAGTTCCTGCGTCATTCTCAACGTATTTGACGGTAATCTGTCCAGGCTGAGAAGCAGCCACCTACAGAGCTGTTGATCGACTGTATGATGGCGATTGCAGACAGCAGTCTGCGCCATTTGGGTCAGCAAAGCCATGGTGTAGCGCAAAAGCAAATGCTGAAAAGCACCAGAACGTTTAAACTCGAGCTGCAAGTCTGCCGACGGGAGTCGATAGGCAATTCCCTCGCTTTGCACAACTGCTCGGTTGGGAACGCTATCCCCACCCATGAATAAGGCAATACCGACGATACCTTCATTGCCGACAACAGATATTTCTGCCGATGCACCATCTTCCATTACATAGAGAAGCGATACGATTGAGTCGATGGGGAAGTATACGTATGCCAATTGCCCACCGGACTCGTACAGTGCAGAGCCGAGAGTGAGGGTGACCAGCTCAAGACGACTGGAAATGCGGTCATATTCCGCTTGGGGTAGAGCAGCGAGTAGTTTGTTTACTTTGGGATTGATTCGATCTGGAATACAGTCCTCCCTGTATAATGTATAGTGAAATATTATAAGTAAATAATAGGCTTTGATACCTTTTTTGTCAATGAAGAAACGCGAAAAATGATTGATAGTGATATTTAGTAACAGTATTTAAAAAATACTAATGGATTTTAATTTTTAAGCACTTTTTATGACAGATATTGAATTCGAGGATGGCATGTCTGCCGCTTTCGAATAAAGAGTTTCACAATTATTAAAAATTGCTGATTCAAACAAAAAAGCGACGTTGAGTATGGAGTTCTCAACGTCGGAAGTGATAGGTTCACTCTATCGGATGAAAGGGCCTACAGAGTAGGATTAGTCACCGTCGATTGGGCAATTGCAATATTGGTTTGTGCAAGTAATTTGCCGTTGATCGACGAGCCTGTGTTCATCGTAATATTTGTCTCACACAAGACAATGCCCTCGAAATGAGAACCGGTACCCATAACCGTCTCTCCTGAAACCTGCCAGAAGATGTTCTTCGCTTGGGCTCCCCCACTGAGGATGACATCAAAATTACTGCTTATGGTGAGGTCTCCGGATACCTGGAAAATCCAGACATCGTTTGCTCCACCGTTGATGGTAACATCCGACCCAATGGTGACTGAACTAGTCCATTTGTAAAGGCCTGGGATCAGGCTGAGAGAACCAATCTCTCCAGCACCATGGTCGAGGAAATTGGGAGTTGATCGGCCGGCTGCATCGGTATACGCAGTCATCATATCCTCAACCGCAGTAGTGAGATTGGTGTTTGTAGGAGGTGCCATGTCAGCTGCATAGAGGAAACCAGCTACTTGGAAGGAAGTGGCATACCCGGTGGCATCGGTTTGGGAGAAGCCAGTCATATAGGATTCTGCTGCAGGACTTATTCCTACATTGCCGGTGATGATGGAATCGGGAACGGTCGAAATTGCTGATTTTGCCAAAATTACATAGTTTGCAGCAGTTCTCAAATTCACCGGTGCGGGACCACTACCAGCGGCTGCCGTGGTGAACGTCCAGACTTTCGACTCCGAAAGGCCGGTCCCTTCAGTATTCTTTACGTCAGTCGTCAACGTTGCCGTGTAGGCTGTCGTATTGAGAAGGTTTGCCGAGGGGGCGAATATCGCTTTTTTGTTGGGAGCATCGTAGGTCACTATACCTGCAACACTTGTTGTCCCATCGCTTACCAGAAAGGTCCCGCTGGTGATGGTGGCGGGATCGACCGGTTCATTGAAGATTGCACTGATTGTCCCGTTGATGGCAGCACCCGTCGATGTATTGTCGGGGAGCGTGGAACTTACAACGGGGGCATCCAGTGTAAGGATGTCAGCTTTGCATCCAACGAAGGCTGTTGCAATCGTGAGTATTGCCAGCAGCACGATTAGGAAACGTTGCGTGATTTTTACTTTTTTCATTGAAATCCTCCAGATTTCTCGTGAATGAAGGACGAGAGGCAGATGGTTTCCAAGCTATAGATGACTGGAAACAATTCCGCTTCACCTCTGCTGGAATCACAGGTTCGAAAATTGGTAGAAAGGAAAGGAGCCTGACGCTGAGGGGAAATCCCGATCAGCGTCAGATTCCAATGGCAAATCTGCCAGTTTACTGGAAAGAATCCAGGAGGCTAGAGAATCGTGGGTTCTAATACAGTCGCAGCATCAAGAGTGACCTGCGTCTGAGCCAACAACCTACCGTTGATGGATGAACCTGTCTGTAAGACGATATCGGTTTGACTTAAGATAACTCCTTCCATGTGGGAACGTTCTCCTAGCGTTGCAATGCCTGCAACCTGCCAGAAAATGTTCTCAGGTTTTGCACCTCCGGTCAGCAGGACTTCAAAGTCACTAGCCATGTTGAGGTCTCCAGATATCTGGAATATCCAAATATCATTCGCATCGCCGTTGAGGGTAAGGTCTGCACCGATTCCAACTGTGCCATCCCATTTGTAAAGGCCGGGAGCCAGTATCAATCCACCGATCGCTCCTGTACCCAAATTCAACTCATCAGGAGTTGGGCGAGCAGCTGCATCATTGTATGCAGTTATCATGTTTGCCACTGCCGTAGTGAGGTTTGCAGGTGTAGGATCTGCCATATCAGCTGCATAGACAGAGCCAGTGACCAGTGAGGAGGTAGCGTACCCGGTTGCGTCGACTAAGGCGAAACCTGTAATGAACGTAGTAGCATACGGGCTTATTCCGAGATCACCAGTTACATGTGTTACACCTGTTGTGGAGATTAAGGTCTCAGCCAGGATGACATAATCAGCTGCGGTACCGAGCTCTACACGAGCCAAGGGAGCTGCTGAAGTTGCAGGGAACACTGCAGTTACGACACCACTGTTAACAAGGTTGGTTGCTGTGTCTGCTCCACTTACCGTGAAAGCGTCGGCTGCAACACCGGTTGTGGTATACCCTGCTTTCGGTGCCAGGGTAATAGTCGCAGTATATACGGTTGAACCGGCATAGGGACTGTCAGAAGGCGCCCATGTGATGGTTGCTGTATATTGGTCGGTTTCGACAACGGTCAAATCGGGGGTAACACTGCGTACAGGAGCTGTTACACCAGTGATGGCTGCGATGTTGATTGCTACGTTCGGAGCAGTTACGGTGATCGTAAGAATTCCTTCGTAAGCGGAATCGTCATTCGCAGTCGCCTTGACGGAGACCGTACCTACTGCGGTTGCTGTGAGCAACCCTGTTGTGCTAATGGTTGCGGTTCCGCTTCCTGAAGCAACGGACCAAGTTACGCTTGCGTCGGTTGCATCGAGGGGAAGAACAGCCGCACTCATTTGCAGCGTTTCGCCATTTGAAACGGTAATTGCATCAGCTGCTCCCGTGATAGTAATTCCCGTCACGTTAATGGGCAGTGTGGTGTCGTTTGAACACCCTACGGCAAACGAGAGAATGCCGACTATGGCAAAAAGAAACACATACTTTGTAAGATTTTTTAATGTATTCATTGAAATCCTCCTGATTTCTTGTGAATTAATGAAGGAGCATAGTGTTACACTCCTATCTGATCACCGGCATGAAGCCTCCAGGGGACTTCATAAACCTCCTTTTGAATTGTCACGTTGTTTCTCATAATTCCAACACGCAATGCTGAAAGCTGGTCCATTCAGAGGAACTGCTCAGAAAAACTTGGTTGCAAGAGAGGCTAGAGCATCGGGGATATTTCGATCCCCGATGCTTTCGCGCGATTCTAGAGCGGGGTGACTGTGGCTGTGTCTAGGGTGACCTGCGTTTGGGCTAATAACTTTCCGTGAACAGATGAACCCGTCTCGAGAACTATCTGAGTCATACTCATAATGATTCCTTCAAAGTGTGCACCAGTTCCCAGGGTCACGATTCCCGCTACTTGCCAGAAAATGTTTTTGGCTTGAGCACCGTCGGTCAGCATAACTCTTGCTCCGCTGCTGGCGGTAAGATTGTCCGCAATCTGGAAAATCCAGACATCGTTCACACCACCTTGCAAGGTGATATCCGTTGCCATGGTGACAACCGTTTCCCACTTGTAAATACCAGGGGCAAACGTTTGTCCTCCGATGATTCCACCGGCAGTGCCGGAGACAATTGCATAATCCACTCTTCCTGCTGCTTCAACGTACGCTGCTTCCACATCCGAAATTGCTGTGGTCAATTTGGAAGGAGTAGGGGCCTGCATGTCAGAAGCATAGATTTTACCTGTTACATAGATTGAATCTGCAGAGGTCCCATCCAGGGAAAGCGTCTCAGAGAATCCTGTCAGGTCGACAAGAGACTGTGGACTCACCCCGATATCTCCGGTGATCAGCGTATTACCTGTATTGGTGATTGCTGACTTCGCAAGAATGGCGAAGTTGGACGCAGTTCTCAGGTTGATGAGAGCCGGGCCGACTCCTGCAAGAACCGCAGAAGCAGTAGTGAATGTCCATACCTTGTCCTCTAGCATCTCAGCGCCGGCAAAATCAGTAACTGCAGCGCTAATCGTAGCAGTATAGAGTGTGTCGTAGAGCAAGTCGGTAGAAGGGTTGAAGGATACAGTTCTGTTGGCTACATCATAGGAGAGAACTCCAGAGATTTCACTTCCAGCAGCACTCACGATGAAATTAGCGGGGATGACCACGGAATCACCATCCATGATCTCATTGAAAGAGGCTTGGATATCAGTGGTGATCGCGACTCCCGTAGCTTCATGCAAGGGGAAAGTGGAAGCTACGAGGGGACGAGCATTGACGGTAATCATCTTCGTACCTTCAACCAGTGAGTCGTCATTTGCCGTTGCTTTTACAATGACAGTTCCTTCACTCAAGCCAAGCAGCAATCCATGTATATCAATGGATGCAGTTCCTGTACCTGCTGCAACCGACCAAGTTACACTTGTATCTTCGGCAGTAAGAGGGGCTACTGTTTTATTCATTTGCAACGTTTCATCAAGAATGACCTGGACGATGTCTCCATCGGTGGTAACCGTAATGGAAGCGACCATCAATACCCCTTGCCTAACCGCTAATTCCACGGTTGGAACGGCCAGGTTATTGGCATTGGTAGCCCCTACGGGGAGATCACCCCAGACTGCAGTGAAGGTGTAATCAGCTGCTACCGCTGGATTGTACGTATCCGTATCCAACCAGGTCAGCGGCACATTCTTAATCTGTGCATCCTCCAAGGTCACGGAAATCTGAATCGGCAATACTGCGATTACCGCAGCTGCTTCGGCATATTGCACATTGTTGTTGGCTATATCTCCTGTTTGCGTAAGGGTTATGCCCGCGAACGATGCCATCGGAGAGGGTAGTCCTGTATAGGCTGTTACCGTCACTTCAAGAGACCCCGTGATAGTGGATCCATCGTTGGCAGTCGCTATAACGCTAACCGATCCAACTTCTGTCGCTGTCAACAATCCGCTTTCACTGATGGTGGCCAAACCTGTCCCTGCCTGTACCGACCAAGTGAAACTTGCATCAAGTGCATCATTTGGCAGGACTACTGCACTCATCTGCAGCGTTGATCCATCAACTACGGTGATTGCATCACCTGCTCCGTTGACTGTGATACTGGCCACACTGATCGGTGGTGTGATTTTTTCTGAACATCCCACCAGGAAAGTGAGACTGAGAAGTATCACAAAGGTGGTCAGTATTCTTAGATATTTCATTGTAGTGCTCATGAATAACCTCCAGATTATTTATGTTTCGTAATGAACATGATGTAGCACTTGTTCTGTGCCACGTATGGAGTCATCAAGAGATTTCACGTACCACCTTTCTCCAGAAAGTGTTAGCGTTATTGATTCCTTGTAGGCTCATGGATGGATCAGCTACCTAAAATATGAAAAGGGTTAGCTGACATCTTGTTTGCACGCTAAATACATACTGCACCAAGTCTTACACACTTGGTATAGTCAGTTTTCTGCTTATGTTAAAATCGTAATTTGGCACCTATTCCAATGAGACAGGTTTCTTTCAGATATTCCTTGTCCAACGTGGATATATTGCTGAAGAACTCATCGACATCCGGAATCAGAAGGGTGATTCCAGGTCCGACTGAGAACCAATCGGTGATGTTGATATCGAAGCCTGCACGAAAGTTGTAGGCGAAGTTGCTCGTCCCGCTTACTGAAGAATCGTCGGTTAGGGCTAAGAGATAGCCAGGCCCTGTTGCAACATAAGGTTCGATCAAGCCCAGGGGAGCGCGCAGCACTACTTCTGCTACTACTGAGAGATACTCCTGACCTCTGGAATAACCGGTAAGGGAGAATCCCAACCAAGGTTTCACATTCAATTGGAATCGAAGTGTAGGTACATACTCCTCAAAATCCTGTTCCTGAAGATCGTCATAGGCATAGTTCATGACAACACCAATATCAAACTTACTTGCAGTGTCTTCTTCTGTTAGTTCTTCTGCACTGAGAAATCCAGCAAAAACAACCATTAATGCGAGAATGAGAACGAGTACCTTTTTATGCATAGTATCCCTCCGGGGATATTAATATCTTTCTGGAAGCATCCAGATCGATTAACCGCCATATAGTTGTTTGCTATAGATTTTGGAAGACTCAGTAGGCTTGGACTCAGGTCATCTGCTGCTAGAAACGTATTCTGCTCCTACCTTTTTCTTGGGGCAGGCGATACTGCGCAATGCAAGTTCATCCAGTCAATGGTATACATTGGGCTTTCGATGAAGTTGTCACTACAGTAGGGTGCTGATGATGCTGTGTTCCTGATGAAATTTGTGCCAGAGTATTGGCTGCAAGGACCTTTGCCTTGGAAACAAAACTGTTGGAAAACGTATGCCGGCTTCTGAGGGTGTTCCCGTATATGGGTTAGGTATCAGAAACTCTGGGAAGAAGCTTCATGCTCTGAAGATTCCTTCTCAACTACAACTGTAGTGCATAAGTATATGAATGTCAATCAATAACTATCAATAACTAATAAATAAAATTAATATATATCAAAAAAAATTAGTAAAAGATAATTAACAACAATATTTGTATATATTTAACAAATTTTAATATTTTACAGTATTTATCAGTTACTAGTTGATTGTTTGCTGAACATAGCTGATACTATTTGTATGTTGCCAATAAAAGATGAAGTATTAACCTTGCAGGAATGTTCTGCCTATCTTAAGATTGCAGAATCAACAATTTATGTGCTCGCACGCAAAGGAAAAATCCCCTGCCAGAAGGTGGGGAGAAACTGGCGTTTCAGTAAAGACGCCCTGGATCGTTGGTTGAGAGGTGAGGATATTTTAAGTCCTCCTTCTGATTCTTCTATCCGATAATATAGATTCCTGCACTCAGGCAAAAAAACAGGGACTCTTTGGAGCCCCCGCTTTTTTATCTATTTTAAATTTGCATTTCTTATCTCACCTGGAATGCAGTGTGAGTAATACCGTATACATAGAGGTTTTATTGTGCTAGGTATGATATTGCTACGCTTGCACTAACGGCCCTTCCCTGGGCATCGAATATATCCAGCAATCGTAGATCGACAGATATATAGATTGCTTGTAAGAATTGGACTGGCCGTAGTCTCAATCCCATATTGAGCATTCCTCGGGATTTTGCATTGCCACCGCTTGGGGATGCGCTGTACGAAGCGTTTCCGAAATCAATCAGGAAATCGATTTTTCGATTGAGTGCTTTCGGTAGGAAGGGCATCTGATACCCCATTCCAAAATCGATGTTGCTTGTCAAAGGACCGTCAAAGGTGTAGCCGATCAGAAGGGTGGTTTTTGAAGGCCACTCGATGAACGAACTGTTGAAGGTTGAAGCCAAATAGAGTTGGGCAGCCAAGTTTGTGGTAGTTGTTGCATTTAATAGTTGTCCAACCACACCGAATGTCAAGGAACTATTCTGCCCCCGAGCGATTCTCCACTTCCCACCCAACAGTACATCGACCTCATTTGAAATATCCACAGCCAGGCTCATTTCCAGATTGCTGGCAAATCCCATTTGGATGTAGGGCACATGAGCATAGGTACCGGTAAAGATTCCAGAGTATCCGGTTGTGATGGATGTTCTTCTTCCACTCCAAGCCGTTTCGGCGCTGGGAATGACAATGTAGCCGTTTGCACCGCTGATCGTTGCATTGCCGGCATCTGATACTTGACCTGAAGGAAAATCGAGTGCAGAAAGAAAAACCGTCGTCAGCAACAGAAGGCTTATGCATAGATTTTTTTTCATTTGCATGGTGATCCTCCTATCGAATTGCAATTCTGCATTTCGGATTTAGGATCGTCCACCCATCAGAAGTATCAGACTGGTTACAACGGCTGCCGCCCCACCAATAAAATACCACAGAGTGTCTTTTGTTAAGCCCATTCCTAAGAAGGTGCGAACTGAGTCGCCCAATGAACGGGTGGCAAATATTCCACCAACCACAAGCGCCAGTCCTCCGAAAAACAAGATGATTCCGAGTATTTTTGAAATGCCCATAGGTTCTTTCTCCAAAGTTTTTGTATCCCGAGATAAACTCGGAAGGTCCAGTTTGCGTTTTACATAACTAACGGGGATTTTTTTTTCTTGGCAGTTCTGCCAAGGAATTAGTATCCCGTATTTTGAGTATAATCCTGGGGGAAAATTGGGTCTGTACGCAAACGAACATAGCAGAAGGATTTTTGAATTATTTTGATACTTGTTGATTAATGAGATCTATGATTGTTTGGTAAGGGGCAGAGGAATGCAATATACGCAGAGAAAACGGGTATGAGTATGAAGAAGAATGGATGCTGGAATGCTCTTTCCCTGAAGCCTGACGCACGGTAAATCTGCACAGTCGCTATAGTATGATAAGAGCCGCTGATTATTCAGCGGCTCTTATAAAAGGTGCCAATCGGATTCGAACCGATGCATCAAGGTTTTGCAGACCTTTCCCTTACCGCTTGGGTATGGCACCATGCATTAGGCATTGTTGACCATACCAGTTTTCTTTTTGATAATCAAGGGGGAATCTGTAGGATTTTCACAAGGAGTTTCTATGATCAAGCGAATACTTGTCGTTCTTTGTTTAGGTATCATTTTTCTGGCGCCTTTGTGTGCTTTTGGCAATGAGCGATGGTTGAGTACCAGTTTTACCGCCGATTATCACTACGGCAGTGCCTTGCCTGTAGATACTTCTTTAGGCCTGGATATCTCGTACTTCTTGTTCAGCCCCTTCCATGGCTCGGGCTTTGTAACCAAGGTGTCCACCACCTTCTCGAATTCGATCACGCGCATGGCCTTTTTTCTTGGGCCGGCTTACCGCTCAGTCCTGGCCGGGGGAGTGGAGGGCTATATTTCCTTTGGGCCTTCCTTTACCGATATCGAGAATCAGGTTCCCGGTGGCAGTGAGGAAATGCAACTTGGGGTTGGCTTGGACGTGGGCTCACGTTTTAGGTTTTCCAGTGCTGGTTCCCTTGATATGGCACTTGTTTTGGGCATTTTTGCTGATGTTTCGCTCCTGCATATCGTGGATGGGGAGTATCTAAGAGGGTGGACGGGGAATGTCGTCCCCTATGTCGGTTTCTCCTTTTCTTCAATTGTTCAGTATGGATTTCCTTCCTACACCATATATTGAACATTCTTGAACGTTTTTCATCTGTTAGTTGGACGTTTATTGTTGACATCTGAATGTTTTTGATTGTATTATGGCATTGTAACGCTTTAAAAGTACAAAAACATTCAAGGAAGTATTCATGTCAACCATTCCTGCCAGCAGACAGCAATACATTCTCAACCTGATCAAGACTGAAGGTACGGTTACGGTCAGTCAGCTGGCAGACGAACTGGGAGTGAGCGAACTCACCATCCGCCGCGACCTCGACCAGCTGGAGAAGAAAGGGTTGGTTGAACGTACGCACGGTGGAGCGACGGCAAGAAGAAACCTCCCGGTTGAACCCGATTACCTGCAGAAAGCATCAGAATTGCCCAAGGAAAAAGAGTCCATCGGACAAGCTGTAGCACAGATGATTGAGGAAGGGGACACGCTGTACATCAACAGCGGTTCCACCACGTTCGAGGTTATCCGCTCGGTAGCCGCACTGCAGAAGAAAGTGACCATAGTTACCAACAACATCGATGCAATTTGGCTGTGCAAGGAAAGCGAACACATCCGACTCATTCTTGCAGGCGGTGTATACCGCAGCCGAAGTCACTCCGTCTCCGGTTCTCTTTCTTCAATTCTGGTAAGTCAGATATATGCCAACAAAGCGATCATCGGCGTCGATGGATTCTCTCCCTCTGCAGGTCTCACCACCCCCATTCTGGAGGAGGCCGAGACCACCCGTGCCATGATCGAACATACCGTAGGGACGGTGATCGTGGTGGCGGCATCGAACAAGATAGGGGTGGTTTCAAACTTCAAGACTGTTGGTCTTGATCAGGTCGATGTGTTGGTCACCGATGAAAAGGGCGGTGAGATAGTCAAGCAAATGGAGATCCCTGAGGGTCTTACAATACAAATAGCAACTACATAGGTGTAGGAGGAGTACCGAATGAAGTATATGGATGAGTATGCCGAGCATTATAAGGATTGCGCTTGGGTCGGCTTCGAGGAACTGGAAAAGTTCATGGAAGAGGCTTTGATTCATGCAGGCGTTCCCGCCCCCGATGCAAAAATTATCGGTGATGTTCTGATCGAGAGCGACAAACGGGGCATCGACAGCCATGGTATCGGGCGCCTGAAGCCGATTTACATCGACCGCATCGATATGGGCATCATGAACCCTGTCACCGAAATTGAGGTGATCAAGGACAAGGATGCAACCGCTGTCCTCGATGCACACAATGGTATGGGCCATGTCGCCGGCTACAAGGCTATGGAAATGGCTATTGAGAAGGCTAAAAAGTATGGCTTGGGCATGGTTGTGGTACGCAACTCCAATCATTACGGCATTGCAGGTTACTTTGCCACCATGGCAACCAAGGCCGGTATGCTTGGCATTACCGGAACCAATGCACGTCCCTCCATCGCCCCTACCAACGGTGTGGAGAACATGCTTGGTACCAACCCCTTAACCTTCGGCCTTCCTACCGACGAGGAATTCCCCTTCGTCCTCGACTGTGCAACCAGCGTGACGCAGAGAGGCAAGATTGAAGTGTATGGAAGAGCTGGAAAGGCCCTTCCTGCAGGCTGGGTGCTCGACCATGAGGGAAAGACCAGAACCGATACGCAGCAGGTGCTTGAGGACCTGACGACCGGCAAGGCTGCTCTTACCCCCCTCGGTGGAATCGGTGAGGTTACCGGTGGCTACAAGGGCTTTGGTTACGCTACCGTAGTTGAGATTCTCTCTGCTGCATTGCAGGACGGTGCTTGGATGAAAGCCCTCAACGGCTTTGATGATGAGCATAAGGCCATTCCGTATCCACTTGGGCACTTCTTCATAGCGATCGACCCCGAGCATTTCATGGGACTGGATACCTTCAAGCGTATTGCAGGTTCCATTTGCCGCGAGCTGCGTGCGAGCAAGCTGGCTCCGGGTGAGGACTATATCTTCACTGCCGGTGAGAAAGAGTATCTTTCCTACCAGTTCCGCAAGGAGCATGGCTGCCCGGTTCCTCCTTCACTGCAGAAGGTCATGGTAACCCTGCGCGACCGTTTCAAGATGAATTACTCGTGGGATTTTGAGAAGAAATAAGGAAAAGGAGAACTAGTGAAAATGCAAGACGATTTGACCAAGCGCGCGCTTGATTACCACATGATGGACGGAGTACCGGGTAAAGTCTCGGTGGTTCCCTCCAAGCCCTGCCAGACTGCAGCCGACCTGGGCCTGGCCTATACTCCCGGTGTTGCAAAGCCTGTTCTGGCTATAGAAGCCAATCCCGAGGATGCCTACAAGTATACCTCCAAGGGCAATCTCGTTGCTGTCATTTCCAACGGGACGGCCATCCTCGGTCTTGGCGACCGTGGAGCTTTGGCCAGCAAGCCGGTTATGGAAGGCAAGGGTGTTCTGTTCAAGAGATTTGCCGACATCGACGTGTTCGATATTGAGCTGGACGAGAAAGATCCTGATAAAGTTATTGCAATGGTCAAGGCCATGACTCCTACCTTCGGTGGTGTGAACCTCGAGGATATCAAGGGACCTGAGTGCTTCAAGATTGAGCAGGAGCTGATCAAACAGTGCAATATCCCCATTTTCCATGACGACCAGCACGGAACCGCCATTATTGCAACCGCAGGTTTGATGAACAGCTGCGAGATCCTGGGCAAGAAGCTTGAGGACATCAAGGTTGTGGTCAACGGTGCAGGAGCCGCCGGTATCAGCTGTGCGAAGATGTTTGTTGCAGCCGGTGTGAAGCGGGAGCACATCACCATGCTTGACAGCAAGGGTGTTGTCTACCAGGGCAGAACCGCCGGTATGACAGCTGAGAAGCAGGAGTTTGCCACCGCCGGGAGTGCCCGTACGCTCTCTGATGCCATGGTGGGCGCCGATGTATTCATGGGCCTCTCTGTTGCCGACTGTGTAACGCCTGATATGCTGCTTTCCATGGCCAAGGACCCGGTGGTCTTTGCCATGTCCAACCCTAATCCTGAGATCGACTACGAGTTGGCCATGTCCATTCGCAGCGATCTGATTATGGCAACCGGAAGAAGTGACTATCCGAACCAGATCAACAACGTGCTTGGCTTCCCCTTCATTTTCCGCGGTGCTCTGGACGTACGTTCGGTCATCATCAGCGAAGGAATGAAGATGGCAGCTGCAAAGGCACTTGCTGCTCTTGCAAAAGAGCCGGTTCCTGCTTCTGTTGAGAAGGCTTACAACGGTCAGAAGTTCAGCTTTGGTCGCAACTACATCGTTCCCAAGCCGTTCGATCCCCGTGTCATTGAATGGGAAGCAGTGGCTGTTGCCAAGGCGGCCTGCGAGGAAGGTCTTGCAGAGAAGCCCATCACCGACTGGGAAGCCTACAGAGTCTCCCTGGTGAAGCGGATGGAGAAGTACTGGAAGTAACGCATCGTTCCCGTGTGTCTAGCGTTGGAGGCCGTCCTGGTAACAGGGCGGCTTTCTCTCATTTTAGGTGATAGGTTCTTGCCTGCCTTCCTCATTATTGTCTAGGATGGAAGGCAACGAAGGCCCAAATGCACTGTATCGAATGTACGAGATCCTATGCTGACCAAATTCTTGCCATCTACAACGATGCAATTTTGACTACCACTGCCATGTATGAGTATGTCAAGCGTCCCCAAGAGTCCATGCTCTCCTGGTTCGATGCAAAAGAGCAGGGTGGGTATCCGGTCATCGGCTTGGTCGATGACAATGACAAGCTTTTGGCCTTTGGGACCTACGGGCCTTTTCGCACCCGCCCGGCTTACCACTATACCATTGAACATTCGGTATATGTGCATAAGGACTATCGAGGTAAGGGCCTTGGACAGATAATCCTGTCCCTGCTCATCAAGAAAGCTATTGAACAGCAGTATCACACCATAATTGCTGCCATAGACTCATCCAACATAGCTTCCATCCACCTCCATGAGAAGGCCGGCTTTGAGCATTGCGGGGTTGTCAAGGAAGTGGGGTATAAGTTCGGCTTGTTCAGAAGTCTGGTTTTCATGCAGTTGCTGCTGCCCACTCCATCGGAACCGAAAGAAATCTAGCCTTTAAATAATCTGGAAGTTTTTATAAACAAAAAGAGAAGCCAGTGATGTTTCCCGCAACACTGGCTTCTGATTATTTGCAAGCTTGTCTGTCCGGACGCGCTATCTAGAAGCAATTCAATTGGCAACCACGAACAAGGTCCTGTCCATTCCCTGCTCGGCGACCGAGTAGGTGAAGTTGTAGGCATTGGAGGCGACCGTAAAGCCGAACTCGTCGGCGCTGAAGGTAGTCCTCTCCGGGATGTATGCATGGAGCTTGAGAGTCACGGTGTCGTTCATGCCGGCGGCGAAGAGAGAGGAAGAGAGCAATGCCATGAGGATGATGGTAAGTGCGATGGTTGCTAACTTCTTCATATGCTCTCTCCTTCTTGTCGTTGTTGTACTTGAAGAATATGGAATATGTGAGAAGAAGTCAATACACGAAATACTATAATTTATTATAATAAAAGAAATTAGCGAATGTCATATGTACAAAGAAGTGACCTATAACATCTACCAATAACATCTAACATAGCACAAGTTTTAACCGGTTTAGCAATCGCGATTGTCCACTTGTGACAGAGACAATACGCTGAATTTGCAGGCATTCGCACATACGGCATCCTTTGTGCTTGTGGCATATCCTTTGCTGTGACAAGAGACATGAACGAAGTATTGCACCGCTTCTGACAGGAGAGCGGTGAGCAAAGTGAACTGAACTTCTCCCATCAGGAGAAAAAAAGAACCTGCCGACATGGCAGGTTCCTCTAGCTGGCAGCTCTCTCTTAGGCGATGCCGAGCATCTCCTTGATCTGGGCCTTGGCCTGGGTGAGAATATTCGTATATTGCTCATCGAGCTGAGAAAGTTGTTTGTCCAACAGCTTCATGAACTCAGGGTCCTGTTCGGGCCTGAGGGTGAAGTTGGGACCATACTGCTTGCGTAGCTGTGCTTCCTTCTGTTGCAAGGCAGGAGCAAACTGCTGTTTCATACGTTCCACCAAGTCTTCCTGGTTCTCAAGATACTGGGTGAAAAAACCCTCAAGTTGTCCAAGCAACTGTACAACCTGATCATTTCCTTCTCCGAGAATGAGACCAAGGTCGAGAACCTTGGTAAAAGCATCCTTGAAGGCAGCATTCCTGGGAAGTGCAAGGTTGGAGAGCATGGTAAGCGTCATCCCTTCCTTGAACGCTTCTTTTTCTTCAGCAGGTACTGCGTCGTACTGCTGCTTAATTGCTTCCTTTGTTGCATCCATATCGCTGAGGAACGAGCCTGCCGACTGTCTGCCTTCCTTGACCTTTAGGTCCCGTTTGATCTTTATCGGGTCCACCTGGAGTTTTTCTGTCTTTTCCAGAGCAAGTTCCCATGCAGATTTTATGATTGCCATACCTAACTCCTCATTACATAGCAAAGATAGTACAGTTCTGTGTCTTGGACAAGTCTTGGTTTGGTGATAGTCTCGAGCCATGGAACTTGAACTGACCATCATCTATCTCTTCGACCTGTTTGGTACCTTTATCTTCGCCATCACCGGCGCTGTAAAAGGAGTGCGATGCAAACTCGACATCCTGGGTGTGGTGGTGTTTGCCTGTACCGTCGGCTGTGGAGGCGGCATGTTTCGCGATATGTTGCTCGGAGCAACTCCGGTTGCCGCTCTGACCGATAGTGCCTATATTCTTATTTGTGTAGGAACAGGCCTCGCTGTATTCTTTCTTGCCCCCAAGTTTGTCGGAAAATGGCGGGTGATTCTCTTCGCCGATTCTCTGGGCTTGGGTGTCTTCACAGCCTTGGGTGTGGCAAAGGGTGCTATGTATGGCATCGGTCCGGTAGGGCAGGTGCTCTGCGGAGTATTCTCTGCCGTAGGCGGGGGTGTGGTAAGGGACATCATGAGCCGCTCGGTGCCCTCTGTTTTGACCAGTGACTTTTATGCCACCGCCTCATTGATTGGAGGCATTGTATACCTGATTCTTGAAATGACTGGCTTGGGCATATTCTCTAAGTTCCTGATTGCCAGCGGCACAGTATTCATCATTCGCCTGATTGCGATCAAATACCGGTTCCACCTGCCCGTAGCCGATACCGCCCTACCGGTGGATGACTACCTGACCATGCACAAATGATTTGGAAGGAAACGCATGCATTCATATCCGCTTTACTATAAACAACCGTATCAAAAAACCCATGCAGCAACCATCGTCGACATCGTCGATGGGGCGCTCGTTCTCGATTCCACCATCTGTTATCCCGAAGGGGGCGGGCAGAGTGGTGATATTGGTACCATTTCAGGGGTAACGTTATTGAACACTACCAAGGACGATGACCATACCATCTACCACCATGTTGCAGAACACTCGTTTGTTGTTGGGGCCCAGGTGGGAATTGTGCTGGACTGGAACCATCGTTACCACTATATGCAGATGCATACAGCCCAGCATGTTGCCAGCGGCCTCTTGTTCACCCATTTTAGCATCCAGACTGTAAGCGTACACCAAGGCGAGCGCATTCTCACCATTGAAACCGATGCTGTAGCGATAGAGCCTTCCCTCTGTTATCAGTTGGAGGACTTGGTGAACGATGTAGTCCGCCAAAACCATCCGGTGCACTACGAAGTACATACCCAGAGCTCGGCACAAACCCTGGGACTCAGGCGGTCGATAAAGGTAGAGGGCGATGGTGTTCGCCTGGTTGTCGTCGAACAAGTCGATACAGTAGCCTGCGGAGGTCTTCATGTCGGCAACACATCTGAAATTGAGTTCTTTCATTATGCAGGGCAGGAGAAAATTCGTGGGCATATCCGCCTCATCTTCACCGTAGGTGCTCTAGCCAAGGAAGAAATCCGCAAGGTTGAGAACGTGGCCGCTGAACTTGGAGTACTCTTCTCCGCCCCGCTTCAGGACTTGGTGGATGCTGCAAAAGCAGTAGTCTCATCAGCTGTCCAGCTTAAGAGTGAACTGAGAAAAGCCCAACAGCTTCTGGCCAAACTTTCGCTTGCTTCTCTTGTAGCGGAAGCCGAACTGGTTGCCTCGGTTCCGGTTGTCTATTGGAAGATTCCTCAGGAAATTGAAATGAAGGATGTCCCCCAAGCGTTTACCGAATATGATGAGCTGGTACTCTGTGCAGCCAAGGAATCTGATGGACAGCTGTCATGGCTCGTCGGCCTGCAAGGAAAAGCTACAGGCTTGCTTGACTTCCCAGCAAAGAAACCTGCATTGCTGGCAGCAATCCAAGGGAAGGGGGGAGGAAAAGCCCCTCTTTACCAAGGATCCGCCAAAGCCGACTGCGACACCTTCTTTGCTGCCTTTGGAGCTTTGCTCAAATGACCGTCAAGGAACGGGTGAAAGCACTCTTTGCCAAGGAGACCTACCTGAGAGGTGATGGGTCCCTCGATACCAAGAAGCTGTTCAAGCGTACCTTGGTACTCATGCTCTTCATCTTCAGCCTCTACTTCATCGGGTTCCAATTCTATAGAAGGCTTGGATGGGACCAGAATGCCGTGGTACAGCAATTTATTGCCGACTTCGGTGTCATGGGAGTAGCACTCTACGTATTTATCGTAGACCTCTTTGTGCTGCCCTTGTCGGTCGATCTGATGTGGCCTTTTGTCATGGGGTGGCACCCTCTCTTGGCTATCGTGGTGATGGGAACGGCCTCGGTGGCCGGAGCCTTCTGTGCCTACCTCTTCGGTCGGCTGGTGGGTCTCATTCCCATCTTCAAGCGTTGGGTGCTCAAGCAGTCGGGAACCCACACCGAGCAGATCATCACCAAATATGGAATTTGGGCGATTGTAATCAGCGGCCTTACCCCGTTGCCATTCTCCACCATCTGTACGGTTGCAGGCATTGTTAAACTGAAAGTCCACCACGTCCTGCTCTCCAGTCTGATTCGTTATGTGAGAATGGCCATCTACTATCTGATTTTTGCCGGGCTTATCGTCATCGGCTGAGCACTTCCCTGATTTCAGCAACCACCCTATGCGTTCGCTCTTCACTGTCACCGGTGTACAAAGTTGCGTCGAGCAGTGCAATAATTGCTTCTTTGGAAAGGTAGGAGCGGATCTGCTTGTCCTCGCTGAGCATTTGCATGAGCGTGTTTGCCTTGCCTGTTTGCACTTCAGCCCAAGCCATGAGGCTGTGAGTGCGGATGAGTTCGTGCATTTCCTGGCGGTCTGCACCGTTCTTTCCCAGCTCCATCAAAAGCCGTTCGCTTGCGGCGAATATGCCATAGGAAGCCAGGTTGCGCTGGATGCCCGCAAGGTGGATCTGCATGCCCTTCACCACCTTTGTAGCAGTGTTCAGAATTTCATCAACTGACAAGAAGATATCGGGCAGTACCAGACGGCGGTTAGCACTGTCGTCGAGCGTCCGTTCGAGCAGGGTCGATGCGGCATTCTGCCACAGTACGCCCTCCTGTGCTTCTACAAAACGACAGAGGCTGTCGATCTTTTCACTGTTGATTGGATTGCGTTTGAACGGCATGGCGGAAGACCCTACCTGCTTGGAGCCGAAGGGCTCGCTCCACTCGCCGATCGGGGGGCTTTGAAGCAGCCTGAAGTCGATGAAAAACTTATAGAGGGTTGCACACAGGGAAGAGAGAGCTTGGCCGACTCTGAGGTCTTGTTTGCGGGTATAGACCTGGGTTGCAGCCGTATAGGCATGAAGTCCGAGGTCCTGCATCACCATCTCTTCGAGCTGGCTGGCTGAAAGCTTGGTACCTTTGAGCAACTCAGTATAGCTGGCACTGGTACCCACCGCCCCCTTCATCCCTTTGCCCCTGATTGAAGCATGGACCTGCATCAGGTCCTGAAGGTCTTCCTTGAGGTCCTGGGCCGTCTGGGCGAAGCGATAGCCCACTGTGGTGGGTTCTGCAGGCTGGATATGGGTGAATGCCATGCAGGGCTGAGCCGCATAGGTTTCCATCTGGGTAATGAATGCTTCAAGCAATGTCTTGGTTTGGGTGATGACAATAGCAAGGGCTTCTTTAAGGCGCATGGCATCCATATTGTCCAGAATGTCCATGCTGGTAGCCCCGAGGTGAATGATCGCCCCGGCTTTGGGGCATTGTTCGGCATACGTCTTGATCTCAGCCATCAGGTCGTGGCGGATTTCTGCTTCGATCTCAGTGGCACGGTCGATGTCGATATTTTCTTGGTTGGATATCAGTTCATCAAGCTGCTCTTGTGATACCAGCTTCGCCTCAAGCTGTGCTTTGGCCAAGGCAACCCAAATGCGTCTGAGCAGTTTTCGCTTGTGCTCTTCGCTGAAAATGGTTCGCATCTGCTGGCTGCCATAGCGCCAGGTAAAGGGGGAAAGATAGGTGTCATGGGTGAAGCTTTGCATACAGACCTCCGCTTACCCATGACTGTACTCTCTAACGCAAGTTCAGGTCAATTGACGTAACGGATCGTCTCCCAGGCCTTGTTGTACATCTCAAGGTATGGACCCAGGTCATCCTTCAACTCGTAGTTCTGCAGCATATCGACAGTGTAGAACGGCTTGGTGGTACGATACTTCTCAGCTTCCGTATTGACCGAGGCGGGGAAGTGGAAACGGTCCAGAAGCTGGGCATAATTTTCCGGCTTGTGGATGTAGTTGATGAACTCCAGAGCGAGGTCGTAGTTTCTTGCACCCTTGGGAATGCACATGGAGTCGAAATACATCGGACCGCCGTCGATGGGGAGGAAAAAGTCGATATCGGCCCACTGAGTTTCGGGAATCTCCTCGAAGATTGCCTCGGCATACCCATGGGAAACCCAATACTCGCCCGAGGCGAAGGACTTTGCAAATCCTTCGGCATCGAACTTGACCAAATTCGGCTTCCACTTGTCGTTGACCAGCTTTCTCGCTTTTTCCAGCTCGGCAGCGTTGGTGGTATTGACCGAGTAGCCGAGGTAGGCCAAAGCATCGCCGAGAACTTCACGCATGTCGTCCATCATGACCATGCGGCCGGCTAGCCGGGTATCGGCGAAGATATTCCATGTCTTCTCATAGTCCTTCACCATTTTGGTGTTGACGGCAATACCGGTTGCCCCAAGGTAGTAGGGGACCGAATATTCCATCTTCGGGTCGTAATAGGCCTTGGAGAGGGCAAAGTCGGTGATGTACTGCAGGTTGGGCATTTTGGAAGTGTCCAGTTTTTCCAGCATGTTCAGGTTCTTCATGATTGAAACGTAGTCGCCGGAGGGGAAAATAATGTCGTAGCCGGCTTCGCCGCTGGCCATCAATTTGGCGAACATCTCTTCATTGGAGGCAAAATAGTCCAGAACCACGTCCACCCCATACTCTTTCTCGAAGGATTCGATTACCGAGTCGGGAGTATAGTAGGACCAGTTATACACATACAGTTTCTTACTACCGGTGGTATTTTTCTCTGATGCTTTGGAGCAACCGAGGAAGAGAAGACTGCCCAGGACAACCAGGGCAAAAGCGAGGATGAGGTGCTTGGTGGTAGGTTTGCTCATGGCTAAACCTCCTGTACTATGGTGATGTCTGCCCGTCCAGGTCAACATACGCCATTCCCTGGATCGGTGATAGATTGTGAAGCCCCGCAAAGCAAGGCCCAATAGAGAATTCTAGGCTGGGATATAAAGGAGATTAATAGATTGAGAACAGCTGGTGCAGTGCATCGGATTCTCCTCTGATTTCAGCCCCATAATTAGGTATTTCTGTCAGTAGGTCAATCACTTGGCGGGACAAAACCAAAAATTGGCAAATTTTTTTTCCTTGTGAGGCAGAGCTTTCAGGTGTTGCATAAATGAGCTTAATCACCGATACTTGCTCTCCAAGAACCATGAACATACAAACCTATTCCCAGGAGGTGGTTAACCTCCATACCCATAGCTTTTATTGCGGACACGGTACCGGTCAAGTCAGTGAATATGCCCAAGCAGCCATAGAACAAGGCCTTGAGGTGGTGGGCTTTACCGAACACTGTCCCGTACCTGACTCCCGTTGGGCCAGAACGCGGATGAGCTATGAGCAGATGTCCCAGTACGAAGAGGACATTCGACAGGTGCAACAGCAGGAAAAGCTAGCTGTTTTCACAGCCTACGAATGTGATTACCTTCCTCAGTATCAGAGTTATTACAAAGAGCTGAAAGAGAACGTCGATTACCTTATTTGTGCCATTCACGACCTCAGTTTTGATAGTAATCGTGAGTACTCGGTTTTCTGGAACACCCTTACCAAGGAAGATCTCGGCCTGTACACCGACCTGTATTGCAAGGCTTTACAATCGGGACTTTTCCTCTTTGGCGCACACCCCGATGTATTTGCCTATAATTATCATACGTGGGACGAAGAAGCGAAAGCTTGTTCGAAGGCCATTATCGAATGTGCCGTCTCAGAAGGGGTTGCTCTGGAGATCAACGCGAACGGACTACGCAAGCGCAAGGTCAAGACGGCAGAGGGTGAGCGCTATGCCTATCCACTGCTTCCGTTCTGGCAGCTTGCAGGCGAATATCCGCTGAAGGTGGTCACCAACAGTGATGCCCATAAACCTGTGGAAATTCGGGCGGACCAAGACAAAACGTTTGCCCTTGCCGAGCAAGTAGGCCTTTCTTTTGTCTCGTACAGCCTTCAGGATGGCCAAATCCAGCTCGTGTAGAAGAAAAGGGACAGAGAGCATCGCCCCCTGTCCCGGCATATGTTGCAGAATCATTATATAAGGTTCATCGATTTCAGGAACTCAGTTGCAACGTTCTCCACAGATTCCCCTTCCACATCGACAAGGTAGTTGAGATCAGTCATCGTTGCATCGTCGAGCTTACCGCCGAGCATGTTCAATACAGTTTTCAGCTCAGGATGCTTATCCAGAACCTCCTTGCGCACAATGGGTGCTGCATGGTAGGGAGGGAAGAATCCAAGGTCATCCTCAAGAATTTTCAGATTGTACTGCTTGATCGGACCATCGGTTGCAAAGGCATCCGTGACATCCATGTCGCCCCGCCCGATGGCCTGGTACTTCAGCGACGCATTGAGCTTCATTGGTTCGCCCTTGAACTGGAGGCCGTATACTTCGACCAAGCCATCAAAACCGTCCTGACGATCGAAGAATTCATGTTCTGCACCGAATACCAGTTCACCGGCATACGGTATCAGGTCACTGTAGGTTTCGACTTTGTACTGCTCATAGACCTCTGGGGTGACCGCCAAGGTATAGGTGTTGTTAAAACCAAAGGGTTCTAGCCATACGATATCCCATTGCTTGAGAAACTCCTCGCTTACAATGCTATAGGATTGCTCGGGATCGTTGACCACGTCCATTTTCAGGTGGGCGGTCAAACCGGTACCGGTATACTCCGGGTAGATGTCGATTTGGCCATTCTTGATTGCGTTGAAGTTGACGAACGTACCGCCGAGGTTGAGCTTGCGGTTTACCTTCAGGGGTGTGTGTGCTTCTATCAACTGGGAAAGCATTTCTGCAATGACGATGTTCTCGCCAAAGTCCTTCGATCCGATGGTGATGGTATCGTCCTTGGCGCAACTGGTAAAAAACAGGATTGCGGCCAAGGCCAAGGTCAGTACTAGGGTGATTCTGGTTCTTTTTCTGTGCATATATCTCAATTCTCCTTAACGTGTGTGTTTTTGAAGTCGTTTTTCTGCTTTTCCCATGCCCCAATCGAAAATGAGGGCTATGACGACCACCGGAATTGCACCGAGCAGAATCCTTTCCATGTTGCGTTGCTGGATACCTCGGTAGATTATGTATCCCAACCCCCCGCTTCCAATGAGGACTCCCATTACTGCGATGGACAGTGAATTGACCAAAGCAACTTTTATGCCTCCGAAGATCATGGGGATGGAAAGCGGTATTTCCACCTTCACCAATCGCTGGGCCCTGCTCATACCCATGCCCCGTGCTGCATCGATGATATAGGGTGGCAATTGGGTCAGGGATGTGTAGGTGTTGCGGATGATGGGAAGCAGTGCATACAGCACCAGAGCTACCCCCATGGTGAGATCTCCCAGACCGAAAATGATCATCAGGAGGGCCAGTAAAGCCAGCGATGGGATGGTCTGGATAATCTCGGCAAGGCTGATGATGAAACTTCCCAGTTTTCGTTTCCAATAGGAGAGGACTCCCAGTGCGATACCGATGATGGTTGCAAACACCATCGCTACGGCTACTATACTCAGATGCTCTGCAATTGCATGCATTAGTTCATTCATGCGTTCCTCCTCAAAGCCCGCGGGGTGATAAGCTTCTGCAAAAAGCCGATGAGGGCACTGAAGGCAAAAGCCAGGATTGCAGAAGGAATGGCACCGGCTAAGATATAGTCAGTGTTGTAGGTAGCCAGACCTGTCCAGATCCAGTCTCCCAGCCCGCCCGCTCCGATCATACCGGCCAGCGTCGCCCAGCTGACGATGTAGACTGCTGAAATGCGGATTCCGCTGACAATTGTAGGAAGGGCGAGGGGAAGTTCGACCTTGAAGAGCACTTGGCTCTTGGTCATCCCGATTCCCTTTGCCGCATCCTTGTACGAGGGAAGCACTTCGGTGATACCGGTATAGGTATTCCTGAGGATGGGCAGAATTGAGTAGATGGTGAGCACTGCCAAAGCCGGCAGGGTTCCGATGCCCATGAATATCAAGGCAAAGCCCAACATGACCAGCCCCGGTATGGTTTGTACGGTTCCTGCGAGGGCGAGGACTGTTGGAGCTGCTTTCTTGTGTCTGGTAAGCAGGATCCCCAAGGGTATGGCAATCACCATTCCCAGGCCCACCGAGATGAGGACCAAAGCAATGTGCTGGCCAAGGCTGGCTATCATAGCTTCTGAGTTTTTTGAAAAGAAGGTTATCAATCTCATGCAGACAAGTCTCCCCACAGTGCTTCGCCCATCGCCTTTGCCGTACTGGTTCTGGTAATGATTCCGGCAACAGTGCGCTTGTCGTTCAGCACGACCACATAGTTGGAAGAGGAGGAGAGTAGCTTGTCCAGTGCTTCCTTCGCATCGTCCTTGCGCCCGACAGTCATGATATCGGTGTTGATCAGCTCCGCAATCGAGCGGCCGGCCTTTCCGCGAGCCTTGATATCCTCGATGGAAACTGTTCCGAGATAGGTCTCATCGTCATCGATGACAACCAAGCTATTGATATCACGCTTGCTCATCATTTCAATGGATTCAAGAGTCTTGGTACTTTTATAGACTTTATAGACCTTCTTCTTCATGAAGTCCTCTGCAAGCAAAGGAGCGGCAGGGACATCATTGTCCATATGCTTGCCCATGAAGCTCTTGATACCTGCACTTGCAGGATGCTGAAGCATCTCTTCGGGACTTGCCATCTGCAAAATCTTGCCCTTGTCCATGAAAATGATGGTATCGGCAAGCCGAAGGGCTTCATCCATGTCATGGGTGACAAAGACAATGGTCTTTTTCAGTTTCTTCTGGATTCTTTTTACTTCTTCCTGGAGCGAGTCGCGGGTGACCGGGTCCAAAGCTCCGAAGGGTTCGTCCATCAAGACAATCGGTGGGGAGGCTGCCAGAGCCCTGAGCACCCCGATCCTCTGTTGCTGTCCGCCTGAAAGTTCCGATGGATATTTCTGTGCGTTCTCTTCATAGGGCATATCAACCAGTGCAAGAAGATCGCGTACGATAGTATCGCACTCCTGCTTTGAGTAACCCAGCAGCTTGGGAACTACGCTGATGTTCTGGCTTACGGTCATATTGGGAAACAAGCCGATTTGCTGGATTACGTAGCCGATCTGGCGGCGTAGTTCGACGGCGTTTTGTTTGGTTACATCCTTGCCGTCGATGAAGACTGTGCCGGTTTTGGGTTCAATCAGCCGGTTGATCGTGCGCAGGGTAGTGGTTTTACCGCATCCGCTGGGACCTATCAGGACGACGAACTCGCCTGTTTTTATGGTAAAGCTCAAGTCCTGGAGAATGATATTTGACCCGTATCGTTTGGTCACATTCCTAAATTCAATCATTAATTATTGCTCCTCGTATGTCGGTGATGTCTGTTTTCTGTGCAAGATTAAGACAACCTAATAGTAATATATAAGTTGTCAGTTAGGCAACCCAATGCAAAAAATATGGGAGCATTACAGAGAAACCTGAAAATAGGATCGTCATTTGAGGGTATGCATAGCAAACGGCAACAAAAGTGTTCATAGAAAAATGAGGTCAGATAAAAAAATTGCCCCAGCAGAAACTGGGACATCTATAGAACCATGGGTTACTTACTCACCGCATTCATCGTGGTGGGAATGCTCATGGCAAATACTGCTGGTACTGGTGAGAGCGCCTGCAAGATAGGCCTTTACCGCTTCTTCACTGCTACCTTGGGCACCGAGGATTACCTCGATGTTGTGCTCATTGAAGATATCCACGGCACCACCGCCCATGCCACCGCTGATGATGGTATTCACTCCCAACTCATGAAGGAAATTGGGAAGGAATCCCGGGCGATGCCCTGGATTGGGAATGCTCTTGTTGGTAAGGATTTTCCCGTTTTCGGTATCGAAGACCTCAAACGTCTCACAATGACCGAAGTGGCCACACACCATTTTGTTCTCACTTGCTACTGCTACTTTCAACATTATTGACTCCTTCACTTAGTAAAAATCTAGGAAATTTTGTTACAAACTCAGGATAGACCCACCGGCCAAATACCGTACCTTATCCCCCATCGAGCGCTCAAGAGCGAGAAAGTTATCCTCTCCTGTGCAGTGACAGGTATAGAAGGTTGCCTTGCTTGCAAGCAGGGTGGAGGCGATGTGTTCAAGAACCTCAGGTTTTTCCGGCTCCCCGGTTCGGTGGTTGTAGAGATGGAAGCCTCCGATGACGTGGGTGGGGTAGAAACCCCAGTGGTCGTAGTATGCCTTCATGATATTGAGGATGCCACGATGCGAGCAGCCGCTTACAAGCAGTCTGACATCGCCTTCCTGGATGGCAAGGTATTGCTCATGACTAAAACCATCGACTACGTAGGTGTCTCCTTCCTTCCTGTACAGGCTGCTGTTGCCTGAAGGAACACAGTCCGTACCATCCACTCTGGAAAACAGGGTGTGGTTGGGACAGATGGGGGTGAACGCCGAGGTGAATACAAGTCGGTTGCTACCCAGAAGAGACTTATCGACTCCGATATAGTGATAGTCACCGACGTTGCGTTCACTATAGAAAGGACCGAAGGCTTCCTTACGGACGTAGAGTGGAGCATGGTTGTTCTTTTCAAAGAAGCTAGCAAGACCTCCGCTATGGTCATAATGCCCATGAGAGAGTACGGCCAAGTCAGCTTTCGCCAAGTCAATTCCCAACGCTTGGGCATTGTCCAGCAACAAGTCGCTTGCCCCGCTGTCAAAGAGAATGGCCTTGCTTTCTGTTTCGATGAAGAGACTTAAGCCATGCTCAAATCCGAGATTGCTGCAGTTGGTAGTATTTTCCACCAAGGTTGTTATCTTCATTGCTGTACCCGCTCCTTCCATACTTGGAGAGTCTTATCATAGATTCGTTTGATTGCATTTGATGCCGGAGTGTTCAGACAGGCCAGATTCTCACCTTTGTTCAATGATGCTATAACCTGGCTGTCATAGGGAATCTTTCCCAGGAAGGGAATTCTTTCCTTGAAACAGAATACCTCGATTTCTCCGGTGATTGTTGGATTCATGTCGAATTTATTCACAACCACTGCAACCGGGACTTGCAGCTGCCTTGCGCTTGTGATGACGCGTTTCAGATCGGAGAACGCACTGACCGAGGGCTCTGCTACCATGAGCGCCAAGTCGACTCCGCTCAGCGAAGCAATGACCGGGCAACCGATCCCCGGACTCCCATCAAGAATTGCGACCTCCGTTTCCTCTGTACAACTTTTCAGTTGTTTCTTTACCTCGCTTACCAATTTTCCGGTTGTACCGCTACCCATAGTAAGGGTGGCGGTTGAGAAGTGCTCTTCACCCCGTTCGTACAGCTTCAGATCACCTACCTTCATTGGTTGTGTATGAATCGCCCCGACAGGACACACATGCAGGCAGTAGGTACACCCTTCACAAGTGATCAGGTCGATCCGGTACGTCGGACCGGGTATGACCGCATCAAAGCGGCACACTTCAAAACATCGGTTGCAGGCAATACACAGCGAGCTGTCAATTACCGCTTTGGGAAGCCCGAAATAGTCGGATTTTTGTTCTTTCTCAAAACTACCCATGACCAGATGAAGGTTTGGTGCATCGACATCGCAGTCTGCATAAGCCTTGGCCTGTGAGAGGGCGATAAAGGTACTGGCAACGGTAGTTTTACCAGTGCCCCCCTTACCGCTGAGAATGAGGATTTGATGCATCTTCAACCTCCTGCAACAACTGGGAGAAATACTGGTGATACTTCTCACTTTGCTCGCTTGCCACCAAGCCTTCACTGGTACGATGTGCCAACTCTTGATCGTAGGGCAAGGATCCCAGAATTTTCAAATCGTGAGATTTTGCATACGTTTCCGATGGATTTGCCCCTTGCTGTGTTTTGTTCAGCAGTACTGCACAGGGTTTGCCCAAGAGCGTTGCCAGTTCATGGACCATGGCAAGGTTGTGTGCCCCGAAAATGGTGGGCTCGGCTACCAGAAGACAGAAATCAGCATGGGTGATAGCCTCTGTCACCAGACATCCGCTACCCGGAGGGCTGTCGATTATGGTAAGGCCGCTGTGCTTGTTTTTCATCAGGGCCTTGATGAGGGGAACAGCCGAGCTTTCTCCAATACGCATTTCAGCAGAAAGAAACGCGATGGAGCCGCTTTTTCCTTTGCGTACAATGCCCAGTGGTTTCTGTACCTCAGTTAAAGCTTTGCGTGGACAGATGTGCATGCAAAGGCCGCAGCTGTGGCAAATCTCCTCGAATATCAAAAGTTGTCCCCCGATTACGGCCAAGGCATTGAAGGCGCAGGCTTTGCTGCAGATTTTGCATCCATCGCACAAGGTTTGGTCTACTACCGGTTTTCCCACGGTAACCACTTCTTCCTGCACATATGAGGGTTTGAGAAATAGATGTCCATTCGGTTCTTCCACATCGCAATCGATGTAGGTAGTATGCTGTGCAACAAAGGCAAGGTTGACACTGACCAGCGTTTTGCCGGTGCCTCCCTTGCCGCTGAGTACGGCAATGGTACGATCAGTGGGCATGATGAAATCCAGGATGGATTGCATCCAATGCTACAAGCTTGTTTCCAAGGACTGCATTGATGTTGTCGGCGATACTGAGGTTCAGAGCCTTAAGCAGGGAAACGCCGGCTGTAGTAAGCACTTTTGCAGCGTTCTCTCCCAAACGGAAGGTGATGAGGGTGGTGATATTGGCGTCTACCAAGTCCTGGGCGGCTTGTATGCCGGCTCCACCGGGGCTTTGTGCTGCCTCATTCACGATGAAAATACTTTTTTGGGTTTCTGTATCGAACACACAATAATAGGGCGCTCTGCCAAATGAGACACATAGTGGACTATCCAATTTCTGTTCTTCTGCCGGTACTGCTACAATCATATTTGATCTTCTCCTTCTGGGTTATTCATTCTCTGACGCCATCGGCAACCTCGTCCGCATCTGCCTAGGCCTTGTCCGCTATGGTCGTGGAGGTGATACTCGCCTCCTTCAATAAGCAATGGTTTTCCATCCACCAAGGAAGCTGCCAGTTTTTTCCTTGCACTGTCATACATCCCCTGTACGGTGGTTCTGGCTACCTCCATCTGTTCGGAACATTCTTGTTGCGTCATTCCCTCGTGGTCGATGAGTCGGATGGTCTCATATTCATCTACGGTCATGATTACTGGTTGTTCTTCCTCCAGAGGTGACCCAAGTGGTCCGAACTTGGAATTTGGGGGAAGTGAACACACACTTCGCCATTTACGGGGTCTACTCATACCTTCTCCGACTGCCCAAGCAGTGAATCAACACGTTTCAGCTCTTCCTTAAGCAATTGTTTTCTCTCTGCGAGGGTAACAGGGGAGGCCGCAGCTGCGTAGGGCCCATTTCCCCGACCGCATCCTCTGCCTAAGCGTCTTCCCATTCCATACCCAATTCCAGAGTAATTGGTGCAACTACCCATTCCTCTTCCTGTCATCGGACCGACTCCAGCAGGACCTGTTCCATCTTTTCTTGGCATAGTGTGCCTCCTTGTACTAAGTTTGTTATTGACATATGTCAGTAACTATCTATACACTAGGCATGTTTCCGACATATGTCAATAACTAAATAAAAAATAGTTTCTTTTTTTTGAATCGGGAAGCCAATACCGCAAGAAGTAGGGAATGCATGCAAGGGTATGACTTGGAAAGCTGTTGTACAGCAGGCTCGGCTGCAGCACACCCGTGAGGAAGTGAAAGGTCTGAGTATTTCCGACCTTGTCCGTCAATCAAGGTTTGAGCGTATCGAAAATGAATTTACTCTCCAATTCTATAAAAAAAACTGGATGGACATATCAGCCGATTGAAGTGGTCAATGGCGGTATCGGATAGGTGATTCTCCTGACTTCATGTTGGCCATCCCAAGGATGTATTTACGTAGTCGCTGCAACACTCATCGGACCTGGCTGTTGTATGAATCGGCAATCCTTGGCAGATACTGATCATGATTGACAAACAACTGACGTACCAACATACCCAAGCCTGCAATATTGACACCAAGACCGGCCACCCCTGTCCAAGCTGCCCAGGTTGGCGTTGTAGGAGGATCAACGCCGTCATTCATGAGAAAGAGTGGGGTGAGCATCATGCCCAAGCCGGCAAGTTCTGTAAGCAGTCCGGCTTGCATCCAGGCACTTTGCTTCTTCATCCCTCGTTCCAGTTCAGCAATTAGTTTGGAAGTCTGCTCATCCAAGTCTTGCGTCCTGAGTAGGTCAAAGAACTGCAAAACCTCGCTTTCCCTTCCCCAGCCGGTTTCCATGGTATAGGTTTGACCCTTGTAGGTATACCGTGGTGAAACCTCATAGGCTCCACCTTTTTGTCTTGGATGGTAGACGATTCTATTCCAATCGACGGCAATGAGACTCTCTCCATCGATGTTGGTTCGTGTAACCAGGATTTCATCGGGTGGATAGACAATCTGATTGCCCTTCAGGTCCTCGAACAGCAAAGGCTTGCCAGCCTCGTACGAAATAAGTGTACCGATCCGCATCGAGCCATCGACGAGCACAACAAGGTCGCTTGCCCACAAGGCTGAAAGAGAGAGCAATGCACAGAGTAGGATTCGTTTCATACAGGTGCCTTCTTATTGAAAGAGGCCCACCGTCTTCGGCAGGCCTCATTTGTGTGTTTGTAATGTTAGAGAATGATGATCTGGTCTCGCTCGGGACCAACCGAGATGTACTTGATCGGACATCCGACCAGCTCTCCGAGGCGCTTGCAATACTGCTGGGCTTTCGGTGGCAGGTCTTCCCACTTCCTTGCTTCGGTGGTGGGCGACATCCAACCCTCGAACTCCTCATAAATCGGTTCGGCTATTTCCTGGAGGGCTGTCTCCGGCAGATAGGTTATGACCTCACCATTGACCCGATAGGCAGTACAGACCTTGATCTTCTCAAACGTATCGAGAATATCAAGCTTGGTAAGGGCGAGGGCGGTGAAGCCGTTGATCCAGCAGGAGAAGTCGGCAGCAACGGCATCGAACCAACCGCAGCGGCGGGGACGACCGGTAGTGGCTCCATACTCGCCACCGATGGCCCTAAGCTTTTCTGCAGTCTCATCCAAAAGTTCGGTCATGAAAGGACCCCCGCCTACGCTGGTTGAGTAGACCTTCGTCACTCCGATGACTTCATCGATGCGTCCAGGGCCCAAACCACTTCCCACTGCCGCCCCACCGCTGGTAGGACTGCTGCTGGTAGTGTAGGGGTAGATACCCCAGTCGAGATCACGCATGACACCCAGCTGGCCTTCCAACAGAATGCTCTTGTTTTCCTCGTACGACTGGCGGACAACCGGCAGGCTGTCGATGATCATATGGCCGAATCGGGCCTTCCACTTTGCGCAGAGATCCATCAATTCGTCGACTGTATACTCGGGAAGTCCGAAATAGGAGAGTTCACGGTTTTTTTGGGGAAGTGCCATCTCAATGCGATTGCGCAGTCGGTCAAAGTCCAATAGGTCGGCGGCACGGATACCCGAGCGGGTTGCCTTGTCGCTGTAACAGGGACCGATGCCGCGCTTGGTGGTCCCGATTTGCATCTTCTGGCTCTTTGACCCTTCCTGCGCTCCATCGAGGGCACGGTGGTAGGGCATAATCAGGTGCGCTCGCACATCAATGAAGAGGTTGTTCACCTCCACTCCCTTTGCAGCAATGGAATCAAGCTCTTCGGCCATGGTCTCAAAGTTGACCACGGTTCCAGCTCCGACGATGTTCATCGTCTCTGGATTGAAAATCCCCGAGGGAATGATATGCAAGGCAAACTTGCCCATGTCGTTGATAACCGTGTGGCCGGCATTGTCGCCGCCCTGAAAACGGATTACCAAATCGGAATGGACCGCCAAGTAGTCAACGATGCGACCCTTTCCTTCATCGCCCCATTGGGCTCCAACAATCGAAGTAACATTGCTCATCAGTACAGCTCCTTGCCTTCTTTGGCCAGTGCATCCAGCATCTGTGCCTCTTTTGCGGTGTGGTCCTCAATATCCTCGGCATCCCAGGGATACTTGATCCACAGGTCAGCAAGCTCCATGCCTGCAAAATACCGCTTAATCTCCACAGGGAATTCCACGTCCTTGGCCTTGAGCTTGTTATGCAAAACCAGTACGGCAATCTCCTCGGGGTTGAACTTCAAAAGCTCACCGACACAATAGGCCAGCGTCGCACGGGTATCGTCGACTTCGTCGATCAACAGTACTTTCTTGCCTACAAGCTGGGACTGTACTTCGTCGATCCACTGGATTTTGGTAGGGTGGTCCTTATGCTTCTTGTCGATGCCGTAATACGAGATACCCACAGCATAAATCGGGCGGTTGATGAAGGTCTTCATAATCCTTGCGGGAATGAAACCGCCGCTTCCGATTGCAACGATTACATCGGGGTCATATCCGGACTCAAGCAACTCCAAGGAGAGCTTTTTGACCAGCTTGTGAACTGAATTGTAACTGACGTAGAATTTTTTATCGTCCATCTCTTGCTCCTCAGGCTTGCGGATACATCTCAGCGATGTAGGGAAGGGTTCTATGTTTTTCATTATAATCCAGACCGTATCCCACAACCCATACATCGGGAATGGTGAAACCGATATAATCGATGTCCACCGGTACAATGTGGCGGTCGGGCTTATCCAAGAGTACTGCAGTGCGTACTGATTTGGGATTGCGGGTCTTGAAGTTGCGGATCAGGTAGTCGAGGGTGTTGCCGCTGTCCAGGATATCCTCGACGATCAGCACATGCTTGTCTTCCATGTTTTCCCGGGTGTCCATCAAGAGCCTGACATTACCGCTGTGGTCTCCCCGGTAGGAAGAAAGTGCGATGAAGTCGACGACATGCTCAACATTCAGTCTTCGGGCGAGATCGGCAATGAAAATGAAGGAGCCCTTGAGCACTCCCACCAGAATCAGCTTGCCTTCACTATCCTTGTAATCGGCACTGATTTGCCGGGCAAGCTCGTCAACCCTGCGGTTGATCGTGTCTGCATCGATGAGAACACGGGCGAGATCCTCTGTCAAAGCAGGGATCGCGAGGGAATCTTTCATTGGGCCTCCTCAACGCAACAGATTGACTGTTGGAACATGTTCTGTATGCCTGTAGGAATATACGAAAAGAGGGACAGTGTCAACGTTGGACGATTCGGCTAAAGCGTACCAGATATGAAGGATTTTTGCTACTTGACCACACTCTTGCGGTAATACTACACTGAAAGCAGAGAAAAGGAGGCCCATCATGTATGTTGATGTTCCTATCGAACTGCTGCAAATGAATCCCTTTACAGCTATCGGAAATGACGGTTTTCTCATTACTGCGGGAAATTCTGAGAAATTCAATACCATGACAGCCTCATGGGGTTCCATGGGCGTGCTGTGGGGCAGGAACATCCTCACCCTGTATGTGAGAGGTAGCCGGTACACCCACCAGTTTCTCGAGCAAGGCGAGGGCTTTACCGTCTCCTTCTTCCCACCGGATATGAAGGATCGACTTCTTTGGTGCGGACAGCACAGCGGACGGGACCACGATAAAATCACCGAGACGGGTTTGACAGTCAGCAGCTTGGTCGGGCCTGATGGGAGCGAACGTGTAACCTTCAACCAGGCTTCGTTGGTTTTCTCTTGTACGAAAGCTGCCGCTTTACCGCTTGCCAAGGAAGCATTTCTGCTTCCAAAAATTGATTCGTTCTACCAGGACGGTGACTTCCATACGATGTACATCGGATTTATTGACAGTATTCTTTCCAACCAATAGGATGGAAAAAATACCAGAGCCGGCCACGAACCTGGGATGGCTTGAAAAGGCAGGACTGCATATCCTGCCGGGGAGCATACATGGACTTTTCAAAAGAACAGGCGCAGTCTGCGCTCTCGATAATGGTGCGTTCACGCCATTTCGAGGAGTGTATCGATGATTTCTTCAAACGCAAAGAGATGCATGGGACAACCCATCTGTCCATCGGACAGGAGGCGTGCCAAGCCGGGCTTGCACTGGCACTCGATCAGGGTGATTGGATAGTTCCCACCCATCGCTGTCACGGACATACCATTGCTAGGGGAACCAACGAACGGAAGATGTTCAGCGAAATGTTCGGCTCCGCCGATGGCATCTGCAAAGGCCTTGGAGGCTCCATGCACATGACCGATGTGCAGACCTGGAATGCCGGTTCCTCTGCAGTGGTCGGCAGCGGGGTGAATTTGGCGGCAGGCCTCGCCTTTGCCTTGAAAATGCAGGAAAGCCAAGCTATCAGCGTTGCAATTTTCGGTGACGGTGCAACCAGCCGCGGTTCGGTGCATGAGAGCATGAATCTTGCCTCGGTCTGGTCTCTTCCCATCCTTTTCTTCTGTGAGAACAATAATTACGGTATGAGCGCGGCGGCCAGCAGGATGATTTCCACTTCCTCCATTGCAAGCCGTGCAGATTCCTATTCCATCAGCCATGCTACGGTGGACGGCAATGATGTCCAGGCAGTCTATAGAGCTGCATCCGAGGCGGTGGCATACATCCGGTCTACCGGAAAACCCTATTTCTTGGAAGTGAAAACCTATCGGTGTTGCGGGCATTCCAAAAGTGACCCCTGCCTCTATCGCAGCCGGGACGAAGAGGCTGCATGGAGTGAACGCGATCCCATTTTCCTCTTTTCCCGTACCATGGTCGAAAGCGGCCTCTTCACCGAGGAAGAAGTGTCTCGCCTCATTTTGGAAGCACGCAAGCACATCGACGAGGCTGCCATGGACGCCGTGGCGATTCGCGACCAGCGTATCGGTCTTGAACAGGCGATGGAATATCTCTTTGCTGACGAGGAAGAAGAGGTGTACAAGGTTTGCCAATCAACAACCAGAATGAGCTACCGCGAAGCGATACGGCAGGCATTGGACGAGGAAATGAGTCGTGACCAGGCAGTGCACCTCATCGGTGAGGATATCGGCTTATATGGAGGTTGTTTCAAGGTCACCGGAGACCTCTATGCAAAACATACCTCCCAAATGCACGAAACCCCGGTGAGTGAGGAAGCCTTCACCGGACTTGCCGTCGGTTCTTCCTTGCTGGGATTGAGACCGGTAGTCGAAATCATGTATGGAGACTTTTCCACCCTTGCCAGTGATCCGATCATCAACCATGCCGCCAAAATTCGCTTCATGAGTGCAGGTCAGCTCTCGTGTCCGATGGTGCTTCGCTCCCCGATAGGAAGCGGAACCGGTCACGGAGCACAGCATACCCAGTGCTTGGAGGCAATGTTTGCCAACGTTCCCGGCCTGATCATTGTGGCTCCTTCGTGTCCGGGCGATGCGAAAGCGTTACTCAAGACCGCCATCCGCAGCAACAACCCGGTGCTCTATTTTGAACACAAGCATCTGTACAACAACCTTGGACCGGTTGGGGATGAGCAGTACCTGCTGCCGATCGGCAAGGCCATCACCAAGAAGAGGGGAAAGGATGTAACCATCGTTTCTTACAGCCACGCGGTGACCACCTGCCTTGAAGCTGCCGCTACCTTGAGTCTTCAGGACGAAATTGAAGCCGAGGTCATCGATCTAGCCACCCTCAAGCCGATGGATACGCAGACGATTCTGCGATCTGTAAAGAAAACAGGTCGTCTTTTGGTGGTGCATGACAGCCCTGAGTACGGCGGCTACGGCGCAGAGGTCATAGCCTGTGTAACCAGTGACAGTGATGCTTTGGCCAGCTTGCAGGCGACTCCCAGGCGCCTATGCGGCAAGGAGAGCCCGATACCCTTTGCTCCTGAACTGGAGCTGGAAGTAATTCCTTCCAAGGAAGCGGTTGTGCAAGCGGTTCGTTTACTTTTCTAAGCTGGATAGCCTTTCCTTTTTTTCCTGTAGACGCTAGAATACAACTCACTTGCGCCGCAGAACTTTGCGGCGCGTATCTATAGGAGTGAGAACAGCATGGATATCGATGTAAAGAACCTGCATCCACTGGAAGTCCGCCTGCTCCGGCATGTCGATCTGGCAGAGCAGATTACAGCCGAGCGCATCATCGGTGAGCTTGACTACAACGTGGGGCAGTGCAACCAGGCCTTCAGCTGGTTGAGCGCAAAGGGCTACCTGGTCGAAACGAGCCGTGAAACACGTGTCATGTATGAACTGACTGAGTTCGGTCGAGAACAGCAGCAAAAGGGTACTCCCGCCCAGCGCATCTTTACGTTTATCAAGGCTGAGGGACCTCAGGCTTTGCCTGACCTCGCCTCGGCCCTGCAACTGGAAAAAAGTGAAATTGGTTCAGCGTTCGGCCAGCTTTCCAAGGCTGGTTTTGCCAAAATGAATGCAGATAACAAGGCCCAAGCCCTCTCAGAGGAGCTGTCAGGCGAGTTTATTCTTACTGCAGAATTGCTTGAACGCGGCCTTGGTGGTGAACTTGTAGAAGCATCCATGAGCGAGGCTGAGAAGGCTGCCATGGCAAAAATTGCCAAGAAGAGGGGTTCTGCAAACTCCCCGTTCAAGGTAATAGAACGCGAATTCATCACCTTTGCTTTGACAGAAGAGGGCAAATGTGCAAAAGAGGCGATCCTGAAGGCTCATATCACCGGTGAGGAACTGGGTTTGGTTACCAGTGAAATCCTTTCAACCGGTAGTTGGAAGCAGGCTTCGTTCCGTCCCTACGGATTGAATGCCCCGACCAGCCGATTGATCCCTGGTCGCCACAACCCCTACGGCAATTATTTGCAGTGGGTGAAGGACAAGCTGTGCAGCCTTGGCTTCGAAGAGTTCGACGGTCCGCTGGTGGAGAATGAGTTCTGGAACGGCGATGCCTTGTTCATGCCTCAGTTCCATAGCGCCCGTGATATCCATGACGTCTATTACGTCAAGGATCCCGTACATTGCAAAGAGATTGAGGAACCATGGCTCAGCCAGGTTGCCAAAACGCATGAGAATGGATGGAACACCGGCAGCCGTGGCTGGAGGTATAGTTTCGACCATGAGTTTACCCGTCGTCAGGTATTGCGCAGCCAGGGCACCGTCCTGTCCGCCCATCAGCTGCCCAAGGCCAAGGTTCCCGGCAAGTATTTCGGCGTTGCCCGTTGCTTCCGCTACGACCAAGTCGATGCCACCCATGGGGCTGACTTCTACCAGACCGAAGGCATTGTGCTGGGTGAGGATGTAAATCTGAAGACTCTGCTTGGACTTCTGAAAATGTTTGCCGAAGAGATTGCTGGAGCTGAGGAAGTAAAGTACGTTCCCGGCTACTTCCCGTTCACCGAACCCTCGATCGAAGTGCACATCAAGCATCCCGTGCTGGGATGGTTCGAACTCGGTGGAAGCGGCATTTTCCGTCCCGAGGTCACCAAGGCTCTTGGTATTGATGTTCCGGTTCTTGCTTGGGGCTTGGGTATCGACCGCATGGCGCTGATGCACCTGGGCTTGAATGACCTTCGTGAACTCTTTACCCCGAACATCGAGTCGGTTCGCATGAGGAGAGGAAACTAATGCCAAAGATTGAAACCACCGGCAAGCAGTTTTACGGCTTGTTGGGAAAAACACTGAGTGATAGCGAGCTGGAAGCAATCCTGCCGGTTGCCAAGGCGGAATTGGACGGACATGAGGGCGATGTGCTCAAGATTGAGCTCAACGATACCAACCGGCCCGACCTGTGGTCTGCTGCCGGTATTGCCCGCCAACTCAAGTCCTACAACCAGGAGAATGTACTGCTGTATGACTTTTTCTCCACTTTGGATGAAACGTTTGACTGCGAAGGCCGATCGTTGATCATCGATGCCTCGGTTAAGGAAGTCAGGCCGTTTTCCATCGGTTTTGCAGCCCGCGGACATAAAGTCGGGGCGGATGATTTGGAGGCTCTGATCCAGAGCCAGGAGAAGCTGTGCTCGAACTTCGGTCGCAAGCGCAAAACCATCGCAATGGGCATCTATCGTTCCGACCTGATCAAGTACCCGGTTCACTACCGTGGTGCCGACCCTGATGCCACTTCGTTCGTCCCCCTGGGAATGGAGCAGAAGTTGACGCTCCGCCAGATTTGCACTGAACATCCCAAGGGAAGGGAATATGGACCCATCGTCAGTGACCACAAACTCTTCCCCTTCCTGCACGACGACAACAACGATGTGCTCTCTTTCCCGCCGGTCATCAACAGTGACCGTATAGGGGCTGTGGAAGTAGGGGATGAGAATCTCTTCCTTGAACTTTCGGGCATGGATTTGAAAGACCTGTTGCTCGCAGCCTCCATAATGGCCTGCGACATGAGCGATATGGGCTTTGAGATTCTTCCGGTGAAGGTGCTGCTCGGCGAAGAGACCGAGTTCGGCAGTGAAATCACGGTGCCCTTCTACTTCCAGGATCCCATCTCCTGCACCATGGCTCAGATTCACAAGACCTTGGGAACGAAGTTGAGTTCTGAGGACGTCGTACTGGCTTTGCATCGCATGGGTATCCACTCAATTTGCGACAATGACGTCATCTATGCAACCGTTCCTGAGTATCGTAACGATTTTCTGCATCCGGCCGATTTGATCGAGGATGTAATGATTGGCTACGGTTTGAACAACTTCGAGCCTGAGATGCCCCAGGACTTTACCCTCGGAAGGCTCAGTCCTGCCGAGGAAATGGGACGCAAAGTCAAGGATTTGATGGTAGGCCTTGGCTTCCAGGAGATGATGTACAACTACCTTGGTTCGAAGCGCGAGTATGTGGACAACATGGCCTTCCCCCAAGAAAAGTGTATTTTCATCTCCAATCCCATGAGTGAGAACTATGAAGTGGTTCGGCCCTCCATTATTCCCTCACTGCTTGAGAGCGAGAGTGTCAGCGCTCATGCTCCGTTCCCCCACAAAATCTTTGAGGTGGGCAAGGTTGCCTTCCGCGATGAACACGACAACAGTGGGACGACGACCCGCAACACCCTTGGTTTCTTGGCCAGTGACAGTGTGATGGGGTACAACGATGTTTCGTCCTTGGTCAACACACTCCTGTACTTTCTGGGCAAGGAGTTTACGCTCGCTGCCATGGAAGGGGACCTCAGGTTCATCGAAGGCCGCTCGGCACGAGTCATGATCGGTCAGACTGAAGTGGGTGTGTTTGGTGAAATTCACCCCCAGGTTCTGGAAAACTGGGGCAGCACCATGCCTACCATCGCCTGTGAGATTGACTTGGATCTGGTGATGGCCAACTAATTTTTTACTTGATGCATTGTATCGGGGCTGCAGGATTTTCCTGCAGCTTTTTTCTTGCAAGAGCAGAAGAGTACCGAAAGCACTGATTGCAATGCCTAAAACGGGAAGATTGTAATGCATGAAAGTTGAATATCTATGCAGTTCACTACTTTGGGTATTGACAGAAACCTCAAAGCGGCAGTAAGGTTTCGCCATGAACAAAACCTTTTCACACGAGCACCATCATCACTTCTATAACCAACCGTAGACAGGTGGGCTCTGATACCTATAGATACAGACCTCCGCATGTCGCGGGGGTTTTTTTATACCCTGAAAGGAGTAGGCAATGGCACAAATGTTGAGAATTGCAATCCAGAAGAGCGGCAGACTGAGCGAGAAGTCGCTTGAGATCATCAAAAAATGCGGCATCAAGTTTGGCAGCGATGAGCGTGTTTTGAAGGAACAGGCTTCCAATTTCCCCTTGGAATTTCTCTACGTCCGCGACGATGATATTCCTGCTTATATTCGTGACGGGGTGGCAGACATCGGTATTGTCGGCCGTAATGAATACGATGAGCAGGCCATCGACCTGCAAGTGCTCAGGGACTTGGGATTTGCCAAGTGCCGCCTCAGTATCGCCGTTCCCCAGAACATGCAATATACCGGCCTTGCTTGTTTGCAAGGAATGCGTATTGCTACCAGCTATCCCAATATTTTGGGAGGAATTCTGAAGGAGCAGGGCGTCCAGGCCAGTTTTGTACAAGTCTCCGGTTCGGTGGAAGTGACTCCGGCAGTGGGTATTGCCGATGCCATTTGCGACTTGGTTTCCACCGGGGCGACCTTGGCAATGAACGGACTGAAGGAAGTGCAGGCGATTTACACTTCGACAGCTGTCATGATCGGGCGAAAGCAGATCGGCAGCAGTGAAAAAGAAGCGATTCTGAAGCGCCTGATGCTCCGTATCGATGCAGTAATGCGTGCAGCCTCCTATAAATATGTCATTTTCAACCTGCCCGAGGAACACCTGGACCAAGTATCCCACATTGTCGGCGGCATGAAGAGCCCGACTGTCACCCGTCTGATGGAAGCGGGTTGGGTTTCCGTGCAGACTGTTGTTGCCGAAGACACCTTCTGGGATGTGTTTGAGCAACTCAAAGCACTTGGAGCCCAGGGCATTCTGGTCACTCCGATCGAGAAAATGACCGAATAGGGGGAAGTATGGCCTATCTTGCGCGATTCTATGACCCACAAGACGAAGAACTGCCACAATTGCTCGCCCGCAACAAGACCAATTCCCAAGACTTGAGCACTCGGGTGAGTGCCATCCTCAGGGCGGTACGAGAAGAAGGCGATAGAGCGTTGTTTCGGTTTTCCAAGCAATTTGACCAGGTTGATCTTTCCGAGTTGCGGGTCACTGAAAAAGAAATACAGGAAGCTGAACACAAGCTTTCCGACGATTTGAAGAAAGCCCTGTCTGTGGCGTATAAAAACATCCATGCCTTCCACAGCGAGCAACTTCCCCGTCCTGAAACCCTTTCTGTAGCCCCGGGTATCGAGCTTTCCCGTAGGATTGTTCCCCTCCAACGGGTTGGCCTCTATATCCCAGGAGGGACTGCACCTCTCTTTTCCACCACCTTGATGCTGGCCATCCCAGCCCAGGTGGCCGCCTGTCCTTCGGTGGTGCTCTGTACCCCCCCTGACAAGGAGGGAAAGGTACACCCTGCCATTCTGTATGCTGCATCGATGTGCAAGGTGAAAGAAATCTATAAAATAGGCGGATCTCAGGCTATTGCCGCCATGGCCTATGGGACACAGAGCATCAAAGCTGTGGACAAAATCTTTGGCCCGGGCAACCAGTATGTCACCGAGGCGAAAATTCAGGTGAGCAGCAGTTGCTGTGCCATCGATATGCCTGCAGGTCCGAGCGAGGTGATGGTCCTTGCTTCCCCTTCATCCAATCCTGCTTTCGTAGCCAGTGATTTGCTCAGCCAAGCCGAGCACGGTCGGGACAGCCAGGCGATGCTGGTGGTCTGTGCAGATAGAAAGGAAGGGTTCGCTTTTTTGGACAAGGTTGAGCAAGCCATTGAAGAGCAGCTTGCCACCCTTGGTAGACAGGAATACCTGCTAGCCAGTCTGGCAAGCAGTCGAGCGTTTGTGAATCCTGTCCTTACGCGGTGTGTGGCTCTGGCTAATGCCTATGCCCCCGAGCACCTCATTATCACTATGCAGGATGAAACTGTTGAGAACCAGATCGCAGAGCAGATAGTCAATGCAGGTTCCCTCTTCCTCGGCCCCTATTCCTGCGAGAGTGCAGGCGATTATGCCAGCGGTACTAACCACACCCTGCCTACCAACGGCTGGGCAAGATGCTACAGCGGGGTAAGCACCGATTCCTATCTGAAGAAAATTACCGTCCAGAAGTTGAGTAAGGCGGGCTTGGAAAACCTTGCTCCAACCTTGTTCACGATGGCCGATGGCGAGATGTTGAATGCACACAAGAATGCAGTTGCGATTCGATTGGGAGGAAAGAGATGAGGGAGTTGCTCAGAGAGAATATTGCTACGCTTAAGCCGTACAGCTGTGCCCGCAATGATTTTACCGGGGAGGCGGATGTCTACCTGGACGCCAATGAGAACTGGCAGGATTTCGTGGGCAAGGTGGATGCCAACCGCTACCCCGACCCCTTGGCCAGTCAAGTGCGCAAGGCCCTGGATGAAGTGCTCGGACTTCCCTTCGAGCAGACACTCATCGGAAACGGAAGCGATGAATTGATCGACAATCTATTCCGCTGTTTCTGCCGTCCGGGCAAGGACTCGGTTCTTCTTATGCCACCCACCTATGGAGCGTACCGTGTGTTTGCCGATATCAACGACATCAAGGTGCATACAGTTCCCCTGAAATCTGATTTCCAGCTTGACCTGCCCGCCCTTACGTCCTTTCTCATGCAGGAAAAGCAGACGCGGACAGCTGAGTCCCGGCTGAAGTTGCTCTTTGTCTGCAGTCCGAACAACCCCAGTGGAAATGCATTTCCCCTGAGTGAAGTGAAGACGATTTGTTCCCTGTTCGATGGGATCGTTGTTGTCGATGAAGCCTACTTTGACTTCAGCGACCAAGCAAGTGCGATCAGCCTGCTTGGGGAGTTTTCCAATCTGGTGGTGCTGCGCACCCTCTCCAAGTGCTGGGCACTTGCCAGCGCCCGAGTTGGAGTTGCCATTGCAAGTAACGAAATCATCGCCATAATCAGGAGCATGAAGTATCCCTATAATGTAGGCGGTCCTTCGCAGAACCTAGCCCTTAAGGCTCTCGGGCAGGCAGAAGCTGTCAAGAAGGGGCTTGCCCTCATTAAGGAGGAGCGAAAGCGTCTTGCCGTAATGCTTAGGGAGCTCTCCTGTGTCCAGCAGGTCTATAGCAGTGACGCCAACTTCTTTCTGGTCCGTGTCAGCGACGCTGCTGCCATCTACCACTATCTGCTCGGCAAAGGTATTATTGTGCGTAACCGAAGCAAAGAGATGCACTGCGAAAACTGCCTGAGGATTACTGTCGGCAGCAGGGAAGAGAATGCAGCGTTGGTCGCTGCCCTGAAGGAGTATGAGCATGCGTGAGAAGGTTCTGTTCCTTGATCGTGACGGCATTATTGTCGAAGAGACCCAAGTCGACAGTCTGGAAAAAATCAAGTACATCCCCGGGGTGTTTTCCGCTCTCTCCCGACTTCGCAGTTCCGGTTTGTGGTACTTTGCCATGGTGAGCAATCAGGATGGGGTGGGGACTCCTAGCTATCCTCAAGAGGCCTTCGATATTCCCCAACAGCGAATTCTTGAGACACTGCGTGGAGAAGGAATCGCCTTCGATGCCATCCATATCGACTTCAGTCTACCTTCCGACAACTGCCCGGGCAGAAAGCCTAAAATCGGTATGCTCGGTGAGTACCAGAGCGATAGGTACGACCTAATGCACTCGGTGATGATCGGCGACCGCTTAACTGATGTCCAGCTTGCCAAGAATCTTGGATGCAAGGCAGTGTGGTTTGCTCCAACTTCACGTTCCTGCGAACTTCCTGAGGATTTGAAAAAAACCTGCATATTCATCAGTGACAATTGGGCGCAGGTCGCCTCGTTCTTGCTGGATGAAAGCCATCTTGCACCACGTCTTGCCCTTGTTGAACGCAAGACCAAAGAAACTGAGATTACCCTGACGCTCAATCTGGATGGCGGAGGACAGGGCAGTGTGCATACCCATATTCCCTTCTTCGACCATATGCTGGAGCAAGTGGTGCGTCACAGTGGCTGTGACGTAAACCTGCATGCCCATGGCGATTTGATCGTTGATGAACATCACACGGTCGAGGATGTTGGCTTGGCTCTCGGGCAGGCTTTCCGCCAGGCTTTGGGTGACAAGCGGGGTATCAACCGATACGGCTTTGAGCTGCTTCCGATGGATGAGGTGCTTGCCCAGGTTGCCATCGACTTCTCAGGAAGGCCCTACCTTCAGTGGGAGGTCGACTTCAAGCGTGAATATATCGGCACATTTCCCACCGAAATGGTGGAGCACTTCTTCAAGTCCTTCAGCGACAGTGCTCAGTGCAATCTTGCGCTCAAGGTAGGAGAAGGTAATGCCCATCATCAGTGTGAAGCTCTGTTCAAGGCTTTTGCAAGGGCTCTGAAGAAAGCGGTACACCGCAATCCGTATTCTCTGGACCTGCCTTCCACCAAGGGGGTGCTATGAATATTGCCATAGTCAAATACAATGCCGGCAATACCCGGTCGGTGCTGTGTGCCCTGCAACGGCTGGGTTACGAGGGCATCGTCACCGATGACCAAAAAGCCTTGGAATCAGCCGACCGGGTCATTTTCCCCGGGGTGGGGGAAGCGTCGACGGCAATGGCCTACCTGAGGGAGAAGGGTCTTGATCAGGTTCTGGTCAACCTCAAGCAACCCTTTTTGGGTATCTGCCTGGGCATGCAACTGATGTGTGCGAGAAGCGAAGAGAACAACACGACGACTTTGGGAATCTTCGACGTTCCTGTTCGTAAGTTCCGTCTCACTTGTGAGTACAAGGTGCCGCATATGGGTTGGAATACGCTGTCCTGCAAGCAAGACAACCTTTTTATGGGCTTGCCTGAGAAACGATGGTGCTACTTTGTGCACAGCTACTATGTGCCCTTGTGCAGCAGCACCATTGCCAGCACCGAGTACGGCTCGCAGGAGTTTACGGCAATTCTGCACAGGGACAATTTTTATGGGTGTCAGTTTCATCCTGAGAAAAGTGCCGAGAGTGGGGAGATGATCCTGAAGAATTTCTTGGAGGTGCTGTGATGCAGCTCATCCCTGCCATCGACATCATTGACGGGGCGGCAGTGCGCCTCAGCCAGGGTCTGTACGATTCCAAGAAAATCTATGCCAGTGACCCGTTGGAAATTGCCAAGCAGTTTGAGGCTGCCAACATCAAGCGTCTGCACTTGGTCGACTTGGATGGGGCCAAGGGCAAGGGCATTGTCAACCTGCACATCCTTGAACGTCTTTCCAGGAATACCTCGTTGGTCATCGATTTCGGCGGGGGCATCAAGAAGACCGAGGACTTGCGTTCCGCCTTCGATGCAGGGGCGAGCATGGTGAGCTGTGGGTCGATCGCGGTAAAGGATCGTGAGCTTGTCCGCTCATGGATACACCTCTACGGCAGGGAGCGCCTGATTCTTGGTGCCGATGCCCGCGATGGGCTGATTCAGAGTAGCGGATGGTTGGAATCAAGCAACTTGGAAGTAGGCCCTTTCATAGATTCATATCACAACGATGGCCTGGATACTGTTATATGTACTGATATTGCTAAGGATGGAATGCTGATGGGGCCTTCGTTGGTGCTCTATAAACAGTTGCTTTCTACCCGCCCTGCTTTGCGTCTTATCGCCTCAGGAGGAATTTCTTCTATGCAGGATTTGATGGACCTTAAACAAGCAGGCCTGTACGGGGCGATCATCGGCAAGGCTATCTATGAGGGAAGGATCAGTTTGGAAGCGCTCAAACGCTTCGGGGAGGAACAGGATGCTGGCTAAACGAATTATACCGTGTCTGGATGTACGGGATGGAAGGACCGTTAAAGGGGTGAACTTTGTCAACCTCAGGGATGCAGGGGATGCGGTAGAGCTCGCAAAGGCATACAGCCTCTGTGGTGCTGATGAGCTGACATTCCTGGATATTACCGCAACGGTGGAGAATCGCAGCACGTTCCGCGCTTTGGTTGAGCGCATTGCCCAGAATATTGCAATTCCTTTCACGGTGGGGGGAGGTATCCGCAATTCCGAAGATGTCTCTTCCCTTCTGGATAGTGGTGCGGATAAGATTTCCATCAACAGCCAAGCGGTATCTGATCCTGATGTCATTGATGCTCTTGCCTTGCGTTTCGGCTCACAGTGTGTGGTTTGTGCCATCGATGCAAGGCTCAATCCTGCCTTCGATACTCCATCTCAGCAAGGTTGGGAGGTGTATGTGCATGGCGGACGCAAGCCCACCGGCATCGAAGTTGTCACCTGGGCAAAGGAAGCCTATAGTCGAGGAGCCGGGGAAATTTTGCTCACGAGCATGGAGCACGACGGAACCAAGGGCGGATTTGCCATTGATTTGACTCGTCGCGTCGGTGAGGCTGTGGGCATTCCCGTCATTGCCAGCGGGGGGGCGGGAACCATGGAACATTTTGAAGAGGTGTTCACGCAAGGAAAGGCCGATGCCGCACTTGCAGCGTCGATTTTTCATTTTCATGAAATAGATATCCCACAGCTGAAGATTTTTCTTGAGCGACGTGGTATAACTATGCGTACCCGCTAGTAAGGAGATTTCTATCATGGGACTTGATTTTGATAAACAGGGAGGCTTGATTCCCGCCATTATACAGGATGCCGTTACACGCAAGGTCCTGATGCTTGGATATATGAACGAGGAAGCACTCAAGCTGACGCGCGACAAGAACCTGGTAACCTTCTATTCACGCAGCCGCCAGGCCTTGTGGACCAAGGGAGAGACCAGCGGAAACTATCTGCAGGTCAGGGAGATCCTTGAGGACTGCGACCACGATACGCTGCTCATCAAGGCTGTTCCCACCGGTCCTGTCTGCCATACCGGAGCCGATACATGCTTCGATGAAGTCAACGACCCGGAGCAGGTTTCTTCTACCGAGTTCCTTTTCTATCTCGAGGAGGTCATCCACGACCGCCGCGAATTCCCCCAAGAGGGTTCCTATACCAACCATCTGTTCAGTCGCGGGTTGAACAAGATTGCCCAAAAGGTAGGTGAGGAAGCTGTTGAGTTGATAATCGAGAGCAAGGATGACAACAAGAACCTCTTCCTTGGTGAGGCTGCGGACCTGATGTACCACTTCTTGGTTCTCCTTACCCAGAAGAATGTGCAATTCTCCGAGGTCATCGATGTCCTGAAGGGAAGACACAGCCGCTAAGCGAGCAACCGTCAAACACTACCAATACAGTACGTAAAGAAAAACATCACCTGCCATCAAATGGTAGGTGATGTTTTTTGCAAAGACCTCGACATATGTTTGTACAGCTTTTCCTTATGATGGTGCGGTATACAAAAGCATCGCTCGAATCTACACTTGTGGAACAGGGGGCATACAGTATGAGCATCTATGTAATCCGGCATGCTGAGAAACAGAAGGGTGATTTCCATCACCAGGGGCTGAAGTTCAATGACCAGCCGATTACCCAGTCTGGCATTGCAAGTGCGCGACGGTTGGTTGATTTCTTCTCTTCCCTGGACATAGAGTTCATCTACATCAGTGAGTACCTCAGAACACAACAGACAATTGCCTACGTTGCAGAGGCGAAAGCTCTGGTTCCCGTAGTAGACAACAGACTCAATGAGATTGATATCGGCTGTATCGAAGAGATGACTGATGGTCAAATACAAGAGCAGTATCCCTCTTTCTGGGATTCCTATCATACCAGAGACCATGAATTTCGAATGCCCGGTGGTGAAACTGGAGAAGAGGCGGAGAAGCGCATCAGAAGCCTTTTCGATTCCTTGGACAGAACAAAGAACTATATTCTGGCAACCCATGAGGGATTGACCCGCATCCTGCTCTGTTCAGTGTTGGGCCTTCCAGCCTATCGAAGACACCTCTTTACCATCGACTATGCTTCAATTACCGTATTTGACTTCCTGCCAGAGTTCAACTGCTGGACAGTGCCAAAGGTGAATATGGTGGTGTGAAGCAAACAATGAGGTTTAGCACCAGTACCAACGAGAGCAACGAAACTCCCTGGATGTGAGTCTTCAAGAAAAGATATTCTTTAGGTATGTGGGCTATGATGCTCTTGTTTTTCTTCTATTTGACTATTAGAATCAATTTAGTCAAACGTTATATAAGAGGTAGGCATGCCCAAGGCTTTATCTGCACAAGAACGAGAAACAATACAGAATCGACTCAAGAGTGAAGCAAGACAGTGCTTGCGTACCCTGGGGATAAAGAAGACGACAGTCGATGAACTGGTGGGTCGGGTACACATTCCCAAGGGGACGTTCTACTTGTTCTATCAATCCAAAGAACTACTCTTTTTCGATGTCCTTATGGACTTTCACAACGAACTGCAGGCCGATTTGATTAGCGTAGTGGAACAACAACAGACGTTCAATACCAAGAATCTTGTAGCCATACTGTACTCCTTGTTCAAACGCGTTGACGGCTCGTTTCTGGCGGCCATGATTCAGAACAACGACATAGAACTGCTGATGCGAAAACTTCCGCCTCAGTTGGTCCAAGACCACCAGAGGACTGACGACTTGAGCATGGAACACTTTCTCTCGTTTCTTCCGCTTACGCTTGAGGAGCATCGTGTTCAGGTGTTCAGTGCTGCTTTGCGTGCCGTGTTCTTATCCATGTTGCACAAGTCGGAGATTGGGGAAGACGTATTCGACGAGGCTCTGCTGCTCATGCTGACCGGTATCGTTGCACAACTTTTGGAGGAACCCCATGATAATGGTTGAAAATCTCAGCTTCAGTTATTCTCGTAAGCCCTTTATCGAAGCCATGAACTTCAGTGTGCATACCGGTGAGATTTTTGGCTTCCTGGGGCCTTCCGGAGCAGGGAAAAGTACCATACAGAAAATTCTCACCGGTCTCATCCCCTCCTACACAGGCAGTGTGGTGGTCAACCAAACGGAAGCAAAGAAGCGTAATTCAGCTTTCTATGAACACATCGGAGTAGATTTCGAAGTCCCTAGTTTGTTCGAGAAACTCACTGCTTTGCAAAACCTTCGCTATTTTGCCTCGCTGTACACGCATTCGCTTCCTCTTGAACCGTTGTTGGAATCAGTCGGGCTCCAAGATGAAGCTGACAAGAAAGTAATGGATTATTCAAAGGGCATGAAATCGCGGCTCAATTTCATCAAGGCTTTACTGCACGCCCCTTCCATCCTGTTTCTGGATGAACCAACGTCAGGACTCGACCCCTCCAATGCCCGGGTGATGAAGGACCTGATTCTCCAGCAACGCGAACAAGGGGCTACCATCGTGCTTACCACCCACAACATGTATGATGCCACCGAGCTCTGCGACAGGGTGGCCTTTATTGTGGATGGAAGCATCCGTGCCCTCGATACACCCAGGAATTTGATCATGAGTAGGGGAGCTGCGACCGTAACCTATAGTTATAGGGAAAACGGTGGGGAGCATCAGGGTACTGCAACGGTATCACAAACTGCAAGCGATGAACGTTTGCTCCGAATATTGCAGGAGAACCGACTGCTGAGCATTCATTCGAGCGAACCCACCCTCAACGATATTTTCTCCGAACTGACCGGGAGGAAGCTCCAATGAGGTTTGTAGCGTTGCTTGTCGGCGATATCCGATTCCAGTACAAATACGGGTTTTATTTTCTGTATGGCATCTTTAGCCTGATGTATTCAGTCATTTTGCAGCTCTTGCCCGAAGCTTGGAAAGCCAATGTCTCGGTACTGATGGTACTCTCCGACCCGGCCATGCTCGGGCTGTTCTTCATGGGAGCTATCCTGCAGTTTGAGAAGGAAGAGCATACGCTGCACAGCATCGCTGTTTCTCCTGCAACGGTGTATGAATATATGCTCTCCAAACTTGTTTCACTGGGAATTATCTCCACGCTGGTAGCGTTATTGCTTGCTTCTGTGGGTGGTGTTTTGGATCACCCAATCAGGTTTTGCATCGCGGTTTTTCTAGGCTCCTGTCTCTTTTCCTCGCTTGGGCTGGTTTTGGCAACCAAAACCAGTACACTTAATCAATTCTTGATTGCCACCGCCCCGTGCGAGCTGGTGATCACCGTACCTGCCATTCTGTACCTCTTTTGGGATAGCTCTTCATGGTTTTTGTTGCATCCGGGCTCAAGCCTCATCACGCTATTCCTATCTGACGAGCACATCCTGTTTGCCTTCTTCTCATTACTGGTATGGACCCTGCTCTGTGTGTGGTTGGCCATATACGCAACAAAGAAATTCTTTCTTACGTTGGGAGGAACATGCACATGAAGACCATCCTTGTCTCGTTTGTCATGGTGCTGCGTCAGATACTAAGCGACGGCATGTTGGTAGCGGTTTCCCTGGCTTCCGTTCTTGCAGGAATATTCTTTAAAATTGCTATTCCTATTCTGGAGAAAAATCTCTGCATCTACTTTGCAGCAAGCTCGATTCTCCAGCCTTACTACCGGCTCTTCGACCTGCTGCTGATACTCCTTGCCCCCTATATGCTCTGTTTTGCTTGCGCAATGGTCATGCTCGATGAACATGAGCAAAATCTATCGCAATACCTGTGGGTTACGCCGTTACAAACACATGGATACCTTGTTTCTCGGTTGGGACTCACCGCAGGGTTTGCCTCTCTTGTCTCCATGCTCCTCATAGCTGCTTTTCGCCTGACACCATGGAATCTACCCTCCCTTATCGGGACGAGCGTGCTTGCTGCGATCTGTGGTTTTGCGGTTTCGTTGTTTCTCTTTGCCTTTTCCCGAAACAAGGTGGAAGGCATGGCAATGGGCAAACTCTCCGGCTTGTTTCTGATGGGCCTTCCCGTACCATTTTTCTTGCATTCCTCATGGCAATACGTATTCAGTCCACTCCCTTCGTATTGGCTGGCACGGTATGCCCTTCAGGGGTCACCGAGTTGGTTCTTTGCATCCCTTGCCACCTCTGTGGTAGGGGTTATCGTGCTATATCGCAAGGTATTGGAAAAATTGGTATGAACGTGCGTGGCAGGTTGAATCGGCTATGCCTACCAGTTGCATAGCTCGTGCTTCCTTCCCGACACTTTTTCGCATATTGCCTTCACTTCGGCAGAGGCATCCTGTAAATTCCCTCCTGAACGGAGTCGAACAAGTTCTTGAGCCACCACCTCGCTATTTTTCGGGCTGAGCTCGAACCAAGTGGCTGCTACGATACCTGCGATGATTAAAAGGGCAGGACCACCGATGAAGAATAGGAAAAAACGGGAGAGTACCTGGTTTGTCTGCTCTGTATTGGATACAAACCCCACCATCTCTAGGAACATGCCGATCATGGGCATGACCAATGCTCCTTGTACGAGCTTTCTGGTAAGTGTCATGGCTCCCGAATAGACTCCGGATCGCTGGCTGCCGGTCATAAGCTCATCAACATCGATGACATTAGGCAGGATTGCATAGGGAATGAACACTGCTGCAGAAGTTCCCAACCCTATCACTGCACACACCATGGCAACCAACCAGACCGGTGATGTAAAACTGAGCAAGAGGGTACAGAACATGCCTGTCAACCAGATAAGAAGGCCCATTCTATAGGCAAAACGCTTGCCCTTGCTGTTTGCAATGCGTACGTACACCATAATCATTGCCAGTTGTACCACCATGAGCGTCCCCATGGCCACCGAGTAGAGTGTTGGGCGCCTCAGGTAATATGTCAGGTAGTAGGTAAAGAGAGCCATGAGCAAATCCATGGCACTGTAGGCAAACACGTACATCAGGATGTGGATGCGAAAGGAACGGTTGCGAAAAATGGTAAGGAATTCCTTCATGAAATTCTTGGGGATGCTTTGTTGCACAGCTTGTTTGTTTTCCCAGGTACCGAAGTAGGTGAATACCCAAGGAAGGGCGAAGAATATGCCGAACACTACCGACATGGCAACATACCCGTCTGAGGGATCACCTTTGGAAGAGTCGATGATAATCTTGGGTAGGGTGGCAGCCAGCAGGGAAGAGAAGCCGGAGAAGAACAGGCGGGATCCTGAAAGTTTGTTGCGTGTCTTATAATCACCCGATAGTTCTGCTGCCAGGGCACTGTAGGGAATCATGACCATGGTAAAGACAGTAGCAAAGAGGATATATGCGAAACTGTAGTAGAGAAACAGGGCTCCTTGGCTTGTGAAATCCATCGGGAGCCAGAGCAGGATGAAGGAGAGCGTAATGGGGACAATGCCCGCTAGGAAGTACACCCGCCGCCGTCCGAATCGTGATTTCGTCCTATCGGAAAGGTAGCCCATCAGAGGATCGGAGACGGCATCCCAAACCTTGCCTATGCCAAAGACGAGACCTGCCAGGGCAGGGGAAAGTCCCACCACCTCCGTAAGGTAGAACAGGAACAGCAGGCCTACAATCATGAAGGCACCGCCGCCGTAGATATCACCCAATCCATAGGAAACGAGGGTTTTAAACGTTACCGTACGCTCTTTGTTCGCCATGTTCATTGCTCCTTCTCGACTATGTCCCGGCATTGTTGCCTAAATTTGCTGGTAGCGCGTATGAAAACCGGTGGATAGCCGATTTCAGATGCTATCGAATGCCAACCTTCACTATGTACTTTGCCAGTAAAGAAGTGCACCCAATTGCCCTCAGGAATCCACACCTTCCGTTTTCTTGCACGTTTTCTCAGGATCGGGGCTACCAAGAGGTCCTCACCATAGAAATATTGGCCCCTTACTGCGTGATTGCCCTTTCTCAACACCGGCATAATCGGTGGTTCGCCTGTCACCTGATATTGCTCGGAAACATGCAGGTGATAGCTCAGCAGTGCTTGGTGGATACGGGCCATCCGTGCAAAATGTGCTAGCATTTCTTGATCGGAATCAAACTGTGCATTCACTTTCGGATTAATGCCTTCATGCGTTCGCATGACTTGGGTAAATGCGGCAAGTTCGCAGCTACGCATCAACAGTTCCCGGCTGCGCTTGATCCAGGCAAACGAGAAGAAGCCTCCAATATCGAAATGCCAGTACCCGATACCCGATAGTGCAGAAGAGATGGCTGCAGGAACCACCGAGGGCAAACCGCTGTCTTTGAGGAAATTCACGCTCTGGTCGCCGGCCCAGAACAAGGGGACGTGGGGGCTGCTGCCGATGAAGCCAGACCGGCAGAAGTAGACTATTTCATTGCCGAACCCGGCCTCCTGTACCGCTTGTGCATTGAGTTGTGCCCATCGCAGCGGATACCTGTTGTGCTCCAGGTAGGGATCCGAATCTCCAAAAAGGGCTCCATCGGGAGGAAGGTATTCACCGAAATCGGCCATCCAGCCATCCATGCCGATGCCCAACATATGTTCCTTGATTATCCCCTTGTACCACGTATATGCCTCAGGATTGCATAAGTCCACCAATGCAACGGGGAAGGTGGTAGTACTGGTGATGTAGGGCGAGGTTGTTTGCTTCTTACGCACAAAGTATCCCTTACGCTCTCCCTCAGCGTAGAGGGGGGCATCAGTGGCGAGGAAGGGATTGTTGTACCCTAGGAATTTGATGCCTTGGCCGTGCAATTCCTTGATAAAAAGCGGAAGGTCTGGATACAGCGTTTGGTCATACTGCCAATTCCAGAAGAGTTGCTTGCCGTACTCAGTCATTCGTGTTCCCTGCCAATCCTGACACCACAGGGCAGCCACCGGAATACCAGCTTCGATTGCTCGCTTGAGCTTCTGACGAACGATAGTCTGACCCCCCTGTACACCGAGAATTATGCCTTGGTACATCCAAGAAGGGAGAGGTTTCTGCCTGCCCAGGATTGAGCTGATAGTTGCACCTGCCTCGCCTACTGAGGAAGCTTGTCCGATACACAGAGAAGCCGGGATGGCGTGGGATGAAAGTACACAAGAATGCTTGTGCGTAAAGTCAAAGCGGCAGAAAGAGAAGCAATCCAGAACTGCCCAACGGCCCGAGGAGGTAACAAAGCTTGGCTGGGGGAAGTAGGTGTGTTCCTGGGAACCTCCGCGCCCCGAGTGAAGGTTTGCAAGTACTTTTACATAGGTGGGTCCTCTGCCGATACCAGGTTCCGATACCCACAGCGGCAGTACCTTACCCCGTAGGTCAAGATGGGAAAACTGTTCTCCACAGCCGAATATAGGTTCATCGGGAGCAAGAAGCAGTCGGATGCGAAACCGATTGGGTTTTTCAGTGGTAAGAGGAACTGGAATAAGTCGCAGTCCAAAGGCCGTTTCATGGATTTCCAACCTCACAAGGCCCTCGAAAATAATATGGATGATGCCTTGTTCCGAGAGGCTTTCGTCAATACGGTAACGAGAGGCTTCTTTCCACCAAGAGAGCTTTTCTTGCTTGATGTGGTACATGCCGTGGGGCATCGTAATGGTACAGCTTCCCTTTCCCAGCCCGATACAGGGAACTATTACTGAATGTTGCAGTACCGGTATGCCTTGGTAGGAGAGTGTAAAACCACCCGTGATGGTGCGGATATCGATCATGAACACGCTCCTGTTTCTGAGAACGTTTGGGCAAGATTACAGAGTGCTTGTGGTGGACGGCTTCCCTGATAGCTTGCAATCAGGAGGCCTACATGTATCTGCTCGCCTTCATAGGAAGGGGCGGAGGGATAGAGGTGCTCTGCAGTTAAAAGGGCGGCTGTCCGTCCCCAACCTGTGACCGCCAGCGGATACCTGTATTGCTTTCCCCAATAGGTGCCGAAGGGATTTGCCCGAATAGTCTGCTTTCCTGCCTGTATGGATTGTCGCAGGGGGCAGAAGGCAAAGCCATGCAGGTGCTTGCGGTTCTGTGCTATGAGAACGCCCGTACAACCATCACTGAGGGCAAGCCAGCTTGGTGTGACATGGTTGTTGATCGAAGCCAGTCCTTTGTTTTTGCCATAGGCATAATACTGCAACAGGTAGCTCTGGATTATGCCTCCGAAATCCTGCTTCCACACGGTAACCGTATGGGAAAGGGGAATGTCCTCGAAGGCAATGATTTCACAGGGTGCTACTTGGTTCCATCGTGCATCCCACGTTCTTTGCAGCCGTTCTGCCTTTACCTTTTCATACCCCTGTTGGGTAGTGGTGGGATACTCGATGAGGCAATCAATGAGCAAGGTTTGTGTTCTCTCATCTACTTTGACTGTCCGACTCCACTGCACGTCAGTGCCAAGAGAAAGTATTCCCATAGTCTTGCCGGTGTCAGAGAGTTGCACTTTGCTGTGATGAACCTTTGCATCATACTCAATCCAGGGTGTGTTCACCTGCAAGGTTTGCAGGCAGTCGGGGTGTTGGGTTCTCCCAAAAATCTTTCCATCAGCTTGTATTTCCAATGCCAAGGTATTGCACTTCCAAGAAGAAGTCCCGACGTAGAAGTCCTCTTGCTCTGAACGCAAACCATAGGTTTCATTGACTTGTTCAAGGAAGTTTCTTGCTTGTAGTATCGCTTCTTCAGCAAGCTCGGTAGCTGTCTGCAGGCGATGGACATTCATCACCGGAGCCGATAGGCCAAAGTGTGTGGTGCTGAGCACTTTCAGTCGGGTGGCGATGGTTTTTACAGCAAGCGAGCGAAGTTCTTCAGGCAGAACGTCGCTCCATCGGCTGAAGTCAAATCCGGCTGAAGGGGGAAGATTGTTTGCTGCAATAACCAAGTTCTTTGCAGCATCCCAATAGCTGCGTCCTTGGGTGACCATGGTCCAGAGTATGTAGTTTTCATACTTCTCAGCCCAAGAGGCGTAGCCGTCGAAGGCTCCATCTGCCAGATCTTGTCCGATGGTAATCGAGCCTGCATTCTCATGAGTTGCCAAATATTCGCTTGGTTTGATGAACGATACAAATGAAAGTGAGGCAATGCTGGTAATGAGGCGATAGAGTCCTGAAAAAGAGGGAACGGCAAAGCCTAGGGAAGGTGGGAGGAACCCCTCCCAAAAGGTGTCATCGGCATCCATGTCCAAGAGGACGAGAAGATCGGTTGGATCTGTGAGTTTCCGTTGCTCTTTTCTGATTCTCTTGAGCATACGCTTTGCACTGAATCCATACTCGGCCAAGTCTCCTTGGTTTATCGCTGGCAGCAAGCGCATCGACTCCTTGCTTTCTGCATCTACCAACAACAGGGGATTGTAGCGTTGCTCGATACCAAGCTTTGGCACGAATGAGCCAAACCCGTTGAAGGGGATTGCACTGTAATATACCGAAAGAGTCTTGATTCCCAACTTTTTGTAGAGTCCTAGGTGGGAGGGGGTGAGCATACATTCCTGGGGCCTGACAATGGTAGTGCAAGTAGGGAAGACATCGAGATTGCCCGAACCATCGGGTGCTTTGAGAGCCCATCCGATAGCCAGATTGAACTCTTCAGGGGTATGAGCACTGAGCAATCCATTATTCCAGGACATCACGTGGATTTCATCAAGACCTATTTCTATCCGTCCCTTAATACGTTCAAGGATATCGGGTGCATGGCTGGGGATGATGTGTCCCAGTGAAAACACGTTGTCAAAATCCCAGGCGCAGTGGACAAAAATTCCTTTGGACTCCAACCTCTGTAGGTCGTCTAGGATTCCTCTGATAATGCGGATGTCCTTGCCGAACCCTTGTTCATCATCAGTATCGCCACGGTAGGAGTGATAGAAGTTCACATGAAAACGAGGGCAGAAGTAGATGATACTTTCGTCTCTCGGTTTCATACAGCCTCCATGGGAACATATTGGCAACCATCTATTACTATAGCCGAGGATGTTGTGCTGTCAAAAGAAAAAGGAGTTTTTTACCTAGAGGCTGCACAGAGCAGTATTGGCCCCATCAAATGAACAGTGCAATAGGATGCACTATACACAGGGCACCCCATCACAAGGTAATGCAATATTCGTCAAGTAAAAACTGATAAAGTCCTACGTGAAGGATACCTTTTTCATCTGTCCAAGGCTTTGCGTATGTTTTTGTTATCAGTATCTTCTTGAATGAGTCGTTAATGCCAAGAAGTGGCCTCAATTCTTGCTTTTTTTTCTCTTCTGATTCGAGGTTCAACGCTGCTTGGATATAGTACTTTGAAGATCCGGAATGTACTACAAAATCAATTTCGCATTGTTTTTGAAGCCTTTTTCCCTCTCCATTTGTCTCTGTTATTTCAATTACACCAACATCCACACAATACCCTCTTCCTATCAATTCATTGAAGATGATGTTCTCCATGATGTGGCTTTCCTCTTGTTGCCTGAAATTGATTCTAGCATTTCTAAGCCCGATATCAGTGCAATAGTACTTATTGGGATATTGGAAATAGTGCTTTCCTTTTACATCAAAACGTTTAGCTTCTTTGAAAAGGTACGAATCGAGTAGATAATCGATATATTTCGCTATTGTTTCCGAGGAGATTTTTTTGCCTCTGTCACTAGATAATGTTCTTGATATTTTATTTGCATTTGTCAAAGAGCCTATAGAAGAGCAGAGGTTGTCTGTTAGTTGGTTCAGGACATACGTTAGATCAACGCTATAGCGTTCGGTGATATCTTTGAAATACACTTCAGTGAACAGACTTGAAAGATATTGTCCCTTTTTTTCATCCGATTGTTTTGAGAGGGCAAAGGGCATCCCACCGTACATCGCATATTGCTCATATGCTTCAGCCTTCTCTCCCCCAATGTGGGAATAAAACTCTTTGAACGATAATGGAAGGACATGGATGACGTCTCCTCGTCCCCGAAATTCTGTCATGACATCTTTGGAAAGAAATTTTGAATTACTTCCTGTTACATAAAGATCAACATTTCCAAGGTGCAATAGCCCATTCAGAACACTGTAAAGCAAGATAGGTTTGTCAGGATTTTTCATCTCTTCTTGGGAAATCGCATATTGTACTTCATCAAGGAATACATAATATTGTTGGTCCTTTTCAGTAATACGCGAGCGGATGAATAGAGAGAGCTGGTTTGGATCACGTAGCTTTTCGAATACATCATCATCCAATATAATTTGCAGTATATTGTCCTCTTTCACACCATCCTCGAGGAGATAGTCATGGTAAATCTTGAAAAGGAGATAGCTTTTTCCAGATCTTCTTAATCCTGTTATTACTTTGACCTGTCCATTAAATCTGCTAGCCTTAAGCTGTTCCAAATACCTGGCTCTCTGAATATGCATAGTCCCTCGATTGAAAGTACGTCTACATGTTGACTAACTTTCAACTCAATTATGCCTCTTGCTTGCTATTTATGCAATTGAAATCGAAAGTACGTCTACATGTAGACTAACTTTCATGTTGATGATCACGTACCTTACTTCAGCCTACTGGTACGTGGATCATGGCTGCGTGTCATTGGATGCATTTCTTCAAGCCTTACAGCACTAAACTTCCTGATCTATAGAAAGAGGTTCAAATGATGCACAGAACAGTATTGGCCCCATCGCTATAGAGTACAAGTTCATAGGGTGCATTCTGATATTCCTCATTGGGAGAGGTCGCATCGAAGGAAACCCAGGCCCCGTCCATGTAAATTTCCGGCCTGTAGTGGATATAGGTTTCAACCGCTGCATCCTGTATCTGGCACTCTGGGAAGTATAGGTCGTTTGCTTTCAATCTCTCAGAAAGGGCTCGATATTCATCCGGGCTCATTCCATAGTCGGCACCCAGTCGCTGGTTTCCATCCATCTCATCAGACATGTACTTCTTCCAAGCGGTGATACGAACATCAGTGCCCTCTCCTAGTCCATAATGGATGGCAAGGGCAGAAAAGACTGCTGCAAAGTCCCAACAGACTCCATAGAGCTTGGTCTGCGATGCATCGGTCATGCTGCGCTGTCGTATCATTTCCGTTACGGGGTAGATACCCGGCATAATGTAGTTCCAACGCATCGGATAGGAGACATCAGCTTGGGTATTGGGGTCGGTAAGCTTCATCCGATCGTGTTGCCATGCCAGAATAGTGTTTCCCAACGTCTCTTTGGATGCATCATCGGTTATCGTGATTGCGTCCAAAGTGCTCTTAGGAAGTCCATACCGGTCAGTAAGATACTGAATATCCTCAGCATTGAGATTGTCGTATGGAGAAGAAGCTACTAGTTTCGGGGCTTTCGGATCGATGGTGCAACCGTCATCTGGACGGCACGAGGTGAGAAGTACGAGTATGAGGAAGAAGAGTAAGAATGCAGGGTGCCGATTTTTTCTTGTGTTCATATGCTGGCTCACTTGTCGGTGCGATGCGTATCCCTACCTACAGCATATACCCGGTTATTCGAAAAACAAAGTGACTTTCATAGGTTGTATGTCTCCCATGGAGGGGTGGTTCCGTTGCTGATTCCTTTGCGGGAGGGTAGAATCAAAAAAAATGGGGAGAGAGCTGATGAGTATTTTGGTTGTTTATGATTCTATGTATGGAAATACGGAGAAAATTGCGCAGGCCATCGGCGCCGCAATCGGGGCTGACGTGCTTCGTGCAGGTGAGGTGAAGCCAGATCAGCTTACCGGTCTGGACGTTCTTCTTGTCGGTTCTCCGACACAGGCCTTTCAACCCTTGCAGCCCATGAAAACCTTTCTGAAGGAAATCCCTTTTGGAGCACTCAAAGGAGTCAAGGTTGCATCCTTCGATACCCGAATGGATGTGGCTGCAGTCAATAACCGCTTTCTTACCATCATGGCAAACCTCTTCGGCTACGCTGCCAAGCCAATAGCGGCTACCTTGATGAAAAAGGGAGGCCTGAGCATTGCTTCTCCTGAAGGCTTTATTGTCAGTGACAAGGAAGGTCCTTTGAAGGACGGCGAGCTTGAGCGTGCCGTTCAGTGGGCAAAGCAGAGTATCTCATGAAGAATAGCGGATACTTTCGTGGCGGGTTGCCTTACACGCAGATAGGAAACGGCCCGAAGCCTTTGGTTGTGTTCGATGGGTTAACCTTCGAACACAAACCCCAGTCGCCGGCCATGGTCAAAATCTACTCGTTCCTCGAGAAGGATTACACCATCTATAGTGTGTTGCGCAAACCTCAGTTGCCAGAGGACTATACCTTGGACGATATGGCCCAGGACTATGCTCAAATGTTAAAGGAAGAATTTTCCACTCCAGTGGATATCATCGGGATTTCCACCGGAGGCTCGATTGCACTGCACTTTGCCGCCCTTTATCCCGACTTGGTACGTCATCTGATCCTCCATTCAAGTGCTCACACCCTTAACGACAAAGCCAAGCAACTTCAGCTCGATATTGCGCATTTTGCACAAAAAGGGCAGTGGAGAAAGGCTTGGAGCCTGCTTGTTGCAACGGGCTTCCCCCAATCCGGGTTTGCTTTTCAACTCAGCAAACCGTTGGTTGCCGTCATCGCTTTTTTGCTCTCGGTGCATCACCCAAAAGACGCCAACGACTTGTTGGTGACCGTGCAAGCCGAGGACAAGCATGCGTTCTTGGATAGGTTAGGTGAAATTTCCTGTTCAACCTTGGTAGCTGGGGGTGAGGATGACTACTTTTACAGCTCCCAACTTTTCAAGGAAACTGCCCAAGGTATTCCCAATGCCAGACTGTGCCTCTATCCAGATATGGGACATCCTGCTGGTGGTAAACGGTTCAAAGAGGATGTTCTCAATTTTTTACACGCAGATTGAGTGTTTGATTGCTTAGGGAATATTGCATTTCCCAAAGGATACAAGGCTATGAAAGTACTGATACTCGGTGCCAGCGGAGCTACAGGGACATTGGTTGTTTCAGAGTTGCTCAATAGGAAGATTACCGCCAGAATCGTAGTACGAGAGAAGGCAATACTTGCGCAGGCTCTCAAAGAGAATCCTCTTGTTGAGATCGTAACCGGAGATATTGATACGTTTACCCAGCAGACAATGGAGGTCCTTCTCAAGGATTGTGATGCAGCTGTCTGCTGTCTTGGCCACAAGACAACAATGAAAGGAATGTTTGGCAAGCCGCATGCGCTTGTTTTTCACGCAGTCCAGAAAATTACTGCGGCTATGGAAACACGAGCCGGTTCTCAGAAATTCATCCTTATGAGCACTACCGCTTACACCAATAAAGCCACAGGCGAGAAGAACAGCGTAGGGGAGGCAATCCTATTTTCGCTGTTGAAGGTGTTGCTTTCGCCTCATCGGGACAATATGCTTAGTGCCGACCATCTTGTGCATCGCATTGGAAAGAGCGAAGCCTTTTCCTGGGTGGCGGTACGTCCCGATACCCTCATTGATGAGGAGCAGAGCAGTGCGTATGAAGCACTTGAGCATACCAATCGAAGCCCTGTTTTCAATGCAGGGAAAACCAGCAGAATCAACGTAGCATGCTTTATGGCTGATCTCGTATTCGATGAGGTGTTGTGGGAGAGGTGGAAATACAAGACGCCGGTACTCTATAACAAACATTGAGAGAGCATTATCAATAGTGTGAAATCCAATCTTGCCATGCTAAAGAAAGTTCCCTGCTCATAATGAGGAGCAAACCAAGTCAAGTATGATGGGTGATTACATTCGTGCTCTTGCATCACCCAAGAAAAACGGAGGACGATAACGCCCTCCGTATAGCATTCATATACTTCTATTACAACAAGAAATATTGTGCTCCGATATAGGCATTGGAACTGCCAAACAATGAATCCTTGCCACCATAGAGCTCAGCTCCAGCATATGCAAATAAATCTTCGGTGAAGAAGTATCCGGCCTCTCCAAGAGCCATGTAGGAGAAATCCAGGCCTGAGCCATCGAAAAATCCATTCTGAGTCCAAAGTTTGTCGGCAGAAATGCTTGCTGAGATGCCGGTAACCAATCTAAGTTTTTCGCTGCTATAGGTCAGTGATCCCATGAATTGGTTGTTTGCCGATACTTCAAATGTGTCAAACGAAGACGGCATGCTGATGGTTGGCAAAACCAATACCACGTACCCTTGAACCCAGAGATGATCACTCAGTTTCGCCCCAGATTCAAGAGTTCCCGATATTCCAACATTCAGGTCGGTGGCACTATCGGCATCTTCGAACAACTGGCTTACGAAGGCACCGCCATCAATTCCCACGCCAAGGCGAAGTCCTTCAACTAGATCTCTAAAGTGTTGGTGAACCATGACTTCCTTTGCCTTGTTATAGGGATACCAAGTGAAATAACCATTCATGGACAGGAAGGTGCCGGTAGAAGATGTCTGGCTGCTGTATAGGCTGAGGCCGGTCTGCATGAGTTGGTCCTGCTTTTCATTGAAGCGAAAATCAAGCCAGCTCTCAATCGAAGGCCTGATTGCACTGAGCTCGGATCCAATTTCATACGGTGCGTAGGTACTGAGAAGCGTCCCCCCTGTCAGGTTGTCATTCGATTGCCTGCCGTATAGATACTCTGCATAGGGCTTTACCACATACACAAACTCACTTGGAGTACGTATATCAAGCAGGTCACTCACTTCCGCCCACATCCCGGCACGAAGTATTTGATCAGTAGCGAACAAGGGACCAGAAACTGCTGCTATAGCTACCAGTAGGATAATGATAATTTTCTTCACAGAAACCTCCTAGTGAAATTTTTTCTATCAGTTAAGAAAAATCCTAGCACGTCTTCAAGCAAAGCACACGGTAAATATCGGCAATCACCAAAGTTTCTGATTCCAGCTGGGTTGAACATGCCTTTATTGCGTTGACGTATCAGTTTCACGAGGAATATGCCATGCAATTGCGTGCTCTTTCTGGTCATCAACAAGTATGATGCCCTCATCCTTTTGCTGCACTCCATCTACCAGTACTTCTTTGTTTGCCCCTGCTGCTGCCTGCACAACCTTGATATGATACATTGTCTTTCCGAATCGATAATGCAGCTTGAAAGCCTTCCATTCTGGTGGGAGTAGAGGTTTTATCTGTAATGTATTACCGGTGAGGGTGAAACCTAGAAGAGATTCCACTATGAGACGGTACATCCAACTTGCAGAACCGGTATACCATGACCACCCGCCGCGCCCGGCATGCGGTGCACAAGAATACACATCAGCCGCTATAACATAGGGATCCGCTTTGTATACATCCATCAAAGCAGCAGTTTTGGAATGTTCTATCGGGTTGATCATCGAGCAGAGTTCCCATGCTCTCTTTGTATCACGCAATTGAGCGAAGGCCATAGCGACCCAAATTGCTCCATGGGTGTACTGTCCGCCATTTTCCCGAACACCAGGGACATACCCTTTGATATAACCGGGTTCCAGGTTGGAAGTATCGAACGGAGGGTCAAGTAACTGTATTACACCATGTTCCTGTTTTACCAAGAATTCATACACTGAATCCATAGCCTTTCGAACACGAATTGTATCTCCTGCTTCCGAAAGAACAGCCCAGCTCTGAGAAAGTGAATCGATTTTACATTCAGTATTATTTGAAGAGCCCAGCAGCTTGCCGTCATCGAACCAGGCACGATAGTACCAGGCGCCATCCCATGCGTTATCATGCAAATGTATCTGCAGTTCATACGCTTTCTTCCGACAGAGAGCGGCAAACTTGTCGTGCTTTCGTTGTGTTGCTATGTCACTGAATTGGAGTAATAAGGAATATTGGAAAAATCCCAGCCATACACTCTCTCCCTTTCCTTCTTTCCCAACCAAGTTCATTCCATCGTTCCAATCTCCAGATCCCATGAGTGGTAAACCATGCACACCTCGGTGGAAACTAAAGCTGATCGCCCTGGTGCAATGGTCGTACAGACTTGCCGTTTCCTTGCTGATTCGTGGCATGCCATAGGAGGACTCTTCGTCCATTTTTAGCTTCGGACCTTCAATGAAGGGGACTATCTCATCGAGGATGCCTGTATCGTCGGTTATCGATAGGTAACGGCAGACAGCAAGGGGGAGCCACAGGTAATCATCGGAACAATGGGTTCGCACACCTCTGCCTTGGGGCGGGTGCCACCAATGTTGTACATCGCCTTCTACGAATTGATGAGCGGCACAAAGCAATATATGGGAGCGTGCAAGGGTAGGGTCGGTATAGATGAGTGCCATAATGTCCTGTAGCTGGTCGCGGAACCCGAAAGCTCCTCCTGACTGGTAGAACCCGCTTCGACCCCACAATCTGGAGGAAATCATCTGGTACACAAGCCACCCATTTGTGAGAATATCGAGTGCACTATCCTGCGTTTCGATTTGAATAACCGATACAGTCTGTTCCCAGAACGTGCGAACCTCATCAAAAGCCAATGTTACCGAGGATATCGACGTATAACGATGTACCAGAGACTTGGCTTCCTCACTATCTTTACCTGCCCCTAACGTGAACACAACAACAATTTCCTTTCCCTTCTCAAGCACGAAAGGTACTTGGATTACAGCACAGGGGTCGTAGCCCGGCCCAAGCGAATTGGAAAGGTTTCTTTTTGTCATGGCTTCAGGATTGGCAAGCGTTCCATTTCGTCCTATGAATTCAGTGCGGTCACCAGTAACGGTATGATTACTTCCCGTGGCATTGAGAAACACCGTAGTACCGGCAAAATCTGTGTTATACCAGTTCTGCGCAAAGATAGCTCCAGTATCCTCTTGGAATTCAGTCACCACGTGCATTGCAGATTTCTCCCTCAGGTTGCCGAGTACCAATTCCACATAGTTGGTTGCTGAAAGTCTACGGGTTCGTTGAGAATCGTTGCGCAGGGTGAGCATGGCGAATTTTACGGATGCCTTTTGTGCGACGAATACAGAAAGATGCGAATGAATCCCGGATTCTGAATATTCGAAGGTGCTGTAACCGAAACCATGTCTGCATGTATAGAGACCGTTGCCTTGACGCGGAGAAGGGGTGGGTGACCAATATTCACCGCTCTCCTCATCACGGATGTAGAAAGCTTCACCGCTGGTGTCACTTACTGGATCGTTATACCAGGGCGTCAAACGAAATTCGTGAGCATTTCCCATCCATGTATATGCTGTTCCGGACTCGGTGATGACCGTACCAAAATCTGGATTTGCAATCACATTGGACCAAGGAGAGGGTGTTTTCTTCCCTTTTCCGGTAATAATGACATATTCCTTACCTGCATTGGCAAATCCCCCGATTCCGTTGGAAAATTGCAATTCCAAATCTGGGGAGGATGTAGGATTCTTGTCGGTTTTCCTTAACCCGTGTACAGGTCTCAACTTGGTAACCGACATTTTTCTCGCACCTTGTTCCATAATCTGGTTTTCCAGAGGACCGCTGCTGTCATCCAATACGATTCGCGAGACTGCTTGTACCAATTGTCGGTCTTCCACTGAAAACTGATCAGAACCCCGGATGAAAATTCCTCCGGGTCGGTCGATTATGGTTTTTCCCCCAGTGGCGGTGACCATCGCGAGAACCTGTTCTTGCAGTTCCTGTCGGTATCCTTCAGTTTCCTCATGCAGGATCATCAAATCCACTTCAAGACCTTTTTGATGCCAATAGGTGTGTGCCTGCACTATTTGCTGCACCATGCTGATATTCTCAAGATTCCTAATCGTAAATAAAACAATAGGCAAATCACCTGACAGGGAGTATCCCCATAAACCCGATTGACCCCGATGGTTTGCGATAAGGGTGGCGGCATCAGAACGAAGGCGAGCATTGCCATAGAGAATGGAACTTGCAATCTGGTCATAAAAAAGGGCTGCTTTTGAGTTGCTGTTGATTTGCTTGAGAGCTACCTGACTATGTGCTTGGGATAATTCGAATACTCGATGAGAAAACCATTTACCTTGATATTTCTCAGCTAGTTGCATGGTTGATTCTCTGGAATTACTTATTCCAGTGATAATATCAATGGTCACAGAGGTCTCTGGCTCAAGCACAATAGACTGTCGAATGGCAACAATAGGGTCCAATACCGAACCCTGTGTTCCCGATAGAGGCCCGAGGGTTTGCATTGCTAGTGGAGAGGCCACGGTATTTCCCCGTCCGATAAACCGCATTCGATCTGTTTCATACGAAGTTGCAAGTACTTTGGCATCGTGTACCTTCATCAGATGAAACAGGGAGGGAGAGCTTTCTTTCTCAGACCGGGGACGACGCGAACAAAGAATAGTCTGCAATTTTTCTACAATTTCTGTTTGAACAAATAAGTTGCTGAAACTTGGGTGTGCCGCGTCGGTTGGGGCATCGGTAAGCACGACTTCTGCATAGCTGGTCACATCGATGGTTCGTTTGGCTGAACAACGATTGGTTATGGTCAGCCTACGCAATTCAATGGGATCTTCAGGAGAAACTGCAATTTCCGTATAGGTATCGAAATCGTTGTCCCGCCGACGAAACTCCGCCCGTCCCTCAGAGAAGACCACCTCATATTTTTCAGGAACTTTCAGTGTAGGCTGAAACGTATTCGACCAATACTCTTTCGTGGCCTCGTTTCGGATATAGACAAAGGTGCCCCAATTATCCCGGGTTGTATCTTCATGCCAGCGGGTGAGTGCAAGCTTGTTCCATTTGGAATAGCTGCCTCCTGCAGTAGTTACCATCACATGATAGGTATCGCTGGAGAGCAAATGTACTTCCGGGATCCGTGTCTGATACGTATTGAATGTACGAGCAATTGCTTTTATTTCTTTATGTGGTACTCGCTTTTCAGGCAGAGTCATCTCTTGTGAATATAAAAACGTCGGTCTTGGGCTTTTTTCCTCAAGCAGCAAGGTTGTCGCTTGCATCATGGGAATCGATTCGAATCTCTTTTGCATAGGACCGTCCTGCAAGAGTGACACAAACGAGAGGAAACTCATTCCTTGGTGATGAGCCATGAACGATCGTACAATGGCGTACTTCTGACCAGATGCTACGCGGGATTTTGTGTAATCGATGGCTTCATACATTCCGTAGGCGCCTTCAAATCCGCTTTTGGAGAGCTGGATGAGATTAAGACAAGCCTTTTGGGGCGCAATCAACAGTGAGAGGGCTGTTGCATAGGGTGCTACTACCAAGTCATTCAACACTATTCGTTTCAAACCCAATCCTGGAACGCCAAAGGCCCGGTATTGGTAGTTGAGCGAGACATCGTAGGCATTGTAACCCGACTCGGAAATTCCCCAAGGAATACTTAGCAAGTGTCCATATTCTATTTGTTTACGTACTGCAGCCTCGCATGTCTGGTCAAGAATTGTTCCCTTGTAGGTAGGCATCACCAAGAGAGGCATCAGATACTCAAACATTGAGCCGCTCCATGAGTAGAGCATCGTCTCGCGACCTGATTTGGTGATCAACCGGCCAAGAGAAAACCAGTTTTCCTTCGGAACTTGCTCCTGAGCGATTGCAACAAAACTCGTGAGTCTTGCTTCCGATGCAAGGAGATCATAATGTCCTGAATCCTTCCGACGGCTATCGACTGTATATCCGATTGTGAACAAGTTTCGACGTTTATTGTAAAGAAAGGTAAAATTCATGCATGTCAAATTCTCAATCTGAAGAGCAATCGTATTGATCAATGAGAATCGCTCCTCGGCATGGGTACGGCCTTCAGAGAGCAGTTCGCCTAAGAGAGGGATTCTGATGTTAAGCGTCTCTACCATAGTGCTTTGTAGAGCATAGGATTCCCGTAGGCTCGATACCATACTCAGGTTCTGAAACTCCACTTCATGCTTGAACAGAGAGGCGTGGCTTGCCCAGGGGAACAGATATTCACATTCCCCAAGAAAGTCGTGACATTGCTTTATGAGCATATCTGCCCACCATTGCATTATGGGATCCTTTTCGTCTTCAAGTGACACACGAATCGCTAGGGCAATTGCAACGAGTTTTTCAAGCTCCGACCATACACCGGAAACAGTTTTTAGCGGTGTTCTCATCACCGAAGCAAGTGTATCCTGGAATGAGAGCAACCCCTGCGGCGATGCGTCTCCAAGGACTGCCTGGAGATTCAACGCAGTATCTTCAAGTCCCTTCCATATTCTTGTATCGGAGAATTGCTCATCAGCTAGTGATAGCAAACCGGAATGCAGGGTGAGAAGATGTGCAACGAGGTTGCCGCTATCTACGGTTGAAATGTATCGAGGCGAAAGAGGTTGTAGTGTTATGGTGTCATACCAGTTGTAGAAATGCTTTTTGAATGTTTCAAGCGTTTCTAATGTCTGTAGCGTGAGACTGGTTCGCTCAAGCAATAATCCATCGGTAATGTACCCAAGATCTCTCGCCCCAAGGTTGGCTAGAAGAGCCAGTCCGATGTTTGTCGGTGAAGTCCGATGGGCAATTTTTGCAATCGGTATTTCTTGGAAATTATCGGGAGGAAGCCAATTATCTTTCAAGGTTACGAAGGTTTCAAAAAATGCCCAAGTTTTTCTAGCGAGTCTATGAATGAATTTGTCCTGATTTTCTGTCAATAGTTCCTTGTTCCTTTTAATTGGTTTACTGAATTCCCAGACGATACCAGCAGAAAACGACCAAAGGATAAGCACAGGAGCAGCGACCATCATCGTCGCCGGTGCAAGCATAGTGAGAAGAGAAAAAAGTGCCAAGGAAAATACAGGAGCAATCCACATAGTCAGAATCGAAGAACCCAGCGTCTGGTATCCGTTGTGTGTGTTGGTCTCTGAAGGATTCCACTGCAAGAGATGTCGGTGGGAAATCCACATCCTCCAGCAGGTTTTGGTGATTGCAATAAAGCTGATGTATGCATCATACGGCATACAAACCAAGTCAAAGAAAGATGATATCAGATTTCTAAAGAACGAATGGACTGTCGAGGTTATATGGGCAAGCAGGGGCATATCATACGGCTTTTTACATAATGAGACAGTAGAGATAATCAGCTGAGGGACCCATAGCAAACTCAGAATGGAAAGCGTCCATGGCAGTGGATTGGTTAAGGTTGTCCAGCCGATACCAAGAAGAGCGGTAAGGACTATGGAAGTAATGCTTCTTCTGAGGTTGTCCAGGATTTTCCATTTTGACAACGCTGATAGGCTGGTTTTTTCCCGTATGTTCCTGTTGGTCGGAACGTGGGGGAAAAGCCAAGAAAATAATTGCCAATCGCCTCGAATCCATCGCTGGCGACGGTCCATATCAGCACGATAGGTTGTAGGGATATGTTCGAACAATTGAATGTCGCTAACCAAGCCTGCGCGTGCATAACAGCCTTCCAGCAGATCATGGCTGAGGATGCGATTCTCGGGAAATCTATCCTTCAGAATATATTCAAAGGCCTCGACATCATAGATTCCCTTGCCGATGAAGGATCCCTCAGAGAAGAGGTCCTGATATACATCAGAGACAGCACGGGTATACAGATCGAGACCGGGGTCGCTTCCTATAAGTTTTGAATAGCGTGATTGCGATATCCCTGACAGACTTGCATTGATACGAGGTTGCAAGAGTGCGTGACCTGCAATAATACGACTATGCTCCAGGTCATATTGCGGGCAATTGAGTGGATGGGCCATCGTTGCCGCAAGTTCCTTGACTGAGTCCCGGGGCAAGGTGGTATCCGTGTCCAAGGTAATAATATATTTTACCGTTTCAAGCTGGGACAAGTCTCCGACGATGAGATCGAAGGGGTCTTTCTGATTCGAACGAATAAGGGCATGCAAGTCTGCCAATTTACCTCGTTTTCGTTCATATCCAATCCACATTTTCTCTGAGGCATTCCATTTCCTTCCTCGATGGAAAAGGAAAAAAGGCTCCCCCTCAGGGGTTTTGTACAAAGCGTTTAGCTCCTGAATCTTTTGTTGCGCATAGGATGCAAGTTCCCCATCCATTGGTAACGTTTCGTTCTTGGCATCCAAAAAATCAGTCAGTAATGCATACAGTACATTGCTGTCGCGATTTGCCAGGAATCGTACTTCCAAGGCTTCGGTGAGGGACTCTATCGCATGGGTGCTGGCTAGCATCGAGGGGACCACGACCAGAGTACGCGAGGTAACAGGAATGCCCTCTGAATAATCCATCCGGGGCAAAGTACTGCTGGGGATATGCATGGTTACCATCCAGTTAACGAGTTTGCTGGAAAAGCCCCCTGCACCGATATAGGCCAAGAAGCCGGCTGCAATGAGTTTCCAACCCGATAATCCGGCATGCCAACCTATGGCCATAAAGAACAATGCTACAAGGGCAGAAATGAAACCAATGGATCCGATATACAGTACTAATTTTCCTTGAGTCCCAAGTACCCAGGAGAACTTATATGCTTTTGACTTGCTGTGAATAGCTTGTTTTAATAAAGGCAACCCCTTGTCCAATAGGTAATACCCTACATGCAATAAACGTTTGTCATTCTCCTTCTTCCCCTTATGTGCCTGTGCCAGCTTAATGGCAAGGAATGCGATGTTTTGTTCATCCAGTCCGCTCTGTTTGGCAAGCTTTTCTACGGCATGCCGATACGTGTCGCGAGTTTGGAAGTCCATCTTTGCATAGTGTTCGGAAGGGTCCTTGTGCAAAACCTTTTCCACATGGCTTGTGGATTCAACAAAGTTCTTCCAATCATTTGCATCGAGAGAACGAAGACTGCCTATGGTATTGCTTATATTGACTTGGTCGGCTGTTTGTTGCTGGATTTCTGATTGGACAAGCGATTCTATAGTCAATCCCGACTCAGAGAGCTTCTGCTCAATCCAAGTCAGCGGCATCGCAAAAACCGTGCCTTTCCCGTACAGTTTTTGTGATAATTCCGCCACGAAGGAACTGCTTAGCATCGGCTTGGAACGAGCCATGTCTGCAACCAGAATAAAGAGACTATTGGGATCCGATTCAGCCTGGGCTATGATTCTCTCGGCCCAAATAGTTGCTTGTTTTTTTGCATCTATTCCTCTGGATATCCTAATGGCAATTCTTCGCAGGTTTTCTATTAGTGCTAAGCGAAGCATTATGGGCACTGCCCATAATTCACCGAGTGTCAATCTTGTGATCGTTTGATACGCATTGATGAAGCCCGGGAGGGCTTCGGCATCAACATATCCATCGCCATGTGAGATACACTCAATGGCAATAGCATACACGCGGGGGGTGCCTTCATCGGTACTGTTCTGCAACCGTGGGAGCTCTCTGCTGTAATTCAACGGCAGGTCGCGTCTGGTGGTTAGAATGATATTCTCAATCAGGTAGAAATTATCAAGCAACCATTCTCCTGCGGGAACTATTCTTCTGTTTGCATTTACCGTCTCAGTCAATAAGTTCCTAACATCTTCCAATACTGCCTGGTTAATATCCATTCGCTTGAGGAACCCATTTTGTTTATGGGTAGAGGTGCTAAGTATATGTGATTGGGCAAGGATTTTTCCATAATTCTGCATCTGTTCGGGGCTGAATAATTCAGAGTGCAAGGGTTCTTCAGTTTCGTAGCTTTGCCGAAAGAAACGAAGAGTTCGTGTCTTGAATAAGGATAGAGTTCCATTTAATAATTTATACGTTACGTTACTTTTCATCACTCCCTCAACGAACGGTTGAAATACCATCTGAAGTATATACGCTGTCGAGAGTTTTGTTTGTTCGCTGCCGCACAGACTGAGCAATTGCCTTGATCACTTTTCATCTACAAGGCAGCTGATATGAAGAATCTGCTTTTTTCTCGTGTAAAATCCCTACAGATGAAAGAATGCCCCTCTTCTTTGGAAAGGGGCATTCATACAGCACACGTGCTTGTTGTCGATTCGTAGGGATTAAAAAATCATGGAGAAGTTGGTGTTACCCTCTCCACAGATACAATACGGAGATCAAGCTGCAGCCTTTGCCGCATCCTTGCTCTTATCAAAAAACAAGGTATGGATCGACTTGAATGCGATGACCAAACCCAATCCTACCAGCAGGATGGCAAATACGAGTTGCATACCATCGGAAAGTAGCTTGAAATTGCCGCTGCCCAGTCTGGTGAAGCGCACGATGATAATCTGGACCAATGCAGTGAAGGTGACCCCAAGCATGAAGAACATCGGAATCCAGATCATGGAGCCTTTCTTGCTTGTCTTTTTCAGGAAAATGGCGATGGCACAGAGAGCCAAGGCACTTACCAGCTGGTTGGCTGAGCCAAAGAGCGGCCAGATGTTGGCATAGCCATTCACGGAGAGCATGTAGCCAAAGAGCAAAGTAATAATGGTAGCAACATACTTATCGGTCAGTACGCGCTGCAGGAAGCCCATGTGCTCTTCATCGGTACTGCTATCCATGAATAGTTCTTGAAAGGAGAGGCGACCGATTCTCGCCACTGAGTCAAGGCTGGTCAGGGCAAAGGCGCTGATCGCCAAGGTAATGATGGTATTGCTTGCAAGCGTGGGAATGCCTGCCTTGGCCAAGAATCCTGCCACTGCCATGGCAAAAATTTGGGGAGGCGTACCCGCTGGAAGCGCCCCGTTGGAGAATACTGCCCCAGCACAGATGAGGGAGATGACAGCAACCAACGATTCCAACAACATGGCTCCATACGCGATAGGGAGCATGTCTTTCTCATTGCGTATTTGCTTGGAGGCTGTTCCGCTGCTGACCAGACTATGGAATCCAGATACTGCTCCACAGGCTATCGTGACGAAGAGAATGGGGAACATCTGTTGTCCGTTTACTACAAAGCCGGAGAAAGCGGGGAGGTTGATGGTAGGATTTGCCACAAAAATTCCTACTACGGCGGCTGCAATCATGAAGACCAAGAGGAAGCTGTTCAGAAAATCTCTTGGCTGCAGCAGAGCCCATACGGGAACTACGGAGGCTACCATGATGTACGCGAATACGAGATACAACCAGAGGGTTTTGGGGATGTACAGAGGAAAGATCAACCCGAAGACTATGCAGGCTACCAAGCTTAGAATGGCGACTGCACTGGTGACCAGGTTTGTGGGTTTGCGGTACCGGATGAAGTAACCAAGACCAACTGCCACCGCGATGAAGGCGGTACTGGTGGTAGCGGTTGCTCCATTGATTATGTTATGGGAGAGATCGGCGTTGAATCCATTGAACGTTCCGGCAACGATATCTGCGAATGCTGCGATTACAAGAATGGAAAAGAGCCAGACAAAGAGCAGAAAGAGTCGCTTCCCCAGTTTTCCGACATACAGTTCGATGATATAGCCGATGGAGCGGCCCTTGTTGCGTACAGATGCGAAAATGGAGCCGAAATCCTGCACGGCTCCAATGAACACTCCACCCAGGAGTACCCAGAGCAGAACCGGGACCCATCCGAAGATTGCTGCCTGAATCGGGCCGTTGATCGGTCCGGCTCCGGCTATGGAAGCAAATTGGTGTCCGAAGACCACTTGTCTGGAGGTGGGCACATAGTCCACTCCATCTTCCATTTCCATGGCAGGGGTCTTTCGTTTTGCATCTACTCCCCATTTTTTTGCCAGATAGCGGCCATAGACGAGATACGCACCTACAAGTACGACGATGGACAGAACGAGCATGGCTATACCGTTCATTGAATCCTCCTACATGATTCTTATTTTCCGGGAAAAATATGATATTTAGCATGTAAACTTCAGCTTCCATTTGTCAAGCAAAGCAAGGGGAGGATGGAGCAAAAAGTACGATTTTTATCGGCTTACGGCCAATACTCATAGGCTGTTGATGTCTTTGAAGGATAGGATGTCATATACCTGCTCTTTGATTCACAATCTTGGGCATTGCGTAGTTGCAAAAGAGGAGAAACGGTCATCCCAGGCATGTGTCAAGCAGGAGCCCCGTCTGGTACTTACGCATAAACACTTCGAAGGTAGACTCCGGTATCGGCTGGGTAAAATAATTACCTTGCAGATAGGTACATCCAAGTTTTGTTGCTGCTTCAAGGATTTCCTTCTTCTCAATGCCCTTTGCCAGAACCTCGATTCCTTTCCTTGTCGCTGATTCCTTGAGGGAAGCGTACACCTGCTGCAGCTGCAAGGAGTACACGGAAAAATCGAGCTTGATGCTATCGAAATCTGCCCGAGCAAATGCTTGTAGGTCGAATGCATTCTCATTAAACACATCCAGGGAGATCCTGAAGCCAATTTCCCTGAGTTCTTTGATCACAGCCAAGGATTCCGGCTCTGAGAATGCTGAATCCTTGAGATCAAATTCTATCTGTGTAGGGTGCAGCCCATGGTGTTCGGCAAGAAAATGCATACGGCCTGCAAATCCCTTTTTCAGGCTTTCATTGCTGACATTCAAGACTATTTTGAACGTATACGGAATAATACGGGCGAGCATCATTTTCCGGATGATTGCAAAGGTTTTGGTAATGATAGCCATGTCGATGGCTTCAATATGATGCAATTCGCCGGCGATATCCTTGAACACCTTTGCTGAAAGAATTCGAAAGCCGCCAAGTTGCCATCGTGCCAGACTTTCAGAGCCAACAACGCACAAGGTTTCTGAGTCGATAATCGGTTGGAAGAAGGGATTGAATTCCGCTTCCCATCCTTGTGATTGAAATCCTTGGATACACTCATCGATGTCCAGTTTTCTTGCCTGGATTTCTGAATTTGCGACCATCCAGGTTTTATAGCTTCTTTGCGCTTCCTGTTGCGTAACATATGCGAGATCGACCAGCTGCTCGAGAGAGGCCGTACGGTACCGGATTCCGGACGCTGCACATCCGATGAGTATCTCAACTGGTGGTAGGAAAGTTCGCCGTGCATCAAACCTATTTTGCAGTCTCTCTAGTATTGTCTGGCAAACGATAGCCTGATATTCAGCCTTCACTTTCTCGTTGGATAGCATCTCAGACGGAAAATTCCTGAGAACTACAAAGGCCTCATGGGTCATCCTTTGTGTATTGTTTGTACCAAAATAGTCCATGAGTTCCTGGGCACACAGCAAAGAGACTTCCTCAAGCCGTTCCCGGTTTACACAGGACTGGAAGACCCCTCTTGTATGCATTGAAAGGTAGAGGCAAAACAGGGACTCAAGATTGGACTGCTCATGAAGCCTCAACCACTTCGAAAGTGCCTTACTTGTATATCTCCATGGTTCACAGTGGTTGATGTAATGGAATCCCATGTTCACATTGATCAGAAACAGCAGGGAAAAAGCTAGACCGGCACTAATCCAACCCAACGAGAAGCTTATGACAAGCAAAACGAAATTGGCACACCCCAATACAAGAGAATGATGCTGCAAGAATTTCATAGTTTGTTCCTTTATAAAAGCAATAAAAAGCCTTTCTTCCTGTGTGTAGGGAAGAAAGGCTCTTGATTGGTGCAACTGTTAGTCAGTCGGTTTTACAAAATAACTACCGCGATTCTTGAGCAACAACTTGGTTCCATCGACTACCGCCGTCAGTGGTCGTTTGGAGATATGGAAGTCCATACCAATCCGTTCGTGCAGGAATTCATCGATTCCGTCGATCAGGGCACCACCTCCACTGATATAGATTCCGTTGACTATGATATCCGAGGAGAGCTCGGGGGGAGTGTTTTGCAACACCTTCAGCACCATGGTGGAGATTGATTCGAACGGTTTGACCAGGACATCGCGGATTTCAGATTCTGTTATGGTAATTTTCTTAGGGAGTCCAGTGACCACATCCCTTCCGCTTGCCCAAGTTTCTCTTGGATCCTTGATTTCCTTGCGCAGCGAACCTATTTCCATCTTGATTCGTTCCGCCGTTTTCTTTCCAATGAGCAAGCCATGCTTATACTGCAGGTAATTCATGATTTCATTATCGAAATAGTTTCCTGCAATCCTATTTGATTCGGATACCACAATGTCACCCAAGGACAGGACACCGATGTCGGTCGAACCTCCACCGATATCGATGAGCATCGACCCGTTACTGCTGAAAATATCGAGACCTGATCCAATAGCGCCTGCTTTAACTTCCTGTTCAATGAACACTTCCTTGACTCCAAGCTTGTTGCCAAGTGCCATAAAAGAGTCACGTTCCAACTGTGTGACTTCGGAAGGGCAGCACAATAGCAGTGTGGATTCTTTGATATCGATGTTTATGTTCTCAATCTTGTGCAATGAAATCTCGATGAGTTTCTTGGTAGCCTCAATATCGGAAATGACCCCTTGATTCAACGGGCTTATAATCTTAATTCCGTGATGCCCTTTCCCTATCATGTTTGCAGCCATGCTTCCGGAAGCAATCACCTCATTGGTTTCATAATCGAAGGCGATAACTGAAGGCTCGTTGGTAATTATGCCCTCACCTTCAACATAGACAAGGATGTTTGCCGTACCCAAGTCAATACCGATATTTTTTCCCACCGAGCGTTTTTCTTCTTTCTCTTGTTTTCGAATGGATAATGCCATAATGAAAATCTCCTACAGTTGAAGCGGATTGACCAAGTAGTCTCCGCGATTCTTCAATAAATATTTGGTGCCTTCTGCTACACAGGTAAGGGGGTTGTGTACCACTTTTACAGGAACCTGAATCCGCTTTTGCACATATTCCTCTATACCGCGAATCATCGAACATCCTCCGGTGAGCAATATCCCGTTCTTATAGATGTCGGCGGATAATTCCGGCGGGGTATCCTTCAATACTCCCATGATGAGTTTCACGATTTCCTCAAATACCGGTATCAGGACTGATTGTACTTCAGTAGTTGAAAGCATGACCCATTTGGGAATTCCCTTTACCATATCCCTTCCGGCATAGCGGTTCACAACGTTTTTTGCCTCTGCATGCAAGTCGCCCAGTTCGATTTTCATTTTTTCTGAAGTCAATTCACCAATTTCAACACTCTGGGTTTTTTTAACAAATTTGGAAATCTCATCGTCCATGAAACTTCCTGCTTTCCTGATTGTACGGGAGAGTACGATATCACCAAAAGAGATAACGCCGACGTCAGTGGTTCCTCCACCGATATCCACGACCATCACGCCTTTTGACTTAAAAATATCCACACCCGCCCCAAGCGCTCCTGACTTTATCTCCTCTTCAATAAACACATCGGTGATATTCATTTTTGTTGCCAGATCAGTCATTACATCACGCTCGATTTTTGTTACTTCCGAAGGGCAACAGATTACACAGGTTGTTTTGGAGATATCCTTCTCGGTTAGGTTTTCAACCTTCCCAAGAACATAGCTCAAGAGAGCTTTAGCAGCACGCATATCCGAGATAACACCATTTCTCAAGGGTTTCACGACGGAAATCTTTGAGTGGACTTTACCAAGCATTTTGTGAGCGTCTTCCCCGGCAGCTACAATCTTTCCAGATTCTCTGTCAAATGCGATCACCGATGGTTCATCAAATATGATTCCTTTCTTTTCCAGGAACACCAACAAATTGGCAGTTCCAAGATCGATGCCCAAACCCAGTCTATCATTCGCTATTACTGCACTCATTTCCTTACCCATCCTATACTTCACTATAAAAATAACGACTCGTCATTTTGAGCATTTTTTTGCATCCATCTATTACAGCTGTCAAAGGAACCTCGGAGAGATATACAGGAATTTGCGCGATTTCAGAAAAGTATTCCTTGATTCCTGGAATCTGAGAACAGCCGCCGGTCAATAGGATTCCCGAATCAACGAGATCACCTGCCAATTCAGGAGGAGTCTCTTCCAATGTTGCGAGCAATATGGATTTAATCGGGTCGAAGCTTCGCAGAAGCACTTCACGGATTTCCTGTGGGGATAGGGTAATTTGGCGGGGTAGGCCGGAGACTAAGTCCCTGCCCATCGCTTCTGCGTGGATCAGGTTGCAATCCTCATCCATCGGATAGGGGCCTGTCAGCGAAGAAAGGGCAATCTTGATTCGTTCTGCAGTCTGATTGCCGATTTCCAGCTTGTGGGTGGTTTTTACGTAGTCAATGATCTGCCGGTCGAAATAGTCGCCTGCAATCTTGATGGATTTCGAAAGAACCACTTCACCAAGGGAGAGGATGCCGAAATCGGTTGTACCGCCGCCGATGTCGATTACCATGTGGCCTTTTGGTGCAAATATATCAAGACCGGAGCCGAGGGCTCCTGCTTTGATTTCTTCTTCAATTTCCGTGTTTTGAATACCCAGGCTATGTCCGAGTTCCACGATTGCTTCCTTCTCGGTGTTGGTGATTTCCGAGGGAATACAGATGAGGAGCTTGTTGATCGAGTCGAGATTGGAGAGAAAAATCTTATCCAAAGTGTACAGCAGGATTTCTCGTATCAGTTGGATGTCAGAGATTACTCCTCCTTGCAACGGTCTGGCAACTTCAACTTTGCTGTGGGTTTTCCCATCAAGTTTAGCTGCTTCATATCCAACGGATACTACATTGCGCGTCGCTTTGTCGATTGCAATGATCGATGGTTCATTGAATAGCGTACCCTGGCCTTCAACATAGATGAGAAGGTTCGAGGTACCTAAATCAACTCCTACGGATAAATTTGTCTTTTCCTTCATGCTTTCCCTCCAATGGTCCTTACAAAAAAATATCAAAAGCAAAATCGCTTCCGATTAACATTTGGAATCGTATACATATTGTTTGTGTAACCAAAAAGCATACATATGTGTTTGATTTCTGGTCTAGTAGAGCACACCAAAATTGAGATGTCAATAAAATAAATGCAAAATAAATTAATGTAATATAAACAGTTAGTGCATATGTCACATTTAGCAAAAGAGACTAAAACAACAATGTTGTGACAATTGTCAAAGAAATCAGAAATAAAAAAATAGATTATTGTATCTCTCCTAATGGATTAGTATTTTACTCACGATATTTTGGCTGAAGAAATGCTATGACAAGTGGCATAAGTCATAGTGCAATAAGAATTAATACTGGATTAATTTTGTGAACTTAGGTGATGTGATGATTGACCAAATTTATTGATGAATCCGCATATTAATTACCCTTTGTCCTCTTCTCTGAGGTGTCTGCATACAATTTTGGGAGCCAATGTTCTCTATTGCTACCAAAACAAAGCATGTGTTTTCCATCCTTTACAGATGATTCTTACTGATCTCGGCATGCACATGACCACTGCTATCATGTATTTTTAAGGCAGGCGATCTATTGTAAAGGATTCTTTTCGAAGTGGTGCTGATGACTCCCAGCGATGTGACTCTGACTGCGATGGAAGCAGCTGAGAATTCGCAGGATATATATGGACCATTCGATAGTGATTCCAGCTTGATGGATGCGCTGGATGCTTACGCCAGTCTTATCAGCTCATTCCTTTTTTACTTCCAAACATGATACGTGGATGCGTGATGGTCCCCCTCAACTGGATATGCATGCAAGGGTTTCTTTATTCCTTCTTATCTGAGAGTTTCAGCAATGTAGGCAGCAAGTAGAGCATCTTCTTCTGGTCATTTGCATCACCTACTTCTTCAAGAAGCTGTTCTTGGTCTTAGATGGACAATGATTGCTTGTAGTCTTCTGCTAGCATGGTTCGGTTGAATTTGGCTGGTGATTTGATTTTTTGTGGTTGATTCAGAACAAGAAAGAGATGGTGCCAGGAGTAAATTCCTCCCAGCACCATCGGTTGATACACGTTTTCAATACTCTTTATTCAGTATCAACGAGTTAAGTCCTACCTTTAAAGCATAGGTACAAACAACGGATCTACAACTGTATTTCCGATAAGCGTTACATTGGTTTGACCCAATAACTTACCCTCGATCGTAGCACCATCTGTAAGAGCAATTACGCCCTCACCTAAGACAATTCCTTGCATCTTGGAATTAGCCAACAAACTGACAGCTCCTGTAACCTGCCAGAAAATATTTTCAGCCTTTGCTCCATTGAGTAATACAATCTCTACCTCGGCAGCCACATTTAAGGCGCCGGTTATCTGGAAAATCCAAACAGCTGCTTCATCCCCCTCTGCGTCCAAAGTAAGGTTTATTGAGAGGCTTACTGCAGGGATCGATTTATAGAGCCCAGGGTAAAGAGTTGTACCGCCAGCAATAAGTTCAGGTCTAGGATCTGTTAACGCAACTATGGTGTCATACGCGGTTTCCATATCAAGAATAGCCGCAATTAACATATCTGGAGTGGGTGCAATAAAATCTGAAGCATAGATTTTCCCTCCACCCAATACAAGACCGGATGTAGCATATGTTCCGTCCAAGGAAAGAATCTCAGCGAAACCCGTTACAGTGGCACGGGCAGCAGGACTTATTCCTAGATCACCAGTAATCGCCGTTACTCCGGTAGTAGTAATCCCGCTTTTAGCCAGTATTACAAAATCATCCGCTGTTCCCATATCCACCCTGGCTAAGGGTACTATTGGAGCTGTTACTGTGACAGGGAATACAGCCGTTACCACCCCGATGTCAATGGCGTTGGTCGCTGTAGCTCCCTCAACTGTGAAGAAATTCTCTGTAACACCGGTCAGGGTGTATCCAGTTACCGGCACCAATGTAATAGTTGCTATGTACACGGTATCCACTTCGTACGTGCCCTCTGGTGCCAATACGGTGAGATCAGCCTTTGTCCATGTCACACTACTGCTGGTATACTCTATAGTATTCGTTATTGCAGTGACGGGGCTCTCTCCCGTTACCGGTGCAGTCAAGCCAGTGATTGCCTTGGCACTGATCACTTTTTCAGTGATGGTAATCCCTAAGGTGCCCACACTATCTGAACCATCATTGGCCGTTGCATTGACGGTGACTGTCCCCATGCCTGTTGCTGTAAGCAGACCTGTCTCACTGATGGTGGCTGTTCCCGTTCCGGCTACAACTGACCAAACAAAACTCTTGTCGGTTGCATCGATAGGCAGTACTGCTGCATTCATCTGCAAGGTTGAACCATTCGCTACCGTGATTGCATCACCTGCTCCTGTGACTGTAATAGTTGTCACATCAATAGGTGTTGGTACAACAGCGGTCACGGTGATTGCTAATTCTCCCACAATACCTGAACCATCGTTGGCTGTCGCCTTAGCGGTGACTGTGCCAACTGCTGTTCCTGTAAGCAGACCTGCCTCACTGATAGTGGCTGTTCCCATTCCGGCTACAACTGACCAAGTAATACTCTTGTCGGTTGCATCGGCAGGTAGTACAGACGCACTAAGCTGCAAGGTTGAAGCATTTACTACCGTGATTGCATCACTTGCTCCTGTGACTGTAATAGTTGTCACATCAATAGTTGTTGGCATGACAGCGGTCACGGTTACCTCAAGTTCTCCCACTGCTGCAGAGTCATCGTTAGCAGTTGCATTCACACGTACTGTTCCTGCGCCTGTTGCGCTGAGCAGACCAGTCTCGCTGATCGTCGCGGTACCTGTACCTGCAACAACTGACCATGTCACACTCATATCGGTTGCATCGGCAGGTAGTACTGCTGCACTCATTTGTAATGTTGAACCATTGCCTACCGTGATTGCATCACCAGCTCCTGTGACTGTAATACCGGTCACTGCCACTGGCGGGGCTTCGATGTCTGCCTTACATCCCCATATGAATGTGAGTATTGCGATGAGCGCAATGATCGTCACATATTTTGTATACGTATTTCTTTTATTCATGAAATTCCTCCAGATTACTTGTTTGCCTGGGACAGAACATGGCTTTGCAGTTCCATCCTGGCGGCCGTTGGAGTCATCCAGGGATTTCACGTACCTCCTCCCATATTTGGGTTGTGTGAAATTGATCCCTTTTAGGGCTCATCGATGCATCGACTGTTGGATTTGCATCCATACAGCTGATTTTCAGTCCTTTAATAAAAACAGACATCACCAGGACTTCAGCCTCTGGTGTAGTCAAGTGTCACTTGTGTCAGAATCGCAATTTTGCTCCGATTCCCATCAGGCTGGTAGTCTTCAGGTATTCCCTGTCCAGAGTAGAAATGTCTTCGAAGAATTCAGTGACATTCGGAATCATGAGTATGATTCCCGGACACCCTGTACTATTGAGCATATACCCGGAATCAAGTCGGGTCTGTGCGTAATAGCACATAAGGATTGTTTTATGGAAAAAAAACTCGTAAGTGATCCGATGCTCATTGCATAGGATGAAAGGAGGGTTGCCCTCTACCTTATTGGTACATAGTGAAAACTACGAGAAATGCATGCTTTATGTATTTTGATCCCGTGCTCATCACCTGATGTTGAATCACTCTACACGCTATCTGAATTCTGCTTGTGCTAGGCATAGTACGTTTACACCCTCTGTCAGAGAGCGTTCATTCGTACCTATATGGTGCAAATAGGCTATAGTTCCCAGCAATTTAACTCAGTACTATTTGTTTATAGTGCTTGGAGGTACAAATTCCATGAGTAAAGACATGCAAAAAATACGCATTTTCGGAGATTCAATATTGAAAGGTGTGGTATATAGTGAGGAGGAAAATCGCTACGTGCCACTTCAGCCGAATGGATTCGAGCAGCTAGGAATTAGCCTAGGCATTGCATTTCAGAATAGTGCTATGTTTGGTTGCACGATTACAAAAGGTATGCAGTTGCTGCAGAAGGCCATCGGAAAGGGATTGGATTGCACCCGTGTGTTACTCGAATATGGTGGCAATGACTGTGATTTTCTCTGGGATGAAGTCTCAGCACAGCCGAATGGCGAACACCTGCCAAAGACACCCTTGATACCATTCGGCCAGACGCTGAAGGCAATGATAGCTGAACTCAGATCAATAGCCGTAGAGCCGATTCTTATGACACTTCCTCCCATCAATTCAGATAGGTATCTCGATCATATCTGTAGGGGAGGTTTGGATCGGAACCGTATTCTCCATTGGCTGGGTGACTTATATAATATCGAGCGATACCAAGAACTCTACTCGTTACGGATAGCAACAGTGGCTTTGGAGACACAAACACAGCTTATTGATATCCGTAGCGGCTTCTTAGCAAAAAGAAACTGTAATTCTCTTATTTGCATCGATGGCATACATCCTAGTGCAAAAGGTCATGAACTCATTATGGACTTGCTGCGAGAATCCCACTTGGTGCAGGTTCCAGCGTAGGTTGGTAGTATTACTACTAACCAGGATTTCCCCATTGTCTTAAAGAATTGCATGTTCAAAATGGTTTATTGAGCTTTGCCCGAGCAGGTATAGCGACAGAAAACATATTCAGCGTCTTACCCGTAGTCCAAGGATTTTTTCCATTTGTTCATACTCTTTGTCGTTGTGAAGAAGCCCAAACCCGTGCTCAATGCAAAAGGTTGCAATGAGCACATCGATGGTCTTGTGTATGGTAACGCCTTTCTTTCTGAGCAAACGAAAGTTTTGTGCGGCTTTGATGGCCATATCCTTGCCAATGAAGTCATAATACTCAAGAGAATCCATAAGCCTCCTAGCTTGCTGGAATTGCTTGTTGTCCCGGAATCCCTGTAAAAACTCCACAATGATCAAATCACCCGTTACAACACGGTCCTGTTTCAATTCTCTGTCCAGGATATCAGTTTGGGCGGTACGTACCCCATTCACATAGTCAATCCAGACAGAGGTATCTACAACCATCATTTGTTGGTTCTCATTGCATCAAGATCGCCTTCCCATGTGAGCTTACCTCTGAGTTCACGGATCTTTTCTTGTTTTTTCATGGTAATGAGGAGCTTCAAGCCTTCCTCTACCGCTTCTTTTTTAGTTTTATACCCAGAAATCAGTAATGCTTCGCTCATCAACTGGTCATCGATGATTATGTTCGTACGCATTGAAACCTCCAGATAGCCATGTGTATCAATATTCATAATGATACACATGGAAACTGAAAACGTCAAACCTAATAAGAACATAGATCTCGGATAGTTCTCTCATGTTTCTTCGGCTAGGCAACGTAATCACTAAAACAAACTCCCTTCCAGCATGGAAAGGTATCCTTCCTCCCCGAAGATCAAATGGTCCAGGATCTTGATACCCAGAATATCACCAGCTTGCCTGAGTCGGCGGGTCACATCCTTGTCCTCCATGCTTGGCTGGAGGTTGCCGCTGGGGTGGTTGTGGGCAACCACGATTGCAGTTGCTCGTTGTCTTACTGCCTCGGTGAATACTTCTCTCGGATGAACGAGTGTTCTATTGACCAGCCCAACCGAACAAACATTTACTGAAAGTACCTCGTGTGCCCCATTGAGGCAAATGCTCAGAAAGTGCTCCTGCATCCGTGAGGCATAGTGCTGAATAAGCGGGTAGATCTCTGAGGGGGTGGATATTTGTCGACGTTTTGGAGGTAGGCGCCTTCTTCCCAGTTCCAAGGCAGAACCTATGAGCGTTGCCTTGGCGGTACCAAGGCCGGGAATGTTCATCAGCTCATCATTGGACACCACTGCCTTCTTATCGAGCAGTTCCAACAAGTCCTTTGCGATTGCATTCACCGACCGCTCCTTGTTCCCGCTCCCGATGAGAATGGCCAGCAATTCTTGGTCGCTGAGGGCTTCAGCTCCCCGCTCAAGCATTCTCTCTCGTGGTCTATCACAAGCCGCCATTTCCTGGATTCGTTGTTCCGTTGGTTCACTAATTAGGTATTTCATACTCAGCTAAGGCAAAGAGAGTACCGCTTTGCTTGAGTCCTCATGCACAGTTGTGGTACAAATGCATGTATGCAACAAACGTATCGCATCGGAGAACTGGCAAGAAAGTGCAACGTGACCGTTCGAACCATCAGGTACTACGAGTCACTCGGCCTCTTGAAAACCAACCATCGCAGTGATGGTGGGCAGCGTTACTATACCGATGCCGATGTTGTGTACCTGAACCGAATTGCTGAACTCAAGGACCTGGATTTTACCCTCAGTGAAATCAGAACCATCGTTCTGATGGGCAATGAGGACACAACCGGACAGAAGCGAAGAAACGAGCTGCTTCGTCAATATCGCAGCAAGCTCAGTGAAGCCATGGAACGTCAGGCCGCCATCGAAAAGCGTGTTGCAGACCTTAGCTGGCATATCCAGCAACTAGAGACCAACGATGACTTCCAGCAGTGCCCCGGTCTGATGTGCAAGAGTTGCACCTTCAAGGAAAACTGCCGTTTTAGAGAGCTCTAGTAAGCAGGTACTCTCCCACAACCCGAGCTTGCCTCAGGGCTTGGAGCTTCAGCTCCAAGGGAAGGTGTTGGTTGAAGAACATGCACTCATACGTCAAATCGCCGGCATACTTGGTCTCTACCAAAGCCCTAACCACCGCATCCCAATCGATGGTTCCATAGAATGGCAGCAGATGCTCATCTTCCTTTCCCTTGTTGTCGGCAATGTGAGTCGCCACCAAATAGCTTCCCATCACATGGATATCCAGAGCAAGGTCATGGCCACGTAGGTGGGCATGGCCGGTGTCGTAACAAATACCCACAGATGGTGAGTTGAAAGCTTTGACTAGCTCGACAAGCTCTGTGATTTCTGTCATCTCGTCATCGGCATTCAAATTCTCAAAGGCAAGGATGATGTTTTTCTGTTCAGCACTGTGCACATAGCTTTCATACGCCCCCAAGTTTTGCTGTACACCCCCCTTGGTGGGATGTACCACCAACAGGGGAATGCCCAATTGCTGACAAATGTCCAGACAGCGATTGAGCAACTCGTCCAGGATATGTCCATCAGAAGCATAGGGAGCATGAGCTTGGTTGAAGGTGAGGGCATGTTGGCTTTTCAGTTCCTTCAACTTACCAACATAGTGCTTCCAATCACTTCCGGCAAGGCTTCCTTGGGGATTGAGCATCTCGCACAGGTTCAGATCCAATACCTTGAAGCCCTCCTTGGCATAGAGGCCGAGGAGGTGGATCATTTCTGTCTTGCTTCCGTCACGATTGAAGCTGATAAGGTTGGTGCTGGTAGCTATTCTCACTACTTCTGCATCCGTAGGAACTCGGTGAAGTAACTGTTTATTTCTGTCTCTAGAGCCTTGCTGGTCTGTTCGGGGCTCAGGTTCTCTGTCAGCATTTTCAGGATGCCGCTCTGTAGCGCATAATAGATCTGATAGGCGCTGGGAACCCACATGCCCTGAAGCTTAGGATTGCTATCCAAGAGTTGCTTGATGGCAACCCCGTAGTGGGGGTTTGCTTGTAGATGCGCCTCAAACTCAGGCAGCGTGTAGGTATCACGATTAACCGGGAAGTAGCCGGTTGCAATATGCCACACGAGCTGCTGCTTAGCACTGGTGGCAAACTTGACGAATTCCCATGCTGCCCCCTCATTACCCGAACCATTGTTCAAGGCGTATATGGCACCACCGCCGACATTCACGCCCCCGGTTGCCTTCTCATCGACCATGGGGAAGGGAGCAACCGCGAACTCAAATCTATCACCGACCATCGACTGAATGGTGGTAAGGTTGCTGGTCGACGCAACGATCATGGCAACCCTTCCGCTGGCGAAGGCTCCATTGAGGTCGCTGGTCAAGTTCTCCAATGACTCTGTTGCATATAAGGCTCTCCACTTGGTAAGAAAGTTGACCATTGTCCCATTCTCGTGGAACAGAACCTTGGTGGGGTTGCCCGTATGCCCATTCTCATAATCTGTCAAATACGAGAGGCCGTTCTGTTGTCCAAGCCAAACCATCAACTCATAGGTAGTGGGGACATTGGCAAAGCCATAGCGGGTTACCTTTCCCTTGTCGTCTGTTTTCTTGAGCTTGCTTGCAACGAGGGCTAGCTCATCGAGAGTACGGGGAGCTTTGGCAATTCCCGCCTCATCAAAGGCAGTCTTGTTGTAGTAGAGAAGGATGGTGGAGCTATTGAAGGGCATGGCGATCATTTTCTCTTTGTACGTGATCGAGAGCCGGGCAGCTTCCATGATCTGGGCCAGGTCGTAGTTGTCGGCTTTTGCCAAATCTTCCATGGCTATCAGGTTGGCATTGTCCCGGATGTCCAGGACTGCAGCACCATCCAGCTGGACCAAGTCGGGAAGGTCGCTGGTTATGGATGACTGTAGAATCGCCTTTGCCTTGGTAAGCACATCGTTGGCCTTTCCCTGGTACACAGCTTGTACTTGAATATGCTTCTCTTTACCAACGGTGCTGTTGAATTCTTCAACAAGGGCCTCTGCGGCTTTGCCGGCAAGGCCGCTATTTGGATGCCACCAGGTAATGGTGGTTACCGCATCGGTCTGGTTTTCTTCTTGTCCAAGGGCGGACAAGCTCTGGGTAGCCAAAAGAACTAGTAGTGCATAGATGAACAATCGTTTCATGGTTATCTCCCTGCAAAGCGTGTACTCACGCTGGTTTGGATTGGTTTATGCATCGCGACGAAGGCGATGAGAATCGGGGTTATCAACAACGTAATTGCGGCAAACTGCGGACCGTAATCGAGGTTCTCCGAGAAGCCGAGCATGGTAAGGCCGACTTGGACGGTTCTCATACTCTCCTTGTTGGTGACCAGCAAAGGCCAAAGGTAATCGTTGAAAATGGTGCTGAAGCTATGGATTGCCAATGTGATCACCACAGCCTTGCTGATGGGAATCAGGAGGGTGGTCAGAAAGCGGATATCCCCACACCCTTCAAGGATTGCTGCCTCACGATATTCGCTGCTTACCGTCTTGAAGTACTGCCTAAGCATGAATATGTGGGTAGGGGCGAGCAACAGGGTGCTGATAATCCCCAGGTAGGAATCGGTGAGCCTGAGAGCGCGGATGGTTGTGTAGTTGGCAAGCAAGAGGGCATCGGAGGGAAGGAGCATGGTTGCCACTATGAGCACAAACAGAGTATCCCTTCCCTTGAATGTAAAAAAGGAGAACGTATAGGCACTTATAATGCTGATAGCCATGCGTAATGCAGTTCCCAGCGAAGCGGTAAGTAACGAATTTGCCAAGAACCGCTCAAGATTCGATTCCTTGAACGCTCTGGCATAATTTTCCAGCGTCGGCACTGAAGGAAGGAGTCTAGCCGGAATACTGGTGAAGTCGGCATAGCTGAAAAACGAGGCGCTGATAGAGTAGAAAATGGGAAACACGATAACGAGGGAACAGAGCGTGGCGATGAGGGCTGTCAGTTTTTTCATTGGTAGTAGACCCTCCTTCGTTCCAGATGGAGAAGCAGCAACAGTGCCGATAAGGTGAGCAGAAAAACTACTGTTGCTATCGCCGAACCCATGGCATAGTTGCCGCTCTTAAACCCTTCAAGGTACATCTGATAAACCAATGTCTGGGTGGAACGGAAGGGGCCCCCTTCAGTAAGAATGAGGACCGGAGAGGATATAAGCATTGCATCTTTGATGTTGGTCATCAGGACAAATACAAAGGTGGGAGCGATGAGCGGGGCTTGGAGGTACCGAAAGACCTGCAGGCTGTTCGCTCCCTCAATCTTTGCAACTTCATGAAGTTCGGAGGGGACGTTACGCAATGCTGCATGCAGCAAAAGGAAGTTCAGTCCGATATCGAGATATACCCCGGCGATGACAAGCAAGGCCATCGCTGCATGCTTGTCGTTGAACCATTGAATGTCAGAGCCGAACAACTGGTTGATGATGCCGATGGAAGGGTTGAACATCATTTTCAGGATCATCATGGCGCTGGAAAGACCGACGGCCATGGGAAGAAAGAAGAATATCTGATTAAGGGTTGCCAGTTTTCCCTTGCGGTTCGAAAGCAACGCTGCGCCTAAGCAGATGATTAAATTGGTAGGAACAAAGTAGAGGGTGAAACGCAAGGTGTTGGAAAGGCTGGCTTGGAATGATTGGCTCACGAACAGCCGTTGGTAGTTCTCAAAGCCTACAAAACTGAGCCGCTGTCCCTGAAGGGAGACGGTATGCAGACTGTTGAGCAAGGTAAGCAGGAAGGGTCGATATGCAAAAACCACCGCAAGGGCGAGTGCGGGCAGTATGAGGATATAGGGTTTGAGCAACGAGGCGGTTCTTTTCTTCATGGTAGGTTGGTCCCGTGCAGATACTACCGCCATTGTAGACAAAAACGCAAGTCCGATGAGGACCTAATTATAGTATTTGGAAAGAAATACCTTACGTAGAAGAAGGGTGCGTCAGCTTTCTGTAAGATAAAGCTGACGTCAAGGAATACAAGGTTAGGTTTATCAGATTTCTAGAACTTGAACTTCATACCGAATACCAATTGCAGGTCTGAAGCCTCAGAGGAATAGAGGGCCGTACTCTTCGTGTAGATTCTCCTTCCTATCCAGTTGGCTTGGGCATACACATCAAGATTCTTCCATTCTGTATAATAGATACCCGTAAGGCCGATGATGAGGCGTTCGGTGATGCTGTCACCGGAGGGAGAGGGACCATCTACATTGGGAGAGTCGGTATTGTTGCTAACAGAATCAACATGATGGGCAGCCCCATAGGTCAGCTTTCCCTGTCGATGAACAATAACCGAACCTTCTAGAGAAAAGTGATTGGGTCTCATATACGAGAGCTTTGCTTGGTACACCTTGCTGTCCGATCCCCACTGGTAGCCAAGGTAATCGATGATCATGGGCTCCAGATGCGCTTGGTGCTTCATCAGGTCCCTGGCTACGAGGAAATCGACGTTCTGTCTTCGATAAAACGCAGGGTCTAGAGAGGCGTACTCTGCTTGGGTTGTCCAATACCCCTGATTATGACTCCAAGAGTAGGTAATTCCACCCAGGTATGCCATGGCATTTGCTGTATTTGCCTTCTCGCTGGAGAGCTGTAGTTGGTCGAGGGCGAACTGGCCATGCAGTGACAAGCCTTTAGCTGGGGATAGGTCGGCTTCGATGCTGGCTATCGAGTTGACGTTGGCAGCATCGAAGATGTTGTGATAGATATAGGTGGGATCGAGGTACTGGGGGGAAAGGTTGTCGGCATTTGCCATAATGTTCTCTGAGATGGAAAAGCGTGCCCAAGCTAATGGCCTGAATTCTATGCGGTGACCAAGGAAAATCCGGTTTCCTGCATTCGATTCGCTGAGATCGGGGAAGAAGAGATAGAGAAACTGCACCTTGGTGTTCTGGCTGAAGAAGGAAGCTGAAAGGCTGGTGTGGTTGGAGATATGATCCCCAATGACTAAGTTGCCACTGCTCCCCTGGCCCCAGGATACCGGTCCTTTCCCAAGACTGAGTGCGTAATACGGCCCTGCAAAGGTGAGTTGGCTATGCCTGGGGAAGTCGGCTTCAAGTTCTTTGCCTGATGTGGGAAGGTTGGTGGTAAAGAGGCGTTTATAGAGGTAGGAGGATTCCACGAGCTGAGGACCGATTGGGCGTAAGTCATTGTTACTAATATAGGGAAGTATTGCCCCAATACCATAATAGGTTGGCACATTTTTTGTTTCGTCTCGTTCAGTATAGCCACCCACCCCAGCCTGCAGGGAAGTCTCAAAGAGGAATGATGGGCTGAATTGCAGGGAGATGGTCAAATCAAAGAGAGGGTCTCTCTCATCATAGCTGTACATCCAGTCTTCGAACGTGGTGAAGTCTGCGCTGTTGGTGTGGGTATAGGCTTCCAGGGCGATGGTTGGAGTCACTTTGGCGGAGAAGTTGTCGGTTTTGTTTGTTTTGATTCTCTGCCATGCTTGCTCTAGCAATGCCTTGTATTGTGTCTGTTGGGGAAGCATGTTCAATATTTGAACAGCCTCATTGGTATTCCAAGGACGAGAGGCGGAGGGAAGGGGGATGCCATGCAGGCGGTACAGGAGGTCGACCTCCTCGTAGAGAGGAGAGTCGAGGGGGATTTGCTCGGGTGAGTAGGAGCCAAACAGCAGGCTTGCTGTTATGAACACTATGAGTAGGGAACAATAACGAACCTTCATCTTCGAATCCTTTGTTCAGGTGTGCTTGTGTGTACTGTAGAACATGAAAGGCAAAATGAAAAGGTTTTCTGCTTTTCAAAGGTTCTGTGTGATATAAAAGAGAGGCCTTCATTAGGCCTCCCCGTTCTTGAGAATTCAGATTAGCCCCATTCCCTACTCGGTATAGAACAGGTCTCCCGCCTTGGCAAAAGCACGTTTCTTGGCGATGAGCAAGTAGGAAATAAAGGAAGCAAGCATATAGATTCCGCTGATGATAATCGCCAAGGTGAACAGCATCGGATTGTTCCTGGTGACGCTGAAGGCCGGCAGGTTGATGCTCAGAATAATGGGAATGGCCAGAATAAAGACAATTCCTACCGAGTACAGGTAGTCGGTGGCTACCGGGGTTTCGAACTCTTGGTCGACCACACGAAGCAGGGCCAAGCCGGTGGGAAGGGTGCCGGTTCCTGTTCCGTAGATGACCAACATTCTGAAGAATTGGTGGTCGTCGTAGATACGCGAGCAGTACCAAGGAAGAATTACCAGGGTTATGAACATACCGGTCAGGGTAAGAATGAGAATAGGAAGCCAATACCCTTGGACGGTAACCAAGGAGATGGCCCCCAGGCTTGAGGCTACCGTCATATCAACAGAGAGACCGCTGATACGATTGCAGGTTGCATTATCTATGGTGGTTTCCACCTTGAAGAAGCGCATGATCATTTTCACGCCCAAGGCGCAGAAGGCACTGAATATGAAGTTGATCCCCCAAAGGCTCTCTGCAAGGTCGGACCCCAAGGGACCGATGAGATTAAGCAGAGCTGTCAAGCCGGTAAGAAAGCCCCAGCTGATCAAGTAGGTGGCCATCACCAAAGCAATGTGGTAGCTAAGTGAGTCCAACGACTCGCCATCGGTTGAGAGATACGAACCAACCGGCCGTTCCGTATCGAGACGGCTGAAGAACCCGGTCCGTACACTCTTGTTGTTGATGCGTTGTGCATGTTCCTTGCCGATCCAGCCCCGCTTGAGCCCCTGGTTTATCAGGACCACGCCGCCGAAGCTCCCAATCAGAAATCCGATGGCTGCCATGGTCAGTCCGACCGAGGAAGCACCCCTGAACCCCATCTTTTCCCAGCCGATGCCAATCGAGTAGGCCTGACCGGGTCCTAATTCGAAGCCCAAGGGTAGGGTAAAGCCGAATGCTGGAAACAGGTCCGGCTTGAACGTTGCGATCATGATGGCTGTCATGACCAGTCCAAAGAAACATTGCAGACCGTACTGGCCCATTACTGCGGTAACATTGGCTGCCAAGGTACGTTTGGCTTTCCTATCGGTTTTTTGCTTACCGGTCACCCTGAGCAACATGGATATGAAGGAGATATTGAGCAGGTGATAGACGATCTCACCCAGGAAGTCGTTTTTCAAGCCCCAGCGGGGAGCAATAAAGTTATAGAAAACCAACAGAAATATTCCGGAAATGATAGGGGCGGGTATCAGGAATCTTTGGAAGAATCGAATGCGTGCTCGCAAGAGGGCTGCAAGCAACAATGAGAACGAGATGATGCCGATGTGGTAAAAAAAGTTCCAGTTCATGCTTGGTCTCCCTCGGTACTCTGTCGTTTCGTTTGATACATCTCCACATACTTGATGATGCATCCTCGTTTGAAAATTCGGATACGATAGAGCGTATTGTTGTGGTAGAGTTCCACCGTATTCTTTGCGTTGATGATCATCGACTGGATATCGGTGAAGGCAAAAAACTGGTCACGCCCCATCGGGGATTTGATTCTCATTCCCGCCTGTTCCATCTGCAGGGTAAAGGTTCTTTCCAAGGTGATGAGTTTGGTTGTATCACCGGTTTGCAGCAGCACCCCCTTGTCCGGGGGGAATACCAATGAAGAGCCCTCATCTGAAGCAATGTACTCTCTCTCCCAGGCATGCCAGTAGGCGATGTCATCGAAGTGATGTTCTCCTACTGAGGTGTGAAGCTTGTCGTAGGGATCCAATGAAGCAGAATAGGAGCAATGCGAACACGTAAGGGTGATACCCTTGCTGACGATTGTACTGGCCTGCTTGCATTGTGGGCAGAGGTAAAGTACCTGTTCAGCACCTTCGGCCGAATGTTTGGAAATGTACGGAAGATGATTTTTCTCTTGCCAATCACGATAGGAGAATCCAATTTTGGATAGTAAATGTGCATAGAGTTCTTGTACCGACATCTGACTGATATGATCGGGCATGATGGGAGGAAACACCCGAAGGTACACCTTGCCTTTTCGTTTCTTGTCCGCCCAGCGCGGCTTGAGGCCGTAGAATCCCTCGAGATGGAATACTACGATGGGAACCTTGAAAATGCGCACCAGCTTGGCAATAGCCTGGTCGAATCCAACAGGCTCTCCATCCCAAGTCCGAGTCCCCTCTGGAAACAGGCCAACAATGTCACCCTGTTTGAGGGCATCGCCGATTGCGCGGATGGTAAAGAGGTCGCTGCGCCCTTGCTGCTTGGAGATTGCCCCTATCCAGCGTTCGAGCATGGGCCTGAGGCCGAAAAGCTTGAAGAGGTATGCTCCGGCAACCCAACGGATATGCACTGGACTGGCTGAGCTGACAATGAGGGAATCCATGGTGTGGGCGTGATTGCCGATCACCAAGAACGGTGGCTTGAGTGTGGAAAGCTGTTCCATACCAAACGATTCAACACGGTTGTGTTTGAGAAGATATGCACCATAGGTAGGTTGAGCAATCCGGATAAACAATGGCTTTTTCGACACTACTCTCATGTATGTCTAAATAATACTCGCTCCCACCACGGTTGTCTATGAACAACTGTCTGAAAGCTGTTAAAAGTTGGTGAAACGGGCATAGCTTTGCTGACCTAAAGAAAACCCCCGTGGTTGGAATTCTCCACTGCACGGGGGTGATGGTTACTGAAACTCTCTTATTTCGATGCGATGTAGGCCGTACAGACTGCAGGATAGTTGGTGAAAATACCATCACAGCCCCAAGCCAAGCACGTCTCCAATGCATGCATGTCGTTGACCGTCCAGACATTCACTTTGATACCGTGTTCATGGCATTCATCCACTGCTTGCTTGCTCATCGTGCAATATGCCGGATGATAACACTCCAAACCAAACTGTTTTGCACAATACCCTGCGTTGACCAAGCCGGATTCCGGAACCAACGCTCCACAAGGAATGGATGAGTCGAGAGCCTTGATCGCCATCAGGGACAAATGGTTGAATGAGGAGAACAGTACTTTCTTCTCCAAGTGGTACCGCTTGATCAGCTCCCAAGTCTTCTTTTCAATCTCAGGATAGTAGATGATACTGGTTTTCAGCTCAATGTTGGTAATGAGGTTGGTAGTGGCAACCCAGGCACAATACTCCTCAAACGATGGGATGCTGACAAAAATATTGTTTTGGGCGTGGACACCGGCATTGCATTGTTTCAATTCTGCGAGCGTGTAGTCGCAGACCCTGCCGGTCTTGTCAGTAGTACGGTCGAGCGTTTCGTCATGAAGTATAACTACCTCACCATCCTTGCTCAATTGTACGTCAAGCTCAATACCATCGCATCCTGCTTCAAAGGCTTTCTGAAAGGCCAACATGGTGTTTTCAGGATACAAGCCGCTATAGCCCCTGTGTGCAAATACTTTCATGTTCATCGACTCCTAGAGTGTTCCATACAAGAGATTGGGAAGAATGAGGCTGATAGCAGGAATATAGGTTACCAGCAGTAAGGCAATCAAGAGGGCGATGATGAAAGGAATGACTTCCCTCACAAAATCCTGCAGCTTGCAACCGGTAATGCTGCAACAGGTGAACATCATTGACCCGAATGGAGGAGTAAGGCCTCCAATCATGATGTTTACGATGGTGATCAGACCGAAATGGATGGGATCGACACCCAAACGTACTACCACCGGCACCAATAGGGGAGCAAGGATAATCATTGCGGCTCCGCCTTCCAGGAACATGCCGAGCACCAGGAAGAGCACGTTGATGATCATGAGCATCAAGTATTTGTTCTGGGTCAAATTCAAGAGGAGCCCGGTAAGCGCTTGGGGAATACGCTCCCAGTTGAGGTAGTATCCGAATACCGAAGCGGAGACGATGATCAACACTACACCGCTGGTTCCGAAAATGGTCTCCTTCAAGATGGGGATGATATGCTGCTTACCCAGTTCCTTATAGATGAACTTACCAACAATAATCGTATAGAAAACCGCTACGGCACCTGCTTCGGAAGGAGTGAACATACCAATTCTCAAACCCAGGATGATACCGAATGGAAAGAGAAGGGCCCAAATTGAGTCAATGCTCTGCACCAGGATTTCCTTAGCGCTTGCTTTCTTATCCCGAACTGGTACGTACCCTCGTTTCTTGCTGATGATGGCTACCGCTACCATGAGACATGCAGTCATTAGAAAGCCGGGAAGATACCCTGCCATAAAGGTCCTTCCGACCGAGACATTGGCGATCAATGCATAAATTATGAGGTTGATGCCCGGAGGAATAACGGGGGTAACGGCCGATGAAGCCGCCGTGATTGCAGTGGAGAAGGCCTTGTCGTACCCTCGTTTCTCCATCTCGGGAACCAACATTTTGCTCTGCATCGCTGCATCGGCGTTTGCGGAACCGGAGACGCCGCCCATGAGCATGCTCAACAGTACATTGACCTGTGCCAAACCACCGGTCATATGACCGGTAAGGACATCGGCAAACTGCATCAGCTTCTTGCTGATTCCTGCATAGTTCATGATCGATCCCGCCATGACAAAGAAAGGAATGGCCAAAAGCGGGAAGGATTGCGTACTCGTTACAAACTTTTGCAGGATCAAATCGACAGGAGAACTTGTATCGATGATGGCAAAATAGAACAAGGAAGAGCCAAAGAGGGCATAGGCGATGGGTATGCTGGAAAAATAGAGTATAAATACCAACAGGATGGGAAGATAGGCAATCATACGGCACCTCCTTTGTTGCTCTTTCTGATATCCTTTACGAGAAAGTAGATGGAATAAATGGTCATCAAACTAAAACTGACCAAGATGGAGGAGCTTATATATGCAGTGGATATTCCCAGGACGGGAGTTGGTTTCTTATAGGAAAGCGAGAGGTAAATAACGGCAATATAGGTGATATAGCCATTGATCAACAACAGAATGGCATCAACGGCAATGGTAAGCAGCTTTTTCCAAGTCGGATTACAAAGGTTGATGAGCATATCAACACCGACGTGTGCCTTGTGTTTATACCCGGCAGCTGCACCGATGAAAACCGACCAGACAAAGCAGGCGGTTGCAACTTCTTCAGACCAATAGATGCCGGTTTTGAAAAAGTAGCGCATGACGACATTGAGAAGGACAAGACTCGTAGTAACAATGATACAAGCACTTGCGATAATCAGTTCAAGGTTGGTCAGTACTTTCTTGAATGTCTGAGACATGATAGCGATCTCCTTACAAGAGAAAACAGGCCGAAGGAATCCTCCGGCCTGTATCTGATACCCAGATTTATTTGGGCATTTTGGCGAGTTCGTTCTGCATAATTTGGAAAATATTGGGGGTAACACCCTTCATGTTGGCGTAGACACTTTCAACGGTTTTTGCAAAGGCGGCGGAATCGACTTCGTTGAACTTGTTTCCCTGAGCTTCCAATCTTGCCTTGGTCTTCTCATAGTTGTTGGTGATCTCACTGATCATCTGCTTTGCGCCGGCAGAATATTCTTCCTGAATAATCTTCTGGTATTCGGCGGGAATTGCGTTGAACACATCAGCATTGATGTACACACCGCAGGTTCCCAGGAAGTGCTGGGTGAGGGCCATGTTCTTGGCAACTTCTGAGCTACCATTGGATCCATACGCATCCATGGTTCCTTCCAAGCCGTCAACGACGCCCTGCTGCACGGCAGAGAGGGTTTCGGCGAAGCCCATCGGAGTGGCAATTGCACCCATGGCGTTGATGGTGTCGATGAAGAGCTGACTTCCTGGAGTACGAATCTTCATACCTTTGAGGTCGGCGGGAGTCTTGATTACCTTGTTGGTCTTCATACTGCGGAAACCGAAGATGTAATCCAGGGCAAGGACTTTAATCCGATGTTTCTCTTCAAGCTGCTTGATCATACCCTTCACCAGATCGGTCTGAATCATATATTCGTACTCATCGTAGCTGGTGTACATCAGCGGTCCCACCAGTGCATTGAAGTCGGCAACATAGTCGCCCAGGTATGAGGGATCCTCAACGGAAATGAACTGTGCTCCACGAGCAACCTGTTCTACGCCGTCCTTGTACACAGCCAGTTGGCTCTGCGGATAGTGCTGAATCTCAATGGCACCGTTGGTGCGGTCGTAGATATTCTTGATTACGATGTCCAGTGACTTGGTCAACTGTTCATTGGGGGCAAATACATGGCTCATTTTCAATACGAGCTTGTAATCATCCCCGGTTGCGGCTTCCTTACTTCCCTGTGCCATGATCGGCATAAGTGCCAATACCAGGACCAATGCCATGAGCAATCCTTTTTTCATTCTTTCCTCCAGATTTTGGGTAATTGTAGCGATAAATGTTCAGCAAAATTAACCTAAGCTTTCATCTACTCTACAACAGCCTTTTTTTGCAGTGTAGGGGACGATTCCTAAAAAGTCAAAAAGAATTTTCTTCTTGTGAGAGAATTTATTTGTTCTTGATCGCGAATTTTCTAAAATAAATTACTTTTTTTCTTGCAATTAATGTTTAACAATGCTTAATATTTAATCAGCAGAAATTCATGAGGTAGTACGATGCGAAAGAAAAAGGTCACCCTGCAAGACATAGCAAACACTGTTGGCATTTCATCGGCCAGTGTATCCATGATCCTTGCCTCCAAGAGTCTGAATCGCTTTTCTGATGAGACTATCAATGCGGTGTACACAGCCAGTCGGGAGCTCGGGTATGAGTCAAAGCATTCCAAGGAAGACCGAAAGGTTGTCATTATCGTCTGCCCATCGGTGATAAACCCCTATTTTGCCACCATCATCCAGGGAATGGAGCAGGAAGCGAATGTACGGGGCCTGGGTACCATGCTCTTCACTACGTACTGGGATATTGAGAAGGAAAAGCGCATTTGTGAATTTGCCAAGGATCCGAGCGTAGGCGGGGTGATTTTTGCCATGATCCCCCAACAACCGGAGCTTGTTCGGGAATTGAACAAAACGGTTCCGGTAGTTGCTGTAGGCGACAAGCAAAACGATATCGGACTTGATACCGTGGACGTAAACAACTTCAATGCAGGTACGTTGGTCGCAAAACATCTGCTCGCACTCGGACATCGCAAAATTGCCTATCTCTCAACCAGCCTGAACAGCGAACACAGCGCACGCGTCAGACGTTTTGACGGGCTTAAGGCTACAATCAAGCAGTTTGGACTCCCTGCCAAACTCAATCTCTACGCTGCAGAAGTTCCTTCCCTTACCGAATTGAACACCATCGACATCGAACATCAGACCGGATATGCCTTGGCAAAGCGCTGCATGAAGGAGACTCCTGATGTTACGGCCATGGTCGCCATCAACGATATGGTGGCATATGGAGTCATCGATGCCATCAAGGATAGTGGGTATTCAATTCCCGACGATTACAGTGTCTGTGGATTCGACAATATCTATCCTTCCTCCTTTGCCGGGGTAGCTTTGACCACCGTCGAGCACTACATCATCCAAGGGGGGAAGAGTGCCGTACGTCTTCTCTGTGAGAAAATGGAACGGCAGCAACCACGGACGCTTGAACAGGGTGCGGTAACGCGCGTGGAGTACCAAAACCGATTGATCATCCGCAGCTCCACGGGAGAGCCCCCAGCCAAGTAAGGAATCGTTTGACTTCTTTGTGTTTCAGTGGTACACAGCATGCAAGGTCGCAACTATGCCGAAACAAACCTTCACCAAGAACCTTCAGTACGCAAAATTCTGCGCCTATGGATTTCTCAAGGACCTGCGGTTTTATGAACCGTTCATGCTGCTTGTCTTTTTGGATAAAGGCCTGAGTTATCTGCAGATCGGAACCCTTTACGCAACGCGCGAGGTGTTGATCAACATCACCGAGGTCCCTTCAGGAATTTTTGCCGACAGTGTAGGGAGGAGAATGACGATGGTATTCTCCTTCCTTGCTTATATTCTGGCCTTTCTCACCTTCTATGTTGCCGACCGTTTCGAGATTCTCTTGCTTGCGATGGTTGCCTATGCATTCGGCGATGCCTTTCGTACCGGGACCCACAAGGCGATGATTTTCGACTATCTCCGATTCAACGGGTGGGAGGACCAGAAAACCTATTACTATGGCCACACCCGTGCTTGGTCACAGCGCGGGGCTGCTCTCTCGGCAATAATTGCTGCCCTGTTGGTCCTCTATCAAGGTTCCTATGCACCGATATTCCTGTTTACCATCATCCCTTATGTGCTCAACTTGTTCCTTATTCTTTCCTACCCCAAGAATCTCGATGGGAAACGGCATACCAGTGACAAGCGTATACGAGACGAGTTTATGGATGTTCTGCGCTCGCTGGTGACAACCCTGAAGAGTTTTTCCATGCTTCGCACCATCTCCAGCCAAGCCTTGTACAGCGGCTACTACAAAGCCTTCAAGGATTACCTGCAGCCGCTCTTGCAGACACTTGCCCTGAGTCTGCCACTATTTCTTGCTTTGGAGGACCAGAAGCGTACTGCCTTGGTAATAGGTATTGTCTATTCAATACTGTATGCCACAACCGCCTTTGCTTCGAGCAAATCCGGAGCATTCGCCTCTCATTTCAACGGCCTTGCAAAGCCTCTGAACATCACGTTGCTGGTGGGACTCTCCCTTGGGTTGGTCAGCGGCCTGTTGCTGCATCTCTCCTATGTGGTTCTCGCTGTGGTGCTTTACTTGGGGATTTACATTCTGGAGAATCTGCGCAAACCGATGGGAATAGCCTACGTAAGTGAGCGTATGGACCAGACTTCATTGGCCTCGGGACTCTCGGTGGAGTCGCAGGCAGAGTCCTTATTCGCGGCCGGTATTGCCTTGCTGCTCGGCTGGCTCAGCAGCCTTTTCGGTGTTGGTATGGGAATATTGCTGGTCTCACTGCTCTGTTTGCTATTGGGGCTTGTCTTGCAACTGCCGCTTGAGTCTGCTACAGCGTCTCAGGCTCACCGAAAGCCATAAAGCGTTCCACATCAACACAGAAAGCGATGCCCGCCCCAGGTTCAACAAGGGAGGGTACTTCCTTAATGGCTTCCAATACCTTACCGGTTTGGCCGGCCCCTACCAGGACAAGGAGCATTTCTTTTTCGGGAACAAGGGAGTAGCCAAAGAATGTTACATCCTCTTCTTTTCCCGTTCCTCGTGCGGAAAGGATGGTCCCTCCTGAGGCTCCTGCCTTCCTCGCTGCCTCCATGACTGCTTCAGCCATGCCTTTGTTGACAATGCAGGTGATGAGGGTGTGGGGTGTATGCATGTGGTACCTCCTAATCGTAGGCCGTAAGGCACTATACGTTAGTATTGCCGAAATTTGCATTCTAGGAAAGAGGGGCATGGAAAAGAACAACCCCCCACCTGATACGTGGGAGGTTGTTCTATACAAAGAGATTACTACCTTAATCGCGTAAGGAGGTGATGGCGGCCATGCCTTTGGCCAACAGGCCGATATCCATCAGGCTCATGCGTAGGGTAAGTCCATGGGGCATCCATTTGCGGGTAAGCTCCTCGGCTGCATGGAAACCAAAGATTTTGTGATACTTCTTGGCAGCCAGTGCAACCTTGGTGATTGCTTCATCCATTTTGGGATGGTTGAATTGACCGCTGACTCCCAAGGAGTTGGAAAGGTCTGCTGGTCCGATCAAAAGGGCATCGATACCTTCGGTAGAGGCGATGGCATCGATATTGTCGATCGCCTCGGAGAGTTCAATCTGGGCTATGGTAAGCACTTCCTCGTTCGCTTTGCGCATGAAAGCCTCGGGATCCTTTGCCGCATCGTAGTACTCACTATGAGCCCCGTTTCCCCCCAGTCCGCGTTGTCCGATAGGAGCAAACTTTGCCCAATCGGCAAATTTTCTGGCATCCTCGCCGTTTCTAACCATCGGCACCATGACCCCGGTCACTCCACAATCGAGTGCCCTTGAGACATTGCCTTTGGATAATTCGGGTACCCGTACGAAGCACTCAATCCCCCGAGCGCGTGCCAAGGAGGAAGCATCAGCGATGGTTTCAAATGAGAAGGCCCCATGCTCCATATCGAACATGACAAAGTCAAGTCCGGCGTTGGCCGCCACCAGGACGATCGCCGGGTTCCGTACCATTCTCACCATAGTGCCAACTGCTGCTTTTCCACGTTTCAAATCTTTTACTGACATGTGAATATCCTTATCTTATTATTGGTTTGCTGATGCAAGTTGTTGTGAAAGCTTTGCAAGTCTCAGCGTTCTGTCATCGGCAAACCGTCTGATAGCTTGTAAAACCCACGTCGGGCTCATGTGGGCCTCGTCGAGGACCTCTTCAAGTGTTCCCCCTGTTCTCCATCGATCGTCATGGTCGCTAGAGAGGCAGTACTCTTCACTGATGCTGTTGAACGCCCATGCACTCATCATTCTCCTTGCTTGGGTAGTAAAGAAGGTGGAATCGGCACGGTCTGCATCGGTGAGCACCTGGTTCTTGTACGTTTCACTCTGCATTGCAAAGAGCTCGGTACTGGTCACGCAGACAATTCTTACGTTCAAGTTTTCCTGTTCAAGCGTCTCAAGCAATGAAAGTATGCTGTAGACTACACTGGTTCCTTGTACGAAGATGGTTCCGCCCTTCGGTTTTCCCTCTGCATACGGCCTGAGTACATAGGCTCCCTTGGCTGCCTCAAAGTGGGAGGGGATGCCCAGCTTTTCCCGGTCGGGAATTTCCATCTCCGGCCTGGTGACATGCAAGGCAATGAGTGGGATGCTGCTCTTGAAAGCTTCTGCCAGAAGCACTGGTACCTCGTTGTACTCCCAAGGGAACAGGTTGATGATGTGTCCCTTCGGGAAGAGCTGGTGCACTCCGACAGAGAAAATGCCGAAGTGGGTTCGGCTGTCGTCGGCTGTCTCGGGTCCCGTATGAGCCCCAACCCAGAGGACTTTTCCCACCTTGTTGTCGGCATCCTGGCAGAACTGGCTGAAGAGCCTCATCGAGCCATATTTAAGATAGGAGAATGAGGCATAGGTGGAGACAGCGGTGTAAAAACCGTCAAACTCCTCTTTGGGCTTGTCACTGAAGTTCAGCGTGGCTACCGAGCTCATAATCCCGGCATTGGAGAACTCGGTGATTTCAGTAGGAGCCATGACACCATCTTGCGTACCCACCCGTTCATACCAGCCATACCCACTCTCTTTTTCCCAACCATTGGCGAACCCCCAGAGATTGGTCGATGCGCTCAGGTCGGCAGAGGCTGCCAGGAACAAAGGACGGTTGTACTTGGTTTTCCCAAGGTAGTTGATATAGGAACCCCAGGCGCCCATACCGGCTCTGTTTGCCAACTTCTGGCCAACTTTTCCCCACATCTGATCGGGGTAGTTCTTGCTGTCCCAGAATACAGGGTCGGTGAAGGGATTTCCTTTGCTGTTCAGTTTATAGGTCGCAAGGCTTTGGGGAACCGCGTCCCCGAGCTCTACTAAACGGTTTGCAAGGTACATACAAAGGTTGCGGTCTGCGTGCATGACTTGCACTACAGCCTCAAGATTTGCTCGAAACTCTGCCTCATCGGCGGGACCCTTTGCATCGACGTTCACAAACTTGGCACCGTATTTGGTGGCAAACTCCTTTCGAAGGTTCCAATACGGCTCACTGTTCTTGGCATGGGGAGAACCATGGCTGGGGGCGTCGTACTTGAGATACCCTCTGCCTTTGCGGGTTTTGAACCAGAGCATCGATGGTCGTCTTTGTTGGTCACCCTCATGTACCAGATTCTTCAATTCCACGGTAAGGGAGGAAAAATCGGAACCGTTTTCGGTACCACAGACTCTCCACCCATGGGGGGCAAACCAATCCTCGGGTGTTCCCGGAAGTACATCACTGGTTTTGTGCCCGTCAATGCCATAGTCGTTCCAGTCTACGAGGAAGTGAAGATTGTCCAGTGCCATGCCCCAGGCGGTATTCAGCGTTTCATGAGTCGCCCCGGGAGTAAGGCCGCCTTCACCTTCCATGATGAAGACCTGCACATCGGTTGCACCGGCTCGCTTGAGGGCGAATGCAAGGCCTGCCGCAGCAGGGGTTCCGTGACCGGAGGGGCCGGTGTTGGCTTTCAAGAACGAGGTCTTGCCATTCGCTTCGGCATGACCGGAAAGGCCTCCCCGATGTCTGAATCCCAGCAGGTCTTCCCAGTAGAGTGCGCGATTTTTCTCATCCTTGATGAGATATTTTTTATCACCGGTTTGTTGGTAGGCAAAGCGCAATGCTTCGTTGAGGACGGCCAAGGTCGCATAGACAAGAGGAATGGTATGACCGCAACCAAGAACAAACTTGTCCCCGAAGGGTTTGTCGCTATCCCTGATATCCCAGACCATTGCTCCACTGAGCATTAAAGAGAGTAGCATGTGGACTTTTGAGCGTGATCCTCCGGGGTGGCCGCTTTGGCGGTAGTTGAGTGGTATGTCGATGAATTGATCAACAAGATCGGCTGTCTTTTCCCAGAATGCGAGATCCGAGGTGTTGCAAGCTATCGTACGTTTCATGATGTAGGCACCTCCTAGTGCTGATTGGATTTCTTTCTCCGAATAGTCTTATAGACCGAAAAAACAACAATGAGAATGGTAAGGGTGAGAATGACCCCGCTGATCGGCTCGGTGAAGAAGGGAAGGAAGCTTCCCTGGCTTCTCATCAGACCCCGGCGCAGCTCGGTCTCGATGATGGGTCCCAAAATGAAGCCCAGCAACAGGGGTGTTGCAGGAACATCGAACTTCTTCATGGCAAATCCAAGGATACCGAAAAAGAGCATGGTCCATACATCGAACATGCGGTTGTTCAGGCCGTAGGAGCCGATGACGCACAGGGTAAGCACGATGGGAAGCAGGATATGCTTGGGTACGGCAAGAATCTTGACGAACAGACGCATACCGCCGAATTCACTGACGAGCATGAAAATGTTCGATACCAGCAGAGCAGTAAAAATGGCATACACGAGTACTCCGTTGTTCTCAAACAACAGTGGTCCGGGGGTAATGCCGTGAATCATAAAACCAGCTAACAGGATGGCCGTGGTGTTGTCCCCGGGAATGCCCAGAGTCATCAGAGGAACCAAAGCCCCACCGGTGGAGGCATTGTTGGAGGTCTCACTGGCGACTAGTCCTTCAATGGAGCCCTTACCGAAAAGTTCGGGAGTCTTTGACTGGTTCTTTGCAATACCATAGGAGACCACACTGCAGATGGCTCCCCCTAAACCGGGAAGGATGCCGATACCGGTTCCGATTACGGCAGATCGTAAGAAGTTGACTTTCTGGGAGAGAAACTCTTTCATGGAAAAGCCGAATCCCTTGATGGCATACTCTACTGGTTTTACTTTTTCACCAACTCCTTGCTCGGATTCCTCAAACAGCTGGGCGACTGCAAACAAGCCGATGAGAGCCGGCAGCAGGCTGATCCCACCGTTCAGCTCCTTTATACCGAAAGTGAAGCGGGGAAATGCGGTGATCGGGGCCATGCCGATAAAGGTAAACGCGAAGCCCAACAAAGCACTGAATAAGCCCTTGACCAAGGATTTGCCGGACATGGTGGAAACGAGGGTAAGGCTGAAGATTCCTATGGAAAAATATTCAAACGAGGCGAAGTTCAAAGCTACTTCAGCTACCAATGGGGAGATGAAATAGAGAACCAACAGGCTGAATATGCCGCCGAGGAAAGAGAATACGATACCGATGCCCAAGGCTTTACCGGCCTGTCCCTGCTTGGCCATGGGGGAACCATCAAAACAGGTGCAGACAGAAGCAGGTGTGCCTGGAATGTTGAGCAGGATGGCAGAGATGAGTCCTCCGCTGGTCCCTCCGATATACAGGCCCATCAGAAGAGAGAGGCCTTCCACGGGACTCATGCTGAAGGTGATGGGGAGGAAAAGTGCCACACCCATGGTTACAGTAATACCGGGGATTGACCCGAAGAGAATCCCCAGGACAGTTCCACCAAAGATGAGCAATAGAGTTTTTATCGTAAAAACGGCGAGAATACCTTCCAAAATCATGGTGAGCTACTCCTTTACCCGAGGATTCCCGCGGGAATCATGACGCTGAACACTTTTACAAACAACAGATAGGTAACTACCGCGCTGATGATTGAAAGTAGGGCATAGCGCAGGCAATGTTGCTTGCTCCCCCGGTTCAGAACGAGAATTTGACCAAATATATAGAGAGAGGAAGCAATGATGTATCCTGCCAAAGGAATGAGGGCAAGATAGACAATGAGAAGAGCCAGCGTCAGATATGGCGAGAGGGAGGGGCTCTTTTGGGATGTCTGTGCATGAGCGCGCACGAAGAGAATCGTGCGGTTTTGATACACGAGCAATGATCCGAGAATCATGAATCCTACGGCTGCGATGCGGGGGAAGAACTTTGCTCCGACTCCTACCGCCGCGAAGTCCCTGATATCGTTGCTCATGATAAGGATGGCAATTCCCAAGGCAATGCTGAAGAATCCCAAACCGATTGTTTTTTTGTTCATACTGAATACCCTTACTTGACATGTGCAAGGCCCCTTTCAGGGCCCTGCACCAGAAAAGATTCTCAATTGCTACTTCGTAGTTCCTCTGAAGAGGTCCTGATATTGGGCGAAGTATTCATAGACCTGCTGTGCATGCTTGGTTGCCTGCTCAGGTCCCATGTAAGTCGGAGTGACAAAGTACTTGGCAGCTTCCGCCTGATATTCGGGATTCTCAACAACGCGCTTCATTGCGGCGCTGAACTTGTCAACTATGCTCTTGGGGGCTCCTTTGGGCATGCCGACGAAGAAGAACTTGTTGAACTCAAGGTCGAGGCCCTGTTCAGCAGTAGTGGGAACCTCGGCGAACAGGGGATTGCGCTGTTTTGAGGTCAGTCCGAGCACTACGAAGTCGCCGCTCTTGAAGTAGTCGAGGGTCAGGCCGTACTGGGTGTTGATGACCTGGGTCTTGCGTCCCTTCAGGGCAACAGTCTTTGCAGCATTGCCGCCGACGTCAACCAGATTCAAATCGATACCGGCTTCAGCTTCAAGTACGATACCTACCAGGTGGGGGTAGCCACCGGTCATCATACCGAACTCCACCTTGCCGGGATTTGCCTTGGCGTAGGTGATGAACTCGGTCAGGTTCTTGAAGGGCATGCCGGGGTGGGTTGCCAATACCGTGGTGTCGTCCAACAGGCCGATACCAACCATGTCGAAGGCTTCGATGCCGTAGTCGACAAGTCCTGCAATCTTGGGAATCATTGCTTCGCCATGGAAGAAAAGGGCAGTGTAGCCGTCGGCATCGGAGTCCAGGACGCGCTGCATACCGATCGTGCCGCCACCACCGGTGACGTTAACAACGGCAAGGCTCTGGCCAAGTTCCTTTTCGAGATACTTGGAAAAGAGGCGGGCGTTGAGGTCGGTATCCCCGCCGGCTCCAACCGGGACGATGATCTGAATCGGTTTTGCCGGATAGTTGGCTGCCGGATCAGCTTGGGTAGCAGCACTTTCCTTGGTTCCTGCCGCAAACAAGCCAAAGCTTGCAAGTAGTGCCAGGACAGTGACGATAACAACAAAGCGTAGATGGGTCTGTTTCATAGATGCTCCTTTCGTGGTTTTGTGATTTCCCTTGATAGAAAACAACAGATATAAATGATATATCATGTATATTACCAGCTGTCAAATACTATTTTCCTTGCTGGTACTGATTATACAATAACCAATTAGTGAAGCTTATAGTGTACTTCTTGCGATTTTTATATCTTTTCTAGTACTTGATCGACGAGTTCTTCAAATCTTCGATGAAGGGGTAGTAGGAGTCATAGATATGGTCGCGCATCACTTTTTCCGCCTTTTCAGGATCCTGGTCGAGGATGTTATCGATCAGGGTGACATGCCAGTAGCGCTGGATGGCAGGTCTGGCACGCCTGGATTGGACTGCATTGAAGAGCAGCCACGTGAAATTGATCTTCTGCAGCCCTGCGATGAGGGAGGAGAACCCGGTACACTCGGCCATCATGACATGGAAGCGTATATGCAATTGGGTTATCTTCTCTGTTTCACTGCCTTCAAAGCGGAGAATGTCCAACTCCTCGGCAAGAGCGTGAAGCGCCTTTTTCTGTTCTTCGGTTGCTTTGGTGGCAAGAATTCTTGCCACCTGGCATTCTATGGCTTCACGGAAGGCAAACATGTCCATGACTCGCTCTACGGTGGGAATGGTAACGATGGAACCCCAGTGCGCCTTGTATTCGATCAAGCCGTCCTGTTCCAGGCGCTTCATAGCCTCAAGGATGGGAATGGGACTGACACCAAGCTCCTGTGCGAGCTGGCGGCGAACCAATCTCATACCAGGCTCATACTCGCCCTTCATGATTTTCTTGCTGATGATCTCATACGCTTTTTCAGCAGCTGTCTGAAAAACTGCGCCATTCTGCGTTACCGATTGCATTCGATACCCTCCACCTTTTGATGCATAATACATGCCAAACTCTTTTTTCGCTAGTCTTTTATCGGTTTAACCTTGTCCCATGCAAGCAGCAGTGTCCGTTTTGCATTGGCAACCACCAGATCGGGATCCTCATTGCCAAACGGCTTCACTTCAAAACTGACCACAGGACGCTTCTCTGTGTTCAAGAACCCGATGGATAGCAAGAATTGCAAGTAAGCAGTCAATTCCTTTACGTTGTTCTCACTTCCGGGGAAGCCGAAGCGGGGATGCAAATCACCGTACCCGGGAAGGGAAGGGTCCTTGACGACACAGTTTCCCATATGGGCATGGGTGATATATTCCTTGACCGGTAACAATGATTCCTCAATTGTCTCATGAAGCAAGGGAATGTGGCTGAGGTCGACCAGAAGGCCAAATTCGGGATAGTCCTTTCGGATCTCCTTGGCATATCGCTTTGCCAAGGAAGCCGGTCCGATGAGGCTCTTCTTGTCAATATCGTAGTCGAAGACCTCCAGGGCAATTTTCATTGTGCCTTTGGATGCAGCATATGCACAGATTTCCTTGGTGGAAGCCACCAAAGCCTGATAGGCTGTCTCCAAGTTTGCTTCTTCATACTTGCCGCTCAAGAAAGCAAAGGCGCTGGCACCCAACTCATAGGCTTCATCGATGCCTTCCTTCAGGTTTGCTACTGCCTGTAAGCGCTTTTTCTCATCCAGATCGTTGATGTTCATTTTGGTGGAGAGAAGTCTGGGTTGAGCTCCATAGGCAAGGGTAAGGGCGGCAGTTTCCTTCATGAATCGAACCTGCTTTCTTGCCTCACTATCACGAATCCAAGTGACTTCAACAGCTTCAAAAAAGGGATCGGCGGCGATTTTCTTGAATGTTTCAACAATGGGACCTTCCCCACTTGCGACCGGATAGGCCATGAAATGGATGAGACCGACTTTCATATAGCTGGATAAGGATTCTTGCATGGTGTACTCCTCTTAATGATATATCAGATATATTGTAGAGGTGTTATTCCCATCTGTCAATAAAAGAGTGCGGCAGGGGAGGGAAACACAGGAAATCCTTGACAGCAGACCAAAAGAGAGGGAATCTAATAATCAGTGATTATCAGCGAGAAAGGGGAATGGTATGGACCAAGTGTTAGACAGCCTGTGTAGGGATGAAGAGGATAGGATGGTGCTCACTCTGGTTCGGTACATCCGTGAGAAAGGGATGAAACCGGGTGATAAGCTTCCTTCCATCCGTACCTTCGCCACCGAGCTTGGTGTTTCTCAGAGTCAGGTACGATCGGGGTGTCTGCGTGCAGCCGCAATGGGTGTGCTTAAGATAGTTCCCCGTTCCGGGTGCTATTTGGCTGATGTCACCCTTTCCGGCATCATCGGTCCCTTTACCTTGTTGTTTGAGGCAATGTACATGAATGTGCAGCCTCCCTTGATTGACCTCTATGAGCTCAAGACCACCTTGGAGCGGGGAATTGCCAAGCGGGTTGCCGTCATTCGTACGATTGAAGATCTTGCTGAACTGAAGAGGTTGCTCGATGCCATGGAGACTGCTACCGAGCATGCTGAAATGGTGCGCCTCGATGAATTATTCCATGAGAAATTGGCAAGCAGCACCAGAAACCCACTCTTTTTCTCCTTGATGCAGGTCATTCATTCCATGCTCCGCCAGAGCAGGCTCTCCTATAAGGATTTTGTTTCCGAATTTCCTCAATCGAGGAAGGACCATCGTGCTTTATATGAGGCACTACGTGATCAGGATGCCCTGAAGGCCGGCGATATTGCTGAGCAACACAGCAATAGGAGGAAGCTCCTCTTGGTGAAGAATTATTGATTTGACACGTAGAATCTTTACTATAAGCGATAAAAAACACATTAAATATAAAAACACTATAGAAATTATAATCGCTCTGCATGTTTTTATAATTGCACTGTAAATATTATGGCCTGTGCTGAAATCCGTATAATTGAGTTGTAGATTTTTATTGACAAGTCGAATATGCGTTGTATACTGATATTAGAATCTGATAATCAGTGATTAGCAGATTCCACCCTTCTGATAGGGTGCAATACGCTGGTAGCTTTCCTCTTTCCGTGGGGGAGAACGAAAGTTGCTTGGAGGTTTTTTATGCGTGGGAAAAGAGTACTTGTTCTTCTTGCATTGTTGGTAGTGGCGTCTGTCGCCTTGTTTGCACAGGGTGCCCCTGAGGCATATCCCAGCAAAGACATCGAATTCATTGTCAGCTCGGGTGCCGGTGGTGGTACTGATGCTATCGCTCGTAAAGTTTCTCAGCTTGCTGAAAAAGATCTTGGTGCAGCAATCTACTTCGTGAATAAGCCCGGTGCTGACGACGCAGTCGGTCCGAACCTGTTGATGGGTGCAAAGAATGATGGCTATACCATCGGTAACCTCAACTATGGTTCGATCATCAATGCTCCGTTCACCGGCCTTATCAAAGGCTATGAACTGTCAAAGGTTCGCTTCTTCGCACTGATCACCCAGGAGCCCGATGCCTTGATGGTTGGAAAGAACTCACCCTATAAGACCTTCGACGCTCTTATTGCTGCTGCAAAAGCCAACCCGGGCAAAATCCGTGTTGCAGACCAGGGCATCGGAAGCCGCGTTAACTTGCTCGCTCTGAAGATCCAGGACCTCTATGGTGTGAAATTCAACATGATTTCCTACCAGGGTTCCGCTCCCCAGAGAGAAGCAATCCTCAATGGTGAGGTCGATGCTGCAATCACCAGCCTTGGTGACTTTGCTCCCATCCTCAACAGTGGTGATGCTCTTGGTGTTATTGAGTTCAGCTCTGTCCGCAATGCCGGCTATCCCACCGTTCCCACCAGCAAGGAGCTTGGTCTCTCCGACAGTCTCCTCTCCGGTTCTTTCCTGACTCTTGCTGCTCCCGCTGGAACCCCCGACGACGTGATTGCCAAGTTGGAGACCGCCTTTGAGAAGGCCGCCACCAGCAAGGAATTTGCTGACTGGTCCGCCACTGTCGGTGTTACTCCTGACTTCAAGAAGGGCGCAGAATTGAAGACCTTCCTGGATGCCAAGATTTCCGGTGAGACCAAGGCACTGCAGGCACTCAAGGATGCAGGTGTTCTGAAGTAAGAGCGATTTTGCTTCTGATCTTATTGGAAATTACTACTACCGCATGGCCTAGCCATGCGGTAGGTCTTGAAAACATTGCACAAGGATGAGCCTTGAGCCTTACTTGTGAATGGAGAAGAACATTCTATGAAAACTCTTAAGCCGTATCTGCAAGCAAAGGTAACCATTCCCTTTTTCATGCAGATTGCCCTTATCATCTACGTAATCAGTGCTTTGCGGTTGGCCCCTCCCATCGTTGATGGCCTGCTTAGCGAGTCATCGTTTCCCTTCTTTATTTTCTTGATTGCAACACCGGCAGCGATAAAGCTTTTTCTTGATGGTTTGAAAGCCGTAAAGAAGGAAATTGCTGAAAACGGCTCAGTGGTTGTTGAAAAGAAAAAGAAGAGTATCAAGCCTGCTTTGATCGTTCTCATCATGGCGGTGTTTATTCTGCTGTTTGACATCCTTGGATTCACCATCCTTGCTCCTTTATATGTGTTTTTCTTCATGTTGATCTATGATGACAAGCCCCAGGATATCGTACGGAAAATTATCTATGCTCTCTTGATCGGGGTTGTTGTGTACGTAATGTATGTCATCGGTTTCGACATCAGATTCCCTGAGCTCTGGAGGTAAGTCATGGACCAAATACTGCAAATTTTAGCGGGTACATCCGTTGTATTCCAACCTTTGTCCCTTATGTATCTCTCTATAGGATTTTTCATCGGAATCATCTTCGGAGCGCTTCCCGGCCTGACTTCAATGCTGGCCATAGTTCTCCTGCTTCCGATGACCTATACCATGCCGATGACCTATGCCCTGATTATGTGCATGGGTGTCTACATGTCCGGCATTTATTCAGGTAGCATAACGGCTGTTACCATCAATATCCCAGGAGCTCCTTCTGCATTGATGACCTGTTTGGAAGGCTATCCGATGATGCGCAAGGGCCTTGGCGCTAAAGCCATCGGCCATGCCACGATCGGTTCTGCCATTGGTGGATCAATCGGTGCCTTGCTGTTGATTTTCGTCTCTCCCTTGGCAGTAAGCCTTGCACTGAAAATCAGGACCCCCGGCAAGTTCTCCCTGATTCTGTTTGCTTTGGTGGTCATCGTCATTGTTGAGAAGAAACGTATGAAGGCCATTCTTACCATGGCATTCGGCATTATGCTGGCAACGGTGGGCATGGACCCGCTGAAGTCGGTGTCTCGTTTTACGTTTGGCATACCAAATCTTATTGAAGGTATTGATCTGACCACCCTCATTATTGGAGCTTTCGCAATAAGCGAGTTGTTCGACCAAGCAATGGTCAACAATGCTGAATACAAGAAATTGACGTCAGCTGCAAACAGTGTGAAGTTCAAGCGTAAAGAGTTCTTCCCCACCTTCAAGGAAATGAAGGAAGTGGGTTGGAAAACTTACATCAAGAGTTCGTTGATTGGGTATATGATTGGAGTACTTCCCGGTGCAGGAGCTTCCATGGCTGCCTTCGTCTCGTATGTTGAGGCAAAGCGTGTGAGTAAGCATCCTGAGCGCTTCGAGCACGGTGCAGTTGACGGTCTTGTTGCTGCCGAGACGGCAAACAATGCAATGTGCGGCGGTGCCATGGTGCCGATGCTCTCCCTGGGTATTCCCGGCGACGGAACCACAGCCATTATTCTTGGTGTCTTGATGGTCTACGGTGTCGTACCCGGACCCGATCTGTTGGTCAAGCAGATGCACGTCATGGCTCCCATGTATATGGCACTTCTGATCAGTGCAGCGGTGTTGCTGCCGCTCAGCCTGTTCCTCTTCGGTCCTTACTATCTGAAGATTGTTCGCATCAACCGCTTGGTTCTCTATAGCAGTATTGCACTCATTGCAATCCTGGGTGTCTTTGCTGCAACCTATTCTGCATTCCAGATGGGCTTGGCTTTGGTAATCGGCGTTGTCATGTACTTCTTCAAGCGTCAGGGCTATCCGAACGTACCGTTCATTTTGGCGGTTATTCTTGGGCCTTTGGCTGAACAGTATTTGCGCACCACCATGACGATCAGCAGTGGAAATCCTCTCATTTTCATTACTCACTTTGACAGTTTGTTCTTCCTGTTGCTCACTGTGGCATTTGCAATTCTTCTTCCTCGTGCCAATAGGCGGGCAGAGGTTTTGGAGAAGAAGAGCGAAGAGCAGGTGAAACAGAAATGATTGCCAAGAACCATAATGCAGTAAAAGAGAAACTGCAAAACGGTGGAAATGTGTTGGCGGCCTGGGCTCAGGCTGCCAGCAACATCACCACGGAAGTGCTTGCTGATGCAGGCATGGAAGCCATTATCATCGATATGGAACACTCCCCGGTTGAGCTACCTACCTTGGTGACGCAGTTTCAGGCGATGAATGGATACCCGGCTGTTCCTTTTGTCAGGGTTCCTTGGAATGATTTTGTTGCCATCAAGCGTGTTCTGGATGCAGGTGCGTATGGAATCATAGTACCCAATATTGAGACCGTCGAGGAAGCAAAGGCAGCCATAGCGGCAGTGCGGTATCCTTTGGATGGAATCAGGGGCGTAGCCGGAAGCACCAGGGCGGCTCACTATGGCAACAACCCGCTTTCGTACTTCACCAAAGCAAACGATTTGGTCATGCTTTTTCTCATGATTGAATCGCCTAAGGGCATGCAGAATCTGGATGAGATTCTCAAGCTGCAAGGGTATGAGGGAATTATGGTGGGCCCGGTGGACTTGGCAACCAACCTGGGGTATCTGGGCAATGCCCAGGCGCCTGAGGCAAAGGCGGCCCTGGAAGAAGTTGAGAGTAAAGTTCTTGCTTCAGATAAATACCTGATGGCACTCGGTTCCGACTGGGAAGCTGCCAAGGCAAAGTTTGCCAAGGGAGCGCACATTGTGACTTGCATGAGTGATACGCTCTCCTTGGGAGCTCTTGCCCGTGCGAATGTACAGAAGCATCAGGAGCTCTATTCATAACAGGAGTGTGTATGAAGACTGTTCTTATCCCCGAGGATATCGCTGAGGTAGGAAAGGCATACCTGCGCGAACGCGGCTATGCCATACGCATGGGTAGGGGAACCGACAAAGCTTCCCTTATTGCAGACATTGCCGATGTCGATGCCGTACTGTTTCGCAACGAAGCCTATGACCGGGATGTCCTTGACGCAGCAAAAAACGTCAAGGTCATGGCCCGCCATGGTGTCGGTGTGGACAAGGTAGACCTTGCGTATGCCCAAGAGCTGGGTATTTGGGTGACCAATGGGGCCACTTCGAATTCCAACTCGGTGGCAGAAATGACTATCGGCTTCATTATTGCCTTGGGAAGAAATTTGCTGGAAAGCAACAAGGCTGCCCATGCTGCCGATTATGGCTTTCGCAACCGCAAGGCAGGCATGGACTTGGAAGGCAAAACCTTGGCCCTTCTGGGGTATGGGAAGATCGGCAAGCTTGTTGCCCACAAGGCCTACTATGGCTTGGGTATGAAGGTTTGCGCCTACGACCCATTGATGGATCAGTTGGACAAACCTGACTATGTTCAAAAACTGGAACACTTTGATGATGCTTTTCGTATCGGCGACTATGTCTCAGCCCACTATCCTGCAAGTGAGCAGAACAACAAGACCATTACGATCAAGCAGTTTGGCTTGATGAAAACCTCAGCCTATTTCATGAATCTCGCCCGCGGCGAGCTCTTGGTGGAGGCTGACTTGCTTGAGGCGCTCAACTGTGGGCTGATAGCAGGAGCTGCACTGGATGTGATGGACGATGAACCACCGAAGGCTTACAATCCATTGCTTGGTTTGGAATCGTTGTTGCTCACACCGCACAATGCAGCACTTACCAGTGACGCAAAAATTCGCATGGCACTGTTTGCCGCCCAGGGAATTGATGAAGTATTGACCGGCAAGGTTCCTTCCTGGCCGGTGAACAAACCACCCGTAAGCCGAGCACACATGGAGGCTCTATGAAGTATTTGACAGAAGCACAATTGGAAGAACTCAGACAGTTTGATACCCCGACGGTATGCAACGCCATCGAGAAATTCAAACTCAGAAGCAAAACCGAGGGATATACCTCACCTTCCATCAAGGCACTCTATTATGATAGAAAGCCGATCGTCGGGTATGCCTGCACCGCCAAGGTCAGCGCCCGCTATCCCGGGACCAAGGAGAACGAGGAGACCTTGTATGCGTACTACCAGTCGCTTCTTGACTGTCCCTCTACACCGATTTCAGTGATTCAGGACATCGATGAAGAGCCCATCGGCTCCTTCTGGGGCGAGGTGCAGACCACCGTCCATAAGGCCCTGGGCTGTATGGGTGTGATAACCAACGGGGGGGTGCGCGACCTCGATGAAGCATATTCACTTGGTTTCACGTATCTCGCCTCCTGCACGCTGGTCTCCCATGCCTATATTCATATGGAAGCAACCGGGACTCCGGTGCAAATCGGCGGTTTGATCGTACGTCCCGGAGATCTCATACATGCCGACAAGCATGGTGCCGTCCTGATCCCCAACGAAGTTGCCGACCAGGTAGCAGATGCCTGCCGTCAAATGCAACAAGCCGAGCTTCCTGTTCTGAATGGATGCAAGGCAACACAAGATGGAAAACTGGATATTGCTGATTTGCGTCTTTGGAGAGCAGAGATGGCCAAAATACGCAGCAAGGAATAATTCGAAACACGGAGGATATACCTATGAAAATTGGATTCATCGGACTTGGCATCATGGGCAAGCCCATGGCGAAGAACCTGCTGAAGGCAGGTCATAGTATTGTTTGTTATGATGTGAATGCGGCCAACGTGGCCGACGTGGTAGCAGCCGGAGCGACAGCGGGCAGGAGTTCTGCCGACGTGGCGGCCCAGGTCCCCCTTCTGATCACGATGCTGCCCAACAGCCCGCACGTAAAGAGCGTGGTCATGGGAGAGGGCGGGGTGCTCGAGGGGGCAAGAGAGGGCCTGATCCTCATCGACATGTCCTCCATCGCCCCCCTTGCGAGCCAGGAGGTCGAGAAGGCCTGTGCACAGAAGAAGGTGCGCATGCTCGACGCCCCGGTAAGCGGCGGCGAGCCGAAGGCCATCGACGGCAGCCTTGCGATCATGGTCGGGGGGGAGAAGGGCCTCTTCGAGGAAGTGAGGGGCATCCTCTTGGTCATGGGTGCGACTGCGGTGCACTGCGGGCCGATCGGGGCGGGCAACACGACCAAGCTGGCCAACCAGATCATCGTGGCGCTGAACATAGCGGCGGTGGCGGAGGCCTTCACGCTGGTGCGCAAGGCCGGGGTGGACCCGCACCTTGTGTTCGATGCGATCAAGGGCGGGCTTGCCGGAAGCACGGTGATGAACGCCAAGGCCCCGATGATGATGGACTCGAACTTCAAGCCGGGCTTCAAGATCGACCTGCACATCAAGGACCTTGCCAATGCATTGGACACCGGCCACGGGGTGGGATCCCCGCTCCCGCTGACCTCACTTGCGCGCGAGATGATGGAGACGCTGCACAGCGACGGGTTCGGAGGCGACGACCACAGCGCCCTTGCCCGCTACTACGCCAAGCTGTCCGGCACGAAGATCGGGGAGTGAGTATGGATACCTCCTTCATCAAGGGGATCATCCCCCCGATCGTGACACCCATCACAGAAGACGAGAGCCTGGACGAGCAGGCGCTGCGCAACCTCATCGACTTCGTCATAGAGGGCGGATGCTCCGGCGTCCTGGCCTTCGGCTCCAACGGGGAGTTCTACATGATGGAGGAGGACGAGATGGAAAGGGCCCTGTCGGTCATCATGGACCAGACGGCGGGCCGGGTGCCGGTGTACATGGGCGTGGGCAGCATCCGCACCAGCAAGTGCATCCGCCTCGCCCAAATGGGCGTGAGGCTGGGGGCGAAGGGAATCTCGATCCTGCAGCCGATGTTCATCAAGCCGACCGAACAGGAGCTGAAGGGGCACATCAGGAGCATAGCCGCTTCGGTGGGCGATACTGCGGTGCTGCTGTACAACAACCCGGGGCGCTGCGGCTACGCGATGAGCCAGGACCTGGTACAGGAGCTTGCGCACAGCATCCCCAACCTGGTGGGCATGAAGGACTCCAGCGGGGACCTGACGCAGACCATGGAGTTCATCCGGCGCAACGCCGACGTGGGCTTCAAGGTGATGTGCGGCAAGGACACGCTGATCTACTCGGGGCTGTGCGTGGGGGCCGTGGGTGCTGTGTGCTCGACGGCCAACTACCTGCCCGCCCTTGTCTGCTCCATCTACGACAAGTACGTGGCTGGGGACCTGAGGGGGTCGCTTGAGGCGCAGTGGCAGCTGAACCCCGTCAGGCTTGCGACCGACGCTTCCAGCTTCCCGGTGGCGACCAAGGACCTGGCGAACCTGGTGGGTATGCAGGTGGGAAGCCCGTTTTTGCCGAACCTTCCGTCCCCCGCCAAGCAGCAGGAGAACCTGAGGAAGCAACTGGTCGACGGCGGTTTCGTCTCCGGCTGATACGCACTGCCACAGGCATCCCAATTCTCTACAACCAACGTGAAGGCTGTCCGAAAAGGGCAGCCTTCATTGCTTTCTTCATACAAGAAAGAACGAAAGCTTGTTTTTTCCTTGCCGTCTCAGTACCTTTATGTTGCTAACAAACAATTCCTTCTTGGTGAGAGACTGTGTCACGTGCTGACACAGCCCTACGGGTATGCTTAGGGTGTGCCAAAAGGAGTTGCCATGAAAACATGGAGAAAAGATCAACAAGAGGTAACCAGGGACATTATCAGTCGCGTCGATATCGTTGCATTCAGTTTTTCGTTGATAGAGCCGAACAAAGGTTGCTATCTGGATCATCTGGATGGCAGGTTCGGCTATATAACCCTAAACGATGCACTTGCCTCTAGGTATCGTGTGTTCAATTACAAGACTGATGCCTTGGAAGGTTCCTATGAGACACTGGATGCCTTGTTGGAAGCGGGCTGGAAGGTAAGTACATGAACTATAGTGATGCCACTATCAAAGAGGCCCACCGGGCAACCTTCGCAAACGAGAGGCGGATTCTTGCTAGTGATAGCTGCACGTGCTTCTACTGCGGTCACACTTTCAACCCACAAACAGAGAAAAAACTCTATTGGATTGAGGAGCGTCCTCCACGGGATAAGACCCTGAGATGCCCGATGTGCGGCATCGATTGTCTGCTCGGCAGTGCCTCCGGTTTTCCGATCCACGATCCAGAATTTCTCCTGAAATGTACAGAGGCATGGTTCAATGGTATCAGCAGGATCAGCGATGGAAAGCCGATTGAAAGAGTGTCATGGGTAGCGTTGTTACTGGAAGACTCCTAGTCGGTTTTCCGTTCAAAGGAGCAGAAACAGCCCATTTTTCATCGGGAGTATACAAAACAAAAAAATTGTAATAAATAGATGGTTGTGCGGCTTGTTTGCCACTTGTTCTCTCTGTGAATGTTTGGTTTTATACGAGGAAAAAATTGCTAATTCTCTACCATTAAACAGTTGACAACTGCAAGAACCCATTTATACTACAGGTAAAAGGTACAAGAATTTTGTTGTAAAGAGGTTAGAATTCTAGAAAAGAACAAATAACTTGTTCAAAAAAAGGAGAGTATTATGAAGAGAATCATTCTGGTAACCATTCTTTTGGTCAGTTTGGTTGGACTGGTATTCGGTGCTGGAGCAGCAGAGAGTGCAAAACCTGCGGCCGCCGGTGTATCCGATGTGAGTTTCTGGACCTTCCAGGATCTCCATCTTGCATTCTATGAAAAGATGGCGAAACTTTGGAATGAGCAGAATCCCGATCGTCAGATCAACTTCGTCGGAGAAGTACTTCCGTATGAAGACATGCACACCAAGTTGCTCGTTTCCCTTCAGGCAGGGACCGGTGCTCCTGATATCGTTGATATCGAGATTGCCAAGTATCCCAACTTCCTGAAAGGCAACATCCAGTTGGCTCCGCTCAATGATGTCATCGATCCGGTAAGGGAGAAATTTGTTACTTCCCGGCTTGATATCTACAGCAAGGATGGCAAAAACTATGGACTTCCGTTCCATGTTGGTGCAATGGTCATTTATTACAATATGGAAATCCTCAAGGCCGCTGGTGTCGATCCTTACAAAATCAAAACTTGGGACGACTATATGGTTGCCGGCAAGCAGGTCAAGGAAAAGACCGGCAAGCCCATGACTACGTTGGAAGTGACCGAGCAATGGTCTTTCTGGCCACTGATCGCTCAGCAAGGTTCTGATTTCCTGGACAAGGATGGCAATGTGATTCTTGACAACGATACCAACGTCAAGACTCTGCAGATGCTCAAGGATATGCTGAACAGCGGTATTGCGATTGCAGCACCCGGCGGATTCCATCACGCTGAGGAGTATTACGGTTTCATGAATGACAGCGGCGCTGCTTCTCTGTGGATGCCGATGTGGTACATGAATCGTTTCACCGACTATATGCCTGACCTAAAGGGGAAAATGTTGATCCTGCCGATGCCGAAGTTCAGCACCGGAACACGGTCTGCAGGTATGGGTGGAACCGGCACGTCTGTAACGTTGCAGGCTCGTGATCTCAAGCTTGCCAAGGATTTCCTTATGTTCGCAAAGGGCTCCAAGGAAGGCAACCTCCTGATTTGGACCGACCTTGGCTTTGATCCTCCCCGCTGGGACGTATGGGATGATCCGACCATGAACCAACCCAACAAATTTACTGATTTCTATCTCAATGAAGATATCTTCGGCATGTTGTTGGAAATCAAGGACGAGATTCTGGGCGTAAACATCAAGGAGAAGCTTCCTGCAGTCATCGATAGAGTGAAATCTTCGGTAATGATTCAGGCTCTGCAACAGCAGAACAGAACTCCTGCACAAGCTTTGAAAGAAGCTGCCGATCTTTCTCGCTAACTAAAAATTTTGATACGCCGGGGCTTCCTCCGGCGTATCATGTCGAAAGAGGGGGGATGATGTTACATAAACCAAATTATAATTCAATGAGGGTGGCTCCGTATGTTTTCATACTGCCGTTTATCCTGTCCTTCCTCATTTTCTATTTGTATCCGATTCTTAGTACCTTTGTAATGAGCTTCCAGCAGGTATATCCCGGTCAGGTTGAATTCATTGGCTGGACCAACTATGGAAAGCTCAACAACCCTGAATTCAAGGTTGCTTTGCAAAACAGTGCTCGTTATACTGTATATACCATTGCACTGTTGATTCCGATTCCTCTTTTACTGGCGGTGCTTCTCAACATAGGGAATCGGAAACTCAATTCACTGTATCGGTCCATCCTCTATGTACCCAGTTTGGTCTCCATCGTAGTCGCCGGAACGATTATGCGCTTGCTCCTTGCTTCAAGCTCGAAAAGTATTGTGAATACTATCGCTGCAGTATTCGGAGCCGAACCGAGGCAGTGGCTGCTCGGCGGTCCGACGCAGGCTATGCTGCTGCTTCTCATTCTCGCCCTTTGGCGCTGGGTGGGAGTGAATATCATCTACTTCCTCTCAGGATTGCAGAACATACCTGAAGAGCTCTATGAGGCAGCAGACATCGATGGTGCATCGGGTCTACAAAAGCTCTGGCGTATTACCATTCCTCTGTTGAAGAGAACCACAATTTTTGTTACCACCATCAGTATTTTTGGTGGGTTTGCCATGTTCGAGGAGAGTTTCATCCTCTGGGCGGGCAAGCCGTCTCCGAACAATGTTGGCTTGACCATCGTCGGACATCTCTACAATAAAGGCTTCCAAGAGGGAGAAATGGGCATGGCCAGTGCAATCGGTATCGTCTTGCTGATCATCGTTTTCACCCTCAGCGTATCGCTGTTGAAAATCTTTAGCTTCTTTGCCGAGGAGGGTAAGCGATAATGAATAGAAAGCCGCATACACAAGCAAAAACCATCGCAAAGCATGTGCTCTTGATAGCACTCTGCCTCATATACCTGGTACCCCTCTATTCGTTGGCGTTGGCTTCGTTCCGCCCAGGTCGCGACTTGCTTCGCTACGGTATTACCCTGCAGACGCTCATCCCTACCGACTTGAACCTGGAGAACTTCAAGGGCCTGTTCAACATCCGTGACGGTATCTACTTCACCTGGTATGGCAACAGCCTTTTTATCATGCTTATCCAAACGATGCTAGCTCTCTTTTTTAGTTCCTTCGTGGCATACGGACTTTCGGTCTATCGGTTCAAAGGGAGAAAATTCGTAACTACCCTGGTAATTTTTCTCATGCTGGTGCCCATGCAGATTTTGATTCTCCCGTTGTACAAGCTGATGATCACCGTCAAGCTGATGGATCACTTTCTTGGTGTATTTCTACCAATGATTGTTTCACCGTTTGCAATTTTCTTCTTCAAGCAATACATCGAGGGCCTGCCCCATGACTTGATCGATGCCGGCCGTGTGGATGGTTTGAATGAGTATTCCATTTTCTTTAGGATCATTGTTCCAATCATGCCTCCAGCCTTCTCCGCAATGGCGATTTTCATGTCCATGCAGAGCTGGAACAACTTTCTGTGGCCGTTGATCGTCCTCAGAAGTGGGAACAAGTTCACCCTTCCCATAGGATTGAACACCCTGCTCACCCCGTATGGGAACAACTACGATTTGTTGATCATGGGATCGCTGGCAGCTACGCTGCCGATTATTGTGGTCTTCATTTTCTTCCAACGATATTTCATCGCCGGATTGACGTCAGGCGGAGTCAAAGGCTAAGCATACAAATCAGAGAGGAGCAGCAACGTGAAGTGTACGATTCATGCCAATAAGCAATTTGTCCGTGGGACGGTCGATCCCAGGCTGTTTGGTTCGTTCGTTGAACAACTTGGTCGAGCGGTCTATGGGGGTGTCTACGAGGTGGACCATCCTGCATCGGACGAGGAAGGCTTTCGAACTGATGTCATGGACCTTGTTCGCCAGCTTGATGTACCGGTAGTACGTTTCCCTGGAGGAAACTATGTATCCAATTTTAACTGGGAAGATTCGATAGGACCCAAGGAAAACCGTCCAACCCGGCTTGATCTTGCTTGGAAAGCCCTCGATCCGAACCAATTCGGCTTACAGGAATTCATGCACTGGGCAAAGAAAGTGGGAACCGAGCCGATGATGGTGTTCAACCTGGGCACCCGCGGTCTTGCTGAGGCCAAGGAACTGGTTGAGTATTGCAATCACCCCGGTGGTTCCTATCTGAGTGATCTCAGAAAGAGCCATGGATCGGAAGACCCTTTTGATATCAAGCTTTGGGGCTTGGGAAATGAGATGGACGGCCCTTGGCAAGTCGGTCACAAGACTGCCGAAGAGTATGGGCGCCTGGCTTCGGAAGTAGGCAAGGCCATCAAGTTGTTCGATCCCTCCCTTGAACTGGTTGCCTGCGGTAGTTCCAATTCGAATATGCCCACCTTTCCCAAGTGGGAGGAAACAGTACTCGATCATACGTACGAGGTTGTCGATTACCTTTCCCTGCATATGTATTTCCGCAATGACGAGAAAGATATAGCCACCTTCCTGGCCTGCTCTGCAAGCATGGATGCGTTTATTGAGACGGTTGTTCATGTGTGTGACTACGTAAAGGCCAAAAAGCGGTCGAAAAAGACTATGTATCTTTGTTTTGATGAGTGGAATGTCTGGTTCCACTCCCACGACAAGGACAAGCAGCAGACTCCGTGGATAGTCGGTCCCTCCTTGCTTGAGGATGTATACACCTTCGAGGATGCCTTGGTGGTGGGATGCCTGCTGAACAGCTTGCTCAGGCACTGCGACCGTGTCAAAATTGCCTGCATAGCTCAGTTGGTAAACACCATTGCCCCCATAATGACGGAAACCGGTGGAGATGCATGGAAGCAGACCATTTACTGGCCGCTCAATTATGCTTCCAAGTATGGCAGGGGAGAGATTTTGGAATGCCGTGTCGAAGTTGCATCCTATGAGAACAAACAGTATGGGACCATCCCGTATGCCGATACCCTGATGGTGCACCATCCAGAAACCGGTGAGATTGATTTGTTTGTGGTGAACCGCCATCAGAGTGAAAGCCTGGCTCTGAATTTGGATCTTACAGGATTTGGACCTGATTATCACGTATTTGAACAGGTAGTATTACAGCATGCGGATTTGTATGCTGTGAATGACAAGGATAATCCGGATGAGGTCAAACCGAGCGTTGTTGCTTTTACGGATAAAAATACCTCGGCCTTGCAAGTTGCTCCCCTTAGTTGGAATCTTCTGCGATTTCATAGATAGGTGGGGTATGTATTTGCAACCTTGCGATGTGTTAGGATAGGGTATCGATTGAAAGAGAAGGTACGAGAGGATGTTGAAAGAGATTAATCTTGATTATTCCGATAAGCAGAAATTGCTGGTCGTTGCCAAGGCTATCGCCAATGAGGCGAGAATCAACATCCTTGAACTCCTCAATGAGAAAAGTCTGAGTGTGAATGAAATTGCCGAACAATTGGAGCTGCCAACTTCAACTGCGGCTCTGAATGTCCGCATTCTTGAGAATGCCGGGCTTCTCTTTACCGAGTCCCAACCTGGGATTCGGGGCAGTATGAAGGTAAGCAGCCGTGTTTGTGATAGGGTAGTATTCAGGCTTCTGCTCGATCAGATGCATGAGAACAAAGAGAACTCGGTGGTGTTGAGTATGCCCATCGGAAACTTTGTCAACTGTGAAATCCACCCGACGTGCGGTTTGGTCAGTGACAAGAGTGCCATAGGTATTTTTGACCAGCCCTGCAGTTTCTACTATCCTGATCGAACTGGTGCCCAACTACTTTGGTTCTATAAGGGATTTGTAGAGTATAGGTTCCCTAATACCATCGTCAACGGAGGAATTCCCAAGCAATTCGACCTCTCCTTCGAGGCATGTTCCGAGGCCCCTTTCTATCGTAATGACTGGCCGAGTGATATTACCGTTTGGGTCAATGACATTGAAATAGGGACCTGGACGAGCCCCGGAGACTTGGGCGGTCGGAAAGGGAAGTTCAACCCCTCGTGGTGGCCTGAGTCGTTGAACCAGTATGGCCTGCTCACCAGCTGGAGGGTCAACTCCCATGGGACGTTCCTCAACAATGAGCGGATTGCCGACTTGACCATCGATGCCTTGGGAATCAAGGAAGACTGCTTCATCAGCGTAAAGATTGGAATCAAGGAAGATGCCCGTTTTGTCGGAGGGGTAAGCCTTTTTGGTGAGCACTTCGGAGATTATCCTCAGAATATCGTCCTTAAACTCGATTACGACATGTATTAGAATACTATCCTGAGAAAACACAAGAAAAGCAAAAGCTGGAACATTGACCGCCTCTTGATACTGTACCAAGATGTATGAAACAGACATTGAGGAGGTGCAGGATGTGGCATTTGATGTTTTCGGAGGACCAGGCTCCAAGTCTTAATCAGATGAGCGAGTTTGTCGGCTCTGAGCGTAAGCGTTGGGATCACCTGAACGAATACTTGCAGGGTACCTACCATGTCACGCCAAGCATCGAATACAGCAGTTGCAGCGCCCAACCGGGCTGGAATGTGAAGTATCGCAAGGGCGGCAAATCACTCTGTACGCTGTATCCTCTAAAGGACTCGTTCATTGCGTTGGTGGTCGTGGGTCCTAAAAACGATGAACAAGTAGCATTTGAAATGGAAGCCGGGTTGTTTAGCTCTTCAGTGAGTAATACTTTTGCCAAGGCTAAACCGATGTCCATGGGCCGTTGGCTCATGATCGAAGCAGTGGATGACGATGTACTTGAGGATATCAAGCACCTCATCAGCATCCGCCTTGCTTCCTGAGGCCGTCTATGATCGATTGGCACACCTATGCAACCGAGCAGACTCTCACCTGGTTGTTGGAAGAGAACAATCCTTCAGTGCGGTACTTCACGCTGACAGACCTCTTGGATAAACCGCAAGATGACCCTCTCGTACAGGAAGCCAAAGCAGCAATTGCGAAAACCGGCCTTGTACCGCAAATGCTCTCTGTGATGGCTCAGCCTTCATACAGGGAGACATACTCGCGGTTTTACACCTATAAGTACAAAGGGCTTGTCTGGTCGCTGATCACCCTCGCAGAACTTGGTGCAGAGGCTGATGACCAGATTCGGGAAATGTGCGAATACCTCTTAGTGAACTCCCAGGAACCGGAAGATGGCGGATTCTCCATGAACACTGCCCAAAAAACAGGAGGGGGAAGGAAGTCGGAGGTCATCCCGTGTCTGACAGGCAACCTGGTTTGGGTTTTGATCCATTTCGGGTTTCTAAAGGATGAGCGATTACAGAAGGCTTTGAACCATCTGGTTGAGTTTCTCGTCCTCAATGATGGAGAGCTGATCGAGAGCCAAGTCGTCCCCTATGATAGGTTTGAAATGTGTTGGGGCTCCCATACATGCTTCATGGGGGTGGTGAAGACACTCAAGGCACTGACTTGTGTCAACCGAGAACTAAGAACAGAGAAACAACAGGCAACCATTGAACGTTTAGCCGAGTTTCTGTTGATTCACCATATTTACAAGAGCAGTCATAATTTGAAGAAGAAAGCAAAGCCGGGCTGGCTTCACTTTGCTTTTCCTTTGATGTACCAGACTGATGTTTTGGAGATTCTGGACATCCTTGTACGTGAAGGGATGCATGATGAAAGGATGGAAGATGCCTTCCAACTTGTGCTGGAAAAACAGAACGATAAGGGTCGATGGCTTTTGGGAAACACCTATGCCAGCGACCGCCTCCTGATTCCGATGGGAAGCAAGGGCGAGGAGAACAAGTGGATCACCTTACGCAGCCTGAGATTAGTCAAAGGATACTCTGCCAGCCAACATTAGCCTTGGTGTATGCAACCATGAAAATTTCGTGATGTCTGTATACGAGGCCCTCCTGTCCTCTTCCAATTTGATTCAAATTCAATCAGACTCGTCTATACTTGCACAACGCTAAGGAGTGAGTATGGATTTCTTGGATAATCTGGGTATTTGGATTTACTTCATAATCTTTTTTGGGAAAATTCTGGAAGTAACGGTATCTACCATCCGTATGGTTCTCATCAATAGAGGAGAACGGGTCAAAGGGACGATGGTTGCCTTTTTCGATAGTATCCTGTGGTTGTTGATTACCGGTACGGTGTTGGAGGGCTTCCAAGAGGATCCTCTTCGGATGGTGGTTTTCGCTTTCGCATTCGCAGTGGGCAATTACATGGGGTCGTGGTTTGAGGACAAGCTGGCATTCGGCCTTAGCTCGGTTCAAGTCATCGTTCCTGAAGACCCCGAAAGCGTTGCGTTGGCAGACTCCTTGCGAAAGGACAACTTTGCCGTGACGGTAATTAAGGGAACCGGACGTAATGGAAACCGAGACATCCTTCTGTTGCATCTTAAACGCAAACGAATCGCAGAGGCTGTGACTCTTATCAACACCATGCTTCCTGGAGCCGTTGTTGTCGTGAACGACTCCAAGATTATCAGTGGTGGGTATATATCCAGGAAATGATGAATCTTACTGCAATGCAGGGGTTTTAAACCATTTCTTGGTGTTGTTTGCAATGCGCACCAACGTCAACATGACCGGTACCTCTACCAACACGCCGACTACGGTGGCAATCGTAGCTCCCGACTGCAAACCAAAAACCGAGATTGCCACCGCTACTGCCAACTCAAAGAAGTTTGAAGCGCCGATCATTCCAGCCGGGGCTGCAACATCGTGGGGAAGTTTCCAAGCTTTTGCCCAGAGATAGGCGATGAAGAAAATCAGAAAAGTCTGCAGGATGAGCGGGACGGCGATCAGAAGGATGTGCAGAGGATTTCCTACAATAGTTTTGCCTTGAAATGAGAATATGATGATCAGCGTCAACAGAAGCCCGGTTATGGTGACATTGCTGAACTTTGGAATGAAGGTCTGCTCGAAGTACTGAAGGCCCCGTTTCTTGGTGATCAGGACACGGGAAAGCCAGCCGGCTCCCAGGGGGATGACAACAAAGAGTATGACTGAGAGAAAAAGTGTCATCCACGGGATGGTTATGCCGCTGATGCCCAACAGCAGGCCGACGATGGGGACAAAGGCTGCCAGGATAATCAGATCATTGGTGGCAACCTGTACCAGGGTGTAGGCTGGATTGCCTTTGGTCAGGTGACTCCATACAAAGACCATTGCCGTACAGGGAGCTGCCCCAAGCAGTACCGCCCCGGCAAGGTATTGTCGTGCGGTCTCTTGCGGCAGAATTGCCTTATACACTATAAAAAAGAAGAACAGGGCGATGAGATACATGGTAAAGGGCTTGATAAGCCAGTTGGTCACCCAGGTTATCACCAAGCCTTTGGGGTTCTGTCCGACTTCCTTGATGCTGTGAAAGTCGACCTTAAGCATCATGGGATAGATCATGAGCCAAATGAGAATAGCCACCGGGATTGAAACATTGGCATATTCAAACTTTGCAAGGAAGTGGGGAATCTGGGGGAGGTAGACTCCGATTACGATTCCGAGAACCATGCAAAGTAGTACCCAAAGGGTAAGATATCGTTCAAAAAATCCAATTCCTGATTGTTTCATAGGAACCTCACAAATAGATATGTATCAATATGATTATACCCGTTGTACATGGATTATTGTCAATACCGGATTGCCCTTGGTTCATGGAGTATGTGGAAAAACAAGCTTTGGTGAGTATCTTGAGTAAAATACTAAGATATAGGTACAATTATGCTTGTTACCAGATATACTGGTATAAGGAGATGGTATATGAAGCAAGCTATTCATACGTTGACCATAGAGCAACAGGCAGCACTCCTTGCAGCTCTCAAGGAGCGGTTTCTCAAGCATATGAACCGTCACGAGGGACTTTCCTGGAATCCCCTACAAGAGCGGTTGCAGCAGCAACCTCAAAAACTTTGGTCTCTTTTACAGATGGAGAACACCGCAGGAGAACCCGATGTAATCGGGTATGATAAAGCCTCGGATGCCTACCTGTTTGTCGATTGTTCTACTGAAAGCCCCCTCGGGCGTAGAAGTCTCTGCTATGACCAAGGTGCATTGGAGAATAGGAAAAAGAACCCTCCGATTGGTAGTGCCGGCGGCCTTGCCCAAGAAATGGGAATTGAACTTCTGGATGAGGAACAGTATCGCAATCTCCAACAATTCGGTGTGTTCGATGTAAAGTCCTCAAGCTGGATTCGTACCCCGGACTCGATGAGGCTTCTTAGTGGGGCTCTCTTTGGGGACAGCCGCTATGACAGGGTCTTCATCTATCACAACGGGGCAGATTCCTACTATGCATCACGTGGGTTTAGGGGTTTGTTGAGGGTGTAGGGAGTAGGAAAATTGTAATGCAGGCAGGGCTTTGGTGTACAATGAACTATCTGCGACAATCGAGGTAGCCCTGATGAACTCATTCTTTACCCAGGTTCGAGACCTAGTCTCACGAATTCCCTTTGCAAAGGTTGCTTCCTACGGCCAGATAGCCAGCATGCTGGGTGATCCCAGAAAAGCCCGGATCGTAGGATGGGCCATGCGTGGTTGTCCCGAAGAACTGCCTTGGCATCGTATGGTCAAAGCTGATGGCTCGCTGCCCAATGCAGGCTTTGCAGAACTGCAAAAGGCCATGCTGGAACAGGAAGGAATTATCTTTCTGGACAACGGCAACATCGACATGGAACAATACGTATGGAAAGGAGACCTATAGTCTCCCTTCCGACGGCGTTTCCTTAGGCAAACGCCATTTCTGTTTTCAAGTCCTGCTCATCGAAAGCCTTCTTATCAAATTCTCCCAGTGAGTTCGCTACAACCACTGAAGTCGTCAAATCACCGGCGACATTGGTCATGGTACGGAACATATCGACCAAAAAGTCGACACCGGCCACCAATCCAACGGCTTCTACCGGTAGCCCTACGGTAGTGAGGGTGATGATGGTGAACGCGGTGGCTCCCATCGGGACGGCGGCACTGCCAAGGCTTGCGAATATCGAGACCACCACGATCAGGACATACTGCGAAACGGTCAGGTCGATGCCAAAAGCGTTTGCAGCAAAGATTGCTACCATGGCCGGAAAAATTCCTCCACACGCATCCATGTTCATCACAGCGCCCAACGGTCCTACGAAATTTGCCACCCGATCGCTTACTTTGAGTCGTTTTGTCATTGTACTGATGGTCATGGTCAGGGCCCCTAAACTGGAGCGACTGGAAAAGGCAAGAAGAAGGGCGGGGCTTGAGGCTCGAAAGAATCTAAGCGGATTGATCTTTGCCGTAGAGGCTACCAAGCCGCCATACACCAAGGCCATGTGAAGCAAGCAGGCGACGATCATGGCAACGACAAAAAGTCCAAGTTGAACCAGTGCCGCAAGGCCGGTACTCGACAGCCAGTAGGAGGTAAGGCCAAGCACTCCATAGGGAGTAAGGCTCAGCACCATCGAGGTAAGTTGCATTACAATTGCCAAGAACCCTTCCAGCAGCGTTTCAATCGGCTTGATTTTATCCGGCTGTTTTGTTTTTACTGCAATGGCGGCAACTCCAAGCAATACGGAAAATACAACAAGGGGAATCATCTGCATTTCAGCAGCCGACCGTACAGGGTTGGAAGGAATGAAAGCCCTGAACTGGGCAAAGAGGTTGGTAATGGTGTTGCTATCCCGCTTCGCAAGCTCTCCTATAACCATTCCGCTTCCTACGGAGAATAGGCTTCCAACCACAAGGCCGATGATGCCGGCCAGGGTGGCGGTAAAGAGAAAGAGACCGATTGTTCTCAGTCCAAGTTTTTTCAGCTCACCGGTATCGCTCAGCCTGAGCAAGCCTGCAATAATGCTTGTCGGGACCAAGGGGATTATCAGCATGCGCAAGAGGTCGACATATCCATTACCGACCAATGCTGTCCACCGACGGACTTCCTGGGAAACCGAGGACTCAGCAAAAAAGAAAAGGGAGAGTCCAAACAGGGTTCCAAGAAGCAATGAGACGAATACTCGTACTGAGAACGGAGTTTTGAAACGTTTTCCCATTACCGTCAATGCGATGAGAAGAAATGTGAATACCCCCAGCCAAAGAACTATACGCATATATGCCCCCTTTTTTTAATACACTATAAAAACAATAGATGTACTATGATATAAGAAAGATGCTGTGTCAAGTACTGGTCCGCAGAAGGTGGAATTCTATGCATACGGCCTGACCTTTACTAAATTTCCCTCACTTGGTATAGTCGGCTCATTCGGAGGCCTGGTGCAACGCTACGGTTGCTGCACTTGACAAGTCATCCACCAAATCCAATTCTATGGGAGCTCTCTATGGCAGAAGGCAACACTTCTCTCCATGGCAAGCAGGTGGGTGGTTACATCACCCGGGTTCTGAGCGGTATGGCTCAGGGCTTGTTTGCCTCTTTGATCATCGGTCTCATCATCAAGCAAATCGGACACTACAGTGGTTGGCTGCTCTTGGAGCAGATAGGCCAGGTCGCACAGTACCTCACCGGACCCGCCATCGGAGTGGGGGTCGCTTTAGCGGTAAAAGCCCCAGTTTTGGGTGTGCTCTGCAGTGCTGTAGTAGGCGCAGTTGGAGCCGGTACCTTCGTAATGGGGGAAGGGACTGCCTTGGTGAAGGTGGCATTGGGCGAACCCTTCGGGGCAATGCTCTCTGCATTGGCAGCCGCAGAGATTTCCAAGAAAGTTGCAGGAAAAACCAGTGTGGACATCATGGTAGTCCCCCTAGCAACGATTTTGGGAGGAGGTTTGGTCGGCCACTTCATAGCACCCCCGATTGCGGCCCTTATGACTTCCCTTGGTTCGTTCATCAACTCCTTGACTACGCTCTACCCCCTGCCCATGGGCATTCTCGTCTCAACGGTGGTAGGTATTGTTCTCACTCTTCCGATCAGCAGCGCTGCCATATGCATCAGCCTTGGGATCGACGGGCTTGCTGCAGGAGCGGCTGTAGTCGGCTGTAGTTGTCAAATGATCGGTTTTGCAGTCAGTTCCTACAAGGAGAACAAACTAGGTGGGCTTATCAGCCAAGGACTGGGAACCAGCATGCTGCAGATTCCCAACATCTGGAACAATCCTTTGATCTGGATACCCCCAACCCTGACAGCGGCCATTCTTGGACCTGTCAGCACCATGGTATTCAAAATGGAAAACAACAGTGCAGGGGCCGGTATGGGAACCAGCGGGTTGGTAGGCCAATTCAATGCAGTTGCAATAATGGGTTTGGATGCCTGGCCGCAGATAGTGTTGATGCACTTTTTGCTGCCGGCACTTCTGTCTCTACTCTTTTCTTTCTTCATGCGCAAGAAAGGCTGGATCAAAGACGGGGACATGCTGCTGCAGAAATAGTACATTCCTATTCTTCCCTCCAAGGTTCACGTTTTTGTATCATTTCGATCAGAAATCGTGCTCCTTGGTTGTCCGGAGGATTCAGCCTGAGCATCTTTCGGGCGATTTGCTCAGCTTCACCGAAGTTGTCCTTTCTCCACTCTACGAGACACAACCCATGAAGGGCACGCAGGTAGGGGCGGTTGTTCAGTTCGGACCAGAGAAAGATACCGTCAAGATTTGGCATGAAATGCTTCTCGGCAATATGGATTGCTGAGCGGAGGCAGTTCTCTGCGTTCCTCAAGGACCTTGAGTATTGGAAATTCACATATCCCATATGAACGAGGGCATCAATGCACTGGGGGTAGTCCTCCCAGAGCTTGGCATGTTTATCGTATTTCTGATCAATCGTATCGCTCTCGTTTGCTTCTGTGACGGGATCACAGTCTTTTTGGTAGAAGCCATAGCCTGTGTAGTCTTCAAAAGCATAGGACATTCTCTTGCCCCCTCTGAGGCATTCGGCGATGAAACCCTTCAATTCATTCGGCGCATACCATTCGGTTGCAGAAACCAGCTCCACTTCCATGAATTCATGGCCGTCAATATCGAGAGAGCCTAAATCGAAATGGTGTTCAAGCAAGGGACCAGAAAGATAGATGGTCTTCTTGAATTGCCACTGTTTGGTCACCTCAAAGGTAACAGTGTCGCATTCAGCAATATCGTATGCTTGTGGACTCTTTACTGAAACAATGGCTTCATTGGCCAAGTCCTTCGCCCTGAAAGCTCCTTGTCCAATTTTGAGGACCAATAAGGTTCGAGTATCCTTTTCCATTCTCTGCTTCCTTATAAGACATGGTATACATTGCCAGTGTAATCGGAAGCATGAAAATGTAAAGAAAAGACTTTGCTGTGGTATAGTAGTTGGCAGAAATTTTCTTATAAGGACCAGATGCATGCAACACATCATCCAGCTAACCCTGCCAATGTCATCAGGATTCAGCGAAACGTTTATCCATCCCATTGTTCTGCAGGATGCTGAGAACCTCATCCTCGTCGACTGCGGCTATGTAGGATGTCTTGGCTTGCTTGAAGCAGAACTGAAGCGGCATGGAATCACCTTCGATCAACTCACCGGCCTTGTCCTTACGCACCACGACCACGATCACATGGGAACTGCAGCGGCTTTGAAGCGGGCAAACCCTAGGATGTTGGTCTATGCTTCATCCATGGAGGCCGTCTACATCTCTGCAAAGGAGAAACCTCAGCGATTGGTGCAAGCCGAGAAGTTGCAGGAAACACTGCCTATCGAGCAACAGGCTTTCGGTGAGATGTTCTGCTCCATGCTCCGAAGAATTGAGCCGGTAGAAGTGGATGTTCTGCTGTCCGAAGCACAACTCCTTCCTTGGTGTGGGGGCACTCAGGTACTTCTGACTGCAGGCCATACCCCCGGCCATATCTCGTTGTTCGTACCATCAGCGTGTGCTGTCATCGTCGGCGATGCTTTTGCTTTGGAAGACAATCTGCCTGTTCTGGCAAATCCTCAATTTACGCTGGACATGCAGCTTGCGGACCAGTCGATGGAAAAGCTCTTGTCGCTGAAGGCAATGACCTACTACTGCTACCATGGAGGAATCTTTCTGAGCTGATTGGCCTTATGTGCACTTCTGAAGCAACTTTTTCAAGCTGTTCTCATTGAGCAGCTGCACCGTCTGGAATCGATGATTGTAAAAGACAGCAAAGTTGTTGAATACACAGGGTAGTGCTTTGGCTTGCTGTAGGTTTTCAACCTGTATCAGGCGAAGAGGGATGCTTGCTTCTTGGCAATACTGCTGTATTTCATCGATACAGGCTGCTATATACGGGCATTGCACACTGTAGTAGATGGTCAGTATCGAGGATTCAACGTGCATCTGCCTCACACTTTCACTGAAGCGCGGGGTGCTGCCGTCGAAGGAGAGGGCGAGTAATTCGTAGCCGCCGGCGACTTGGTCCACGACCTGAAAGCCATATTTGAGGAGAAAAGTCTTTTCGCTGAGAAATGGTTTCTTGGTTTTGGAACTGAGGACGCAGATCCCTGCTTTGCCTCTCTGCCTTGCATCCTTTATGCAATAGTCAAGCAATGCAGATCCATGACCTTGCCCTGCATACGATCCTGAAACCCAGAAACAGTAGATGTACAGGTACTTCTCTCCAAGGATGGGAACCCATGCAGTTTCCAGGGGAGCGTATTCAATGAATACCTTCCCCCTTGCATCCAACTTCCTGAAAACATGTCCCTCTGAAATTCGCTTTTTGAGCCATTGCTTCTTCTGCTGTACACCCCTTTGGTGCTTTACATCGGCAATGGCACAGCACAGGTGCTCCTGATCCACGGTATCAAAAAAGAGATTTTGGTAATCTGTTGCCATGCTTCTTCCTCCTGCAACGGTAACCTTGCATAGGGCCAGTGTATCGGATAATGTTGACAAGGCTTGTCAAGTTTTAAGAATTATTGGAGGAAGCGTGCAAACATCCCGAATGTTTCAAATACTCTACTACCTTATTGCAAACCAAACGGTCACAGCAGGTCATTTGGCGGAGAAACTTGAGGTTTCGACCCGAACCATCTATCGCGACATTGAACGGCTCAGTGAAGCAGGTATACCTGTCTATTCCATTGCAGGGAGACAGGGAGGCCTAGCCTTGGTAGAAGGCTTTACGTTGGATAAGGTGTTGCTTTCCCACGATGAAAGAAGAACGATTCTTTCCTCCTTGAGAAGTCTGGATGTTACCGGTGAACCTGGACATGAGGCTACGCTACAAAAACTCAATTCCCTTTTTGGCCCCATGGAGGAGGACTGGCTGGAAATCGACTTTTCTGGATGGGGTCCTTCTGAACTGGACAACAAGAAGTTTGAACTCATTAAGGAAGCCGTCATCAAATGCTGGGTCCTCCAAATTGCCTATTGCAACAGCAAGGGCGAAGAGGATACGCGTACCATTGAACCGTTGCAATTGCTGTATAAAGCAAAGGCGTGGTATGTAAAGGCGTACTGTCGTACCAACGAAGGTTTTCGGCTCTTCAAACTCACCAGAATCCTCAGTGCCAAGAGTTTGGGCCGACAGTTTGAGAAGAAAAGCTATCCTGCAAGTGAGAGCAAACAATCTGTATCGTATACCGATATAATCCTGCGTTTTACCCGATCAATGGCGTACCGGGTGTACGATGAATTTGACAGCAAGTACGTATGCAAAGAACCAGAAGGCAGTCTTTTAGTTTCTGTAAGTCTTCCCTTGGACAACTGGGTGGTTGGCTATGTTCTCTCCTTTGGTTCGGAGGTGACCGTTATCGAACCAGCTCAGTTGCGTCAGGCACTTCTTGAACAAGCTAGAAGAATCGGCGACTTGTATAAAAGCTGACATACCGTGTCAACTTTTATACAGTAAACTTTTCCCTATGAATCAACATGAATTTCGATAGGAGGCCCTATGGCTTTTGATTTCAAGAAAGAGGAGAAGGCTTTCTATCAGCCTTCACAGAAACCGGAAATTATCAGCATCCCACTGATGCAGTACCTTGCGGTACGGGGAAAGGGTGATCCCAATCAAGAGGATGGGGAGTACCAGAGAAGTGTGGAAAACCTCTATGCAGTAGCCTATACGCTGAAAATGAGCAAGAACGGGGACCATCATATGGATGGATACTTCGACTATGTCGTACCTCCCTTGGAGGGTCTGTGGTACCAGGAAGGGATTCGTGGTATGGATTACTCGAGAAAGGATTTGCTGCACTTTACGTCCTTGCTCCGCATTCCTACTTTCGTACAGCAGCAGGATGTCCTTTGGGCTCTTGCTGAAGTGAAGAGAAAGAAAGGCCTTGACTGCAGCTCGGTGGAATTTTTGTGTCTGGACGAGGGTTTGTGTGTACAGGTTCTTCATATCGGACCTTTCGACACAGAACCCGGGACGGTTGCAGCTATGCATGCATATCTTGCATCCCAACACTATGCCTTGGATTTTTCCGAGTGTCGTCTCCACCATGAGATATATCTTTCCGATCCACGGAAAGTTGCACCTGAGAGCCAAAAGACTGTCATCCGCCATCCGATTGCAAAACGGTAGATGCTTGCTGTATAACGCTGCATATGGAAACACAAAAACTTACCATTGAGGGCATCCCTGCGTTGCTCTGGGGGAAAACCTCTGACGTACTTATTTTGGCAATACATGGGAATAAATCCAACAAAGCCGACACACCCATTCGCTTACTTGCTGAACAAGCAGGCAAGAGAGGGTATCAGGTGCTGAGTTTCGACCTTCCCCAGCATGGTGAGCGAAGCCATGAAACGATTCCCTGCAAGGTTGATCAGTGTGTTGGGGAATTGAAGATCATTCTCTCGTATGTAAAATCCCGCTGGACAACGCTGTCTTTGTTTGCAAACAGCATGGGAGCCTATTTTAGTCTGGTAGCTTTTTCTGAAGCAGTCTTTAAACAGGTACTGTTTCTCAGCCCGGTTGTGGATATGCACTACCTGATCAGCAACGTGATGTCGGCATTTCAGATTACCGAGGACCGATTACGCACTGAACAGGAAATCGAAACACCGATTGGGATGACGCTGTATTGGGACTATTACTCGTACGTAAAGGAACATCCCATAACAACATGGGCGAATCCTACTGCAATCCTGTATGGAGAGCTGGATGAGGTGAGTGAGCGGGCAACCATCGATGCGTTCTGTTCACGCTTCTCTGCTTCCTTGGAAGTTGTACAAGCGTGTCCCCATTATTTGCATACCCCTGAACAGCTTAGTCGTTTTACGTTTTGGTTGGAAAAACAGCTGAAGCCCCTTACAGGTACTGGGAGAACTCTACCTTTTCTGCATTCGGCCCCTTAATGGTAAAGTAGCTTACTCCATTGCTGAAGAAAGGCAGTGTTTGGATGCCGTCCTCAAGTTCCTGGTACCCAAGGGCTCGGACCACGGTGTGGGTTGCTTTGATATCGCTTACGTTCAGCGCTATATGGTCGATGGCTCCACATTTTGCCGCCACCTGGTCATTCTCATACGTTTCAATGACTACATTCCCCAATGAGAGAAATGCAACCTTGTGGTGATTATGCTCATTGGTATGCATGACCGAGAATCCAAGGCTCTGATAGAACTCAATGGTTGCTTGTATGTCATCCGTCGGGATACCGATGTGTTGGAGACCAAGAACCAAATCCTGCAATTGTGGCATAGACTACCCTCCAAAGCGAAGTATAGTCCCCTCCTGTCACAAATGCATCCCATGATACATACGAGTACTTCCAGAATTTCTGCAAATCCCTCTGTTTTTTCTTCTTTTGCTCCCTGCATGCTTTGCAAAACATCAAGGTTTTCTCTACGCTGTGGGGCATGGAACTACCTTTCTTTACCGGCATGGCAACCGGTGCCGGCCTGATCATTGCAATTGGAGCACAGAATGCCTTTGTACTTACCCAAGGAATTCGCAAGCAACATCGTTTTCTCGTTGCTCTAATCTGCTCGCTCTGTGATGCCTTGCTCATAGGCTGCGGTGTTGCAGGCATGGGAACGTTTATTGAACAATCTCCGAGACTGCTGGGCTTTGCCGCCGGTATGGGAGCCTTGTTTCTTTTCGTCTATGGCTTGAAGAGTCTCTTCTCTGCTTTCCAGACAGCACAAGGGTTGGTACAAGCCGAGGTCAAGGCCGTCAGTCGCAAGCAGGTCATTCTTACCACATTGGCGATTACCTTGTTGAATCCGCATGTATATCTGGATACGGTGGTTCTCTTAGGTGGCATAAGTGCAACCTTTGAGGGGAGTGGACGGTACCTCTTCGGCGCGGGTGCACTCACCATGTCCTTTCTCTGGTTTTTCACCTTGGCCTATGGTTCGGCTCTCCTTGCCCCCTTGTTCAAAAAAGCATTAACTTGGCGTATCCTTAACATTGCCATTTTCCTGGTGATGTGGAGCATCGCCTTTAGGCTGTTGGCTTATACCGGGATAGCACAAGTTTTTCAACGGCTATGAAGAAAGTGTTCAATTACATTTAAACAAAAACTCCCCGCAATACTTGTTGATTCCGCAGGTTGACGAATTGGTTTATTCACCGTAAACTCATTTAAGCGTTTAACACAACATTGAAAGGAATGTATGAAAAAAGTAACCATTGAAACTGTTGCACAAAAGGTTGGTGTTTCTGCAGCAACTGTCTCATATGCTCTTTCGGGTAAAAGGAAGATCAGTCAGGAAGTGACAGAAAGGATTCTGAAAGCTGTTGAGGAATTGGACTACAGGCCCAGCATTACGGCACGCAACCTTGCGAGTAATAAGACTTGGACGGTGGGGTTGTATGCGTCTCCTACCCAAAATATTCGAGAGGACTACTTTTTCAACAACATCCTTGCAGGAGTGCTTGATGTGTTGCATGTCAAGAAATACCAGATCCATTTGTATGCAGACTACTTACATGAAAACAACAAGAACCACCCCGATCTGAACCTGACCCAGCCTATTGATGGTGCGCTGATTATGAATCCAAGAATCAATGATGTGTATATCAACCACCTCAAGCAAAGAAATATTCCGTATGTGGTCATCGGAACTCCTGATGAGCGTAGTGATTCTTTTTATGTTGATGCTGATGTAACGGCAGGTTATTATGCTATAGTCAATTATCTGATAAAGAAAGGGCATAGGAAAATTATTCTTGTAAACGGTAATGTGGAGTATACCCAGAGTGAAAAGCGTCAGATTGGGTACAGTATGGCGTATCGGGATAACGGGTTGAGTTTCTCCAAGGATTGGATCATCAATGTTCCCATGCTCGAGGAGCAAGGCTATCGTGTTTTCATGCAGACTATACAGAGAATTCCTGATTTCACTGCCGTTGTCACCTTCAACGATACCATAGCGGTGGGTGTTTTGCGAGCCTTGAAGGAGAGCAACCTCCATGTTCCTTCCAGGGTTGCGGTTGTGAGTGCAGGCAATACGATGATCACCAGAATTCATGCTCCTGCCATAACCAGTCTTGATATGGGAGCCTATGAGATAGGATCGAAGGCTGCAGAACTCCTGGTTGATGTAATTGAAAAAAGGCGGATTCAGCCTTCCCATGAGATTATCCAAACTCGCCTTGTCGAGCGGGAGAGCAGTTGATTTTCTGATTATGCTTCACTTCATTACCTAGGAATTTGCGATGGGTGCAGACTATGCAACAGCTCCCTACTCAAGAAAGTATGAAAGTTTTTCTTGACAGAAAAGAAAAAGTATCAGTATAGTAGTTTAAGCGATTAAATTAAAAATAAGTTAATTATATGTTTAGCGTTTAGCTGTATGTCTGGGCACAAATTTTCTAGCAGCGGCGATGAATGAACCTTGGAAGCCTTTTGGGATGTAGAAAGCATTCAACTGTAGAGTTGATTTGTAATAGGAGGAACGTATGAAAATTCGTAGTAAGGTCGTATGTCTGCTTCTCTTGTTGATACCGTCCATGATGCTCTGGTCAGCCGGGACCAAGGAAGAAGCTTCAGCTAAGGCCGACGGTTCTGCCGTGATCACTATTTGGGATTTCAAATATGGTGATGTCCAAGGTGTCCAACCTGCAATGAAGAAAATCGACGATTTGATCATGCAGAAAAATCCCGGGCTTACCATCAAGCATGTCGGACAGCCGAACGACAACTATTATCAGCTGGTCCGTGCGGCCGTCCAGGCTGGAGAGGGACCGGATATCGTCATGTTCCACGGTGGTGTCCAAGCGTATGAGTTTGATGATTATACAATCGCCATGGATACGTATATCAAGTCATGGAGACCTGAGATTTCCGAATTCAGCTGGGCTTATTGCTCCGAGGGTGGAGACGGCTCAAAGCCGGTTCATATGGCTCCCCTGACTACCCAAGGCTTCGGTATCTATTACAACAAGGCCCTGTTCAAGCAGGCCGGCCTCGATCCTGAAAAGGCTCCGTCCGACCTCGACGCTTTCATGGCAGCCTGCGAGAAGCTCAAGAAAGCCGGTATTGTTCCCATGGTTGCTGGACTGCAGGGCAGCCCCTATACCATCGATTTCCTTTTCAGGTGCTTCGTTGCAAACATCTATGGCTCTGATGTGAAAGACCTGGGGACTGGAAAGCAAAACTTTGCGGGAAATGCCGCCTTCAAGCGAGCCGCCGAGATAGTACAGGAAATGTTCAAAAAGGGTTACATCGACCCTGCCGGTACTTCAACGCCCTATTTCATGGATGCAGCCAACAATTTTGCTGCAGGAAAAGGTGCAATGTTTGTTGGACTGCTCTCGGATGTCTGCCATTGGAAAGTATTCGGTGATGCACTGGGCACCGACGGTGTCGGGTATTTCCCGACCATCAATTTCCCCCAGGCACCGTACAAGGACCAACAGGTCGGTCAGCCTGCCGGTATCGGCTACAGTGTCATGAAGTGGTCAAAGAATCCTGAAGCTGCCATGAAGGTTGTTGAGGGCTATGCACGAGGTGAGGGGAATGCCATATGGATGGGCATGACCGGTGCTCTCTCTCCGAATAAGAATGTCGATATCAAGAGCTTGGGTTATCCACTCGTTGCAAAAATTCTTGAGAAACCGTTTGTTTTGGATTTCAACACTCTCTTGCTGAACGAAGATGCCAACGGCAATTTCGACCGATATTGCGCACAAGCATTCGTCTCCAACGAGATCAGCATCGACAAGTTCATCGCATCTGCACAAGGCATGCTGGACAACGTTCGGAATGCAAAATAACTAGGCGTACATTGGGTTGTCTGCAATTGCAAAAGGCAATCGGACAACCCATACTTTTGCATGGGGGCTACACTTGAAAAACCATTCATCCATTGTGAAGAGCGAAGCTATGGAACCCTATCTGCTTATTGCACCGTTGCTTCTGCTCTTACTTGTATTCATACTCTATCCAGTGGTTGCCAATGTGTATCTGAGCTTTTTCAAGTGGAAAGGCATGGGTAAGGCGACATTCATCGGTTTGTCGAATTATCGAACCATGTTCAAGGATGAGACGTTCTGGATTTCCATCAAGAATACCTTGGTCTTGCTGCTCTATATTCCCTTGGGGGTCATCCTTCCCCTTCTCATTTCCGCACTCCTTCGGGAAGGGCTCAAGGGGTGGTCTCTTTTTAGGGCGATTATCTATCTCCCAAACATTCTTGGTTACGTAATTATGGGAATGATCTCCAGCATTATGTTCCGTAAGCTGGGGCCGCTGAACAATGTTCTGATACAGCTGGGTCTTGACTCATTTGCCCTCGATTGGCTGAGCAAGCCCAAGCTGGCTCTCAACACGCTCGGCTTGGTGTACGGTGTCTGGTTGCGGTTGGGTTTCGGCTGTATCTTCTTTCTCGCTGCGATGAGCAGTATCGATGAGTCGTTGTACGATGCGGCAAAAATCGATGGTGCTCTCTGGTGGCGTACGTTTTGGAATGTCACCATTCCCTCCATCCGCTTTTCGATTGAGTTCTGGATAGTCTTATCGTTCATAGAAATCCTGGCAAGGGCTTTCCCCTTCATTTACACGTTCTCACGGGGAGGTCCGGGCTTTGCCACCTTCACCTTGGAATATGGTATTTATAATGAAGGTTTTGTTGCTTTCAACATGGGCTATGCAAGTACCTGGGCAAGCGTTCTGTTCGTGGTTTGCGCAGTGATTGCATGCTTTCAGGTTGCCCTCATGAGGAAGAATTCAGATGTCCAATAGCTATGAGAGAACCGTGAAAGGAATCATGTATGGTGTCTTGGTGGTGTTTGCCTTAATGGCTCTCTACCCCCTGTTTTTCGTGCTTATTACCAGCCTGAAAGCTCCTTTGGAGTATGTGAACAACAAGTTGCTCATGCCCCAAGACGTTACATTGGGCAACTACTTTCATGTTTGGGTAAAGGGAAACATGCTTAAGTATTTTCTCAATAGCTGCCTTTTGATTCCCTCCGCCTTGGTGTTGTATCTCTTTGTGTGCATCACTGCCGGCTTTGCATTCGGCCGCTTGCGTTTCCGCCTCCGCTTTCCCTTGTTCCTTGCTGTTTTGTTTCTCATGATTTTTCCCCAGATGTTGCTTTCGATCCAGATTTTCCAGGTCTGCCGGAAATTGCATCTGATCAATAATTATCTAGGGTTGATACTCGTATGGGTTGCATACTTTGGCCCCTTCGGCACCTATATCATGACAACCTATTATGCGACTGTCCCTATGGAAATTGTCGAGTCGGCAAGGCTCGACGGGACCGGGATCTACCGGATGTTGTATTACATCATGGTCCCCATCGCAAAACCGATGATTATCATTATCGTGATCATAGGCACCCAATCCATGTGGAATGAGCTCCCATTCTCTCTCTTGTTGCTGCAGACCGAGCACCTTAGGACCATTACGCAGGGGCTTGGTATGCTGCAGGGTCAATACGGGCTTGACGATACGGTATTGTGTGCTTCCATAGTGTCTGCTTCTCTGGTCCCCCTGCTTTTGTTTGTGTTTTTCCAACGGCAAATCACCATGGGTTCCTACAGTGGTGCGGTCAAGGGATGAGTAGTTCCCTCCATTCTCAGTAAAGGCAAAGAAACTCTATGAAACAAAGAAATCGTTTTATATTTGATATGTTGGATCAGGATGCCCCTGATGCACAAAGAGAATCGATTTACCGTGCAGGACGGCCTGTATCGGTGCATGAACAAGCGCTATCTTGTGTGATCGATATTCCGTTTATCAAACAGGAGATGAAGAACCTGTTTCTTCATCCTGCCAAACCGGAAGAATTAAAGAAATCTGAAATGCTTGTACGCACGTATGGACCATCCATTGTGCGCCTGACGCTGCATGGTGGCGTCAGTGTTGCCTCTGATGCGGATAATCCTATGTTTGAATGGGATCCAACACTGAAGCAAGAGGCGCTTCATTCGACTCAGACGAATGAGGGATGGGAGTTTCTCGATTCACGGGGCAAGATCCGGATGCGCATCAATACCAAGGATGAAAGCAGGGAAATCTGGAGCACGTTGCAGCCGGAACCTCCTCAGACCTTCGATGCCGTGGTGTATCCTGATGGTGAAACCTCAGTTCCTTTCATGGCCTACGACGATTTCTTCCCTACACAGTCAGAATCATTCAGTCTGGGGTTCGTTGAGCGGGATGGTGCTGTCAACCGATGGGTATATTCCCTGCACGCCAAATCGAATGAGAAGTTCGTCGGAACCGGAGAGCGGTTTTCTGCAATGAACCTGGCCGGCAAAACCTATGTATTGGAAAATACCGACGGGCTTGGGGTGAATAGCCGACGGGCATACAAGAATGTGCCGTTCTATCTCTCCAGCGAAGGGTATGGTCTGTTGATCATGACCTCGGCTCATGTTCGTCTTTCCCTATCTGATGTATCGACCCGTGCAGCCCAAGCGGTGGTTGAGGATGATGACTTGGATTTGTTCTTCATCGGAGGGAAAACGCTTGAGCGGATTGTGTACAACTATCGAAGCATAACGGGATTCCCCCGAGATGTTCCGTTCTGGTCCTATGGGACCTGGATGAGCCGGATGAGCTATTTTTCAGCAGATGAAACCCGGCTTGTGGTTAGGAAGATGCGTGAGGGAGGCTTTCCCTGTGATGTAATCCACATCGACACCGGCTGGTTTGAGAAGGATTGGAAATGTGAGTGGGAATTCAGCAGTACTCGATTTCCATACCCTGAAGCCTACCTGAAAGAGATGGAGGAGCAGGGTATCAAGATTAGTCTGTGGCAGCTTCCTTGCATTGCAAAGGATACCAAACACTATGCTACTGCTCAGAAGAATCGATATGTTGCACCAAGAAGTGAGCAAGTTGCTCTGGGTTCGAATTTTAGTGAAGTTGAATTTGACGGGAACATCGACTTTACCAATCCTGATGCCGTCCGTTGGTACCAAAACCTGCTTGCACAACTGTTGAAGCTCGGTGTTTCGGTAATAAAGACCGACTTTGGCGAGGTGATCGAGGAACATGCTGCATACTACGGCATGCCGTACCGAACGTTGCACAACCTGTATTGCTTGCTGTATCAGAAAGCTGCTTATGAAATTAGTGAGCAGATTCAGGGACCAGGTGAGGCTATGATTTGGGCGAGGGCGGGTTGGATTGGATGTCAGCGGTATCCTTTGCATTGGAGCGGTGACTGTGCCTGTTCCTGGGATGGTATGGCGGGTTCGCTGAGGGGTGGGTTGCATCTGGGACTCTCGGGCTTTGCGTTCTGGAGTCATGATGTGCCCGGTTTCCAGGGCATTCCCAGTTTCATGAACAGCCGGCCGAGCAATGATTTGTATATCCGATGGACCCAAATGGGTGTGTTCACTTCCCACCTGAGGTATCACGGGACCACGGCAAGGGAACCGTACGAATATGCTGAGGTTGCAGACCTTGCACGAGCGTGGCTGAATCTTCGGTATGCGCTGATTCCCTATCTCGCAGCAGAGGGAAGAAAGGCGACTCAAAGCGGATACCCTGTGGTACGTGCCTTGATTTTCCATCATCAGGACGATCCTGTGTGCTGGTCCATCGATGACCAGTTCTATTGCGGAGATGCCTTTTTGGTCGCTCCAGTAATGAACAGCTTTGGGCTTCGCGATGTCTATCTTCCTAGTGGGCAGTGGGTCGATTTCTGGACTGGGGAAGTGCTTTCCGGAGGAGTATGGCTGAAGCATGTTTCGAATTCACTGGCTTTATTGCCGGTGTTTGTAAAAAAGGATTCTGTAATTCCCATCTATCCTGAACTTGTTCAGCATACCGGCCAGATGGAGATGCAAAAAATACAGGAACTACGATTTGATGAGACGTATACAGGATTCCAGAACTCACTATTGGGCTCTCTGATTCAATTTGATGAAAAGTAAGGTACTACAATTAATTCTTTTAAAAAATTCCGATATAGGTATGGTATCAAGCATATCATATCGGAATTTTTGTAAGAAGCCGAACGTGATACTTCATTGTGTGCATGCAGTATGGATTCCCTAGTGTTGTGTGATCCTGTATTGACAGCAATACCTGAATGTATGAGGAACCTCTAGGTAAGAGGTACGTTTCTCGCTATACTTTTTGTGGATTTGTATCTCCTCACCTTATTCTGGGGGTCCCGCCATTAGTACCACAAGCAAAGAGTTTTTTACCGTTCTTCTGATTGGATTCCTAACCACAATTGTCAGAGTCGTTGGGCAACTTCTCATTCCTTCTGGAATCCAAACGGTTTTGCAGCCGAGCATCTTTGTGACCAACGGAACTCTGCCATTGGTATTTACCCTCTATGGAACCTTTGCATTCTCTTTGATAGCTGCATTGTTCCTGCTTCTAGCCCCCTATATACCGGGGAAGAAGTTGACTCAAGGACTGAAATTTGGGACGGCATTCACTCTCATTTGGATAGTGTATTTGCTTGAGCCGCTGCCGCATGCAGATGCTATCGATCGAATAACCTATCCGATTGCCGATGGGTTTGCCCTGCTTGTCTTAGGCTTGCTCGCTGGAGCTTTGTTGGGCAGAGATGTAAAGAAGACGAATACCACCACAATGAGCAAAAGTCTCAGTATTTCAGGTGGTGTACTTGCTGTCTTTTTTGTGATCGGCCGTCTTATCCAGTACTACTTTTTTCAGATTTATTCTTCCTTTACAGAAAAACCGGGCCAAACCATCGCTTGGAGTGTTCTCACAGGCCTTGTCATCGCTTGTGTTCTCACGTGGTTTATGGTCACGCTTCCGAATAGGGGAAGGGTGAACAATGCTATCAAGGTAGGGTTGATACTATTCGGTACCAATTTGGTACTGTTCAATTTCTTTATACCACTGGTATTCGATGCAGATATGCCGGATTTAATACTAAGGACTGCAGTGGATCTCATTGCTGTTGCGCTAGGCTGTCTGGCTTACAAGGGTGGGAAACAAGCTATCATTTCAGGGAAGCAAAAGGAAACTGTCGGGTAAGAGTAAGCGATTGGTTCACCAATGGAGGGTCGAGTAATCTCAATCTATGCCGCAATTAGCAAAAGGTGGTAAATTTATTTTTGGGTGGTCCAGGATCACAGAAAGTCTTTCAATACAGCTGCCGTCTATGGCAGTTGATGAATATGCAATCACCTCGGAAGGTAAAGTGTATCTCTTTTCTGGAAGCAATTCGACAGGTGGTTTTTGTGTTACCAAGAAAAGTCTCCTCCTTACTTCACAGATCCGGAATATTCTTGACGACACTCCTGCCTTGTGTAAGTATCTGCTGCCCGAGGGGGAGCTGGTGAGGTTTAAAGGCAGACAGTATTGCTGGGTAACGATATCCAAAGATGGAATTCTGCATGTATCTTCTGAACTTCTTCATGGGTTGGGGCTTTCTATCAACGATAGACTGCTTGCAATTCGAAGCAGCAATATTGCTTTTACCATGGGAGTTACGGGGCGTTTGATTGCCATGGCAAATGCCTATGAGGGTTATATTGAGGAGTTTTAGGAATACAACGGGATGGCAAGAGAGCAAGCTATCGATGGCAGTTCTTCCTACTATCGATAGTATTCAATTCAGAGTCCCAGTGCACTTAATAAGGTCCGCGTATGTGCTGTGCTACTTCGTCTGTATAGAAGTCTTGAATCTTGGAATGAAGATCCTTGGGTAACGGAGGAAGCTTTGAGATGGATGCATTTGCCAGCACCTGAGAGGGTCGGCTTGCGCCAGGAATCACTACCGTTACCGCATCGAAATCCAGAATCCATCGCAATGCCATCTGGGCCAATGTCATTCCTTCAGGTTTCATGGTGGACAGCTTTTGAGAAAGTTCAACTCCCTTTTCAAAGGGTACTCCGGCAAATGTTTCTCCTACATTGAAGGAGGCTCCATCACGGTTGAAGTTGCGGTGGTCACTCTCATCGAAGGTTGTTGTTGCACGCATTTTGCCGGTGAGCAGTCCGCTGGCTAGCGGGACGCGGGCAATGATGGATACATTTTTTTCTTTGGCTTTTGCAAAGAGCTTGCTGATGGGTTTCTGCCGAAAGATGTTGAAGATTACCTGCAGTGATGCAAGCCCTTCCTGCTCGAGACAGAGCAGTCCTTCCTCAACAGTTTCCACGCTTGCACCAAAATGTTCAATTTTGCCTTGCCTCTTGAGGTCCCGAAGCGTATCGAATACCGAACCTTCAGCCATGACCTCTCGCGGAATGCAGTGCAGCTGCGTCAGATTCAGACGTTCCAGTCCCAATCGTTTCAATGAGGCTTCGGTATGTTTGATAATGTTCTTTGCTGTAAAGTTTTCCGGCCACCCGGGATCGGAACCACGGCCCAACTTCGTTGCTACAAATACATCTTTGGCATGGGTGCGAAGGAATTCTCCGATGAATTGCTCGCTTCTTCCGTTACCGTAGACGTCGGCGGTATCGAAAAACGTAATGCCTTCTTCGGTTGCCGTAGTAAGAATTTCCCTAGCGGTTTTTTCGTCAACCGACCCCCAGGAACCTCCAATTTGCCAGGTTCCTAGTCCAACTTCCGAGACTTGTCTCCTATCCGGTCCAAATGGTCGTGTGTTCATAGCCTGTGCTCCTTGACGTTTCGTAGTATCTATAAGCCTATACGCACGGCAACAATAATGCAAATGGAATGATCCTTAGTCTCTGTATGGTTCTCTAAGCAAATAAGGAATAGTACTGCTAACCCTAGATAAAAATGTGTAATACGGATTCTTATGCAGCCCTACACTATCCTGAACCAGACTCGCATTTCCTGGTCCTTTGCTCTGTTTCCCCACTGAAAGTAGGGGATTGCTTTGACTTGTACTTGTTTCCTTTCGTTCTGCTTCATAGGTTCATAAAGATTGTCGACTCGCACTGTTTCCCTATATCCATCAAGGAGTATTGTTGTTGAAGGAAATGATTGAATCAAGCCTTCTTCAACTTTGTTATTCCCTTTTGAATCGATGAGCAGCTCCTGTAACTGTGGCCCATTGTCAATTTCTTCCAAACAATAGACCAAGGGTCCCCGCATCAAGGCTGCTTTTCCTCCATAGCCCTGTATTCGGCTATCAGCTTGTATACACTTGACAGGCATCTCCAATCTGAAGACAACAGTATCAGAAGGGACCCACTTCCGGTCGATGGTAATGTAACCTTTTTCCAAATACCAAGCATTCCAATCAGTGCCATTTATCAAGAGAGTCCAAGCGTCGCACCAGGCAGGCTTGCGCAATGAGAGAGTAGCTTGTGTTTCTCGCTGCATCTGTAAGCCCAGCCGAATTTCTCCATTCCAAGGATAGTTGGTCTCTTGCAGAATTGTGATGTTCTGACCTCCAAGCGGTACCTCGGTCTCAGAAGAAATGTATTGGTGGATAAAAATATGCGTATCAGTAAAGCTATAGATGTATTTTCCTATAGAGCCTATCAGCCGTGCAATATTCGTAGGACAACAGGCGCAATCGAACCAGCCGGCTCGGTGTGGCAGCACATGTTCCATATCCTGCCTGAAGGTTGCTATTCTTGGGGTGATTTCCAGAGGATTTACATAGAAGTAAGCTTTTCCATCCAAGGAAATGCCGCTTAATGCACCATTGTACATCTCTTTCTCGATCATATCGGCATACCTGCTATCCACATCGATACACGACATTCTCCAGGCCCAGAAAACCAATCCAATCGATGCGCATGTTTCCGTATATCCTCGATCTGGAGGAAGGTCGTAATCTACCGTAAACCGCTCGCCATGACTTTGGGAGCCAATGCCGCCGGTGATATATACACGTTTTTGTACAAGATTATTCCAGAGAGCAGTAAGCTTTTCCCAAAGTTCCGGTTCACCGGTACGTCGATATTGGTCTGCCATGCCAGCATACAAATACATCGCACGAACAGCATGTCCGTTCACTTCAGTCATCGATCGTATGGGTTTATCTGCTAAGAAATAATCAGACTCGAACCATCGTGATTTTGGCTTTCTTGCACCATCGGCATTGATGCTTCCATTCTTGTTTCTTACTGTTCCACGTATGTTCATGAAGTAATCAGCGAGGTTCCTATATCGATTATCGTCACTGGCATCTGCCAAACGATAGAGAGCAATTTCAATTTCTGGATGTCCATCGTACGCATGGAGCTTTCCTTCTTCCGGTCCGAATTCTTCAGCTATCAGATTTGCATACCGAATCATCACATCCATCAACACCCGTTTTCCGGTGGCCTGATAATATGCAATGGAAGCTTCAATGAGATGTCCGGCACAATAGAGCTCATGGCCCATTTCAAGGTCCGACCATCGCTGCTCGATCCCTTTGGCAGTGAAAAAGGTATTAACGTAGCCGTTGGAGTGCTGGCTCTTTTCGATCAGCCTAACCAATTCATCGATGCTTGTTTCCAATGCATGGTTTGGTTGGAACATCAATGAGTAGGAAGCAGCCTCAATCCATTTTGCTACGTCGCTGTCCTGAAAAATCGTTCCTCCCGGGATCCCTTGCAGCTCTTTCGCAGCTATACGAAAGTTTTCTACTGCATGGCTTAAGGGAACACCCTCGGTACGATTGTTCAGAGTATCCCACTGATAGGGGATAATCACATCAGCAAGAAGCTGATTCCTATTCCTCCAGAACCCTTCAAGCAAAGTGATTTCTTTGGGGTTCATATCGTTTATAGTATGGTACATTGTTAGCTATCCTTTAATTCCACCAAGAGTTAAACCTGATATAAAGTATTTTTGAGCACTAAAGAACAACACTATGAGAGGCAAAATGGTAAGGGTTGCAGCTGCCATGAGCACACCCCATGGTGTGTAATACGTAGAAATGAAAGTCCTGATTCCGATGGCAAGGGTATATTTTTCCATGTCATTGAGGAACAGAAGGGGAGTCATGAAATCATTCCAGGTAAACATGAATTGGAATATGGCGACAACAGCCATTGCCGGTTTTGCCAAAGGAAAAATGATTTTTGCAATGATCAATGGATAGTTTGCACCATCCATGAAGGCTGCTTCATCGAAATCCCTGGGGATGGTTCGCAGAAACTGGCAAAGCATGAAAATGAAGAAAGCATTTCCGAAAAAGGCTGGTACGATCAGCGGAAGGAATGTATTGATTTGGCCGAACCAATTCCATTCAAGGAAAAGAGGTATCAATTGGACATATGCAGGGAGCATAAGGGTTCCGATGCTTAAGGAGAACATAAGCTTTCTCCCTTTGAATTCTATTCTTGTAAGGCCATATGCTATCATCAGGTTCGAAATTAAAGCTCCAACTATGTTTGCAATCACCACGATTACTGTGTTTAGGTAAAACTTGGCAAAGGGAACCATGGTAAAAACTTCCACATAATTCTGAAACCTGAGGTTTCTTGGAAAAATAATCAATGGTAATTTGAACATGTCTTCTGTAGACATCAATGAACTACGAAGCAACCATACTAGAGGGATAAGGCAGCTTATGGCTCCCGTGCTCAACAACAAGTAAATGATAATGGTTAGGCTGGTTTTTCTCGACCTCATCATTTGTCTCCCTCATAATACGTCCACAAGGTGGATGTTTTGAAAATGAGCAGGGAGATACCCATGGTAAGGATGAACAAAACCCATGCCATGGCATTTGCTGTTCCCATTTTTCCGTATTTGAATGCATTGTTGTAGATATGGAGTACAAAGCTTAGGGAGGAATTGACAGGCCCTCCGTTAGTCATAATGTATGGCTCGACAAAAAGCTGCAGGCACTTGATCATATTGACAATCATATTGTAGAGAATGATCGGACTGAGCAGTGGGAGCATTACATAACGGAATTTATGCCAATAGGTTCCCCCGTCGATGTCTACTGCTTCCATCAAATCATTGGGAATTCCTTGCAATCCTGCAAGGAAGATGATGATAACATTGCCGATGTTCCACACATTCATGATGGTGAGACTCGGAATTACCATTTCCTTGCTGTCGATCCATTGAATTCGGTTGATGCCAAAAGAATGTAAAAAGTAGTTGATCAACCCATACTGATTATTGAATAGCCATAGCCACATGACTGATGAAACTACAAGAGGAATCAGAGAAGGCAGATAGAAGATCGTACGGAAGACTCTTTTTCCCTTTACTTGCGAATTCAGGAGGAGGGCACCTGCCAATGCAGTAATCATCTGCAGAGGAACACTGAGAAACGTAAAGTACAGGGTGTTTCTGATGGATTTTAGAAATAACTCATCTTCTGTGAATATCGATATATAATTCTTGAAGCCGACGAATTGGGCTTTGCTCAGCATATCCCATTTTGCCAGACTCGTGAAAAAACTGAGCCCCATTGGGAAAGCCACCCAGAGGGTCAGTCCAAGACAAAGTGGTGAGATAAGTATCCAACCCCAAAAGGTTTGCCTTTTTTCGTTGAATCCTAACTTGGAATGCGCCATCAGAAACCTCCATCTGAACAGGGAGCTGTTCCTTGCCAGGAGCAGCTCCCTACAACTCAATAGCTACCTTGAAGCAAACCAGATTTCCTGACTTTTTCAGCAACTTCCGTCAATGCTTCTTTTGCAGTTTTCTCACCAATCCAAATGCTTTCAACGGCAGCGTTCAGATAATCACCCCAGATTTGGTTGATGTTCCTGATCTTGATCGGTTCATTGATCGCTACTGCCATGGAGTCAACGACAGCTTCCTTGAAACCCTGTGGATGTACATCGTTGTTAAGCCATTTGGCCAAATCTTTTTCATCGGTATAATACGACTTCTTTGTGGGCATCCAAAGACCTGAAGTATACAGATCAAGCGTCTTGGAGGGATCCATCATCCATTTTTGCAATGCCCAAGCTTCTTCTGGATGCTTGGTTGCTTTGAACACTACATTAACACCACTGACATAGATTTGGGCGGGTTTTTTCATAATCGGAAGAGCTGCAACCCCGTAATCAAAATCCTTCATTCCTCCCAAGTCAAGCAATGTCCATTGACCGGTGACATAGAAACCCAATTGATTGTTGGCCAGCATAGTCAACGGGGAGATGTTGGTTCCACCGCTCATGCGGGGCATTACATGGTGTACATTCATCAAATCGGCCAAGTTCTGAAACGCTTCAATGGTCTCTGGCTTATCAATGTAGACGGTCTTGCCATCGGCCCCAATTATGTCTCCGCCATTGCTCCATACACTTGGATAGTACATTGCTGACCATAAATCATAGCTGACGCCATACCGTACGATGTCCTTGGCATTGAAGGTAGCATCGCCGGGGTGCTTTCCTTTGCTGTCGACCGTGATCTTTTTCAAAACTGAAACAAATTCGTCCCACGTCCAGGCATTCTTGTAGTCAGTTGGGGGAATTGGGATTCCAGCTTCCTCCAGGACTTTCTTGTTGTACCACATGACCTGGCACTCTGCTGCTGTATAGGCTCCATACGTATTTCCCTTGATCTTGAGCCATGTCTGAGACAAGTATGATTCTCCCATACCGTCACGAGCCATCAAATCATCCAACTTAAGGAAATAATCGTTTTCAGCGTAATTGCCAAATTCTTCCGGTCGGAAATACCCTACGTCCGGGAGCGTGTTGGAAACAGCCAATGCCTTCATTTTGGCATTGTATGTTGACCCATCCAAATCACCAGGCAGATACATGGGTTCAACCTTGATGGTTGGATTTGCTGCTTCAAAATCAGACAATGCTTGCTTGACTGCAGCATCTTCAGCCGGGCTGCCCCAGTAGATATACTTCAAAGTAACCTGGTCAGCTGAAGTTTCCTTTTGTCCGTTTGCAAAACAAAATCCAGAACTTATGAGAACGAAAATGCAGATGAATACAAAAAACTTGCTTTTCATGAAAGCCTCCTTTTGGATACTAATTAATTTAAGCATTACAAATTAAATACCAACAGATATAGAATCATGTTATTATATGCAATAATCCGACCTTTTTTGGAGCGAGATATGGAGTTTGTATTCATTCCTAATCTTTCAGAACTTCAAGCTGAAAACTGTGGCATTGCTATTCTCAGTCCAGGGTGGATTCATAGAAAGCGCAACATCAGTACTTCGGTATTCATCCTGGGTCACCAGGGGAAAGTTGAAATTCAAGAAGAATCAGAAGTTTTCTGCATCAAGCCATCGTCCTTTTGTTTGCTTTCTGAAGGAAGAAACCATTGGGGAACCGAACAGATAAAAGAGAAGGCGCGCTATTATTGGATACATTTCAAGACAATAGGGATACCTCAATTCATTTCGGAAAAAGAAGCGTTGACCATCATCAACAACAAAGAAATTGCCAAGTCAAGGTTGAGTGATGCGTTGTTGTTGCCCAGATATATGAATATGATCAATACCAATATGATCCGAGAGCAATTCCATGCACTTCTCTATGAACAGGAGAACAGTTCCTTCACCAAAGAGAAATATCAGGCTACCGTGAAGCTTATGCTTATTTCTCTCAATGAGATGGTGATTGATATAATCAACAACTCACAGAAGAATGAAGACAATAAGAGTCTGGTAAACAAAATAATCCAGTTGGTATATGAGAATCTTACAAGTCCCGATTTCTCGGTTAAAACGCTTGCTGATAGTCTGTGCTACAATCCGGACTATTTGAATAGACATTTCAAATCGTTGATGAAACGGTCCCTTATAGAATACATCATTGATAAGAGAATTGAACATTCGCTTGTCGCTTTGATCGACAGCGATAAAACAATTTCAACCATCGCTGAAGATTCCGGGTTCTCATCATACAGGGACTTTATTCATCAGTTCAAACTCAGAAAAGATATGACCCCCTCCAATTACAGAAACTATCATAGGATGATCCATATCACAAATAATTAGTGATGGAAAATATACGTTACGGGGATGTCAGCCTACCGGACAGGTGTTTGCGCACATGAAGATTTTTTCCTCTCCAACACGCTTGATTTTGATCCCTTCATAATAGCCAATAAGCCTCAGCTTGGATTCCAGTTCAGCGCGTTATCTAGGCAGTTCAGGAATGCTTGCTATTTTATGCCTATATCGGCAAGAATATGATAGTATTTTATAATGTATGATTGATTTCTTGCCGATAGAATACTATAATAAAACTGAGGCAAGAGATTATCATGAACTATCTATCGGTAGCTGACACTGCAAAGAAATGGAATATGTCAGAGCGTACTGTGCGTAATTACTGTGCAAATGGAAAGATTCCTGAAGCATTCCTTACCGGCAAAACATGGAACATCCCAAAGAATGCCATGAAGCCGGGTAGGATTAATACTCATGCAGCCACACCACAAACGCTACTGGAGATTCTCAAGGTTGAGCACGATGCAAAAACCTCGGGTGGTATCTACCACAAGGTGCAGATTGACCTTACCTATAACTCAAACCATATCGAAGGCAGCCGCCTTACTCACGACCAGACCCGCTATATCTTCGAAACGAACACCATCGGTTTTCCCACAGAATCCATGAATGTAGACGACATCATAGAGACTGCCAACCATTTCAAGTGCATCGATATGATCATAGCGCGGTCAAAGTTTGCATTATCTGAGAGTTTTATCAAGGAACTTCACCGTACGCTGAAAAGCGGCACCAGCGACTGGCGTCGCGGCTGGTTTGCAGTGGGCGACTACAAGCGTTTGCCCAATGAGGTTGGCGGCAAAGAAACCACGTTACCGGAAAAAGTACCCTCTGAGATGCGTGAGCTGCTGGCAACATATAATGCAGTCCAGGGTAAGACTCTGGATGAAATTATTGATTTTCATGTACGCTTCGAGTCCATTCATCCGTTTCAGGACGGAAACGGTCGTGTTGGTCGACTGATTATGTTCAAAGAATGCCTAAGAAACGGCATCGTGCCGTTCATCATTGATGATGCTATGAAGATGTTCTATTATCGAGGCCTTGATGAGTGGAACAGCGAAAAAGGCTATCTGAGAGACACTTGTCTCTCTGCTCAGGATACTTTCAAGGAATACCTGGACTATTTCAGAATTGCTTACTGATTGTTATATCGTACTTTGCAGAGGTGAATAATGGCAAACCCTTTAGCTAAAAAGGTTTGCCTTACGTGCCCAGAAGAAGACTCGAACTTCCACGAGTGTGAAAGAGCTAGGACTCGAATCTTTGGATGTTACCTGCTTTCAGATAGTCCTACTAGCATTACCGGATACTAGTTTGTTAACATCTTTCACAGGATACTATATTCCCCTTTTTTATCCGATTCCTCACGCTGTTGGCGTCGGGCGGAAACAACATACAAGACAATAGAAAAGAACCAAAACAGAAATGGGACATGAGGACCTATACTGGTGGATGACCAAATCTGCCAAGTAAAGGAGAACACATGTCCCAAGAGATTACATAGGATATACTATCACGTAAACAGTAGAGGCACTTGCAGAAGAATGACTTTAAGCTCATGCCCAAACGAGAATGCGGGGAAGTCGTATTTGGAACTTATACTTCTCAATTCGATGTATTCAATTTCAGTATACAAGTATTTAGAAGTTACTCGATTAGTAGACCTACTTCTAAACGCTTGTTTCGATACACATGACCCAGGGGGTCAGAGTGCATCAAGCGCGGATTCATCAAGGAGAAAATCCATCAATCCAATGGTAATCACGCCTTTCTCATTCACCCATGGTTTCATCTTTGTTTTTGATATGATGATCTTACGGAAAAAATCATCCACTTCAAGTAAAGGCCGTTGCTCCTGCTGTTGCTTATCCGGAGAGTCCATTCTCAGGGTAGACTGGATGTAATACTTTTTCATCCCTTTATTAATGATGAAATCAATTTCCAGATTGCTCTGACGTACTTTCTGGTCATCTCCTTTTACATTTGCAGTTACAACACCTACATCAACAGCGAAGCCCCGGCTGATAAGGTTGTTAAAAATGATGTTTTCCATCATATGGGACTCCTCTTGCTGCCGGAAGTTCAATCGAGCATTCCTGAGTCCTAAATCCACGCAGTAGTATTTTGAAGGATATGAAAAATACCTTTTTCCCTTGACATCATACCGCTTTACACAGCTGAATAAAAATGAATCACAAAGGTAACCAAGATAAGAGGATACTGTATTTGAGTTCACGTTCGTCTGCCTTGCCGACGACAGTGCATTTGCAAGACGATTGGCATTAGTCAGTGATCCAATGGAAGAGCTAAGCGCATCAGTAATCTGTTCCAATACATCAGGTAATGCGATCCTATATCTTTCGATGATATCCTTGAAGTAAATCTCAGTGAAAAGATTTTGTAAATATCCCACTTTATCTTCCGGTTCTGAGTAACGCAGAACTCCTGGAAGCCCTCCGAACAATGCGTATTGCTCGTATGCATCCTCTTTATCTCCACCTGTAAAGTCGTAAAACTCCTTGAAAGAAAGTGGCCAAATTTCAACCGTATCTCCACGGCCACGGAATGATGTCAAGACATCATTGCTGAGCATTCTTGAATTGCTCCCGGTAACATAGATGTCTGTATTTTTCAATCTCATAAGTCCGTTGAGCATATCGTAAAGCTCTGTCGTAACAGTATTATCCATTTCATTCCGTTTGAGTGCATACTGAACTTCATCAATGAAGACATAGTACATTTGACTGGAGTTTTCCAATTTTGCTCTGATGAAAGTATTAAGCTTGGAGACGTCACGGTACTGTGTGTAGTGGATATCGTCCAAGGCTATGCCAATAATTTGTTCTTCTTTCACTCCAGTAGAGATAAGGTAATCATGATAAAGATTGAACAAGAGAAAGCTCTTGCCACTTCTTCTCAAACCAATGATGACTTTCACCATTCCGTTTTCCCTTCTCCGTATTAGTTTTTGAAGGTAATAGTCACGCTTGATTATCATATTGTACTTCCTTATTTAGAAGTAGCTTGTTTTATCGAGTTACTTCTAAATAAATAGTATAGGGCAATACTTGATAATGCAAGGATATTACCACGAAGTTTTTATGGGAAAGAAGGTAGTATGAAAGACGATAAGTAACGCAGGAATACAATTGTGAGTTTGGTAAAGGCATACAATTCCCTTAGATTACACAAAAAAGTCTCTGCACTGGTGCGTGAGCTTTTGGCAACGACTGATGCAGTCTACAAGAAAGCGTTTGTATCGGTACTCTCAAGGCACACCCTTGATCCTGTATTGGATATGAATTGCTTCATGATACAAAAGTGGTAAACTTACCAGTTTTGTTTACTGAGAAATCAAGGCTTGTTGAGTTCTGCAGAAAATCCAAAAGCCCGATAGTAACAACTCCATCTTCATCATGATGGACCTAGATGAGAGCCTTCACTACGACAAAAAAAGGCAAACCCTTCATAATAAAAGGTTTGCCTATAGTGCCCAGAAGAAGACTCGAACTTCCACGAGTGTGACCCCGCTAGGACCTGAACCTAGTGCGTCTACCAATTCCGCCATCTGGGCGCAGGCACAACTATAAAGTATTTATTTGGATTGTGTCAACACAGTATTTCAGAAATTAGGACACTGGCTTGGGCAATAACTGCATCCCCGGTACCCAATTCCCCGAGTATCCCCTCGGCAGTCTTTGCCTTAACCGAGACTCTCTCAATTTCAATGTGCAGCACTTCTGCAAGGTTTGCCCTAATAGCATCGATATGCTCCCTGAGCTTGGGCTTTTGAAGAATGATAGTCGTATCGAGGTTTTCAATCCGGTAGGGAGGGAGGTCATGCTCAAGAATCTGTGTAAGCAAGCTTGTACTGCTCACATCCTTGTATCTGGGATCAGAGTCGGGGAAGTGGGAACCAATGTCCCCTTTGGCAAGAGAGCCGAGTAGGGCATCGATAATTGCATGAACCAGGACATCCCCATCACTATGGGCAATTTCACCTGTTTCACTGGGAATTACAATACCACCGAGGATGAGCTTTCTTCCTGGACCCAATCGGTGCAAGTCCCATCCGGTTCCAACTCTCATATCCCTTCCTGCTCCCTTTTTGCCTCATCCATAGCCTGATGCAACAACTTGGCTGCCTTGGCGCTGCGTTTTCCCTCTTCCAGATTCTTCAAATACTGTGCAATCTGAGTTTCGGCATCGGGTATGTCCTCAAGATAGGTAATCTTTTGGTTCTCCCGTTCTCCCTCGCAAATTCCAACAGGCAGTCCGAAGTCAGTAAAGATTTGGGTATCATCACTATAGGCCGATTCACTGCTGTGTGCCTGTTGGTGAGCCTCCCAGATCTCGGGATACTTGAAAATTTGGGGAGTCTGCACACCCACTGCATGGGTGCGCTCTATATGATGGGTAAGCATCCCATTGTCATCGATGATCTTCAGTGCATCGGTAGCCGGGAGGGCAGGGGCGGCACCCTTGAATACCTTGGCAGTGGCCAAGGTTCGGATTATCAACTCAGGACTGACAAAGCAACGGGCTCCGTCGTGAATGGCCACAAATTCAGTATCGAGGGCCATCGTAGAGAGAAACTTCAAAGCTTCATAGACAGATTCCTGACGATTCTTCCCACCCTTGACGAGAATGAGTGGAACAAAGTTCTGATGCAGCAAATCTTCCAAGGCAACTGCACACTGGTCCTCCATCCCTTCAGGATAGGTGACCAAAATAGCAACACAGTTTGGGACTTGCAAAAATGGAGCGATCGAGCGGTACAGTACCGTATGCCCATCGATGGAAAGGTACTCCTTCTTGACTCCAAGCTCCTTGCTTGCATTGAACCGTTCGCTGCTGCCTGCAGCGGTTACTATAACCGCGTGTTTGGGAAAAGCCATGTTATTTCTCCAATCGGGAGAATACGAGCAACTCGATCTCCTTCTTGTCTTTCTTCAAAGAGAATGCAGTCTCATCGATCAAAAGTCGCAGTGCATTGTCATAGAGTTTGCGCTCCTGAACCGGCAGCTCCTTGATCTTGCTACGGTGATACAGAGCCTGGACAACCTTGGCAATGGATGCAATGGAACCCTGCTTGAGCAAGTCCACATTCATCTGATAGCGAGCCTTCCAGTCCACCGGCATAGGTTCATACTTGCTGGAGATGGAATCGATTGCCGATTGCGCTTCTTTTTGCTCTACTATGGGCCGAATGCCCATCTCTTTTGATTTTTCCACAGGAATCATAACCGTCATGTCTGAGATATCAAGGTAGATGACGTAATACATCGTCACTGCACCTCGGAACGTTCGCTCTTCGATGCGTTTAATGACGCCTACACCTTGAAGAGGATACACTACGTGTTCCCCAACGGCAAATTGTACTTTTTCCTGCGGTAAATTCATAGCACAAGTATATCCGATTTTTTGGCTTTCAACAAGGCGACCTGAAGGGAAAGTCTTGTTGCCTTTAGATAGTCAGCTCGGGGCAAAATGCAGTATAGTTGAAGCATGAAATACAACATACGACGTTGCGGAGTGCTTATGCACCCCACCTCATTACCCTCAAAACACGGAATCGGCTCGCTTGGCGATGAAGCTTTCCAATTTCTTGACCTCTTAAAAAAAACATCGGTACGCCTATGGCAAATCCTTCCCTTGGGGCCTACCGGCTACGGTGACAGCCCCTACGCAGCCCGCTCTTCCTTTGCAGGCAATGAACTGCTTATCGATCTTAAGAGCCTTGCCTATGACGGATATCTGGATGTCGAGGATGTACTCTTCACCCCTGCGTTCCCTTCCGATCGAGTCGATTACGGCATGGTGCGTTTCTACAAGGAACCCCTGCTTGAAAAAGCAGCTCAACAGTTTCTCAAGGATGCAGAACCCGATGAACAGGCAGCTTATCAGAGCTTTGTTGCTGAGAATGCCTGGTGGTTGGATGACTATGCCCTCTATCAGGTGCTCTGTAAGCACTATAACGACTCCCGCTGGTTTGAAATCTGGCCTGAGGAACTCCGACTTAGAAAAACTGCAGCCTTGAAGAAGGCTCAAAAAGAGTTCCATTCCCAAATTGAGCTAATTATGGTTCAACAATACTTTTTCTTCACCCAGTGGCAAAAAGTAAAAACATACGCCAACACCCATGGCATCCAAATCATCGGGGACATTCCCATATTCGTTGCACCAGACAGTGTCGATGCTTGGGCGAACAGACACCTATTGAAAATGGACGAAAATGGTAGGCAAACCGTTTCCAGCGGTGTGCCACCCGATGCCTTCTCGGATGACGGCCAACTGTGGGGTAATCCAGTCTATGACTGGAAAGCCCACCAAAAGGAAGGCTTTGCCTGGTGGATCAAGAGAATTCAGAAAACCTTGGAAGCTTGTGACATCGTACGTATCGACCACTTCCGTGGCTTTGCCGCCTACTGGGAAGTCCCGCAGGGAGAGAAGACTGCAATGAACGGCAGCTGGGTTGAAGCACCGGGAAAGCAGCTGTTTGAAGCACTGACCCAAAAACTGGGGGCGCAACTTCCCATCATTGCAGAGGATTTGGGGGTAATAACCGAGGATGTGGAGGAGCTTAGGGATTCCAACAACTTCCCGGGCATGAAAATTCTCCAGTTTGCCTTCAATGTGAAAGACGGAACATTGGATGCATCAAACGCATACCTTCCTCACAACTGTATATACAACAGCGTCATCTACACCGGAACGCATGACAACAACACCACCCGCGGCTGGTATGAAGCCTTGGATGGTGCAAGCAAGGACGTACTCCGACGGTACCTCGAATGTCCCGATGAGCAGGTGGTTTGGCAACTGATCAGGCAAATGCTGCTCAGTTGCTCAAAGGATGCTATCCTGCCGATGCAGGACTGGCTTGAACTCGGAGCCGAAGGGAGAATGAACATCCCCTCGACCTGCGGCCAGAGCAACTGGAGCTGGAGAGCCAGGAGCCTGAATGTAGAGCCTTGGCGAATCGACCGCCTGCGCTCGTTGATTGAACTCAGCGGACGTTAGAGCAGGGTGACTACATGCATGAGCAGGCTGGCAAGATCGGCCTGCTCGCTTTTTCGGGCAAGTTCCGTCAATGCATTGTGGTCATAGGGTAAGCCGGTCAATACCTGAGTCGCCCTACCAACGATTGAGGTATCCAAAGCATCAGTGAACATTCTCACCTCACTGATGACTCCTTTCTCCACCTGCAGATGCAAGGTTGCCTCACCCCATTCGAACCGATGCGTGAAAGAGTGGGTGAACTGAGGAGTTTTTTCCAAAATGACCGACAAATCCCCAAATCGTCTATAGTTTGCCTGCGCTTCAGCGAGGGTGACACAGTCTATCGGTGTAACCTCAGTCTGGCCGTACTCGGCAATGAAGGCATCGATAAGGGCCTGCTGGACCATCTCATTGGTAATGTCCTCTCGTCCTTCCTTCAGGTTTCCCACCCTCGAGGAGACGGATTTTACCGCTTTGGAGGCGAGCTTGGTCGAACTGGGAGTAAGATAGTTGCTCATTACCGACAGATCGCTGCTGACCAGAAGTGTCCCATGGTGACAGAACTTTGTAGGGGTGGTCTGGAACGCATTGCCCGAGATTTTTTTCCCATCAAGCAGTATGTCGTTGCGTCCCGAAAGTTCGCAGCTAAGGCCGAGGGATGCGAGGGCTTTGAGCACCAAGGAGAAATTTTCTTCCTTGGTGGCAGTCTCCTTGTTCCCGATGAGGGTGAAGCAGAGATTCCCTTGGTCGTGATATACAGCCCCCCCGCCGCTTTGTCGGCGAACCAGCTGAACCTGCATGTGTTCCATGTTCTTCAGGTTGCATTCGGCAAATGGATTCTGATACCTCCCGATGACGATGCAAGGATCGTTCACCCACAAAAAGAGGATGTGGTCGAATGCAAGGGTAAGCAGATATGCTTCCCCTGCCAGATTTGCTGCACAGTCGTGCGATGTAGCAAGGTATATTGCATTCTTCATATCCTTACTCTACCTTCGAAACCAACCACTATGCTATACTTACTTACATGAATATTATCCTTTTTGAGGCCCTTTCTGCACAGAATGAACTTCCCATGCAGGATCCTCGGGCTCAACATATCTGCAAAATCCTCAGGCTCAAGGAAGGTGAAAGCTTCCAAGCCGGCATCATCAACGTAGGCAAGGGAACGGCGACGCTTACCGCTCTTGAGAAGGAACGCATTACCTTCAGGTTCGTGTTGGAAGAAACCGAGAGTGCAAAGCTGTATCCGGTGACCCTGCTGGTCTCCCAGGTGAGGCCCATCTGCATGCGCAGGATTTTGCGAGAATCGGTAAGTCTTGGGGTGGAAAGGATCATCCTCTGTACGACGGAAACCGGGGAAAAATCTTACGCCCAGGCAACTCTCTACACAAGCGGAGAATATCATTCCATTTTGCTGGACGGAGCTATGCAGAGTGGAAAGTGTGGAGTAAGCGCGGTGCAATTTGCACCTTCGGTTGCATCGGCCATGCATTTGCTTGAACAGGACAGCCAGCGCATTGTCCTGGATAATGTACGTGAGAGCACCAGCCTTGCCCGGTATGCACTACACGCCTCCTCGGTTGTACTAGCCATCGGCGGCGAGCGGGGTTTCACAGATAACGAGCGCACCCTGTTCGACTTGAACGGCTTCTCATTTGCCAGCCTTGGGAGCAGAATCCTCCGCACCGAAACTGCCTGTAGTGCCGGCCTTGCCGTCCTGCTTGGTCGGATGGGCTTGCTCTAGATGGAATGAGCAGGCATAATACACAAACTTGCATAGTTAAGGAGAGAGTGACATGGCGCATTGCATCGTAGCAGCAGCTGAAGAGATTCTGGACAAGGAGTTTCCCGTTCTCGACCATGGATTTGTCCGACTTGTCGACTATTTGGGAAGTGATGAACGAATCGTGCAAAGTGCACGCGTCTCCTATGGCAGTGGAACAAAAACCTACCGCCAGGACAAAGGTCTTATCAGCTACCTTCTACGCAACGACCATACCTCTCCCTTTGAACAGGTAAACTTCACCTTTCATGTGAAAATGCCCATTTTTGTAGCTCGGCAGTGGATCCGTCACCGAACCGGAAGGGTGAATGAGATCAGCGGCCGCTACAGCGTCATGAGCGACGAGTGTTATCTGCCGGACAAGGAGCACATCAACTTCCAAAGTGAGGACAACAAGCAGGGACGTACCGATGAGGCAGTCTCTGATGCATTGGCCGCTGAAGTGCTTGCCTTGCTCAGTGAAGATCAGAAGCGAAGCTACGAGACCTACCAGAAGTTGCTCGACCTCGGCATCGCCCGCGAGCTTGCACGGGTTGATCTGCCGCTGAGCCTGTATACCGAGTGGTACTGGCAGATGGACCTGCACAACCTTTTCCACTTCCTCCAACTCAGGCTCGACAGCCACGCCCAGTATGAAATCAGAGTCTATGCCCAGACAATCCTGGATATGGTGCGTTTGGTATGCCCCATGGCAACCGAAGCCTTCGAAGAGCACAAGTTGGGGGCAAAAACGTTCAGCCAGAGCGAACTGGATGCGATGAAAAGCATGCTCAAGGGTGAGGATAATCCCCTGAAGGGACGGGCCCTTGAGCTCTTTGAGCAGAAACTCAGCTAAGAGCTTTCAATTTTTGCTTGTACTCTGCCTTGCTGAGGGGAGGTGGAGGAAGTGCAGGCTTTTGCATCAGCTGGGAAGGGTCGGAAAGCAATTCCTGGAATAGCTTGATCGACTTGGTGAAATAAAAACCGTCGGTGACCCGTTCATCGACGGTGAACCCCACCTCCATGGTATCACGGCTTACGGTCCTGCCATTTTCTGTATGTCTGACTCGCTTCAAAACTCCCATAGTCACAAAAATGCTGGTTGTTCCCCACTCGTAGAGATGGTGGTGAGGACTTCCTCCGCCAAGCCCGATACTACCCATATTGCTGACAAACAGGCTGGTATGCAGGCCGTCGGCTTCTCGCAAGGCTTTTGGTGCTTTGCCGTGGATGTCGAGTCGCCGTGCCGTCGATACCAAAAGGCGGATAATAGGGCGGGGGAACTTGAGGAAAAACAGGATGGCTTTATCGGTGAAGTTTGTTGAAGCAATTTCCCGTTGCTCAATGATTGCGTTGTTGATGATGGCTGCAATCTCATCAAGGGTCATATCGGCGCGAAAGGTTAAGGGCATGCTGTGCTCGGGAGCCTCATCGCTATACGACTCCTTCACCACAAAGTTCAGCGAAAGCTCGTTGCGTTGCCAATACCGATAATTGGCCACAAACCGATTGAGTTCAGGCCTCAGAGCGATGGTGCGAAGGATTGCTGCAAGAAACACCTCAAAAATCCGGTATGAGCGACCATCGCTTGCTTTGTTTTGCTTGACGAACTGCACCGTCTGAGTCAAGTCGAGCACCATATTCTGATAGACCAACGCCTCTGAGCGCTTGGGCATGATGAAAGGGAACAGTTGTTTATAGGCGGGCACATCATGCACCCGCACGGCATCGTTGCGTTTATTCATTACCATCTCCAACAAATTGGGTTATTTGTCGGGTTTGAGTGTACTACCCTTATGCTGTAGGCTCAAGGACAAATGCAAATCCTATCAGACATTTGCATGGATGGCATGCTGAGTCAGGCAATGTTGGTAGGAAGCCTTCATGGCAAGCTCAAATGTTTTGTCATTTGCATGACTGAAGCCGAACGTCGGCTCCCACAAGCTAGGGTCTTCCATACACAGATAGAAAAAGGGAGAGCCTTGCTTCCATGAGTCGGGGAACTGATTATAGGCGAAGCTGAACATCTGTTGTTTGATCTCCAACGGATAGGAGTACTTGCCGGCACTCAAGGTAAGGTCCATGTCAGTCACCCGTGTCTCAAGCAAGCCGGTGCGCAGACTGCGCAGTACAGCCTTGGTAAAGGTAAGCGTACCCAGGGAGAACATCATCAGCTCTTCGGGCCGGAAGGAAGCGACCACTTGCTCGATCAAAGCGCCATACTCTTCCTGCCAGCCTTCAAAGTAAACCATTGGATGCAGGTGGAAGCCGATGATCCTTCCCTTGTCGCGTGCACGCTTTGCAGCCTCCAGGCGTTGCTTTAGTGTAGAGGTGAGGTGTTCCTCCTTCTCGATGATGGTCACAGCATTGAGCGACCAAGTCGAGATGATATTGCTTGGTATCTCGAGCTGTAAATAGTCGCTGCGGTGGCTCTTGGTCTTCAGCTCGATGATCAAGGAGGGATAGCGCCTGGCAAGGATTGCCAACGCTTCGAGTGTGCCGTAGTCGTTTCCCCAAAGAAGTGAATCGCTGCTCTGCCCGGTCCCTATATGCCAGCAATCCTCATCCAAAACCAACTCGCCCAACCTCTGCTTCAGGTTTTGAACTACCTTGATCTCGTGGCTGTTGTAGAACGATTGGATGGAGCAGTAGCTGCAGCCGTATGCACATTGCTGTACGACATCGAGGGTCTTGAGGTTGCAGCAACGAGTTTTCTCTCCCTCTACCGGACAGGGACAGCGGCCCATCAGGGTGCTTGAGGAGACAAAGAGGCTTTTGTATTTGTCCGGCAACCGTTGTAGGGGGAAGAAATCCTGGTAGGACGTGGGCTTTGCCCGCTCTGTCTGCATCCTGTTTTGATGGTTTGCGAGCAAGGCATTTGTGCGTTGCTTGTCACTGAGATGATCGCAAGCTCCCTCATCGATCCAACGCTCCAGCGGCCCAAGCTTCCACATGGCCAAGTCGGCGCAGTTTTCAACTAGCTGGCGTTGCTGCTGGAAGGTGAAATGATACCGGCTTTGTAGGTCTGAAAGGTAGTGTTGCTCGGATAATGGAAGCGTGGCAAAAAGGGGATGATTCATGGCAGGTATTGTAGCGGGTGTGGATTGCCAAAACAAGGGGAGCTGGCTATGCTCATACTCGTATGAAGAAGAAACCAGAAGAGCAGACAGTCTACCACAGTGAGTCCGAAATTGAGAATTTCGGAAGTATTGTTGCCGAGGGGCTGGAACCCTCCAAGCAGGCCAAGGAACTGCCACACCAAAGCGGTGTCTATCTGATGAAGGATAGCAAGGACACCATCATTTATGTAGGCAAAGCCAAAGACCTGCGTAAGCGTGTCACCAGCTACTTCCTTGCCAATAGAAGTCCCAAGACAGCTGCATTGGTTTCGAAAATTGCACGTATCGACCATATTATTACAGGAAACGAGTACGAGGCCCTGGTTCTCGAAAACAACCTGATCAAGAAGTACTCCCCGCGGTACAATATCTCGCTCAAGGATGGTAAAAGCTATCCGATCATCCGCATCACCAACGAACCGTTTCCCAAGGTATTCAAAACCAGACGATTCATCGACGATGGATCAACCTACTACGGGCCGTATCCCGATGCAGGCAAACTCGAGCTCTACCTTGACCTGATCGCCAAGCTCTTTCCCCTCAGACGCTGCGGGACTCCGCTGAAAAAGAGGGACAAGCCTTGCCTGTATTACCATATCGGTTTGTGTCTGGGCCCTTGTGCAGGCTTGGTAACCGTGGAAGAGTACAACAAATCCATTACCGCAGTTAAGAACCTGTTGGAAGGGAAAACCGATGCCCTCATTGCACGCTTGGAAGAAGAGATGCAACATGCGAGCAAGGCCCTGAATTTCGAGGAGGCAGTGATAAAGCGTGATCAGATTGCTGCCATCAAGGCGATTGAGTCAGGCCAGCAGGTCCAAGACTTCTCCCAAGAGAGCCGCGATTATGCTGCAATTGAGATGCGATATCCGTTGTGCACGATCAGTCTCATGCAGATGCGCAGCGGCCAGCTGATCGGACGGGCATTGTACCGTGCCGAAACCTTCGGTGATGAGACAGAGACGCTGCTCAACTTCTTGGTGCAATATTATGCCGATGGCCTGAAATTGCCGCAGTTCCTGTATGTCTCCCACGAGATTGATGTGAATCTCATCAGGCGATACTTTTTTGAACAACTGGGCGGAAGGCTGGAAGTTTCTCTTCCTTTGGATGGAAAGCACTTCCGTATTTTGAGAATGGCCAGGGAGAATGCCATCAGGGATGTAGAGAAACGCCTGAAGAGCAGGGATAATACCAAAGCCTTGGATGATCTGGCCGAGGTCTTGGGATTGACATCCCCTCCCTCATTGATCGAAGGCTTTGACATTGCTCAACTTGCGGGCAAGTATACCGTCGCCTCCCTCATATCCTTCCGCGATGGCAATCCTGACAAGCCGAACTATCGCAGGTACAACATCAAGAGCCTGGAAGGGAAGATTGACGATTACGAATCCATCAGGGAGGCGGTTGCCCGCAGATACACCAAGATTCTCAATGAGAATTTGGAGCGTCCCGACCTTCTGATCATCGATGGCGGTTTGGGGCAGGTCAATGCGGCACGTCAGGTCTTGGACGATTTGGGAATGTTTGAAATTCCCATCATCGGTCTTGCCAAAGAAAATGAGACCATCGTGTTCGATGACGAGCGAAAGGATCTGCAGCTTCCCGAGGACCATGAGGCCCTGCGCCTGGTAATGGCAGTGCGGGATGAATGTCACCGATTTGCCACCAGTGCCAATCAGGCCGCACGCAGCAAGGAAGCCTCCTTCCGCGTCCTGGAATCGGTACAGGGCATCGGGAAGAAGCGCAGCGAGCAGCTGATGAAACAGTACGGAAGCTTGGAGGCTTTGCTTGCAAAGACTGCCGAGGAACTGGCAAAGGAAACCTCGCTTCCCCTGCCGGTTGCCCAGCGGCTACTCAAGCAGCTTACGCTCTAAAACGAGGCAAACGTCGCCTGGCTGAGTGCTTTCCCCTTACCCTTGATAATGCGATAGAGCAGCCGTTCCAGAACCAAGGGAGTGAGCTCACTGCTTGCTTCCTTGACTTGGATATCTGCCTCGGCCAAGGCTGTGATGATCAGGCGGATCGAGGCAAGGTCGTAGGCCAAGGTGGCGTCATGGTAGGTGGTTCTATCCTTGGGCTTGCGAATGGCGGATACTTTGCCCTGTACATTCGCCTTGGAAAAGGCCTCTGACTCAGAGCTGCCGAGGCTTAGCTCCTCTGCGATGGAAAGCAGGCGCCTGAATTGCCAAAGCAAGCCACTGACGAGAAGTATCGGTGTTTGGCTGTCCCCGCTTCCTAGCATGGCCGAGAGAGATTTCAGGCTCTGTTTCAAGTCGCAACGGGCAATGAGGGGGAAAAGAGTGAAAGCATCCTCCTGGCGGCTGTGATGGATATACGTCTGTACATCCTCGTCACTAATTGGACGACCTTTCTCCCCGATCTGCCAAAAGAGTCCCAGCTGATTGCATATGGTCCTCAATTCCTGGGTATTGTCTTCGGTCATGTCCATCAACAAGTCTACTGCGTCAGCGGTGATCGAAAGCCCCATACGTCGGAAATGATTGCGAATCCAATCCGCTTTCTGGGTTTCCAGGAGGTCGTAGAAAATTTTGGTGTTCTGCTTTGGCACCAATTTCATGATTTTTTGCGATACCGATAGTTCGCTGGAGAGAATGACCAAGGTAGCTGTATCAACCGGATGTGCCAAATAGTCAGCAAGAGCCTGGACAAGGGAAGAACTCATACTGTCGGCTTGGCTGAGCATGACTAAGCGATAGTCACTGAACAGCGAGTTGTTGTTCAGGACGGTAAAAATCTCCCCATTCTCCGTCTCGAAAGGGTAGAAGCGGGAGAGCTCGATTTCATTGCCGTACTCGGTTCTGAGGCGGGTGCGGATATCCTTCAGTTCTTGTTCTTTTGCCCCGGCCTCAGGGCCGAGGAGTAGGTAAGCCCGTTCACTCATGCGTACGTACGGATCAACAAGTGAAGCTTGCCGTGAATCTTGCAGGAGCGGGTGATGATCGGCCCCATGGATGCATTGGCCGGCCGCAACTCAATATAGCCGTTTGAAGGATAGTAGCCCTTGAGCGTAATGCCCGGTTCGTCCTCTCCTACCGTTGCAGCAATGATTTCTCCCGTTTCGGCAACTTCGCACTTCTTGATAATGGCTATATCACCATCGAAAATACCTTCATCTATCATGCTCTCGCCGCGGACTTTCAAGGCAAAATAGGTATTGCGGGTGTTCCTGAGCATGGTTGCAGGCAAGCTGAGCACATACTCGGTATTCTCCTCGCTCATCAGCGGCTTTCCGGCTGCAATGGAGCCGATGAGGGGAACTTGAATCATCTCCTCCCGGGGAAAGAACTCCTGACCGATGACCTCGATCGAGCGGGAAATCCCACCGGTGGTCTTGATGACTTGTTTAGCCTCAAGAGCCTTCAGATGGTCGTGGGCTGCCTTGACCGAGAATTTGAAGTGGTCGGCGATATCCCTGACGGACGGGGCGTAATTATTCTGTTTGATGAATGTGCTGATGAATGTAGCAACATCCTTCTGCCGTTCGGTTAGCTCGCGCATCTCTTACTCCTCAAACCTGTTCTCGAACAGCGTCTGTATGGCATCGGCCATTTGCTGTTCATCCGGACCTTCACAGGTCATGACGATGGTACTCTGATGAGTTGCCCCCAGGGTGATGATGCCCATGATGGACTTCCCATTGATTTTCATATTTTCCTTCTCCAGGTAAAGCTCGCTAGCATATTTATTTGCCAACTTGACAATCGATGCAGCGGGCCTGGCATGGATGCCTGCCCTGTTGAAGACCTTTAGTTCCCTGGTGACCATCAAAATGTCTCCTCATTGATATAATACATCTTGCGTGCTGATTCACTCTCCAGCCATTTGAGAACACTTTGGTCGAATTCCTTGGCAGAGTAATACCCGAGCTTTTTCAGTCGCTCGTTTCGTGCTGCAGTTTCAATAATGACCGGAATGTTTCTTCCCGGCTTCACAGGAATTTCCACCTTGGGAATGGAAATTCCCAGATAGGTATCCTCAAGCGTAGCCTCTCCGACCCGGTCGTAGTTCTTCTTTGCATCCCATGGTTCAAGGTGAATGGCTAGCTGGACCTGCTTGCGGTCGCGGATTGCCCCGACACCATAGAGATTGGCAAGATTGATGATACCCAGTCCCCGTATTTCCATATGGTGGGCGAGCAGAGGATTCTCTCCCATACCGATGAGGTAGTTGTCACTGATGTTTCGCAGTTTTACCGTATCATCGCTGATGAGTCGGTGTCCACGTTCAATAAGTTCCAAGGCGGTCTCGCTTTTGCCGACTCCGCTTTCACCGGTAATGAGGACCCCTATGCCGTAGACCTCAACAAACACCCCGTGAATGGTTTGGGTCGGGGCAAAAACCTCGTCGAGGGTCTGGTACAGGCGTCTTGAAAAGTCTGATGAGATGAGATTTGTCTTCAGGATTGCCGTACCGGTCTCTTCTGCAAGTTCGATGATTTTGGCGCTGGGATGTCCGTCATCACAAAATACGCAGCAGGGAATATCATAGCTGAAAAGCTTTTCCACACTCTCAAAGTGCAACTCACTCTCCAGTTTTTCCAAATATACCTGTTCTCCTCGGCCGAATACTTGGATGGAGTTGTTGCTGAACTCCTCAAAGAATCCTGAAAGAGGCAGACCGGGCCGGCTTATCTTACTTGTGGTGATTTTCTTGGAAAGGCCGGTCCTGCCAGCCATGCAGCTGAGCCGTAGGTGGTTATGTTCTTTCAAGTCCAGATCCAATAGGTCCAGAACGGTAAAATCAGGCATGCCGTACTCCTCATCCGTACCTTGTACAAGTACGCATTTACTATACAATTGTTGATGCTCTTTCGCAAGTGCAAAAGGAGGGAGGTAGTAATATACTAGGATTTAAATAGCTCTTCCAGAAATAATTAACTACTTATAATAAATATAGATAAAATTTGGTAATTCAAGAGTAGCTTTGTTCGTTACATTTGTCCATTGACGATTGGTCTGCCAAGCCTTATCCTTAGAGTATGACCATAGTCAAAGGAGGGCTTATGAATTTGACTGTCAGAGGCATCCGTTACAACCCAAGTGATGAGACCCGTGCGTTTTTGGACAAGAAACTCCAAAAGCTGCTATTTGCCGAAGGGTACCTGCATGATCTGGACATCGTGATGACACGAGAAACAGAAGGTCAAGGGTTCCATTTGGACGCAAAGCTCCATTTCTCTTGGGGTACCATCAAGATGGTCAGCTATGATTGCTACGAGCTGTATGAGGGAATCGAATTGTTGACAGACAAGATCGAGGCCACAGCTCGAAAGGAGAAAAGCAAAATCAAGGAACATTAGAACGATGTATCAATCATTGAATAGGGAAGGGGCGCGAAAGCGCCCCTTCAGTCTTAGTTGGTCCCTCTGATGAACGAGGGATCGATATTCAGTTCATTGCGATACTTGGCAACGGTCCGACGTGCCACCGAAATGCCCCGTTCCTTGAGAATGTCCGAGATCTTCTGGTCTGAAAGAGCCTTTTCTCCCTGATGCTCCTCAAGTATTTGGCGGATGGTTTCCTTTGCTGCCTGTTTGGACAGCTCCGCACCTTCTTCCCCTACCGCGTTGCTGAACAGTTTCTTGACGGGGATGATGCCCCAGTCGGTATCAATCCATTTAGCGGTAGAAATTCTGCTTACCGTCGTCTCGTGCACTCCAATCTGTGCAGCAACTTCTTTTTGCGTCAACGGCTTTATATATTGAGGACCGAAGAGGAAGAAATCCTGCTGCCAAGTCAGCAACACTTGGGCCAAACGATATAATGTCTGGTTGCGAACCTGAATTTGAAAAATCAGAGAATTGGCGCTCTTGAGTTGGTTTTGAATGTATTGCTGTGCTTTTTTTGCCTCATCGGTGTTGCCCAAATCCTCTGCCAATGACTCAAACTCCGTATTGACCCTGAGGTCGGGAAGTGATGAGTTGTTCATGCTCAGCACCAGTTCCCCATCCTCAGCCTTGATGCTGAGGTCGGGGATTACAAACTGCTGCGGTCCACTGGCAAACCCTTGGCCGGGAAACGGTGTTAGGGTTTTTAGGAAAGAGTACAGGGCATCGAGCTCTTCTTCATCGATACCCAAATTCTTCGCCACTTGACTCTGCTTGTTCGCACGCATCAATTCAAGGTTGTCATTGACCAATGCCTTGAAATGCTCCATATCTGCATCCTTCAGCCCTTTGAGCGTAGCTTGCAGAATGAGCGATTGTCTCCAATCCTTCACTCCAACGCCTGCCGGCTCAAACTGATGAATGATTTTCAAAAGCTTTTGCAGATGTACCGCTTGCGCTGAGGTTAAAAAATCCGATGGGTCTTCAATGAAGAATCCGTTGGAATCAATATTGGTGATCAGGATTTCGCCTACGGTGTACTCCTCATCGGTGAGTGATTCACAGCCCAATTGACTGAGTAGGTGTTCCTGCAAGGTTTCCTCTTCAGAGAGGGCATTTTCCATGAACATCTGCTGGCGATCACTTGCTTCATTGTCGTATCCGCCATAATCGCTGCCGTAGCTGGAAGAGTCGGAATAGGTGTCGTCGCTGCCGCTGGACTCCTTTTTCTGCTTTTGCTGCGCAAAGCGTTCATATGAGACTTCCCAGCTGGAAGGCAACTCGAGTGCTGGGTTCGATTCTATTTCGCTCTTGATTTTCTGTTGCAGTTCAGCCAAGGGTAGGGCCATCAGCTCGAATGATTGGAGCAGTTGGGGGCTGAGTTTGAGTTGCTGTTTCTGGGAGAGCGAAAGGTTTGGTGAAAGTTCCATCAAGATTCCTCCCCAAATTCTTGTCCAAAGTAGATATCTCGTGCGATTTGGTTGGAAAGCAATTCTTCACGGCCTCCCGACACAAGAATGGTGCCAGCGTTGATAATATAGCTGCAGCTGGTTATTGAAAGGGTATCGCGTACATTGTGGTCGGTAAGCAGTACCCCGATGCCCCGAGCTGCAAGAATTCTGATGATGGCCTTGATCTCATACACTGCTTTCGGATCGATACCGGCAAAGGGTTCGTCCAGCAGGAGGAACTGGGGATTGGAAGCCAATGCACGGGCGATTTCAGTTCTCCGACGCTCCCCCCCGCTTAGGGTGTATCCCTTTTGTTTTCGCACTTGATCGATACCGAATTCACTAAGCAGTTCATTGACACGATCTTCCTGTTGCGCATGGGAAAGATCTCGTCGAGTTTGGGCAACCAGACGGATGTTGTCCTCCACGCTGAGCTTGCGGAATATCGAAGGTTCTTGCGGCAGGTAGGAGAGCCCCCGCTTGGATCGCTGATACATCGGCAATTCGGTAATATCCTCCCCATTAAGGAGGATGGTTCCCATCTTTGCCTTCAAAAATCCAACAATCATATAGAAGGTTGTCGTTTTTCCTGCTCCATTGGGACCGAGAAGGCCGATGATTTGGCCGGATTGCATTGAGAAGGAAACATCCTTGACAACTTCCTTTTTCCCATAGGCTTTAGCAAGGTTTCGTACTTCCAGGACGCTGGTGAAGAGTTCAGCCATTAATGACCCCCTTAATGGCGCCATCCATGGAAATCTCCTCAGTCTCGAGGTCCACCGTGATGCGTTCTGCTTCATATCGGTCACCGGACCAGTCGATGGTTGCCTTGCCTTTGAGTTCAAGTTCCTGCCCGACGCGGTCAAAGCGCAGTGCATCGGATTTGCAGACCATGGCCCCGCTGTCGGTATGTTTAAAGAGACGGACTTCCACCTGCAGGAGTACTTCCCCCTTCTGTAGGGCGAACTGCAGGACGAAAGCCGTGGCATGGACCTGGTTGATGCTGTCATCCAACTCCACAAAGCCATCAATGAGGATTAACTCCTCCTCCCTGTCATAGAACAGATTCTGAGCCAAAACCTGAATGCCACGCTCGTTGTCGATGAGTCTGACAGCCTTGGTGCAGGTGACATAGCGAAAGTCGCTGCCTGAGAGAACGATTTGGTCGGCTTTGAGTTCGATCGAGCCGCTTTTGATCTGGGCACCGCCGCCGAGTGTGATGGTTTGGAAACCCTGTTGCATGCTCATGCGGGTGCTCCCGCCGGAAAAGCTGATCTCATTCGCAAAAAGCAGGGAACACACCGATAGGACGCACATCAAAAGGCATAGTCGCTTCATAGGAGCACCACCCCCTCAAGTACCTGCTCGAAGGTAACGATGGAAGTAGCAAGATCCGCCCTAAGCCCGATGCCCCGCACGCGTTTGTTTCCCTCGTAGGTGACCGTGACTTCTGTTTGCTCTTCACTGACCAGCATTTCTGAGTCGTGGAGCCATCGCAGATGTTCAGCCTCGATGAGGAAGTTCTGGTCGATTTTCTCGACGCTCACCGCTCCTTGCAACTGTGCATCGTAGCTCTGCAAGTCAACGGTTGCTGCATCGGCAGAGCCTTGCAACACAAGAGTTCCTTGAGCATCCTTCTGAGAAAATGTCAGGTCGGAGACAACCCCTGTATGGGACTGGTCGTAGAGGGCAATCTGGCCCGCAACGACCGTGAGGGGAGTATCTTCTCCTCTGTCAAGAACGTAGGTTGCGTTGGTCAAGACAAGGTCCGGCAGTTCCACCGAGCGCACCAATGCGGCCTGCTCGGGGGAGAGTGAACAGGCAACAAAGAATAAGGATGCAAGAACCATGCCAAGAAGCTTTTTGCTCATACAGTGAGTATACAAGCGCTATCGGCTTTGGGCAATCTCAATCTTGGCTCTCTTCTGAGAGGATTCGTTCCACTACCGGCAGGTATTGCTTTTGTGAACGTCTGAAATACAGCCAGACACCGACAAATCCCAGACCTATGAAAGACAGTGCCAAAAGGAAAGAACTTCCTTCCGAGAAATTCAGCATCTGGGCAAGGTAGTACCCGATAGGAAACAGGGCGAGGGGAGCTATGAGTGTGATGAGCGTCCCGATAATGGTTCTTGAGGGTTTGAGATAAATCTGGATTGATTGGCCTGACTGTACAGACAGCTCATTTTTGTTCCATGCTTCAAATCGCTTGCCCTTGGTATTGCAGAAAGCTTCTCCCTTGCAGCCATTGCAGGCTGAACTGGTACAGGAGACTTCCAGTATATCTGGTGAAAGAATTTTAGTTACGGTTACAATCTCATACATGCTTATTCCTCCTTACCCTCTACCGGGATTCGTATGGTTTCGATTGCAGTGGCTTTGCCGTCATCGGCTATATCCACCAGAACGCCGACCAAAGCCAAGTCATCCCAGCACTCTTGACTGCGGGTGGGAATCTGGGTGATGTACTTCTCTATTTCCACTTTGCTATCAAACCCTCCGACGCTGAGCTGGCTTCCGCATCGGCCATTGTCCGAGATATAGGCAGTGCCACCCTTTAGGATAGCCGCATCGGCGCTGAGGACTTTGGTGTGTGTGCCGATTACCGCACTCGCTTTTCCATCGAGCATAAAGCCCATCGACAGCTTTTCAGCAGTCGGGGAAGCATGGAACTGAACCAAAGATATGGCTTGGTCTTCTTTTGCCTTGTCTACCAAAATCTGGGCAAGGCTGAAGGCATTGGAGAGGTGGGTCCTGGGGAAATCGGCATTTCCCAGAATGTTGATGACACAGACTTTCTGGTCCTTGACCGTCAGATAGCGAACCCCCCGTCCAGGATTCTGCTGTGGATAGTTTGCAGGTCTCAGAATGGATGGGTTCTTGGTGATAAACTCCACCATGTCCAACTTATAATACATTTTCTCACCACCGGTGATTACATCAATGCCCAGTTTGAGCAGCTGCATGCTGTGCGCCCGGCCCAAGCCGAACCCGCTGGTTGCCCCCTCACCGTTGGCGATTACCAAATCTATCTCGCGTTCCTGTCGCAGGGGCCGAAGCGCATCCTTGACTGTCTTGATGCCCGCCCTGCCGACAATTTCACCTAAAAAGAGTACTCGTATGCTCATGTTCCTACAGTACCGAGTTTTTCCATGGGAAGGCAAGGCTTGTCGTGCTACAATTATCCCTAGGGGGAAAGCAGTGGCAGTACGTTGGTTTCAGAGAGCCTTCAAGCGGATTATCCAGAAACGCATGGTGGAAATGCTGGCAAGCAGGTCCTATACCTTGAACCATGAACCGATGCATTTGCTCTTGAGCGAAAGCGATGAGCGTTCGGTGGCGAAGCGCCTTGTTGCAGAGATGACCCTCGAGGAAAAAATCTCCCTGCTGTCGGGCTTTGAAGAATTCTGTATTCCCGGTGTTGAACGTCTTGGATTGAAACCAGTGTGGACCAGTGACGCCACACTCGGCTTACGGGGGTGGAAGGCAACGGTAACCGATTTTCCTGCCTCCGTTGCACTTGCCGCCACTTTTGACAATGAGCTGCTCAAGCAGGTGGGCAGTGTAATGGGGTATGAGTGCAGGGCCCTTGGTGTGGGTGTGCTTCTTGGACCGGGAGTGAATATTGCCCGGGTTCCGGTGAATGGGAGAAACTTCGAGTATTTCGGAGAAGACCCCTACCTTGCTTCCGAGATGGCTGTGCACTATATCGCTGGTGTGAAACAGTATCCGGTGATTACAACCGTCAAGCACTTTGCGTGCAACAACAGTGAGTATGACCGGCACAAGTCCAATTCGGAAGTGGATGAGCGAAGTCTCAGGGAACTCTACCTGCCGGCATTCAAACGAGCCATTGAAGCTGGCTCGCTGGGCATTATGACCAGCTACAATCAGGTCAATGGCTCCTATACCAGCGAACACCCCTATTTGATCGAGGGTATTCTGAGGGGGGAGTGGGGCTTCGATGGTTTGGTGGTCAGTGACTGGAATTCGTTGTACAGCACCGATGGGGCATTGAAACACGGAGTGGACTTGGAAATGCCCCAAGCCAAATATTTTACCAAAGAACGGGTGCTCGATGCCCTCAGACGAAATGTTGTTGTCGAAGAGGACCTTGATGCAAAGGTTCTTCATCTGCTTACTTCCTATGAGAAGGCGGGATTGTTTACTGCACCGATGGCGGACCCTTGCTGCAAGGTAGGGTCCCCAGAGAGCCGAACCATCGCTTTGAAGGCGGCCTTGGCGGCACCGGTGCTTCTGAAGAATGAACGGCAGGCTCTTCCTCTCTCTGCCTCGATGAAGCTCTGCATTGGGGGGAGCAATGCCTTCAGGGTAGCCCAAGGTGGTGGTTCTTCGATGATTCAGCATGAATCAGAGCCGGAGACTTTCGCTTACAGAATGCAAGGCAGCGGGGCAACGCTGCTTCCTGCACGTTGGTACGCCCATGCCAAGGAGAAACAGCGAGTACGTGCATGTGATGCCGTGGTGCTGGTGGTGGGGTTTGACCATATCGAGGAGAGTGAGGCGTACGACCGACCTTGGACGCTCGGTGAAAGTGACAGAAAAGCCATCGATATGGCTGTTAAACTGAACAAGCGAACGATAGTGGTGGTGCAAAGCGGCTGTGCGTTGGAGATGGAGAGTTGGCAGGATGGGGTAGCGGCAATGCTTGCCACTTCGTTCCTTGGCTCCTGCACTGCCCAAGCCCTCCAGTCTCTTTTACTGGGCGAGGTGAGTCCTAGTGGGAAGCTGCCCTATACCCAGGCCCGCCATGTGCATGACTACCGTTCGATGCGTGCCTACCCCAAGGATTTTGAGGCCGTTACCGTTGCAAGACTCAAGAAGGGGCAGGGTGATCCGGCAGTACGAGCTGTAGAGAAGCTGTGCTACACCGAGGCTCTGATGGTAGGCTATCGCCAATTTGATACCGAAGTCACCGAACCCTTGTATTGTTTCGGGCATGGGCTGAGCTATAGTACCTTCTGCTATGGGCATCTTATGGTGGATGAGCTATCACCAGGTAAGTGGCAACTCTCGTTGACGGTTACCAATACCGGCAGTTTCCCTGCTTCTGAGGTGGTACAGCTCTATGTTCATGCTCTGGAGCCTGTTATTTTCCGTCCTTTCCAGGAACTGAAGGGATACCAAAAAGTGTTTCTGGAACCAAATGCTGAGAAAGAAGTACAATTCATGGTGGATGCAAAGGCTTTTGAGCGTTGGGATTTGAATGCGTGGAAGTTTGTTTCCGACGAGGGGCAGTACGAACTTCGGCTTGGGTCGAGCAGCAGGGATATCCGGCTTACGGCAGTAGTGGAATATAAAAACAGGAAGCCATGAAAACCATGACTTCCTATTCAATTGAGCCCGGCGGGGTTCGAACTCACGACCTTCTCCTCCGGAGGGAGACGCTCTATCCAGCTGAGCTACGGGCCCAAAGCTCTGTCATCGTACGGCAGAGGGCTTGGCCGTGTCAAGGGGACATGTGGGAAATCCTATGACAGGAGAAAGAAAGTTTATAACATGATATAATATAAATATATATAAACATTTTATTGATTGATATAGTCCTCTATTGAAAATCAATATAGACAACTCTTGACACTTGTTTCTTCTCTAATTACACTCTCAACTATAAGGGAATGATTACCATGAAACACACAGTGAAGAAAGTAGGACAGCGAGCATTGCTCCTTTTTGGGTTACTTTCCTTTGGTGTGTCCACCCTGTTCGCTTCTCCCTTATCGTTGACCAACATCGAAGTCAGGGGTCAGATGCCTGTCCAAGAGATTTTTCGGGTAGAGCAGAACCAAAACGCTTTGAATTTCAACCTTGCAGATAGCCGGAACAGTATCGTCCAGGTAGGATCATACACCTTGGTTTCCAACAATGCCATTTCGCAATTCAGGATGGCCATCCGTCCGGGCGAGTTTGGCGACCAGGATCAGTTTGCTTTTATGCTGGATCAGAATGAACCGTTGCTGGACGGCCAGCTTTCAGTAATACCCTTCAGCGTACGGGTAACCAGTGATATTTCCAGGGCTGTGAGTATTTCAGGCAGCCAGTCTATGCAAAAGGACCTTGGAGTGCGTGGTGTCTATGCCAATAATGAGACGATCCTCTACGAAACCGGTGAGATTCTCGCCGAGATTCCCGATTTCGATCCCGACCTCTACGCAACAGGATGGTATTCTGCGGCCATCCAACTCAGTATTGAAGTCCTCTAGATAAACTGCTCATCAGTAAAGAATTCGTCTTCGTCGTCATCCTCATGAAACTGCACTTTCAATAAGTCCCGCAACCATTGATGGTCGTCATCCTGTTCAATTTCTTCGTGGCTTTCTTCCTCGTGGCTTTGTGCAAGCCAGGTTTCCAAGGCAACCAGGGCTTCCTTGCTTGCAAAACAGGAACGCTCCGAAGAGCCGAAGGGCTCGGCCATCCCGTTCAAGAGGAAGAAGGGACACTGACGGCAATGTGCTGACAATTGACAGAAATGCATAACCTGGGAATACCATTCTTGATTATTCATGAGCGTAGCATACTCCATGCCCCGCTCTTTTTCCACTCTCTTCGTGCGTTGTTGTTTGACTAGCCTACCACCGGGGATTAGAATGTCTGTAGAGCTAGAAGAGGAGTAGTAGATGAAACCGACACTTTTGGTATTAGCCGCCGGGATGGGAAGCCGCTATGGCGGGATCAAGCAGATTGACAGCGTTGGAGATCATGGGGAGACATTGCTCGACTTTGGTGTTTATGACGCTCAGAAAAGCGGTTTTGAAAAAGTAATCTTCATGATTCGCAAGGATATTGAAAAGGATTTTCGTGAGCGGCTGTTCGACCGCATTGCAAAGAATATGGATGCTTCCTATCTCTTCCAGAGTCAGGATTCACTGCTTTCTGAAGAGCAGAAGCAACTTGCGGGCAACCGCAAAAAGCCTTGGGGCACCATTCATGCAGTTCTCTGTGCCAAGGATACCATCAAGGAACCCTTTGCCGTCATAAACGCCGATGACTATTACGGACGGGAATCATTCTCCATTTTGGCAGAACATCTAGGTTCCTTGGAGAGAGGCAGTACCGAGCATGCAATGGTAGGCTATGTGCTGGATCACACCATGAGCCGTAGCGGTACGGTGAGTCGGGCCATCTGCAATGTACAGGATGGGTACTTGGTCGACATGGAAGAGCACACGAAAATCGGGTTTGCAGGTGAGAATGTGGTGAGCCATCGAGAGACCGGGGATCTCCAATTGACCGGTAAGGAATGGGTTTCCATGAATTTCTTTGGGTTTGCACCCTCTGCTTTCGAGAGTTTCTCATCCTATTGGGGTGAGTTCATCCAGAAGAATAGTACCCACGAAAAAGCTGAATGTTATCTACCGAACGGTGCAAGCCGAATCGTTACGAACCATGAAGGCAAGATTCGGTTCTACAACACCCAAGAGAGCTGGTTCGGTATGACCTACAGCGAAGACAGGGAGAATGTTAAGGAGCAGTTAGCCAAGAAAGTCAGAAGCGGCTATTATCCTGAAAAGCTCTGGAAGTACTAATTAGGGATGTTTCTTTTGTTGTTTTTGCGTTACATCCGATAGTCCGGCCCAAGCAGCTTCCTCGATGGGGGTGAATCCCTCACCGAGGACTTTGTATGCCTCTTGCACAACCATGAATGCAAATGTGTCGTGGCGATGGACAATATTGGTAAGTGCTCCGAGTTTGTTGTTGGAAACCACGGTCATGATGACAGGACGATCAAAGCCGGTGTACATGCCGCTGCCGTAGAGAATAGTGCCCCCGTGTCCCAGTTCCTTGAGGATTTCCTGTTCGATCTCCTTACGTTTTTCGCTGATGATGAACACTGTTTTTGCCGATCTGGTACCAAAAGAGAGTACAACCTTGTCGATGGTAACACCCACGATATACACGGTGATGGTGGCGTACAATGCCATTTCCAATGAAAAAATAAAGGCACTTGCAGCAATGATGACGGCGTCTACCAGGAAGAGGGCCGTCCCGGTGGAGAGCGGAGTATACCGCGCCAGAATCTGGGCAAGGATGTCAGTCCCCCCGGTGTTTGCCCCGCTGCGAAGTACAAGTCCCACTCCCAGTCCCATCAAGACTCCGCCTGAAATCGCCGAAAGCAGAATGGAGAGCGGATTTGTGTAATCAAGAACCCCGTTGTACCCTGCCAAAGCATTGATGAGTGAAGTGAAGAGGGAAAGCAACACCGTCCCCGCCAAGGATTTGATGCCGTATTGCTTGCCGAAGATTGCAACTCCGAGCAGAAAGAGAGGTACTGAGAGAATGAAAATGGACAAGCCGGTATCCAGTTTGAAGGTATGGTACATGATGATGGCAATACCGCTCACCCCTCCGCTGGCAATTTTGGCCGGTGAAGAGAAAAGGGCGATGCCGAGGGCGGTAAGGAACGACCCTGTCGTAATATAGAAGAGTTCCAACAGATGATAATGGCGTTTGGTCATGCTCTTAGCATAGTCCTTGTGTTCTGATTTTTCTACTGTTCAGCGACCAAGCTTGTCACTGAGTTTGCCTTCCCAGCACTGCAGATGCTCAAACAGTTTCCCGATGTCCGATTCAACAATGAGTGCTGCAAAATGATCGGCTTTGAGAAAGCCTTCTTGTACGCTGTGCTCAAGAAAAGCCAACAGGGAGTCGTAGAAGCCGGCAATATTGAGCAAGGCTACCGGTTTGGTATGGTAGCCCAGCTGCAACCAGGTGTAGACTTCCAATATCTCCTCGAATGTACCGATGCCTCCGGGCAGTGCCACAAAAGCATCGGCAAGTTCATACATGGTCGCCTTGCGTTCATGCATGGTAGGTACGACTATCAAGCGTTCTTCAACCTGATGCAGACGGACATCACTTCGGTTGAGAGCTTGGGGCAATACTCCGATCACTCTTCCTCCCAGTGAATACAGGCTTTCTGCTACAATGCCCATGAGTCCACGGTTTCCACCCCCATACACCAGCGTAACATGCTGGTGATGCATCTGTTTTCCCAGTTCCTGGGCTGTTTCTTTGTAGAGTGGATTGGCTCCCTCGCTGCTTCCACAAAAAACGGCTAATGTTTTTATCGTATTCATGGTAGCTAGCGTACTGCTATATAAAAGGTATGACAACAGGGCGGTAAAGTGGGGTTACATTACGCTCATTTGCTTGTTATAATGAGGTGAGATGTGTATGATGGGTGTAACGAACGCAGGCTTGAAAACGTCGTTGACCCCGTTAGGGGTTATGAATAGGAGTTATGCACTATGAGAACGAAATTCATCGCTTTATTGACAGCCCTGGTCTTGTTACCAGCCGTATTGTTTGCTGTCCCGGTCGTTGTGACCTGGGAGTGGCTGCTTGAAGATCCGATGGTCACAACTTTCCGGTATCAGGTTGATGGAGAGGCTGACGACAAATGGAACGTCGTTGATTCTTCTGTCACAAGCTATACCGAACGTGGTTTGGATGGGGCTCTGGCACACACCCTTTACTTGCAACAGTCCTATGATGGCGTCAATTTCAGCGGCAGTGCAATCTCTGTAGCTGAGCCGATGTTCCCGGTGGTTGAAGAGTTGCCGGTCATTGCCGAAGAACCGGCTGTTGTTGCTGAACCCGAAGTGATTGCCCCCGTAGCTGAAGAGATGCCGGTAGTTGCGGCAGCTGAAGAAGCCGAGGTAATTGCTGTAGAAGAGGTTGTTCCTGTTGCCGAGGAAGTGGTTGTTGCAGAAGAAATCGTCCCGGTTGCTGAGGAAGTAGTGGTAGCTGAGGAAGTAGCTCCTGTTGCTGAAGAGCCGGTGGTCGTAGCAGAGGAAGTTGCTGCCCCTGTAGAATTCATTGCAGTAGAACCCGAACCTGCAGTTGAGCCTGTCGTTGCCGCTGAGCCTGTTGCTGCTCCTGTTGAGCCGACCAAGGAAAAAGCTGAAAGCAGAAAGTACACCACCCTCACCTTGGGTGGAACGGCAAACTTCCAGAGTCCGGCCTTGACAGGGTATGGAACTTTGAATCTGCAAGCAGGTGTTGGTCTTCAAATGAATAACCTGATGACCTTCAATGATAATCTTGGCTTGGGTGTTGATATTGAGCTGATGTACTCCCCGTATAAAGTATCCACGTATGGTTGGCCTGCCGCTGTAGGGGATGTCTTCAAGTTTGATTTTGCTACAGCATTCAGCAATCTTGATCATGCAGTTACTCTCTCGATTGCTCCGATGTTGAACATGGAGTTCGGCAAGGTTGCCTTCGACCTTGGTGTCGGTGGCTTCTTCACCTACGGTCCGTCCGTGACTGCCGACAAGATGCTCTACGGTGCTTTTGCCAAGGCAGCGTTCGAGTACAAATTCAACAAGGTCTTCAGCATGGGTGTTGCAGGCAAGTATGGATTTATTCTCAGCGAAGGTACTCCGATGCCACAATTTGCTGAAGGAACGGTCTACATGGGCTTCTCCTTGTAACAAGGTTGCCCATTCATTATAGAAAAGAGCCCAGCAATGGGCTCTTTTTTTCACACAGTGCCTTGACCTCACTTCTTTGGTATGGCTATCATAGAACAAGATAGTGTAAAGGTTTCTTCCTCGTTGCAGGTGTGAGTATGTATTGTTCACCTGTATCACTTGCCTGTACTAGGTAAAAGGATGGTTAGCGTTTTTATGAAAGCAGGCCGAGTGCAAGCATGCATCGACTATATCAAGTTCAATCATGAAGCAGAAGGTTTCGAATTTCCCCAGGAGGAGGAGCAATCGATACGAGGCGTCCTCGAAGGCGATGAGAACGCCGACGAGTTGATTCAATCGTATATTGACAGCCATGCACTCTCAATAGAGTATGTACCTCCAGCTGACGAATTTTCCTTCTATCCCCACACTTCCTCCTTGGTCAATTACTTTTCGATCAAGGAACGCTCGAAGCTCAGAAGAGTGGAAGCTTTTATGGCAAACATCCGTTCAGCCGAAATACTGACCGAAACGGTACAAAATACCTATGATTTCGAATATCTCAAGTCCATTCATGAAAGAATGTTTGGTGATGTATATCCCTCTGCGGGAATGATCCGTACCACCGTTGCCGCCAAACGCACGGTATTCTGCAGTCCTGAATATATCGATAGTGCAGCAGAGGACATTTTCACCCGACTGAGAAAAGACCGGTACCTAGCCAACCTCGACCGCGAGACCTTCATCAACGACCTTGCTTTCTATATGGGTGAAGTTGAGGCGTTGCATCCCTTCAGGGATGGGAACGGAAGGGCTGCCCGACTATTTTTCTATCAACTCTCAATGAATGCAGGCTACGACATCGATTGGTCTCTCATTGATGCCGACCGTCTGCTGGAAGCTGACATCAGCGCCATTGACGGAGATTATCAACTTCTGATCGACGTCTTGGAAGAAGTCGTCATTTAGTGAAAGGCGGCAGTGCCGCCTTCGCTTTTCTGCAAGGAGTACTGTACATGACAAGAATTGCATTTTTCGATACCAAACCCTATGACAAGGTTTGGTTTGACCAGTTGTCTGGTGACCATACAGTTCAAATTACCTATTTTGAATCGAAATTGAACGAACGCACTGCGGCTTTGGCCAAAGGGTATGAAGTCGTATGTGCATTTGTCAACGATACCATTACAAAGGCCGTCATCGACGAATTGTACGATGGGGGAGTACGCCTGTTGGCCATGCGTTGTGCCGGGTACAACAACATCGACTTCAAGGCAGCCTTCGCTAAGATTCATATCGTACGAGTTCCTGCCTACTCGCCCTATGCAGTGGCGGAGCATGCCATGGCCCTGCTTTTGAGCGTGGTACGACAAACCCATCACAGCTACGTAAGAACCCGTGAATTCAATTTCAGTCTCAACGGATTGGTAGGGTTTGACCTCCATGGTAAAACCATCGGAGTGGTGGGCACAGGCAAGATAGGCAAGGTTTTCATCGACATCTGCAAAGGGTTTGGCATGAAAGTGCTTGCCTATGATCCCTATCCGGATCCGAACCTCAGCGTGACCTATTGCACCTTCGAGGAACTTTGCCGGCAGTCGGATATTATCAGCCTGCATTGCCCGCTTACCGAACAGACATTCCACCTGATCAATCGTACGTCCATAGCCCTTATGAAGGACCAGGTTGTCTTGATCAATACCTCGCGCGGTGCATTGGTGGAAAGCCAGGCTTTGTTGGACGGCATCAAGAGCAAAAAGATTGGGGCTGCCGCTTTGGATGTCTATGAAGAGGAAGCGGAAGTCTTTTATGAGGATAGAAGTACTACCATACTCGATGATGATGTGCTGATGCTGCTCATCTCCATGCCCAATGTTCTGGTAACCAGTCACCAAGCATTCCTGACCAAGGAAGCTCTCCATAATATCGCCCAGACCACCCTTGGAAGCATCGATTCCTTTGTTTCAGGACAGGTAATGGAGCACGAGATTTGTTATCAGTGCGATACGTGTAAGAAGGTTATTGGTCAGCGTTGTTTTTGATTCGCTCATACGCCCAGATTTGGTCGACGGCAGTGAAGAACCCCTGTTTGAGGAGGAACTGATCTGTCGTCTCGCAAAGCTGCTCATACAATGCATCCTCACACTCAATCGATCCTTCCAAAGCCCCTTCATCGTTGATAACCGTGAAGAGGAGCTTGTTCGCATGTTCCTGATGCTCAGCAAAATAGAGCTGGCATGCTGGTTTTTCCAGATACATGGTCAAGTAGAGTTTGCACAGCTCGATGGTCCGGTCGTCCAGATTGCTATCGAGCAGAAGGATTTTTTCTTTCAAACCGGCTGCAGTCGTGACCAGACGCAGTGTGTAGGATTCAAGTCCCTGCTTGCCGGTAACAGATCCATCGAGTTCGCGCACTTCCGACTGAGGGGCGAGCAGCAGTGCAATCTGTTGCTTCTCATCGACAACCAGCAACTCATGCAGCACGGTGAACTGTTTGGCGCACGATGGGCAGGTCACCGAAAAAAGTGAATCGGTGAGAATGGCCAATTTCTGTTTTGGTTGCTTGGCCAAGTCTACAAACGGATGCAACGTGTGCTTCAGTTCCTGATGGCAATGAGGGCAGGTCAGCTTTGCTTCTTGCATAGCGAGACTCTATCATAGGTGGACAATGAAAAGGAAGCTCCCTCGCGGGAGCTTCTCTTTGTTATTTCTTACGTACCGCCCGAATGACAGGCTTTGCGTCCTTGGCCGTAACTACGGTCCTATGCTTGATCAAGAAGGTGTAGTGAATCTTCTGGTCTCTCGCAAAATCTTCGGCGATGGTGCTGGCGGTGATGTCCTGGACATCATACTCATCGAGCAACCGTTCATCGAGACGGAATTTGCGGAAATTGTTGCTGAAGATCAACGTACCCTTCGGATCGAGGTGCATCATGCATGCCTTGATCAGGCGCATCTGGTCCCGGTCCACATCGAAGTTCTGCCGTCCCTTGCCGTTGGAGAAGGTTGGGGGATCGCAGAAAATCAAATCGTAGCGGTCGTAGGTGTCGAAAAGGAACTCAAGACAATCACTGCGATAGAAGAAATGATTCATGTCAGTGTAGCCGTTGAGCTGCATGTTCTTGACCGCCCAATCGAGATAGGTTGAAGAGGCATCAACACTTACGGTGCTCAACGCCCCACCTTTCGCCGCCTGTACGGTGGCAGTTCCCGTGTAACAGAAGAGGTTGAGGAAGCGCTTGCCTTCAGCCATCGAGGCAATCTGATTGCGGATGGGCCGGTGGTCGAGGAAAATGCCGGTGTCGATGTAGTCGGTAAAGTTAACCAGATACTTCACCCCGTTCTCATTGATGATGTAGAACTTGTCGGTACTGGCCATTTTCTCGTACTGCTTCTCACCCTTCTGCTGGGTGCGCTGTCTGACGTAAATCTGTTCACGGTCGAGGCCGGTTGCCCGCTCCGTTGCATCGATAAGTTCACCCAGGCGCCTCAGAGCGTCTTCGGGATCGATGGTCTCAGGTGGTGCATACTCCTGCAGGCTGATATATCGATTTTCATACAGGTCGATTGCAGCACTGTACTCAGGCATGTCCGCATCGTAAATGCGATAGCAAGTAACGCCTTGCTTTTCCATGATCGGTTTGAGGTTTGCCAAGTTCTTGACCAGACGATTATACGCCATCTGGGCTCCGTCGCTGAGCGGCAGGGCAAGACGTTCCTTCTTGCGTTCTATGGCTCGCTCGATCATTTGTGCTCGTTGCTCATCCGTGAAGACGTAATAGTGTGCGATCTGACAGGTCACTCCACCATTGTTGACGGTATTGGTACGGTCGGGCTTCATGTCGACGTGGCTGAGCAGTTCCTGCCGGCCGCAAAGAATGGCGACATTCCAGCCTCCGAACAGCGTACTGATCTTGTTTCCCATTTGGCGATAGAGCACTTCCAAATCGGTATCGCTCTCCATTCTCAGACCATACGGGGGGTCGGTGATGATATACCCGATACCCTGGGGAACATCTTCTTTCTTGATGGTCCTGAAGTCCTTGATTTGGAAATCGATAAGGTGGTCGACCTGGGCGAGTTCAGCATGCCTTTTGCTGATGGCTACCGCTTTTGGGTCGCTGTCCCATGCATGGATGACAATCTTGCGGGATTTTGCCTTCTCTGCTCGCTCCGTTGCCTCGTCCACTATTTCCTCATAGATGTCAGGGTCGTGGATGGGCAGATTGAAGAAGTTGAAGCGCCTTGCGGTCACCAACCCCGGTGCCCTATCGGCTGCCCAGAGGGCTGCTTCAATGGGAATGGTTCCCGAACCACAGAAGGGATCGAGCAACATCGGCACTTCTTCACCCTTTTCCAGCTCTTTGCGCCATTCACTGCGGTAGATTACCGAACAGGTAAGGTACTCACTGAGCACGGCATCAGTCTGCGCTACGCGGTAGCCCCTGCGGTGAAGCCCGCGACCGGAGAAATCCACATACCAGGCGACTTTGTCCCCGTCAATGTGCAAATGAAAGACCACGTCGCTGTTCTCGGTATCCACCAAAGGTCTTTCCCCTTCAAATTTCTCACGAATACGGTCGACGATGGCATCCTTGAGACGGATGGCTGCGAAGTGGGAATTCTTCATGTACGGACAATTCTTCACTGTCTCGGTTACCGAGAAGGTGATATCCGGGTTGACCCAATCCTCCCAAGGGATCTGCTTGGATGCTTCATACAGTTCGTCGGCATCGAGGATGTCTTCGTCCTCGAAGAGACCGAGCAGGACTCTGGTCGCAGTCCGCGACCAGAGACAAAAACGGTAGGCGCTGGCCAGGTCGGCTGAAAATTCAACCCCCCCGCTGATTGTCTTGATGTCGGTAGCCCCTGCTGCTTTTGCTTCTTCCTCGATGATGTCGTTCATGTAGAGGGCGGATGTGGCGAAAAAAATCATACAGTATCTCCTCCTGCCTCTGATAACAGGTGTTCCAACTCGAAACGTTCGTAATGGTAGTGGGTGTTGCAGTTTACGCAAACCAACTCCAAGGGGAAGGGACCGTTCACAAGAATGTCCTTCTGTTCCTCCTTGTTCAAATGCTGTAAATACCGGGTGTACTGCTCGCGTGAGCAAGGACAGGAGAAAGCCATGAACTGGCTGGCTAAATGGCGAACCTGATAGGTTTCAAACTGCTTTTCGACATACGATCGGATGGTCTTTCCTTCTGCCAGATAGGCACCGATGGACGGCAGCTTGGTAGAAAGGTTCTCCAATTCTTCCAACACTCCCTCATCGCAACCCGGCATTGCTTGCAAAAAGAGGGCACCACTTCCACTTACTTGCCCACTTTTATTGAAATTCAGGGAAAGCATGAACATCGAGGGAGTCTGTTCGGACTGCTGATAGTGCAAGGCCAAGTCTTTTGCGAGGTCCCCGTAGGCCATCATGGTCTGGCCGGTGAACGGGCTCTTATGCCCTTCCAGGATTTTTGACACGGAAATGAAGCCCGGTCCATACAATTCATTGAGGTCGAGGCTTTTCAGGCTCTCCTTCAGCGGGATGGGATTGTGCTTGAGGTATCCACGCACAGCTCCCACCGCCCAGGATTCTACGAACACCCCTCCGATGGGGCCTCCGCAATCAATGCTCAGCTGGATGCGGTCATTTCCTTTCACGGTGGCGCTGAGAAGGCCCCCGGCAAGGTAAGCCTGCCCTAATACGTACGTTTCCAGCAAACCCAGCTCATGATTCACTCGCATTTGATTGATGAGTTTTGTTGCCGAAATTGCAGTAACGCGTATTTGGTCGTTATGCAAAAGAAACACCTCGCGCCCATCGTCAGGCAGGGCGGCCAGGTGTTCTTGTAAGTCTCTATCTTCTATCTTTTTCTTTATCATACGAGAGCAGATTAGACAATGACCTCACTTTTTGCAAGAGCTTGGAACTCGGTTCCATTAATTACTTCATTCTCCAGCAATTTTGCTGTGATTACCTCAAGAGCCTTGCGGTTTTTCTCAAGGTTGGTCCGTACAATCTGGTAGCGCTCGTTTACAATCCGTGCCGTTTCATCATCGATGTATTCCTGAGCCTTCTCAGAGTATTCACGAGCACCCGCAACTCCAGCAAATCCGCTTTGGGTGGTGGGCAGGGTGATATTCCGATACCGTTCGCTCATGCCGAATTCGGTAATCATGCGGCGGACCAAGTCACTGGCTCGGGAAATATCGTTGCCCGCTCCGGTGGAAATCTCTTGGAATATGACTTCCTCGGCGGCACGTCCACCAAGGAGGGTGTCGATATTGCCCAAGAGCTCGCTTTGGCTGAGCAGGAACCGGTCCTCAGTCGGGTATTGCAACGTATACCCCAGTGCCCCGAGGCCTCGGGGAATGATGGATATTTTGCTTACCGGTTCTGCCCCCTCGGTCATGAAGGCGGTAAGGGCATGGCCTGTCTCGTGGTAGGCGACCCGTTCGCGTTCTTTTGCGTTGAGCAGCCTGCTCTTGCGTTCAAGACCTGCCACTGATTTCTCAATCGCTTCCTCAAAATCGGCTTGGATTACCTGCTTGCGGTTCTGCCTGACGGCCATCAGGGCTGCTTCGTTGGCAATATTGGCAAGGTCTGCACCTGCCAAGCCTGCAGCACTTTGGGCAATTTTACGAAGATCGATATCGTCGCCGAGCTTGATGTTGCGGGTATGGATTTTAAGAATGGCGAATCTACCTTCCAAATCAGGTTTGTCGATCAGGACCTGACGGTCGAAACGACCGGGTCTGAGCAGGGCAGGGTCAAGAATTTCAGGTCGGTTGGTTGCAGCCAGAATAATGACACCGGTACGGGAATCAAACCCATCCATCTCTACCAACAGTTGGTTCAGCGTTTGTTCGCGTTCATCGTTGCCGCCCATTCCTGCCGAAACCCTCGACCGTCCGATGGCATCGATTTCGTCGATGAAAATGATACACGGCGAGTTCTCGCGAGCCTGGCGGAAGAGGTCTCTCACACGAGCAGCACCAACACCAACGAACATCTCGACGAAGTCGGCACCGCTCATTTTGAAGAAAGGAACCCCGGCTTCGCCTGCAACAGCTTTTGCCAGAAGGGTTTTTCCTGTTCCCGGGGGACCGACCAGCAGGACGCCCTTGGGAATCTTGCCCCCGATTTCCGTATACTTGTCAGGATGTTTGAGAAAGTCGACAACTTCCTCAAGCTCATATTTACTTTCATCGGCACCGGCTACGTCGTCAAAACGTACTCCGGTATCGCCTTCTGCGACAATCTTTGCCTTATTTTGGTTGAAGGAGAGCACCCCTTGACCGCCTTGTCCTCCCATCTTTGAGAAAAGGAAACGCCAGATGAGCATAATGAAGACAAAGGGAAGTGCATAGCTGAGCAAGGTGGATAAAATGCTTGGCTTTGCAGGAGGTACTGCATAAAACTCGATGCCCTGCTCCTCAAGGAAGGGGATGAAGGTCGGGTCCTCCACCTTGTAGGTGCTGAAAGACTGCAGCAGACTTGCAGCATTGGAGTCACTGGTTATTGAGCGAAGGTCGGTGAATACCTGATCCTTTGCAAAGGGGTACCCGATGTAACGCCCCTCCTCGATGGCGACCCGCTTGATGGTCCCGTTCTCGATAAGCGTTTTGAATTGGGTGTAGTCAACCGAGTATACGTTCGACTGCCTGGTCACCATAAACGTGTTCAGGGCAAGAAAAAGCAGGAGGATGATGAAGAAATACCAGAAGGAGAAGGTAAACTTTTTCTTATCCTTACCTCCCGATTCATTCAGGTGTACCCCAGGTTCTATATTGAACTTTTTCTTGAAAGTCTCTTTCCAATCTTTTTCATTCTTATTGTCTTTGCTCATGCGTATGGTTCCTTGTAGGGAGCCTCTCGTATGGCTCCAATGGACTGAATATACTCTTGGAATTGTCAATCGGCAACAAGGTCGGTATAGTAATAGACCTATGAATACCAAAGAGGTGGTGCTTATCACCGGAGGGGCCAAGCGCCTTGGCAGAGAGATTGCTCAGTATTTGGCTATGTCCGGATACAGGATTATTGTGCATTGCAACCAGAGCACGGAACAAGCAGAGATTCTTGTCGAGGAGCTTGCCGCACAAGGCTGTGAAGCGTTTTCCATCCAAGGTGACCTCTGTAAAACAGAACATATCCCGCAATTGTTTTCTCAGGCTTTGCAAGCCTTCGGTCAAGTTGACCATTTGATCAACAACGCCTCCCTGTTCCCTTCCAAAACCATGGATGAGACTGATTTTGCCTTGTTTGAGCAGGTGATGGCGGTGCATAGCACAGCACCATTCTTTCTGGCTAAAGAGTTGTATCAACATTTGAAAGCTCGGTCGGCGAAGGGGTCGGTGATCAACATGCTGGATACCAAACTCTCCTCTCCCACAGCCTCCCGACCAGCCTATTACTGTGCCAAGGGTTCGCTTGCCTACCAAACAAAAGCCCTTGCGGTGGCACTTGGTCCCACGCTTCGTGTCAACGCTGTCTCACCAGGTCTGGTACTCAGTAATGGGGACGATGCCTATTTTGCCAAGGTGGGCCAGCAGATTGCGCTCAAGAAAACGGGTAGTGCACTCGATATTTGTCAGGCTGTTTCGTATCTTCTTGAAGCCTCATTTGTTACTGGCATGGAGCTTTGTGTCGACGGCGGACAAAGACTTTTGTAGTTTATGTGTAGTTGGCCCTGCAAGCGTTGCCGTTTGCCATCCTAATATACGATAGTAGGGTAGTTATTCGGATATTTTGAGGAGCGTATCGAGATGCATATGCACAATCATAGACGTTTGGCAGTCCTTTGCTTGGTGCTGTCCACAACTATACCTTTAATGGCTCTTCCTCTTGAGGACTTACTGGCGCAAGCTTTGGCAAAGAGCACCAGCATGCAGAACTTGGAATACTCCAAGCAGAAGGCCTTGCTTACCGTAGGGCTCAACCAAGTCGAGGATGAGCTGGGAATTGCACTAAGCAGTGGGGAAGTAACCGCCACGTATAGTGATGCCACGAGTTCCTATATCTTCAATACAACAGGCTTGAATGCTGCATTTTCGCTCCCTAATGACGGCAATACAACCATCAATGTCTCATCGGGAGCTATCGGCATTGATGCACCGTATTCGTATTACTCAATTTCTCCATCGGTATCTGCCAGTCATACCCTTACCTATGGCTATACTGCCGACAACAGGAAGAGTCTGCTCAATCGGCAGACCGAGGTGTTGGCTCTCAGCTCCTATGAATCAAACAAGTTGACCTTTACGACAAATCTGTACACTCAGATCGATTCCTTGTTGGAGAATGAGAAGTCGATCAAGCAGACTGAGAAAGATTTGGCCGATTTGAAAACAAGTTTGGAGCAGAATCTTTCGTTGAAGTTGATTCGTCAGGAGAGTCTTGTCTATCAGGCACAGGAGCAGGCGATTACGTTGAAAGAGGCAACCCTGAACAACCTTCAGTCGACCAGGGAGCTGCTAAAGAAGCAATTCACCCTGCTTTCGGGCTTGGCTTGGGAGGGTGTTGAGGAAATCGGGGAACCCGATCTCACCTTTGCTTCCAACCCCATGGGAAACAGCAATGTTTCACTGAAAGCCCTTGATTTGGATTTGGCAAAGGAAGATCTTGCCCTGAAGAAGGCTGAATTTACCAATAAGCAAGTAGTGTTGAATGGTGGAATATCCACCCAGAACTCGTCGACTGCGGCAGAAAAGCTTACAGCCTCCGCTTCGGCTACCCTCAAGGCAAATAATTTCTCAGCAAAGGCAGGATTGCAGGGAACCTACAACTATTCAACCAATGGCTTTTCCCCTTCCTTGTCACTCTCCGGCTCCTGGAACAACAATACTACGCTCGCCACCGATTCCTTGACGTTGCAGAAATTGGAAAATGAAGTCCTCATTGCCGAGCTTGCCTACCAAACAGCATTGAATGACTATTTGCAGAGTGCTGCAACATTGGAGAGCAATATTGCAGGATGGAACATGACCTATGCCTTGCAGAGCCAGTCGATGGAGTATAATCTGGCACTGTTGAAACAACAGCAAACCCTGTTTGAAAAGGGACTTGCTACCAAGGCGGACGTCGATGACGCAGCATTTGCTGTTGAAATCGATACCTATACGCTATCGACTACCTTGCTGGATGGACTGAAGCTTCAAAACCAAATCCGCGCATTGCAAATCTAAGGGAGAATTGATTCCATGAACGATATTCCGAACGAACTCAACACCGAACACCAAGTAAGAAACCAACTACGCAAAAAGCTTCGCCGTCAGCGCACCAAGCGCCTCATTACCACCTTTGTTATTCTTGCTCTCATCGTGTTCGGTCTCTATGTGTATACCTTCTACAAGGAGAACAACCGATTCCCTTGGGCCGAAGTGAAAGAGCAGGTATCCTCTGTGAAGGAAGTGGAAGCCAAAGTATATGAAAATGTATTTTCCACAACCATCGACTTGTCAGGGTATGTGGAACCGATCGAAATCCAGAAGGTCATCCTCCGTGCAGCCGGGGCTGTGACTGACGTCTTCGTGAAGGAAGGCGATCAAGTTAAGAAAGGTGATGTGCTTATTGCTCTGGACAACACCAGCCAGCTGTATGAAGTTGCCAATTTGCAGGCTGAATTGGAACGCATCCAACTTACCGGTAGTGAACGAGAGCTGGAATTGACTGAGCTTCGGCTTAAGTCGGCGATGAACCGTCTCGACTACACCAAAGCTATTGCCAACTTCGACGGAGTGGTCGCTGAGGTGAATGTGAGTGTGGGCGATTACTTTGACGCAGGTTCCTCCGCAATGACAATCATCGACCGCTCCAGGCTGAAGGCAACCGTGGAAATCGATGAGATCGACATGCAATATGTCAAGCTCGGGCAGAAAGCCACCTTGTATTTCGACTCTTATCCCGACTCCTCCCTGGAAGGGGAGTTAACGTATATTCCCATGCTCGGCCGTTACACCAACCAAGGCATCGGGGTCATGGATGTAGAGCTTACCATCTCCGATCCCCCCACCTCCATCGCCCCAGGGTATACATTCGAAGGCTCGATCACCAGCGAAGGTGAGACAAAGCTGGTTCTGCTTCCCCAAAGTGCGGTGACTACTTCCCGAGGCAGCAGTTCGGTAACAAAGAAGCTTGCAGATGGAAGCACTGTCAAAGTTACCGTGGCCGTCAAATATTTGGGTGAAGGCATCAGCCAGCTGCTCAGTGGGGACTTGAAGGTAGGTGATACCGTTGTCATCAGACGTACCGACACTACTGCAGGTGCCTTCGCTGCCATGAGTGGTGGTGCCGGCGGTGGTCCCGGCATGAGGGTATTCTAATATGGCTGAGAGTGTAATACGGCTGGCGGATGTCAGACGGTACTATGTCATGGGGGATTTTGTAGTCAAAGCTCTCGATGGCGTGACTGTTGACATCAAGCGGGGGGAGTTCACCTCGATCATGGGTCCTTCGGGAAGCGGCAAATCGACGATGATGAATCTCATCGGATGTCTGGACACCCCCACCAGTGGTTTGATCGACATCGATGGAGAAAACACCGCTGGACTTAACGAAACCGAGCTTGCCTACATCAGGAATCGAAAGGTTGGGTTTATTTTCCAGCAATTCAATTTATTGGGAAAACTCACCGCGTTGGATAATGTCATTGTACCGTTGCTCTATGCAGGGCTTTCAGTACATGAACGCAAAGCAAAGGCTATACAGGCCCTGGAGCGGGTTGGCTTGACTGACCGGCTGTACCATCGGCCGAATGAACTCTCCGGTGGCCAGAAACAGCGGGTTGCCATTGCCCGGGCTTTGGTGAATGACCCTACCATCCTTTTGGCTGATGAACCGACCGGTGCTTTGGACAGTAAGACAGGAAACCAGATTATGGAACTTTTTGAGGAACTGAACAGCGAGGGCCGGACCGTCATATTTGTCACCCACGATCGTGAACTAGGCATGCGCTGCCATCGACAGATCCGTATCAGAGACGGAAAGTTGGAGGAGTGATATGCTGTTTGAAAACATAAAACTAGCCTTTAGTGCAATGCGCGGAAGCAAGATGCGCACCGCTCTCTCCTTGTTGGGCATTGTCATAGGTGTCGCCTCGGTGGTTGCCATCCTTACCATCGGTCAAAGTGCCTCCCAGAGTATTACCGAAAGTATTGCCGTCGGTGGTTTGGACATGATTACCGTCTATCCCTCCTATGGTCAACGTACTACCGGCACCTTCACCGAAGAGTTTTCTGATATGCTCATTCGGGATATTGAGGGAATTCAGACTGTCCTGCCCCAGAACAATAGCAATGCACAAGTCCGTTATGGGCAGGAGTCCATGAGTGCTTCGGTTGCCGGTGTTCTTTCCGACTATGGAACGGTACTGAAACTCGAATACGCCGACGGCTCGTTCTTCAGTGCTTTGGATAACATCAACCGCCGTCAGGTTGTGGTATTGGGATCGACAGTGGCAGAAACGCTGTTTCCCGATCAAGCGGCTGTAGGCCAGTATGTGAGTCTATTCCGAAACCAGGCTAAAAGTTATTTGGTTGTCGGGGTGCTTGAAGCCAAGGATGCAACCTTCAATCTCTCGTATGACAATACTGTATTCATTCCCTACAACACCTATGGTCAGCGATTCTCGCGAACCAGCGGGGTAGGAGCGTATGTAATCAAGGTAACGGATGGCTATGACACCATCGAGGTTTCCGACAGGGTTACGGCATATCTGGACGATATAGTCGGAACCGATGGGTACAACCTCTTCAGTCCGGCCTCGCTTGCTGAAATGGCCAATCAGATTACGGGAACCTTCAGTGCATTCCTGGCTGCCATTGCCGCGATCAGCCTCTTGGTTGGAGGTATCGGTATTATGAATATCATGCTTGTCTCCGTGGCGGAACGCACCAAGGAAATCGGCATCCGCAAGGCTATGGGAGCCAGTCCGAATGTTATTCGGGGCCAGTTTATTGTTGAAGCGCTTACCTTGACCATTCTCGGTGGTTTGCTTGGTGTTGCATTGGGCTCGCTGCTCAGCTTTGCGGTTACCAACCTCATGGATTGGTCGTTGCATTTATCCTACGCCTCGTTCATACTTGCAATGGGCTTTTCTATGTTTGTCGGTGTCTTTTTCGGGTGGTATCCAGCGATGAAAGCCTCCCGGCTTGACCCGATCGATGCCCTCAATTATGAATAGGATGCGCGGGGGATATTCGGTTGAACGCTAAACGAACTCGATGGATGATCGGCGATGCAAAGGAACCTTTCATCGTCATAACCAGTCTTGCATTCGCTTTTATCGTACTTATTGCACTCGTAATTTTCTTGACCACTGCCATTCTGGAGCGCGAGCAGCTGAGAATGCAGAGCGAGGCTGAACGCGCCTTCAATTCAGTATTTCTTGCGTTGCAGGATAGTACCACCAAAGCGCTTAAAACCATGCAGGATGAGAATATTTCAGGCATCGGCGTCTACAGCTCAATGGGCCGCAAGGTTCTCAGCCTAGGCAATGTCCCGATGACCATACCCCTCGACCGTTTCTCAACGTCACTCGATGCCCTGACCAAGAGCAATCCCAATACAGGCATTGCAACCTACAATCGTGAAACCGGGATGATCGAGTATATTCGTTTCAGTCGTTTGACAATCCTGCTCGACACCGGTGAATTAACGCTTACTGAAAGCGGACTCTTGCCCACCCCCATAGATTTTCCTGATGTATTGTACCTTCATTTCGATGGACAGCGGTATCACCATCGGCTCGTGGTGATACTGGTCATCGGCATTATTTCCACCTTCACCCTCATCAGCTTGTTTCTGCTGGTGCTCAGCATCTATCGAAACAACCGCAGGTACCGGGAAGCCTTGGCCAAGCAGGAAAGTCTGGTCAACCTGGGGCAGGCTGCCAGAACGTTGACACATGAGATCAAGAATCCACTCAGTGCCATCACCATCCAGCTTGCCTTGCTGAAGAAGACCCTTCCCAAGCAGTATACCAGTGACCTGGTGCTTATCGAACAGGAAGTGAATCGCCTCACGCAGCTCACCAACAAGGTCAGTGATTTTTTGCGCAATCCGCTGGGAACCCCGGTAGCGGTAGACCTTACGGAGTTGTTTACCGCTCTGATCAAGTGCTTTGACAAACCGATTCGTTTTATCAGCACGCAACGCGTACAGATTGTGATAGATGGAGACCGTGCTCGTTCCATTTTTGAAAACTTGCTCAAGAATGCTGTGGAGAGCAGCACAGAGCGGGATCCCGAGGTGGAAGTACGAATCACTACCGATAAGAAAAACTTTGTGCATGTTTTTGTCATGGACAGGGGGGAGGGTATCCGTCTCGGCGATGCAAAGAAGATTTTTGATCCCTTCTTTACAACGAAAATTCATGGTTCGGGCATTGGCCTTTCCATAAGCCGTCAATTTGTAAAAGCCCGGGGCGGCAATATTCGTTTGTATGCTCGTGAAGGAGGAGGGACGGTGGCTGAGGTAATTCTTCCACAGTCCATCCATCCGGTGAAATTGGTCGAAGAGGAAGAGAAATGAAGATACTGATCGTCGATGATGAACCAAATATCCGCGACCTTATGCATCGCTATCTGAGTCTGGACGGCATTGACAGCGACTGTGCCGAGAATGGCCTGTCCGCTCAGCGTATGCTCTCAGAGGTTGCTTACGATGCATGCCTTGTTGATTTGAAAATGCCCGGCATGGATGGTCTTTCACTGATCAGCTGGGTTCGCAGCGAAGGCTTTCGCATGCCGATTATTATGATCAGCGCCCATGGAGAGATCAGCGATGCAGTCTCTGCTCTGAAAGAGGGTGCACAAGATTACATTGTGAAGCCTTTCGATCCTGAGGAGTTGGTCATCCGTCTTAAGAAACTGGTGGAGGCCCAGCACCTGCGTAACTTGGTGGAGAGTGAAACACGGAACAACAGCGAAGAAGACAAGCAGATTTTTGTCGGTGAGAGTGCTTCGATCAAGCGTATCAAGGATGTTATCAACAAGATTTCCGATACCAATTCCACCGTTCTCATCACCGGGGAAAGTGGAACCGGAAAAGAGGTGGTAGCTCGTGAGATCCATGCCTCAAGTCCCGTGAAGGAAGGTCCTTTTGTTGCCATCAATATTGGCGGGGTTCCTGAGAACCTGCTCGAAAGTGAGCTCTTTGGCTATGAGAAAGGGGCTTTTACGGGGGCGGTCTCACGCAAAACCGGTATGTTTGAGCTGGCCAGCGGAGGAACTCTTTTTCTCGATGAGATTGGCGATATGCCGCTTTCGTTGCAGGTGAAGATCCTACGCGTGCTGCAGGATCGAAAAATTACCAGACTCGGCGGTACGGCAGCCATGCCGATCAATGCCCGCATCATTGCTGCAACGAACAAGGATTTGGAACAGCGCGTGCGCGAAGGAATTTTCCGTGAGGACCTGTTCTACCGCCTCAATGTGGTACGCATCGTCATTCCCCCGCTGCGTGAACGCAGGGAAGATATTCCTTTGTTGGCTGCCGGAATCCTTAAGCGGTTCAATCGACAGATGGGACACAAGGTTACCGGATTCTCAGCAGACGCCTTGGCCCTGCTATGCAGTCATGAGTTCTACGGCAACGTACGGGAACTTGAGAATATTTTGGAACGGGCGGTTATTTTCACCAGTGGTGATGAAATTCAAAGCGATGACCTCGATTTGCGCGGGTCCGTCTCGTTGCATACCCTGTCAAAGGATGAGCCGAAGATTTCCGATGCCGAGGCAAAGAGCTTGAAAGATGTGGAGATTGATGCCATCATCCGGGCCCTGCACCGTTGGGAGGGAAACCGTACCCGGGCTGCCGAGGAATTGGGCATCAGTCGGCGTACCCTCATCAACAAAATCGCTGAATATGATCTGAATCTCTAGAAGGAGCATGGAATGACAACGTTACCTGCATGGGACCTGACTCCCATTTATCCTAGCTGTGACAGCAAGGAGTTTTCGTGTGACCTTGAAACCGTTGCAACCGAGTCAAAAGCCTTGGAAGTTAACCTGCAAGTTGTTGGAAGCGACCTGAAGCAATGCATCCAGCACTACGAGCTCGTGCTCGATTATATGGAAAACCTGCATGCCTACAGTTCTGCCTGTCTGACCACCGATACATCCAATCCATTGTATCTCAAGGCAATGAGCCAAGTGGAAGAGGTCTCCCTGGTTGTTCAGCATTTGGAGGTGCTCTTTCTCAATTACTTAGCCAAGAAACGGGAAGAAGTTGAGCTGCGAACGCGTGAAGGTGGAGACCTTGAAGCCTACCGCTTTCCTTTGCATGAGCTCTTGGAAGATCAAAAGCACCAAATGCCCCCTGAACTCGAAGATTTGGCCAGCGACCTTGCTCGCTCGGGAACAGATGCGTTCTCCCGGCAGCAGGAAGCCATGGGTTCGAGTATCCATACCCAATGGGATGAAAAGACGATTAAGACTGTGGTCCAACTCCGTAGTGAGGCTACCAATGCCGACCGCTCAATCCGGAAACGGGCCTTTGAAAAGGAACTGGCACTATGGAAGGCCTATGAAGTGCCGTTTGCAGCAGCGCTGAACGGGGTGAAAGGAACGACATTGACGCTGGATAAGATGCGTCTTTTTACTTCCCCTCTCGATCGTTCCTTATTCCAGTCACGCATAGACAGGCCTATACTCGATGCCTTGATCGCCACGTTGGAGGCTAGTCTTCCTCTCTTTCGCAAGTACCTGAAAAAGAAAGCAGAATTGCTTGGTCTTACCGGCTGTGCGTTTTATGACTTGTTTGCTCCGGTGGGAAAAAAGGGTAGTCACTTTACGTATGAAGAGGCACAAGAGTTCATCGTCAAACAATTCTCCGTGTTCTCAAAAGAAATGGGAGATTTTGCCGACCATGCCTTCAAGGCGCGTTGGATAGACGCCGAAAGCAGAAATGGGAAGGTTGGGGGAGCGTACGATACTTCGTTCCCCTTGGCCAAGCAAAGTCGGATACTCTCAAACTTTGACTATACCTATAGCGGAGTCTCGACGCTTGCTCATGAACTCGGCCATGCATGGCATGACTCAATCGTATTGCCGAAAAGCAATTTGCTGAGAACCTATCCCATGACCTTGGCCGAGACAGCTTCCATTTTCAGTGAATTCCTCGTGTTCCAGGGTGCCCTTGCGAACAGTACGGCAGACCAGAGATTGGCACTGGTGGAACAGTTTGTGCAAGATGCAACACAGGTTTGCGTCGATATCCTGAGCCGATATTATTTTGAATCTGAGGTTTTTACCAGACGCAATGAGGGTGACTTGTCTGCCGGTGAGCTCTGCTCGATCATGGAAGAGGCACAGAAGAAGACCTACGGCGACGGCTTGGTCGAGTACCATCCGTACATGTGGGCTGCAAAAGGCCACTACTACTCATCCGATTTCTCCTTCTACAACTATCCGTATGCTTTTGGACAGCTTTTTGCCTTGGGTTTATACGAAAAGAGCAGGCATGCCGGCTCCTCGTTCCCTGAACAGTACAAGACACTGCTCTCGGCCACCGGCAGCCTTAGCGCACGGGAAGTAGCCTCCTTGATGGATATCGACCTTGCCGACCGGAAATTCTGGCAGCAAGGAATGGACGTAATCGCTTCCTATATTGGAGAGTTGTGTGATGCACCTGTGCATTGAAAAACTAATCAGCGGTGGAGAAGGTCTTGCCATCGGGGATGATGGCAAGAAGGTTTTTGTCGCTGAGACGCTGCCGGGAGAAGAGGTCGAGGCCTCCATTGTCCAGAAGAAGGGCGGTTACAATATTGCCACTGTCGATTCACTGCTTAAGGCAAGCGAGCATCGCATCCAGCCACCTTGTCCATACTGGGGTGTCTGCGGCGGCTGTGACTTCCAATATGCCGATGCCCCCTATCAGGCTGCTTGCAAGGAAGCAATCGTTTTGGACAATCTGAGTCGATTGGGCGGTCTGCAAAGGGATGCCTTTTCCGTTGAACCTAGTGTGACCGGACCCGCTTGGAACTACCGAAACCGGGTACGCTTTCATGTGGATCTGACTCATAAAACCGTTGGGTTTCTACGTCGAAAGTCCTCAGATCTGGTGCGCATCGAAAGCTGTCCCATCCTTACCGGGCGGCTCAATGCCTTGCTTTCAGATCCCAAACCCTTGTTTGAAGCAGCTCGAAGGCTGATGTTTGCAAACCACGGGGGCAAAACCGATTACCTGGAAGTTCCTGCCTTCGCCTCCGAGGACGAGATTTCCCTCTTGGACAAGGAAATATCCATCACGGTGGGAAGCAAGCGTTTCTTTGTGACCAGTGAGGTGTTCTTCCAGTCGAATCACTTTCTCACAGCCTCCCTCGGTGACTATGTAGCAAGCCAAGCCATAGGTCAGACTGTCATGGATCTGTATAGCGGAGTGGGAACGTTCAGCGCTTTTCTTGCACAGCCGCTCAGACGCCTCATTGCAGTAGAAAAGCAGAAACAGTGCATTGCACTGGCAAAGAAACACCTTACGGGGTGTGAGTTTTTCACCGATGCAGTAGAATTGTGGGCAAAGCGACAGGCCATTGCGGTGGATACCGTTGTTGTGGATCCTCCTCGTACCGGATTGGAAGAAACAGTCCCGTCCCTGATTGCGTCCTGGGCTCCGAAACGGGTCATCTATGTGTCCTGCAACAGTGTTACGCTGGCTCGAGACTTGCAACGGTTTGCCTCTGAGGGCTACACTACCACTACGGTCAAGATGTTTGACCTCTACCCCCAAACCTTCCACCATGAGGTGGTGGTAGTCCTCGACCGCAGGGAGAACTGAGAATGAAAGACGGGTTTATCAAGTGTGCTGTTGCCTCCGCTCGTGTCAAAATTGCCGATTGCCATTTCAATACCCAATCGGTGATACAGCTCATGCACCAGGCACAGCAGAAGCAGGTGCGCCTGCTTGTTCTTCCCGAATTGGTTACCAGCGCTTATACTTGTGCAGACCTATTCCTGCAGAAAACCTTGCAAGAGGGCTGTCTTGAAGCAATAGAGGCAATTGTCAACGAGAGTAAAAAGTTGGATGTCCTCTTGGTATTCGGTTCTCTTTTGGTTGTGGAGGGAAATCTCTACAACTGCGCAGTCGTTGTTCACAGCGGTGTAATTCTGGGGATTGTACCCAAGCAACATCTGCCCAATTATCAGGAATTCTATGAGAAGCGGTGGTTCTGCACACCAGAGGATGCAAATCGCGAAATTACCCTTCTTGGGCAGTCTACGTGGTTTGGTACCCGTTTGCTTTTCCAAAACAAAGAAATCCGTGAATTTATTTTGGCTTGCGAAATTTGTGAGGATTTGTGGGTTCCCAATTCGCCCAGTATTGGGCATGCACTAGCCGGTGCTACGGTCATTACCAACTGCTCGGCAAGCGATGAGCTGGTAGGCAAAGAGGAGTATCGCCGCAATCTGATTGCCATGCAGAGTGCGAAACTTGTATGTGCGTATGTATACAGCGATGCAGGTCAAGGAGAATCCTCAACGGATTTGGTGTTCACCCCTCACAACCTTATCTATGAGAACGGCTTGCCGCTTGCTTCTGCGTTTGGTATTTCCGATACGCTTGTAAGTACGGAAATCGATGTGCAAAAGCTTGCCTTGGAACGCATCAGGATGCAGACCTTCAAACCGGATCGAAAGGCTTACCAAACGATTTCCTTCTCGTGGAAGGTAGCCGCTTGTGATCTGACCCGTCCTATCGACAAGGCTCCCTTTGTTCCCTCTGATGAAGCAAATCGCAGCGAGCGCTGTGAGAAGATTCTCATGCTGCAGGCCCTCGGCCTGAAACAGCGGTTGGAACAGACCCATATTCAATCGGTAGTGGTGGGGCTTTCCGGTGGTCTTGATTCGACCTTGGCTTTATTGGTCTGTGTCAGGGCTTTCGACCTGTTGGGTTTGGATCGCTCAAACATTACAGCCGTGACCATGCCCGGGTTCGGAACAACCAAACGTACCAAAGGCAATGCGGTCAAGCTTGCCAATGCACTGGGTGTTGCACTGCGAACCATCTCGATTGCCAAGGCGGTCGGGCAACACTTCAAGGACATCGGCCATGATTCAGCTGTGTTGGATGTCACCTATGAAAACAGTCAAGCACGAGAGCGGACCCAAGTATTGATGGACTTAGCCAACAAGCTCAATGCCTTGGTGGTGGGAACCGGCGACCTTTCCGAGCTTGCCTTGGGATGGGCGACCTATAATGGCGATCACATGTCAATGTACGGGGTGAACGCCTCCGTTCCCAAAACGTTGGTCCGCCACCTCGTCAAGCATGTAGCTTCAAAAAGCGAGCAAACCCTGAAGAAGGTGTTGCTCGATGTTGTTGCAACTCCGGTAAGCCCTGAATTGCTGCCAGCCAACAGCGATGGAACGATTAAGCAGGTTACCGAAGATATTGTCGGACCCTATGAGTTGCATGATTTCTTCCTCTACCAGATAGTCCGATGGGGCTTTGGGCCGTCTAAAGTCTATCGCTTGGCCTGTATTGCCTTTGCCGAGGAGTATGAGGACTCTTTTATTCTGGTTTGGCTCAAAACATTCTATAGACGATTTTTCAATCAGCAGTTCAAGCGTTCGTGCATGCCGGACGGACCAAAGATCGGTTCTCTTTCCCTCTCTCCCCGAGGGGATTGGCGTATGCCCAGCGATGCTTCATATGCTCTTTGGAAGCAAGAACTTGATCTATTGTGAAGTCATAGCAAAGTCGTACGAGAATTCAACAAAAAATTTACACCTCATTTGTAGTAACATCTCTCCCGGCGCTGTTATAGAGATGAGGAGTAATTACACTACATGCGAAACAAGTCTCTGATCTTACTGGTCATCCTATGTCTGTTGCTGCCTGCCGCTGTTGGCGCGAGGAGCTTGTTGAATGTAAGCCTTGGATTCGGAGCTGCCTATTCACCCGATGAAACAACAGAGTTTTCTTTGGGAATGCAGAATCCGGACAATTGGTTGTTTGGTGGAGAACTCAGCGCCAGATTGGCGTTTCTCCAGGCTCAGGCAATGATATTTCCGATTGAGTGCGGTGAACGTGAAACGGGCGTTTTAATGATTGGAATGGGCTCGTTGAGCCTGCCGGTTGTTGGCTCCTTGATCGCTCTTGAGTTGGGTGGCGGAGTGGGGGTTACCTACATTCCTTCCAACGATTCCGACTCCAAAGCCTACTATGCGCTCCCTGGTGGGAACATGGCTGATGCAGAGGATAAAACGTTTAGTGAAGCTGTATGGGACAGTCCCGTATACCTGCAAGCAGGATTGGGAACCGAAATTGGTCCTATTGGAATTAAACTGAGGTACTTGATGGAAAGCAAGACTACCTTGGGTTCTGTGCTCACCCACGATGCATGGTGGGGGGCTTTTGATATTGAAAAGGGGACTCTCTCCCTTGCGTTGGCATTAAAAATGTTCTAGATTTAGAGCATAATCGCGAATATGACAGGAAAACTGGCAAAAAAGGGGTACAATATGAAGAGAAAATTCTTGGTAACGTTACTTGTTGTGTGTGTTTTGCTACCTGCAGCCCTGAGTGCTGCAATTGTTGATTTGAGTCTTGGAGCTACCGCCCAATACAATAGGACTCTCGGAGAAATTCAGGATGACATTGATGCGGACGTAATGGGTGACAAGCTTGGGGATTTCAAAAACTACACCATCGGTGCCGATGTACGCGTCAAGCTGCTCATTGCAGAAGTGGACGTAGTCGGGACTTTTGGAGAAAGAGTGGTTGGCAGCGATACCTACACCGAGATTTCCGCTTTGACCACTGCCGGCATCTCCTTGGATCTGCTCGGCTTTGCCCGCCTTGGTTTTGGCATGGGACCCCGCTATCAGGTATTGATTGACGAGAATGGGGAAGCCCAGATTCTTGACGATACCGGTACTGGTGTTACTTCATGGGAAAATTTTGGTGAAACATTCATCAACTCCCCGGTTGCCTATCGTGCAACGGTCGATTTCAACCTTGGCAGTCTCATGCTCGGTTTGAACTACACCCTCGACACCCAGTATACCTTCAAGAACTATCAGGAAGTGGACAAGCTGTTCAAGTCCGATACCAATGGCGGCAAGTTTGGTGTATCACTTCTCTTCTCCCTTTTCTAAACTTTCATGACAATTCCCTCAGGCCCGGAGAAATCCGGGCCTGAGTTGCTTTTCGCCATTGCGCAAGTATGGTACATTTGCCTAGAGGAGTCGAACATGGCCAAGAAAGGTTTCTTTCATGCATTCCTGTCATCCATTGCAGTTGCAATACTCTCGTTTTTTATTATGTACTTCTTTATTCCCAGTATGAGCATGCAATTTCTCGGGGTGAGTTTTGCTTTGCGTAAAGGTTCAGTGAACGCCCAGGTCCTTACGGCTTTGGAGTCGGTGAAGGTTAATCCTGAGTTTACCCAGGAAGCCTTTGATAGGCTTCAGACGCTTCTTTCCAGTCCTGAAGTGCAGCAGCGGCTCAAGGATGCAGCAAAACAGGGACAGCAGTCTCTTGAGGATGCAGTGAAGAACGTAGCGGATATGGCAAAATGAGCCAATTGGAAGTTACCTTTCTCGGTACCGGAACCAGCCATGGCATCCCTGTCATTGGTTGTTCCTGCCCGGTTTGCACCTCTACCGATCCCCGCGACTCACGCTACCGTGCCAGTATTTTGCTTCATCAGGACGAAAGCACCATTCTGGTGGACACTTCGCCAGAGTTTAGGTTGCAGGCCTTGAGAGCCGGCATCAAGGGCCTGGATGCAGTGCTTTACACCCATGACCACGCCGATCATTTCAACGGCATCGATGACCTCAGGGTATTCTGCAAGGATCGATGCCTGCCGGTATACTGCAAGGAGGATGTAGCCCAAGCTATCCAAAGCCGATTCAGTTATGTACTCCATGGAGAAGACATTGCCGGAGGAATCCCCCATTTGGAATTGAAGATTCTCAAAGCGTATGAGCCGGTCCAAATCGGTTCATGCACTGTTCTTCCCATCCCCATCCTGCATGGGAAGCGGGAAATATTTGCCTTTCGTATAGGCTCGTTTGCCTATGCCACCGACTGCAGTGAGGTTCCTATACAAAGTCTCCCGTATTTCGAGGGATTGGACACCTTGGTTGTAGGAGCCTTGCGGTATTGGCCCCATCCCACCCATTACAGTGTGTTTGAAGCAACTGCCTTTGCACGCAAGGTTGGAGCCAAGCGGGTGTATTTCACCCATTTAAGTCATGGTCTGAGTCATATGACTCTGTCTAGTGAGCTGCCACCAGGGTATCTGGTAGCCTATGATATGCTACATATAGCAGTAGGGAACTAACTATGGATGAATTGTTTTCAAATCAGGATTTTGACCAGGAGAAACTTGCCTCCGAAGCCAAGGATCGGGTATTGTCCGTACCTCCCAAACCGCAGGAACCGAAGGTCGTCCCTCCCACGAAACTCAGCAGCCAGAAAAAGCTATACATCATTGACGGCTATAGCTTGATCTATCGTTCGTTTTTCGGCTTTTTCGCCAACCCCATCCGTGATACCCAAGGCAATAATGTATCGGCTGTCTATGGATTCTTTTCCACCTTGCTCAAGTTGATCCGCGAGAATAATCCCGACTACTTGGTAGTCGCGCTGGACAGCATGGGTCCGACATTCCGCCATACCATGTATGAACCATATAAGGCCAATCGTGATGCAGCCCCTGAGGAACTGCACACACAGGTCCCTCTTATCCAGAACATTCTGACAGCCTTGAAGGTTCCCACCATAGCCATGCCGGGCTTCGAGGCCGACGATATCATTGCAACCCTCAGTGAGGAGGCTACCCGCCATCAGATAGACACCATCATGTTCACCGGAGACAAGGATCTTCTGCAGCTGGTTGATGAACATACCTTTGCCCTTCGCCCGGCAAAGAAGAATGAGAAGTTTTATCGCCTCATGGGATGTAAGGAAGTTGAGGAGGAGTACGGGATAAAGCCGTCTCAGATTGTTGATTATCTATCCTTGCTTGGAGACTCTTCGGACAATGTGCCCGGTGTGAAGGGAATTGGTGAGAAGGGTGCGGCAAAGCTGTTGCAACAGTTCGGCTCGTTGGAGGGTATCTATTCCAACCTCAAGCTCGTGGCACCGGGGCTGCAGAAAAAACTTGCAGAAGGTGTGGAAAACGCAAAGTTGAGCAAGCGTCTTGTTGAGTTGAAAAGGGATTTGTTCACCGTCGACACCTTCGATACCGAACAATACCTGGTAAGCGATGTGGACTACGATGCGGCAATTCCTTTGTTTCAGGAGATAGGAATGCGCAGCATCATCAAGGAGCTTGGAAGGGTTTCCTCTGGTGAGTCCTCCTCGCCGATTCCCGCAAAGGTTGAAGCCAAGAGCGAGACCAAACAGGCTGTTTACGAAGCTGTAACCGATGTAACGCAGATTAAGAACCTGTTTGAGCAGGCGATCAAGGCGGGGGGTGTCATGGCTTTCGACCTTGAGACCACCGGTTTGGATGAAATGCTTGCACAGGTGATCGGGTTCTCTTTCTGCTGGGAGGAAGGCAAATCCTACTATGTACCGCTTGTGCATGAGACTAAGGAGCTTGTAGACAGAGAACAGGTGCGTTCCCTGCTCGAGGAATATCTTGGCTCAGGCAGACTTTCATTGGTTGGGCAGAATATCAAGTACGACTACAAGGTGCTTCGCCAATGGGGAATCATGCCAAAGAATATCTATTTCGATACCATGGTGGCGGCCTGGCTTCTGGACAGTACTTCGGTTTTCAACATGGACTATCTCGCTGAGAAGTACTTGGATTACAAGACCGTACACTACACGGACATCGTGCCCAAGGACAAACTGTTATCCGACATTCCCCTCGAGCAGGCTGTCTTCTACGGAGCCGAGGATGCTGACGTTACCTTCCGGCTTTACAAGCTCTTTTCCGAATTGCTTGGTGCCCGTAATCTCCGTTCGTTGCTTGATGAGGTAGAAATGCCTCTGCTTGTAATCATCGCGAACATGGAACTTGCAGGAATTTATTTGGAACGCAAGCTCATCGAGCCGCTATCGGCGGAGTTCGAAGGGCGTATAGACGCAATAAGAAACCAGATTTTCGCCATCTGCGGTCACGCTTTCAACCTTAATTCGCCTCAGCAGTTGCAGGAGGTGCTCTTCGTAGAGCGGAACATCCCCACCGGGGCAAAGACCCGTTCCGGGTTTTCCACCTCCACCGATGTACTGGAACCCCTGAGGGATGACTATCCCGAGGTTGAGCTCATCCTGCAGTACCGGACGCTGAACAAGCTCAAGACTACCTATATAGACAAGCTGCCGCTGCAAATCAATGAGAAGACACATCGGATTCATCCTTCTTTTGCCCAGACCGGCACAGAAACAGGAAGGCTTTCCTGTAAGGATCCCAACTTGCAGAATATTCCGGTACGAACCGAGGAGGGTAGGCGTATTCGCTCCGCCTTCGTACCGCAGGCGGGACATGTGTTCCTCTCTGCCGACTACTCCCAGATTGAGTTGGTTGTTCTGGCCCATATGGCCGATGACCCAGGCCTGAAAGGAGCATTCGCCGCCGGTATCGATGTACACAGCTCCACTGCCAGCCTCATTTTCGATGTTCCTCTTGATCAGGTCACCCCCGTGCAACGCAGAATCGCCAAGACAATCAATTTCGGGGTTATGTACGGCATGGGAACCCATAGTCTGGCGATGGACCTGAAAATTCCCCACTCCGAGGCGAAACAGTTCATCGACCAGTACTTTGAGCGGTACAGCTCCGTACGTTCGTTTGTGGAAGCGACCAAGACTATGTCCCAGCAAGTCGGCTCGGTTTCGACATTGCTCGGTCATGTGAGGACCATCACTGAGATCAACAGCCGAAGTGCCGTTGAACGGGCTAAAGCCGAACGCATTGCTGTCAATACCGTCATCCAAGGAAGTGCAGCCGATATTGTGAAGCTTGCCATGCTTCGTGTTGATTCCCTGCTGAAGCAGAAAAAGCTGGGAGCACGGTTGTTGTTGCAGATTCATGATGAACTTATCTTTGAGGTTCCAGAAGCGGAAATTGAAGAAACGAAAGCCGTTGTCAAAGAGGCTTTGGAACATGCAGTCAAACTCAGTGTTCCTCTGCGTACGAGCATTGAGGTAGGCAGCAACTGGGGAGATATCCACTGATGTTGGTAATTGGAATCACAGGGAAAGCCTGTGCGGGAAAGAACGTCTATGCCTCGGTTTTCGCATCGTTTGGGTATCCTGTGGTGGATGTTGATACCTTAGGCCATGCTGTGCTCACAGAAAGCAAGGCAGAGCTTGTCGAAACCTTTGGAACTGGTATTCTGACCGAACAATCCATCGACCGAAAAAAGCTGGGTTCCTTGGTGTTCTCAGACCCCCAAAAACTTACACTTCTGGAAGGAATTACCCATCCAAGGATGATTGAGTCCTGTAAGCGTTTGATACAAGAGGCGAGATTGCAAGGCAAGGCGGCCATTATTCTAAATGCAGCGCTTCTGACCCGAATGGGCTTGGATGCGCTTTGCGATCATATCGTGTTCATACAAGCTCCCTTTTTGGTCCGGTATCTTCGTGCCAAAAAACGGGAGCGACTTTCTTGGAAGCGATTTCTTGCGCGCGACCGTGCCCAAAAGGACATAGAAGTAGTTGCTATGGCCAAGAAAAAGCCGGTGAAGGTACTGCACAATAACCGCTCACGGACGGTAATTCATCGACAAGTCGCAACCTATTGTGCTACGATAGGGTTATCGATTTCATCATTGGGGTGAAATCGTGGCAATATGAGGGTTTGAAATGAGTAAAGCGGTTCGGATCAATGTACTGGTCATCACGGTTGTGGTGACATTGTTTGTATTCTTAGGACTGTGGTTCATGCGTCCCGGTGTACCCAATGAAATCCTGGAACAAGCTAGGCAGCGCCAGACCGTACCCTTGATGGAAGTCCAGCCTCCCGTTAAGAAGCCTGCTGTGCAAGAGGTTTCTAACACCCAAGCGTTGGCTAAGGAACTGCTTCCCACCCTCAAGCAGGAACTCGAAGGTTCCTTGACTGCTTCCATTCGTTCCCAGCTCCTGTCCGACCAAGCTTTGGTCGATCAATTGTCAAAGTCAGTGGAAGGTTTGCTTACTGCTAGTCTGCAAACACAGCTTGAAGCTTCACTCTCCTCTTTCCGTCTGGAAATGCAAAGCGCAACGATGTCTGAATTGCAGGCTCTCAATGATCGTTTGCAAACAGAAGCGATTGCCTATGGGTCTAAAATCCAATCCGATGTATCCCAACAACTTGGTACTAACAAGGCTGAATTGCTGGGCCTGTTGCCGCAACTCGTCGATGCCAAGATTCCTCAGGTGGTCGAGCAGGTCGTCGCCCAGTTGGAAGCAAACAAGGACAGCTATCTGGCAATAATGCGGGAGAGCCTAACTCCTTCCTTGCAGGAAGCAGATTTGCTCGCTCTTTACGACTCATATCGGGATCAGATTGTTCTAGATTTGGTGCCACAGTTGCTTGATGGTATTGAAGAGACTGTCAAGACGGAAGTAGATGCCTATGTCTCAGCCATGCCCTTGGTTCGGGTTCCGGCTGCTCCCACCGTAAGTAGTCCATCGGTGAAAGTGGTTGCTGAACCTGAACCTATGCCTATAGAAGTAGTTGTAGCCCAACCTTCTGTGATACAAGCAGAACCTGTTGAACCTGTAGCAGTCCCGGCTCAGCCCATGGTTGTCCAGCCAAAGACAGAGCCTGTCGCAGTTACCGCTCTGCCGGTAGCCGAACCCACATCACCCCTTGCTCCAATGGTTCCCAAGACTATCCAGCCGGTTGTCAAAGTGGAGGCTCCTCCGGTTCCCAAACAAGGTCAACCGGTTATCACCGTTCCGACCTTTGAGGAAAAGACAACCGTGGTTTTCTTGGAGCCTGAGGAATACGAACTCAAACGTCAGGAAATAAGGACCAAGGCTATTGAGGACGTCCTGAAGCGGATTGCTCCCTGACGTCGGGATACGTCCGAATCTCCCCCTCTACGGTCCTGAAGGACCAAAGCCCGCAGCCGGACTGTTCAGAAAGGTATCCTTGCATCAAGGGTACCTTTCCTCCTCCTTGGGGCAAGTCGATGGCATACAGCGGCATGGCCAGGCCGCTGAGGCGCTTTCTGAGCTCCGCCTCGATCGCCAAGCCCTCTTTGAGTGGTACGCGAAAGTGTGCAGTTCCCGATACCAGATCGCCCTGGAAAAGATAATACGGCTTGATGCGGTTGAATACCAAGGTATTGCAGAGTTCTTCGAGGACACAGACGTCGTCATTCACCCCTTTAAGAAGAACGGTTTGGTTCATGGCCGGAATACCTGCATCCACAAACATACGTACCGCTTGAATTGCTTGCTCCGTCAACTCCCGTCGGTGGTTGAATTGGGTCATCAGATAAAAAGGTGCGGTGTTGAATTGCTTGAGCATGGCGATCAAGTCGGCATCGATGCGCATAGGATAGGAGGCAGGCATTCTGGAGCAAAGGCGGATTACCAAATCCGGCCGCTTGTCCCGAAATGTTTGTATCATCGCTTCGAGGGCTTTGGTGGATAGGGTGAATACATCACCGCCGGTGAACAGGATTTCTTTGACTGCTGGATGCACGGCAACATATTCTGCCGCTTTCTCAATCTGTTCCTTGGAAGCAGGTCCTTGGAAGGTTCCTGTAAAGCGCCTTCGGAAACAGTGTCGGCAATAGAGGGGGCAGACATCAGTGGTCAAAAAGGCGACTCTGCTCTGATAGCGGTGTATGAGGCGCTCGGTGACGCTGTAGTTGACCTCGCATAACGGGTCGAGTTGCTCCTCATCAAGAATCCGCTGTTCCTGCCACCTCGGAACAACTTGACGGCGTATGGGATCGTCGGGGTCGTTCGGATCGATGAGATTCAGAAAGTACATGGGAATTTTCAAGGGTAGGGTGTTTGTAAGATCCGCGTCAAACAACCATTCATCCTCGGCGAGCGCAAGGTATTGGCCCAGCGTTTCTTTGGATGTGATGATGGTTGATTGTTGTTGTGTAAGCATGAGGATTGTGTACCCTAAAGTCTGAATTTCGTCCAGTACATGGTGCAATCCTTATCGCATTGTCTCGGTTTCATGGTACACTAAGACCAACTGCACGTACAAAGGAGTAGTTGTATGGCCAAACAGCAAAAAAAGGGTCTGAAGGGGTATTATCTGACCACCTTCCTTATCGGGCTTGGATTCTTCACCATGGGACTTATGGACCCTTTGTATGACACGTACGTGCCGATTTTTTTGGCACGATTCGTTGAATCCAAAGCTTTGATCGGCTCCATCATGACCTTTGACAATATGCTGGCCATTTTTCTGATTCCCGTATTCAGCGCCATCAGCGATCGGACGCATACAAGAATCGGTCGGAGAATGCCGTTCATCGTCATTTGCCTGCCGGTAACCGCCGTAGCATTCGGCCTTATTCCTTTCTCGGCTCTCACGAGCCTGTGGTTGCTTATCCTGTTGGTCTTTGTGCTCAACCTGTTCAAACAGGCAGTCAGGGGCCCCGTCGTCGCCCTGATGCCCGATATGATTCCTGGAAACCTTCGCAGTGAAGCAAACGGGGTGATCAATACCATGGGTGGCATCGCTACCATTGTGGGTACCGTGGGGCTTGCCCGTCTGATGGACATCCCGATCAATCTGCCCGGGTACGGTCCAACCAAGGAAATCCTTGCGTTCCCCATCTCTTCGGTGTTGGTTGTATTTGCAGTCATTCTGCTTTTCTTCTTTGTGAAAGAGAAGAAGGCGATCGAGCATGGAGCAAGTGAGAAGAAGGAGCCGATTCTTGCTTCCCTGAAGGTGATCTTCGGCGAGCAGGATAAGAGTGCGCTCTTCATCCTATTCTCCTTGCTTTTCTGGTTTATCGGGTATCAGGGGATATTGCCGTTCGTCGGCCTGTACTCAAAGGATATTCTTCAGACCAGCAGCGGCACAGCAAGCCTGGCTGCCGGTATGGTCGGCATTGCCTATGCAATCTTTGCCATTCCTTCGGGAATCGTAGCCCATCGCATCGGACGAAAGAAAACCATTCGCATCTCCCTTGCCGTTTTGGTGGTACTCCTGGCGGGAATTTTCTTCCATGACCCGCTTACTTCGCACCTCAGTGCAGCGCTGCGCCAATATACCTTCTGGGCTTTGCTGTTCTGCTTCGGCATTTTCTGGGTATCGGTAGTGACCAACAGCTTCCCCATGCTTTGGCAGATGTCAACCTACCAAACCGTCGGTATTTACACGGGACTGTACTACTTCTTCAGCCAGCTTGCTTCGATCATTTCTCCTCCGATCACCGGAGCGTTCATTGATTTCTTTGGGTTCAGGGCAATTTTCCTCTACGGTTCAGTCTCCATGCTGATTGCTTTCTTCTTGATGGGAAAGGTAACGCGTGGGGAACCGCAGGATGATGAAGGGCAGAACTAGAAAGCGATAATACCCAGGTGCTCCAGCAGAATCTTCAAACCGATGAGGATGAGCACCACACCGCCTGCAATACCTGCTTTGCTTTGCAGGCGGTTGCCGAACCTGTTTCCGATTGCCACCGCGAGCAAGGAGAGCAGAAAGGTGACGATCCCGATCAGCGTTACTGAGAAAAGGATATCGGTGTTGAGGAACGCCAGCGTTATCCCTACCGCCAGTGCATCGATGCTGGTGGCAATGGCGAGTAACAGCAGCTCCTTCATATCGAGTCGATCGACCGTTTGAACCGGGCAGGTAGGATCTTCAGTAAGGGAATCGTACAGCATTTTCGAGCCGATGATAGAAAGCAGGATGAAGGTTATCCAATGGTCGACACTGGTAATATAGTGTTCAAATTGGATGCCCAGCGTCCATCCCAAAAGAGGCATCACGGCTTGGAAGAAGCCAAAGAAGAGGGCGATAATTACGGCTTGTCCGTAGTTGATCCGCCTCATTCTTAGGCCTTTGCATAAGGATACAGCAAAGGCATCCATGGCAAGGCCGCAAGCGATCAACAGTAGTTCTAAGACTCCCAAACCTGATTTCCCCCGCAATTCATAGGGCTGAGTATAGGAGGTTTAGCGGACTAGGACAAGATTCAGGGAACAAAAGATAAAAAAGTCGTAGTGTTGGAAATACAACATACCCATCGAGAATAATGCCTTACAGTACGGGTGTTCCAAACAAGAAGGAGTAAGAAATCCATGTTCAAGAATTTCAAAGCGTCCGAAGTGCAAATGTTTGCCGATCTGGTCCACTATCAAGAAGGCCAGGTGGTCAGCAAGACGTTCGCACAGGACAAGCATCACAGCCTTACTTTGTTTGCCTTCGAGAAAGGGGAGGAGATCAGCACCCACGCAAGTGGCGGGGATGCGTTGGTCATCGCCTTGGATGGAGTAGGAGAAGTGACGATTGACGGCCGCAAGTTTAGCTTAGGTGCCGGAGAATCGATTCTCATGCCCAGCAATGTAGCACATTCCGTATATGCACCAGAGCGTTTCAAGATGTTTCTGGTAGTCAGTTTTTAAGAATAGTACGTAAGGAGAAAGAACGAATGGACAATAAGATGTTCTGTTTTCAGTGTCAGGAAGCTGCCCGCAATTTTGGGTGTACACAAGTCGGCGTCTGTGGCAAGCAGCCAGCCACTTCGAATTTGATGGACCTTATGCTCTGGGTTACCAAAGGCCTCAGTCAGGTTACCACTAGACTGCGCTCCGAAGGCAAGCCCGTGGACAAGGATGTCAATCACATCGTTACGTACAATCTCTTCCAGACAATAACCAATGCGAACTTTGATGATGATAAGGTAGTTGAACGCATTCTGCTTACCATTGCTGCAAAGGAGAAGTTGCTTGCTTCCCTTTCGGATACGAAGAACCTCAGCGAAGCTGCACGTTTCAACAACGTTGATACTACCACCTATGCAGAACTTGCCAAGACGGTCGGTGTTCTTGTCGAGACCAATGAGGATGTGCGCAGTCTCAAGGAACTGATCATGACCGGCTTGAAGGGTGTATGCGCTTATACCAAGCATGCCAACAACCTGATCAAGGAAAATGAAGAACTGGATGCATTCATCCAGAGCGCTCTCTCCGACCTTCTTGCAAAGAAGACCGTCGATGAATTGGTAGCCCTTACCCTGGAGACCGGTAAGTGGGGTGTTGCAGGCATGGCTCTGCTGGATGGTGCCAATACCGGTGCATACGGTAATCCTGAGATTACTAGAGTAAAACTCGGCGTCGGCAAGAACCCGGGCATCCTGATCAGCGGTCACGACCTTCGCGACCTGGAGATGTTGCTCGAGCAGACTCAAGGAAGCGGTGTTGATGTCTATACCCACTCTGAGATGCTTCCCGCCCACTACTATCCCGCATTCAAGAAGTACCCCAACTTCTATGGCAACTACGGCAACGCCTGGTGGATGCAGAAGAAGGAATTTGAATCGTTCAATGGTCCCATCCTGATGACCACCAACTGTATCGTTCCTCCGGCTGCATCGTACAAGGCACGCTTGTTCACCACCGGTGCAACGGGGTTCCCGGGCTGCAAGCATATCAGCGGCAGCATCGGTGAGTACAAGGATTTCAGTGAGATTATCGCCCTTGCAAAGACCTGTCCGCCCCCGACCCAAATCGAGGATGGTGAACTGGTGGGTGGTTTCGCCCACGAGCAGGTTTTCGCCCTTGCCGACAAGGTTGTCGACGCTGTGAAGAGCGGAGCCATTAAGAAGTTCGTGGTCATGGGTGGCTGTGACGGCCGATCCAAGAGCCGTGACTACTATACTGAGTTTGCGAAGGCCCTGCCCAAGGATACCGTGATTCTGACTGCAGGTTGTGCCAAGTACAAGTACATCAAGCTCAACCTCGGTGACATCGGTGGTATTCCCCGCGTGCTCGACGCCGGTCAGTGCAATGACTCGTATTCCTTGGCCCTCATCGCCTTGAAACTGAAGGAAGTTTTCGGCTTGGACGACATCAACGATCTGCCGATCGCCTACAATATTGCCTGGTATGAGCAGAAAGCTGTTATCGTCTTGCTTGCACTGCTGTACCTCGGAGTGAAGAATATTCATCTCGGACCCACATTGCCTGCATTCCTCTCACCGAATGTAGCAAACGTACTGGTTGAGAACTTCGGCATTGCCGGCATCTCTTCTGTTGAGGACGACCTGAAAGCCTTGATCGGCTAATCGTTTGGTCTAATTTGAGAAGGGAGCTCCCGTTGTGTGGGAGCTCCCTTTTTCGATACATACCTTGTGTATCTAGCTTTTGCTAGAAATACCACCGCAATGCGGCCCAGGCCAAGGAGTTGGGACCATAGGTCCCGAACGTTCCCTCCTTGTCACCCAAGAATACATCGAACCCTCCTTCCAGAAGTACCCCATTCCCAAAGTTGTACGAGACCGACGGACGCAGGAGGCCATTGAGCGGTTCGGTTTCAAGGTAGGCGAATAGTCGTACGGTCAACTGCTCATCGAAAAATGTGTCCTGCACCCTGAAGGTGAACGTATGAGCAAACTCCTTGACTGGTTTCATCTGGGAAACCAGCGTATCGGTATGGTCGTGGGTATATACCATCAGGTACTGGCTTGACCATTGGGCTCCCAACATATTCCAGTCAAGTCCGACCAAACCTTGTAGTTGGGAATGTCTCTCAATCGTAATGGGAGGGTTTTGGGATGTATCAAGACTGTTTATTGGTTTATCCAGTGCCAAGGCTCCCTCGCCTCGTAGCACTATGCTTGCTACGGTAGTATTGAAGCTGCCGCCTACAAAACCGTAACGCTCATAGCTTTGGGAAATCTCTCGAGTAGAAGGGGTGGGAGCTGTTACCGATTGCACCAACGGCTCATCAGTGAACACATACCCTGTATTGAGTTTCCAGTTGACAGCATTGCCGAAATGGCCGAAGGATAGGAATATCTCACTGTTTTCGAAGCTTGCAACCGGCATGGTGGGCTCGAAGATTGTTGTGGAGGTGATTGAAGGAGGGAAGGGAAAGGAAGGTGATTGCGCCCACATGGAGTCAGACGATGGAAGGGATGTCGGGATGAAGTGGGTAACCCAGATACCTTGCATCGTGTACGACCCGGCATAGTAGTCCACCTTGATGGCAGGCACAGCCTTACGAATTTCACTGAAGTCGGCAAGAATAAAGGACCGCATGTCCCTCGGGCTTACCACATCGGTGATAAACGCACCTTCAGCCTCTCCCCAGATTATTTTCTGCTTGCCAATTCGTACATCCGCTGAATCCAGATAGAAATCAAAATAGGCCTCCGACAAATCAAATTGCAGGGCTTTGTTGGGATTACTGTACAACACCGGGTGGAGCGTCAGCCGACCCAGATCAGAAGTGTGTTCATACACTATGTTCACCGTTTGTTCATGAACCGGCATATCCATGTTCTCCAAGCGCACTACAGCATAGTCACGAAGCATCCCGCTGAATGTACCGTCAGCAACGAGGGCAGAGAGGCTGGCCAGGATAAGCAACAGATAGGCGATGAGTATTTTTTGTTTGTTTCTCATGATTTACCCCCGTGGTCCCATTTTCATTTGTCGTTCAGTGAAAAAGTTGTCACCAAAGTCTTGATTGAATGCAACCTCCTTCATCTGGATGCGGGTTGAAGTCTGTTTTTTCCAATCTTTCATGGTCATATCGGTGATTACATAGATGCCGTCGACTTTCTCAAACGCTTCGATGCTCAGTGTCTTTCCTAACGTACCATCTTGGGTGTAGAACTCTTTTTTCAACCCAAACCATTCTCCTTCCACAACCCACGAGAGGGTACGAGGATAGTCTTCATCCCCTTTTGCAATGCTTTGAACTACTAGTGTGGATGTTCCCTGTATCAGTTCCGTTCTCAGTACTGTATGGGTATCGAGATCCGGGTGGCGGCTACCCATGTCATCATAGGTGAAGTCCGATCCCATGAACGAGTCATTCTTGCTGTCCGAAGCGATGCGCTTGACCCGTTTCAGTGCAGGCAGGTAGATATATTGTGCATCAGAGCGGCCATCCTCGTAGCTTAGACTCAAAAAACTGGTGTTGCGGACATCGCTAGGCGATAAAAAAAACATCAGCTTGCTCTCTACACCCTCGCTGTCCATCCTATATTGGACAATACTCCGTTCACGAACTGATCCCTTTGCATTGGTCAGCGTCATAACCAGATTTGCCCGCATGGTATCACCGCTGTCGCGGTAATACACTTCCTGCATAACCTGTTCACCCGTATAGCTTGTGGCGTACAGTCCCGATATCCCAAGTACCAGCGCGATGACCAGTACAATGCTTTGGTGCCGTTTTTGTTTTCTCATGTGATGCTCCTCTGTGAAATTTGATTGATGCGTTTCGGAAAGAGATGATTTGAACGATCGAGATAGTGAACCAGGACAACCAAGACGGTAAGCGTGCCTATGGCACTGGTTGCCATATTCAGGATGATTAAAGCTCCTACCTGCCTATTGGGAGGGAATACGCTGAACAGCAGGATGGCGAAGCCTCCCATGACGGCAATGGCATTAAAGATAATGGCTCGACCGGTATATACCAACGTCTCCATGGTTGCTTCCTCAAGGTTTTTCCCCGCAAGACGGGTATTTGTGTAGTGCTCAAGAAAGTGGATGGCGTAATCGACTCCGATACCGATGGCGATGCTGGTGATCAACGCGGTGGCGCTGCTCAGGGGAATATTGAGAATTCCCATGACAGCAAAGTTGACTACTGCCGTGATTGCAATGGGCACAGTACCGACAATGCCGACACGTACATTACGAAACAGCAGGGCCAAGAGGACAAAGATAATGCCGAATGAGATGATCAGACTGATGATTTGCCCTTCCAACAGCAGCTCACTGAAGACAAAGGTCTTGTACCCGGTTCCTGCATACCCAATGGTGATGTCAAGCGCTGTGAAGGCCGCTTGATAGGATTCGACGGTAGCAAGTACACCCTTGAGAACAGCGGAGCTGTCACTTTTTAGTTGCACCGTGATGTTTGCCTTGGAGTAGGTATAGTCTATGACTTGTTCGAGCGTTTGTGGGTCACCGGAGAATTCGTAGAGCAAGAGATATTGGCTGATAAGTTCTTGGGAGTCAGGAATGCTATACCCGTTTTCAGTGTCCTCCTCCATGACTTGATTCATTTGCTTTATAAACGTTGCCAAAGAAAGGGTATTGCCTACGATGGAGTCTGATTCCAGTTCGGCTTGCATCCTGTCCATGGTTTGCAACACGGTTGGGTCCTTGAAGATGTCCTCTCGTTCGGAGGAAAGTATGATATTCAAGGTGGAGGTGCCGCCAAACTTTGCATTCACATACTGGTCAGTCTCTACGATGGGACTGTCCTTTTCAAAATTTGCCAGAAAGCTTGTGTCGATCCAGACTTTGCTGGTTCCCCAGATGCCAACGACAAGAATGATTACAGACAGTACCACAATGAATTTCGGCCGTTGCATGATTACACCATTGAGTCTGGTCATCGCAGAAGGTTTTGTCAGGTTCTGTTGTTTCTGCTTGTACTTGGGTATGCCCAAAAGATGAATGGAAGCTGGAAACAGCAAGAGTGAGAGGACCATTTCACCCAGTACTCCGATGGCGGCAAAGAGTCCAAAATACCGTACGGGGAGAACTTGGCTGCTCATCAGGGCAACAAAGCCGATGGCGGTGGTGAGTGCAGTCATGAAAATGGGTCTGATCATCTGCCTTACTGCTTCTCTTGCAAGCTCATCCTTGCCGATATTTGGAAAGTCAGTGCTCAGGTGATGGATCGTGTTGTGCATGTGGATGCCATAGGCAACTCCAATTGCTATCAACATGACTGGAATCATGGTATCCACTGCGTAAATGGGTATGTGAAAGAGTGTCATGGTGCCAAATGCGAGCAATGTCCCAAAAAGGACAATGACCATGTTCAGTACCGTGTCCCTGATAGAGCGGAGCAAGAAATAGAGCAGAAGGATCATGGTAAGAATGACCAGGGGAAACATGATGGCCATGTCTTTCGGCCCTAGTTCTGCCAGGGAGCCCTCAATAATCGGTCTTCCTGCAATTCTCAAGGTCTGTGGGCCTTCCCACTGACCAATCCAAGTGAGCAAGTCTTTTTGCAAGGTTTTCGTGTCAGCGTCTTTGGTCAGCTCGGCAATAATGAGTGTAGCGGTACCATCCTTGCTCACATTGCGACCGTAGATCATGGGATTGGCTTCTACATCGGCCTCCAGCGTGCTGAGTGCTTTCTCACTCGTGCTTCCTGTAAAGAACGGTTCAACTTCCAGGAATCCGTCGGCACTCTGGATATTGTTGGCGGTAGTCAGAGAGATTACGTTTTCAAAAGCATCGAAGTCCTGTTGCAAGCCGTTTGTGATGGCCTCAATCTTCTCAATCGTGGCTGCGTTGTAAATTCCCCGTTTGTCTTCAAGCACGATGAGAATCGCATCTCCAATACCAAAAAGTTGCTCGGAGTCATCGCTTGCAACGAATGCAGGATGAGTCTTTGGCATGTACTCGGTAAGGTCGGTTTCCAGACTTGCTGAATTGAAGATTGAGACAGCAAACAGGATCGAAAGCATAAGAAGTCCCAGAAGCAAAGCATAGGGGCGCTTTGCCAGAGCTAAGATGAATTTCATGTATCCTCCAAAAGTTAACGTTTACTTACTTATTGCAGACAAAGAATTGATTCCTCGTGCACTGTTCGATTAACTCAAATTGAACAGAATGACCAGACTGTTCGCAATCGGGGTAGCTTGGTTGATGAGACTGGTATGCGCTTTTTGCAAGTGCCACCTGGAGACGGAAAGACGAATGGAGCCAAACGTGATGATTGCAAGTTGCTGGGGTTCAAGATCAGCTCGGCAGGATCCAGATTTGATCGCTTTCTGATAAAACAGGACAAGACGAGACAGATTACCCTCCATAAGGGCGAGCAGTTCGCTTTGCAACTGTGGATCCACGTTAAAGGTTTCTTCCGCGAATAGCATAAGGGTGAAGGCGGAATTATGCTCCAATAAGCTGAAGAGTCCTGAAAGAAACGAAAGCAATGATTCGGAAAAGGATGCATCCGCATTGAGCAATGTTTCAAATCTGGGGGAGAGTATCTCATTGAGATGCGTGAGGATGGCTTTGAGAAGTTCATGTTTGCTTTCGAAATGGCGGTACACTGCTGCCTCACTGACGCCGATTGCCGATGCAACATTCCTGATGGTAAGTTTTTGGATGCCCTCTGTAGCGGTGAGTTTGATAGCAGCCTCAATCAATTCCAGTTGCCTTGGTGTTTGCATGGCACTCTCCTCTGTAAGTTAACGATGACTAACGTACCTCTTTTCCATATCTTTGACAAGTAGCCATCGGACGTTTCTTGGAGAATTTTGCTTGCCATGCCGTCCCCGACAAGGGATACTAGTACTATGGACAGTGCAAAAAGTATGGCAAAAGCCAGTGAATTTCAGAGTGCAAAGGTTATTGTGGAGCGCTATCTCTCGCTGCATGCAGAAGGGTCCTATACTTATCGCCCCTTCATGAAGAAAGGTATCTACCGAGGCAAGGATTACCGCTATCATGCAGATCTGAAAGCATTGCTGCCGCAGGCTGCGCTGGGGACTTTTTCGTATATTTGGGGTACCTATGAAGCAGCAGACCAGATGAGTCTGCGTTTTGCCCTCATTCCCTACGGTCCGGTGAGAATCTATGTAAACAATACGCTTGCCGCTCGAAGTGACATCTTCAGTGAGCGCTACCGCTCCAAGCAAATTTTTGACCTTCCTCTGCATAAAGGATTGAATGACCTGCTGTTGGTGTGTGAGAACACCAGCGGAGGGTTCGGCTGTGAGTTTGGTACCTGGGTGGGTAAACTCGATTACTACTTCCTCATGCCCTCACGTAATCCCTGTATGGAAGGTCTCTGGTATTCCGAGCCGCAGGAAGTCCCGCTTGAAAAAATTACGAGCGATACGTTGAACCAGCTTTCCTGGCTGCCTCATCTTCCTGATTTCGCCTCTGAGCATCTGGACCTGCAGGAAGTTTTCCCCCAAGCCTCACACGATGACTGGGCTGTGGTGGCCACATCATTTTCTGTTGACAAGGACACATGGTGCAACCTCGAATGTGATGCAGAGCTCTCCTTGGATGGGCAGTTGGTTGGAAGCTCGGTGGAAGTCTCATCCGGCGAACATACGTTGGTGCTGTATGCAAGGATAGGGAAGGGCGTGAGCATGAGTATCACGCAAGCCCAAAAAGGAACTCCCATTTCTATTCATCATCCGGTTCTTGGTTCAGAGGCTTCCTACCGCTATGCCATTTGTGGACCCTTTGCGGTACGCCCGCAGGGTTTTGCAATGCAGTTCACCAAGCCATTTTCCACCATGACCGGCCTCGATTTCTGGCACTTGGAGGGTGGCGATACCTATCTGAGGATGTACAACGACAATCCTTTGTTTGGTCATTGGAACTATCCATTGGGAGTCACGTTGTACGGTCTGGTGGAAACGGAGCGCATGTTCAAGGATTTTGACCCGGAATTGTCAGTACAGATTCATGCCTATCTGAAACGGCATATCCAAGCAAGCATCGATACCTATGACTATGCGATGTGGGATAAGGATACGCTTGGCGGTGCTACGGCGGTTCATCATTTGATGACCAGCCTCGACAGCCTCGATGACTGCGGCAGTTTTGGTTCGACGGTGCTGGAAATTGCCAAAGACCATGAGCTCTCATCGTATGAGAAGCTCATTGCGGTGGTGGGTGATCATATCTGTAGGACCCAGCCCCGCTTGGCCGATGGGACGTTCTTTCGAACCGGCCTGATGCATGAGTTCCATGAGAACACCCTGTGGGTCGATGACCTGTACATGTCCGTGCCATTTCTCTGCCGTTATGCCCGCTATGCAGCCAACGCGGAACACCTCGATGATGCCGCCCGCCAGTTCTTTGGTTTTGCCAAGTACCTCTACATGAGCGAGCAGCAGCTGATGAGTCATGTCTATGACTTTGACCGCAATATTGCCACAGGCATCCCCTGGGGCAGGGGAAACGGTTGGGCCCTCTTCAGCCTTTCGGAGCTTCTGATGGTGCTGCCTGTGACGCATCCGAAACGGACCCAGCTTATCGCTCTGTTCAGAAATCTCAGCGCCGGCTATCTGCGTCTGCAGGATGATAAGGGTATGTTCCATCAGGTGTTGAATATGAAAGAGAGCTATCAGGAGAGCAGTTGTACGGCAATGTTTGCTTGTGCCTTCTCCCGGGGTGTTCGACATGGTTGGTATGAGGATCCCCAGCCGTACCGGGATGGATGCATCAAAGCCTGTGAAGGGCTCAAAGAGATGGCCATCGATACCGATGGCCACGTCTGGGGTGTGTGCAGAGGTTCTGAGTTCTCCTGCTCCAAGCACTATTATGCCCAGGAGCTGTTGCCCCGCCTGGATGATACCCACGGAATCGGCATCATCCTGCTCGCTTTGTGCGATCGGATGAAGCTCGACTAGCCTTTCAGTCCGGTAGTTACCAAGCCCTGGACAATATACTTCTGGAAAATCAGGAAAATGACGAGAACCGGAAGCAGGGTAAGCGTCCCCATGGCAAAGATGGCCGACCAGTCGGTGGAATTCATGGGGTCGCTGAACATGCGAAGAGCAAGCGAGACGGTAAACAACCGGGGCTTGTTCAAAAAGAGCAACGGACCCAAAAAATCATCCCAACGCCAATAGAAACTGAAAATCGTACTGGTGATGACCGCAGGTTTGATCAGGGGGAACAAAATCCTGGAATAGATCATGAAGCGGTTGCAGCCGTCGATTTTTGCTGAATCGTCCAGCTCATAGGGAATCTGGCGTATGAACTGCACCATGAGGAAAATGAAGAAGGGCAGTCCTGCAAACTGGGGGATGATCAAGGGCTTGAAGCTGTTGATCCATCCGAGCTTGTGGAAAATGATGAACTGAGGGACCATGACCACCTGATACGGAACCATCATGGTCATGAACATGCAACCATACCAGAATGTGCGTCCTCTGAAGGGCACCCGGGCAAAGCCGTAGGCAACCAGGGAAGAAGCGATCACAGATCCAATGGTAGAGAGGATGGTGTAGTAGAATGAGTTATAGAAAAAGGTGGTGAAGGTTACTGAGTTGTTGAACTTCCATCCACGGGCATAGTTCTCAAAGTGGAATGTTTTTGGGATCAGTGAAGTGGAGTTGAAAATCTCTGCATTGTCCTTGAATGAGTTGGAGACCATCCAGAGGATTGGATAGAGCATGATGAAGCCCAGCAGAATCACCACGATGTGGAAAACCACCTGCCCGAGCATGTGTTTGATTTTATAGTTCGTCATCTTATTTGCCCTCCTTTGCTTCATAGAAGACCCAGGAGCTGGAGGTCTTGAAGACGATGCCGGTCATCACGCCGATGATGAGTACCAAGACCCATGCCATGGCGCTGCTGTAGCCCATGTTGTAGTACTTGAAAGCCCGCTGGTAGAGATACAGTGCATATACCAGCGTTGAGTTCAGCGGGTCTCCCGTACCACCGGAGACCACGAAGGCCTGGGTGAAGACGGTAAAGCCGTTGATCAGCTGCATGACCAGGTTGAAGAAGAGAACCGGAGTGATTTGGGGAACGGTGATATTGAGGAACTTCCTGAAAGAGCCGGCTCCATCAATGGATGCAGCTTCATACAGTTCCCTGGGAATCTGACGCAGTCCAGCCAGGAAAATCAGCATGGACGAACCAAATTGCCAGATTGCAAGGATGATGAGCGTCCAGATTGCGGTATCGGGGTTGCCGATCCACGAACTCTGGGTGATGATACCGATTTTTGCAAGGGCTGCGTTCAGCGCCCCATCGGCCATAAAGAGCCTGCGCCACATCACCGCTATTGCAATCGAACCACCCACGAGGGAGGGCACATAGTAGATTGCCTGATAGAAACGTATGGCACGCGTGCCGCGGTTGAAGAGCATTGCGACAAAGAATGCGAAAATCAGACGAAGAGGGACGGATACAAACGCATAGAAGAAGGTGACTTTCAAGGATTGCCAAAAGAGGTGGTCACCTGCCATTCTCCTGAAGTTTTCCAAACCGTTGAAGACCGGCTCTCCGAGGATGTCATAGTCTGTGAATGAATAATAGAGAGAGAAGAGGATCGGTATGATGGAAAAAGCTACGAATCCAAGCAACCAAGGGCTGATGAATGCGTACCCTGCAGCATCTTCCATCAAAGCTCGGGTGCGTTTGTTGATATGCTTCATGGAAACTCCTTGAACAGTGGCAAGGTATACAGGGAGACCTGCGTTTGCAGGCCTCCCATCCATAGTGAGGGGTAGTTATTTGAGAATCTGGTTTCCCTGGGTCATGATCTTGGAAACACCAGCGTCCAAGCTGACGCGCTTGTACAGGATTTCCTGGGTGACGTCACGGACCATCTTCAAAAATTCACCGGATCCGGCAGGATCGGGAGGATCAATCGGACCAGCATTCTTGGAAGCAAGGCTGATGTAATCAAAAATCTGCTTGTTGATTGCATCGACCTTGGTAGACATATGCTCGCGTACATCATCGGGAATGGGAACGCCGCGTTCACCCATCAACACATCATTGACAGACGTGTCATTGAGGAAGTAGTTGAGGAACTTGGCAGCAGCTTCCGGATTCTCAGCAGAAGCGGGGATTGAGAAGAACATCGAAGGCTTGAGGAAGGTTCCCTTGGCCTTGGCATTCTTGATGTTGGGCAGTAAGGCCAACTTGAGCGGGCGCTTGGCAGCAGCCTGTTGTGATACGAACTGGTTGGACCAAATGTACTCTACCCATGAGCGGCCTTTTGCGAATTCACCTTCTTCAGGAGTAACGCTGACAAAGGCTACTTCAGGAGCGACCAACGCACCGGCTTCGAGCAGTCTGAGCTGGATTGCATAGAACTCGCGCAGGACAGTGGTGTCGGTGAAGCCCAAGCCGGTCTTTCCGTAGGTTGAGGCACCGGTTTGGCGGATCATGTTGTCGAATCCCACTTTGGGATCGGTAGTGAAGAAGGGGAGGGTTTTTACACCGGTCTTGCGATAGATTTCGAGAGCGATGCGCTCAAAATCTTCCCAAGTCCAAGTAGCACTATCGGGTTCGGCAATGCCGGCCTTAGCAAGTACTGCCGGGTCGTAGGCCAGACAGACAGCGTTGGTGCCGAGACTGATACCGTAGAGCTTGCCGTTCACCCTTCCGCCTGAGAGGAAGGATTCATTTACCTTGGACAGGTTGATGATGCCTTTCTGTACATACGGGGTGAGGTCTGCGAGCTGATTGCGGGATACCCATTGCAGCATGTATGCATAGTCGTGCTGCATCAGATCGGGAAGGCTCCCTGCCGCGGCCTGGGTGTTCATTTTGTCCCAGTATCCACCCCAACCGGTAGTCTCGGTTTCAATCGTGATTTCTGGGTACTTGGCCATGAACAGATCTACTGCTTTCAGGGTGCGCTCATCACGGGTAGGGTTTCCCCACCAAGCGAGGCGCATGGTTGAACTTGTGCTCTCTTCGACAGCTGGCTGGGCGAAGATAAAACTCGGCACCAGAAGCATGCATACGAGGGCGATGATGAGAAGGTTCCTTTTCATGTTCTAACTCTCCTTTTGAATCGTTTCTGACTCTATTTTCATCTGGTTGAACCAGAATCAAATGCGCTTAAGACATACGTGTAACAGTACCCTTACTCTATAGTTTGACAGGTTTTTCTGATTCCGCAATAACTGTATAGTCAATTTTTAGCACGATTTTGTCAGGATTGTGATTCAATTAAGTATTTTCTTGCAAGGAAAAGGCATAAACTACATAGGTAGTTGTTGGTGTCAGATTACGGATGTGACACAACGCATAAAAAGAACCTCCAAACGATATGTTCGGAGGTTCTTGAATCCATGAAAGAATACTGTTAGTTGTTTACACGCTCTAGGTATTCCTTGGTTTCCGTATTCACGCGGATTCTCTCACCTTGCTTGATGAAGATGGGAACGCGAACCTTCAGTCCGGTTTCGGTGGTGACGTACTTGGTTGCACCCTGTACGGTGTCACCCTTGACGGCTTCCTCAGCCTCTGCCACAAAAAAGACTACCTTGGGGGGTACTTGGATTTCCAACAGCTGGGCTTCCCAGAAAGTACAGCGGTAGGTTTCTCCGTCCTTCATCAGATACTGGTAGTCGGGGAAGTTGCCCATCGGCACTTCTATCTGCTCGAAATTGTCAGTCAACATCAGGTGGAAGTTCTCCCCATCGTTGTACAGATACTGACAGTCTCGATCGACTACGGTGATATCCTCGGCATTGTCCTGGCTCTTCATTGTCTCTTGCAGCGTCTGGCCGGTGGAAGGGCTTTTCAGCTTCAGGCGTACGAAAGCAGAGCCTTTTCCGGGGTTTACAAATTCACGGTCGATGCACACAAAGGGCTGTCCTTTGATCAACAAGGCGGTTCCCTTATCGATTTGACCTGCTTTAATCATGCTAATTACCTCGTATAGTTACAAATTGCGCGTATTTCCACTGGTCAGCATACCAGAAAGGGGAAAAAGAATCACCCCCTCAAGGTCGCTTTTTCCCATGAGCAACATCTGCAGCCGGTCAAGTCCCATGGCAACGCCCGAACAAGGGGGCATGGCAGAGAAAACTGAGGCCAAGGAAGGGTCTACATCAGGAATCACCGTGCCGCTTTCTTCCCGCTTTTGGACAAGGCGTGCATACTCATCACGGTAGTATGCTTGGATTGTTGCCTGGTCCCGGTCCTCATCATAACAGTTTGCAACTTCCACTCCCTTTACATACAACTCCCAGCGCCGCCTGTAGGCACCATCCTGCTGGGCCAGGCACTCAATCTGTTTGGGATAGCGTTCAAGTACCAAAGGGCTTTCTTGTGGAAGGTTGGGTTCGACGAAGGTTAAGAAAATTCGGTTGAAGGTTTCCTCCCAACTTTCAGGTTCATCTGGCAGGGTCAGTCCCAGCCTTTTTGCTTCTTGGGCAAGTGTGGCTTGTTTTTGGTGTTTGTCAAGGTCGACGCCGGCATACTGCTGCATCGCCTCGGCGACGCTGAGCCTGGCAAATGGTGGGCGTAGGTATTTTGGACTGTCTTTGGGAAGCAGGGAAGCGAACAACTCTTCGGTGATACGAATTGATTCTTCCTCATCGGCTCCCACCGTATAATACTCAAGCATGGAGAACTCAGGATTATGGATATGTCCCAGCTGCTCGCTGTTGCGGAAACAGTGGCCGATCTGATACACACTGCCCAAGCCTCGGGCGATAAGTTGTTTCATGAAAATTTCCGGTGAGGGAACCAGATACAACTCGGTGGAGGGGAGAAACGGATTTTGGAAACGCGTAGAAAAGTTTTCGATAGTGGACTCGGGAATGAGGGTGGTGCTTAAAATCGGGGTGTCGACCTCGGTGTAGTCGCGTTCATCGAAAAAGGATCGGATATTTCGGTAGAGGATACTGCGGAATTTTGCTGCTGCTTTCATGGCCGAATCATAGCCAAACCGCCTCCTGTGTTGCAAGTATCGCTATCGCTACGGTATAATCGCGCTTATGAAAGGATATGTTACTGATGACATCATCTATGCCCTTGCAACCGCCTGGGCGCAGAGTGCCCTTGCGGTGGTCAGGGTCAGTGGCCAGGGGTGCAGAAACCTGCTTAGTACCCGGTTTTCACGGCCTAAAGCCTTGATTGAGGCGGCAAATGCAACCTTGGTGCATGGCTACCTCCGCGATGGGAATGGTTCTGCCATTGATGAAGTCGTTGCTGCTGTATATACAGACGGACACGGATACACAAAAGAAGAGTCCGTGGAATTTTCGTGTCATGGCTCGCTTGCAGTGATCAAGGAAATTCTCGCCCTTTTCAACCACCTGGGCATGCGCAGCGCAGAGGGCGGTGAATTCACGTTCCGAGCCTTCCTGCATGGCAGACTTGACCTGACCCAGGCCGAAGCCGTCGGTGAGTTGGTCTCCAGCCAAAGCCAGATTTCACGTTCCTTGGCCTTGGGCCGGCTGGAAGGAAGCCTCCGTGGACGGATAGCTGCAATGAAAGAGCAGCTGCTTGGCATTGTTGCAGCGGTGGAAGTCCAGCTCGACTATGCTGAGGATGAGCTGGATGAATTTGTTTTCCCTCGTTCTGGGTTGGTTGACCTTATCAAACAGGTCAAGGATCTCAGTGCAACCTACCAAATCGGCCGATTGTACAGGATGGGGGCTCGCATTGTACTCGCAGGCTCCACCAATGCAGGCAAGAGCTCGTTGTTCAACCTCCTGCTCAAGCAGGAGCGTTCCATTGTTAGCCCGGTACGGGGAACGACACGCGACTACATTGAAGCAGATTTGGATGTCCAAGGTATTCCGATTCGGCTTTATGATACCGCAGGATTGCGAGAAAGTGACGATGCCATTGAAAGCGAAGGTATCAGAAGGACCGAGCGGCTCATCGGCCAGGCCGACCTGGTAGTCTATCTGGTGGACAGTACCGAACTCGGTCATGTTCCAAAGGAAGATGAGCGCACCTTGGTCGTCTATAACAAGAGCGACCTTGTCAAGCCACCCAAAGGCAGGATGGCCATCAGTGCACAGACTGGCGAAGGGGTGCCGAATTTGTTGGCTGAGATAGCCAAACGATTGGCCAAGGGAAGTGTGTCCAGTGGGGATGAACAAGTGGTCATAGAATCAGAACGGCAGCATACGCTGCTTGAGAACGCCGCCCAGGCACTCCAGCGATGCTTGGTCCTTGTTGATCAGGATATACCACTGGATATAACCGCTGTTGAATTGGGAGAAGCTCTTCAGAACCTCGGAGAGCTGACGGGTGAAGTAACACCGGCTGACATTCTGCAAAAGATATTCAGCGGTTTTTGTGTAGGAAAATAACATGGATTATGATGCAATAGTTGTTGGGGGAGGGCATGCCGGTATTGAGGCGGGCCTTGCCCTTTCCAGAATTGGGTTTTCGACCTTGTTGATCACCCAGAATCTCGACACCATCGGTAAGCTCTCCTGCAATCCAGCCATCGGAGGCTTGAGCAAGGGGAATCTGGTGCGTGAAGTCGATGCCCTTGGCGGGGAGATGGCTCACCTGATTGACCACTCCATGATTCAATACCGGATCCTCAACCGGCGTCGCGGGCCTGCAGTGCAGGCTCCCCGTGCCCAGGCGGACAAGTTTACCTATGCCCGTCTGGCAAAGGAAACGCTGGAAGCAGAGCATAATCTCGCCTTGTTCATGGATACGGTAGTTGATATCCTGCTCGATGATCACAACCGCCTGGTCGGGGTGGTGACCGACAGGCGTCATACCATTACCTGCAAGGTGATGGTCCTGACAACGGGAACCTTCATGGAAGGACGGATTTTCATCGGCGAGTACGATGCCTCAAACGGTCGCCTCGATGAGCCTGCAGCCATAGGACTTGGCAGTGCATTACGCAGAAAGGGTTTTCCGGTAGGAAGAATGAAGACCGGAACCCCTGCACGGGTGAGACGCTCGAGTCTGGATTTCGATACGATGGAAGTCCAGGATGGCGAAGAGCACATGATGCCCTTCAGCTTCGATTACAACAGCGTGGATCGCCCCGCTCTTCCTTGTTACATCACCTGGACTAATGAGAATACCCACCAGATCATCAGGCAAAACATCCACCGTTCCCCGCTGTACGGTGGGAAGATCGTCGGCAAGGGGCCACGATATTGCCCTTCCATCGAAGACAAGGTGGTTCGGTTTCCCGACCGCGACCGCCATCAGATCTTTGTGGAGCCCGAAGGGGTGGGAACAGAGGAAATGTATCTGAATGGGATTTCTTCTTCGCTTCCCGAGGATGTTCAGCATGCGTTCATTCATAGTATTGCAGGTCTTGAACATGCCCAGATTATGCGTCCCGCCTATGCTGTCGAGTACGATTTCATCGATCCGCAGGCACTCTTTCCTTCCTTGGAAAGCAAGCTGGTGGAGAATCTATTCATTGCAGGGCAGACCAACGGCACCAGCGGGTATGAGGAGGCGGCATGCCAGGGCTTGATGGCCGGCATTAATGCAGCCCAAAAGCTCAAGGGTGAGAAACCTTTGGTGCTCAGCCGCAACGAAGCCTATACCGGTGTACTCATCGATGACCTGGTCACCATGGGAACCCAGGAACCCTATCGAATGTTCACCAGCCGTGCCGAATATCGGCTCAACCTGCGCCATGACAGTTGCGACCAAAGGCTCACCGCCAAGGGTTTTGCCGTTGGGCTGCAAAAGCAGGAAAACCTGGAGCGCCTCCAAGAAAAGCTTGCGAAGATGGATGCGGTCAAGGATCTATTGCGTGCACGAAGGCTACAGGAAAAGAGTGCACTGCAAGCCTTGCGGATGCCTGATCTGACCATGAGTGACTTGGTTGCATACATTCCGGAACTCAAGGCATATGAGGAACCCATTCTCTATCAGGTGGAGCTCGATGTGAAGTACGAAGGGTACATCAACCGGCAGGATCGACAGGTCAGCCGGTTTGAGAAACTGGAAAGTCTTTTGATCGACGAGAATCTGAATTATGATGCCATTGACGGCTTGAGTGCAGAGGGCAAGGAAAAGCTTAAAAAGGTTCGTCCTCTTTCAGTTGGGCAGGCGACCAGGATAAACGGGGTGCGCAACGGCGACATAGCAGTGCTCATTGTGCATCTCGACCGAGGAGGAAGGCATGACAGGTAAGTATCAGAAGCTGCTCGACGAGGGCCTTTCTTCCCTGTCTCTGCATCTGGACCAAGGTCAGAGAGACCAGTTGGATGCCTATATCGCTGAATTTGAGTTATTCAATCCAGTCTACAAGTTGGTGGCTGCCAGCGGTGAAGACCTGGTGATTCGCCACATTCTGGACAGCCTCAGCGGTGCACCGACGCTTGCCTCGCTTTGCGCAACATTTGCTTCCTGTAGGATTGCAGACTTTGGATCCGGGGCAGGGCTTCCCGGTATTCCTCTTGCCATAGCGTTGCCCTCGTACTCCTTTACGCTCGTGGAGCGGATGGGCAGGAGGGTCGACTTTTTACGTAATGCCTTACTTCGAGCTTCATTGCAGGATCGGGTGCGGGTTATAGACAAGGATTTGAAGGAAGTGAAGGACCAGTTCGACGTAATTACCTTCCGAGCTTTCCATCCCCTCGCCGATATTCTCGATCTCGTCGCTCCCTTGCTTGGAGAAGGTGGGTATGTGTGTGCCTACAAGGCGCTCAAAGAACAAGTGGAAGAGGAGCTTGTCCAGGTAGAGAGAACCTGCAAAAGTACATGGAAAGCAAGGTTTGTTCCCTTGGAAGTGCCCCACCTGGAAGCAAGTCGTATGCTTTGCCTCATGCAAAAAATTTGATACCATTGTCCAATTGGGGTGTTTACTGATGATTGGGAGGTTGTGCTTGTGAAGGGAAAAAAGGGTCGTATATCGTTGCTCATCGGAATTCTGTGTCTGATCGGTACCCTTTTGGTGGCCGCTTTGGTCGTACTTCCTCTCTTTGGAGTAACGAATGCATTGTTGGTAAGAACCCATGTACTTTTAAGTCGCTTCTTTTCCTTTACGGTAGAGCCTTCACGATTCGGCCTGGTCCCCCTTGGCCTGCTTCTGCTTGTATGGACCATCATGATTTTCAGCTTTCGTTCCAAAAAAAAGTTCTCCTATATCCTTATACCCCTCACAGCCGTAATGACGTACACCTTGTACACCCTTTCCCATCTTCTGCAGGGAAGCAACAGACCGCTCTTTTCTTCTTTTCTGCAAGCCTCCTCGAGTGATCTGAGAAGCGCCTCCTTCAAGGTTGTACTGGCCTTTTTGGCTGAAACAGCCCTGTTTGTACTCTTCACCTTGCTCAGCGATGCATTGGATCGGTATCGCCTAGCCAAGCTTGAGCGGCAGGAGCGCCGAGAGCAGGCTTTGCAGCAGAAGAATGAGCAGGCTGCACAAAAACAGCAGGAAAAGGCAAAAAAGAGATCATTGTTCGGAACATTCAAGAACCATAAGAAGGAAGCAAAGGATCAGGGCGAAGAGGAAGATAGTGTCACACTGGTGAAAAAGCCGGTGGCAGTTGAAACGGTGGAGGAGGGCAATGAACTGGGACAACAGCAGGTCAATTTCCCACCCATCGCTGAAGTGCCTTCCTTGGGCAGCCTTTCCAGGCGTAGACCTGCAATTTCCAAACCTTCGGAGAGGGAAGTAATCGAGGTTGATGAAATCCACGTTACAGGCAAAGTCAGCATCGGGGCACTCCATACCCTTACCGAAGAGAGAAAACGAAACAACGGGCTCTCATACCTTGAACGCAAGCAACTTGAACTTGAGCAGGCAAGGAAAGAAGAGAAACCCCAGCCGAAGGAGCAGGTGCAACTGTCAGGCTTTCTGCAGGGAGCTCTGGAAGCGGTAGGGAAGGCTCCCCAAAAGAAACTCGGCAGGAATGCCGAACCACGGGGCAAAGCCAAAGGCATGCTTGCAGAGGCTGTAGAGCAACAACAAACGAGGCAGGATGAACCCGATGCTCCTGTTGGCGAGCCGGATGATAGCCACCTTAGCATTCGGGAGCGGATTCTCTCGGTGCAGTATGAGGAAAAACCCTCACAGCCTCTCTTCGCCCCTGAAAATCCCAGCCCGGTGGAAGCTTTGAAGCCTGTTACGCCTCCTTTAGTGGAGAAGCCTACCTTTGTGCAACCTACCTTCTTTGCCAGTCAGAGTACAGCCAAACCGATTAATGGTGGTTTCAGCGATGACATTCCACAACCAGTTGAAGTACTCGAGGATGAGGAAGACCTGCTCGAACCAACCAGCGGTGTTGGAGGCCTGAGTGGTAGTGCTTTGATCAATAAGGGCCGCTTAACCTATCAGTTTCCTTCAGATTCCATGCTGGTTACCTATCCAAAGGTTTCGGATGTGATCGACGAGACCACCCTTAAACGAGGGGAAGTGCTTGTTTCAACCTTGATGCAATTCAACGTCAACGTTGAGCTGGTCAATATTGTGCGCGGTCCTACGGTAACAATGTTTGAGTTGCTCCCCGCCCCGGGGGTGAGAGTGAATTCCATTGTCAACCTTGCGGATAATATTGCTCTCGCTTTGGCTGCCACCCAGGTACGTATCGTTGCCCCTATTCCCGGCAAGTCCGCCGTTGGTGTGGAAATACCAAACCTTAAGCGTGATATTATCGGATTTCGGGAAATGCTTAGCTCGCTTCCCGATGGTTTTGGCATTCCGATGGTGCTGGGACGCAATCTGATGGGTGAGCCCATTGTCGTTGATGTAATCAAGGCACCCCACCTTCTGATCGCTGGATCAACTGGGAGCGGAAAGAGTGTCTGCGTAAACTCCCTGATCTGTTCAGTGCTCTTCAGGCGCAGTCCCAAACAGGTGCGCATGATTCTTGTAGATCCGAAAATCGTTGAATTGAATATCTACAACGGTATTCCCCATCTGTTGACTCCGGTCATCACCGATGCAAAGAGAACCCTCAAGGCTCTTGATTTCTGTCTGTATGAGATGGATAGGCGCTACAAATTGCTGCAGGGCATCAATGTACGAAATATCATCGGATACAATGAAAAGATTGAGACCAGTCGGATCGCCAGGGAGAAACTCCCGTACATTTTGGTAGTCATCGATGAGTTTGCCGACCTGATGCACCTTGTCGGCAAGGACATGGAGAGCAAGGTCAGCCGCCTTGCAGCCATGAGCCGAGCAGTGGGAATCCATTTGGTTCTGGCTACCCAGCGTCCTTCGGTGGATGTCATCACCGGTGTTATCAAGAACAACATCCCCACCCGTATTGCTTTCGCGGTCACCAGTTCTACGGACAGCCGCATCATTCTTGATGAGCAGGGAGCTGACAAACTCCTTGGAAAAGGCGATATGCTCTATATGTCCAGCAGTAACCCGGCAGCTGAGCGCATCCAGGGTTCCTTCCTCAGCGACCATGAGGTCGAGGAAGTGGTGAAGTTCGTCTCAACCCAAGGGGTGCCGGATTTCATCGACGAATCCTTCTTCGAGGATGAGGAACAGAAAGCTTCAGAGTCGGAAAGTGAGGATGGAATCGATGCGAATGATGACGACGAGCTCATGCAGCGTGCCCTATCCATTATTGTGGAGCGTAAGTGTGCCTCGGCATCCTACTTGCAGAGAAGATTGAAGATAGGGTACAACCGGGCTGCACGTCTGGTAGAACAGATGGAAGAGATGGGATATGTGGGACCTCCGAATGGAAGCAAGCCCCGCGAGTTGATCAAGTATCCCTGATAGGAGAAAGCGATGGTAGGTGTTCACGCCATATACAATGGGACGGTCATTCTTGCCAAGGATGCTGTTGTCGAGGTGACCCAACGGGAAGTCCAGTTTGGATTCTCTACCTATGAGGCACTACGGGTCATCAAAGGCCACGCCGTGCACCTTGAGGACCATCTGACCCGATTGGAGAATTCCTGCTTGGGCATCAAACTGGTCCACCCTTTTACAAAACAGCAAATCAGTACATGGGTGTATGACCTGATTGAAAAGGATGCCATCCAAGAGGCGTCCTTGCGTATCCAGCTCTACGGGGGTACACAGCCGCAATTGTTTGTGTTGGCTAGTGCTTTGCTCTCCTATCCCGATACCCATTATACCCAGGGTGTCAAAGCCATTACTTTTTTGGGGGAGCGCCTCTATCCTTCCTGCAAAACCGGCAATCTGTTGCTCAATTACATGGCACTTGAAGAAGCCCGCAGCCAGGGTTGTTTTGAAGCCCTCTTGGTCGACCGTCACCAAAAGGTGTTGGAGGGGACGAGAAGCAATTTCTTTGCATTCAAGGAAAAGAATCTTTATACAGCAGCAGACGAGCAGGTACTTCTGGGCATTACCCGCGATCGGGTGATCAAGGCTGCCCGTCAGTTGGGTTTCTCCGTGATTTTCGATGCGCCTGCAAAAGAGGATATCGCCGGTGGCCTCTATGATGAAGTCTTCATCAGTTCCACCAGTATGGCTGCAATGCCGCTAAGCCGGGTGGATGACCGCCTGTTCCCTGGACCCTTTGAAAAGACTCTGGCGATAACCAAGCTTGTCAGGGGCTGGGAACTCGACGATTGATAAACTACATCCACTGAGGTGGACAATTGTAGTAATTTCCTCTATCTTTAAAGAGAAGGGTCCTCCCGCGAGGTCTCTCTTTATCTGTGTTACACAGCTATTTCTAGTAAAGGCGATATATAGTACCAATGAAATTTATTGAATTACCCTTAAGTGAGCAAGTGCTCAAAGGCATTGAGGCTGCGGGTTTCACCGATTGTACGGAAGTACAAGAAAAGGTGCTTCCTATCAGTCTTTCCCATCGTGATGTCATGGCCCAGTCCAAGACTGGAAGCGGTAAAACCGCAGTGTATGTGCTGACCATCCTTCAGTCATTCGTAGAAGCCCAGAACCAGGGCAAAAGCAAGCCCAAAGCCCTGATCGTTGCCCCTACCAGAGAACTTGCCGTACAGATCGAGGAAGATACCCTCAAACTCGCTTCTGGAATGGACGACGTTTCGGTAGGGTGTTTTTTTGGCGGGGTAGGCTACGGCAAGCAGGATGAGATTCTGGAAAAAGGCTGTGACATTTTTGTTTGCACCCCGGGTCGTATCCTCGACTACCAGAAAATGCACAAAATTGACTTCCGCCAGTTTGATATCTTCATCGTGGATGAGGCCGACCGTCTCTTCGATATGGGTTTCTATCCCGATATCCAGAAAATGTTCAGCCTCCTCAGAGCCTGCACCGATCGACAGACCATGCTTTTCTCCGCCACTTTGGGTACCAAAGTCCGCAATCTTGCTTGGTCCTTTATGAACGAGCCGGTCGAACTTGAAGTGCAACCCGAAGAAATTACAGTAAAAGCCATTACCCAGGAACTTTTTCACATCTCCAAGGACCAAAAGTTCGGTCTCTTTCTGAAGTTGATGAAAAAAGAGAATCCTGAGAACTGCCTGATTTTTACCAACACCAAGGCCCGCTGCATCGAAGTTGCCAAGCGCCTTTCGCTCAACGGCTATCCCACCAAATACCTGATGGGTGACCTTCCCCAGACAAAGCGCCTTCAGACCATCGAACGGATGAAGGATGGCAAGATCAAGTTCCTTGTTGCCACCGACGTTGCCGCCCGTGGTCTGCAAATCGATGACTTGCAGCTGGTAGTCAACTATGACATCCCCGATGACTTTGAGAGCTATGTGCACCGTATCGGCCGAACAGCCAGGGCTGGTAAAAGCGGGAAGTCCATCACATTGGCAGACGAAGAGTATGTATTCAATCTTGAACCCATCGAAAACTACATCCAGATGAAAATTCCGGTTATCTGGCCCGAGGAAGGTGAACTCCCTGAGGTCGTGGATGCCAGTGCTTCCTATTCGTTCCGTGATCTGGTTAGCAATGACGAGTACGCACCTTCATCAGCTCGACCGAGAAATGGGGCCGCCCCGAGAGGTAGAAAAGGTCCGCTTCCGCTACGAAGAGGTTCTGAACAACGTTCCGATCGCCCCGATCGTCCCCGTCCTCCAAGACGGGCTGACGAAACTGTTGCAAGCAGACCCAGAAGAGCTGAGCAAGAGCAGGCCAGACCGACCGAGACCAGGCGCAGGCGTCCTGGTTCCAAGAGCTATGCAGAGATTCAGAATCTCTCCCTGGAAGAGAGATTGGCCTACTATAAGCAGCAGTATCAGAATGAGGGAGGTCAAAGTGGACCTTCTCAGGCTACTACACAGGTTCCTAGGACACCGGTGAAGAAGGTTGCTGCCATGACAGTAGCGAAGGAGCAGGATCAGAGTAAGAGTCCACAGAAGAAACTTGGATTTTTTGCTCGATTGTTCAGGAGGAAGAAGTAGGATGCTCAAACGGTTTGCTGCCTACTATCGCCCCTACAAGGGGCTTTTCTTTCTGGATATCGGGGTGGCAATCCTTGCATCTGCTCTGTCCATTCTGTTTCCGAGCCTGACCAGACAATTGCTTCGCGTCGAAATTCCCCAGAAGAATCTTGAGCACATGCTCATAATTTTTGCCCTGATGCTGATCATCTACATGTTGCAGGCCGTCTGCCAATACATCCGAGTCACCTGGGGTCACATCCTGGGTGTGAGGATGGAGACGGATATGCGCAGTGAGTTGTTTGCCCATTTGCAGAAACTCTCCTTCGGCTACTTCGACAGGACCAAGACCGGACATATGATGAGCCGCATCACCAACGACCTTTTTCAGATTACCGAGATGGCCCATCATGCCCCTGAGGATTTGATCATCAGCGTGGCAACGATTGTAGGTTCATACATCCTGATGTTCAGTTACAGTGTTCCCCTGGCTTTCATCTCACTCATCCCGTTTCCTATCATAGTCTTTTACGGGGTGTATTACGGTCGGAGAATGAAGGCCACATTCCGCAAGGTACGTACCACGGTTGCCGACGTGAACAGCAATGTCGAAAACTCATTGATGGGAATCCGTGAAGTCAAATCCTTTGCAAGGGAGTCCTACCAGGAACAAAAGTTCAATCAGGTAAACGATGTACTGCGCGACAGCAAAATGGAGCAGTACAAGGTTATGGGCCGCTATCACTCGGTTATCGGTTTCTTTAGGGATCTCTACTACTTCTGCACCATTGCCGGCGGGGCCGTCCTGATTTTCATGGGCAAGGTCGAATCCTACGATCTGGTAACTTTCATTCTGTATGTAGGGGTGGTGCTCCCTCCCATAGACCGGCTGATCAACTTCACTGAACAACTGCAGCAGGGCATGGCCAGCTTTGAACGCTTTACCCAGGTCATGGATGAGCATCCTGGCATTACCGATGTGAAGGATGCCAAGGATTTGAAGGTAAAAGAGGGGACGGTGCGCTTCGAGCATGTCTCGTTTGCCTATGAAAACTCACCGGAGCTTATCCTCAAGGATATCGATGTTTCCATTCCCGGTGGCTCCACCATTGCCTTGGTGGGAGAGTCGGGTGCCGGCAAGAGCACCTTTGCTTCCCTGCTTCCGCGATTCTATGAACCCAAGATGGGCAGAATTCTTATCGATGGTCAGGATATCAAGCAAATCAGGCAAAATTCACTGCGTCAGCATATTGGTTTTGTACAGCAGAATATTTTTCTCTTTGATGACACAATCCGGGAGAATCTGAAGTACGGAAAAGTGGATGCAACCGATGAACAGCTCTGGGCAGCCCTGGATGCCGCCAACCTCGGCAATTTTGTTCGTTCTCTTCCTCTCGCCTTGGATACTCAGGTGGGGGAACGGGGGACGCTGCTCAGCGGTGGACAGAAGCAACGCATCTCCATCGCCCGTGTGTTCTTGAAGAATCCTTCCATTCTAATTTTTGACGAGGCTACCAGCAGCCTTGATACCGAAAGTGAAGAGCTTATAACCGAAGCCTTTGCCCGTCTTTCGGTCGGAAGGACAGCTATTGTCATTGCCCATCGGCTGACAACGGTGAAGAATGCCGATTGCATCTTGGTCCTCGATGAGGGTACACTGGTTGAGTCTGGAACGCATGCCGAGCTGTTGGAAATGAATGGCCAGTACGCAAAACTCTATAAAACACAGGACTTTTCCTAACGTGGAGGAGATCGCATGAGAAAAATACGCATTGTATTTGCAGCATTGTTCATCATTCCAATTTTAATTCTCTCCTTGGTATATGCCTTCCTACCGGCTCTTTTTCTCCGACTTTTTAAGCTCAAGGATGCAGAAAATCGCCATCTTGCGCGGTGCGGTCATTTCATCGGCAACAGCATCCTCTTCTTTTTAGGGGTGACGGTGCATGTGGACGGCAAGGAGAACCTTCCGCCTACCGGTACCATCTGTTTTGTGGCCAATCACCAGAGTCTGCTCGATATTGTCGCCTTTGTTGGTCCTGCACATTTGTGGGCTACCATTCTTGCAAAGGCTGAAGTGAAGAAAATACCCATCATCAATCTTTGGTGCTATGCCCTCGGCTGCATCTTCATTGACCGTAAAAGCCCCCACGACGCCATCAAGGCCATCCTCAAGGGTGTTGAGCAGCTCAAGCAAGGGCGGAGCATGCTCGTTTTTCCTGAGGGGACGAGAAGCAAGAGCGGTCGTATCGGGGAACTGAAAAATGGGAGTCTTAAACTTGCTACCCGGTCCAAAACCGATATAGTACCCATCACCATCAAGGGTCTGCGCGCAGGGTTCGAGCATTTGAAAGGATGCAAAAGGGTGCATGCCTATGTATCCGTTGGAAAGCCCATTCCTACCGCCGGCCTGAGCAATGAGGAAATTGCAACACTCCACGAAGTGGTCTATGGGACCATCGCCAAACGGTTTGACGAGCTTCCCGGCCAAGTTTAGGCTGCGTATGCAACACGCCCTTCATATTTCCAATCTCGAATTCACCTACCGCTCCTGGAAAGAAGAGGAATGTGACAGTTTGTTCAGCAATCTCTCCCTCAAGCTGGGCGAGGGGAGTAAAACATTGCTGCTTGCCCCATTCAACAAGGGCAAGACCACCTTGGCAAAAATTATCTGCGGGGTGTGCCCGAAATATTTTCCAGGCAACTTGCGTGGAACCATCAGCCTGTTCGGCCGCAATCTTTCCACGCTCGAACCCTGGGACCTGCTTACGTCTTGTTCCTATGTATCCCAAAATCCTCAAGAACAGTTTGTAGCCACCTCGGTTGAGGAGGAGCTTGCATTCGGGTTGGAGTCTCTGGGACTGAGTCGCAGCGAAATGAAAGAACGCATTGATGCGGCGCTCGGGCATTGGGGACTGGAGTCGCTTCGAACCTCAAGTCAACAGGAACTCAGTGGGGGGGAGCGCAAGCGAGTATTGCTTGCAGTCCAGGAAGTGCTTCAGGCACGCCTGTGGATTCTGGATGAGGCGTTTGATGATCTGGACCAAACATGGCGTGACCAACTGAGAAAGACCATCCAGGAGTCGGACAATACCATTTTGGTACTTGCCAGCCGCTACCTCCAGGAATTCTCGGATCTTTTTGATCAAGTGGTGCTTCTTGACCAAAAGCGCATCCATACCCCGGCTTTTGATGCATTGCTTCCCCGGTTTTCCCGTCTCTGTGGGGACGACCTTCCCAGCCCTTTGGATGGGCAGGTACTGGATTCCTGTAAAAAACACACGCTATCATGCATCGATTTACAAGCTCAGCGAAAAAGGTTGAGTACTCTGCAAGGCCAAATGTTCAGCCTGAGCGTTCCGAATTTCCATCTGGATAGTGGGGAACTCGTTACATTGGTAGGACCGAACGGCAGCGGAAAGAGTTCGTTTTCTCGCCTGCTTTGCGGCTTGGACGATCCAATAAGCGGTGCTGTCTGTATCGATGGGCAGCCTTTCACCTCCAAGGAGCTCTCCAAGAAGGTGGGGTATTTATTCCAGAACCCTGACCTCCAAATATTCCTCCCGACTGTTGAGGAGGAACTCTCCTGGTCGTTGAAACGGCGCAAGGACTTGAAGCCCGAGGAAATGAGAAGCCGAGTCTCAGAGTGCGCCGACCTGTTCGGCCTCAAGCTCGGTGATACCCCCACTACCATGAGCTATCCACTCAGAAAAGCTCTGCAGGCAGCTGTCTACTTTCTCCTTGACCGGCCGTTCTATGTGCTGGATGAACTCGATAGCTCGCTGACGTATAACAGCGCGCTTTCCATAATTGCTAGGCTGCGCCAGAAGGGTGCGGGCTTGTTGCTTATCACCCACGACCGTCAATTCGCCAGAGGTATCGCCCAACGCGGCTACGGCATCGGGGATGGAAGGATGGCTAGCCTATGACCACCAGTACCTTTGTCGCAGGAAACGGCTGGCTCTACCGCTTCGATCCGCGGGCAAAAATTCTTTTGATGCTTCTTTTGTGTGTATGGTTCTTTCTCCCCGTACACTTGGTGGGGTTGTATGTAGCCGTGGCGCTCATAATCCTGACAACAGCGTGCAATACGGGTTTCTCCCATGCATGGAAGACCTTTCGGTCGATACTTCCCATGCTTCTGTTCATGGTGTTGTTCATGCCTTTCAATGTCCGCGATGGGCAGGCTCTGGTGCAATTCGGCTCGTTTACCGTAGTGACCAAGGAAGGGCTTTTGCAGGCTGGTCGGCTTGCAGGACGGTTCATCGGCATTTCCTATGTATGTACGCTGCTGTTTGCCACCACCATCATGAACGAGGTTATGCTGGCCCTCAGGTGGTATCGCCTACCGTACAAAGCAGGTTTGGTGGTGACGTTGGCTTTCACCTACATTCCTTTCATCGCCGACAGTTTCAGCCAGATAGCTGAGTCACACCGCTTGCGTGAGGCTGAAGCCGAGCAAGGTCGCAGACTCTTGCAACGACTGAAGGATTTGGTGCCGACCTTGACTAGTGCCTTGGTGGTAGCCTTGCGCTCCATCCCCAATCTGGCTATGAGTCTGGAAATGCGTGGATTCGGGCTATCGAATCGACGCAGTCAGTATCACAACCTTGCTTCCTACCGACATCCCTTTACCCACTTTCTGCTTTCAGCTATCATCCCAGTAGTGCTTTGGTTGCTATGCAAAGCTTGAGGAGTGAATCAACATGCAACAGAACAGGAATGCTTTGAAGGTAGCCGTCGTCGCTGTACTTACTGCAGTGGTCGTCGTGTTTACCATGGTCGTTCGTATCCCGACAGCAAAGGGGTATCTCAACCTTTGTGATGTAGCAATCTGCTTCATCGCCTTTACCTTCGGTCCCTGGTCTGCTTTCATTGCAGCTGGCTTGGGAACTGCCTTGGCTGATCTGATCAGCGGGTATGCCCAGTGGGCGCCTATTTCCTTTGTGGTGCATGGGATAGAGGCTCTTTTAATCGCTCTCATCGTACGGCAGAAGGGTGACAAGGAAGCTTCGCTGATCCGTAAGTTGCTTGCAGGCTTTGTCTGTATTGCTACCGTGTCGCTCGGCTACTTTGCACTCTCTTCCCTGTTTATCAGCACAGCCAGTGTTGCAGCCGCCGAAATTCCAGGCAACATCGCTCAAAGTGCAGTAGGGTTTGTGCTCGGTTTGGGTGTGGCCAGTGCGGTTAAGCGTGCATATCCTCCGGTACGTTCGCTTGCTTGGTAGCAATTCGCTTCCAATTTCGCTATAATCGCAACAAATCTTGAACAAAGAGGAACGCAGCATGCAACAATTCCCCCATGATACCATCGTAGTGCTCGACTTTGGAGCCCAATACAGCCAATTGATCGCGCGCAGGGTGAGGGAGATGCACGTCTATAGCCAGATAGTCCCCTATACGACCAGTGCCGAAGCTCTTAAGGCTATGCAACCCAAAGGCATAATTTTCTCCGGTGGTCCTGCTTCAGTGAGAGCTGAAGGTTCGCCACGCCCCGACCAGGGGGTGTACTCACTGGGTATTCCCATTTTGGGTATTTGCTATGGACTGCAAGTTATGAGCATCCAGAACGGCGGCAGTGTCGAACGGCCGGATAAACGAGAGTACGGATTTGCCGATCTGAATGTTTTGAATCCTGCATCTGCATTGCTCAAGGGGATAGGACAGAATTCTAGGCTTTGGATGAGTCATGGTGATTCTGTAAGTGCACTTCCTGCTGGGTTTGAGCACACAGGCAGTACCGAGAACTGCTCCTATACGGTTATCGAGAACAAAGAGAAGCAATTCTACGGAGTGCAATTTCACCCTGAGGTGGTACACACTACCGAAGGCAAGACTTTCCTGGAGAATTTCGTACTAGGCATCTGCAAGGCGCAACCGAATTGGGATATGGGTTCATTCATTGCGAATGCCATTGAGGAAATTCGTACCAAGGTAGGGGACAAGCAAGTGCTTTGCGGTCTCTCCGGTGGTGTCGACTCCGCTGTGGCGGCAGTTTTGATCCACAAGGCTATCGGCGATCAGTTGGTTTGCGTATTTGTAAACAATGGTCTGCTTCGCAAGGGTGAGGCTGAGATGGTGCTCAAGCTCTTTCGGGACAACTACAAGATCAGGTTGCAGTATGCTAATGCAGAGGAGGCTTTCCTCTCTGCTTTGGCGGGTGTATCCGAGCCGGAAGCCAAACGTAAGATTATCGGCAAGGTCTTCATCGATACCTTCTACAGTGAAGCCCGCAAGGCTGGGGAGATTTCCTTCCTTGCCCAGGGAACGCTGTATCCGGATGTAATTGAGAGTAAGAGTCCCTCAGGTGGTCCTTCGGCCACGATCAAGAGCCACCACAATGTCGGTGGCCTTCCCGAGGATTTGAAGTGGGACCTGCTTGAGCCTTTGCGTGAATTGTTCAAGGATGAAGTGAGGGCCTTGGGTCGGGAACTTGGGCTGCCTGAGGTTCTGGTCACCCGCCATCCGTTCCCGGGTCCCGGCTTGGGTGTCCGTTGTGTAGGTGAAGTTACCAAAGAGCGCCTTGATACCCTGCGGGATGTCGATGCCATTTTCATCGATGAGATTCGCAAGGCAGGTTTGTACCATGATATCTGGCAGGCGCTTGCATGTCTTTTGCCTGTCAAGAGTGTAGGCGTGCAGGGCGATGAACGCACGTACGAGGAAGTATGTTCTCTCCGAGCTGTTACCAGTGAGGATGCCATGACTGCCGACTGGTTCCGGTTCCCTGCGGATGTGCTGCAGCGTGCTGCAAGCAGGATCTGCAACGAAGTTTCCGGAGTCAACAGGGTGCTCTACGATATAACGAGCAAGCCTCCCGGGACGATTGAGTGGGAGTAACATGATAGAGTGAGAATCCCTTGATTTTCAGGGTTTCCAGATACGAATCACTGTTGATGATTCTTGATCACGAGAAGGAGTAGGTGTCGATCAGATGCCTGCTCCTTATTTGGATTCTGGTCATTTTGCATTTCCTGGAGTAAGATTATCTTGCTATTGAAAAGGGGAAATGCATGAAATATTCAGGTACACTCATCGCTGTTTCGGACATGGATACGAGTAAGGAATTTTATTTGCATGTTCTGGGCTTGAAAGTCATCGGTGATTTTGGAGCTAATGTTATGTTGGAACAGGGCATATTTTTACAGACACTCGATACTTGGAAAGATTTTATCAGAAAGGAACACGTGGTTTTATCGAATAATGCATATGAACTCTATTTTGAAGAGAATGATATGGATGCTTTTTTGGAGCATCTGGCAACATGTGACATTTCTTACATACATGAACCGTTGGTACATACTTGGGGCCAGCGTGTTGTCAGATTTTATGATGTAGATAACCATATTATTGAAGTTGCTGAGGAAATAGGGATGGTTGTCAGGCGGTTCATTGAACGTGGTATGACTGAAGAAGAGACTGCCATCCGGATGGAAGTGCCGATAGAGTATATTAAGAAATATTTGAAAAAATAAGTGTGTGGGAATCAACAGCAATCAACGTACTATAAGCTCTCTCATTACCGGTTGCTCTGGTAGCTAGTTGTTTCATCTGACACACAATGAACCTCGCAACAGATGGATTTTTTAGTTTCGGCAAATCAATCTTTAATTACCACCAACACCCCAGTCCATCATTACAGCGATGAGAACTCGAGCAAAGACATAGTATTAATTCCAGAAAGATACTGCAAAACGTACGTTGACATCCAGGGTTTGGATGTCAACGCATCCTTATGCAGATAATGTCTTGATTTTCTTCACATACACCCTTCTGAAGAAGAAAATGGTGAGGGCAAGCGAGGATGTCTCGGCAATGATGAATGAGTACCACAGGGCATCCAAGCCGACGAAATGACCGAGCAAGTAGGCGGCAGGCAGTAAGAATATGAGCTGTCGTGTCACGCTGATGATCATGGAGATATATCCATCACCGGTTCCCTGGAACAAGGCGCCGAGTACGATGCAGAAGCCTGCAGAAATGAAGCACAGGCTGATGCGCTGCATGGCAACCACCCCGATGGCCATCATCTCATCGGTAGCATTGAAAAGCCCGAGCAGGATATGGGGAATGAAGGTGAAAACGGCAAACCCGACGCTCATGATCGATAGCGATACAATGATGCCGACTTTGACTGCGCTGATGATGCGTTTGGGCCTTCTTGCACCATAGTTGTAGCCGATGACCGGAATCATGCCGCTGTTCAGACCGAATATCGGCATAAAAATGAACGATTGGAGACGGAAATAGATACCGAAAACTGCCACGGCAGCGGTGCCGAAACCAATGAGAATCTTATTCAGGCTGGTGTTCAGGATGGTCCCTATCGCCTGCATGATGATGGAAGGAAGCCCGACTGCGTAAATATCCTTTACCGTCTGCTTTTCGAGGCGGAACGAAGGTCGGTCCAGTTTGATTTCCTTGTTTTTCTTCACATAGTAGATGGCAAGGGCTGCCGATACATGCTGGGCGAACACGGTTGCAATCGCAGCACCCAATACACCCAAACGGGGGAAGCCGAAGAGGCCGAAGATGAGAATCGGATCGAGTATGATGTTCACGATAGCCCCGGTGCCTTGGATGATCATCGGGTGGAAGGTGTCTCCGGTGCCCTGCATAATGCGCTCGCACGTAATATCGATGAAAATGGCAAGGGAGAAGAATAGGCAGACGGTACTGTATTGGGTTCCCATCAGAATTAATTCAGGATCGCTGGAAAAGAAGCTTATGAAAGGCTTGGTAAGGAAAAGACCGATCAGGGCAAAGAAAATCCAGCTGAGTACCGAAAGGGTGAGCCCGTTCCCTGCAGCCTTTTTGGCTGCAGCGAGGTCTCGGGATCCTAGTTTTCTTGAGAGCAGGGAGTTGACTCCTATCGAGGTCCCGACACTGACTGAGATAAGAAGGTTCTGTAGAGGAAAGGCCAAGGTGACTGCCGTCAAGGCTGTCTGGCTGTAGTGGGATACGAACATGCTGTCCACAATGTTGTAGAACGCTTGTACGAGCATGCTGAGCATGATGGGAAAGGACATGGACAGAATGAGAGAGGGGACTGGTTTGACCCCCATTTTATTTTCTTGCAAGGCTTGCATGGGTTTTCCTTATTCACTGATGTATCAGAGAGTGTAGTAATACCACAGCATTTATATATAGTAAAGCATCCCCGGGTTTTACTGTTGCTTCAGGAATGCCTCAATCTCTTTTTGTCCCTTTTGCTCATCGACACGCCTGAGCAGAATGAATCCTATCGCAAAGAGGGCTACCAGACTCACAATGCCTGAACGGACATTCCCGGTAAGCAGGGTGACAACACCCATCAAAAGCGGTCCGATGATGGCTGCAAACTTTCCGAGCATATTGAAGAAACCAAAGAACTCTGCAGAACGCTGCTTGGGAATGAGACGGGTGTAATAGGATCGTGATAGTGCTTGTATGCCTCCCTGAAACAGGCCGATGATTACCGCCAGTAGATAGAAATGGAGGGGCTTGGTCATGAAATACCCAAGAATTGCTATGACGGTGTAGGCACCGATGGCAACCAACAGGGCTTTCTTTACACCAATTTTGTGGCCGAAAGCCGAGTAGAGAAGTGCGGAAGGAAAGGCAACAAACTGAGTGATCAACAGTGCAATTATCAGCGATTCGCTGGGAAAGTTGAGACTGGTTCCATAGTTCACAGCCATTCTGATGATGGTATCCACACCATCGATGTAGAGCCAATAGGCAACCAGAAAAAGAGCAATGGTTTTTAGTTGCTTGAAGCTGCGTACCGTTTTTATGGTTATACGCAAACCTTTGCGCACTGCCTGACCGACACGCAAAGCCTGTTGTGGTTTTTCTTCTTTCACAAATAGGAGCAACGGAAGGGTGAATACGACCCACCAGATACCTACGATGACAAAACACGCCTTGATGGCGCTCTCCTGATTGGAAAAACCAAACCATGAAGGATTGAGGTACATCAGTACATTGACCAAGAACAGCAATCCCCCTCCGATATATCCAAGGCTGTACCCAAGGGATGAGACATAATCGACTTTTTTCTCCGAGGCAACAAAGGGAAGCAACGCATCGTAGAATGTGTTGGCTCCACTGAAACCTACCACGGCCAGTGAGTAAAAGAGAACGGCCATGGGCCAATTACCAAGTTGCAGGACATACAGGCTTGCCGTCATCACCGAGCCCAAGAGGGCAAAGAAAGCGAGCAACCGTTTTTTATAGCTTCCCCAATCTGCGATGGCACCAAGAAAAGGAGCCAGAAGGGCTACGATGAGCGACCCCAGTGAATTGGCAACACCCAAGTAAAATGTGCCTTGCTGGCTGCTGGACCCAACCGCCCAATAGGCACTGAAGAAAACAGGGAAGAAGCCCGCCATGACTGTCGTTGCAAATGCACTGTTGGCCCAGTCGTAAAAAGCCCACGCAAAAATCGATCGTTTTGAGTCCTGCATGAAATCCTCTTGTACGTAGAGTAGCAGTGAACAGGCTTTCTGTCATGTATTTTCTCTGTAGACACGTTCACTTGCACAACAGGCTATCCTTCAATACAATACGCACTTAGATATCTCTTATAAGGTGGGAGGTTACCCCCATGATCGTGTGCAAATTCGGTGGAAGCTCGGTTGCTGATGCCAAACAAATACAGAAAGTTAAATCAATTATTGATGCAGACCCAGCCAGGCAAATAGTGATAGTTTCGGCCCCCGGCAAGCGTAATAAGGACGATGAGAAGGTTACTGACATGCTCTACAACTGCAACTTGATGGTGCAGCAGGGCCAGTCCTGTCGTGAGCTGTTCAAGAAGGTCGCAAATCGCTATACCAGCATCCTCAGTGATTTGGGAATGGATCAAAAACCCTTCCTTCCCGTTCTTGACGAAGTGCGGCAGATGATTGATGCGGGACATGGTGCCGAGTATGCTGCGAGCCGCGGCGAGTACCTCTGCGCCCGCTTGGTTGCCGCGTATTTTGGATGGACGTTTCTCGATACCGATCCGCTTATCGTCATCAAGGATGACGGGACCGTGCATGAGGACACCTACACAAATCTGAAAAAGGTTCTGAAGAAAGGCGAGAAATATATCGTCCCCGGTTTTTATGGTTGCAGTACCGAAGGGAAAGTGAAGACCTTCAGTAGAGGTGGCTCGGACATCACGGGAGCAATCCTGAGTCAGGCTTCCGAGGCCCGGGTGTATGAGAACTGGACCGACGTCAGTGGCGTATTCAGTGTTGACCCTCGGTTGGTGAAGGATGCAAAGGTCATCAAGACGATGACCTACCGGGAAGTTCGCGAACTTGCCGGTGTTGGGGCTGGGGTTTTTCACGAAGAGGCCATTGCTCCCGTTATCGCAGCCAAGATTCCCATCAATGTAAAAAATACCAATGCCCCGTTGGATAGCGGGACGATGATTGTAAAAGATCGTGAAATTGACGGGCATCCCCTTGCAGGCGTATCGCAGAAGAGCGGCTACAGCCGTCTCACCCTACGCAAGCTGATGCTGTTCAAGAGTACCGGTATCAGGCACGCCCTGTTGACCATGCTCCATATTTTTGGAATTCGGCCTGCATTCTCTTTGTTCGGTGTAGACAGCATCGTATGGTTTTTTGAATCAACGCAGGCAAGCGATAGCGTCCTCAATGCCATGTGCGTTCGTATAAAGAGTGAATTCCAGCTTGACTTTATCGCCGTGGATCACGGACATGCGGTAGTCGGCATAGTAGGAGCTGGTGTGATGAGCGAAACTGACGTGATTGCCAAGAGTACGATTGCCTTGGCCGATGCCCGCATCAAGCTCAATTTCTTCAACTACGGATCATCAGATACCTCTATTCTACTGGGAGTGAATGCCGATCAGGCTCAAGATGCTGTGAAGTGTCTGTATCAAGCCTTGTTTGCCTGATACTCCCTCTCGGAGAGCCAAGCAGCCTTCCTTTTACAGGAAGGCTGCTCTTTTCGGTATACAATCACAAATAAAAAGAATTATAAAAACCATACCTATTTAGGAATATTAGAAAGGAATAGATAGCAATTGTTTCTTTCTGCGTTCTCGCATATGGTATGGGTACATGGACAGCTGTTCCATTCCCAATACAGAGAGAGGGTAGGCCTGTGTTTACCAATGCATCGCTTATGTTGGCCTTGGTCATTTTTATCGCCAGGGTGGTTGACGTATCGCTCGGTACGATTCGTCATGCCATGATTATTCGGGGAAAGCGTTTCATTACGTTTTGCATCGCCTTCTTGGAATCCTTGGTCTGGGTATTCGCCGTATCCAAGGTACTCAGCGATCTTTCAGACCCTCTGACGGCTTTTTCGTTCGCCTTGGGTTTTGCATCCGGTACCTTTGTGGGTATGACCATAGAAAACCTGCTGAAGATAGGGGACCAGGTGGTCAAGGTATTCTCAACCAATGGGAAGCAAGTTGCTTCCATGCTCAGGGATGCAGGCTTTCGGGTTACTGAGTTTGAAGGGCGCGGAAGGGACGGGCAGGTGATTCTCTTGTTTGTACAGGTACGAAGAAGAGATGCCAAGAAAGTGTCGCAGCTTGCCCGCAGTATCGATAAGAACTGCTATTTAGTCATAGAGGATATTCGCTGGAGACAGAACGCATTGTTGTAATAGGGACATGAGCAAGGGAATTGGGGCTTTTAAGCCCCGAATCCTTACAGGTTTTTTGCAAGGAGATTCGATGTATCGGTAAATGACCTTGTGGCTGAGGTTTTTGTAGATTAAAATTTAGAAGTAACGTTACCGCAGGTTCTTGGCCGGCGGTTGTCTTCTTTTCTCAGAGAATCGCCTTCCTAAAAAAGCTTGACGGCACATTTTACCGGTGCTAGAGTTACGTAGACACCTTTTTTGGTGGTTTTGTTTACGTTGGTGCGTTATCGTTAACGCAAAAAACTAGAAGGAGGCTGAGTATGAAAAAGTTGCTCGTAGTAGGAATGGTCCTGTTATACGCAATGACCATGGTTTTTGCAGCAGGTGCTGCCGAAAGTTCGTCAAGTAAAGGAATGATCGGTGTTGTGATGCCTACCAGGTCGGAAGAACGCTGGAATAAGGATGGCGCGGCAGTCAAGAGCGGTTTGGAAAAGCTTGGTTACAAGGTTGACTTGCAGTTCTCGGACGACGATATTCCTACCCAGGTTCGTCAGATTGAGGATTTGATTACCAAGGATGCGAAAGTACTCGTCATCGCTTCAATTGATGGTGTTGCTTTGAGCGATGTTCTTGCGAAAGCAGCGGAAGCAAAAATTCCTGTAATCGCGTATGACCGCCTGATTATGAAGTCACCGAACGTAGATTACTATTTGTCATTCGACAACTATGCGGTCGGCCAGCAGATGGGCGATATCCTCATCAAGGGGATGAATCTGGACAATCCTAAGAAAAAGCCGCTCTTGATCGAGCTGTTCGGTGGATCTCCCGATGACAACAACGCTTATAAGTTCTATGACGGCGCCATGGATAGGCTTAAGCCCTATTTTGCCAATGGCACTCTCAAGATCGGTTCAGGCCAACAGGGCATGGATACGGTTGGAACGTTGCGCTGGAGCAATGAATTGGCAATGTCCAGAATGGAGAATCTTCTCTCTGCACATTACACCAACCAGACGCTCGATGGAATTCTTTCTCCCTATGATCCGATCAGTCTTTCCACACTGGAAGCTTGCAAAGCCGTCGGGTATGGTACAGCTGGCAAACCGCTGCCGGTTGTCGGCGGACAGGATTGTATTGTTGCTTCCTGCAAGTCAATTCTCGCAGGCGACCAATATGCAACCGTCCTGAAAGATACCCGCGTACTTGGTCAGGCTACCGTTGTTCTGGTAGACACGATCATGCGTGGTGAAGTTCCCCAGGGCCTGGATACCACCAGTTATAATAATGACTCCATCAAGAACGGCAAGCCGTATATCGTACCTTCCGTACTGTTGAAGTCCGTTATTGTTACCAAGGATAACTTGAAGGCTGAAGTAGTCGACACCGGCTACCACACTGCCGCTGAGGTTGGACTGTAACTAGCGTATCCGGCTTCATTACGGAAGCCGGAATTGTATCACATGATCGCGAACCCGATGCCATCTGCCTGCGGCTGAATTGGAATCGGGTTCCGGTCTGTATTGTGGGGGACCTGTATGCCAAACAATTCTATTCTGCTGTCCATGAAGCATATCACCAAGACTTTCCCAGGTGTGAGAGCGCTTGATGATGTAAGTCTGGATGTAAAAGAGTGTGAAATTCATGCCTTGGTTGGAGAGAATGGTGCCGGAAAGTCTACATTGATGAAAGTACTGTCGGGTGTATATCCCTATGGTACATACGATGGAGACATCTTTTTTGAGGGCAAGCGTTGCACGTTCTCCAATATCAAGCAGAGTGAGCAAGCTGGAATCGTCATCATCCATCAGGAATTGGCGTTGAGTCCCTATCTTTCCATCGCTGAGAATATGTTCATCGGCGACGAACGTGCGAAATTCAATATCATCAACTGGGACAAGACCCGTGAAGATGCTATGAAATATATGGAGCGCGTTGGACTGAACGAGAATCCCAATCTTCCGGTGAACAGGCTGGGGGTGGGGAAGCAGCAAATGGTTGAGATTGCCAAAGCCTTGGCAAAACACGCAAAATTGCTGATTCTTGACGAGCCCACTTCCGCACTCAATGAGAAGGACAGCAAGCATCTGCTTGAGATTCTCAAGGAACTCCGTGACAAGAGTTATATTTCTTCCGTGTTGATTTCCCATAAGCTTAATGAAGTCGCCGCTGTTGCTGACTCCATTACGATTCTCAGGGACGGCAGAACAATTGAGACGCTTGAGGTAGCCAGAACGAAGGAAAGCTTGGTGTCCATCAGTGAAGAGCGGATTATCAAGGGGATGGTCGGACGGGAAATTACTGAAATGTTCCCCAAGCGAGACAATCTCATCGGGGATATCCTGTTCGAGATCAAGGATTGGACGGTGCAAAATCCCGATAACCCGGAGAGAAAGAAACTCGATGGCGTGAATATCAATGTGCGGGCCGGGGAGGTCGTCGGTCTGGCTGGATTGGTAGGAGCTGGACGAACTGAACTTGCCATGAGTGTGTTCGGGCGGGCGTACGGTGAGAACATCACGGGAAAAACGTTGATTGAAGGCGCAGAAGTCGATATCAGCACAATTCCCAAGGCTATTGCACACGGTGTTGCCTATGTGCCTGAAGACCGCAAGGAATTGGGACTTGTGATGATTCAGAACGTCAAAGAGAATACGACAATCGCGAAGCTGAAGAAAATTTCCAATATGTCGGTGATCAATGAGCATGATGAGAATGTCGTGGCGGAAGATTTTTGCAAGCGGCTCAACACGAAGACGCCGACAATACTGCAGATGGCAGGAAATCTTTCAGGAGGCAACCAACAAAAAGTCGTTCTTTCAAAATGGTTGTTCACCGACCCAAGGGTCTTGCTCCTGGATGAACCCACCCGCGGAATCGACGTTGGTGCTAAACATGAAATTTATACAATCATCAACTCGCTTGCCAACCAAGGAATGGCATGTCTTCTGATTTCCAGTGAGATGCCGGAGATTATCGGGATGTGCGATAGGATATATGTAATGAGCGAGGGCAGGATTACCGCTGAACTGTCGGGAAAGACCGCGACCCAGGAAGAGATCATGCGCAATATCCTGAATAATTAAGGCAGTGTTGATTGCCCCGGTGTTGGTGTGACAGAGAACTTGATGAGCATTTGATAAGGAGTGTGGGATGAATGGCTTGATTGCGATTTTGAAAAAGAATGTGAGGCAGTACATGATGGTCATCGCCTTGGCTGTGGCGATGGTCGCTTTTGGACTCTTGACGGATGGTATCTTTTTCAGACCGGTAAATCTGACGAATTTGGTACTTCAGAACAGCTATGTCCTGATTCTTGCCGTTGGCATGTTGCTGTGTACGCTGACGGGAAACGTCGACCTCTCAGTCGGCTCCATCGTCTGTTTCATCGGTGCACTCTGCGGAGTCATGATGGTGGACCTGCAGTGGAATCCGTATGTAGCGATGTTGCTTGCACTGCTTGTAGGAGCGCTGATCGGAATGTGGCAAGGGTTCTGGATTGCATTCGTGAATGTTCCTCCCTTCATAGCCACGTTGGCTGGTATGTTGGTTTTCCGTGGTTTGGGACAGGTTATTATGAAAGGGCAGACAAAGGCTCCATTCCCCAGGGAATTCCAGTTGATGTCATCCGGATACATCCCCGATCCGTTTGGGGGAATGAAGATTGGAACTGTCCATTTTCATATCTTTACCTTGCTGATCGGTCTTCTCATTGTCGCATTGATTATTTTCAGTGAGATACAGAAACGGAAAAAACAGAAGAAATATGACTTTGACCTACTTCCTCAGGGAATCTGGCTTGCAAAGGTGGTTTTCATAGCAACCGTGCTTGTCGCTTTCACCGTTGTTTTCGCGATATACAAAGGGTTTCCCAATATCTTGATTCTGCTGGGCATCCTTGTAATAGGGTACCAGTTTGTTGCATCCAAGACTGTCCAAGGCCGCCATATTTACGCACTCGGTGGAAATAGAAAAGCTGCAGAACTATCGGGTGTCAAGGTTAAGTGGGTGATGTTCTGGATTTATACCAATATGGCGATTTTGGCTGCGGTAGCTGCGATGGTATTCACAGCACGCTTGAACTCCGCCACTCCGAAGGCCGGACAGAACTTTGAGATGGACGCCATTGCCGCTTGTTATGTCGGCGGGTCTGCTGTATCGGGAGGAATAGGGACGGTAATTGGAGCAGTCGTAGGGGGCTTGTTCATCGGAGTGCTGAACAACGGTATGTCAATTATCGGCATCAGTACAGACTGGCAACAAGCGATCAAGGGTTTTGTCCTTCTTTCAGCCGTTGCATTCGACCTGTATTCAAAATCAAGGTCATCGAAGATAGCATAATAGTACCTAGCTGAGCCTAATTTTGACCCCTGTGGATTTTCAGTTCACAGGGGTCAAATAAAAACCGGCTCATTGCTGAGCCGGCGATTATGAAAAGCTACCTTATTTGATTACCAGTTCGGTTTCAAGATCGAAGAACTTTGCCTTTACCATGTCGGGGATCAAGGAAATCTTGGTATCCGGCTTAGGAACAAGGGTAGGTTCAATCTTACCAACAACCTGGCTTCTGGAAGTAGCCACGAATACGTGGGTCTCACTTCCGAGAGGTTCAACAACACTGACAGAACCGTTGATGGTCTCGCCGTCCTTGGGGGTATTGCTGAAGACTACATCTTCAGGGCGGATACCGAAGGTGACAGATTTACCGACATACGGAGTCAACATCTTTTTCTGCTCTGCAGTAACCTTGAGACGGAAGGAACCTTCATTAACATAAATGTCAGAACCATCAGCTTCAACGGCAGTCTCGAGGAAGTTCATCGGAGGAGATCCAATGAAACCTGCAACGAACTTGTTCTGCGGGTTGTTGTAGAGGTCGAGAGGTCCACCAATCTGCTGGATGATGCCGAACTTCATGACGACGATTACGTCTGCCATGGTCAGAGCTTCAACCTGGTCGTGGGTGACGTAAATCATCGTGGCCTGGAGGCGGTTGTGCAGGGAGGAAATCTCTGCGCGCATCTGGACACGAAGTTTGGCGTCGAGGTTGGAGAGTGGTTCGTCAAAGAGGAATACCTTGGGCTTGCGGACAATGGCGCGTCCTACTGCAACACGCTGTCTCTGTCCACCGGAGAGAGCCTTGGGCTTTCTGTCAAGCAGTTCTTCGATCTCGAGGATCTTTGCTGCTTCACGTACACGCTGGTCAATCTCTTCCTTGGGGAACTTGCGGATTTTCAGACCGAATGCCATGTTATCATACACGGTCATGTGGGGATACAGAGCATAGTTCTGGAATACCATGGCGATGTCCCTATCCTTCGGGGGAACGTCATTTACGAGTTTCCCATCGATGTAGAGCTCACCACTGGTGATGTCTTCCAAACCTGCTACCATGCGGAGTGTTGTGGACTTACCACAACCGGAAGGTCCGACGAGGACGACAAACTGTCTGTCCTGAATGTCAATGTTGACATTGTCGACGGCCTTTACTCCACCATCGTACACTTTGCAAAGATTCTTGAGTTGTACTGTGGCCATAATGCCTCCAATTTATTTTATCTACCGTTCACTTTACCCTAGGGGATGCCAGCTGTCAAACAAAAAATGAGAAAAGTTTTTTATACAACGTAATAAATAGTTATAAAAGAAAGAAATAATGGTGATATTGAGAAGTAAAAAGCATTGTTGACTACTCAATATCACCGTATTTTTTCTATCCGATTCTTTTAAGGAAAAAACCCTCTTTTGCACAGTGTTGGTCGCCAACTGCAAATAGAGCGTTAGTTTGAGTATTTCTCTCTGTAACTGAGCGAAATAGGGTTTTCGAAAACCCTGTTGAGTAGAGTTTCAATCTTTTTGTACGGGTCGTTGGGAGGATTGACAATAAAAGCAAAGAGGTTCAAGTAATCAGAGAGATTGGCTCTGTCAAAACCGGAATGCGAGTTCAGGAACTGCTTGAGCTGTCGACAGCGCTGGTTGATTTCGTTCATTGGATTTTCCTTGTCAGGCAAGCCTTTGAGCGACTTCGAGCTATGAGCTTCACTCACCAAGTGCAGGTCTTTCACCAGACTGTCATGGCTTTTCTCTCTATCATGGACAAGGGTTGTCCCTGGCTCGATATGATGAAGGAATGCCTCCAACGTTTTCTTGGAGGATGTCTTTCCGTTCCCCTCGATGGTACAGAAAACATGGCCGGAGAGATCGCATCCTATCCCCATGCAGATCTGGTTTCGTGATAGACCACGATACTGCAGCCCATCCTCCTTCATCTGGATATCTTCTTTCCTCAGCTTGTAGAAGGTCTCATCGATGTAAGCTTTTCCCCTGAGAACAATAGTATCTTGGTATCCCCTGAGTGTAAGGCAGAGTTTGGATGTCCAGTAATTCGTTGTTGTGTCGCTGTTTCTGTTTGATTTCGATACTGAGTTGAAGCTCTGCATCCTGAACAAGCCGAGCAGATAATCCACCCATTCGCTTATGGGTATCTTGTGGTTGTCGAATATGGTGCCCGTTGTGACCGTGAAAGTCCTTTCGCAATCCGAACACCGGTAACGTCTGACATGGTTGCTCGTGAATCCGTATTTCTGGATCTTGAGGCTCTGGCAATACCGGCACTCCTGGGGTGCATAGGAGTTGAGAAGCTCACTTTCTTCGGTGTCCGAAATTGAGGGATGCTTCTTCTTGTAGTTGGACAGATTGATTGCATCAATGAATGATTGCAACGGGGTCGCATCGTCCTTGCCGGTCCAGGGTGTCTCCTTCCTGGATGAAGTGATATGCTTGGGCATTGTGGTAGTCCTAAGCATTGGGAGAACAATGGGCAGGGACTACCACATCTTCTGCTCCATCGCCCTCTCAATGCCTTATTACCTTACCACTAATTTCAATATTTTGCTAACAGTTTACCAACACTGTGCAAAAGAGGGTTTTAAGGAAAAACGCAAAAAACTTATTGTATCCGAAACATCAAATTCGTCTCATAGCGTATCAGAATCCTATACAGCTTCTCGGGCCAGACTGTTCGCAACCTTGCATCAGTGATGGGAATTTCCTCAATGTCGATACTCTGGACAGGAGTTTCGAAGATCAGGATTGACTCTTCTCCCAGCATGATTGTTGTCTCTTGCACCTCGGGCTTCTGCAGGCACATCAAAGAAAGCACAGGCTTATGGGTACTTTCAACACGCTCCTCAATGACAATGTCCTTTCCTTTTCTATGCGTTACCGTACGTTGGTAGGACTGAATCCCTGCTACCTTGTCATATGCCTCAGCGAGCTGAAGAGAGATTGAAGCATACCCCTTTGTCTGTACACGCTGGATAATCTCGCTTCTATACTCCCTTCCTGCAAGCTGTTCATAGGGAGGAAAATTGGTAAGGTTGTGATAGATCGAGCGCATCGTCCAAATTCCATACCGGTCCTTGGAGAACGTCTGCTTGGTGTATGTTTCCACCCCGACATCAATCAATACAGGCTTGTTGTTCTTGAACAGCGTGAAGCTGCCGGTATCGTTATGGTTGTGGCTATCGTCATTGCCGCCGGCTTTTACCGCTAGGGCATAGGTTTCATCACGACTGATGAAAACGCCGACACTCGGATAAAAATGGTCACTTTCCTGGGGGAAGGATGGGGTAACCGGCTTCTCTGATGCATGCACAAGCTCCAAAAGGCGATAGGTGAGATTGATCTGTTCGGGGAGGTCCCTCTCTCCCTTCTCTCGTAAATTGCTTGAGGCAAGGGCAAACTGCGCAAGCCTTTCGTCCCCGACGGCCTTTGCAAACAGATATTCTCGGATAGTGCAGCTGCCGGCAAGGGATGAGCAATCAGAGAAGTTGAAGTAGTAGGGACCCTGGGCATGCATATGACGGATATAGGAGGCAATATTTCTGATTTTCGGTTCTTTGAAGATTTCTTGGAAGGTATTGTTGCTTACTTTGTTAAGAATTTCCAGGCCCAAGTACAAGCACAACCCGGCATGTCTATAATACTGGGCTCCCTCGCTGCAGCATCCATCGTCGCCGTAGTCCTTGAGAAAACAATCGATGCTGGTACATGCCTTGGTGGCAACCTTCAGACGGAAATCTTGGTCGGTCGGGAGCAGGAACGTGCACAGCAGCACGTTCTGGGTACACCAAACAGTCCAATTGTTCATCGGCTCCTCACCGTTGCCCATCCACCAAAAATGCTCTGAAAGGTAGGGGGAGAATATTCGCTTCCCAATTTCATTGATGATACGCTTGGTGATCAAGGGAGAAACCTGTTCCAAGTCACCGGCAATGAGGGCATAGGTCTGTGAGAGCAACGCGCCGGTCTCGGCGCTGAACAGATCGATCACCGGCCGGCTCACATCGGCTAGAGGAAGTTGCTCGGTATCACGGATATAGCTGTTGTGTGCGGGAAGGCACCATGTCGTCTCCTCGCAAATAGCCCATAGTCCATCGATTATTGTAGTAAGCAGCTCCTCATCCCTTTTGATGCAGTATCCCAAAACCAAAGAGGCAAGCAGTACCCGACGCTTAAAGTAAGCAGTCTCATAGACAACCCTATTTCCCCTGCGGCTGAAGGCAAGGTAATCGGTAGCTAAAAGGGGAGGGAAGGCTTGTTTTTGTGCTGATTGCGCCCGCTTGACTACCTGCTCTGACAGGGTTTGGTTGAGTGATAGCCAATAAGCCCTATCGCCAGCCACGGGGGCGATGACATACGTATCGAGATAAGGAGGAAGGTTTTTAAGTAAGCTGGTAAGCATGATTAACTCCGTTTGCGCTGTAGGTGCTGCAAGTATTGGCGTGGTGATATACCTTCAACCTTCTTGAACACTTTACTGAAGTAAAAAGAACTCTCAAAACCAAGTTTATCGGCGACTTCATATATTTTCAAATCGCCCTTTGCCATCATTTCCTTGGCGGCAGCAATTTTGGCACTGGTAGTATATTCCACGAAACTGCAACCACCGTACCGGGAAAAGAGGCTGCTGAGGTAGTTCTGACTGAACCCAAACAGGAGTGCGACCTCTCCTAGGTTGAGCTTTCGAGCTACATTCTCCTTTATGTACTGTTGGATGTTGGCAACCACCTTGGCCCGATAATCCTGCTTGCGTGACTGCAGCTGTTCTACCAGTCCGTGAGCCAGCTGCCTCAGGTAAGTGCTGCATTGGGCGGTGGTTGCAGAGCTGTAAATCTGCCGATATCCCCCGCTCTCGTCCGCAAAAGCGCTTTGGACCAGATTCTGGCCGTCCGGCAGCAACGTAATGGCCATGTAGAGTATGTTGCTCGCAGTCTCAACTGCTTGCAAGGCTGAGATACATTGGTCCTGCATTTCCTTGGCAATATCCTCGATGACCTTCGCCAATTGGTCGGCATCCAACTCTTCAAAGGCACGGGTCAGACGGACCTTGAATGGACCGAGGTCGAAGCTAGAACCTTCAGTATTCTTTCGTTCCGCCATCAGGATGGTGTGTCCATCGCTTGAGGATGCCAGCAACTGCCGTGCCGAAAGGAAGGATTCATTGATATGGTAGGGATCTTGCACCGTAAGCCCCACGGAGCAGACCAACTGCACTGAGAAATAGTTGTAGATGACCTGCAAGGTTTTCTCGAGCACTTGGCGGATGATGGTTCTGTAATGTTCCGCTTGCTCAGATGTCAAGCAGAAGGTGATGGCCAAGTGATGCAGGTCGAGACTGGTAATGTAGGTGGTTAAATACCGGCCAAGGGTTTCCTTGAGCATTCCTACCGTACTGTAATACAAATTGACTTCCGCTTCTTCCTGCTTGGATTTGATCTCGACATAGCAGACTGCATACCAGCTTTCGTCGAAGGAGATTTGCAACTCCTGCTTCTGTTTCTCAAAGCTTTGGCGGGAGTCGATCAGGCCATTGAAGAGGCGAACGAAGAACTTGTCTCGGAAGGATTGCATGGCACTGCGTTCGAGCAGGGGAAATGTATGGCCGCTTTCTGCTTGCAAGGTCTCAAGCAACTGCAGCGCCTTTGTTACACTCGAACGAAGACTCTGTTCAGTCAGCTCAAGCTTAACCAAATAGTCTACCGCCTGGTAGGTCAAGGCTTCTTTCACAAAGCTGAATTCCTCATAGCTTGTCAACAATATGAACAATGGGATTCTTCCATACGTCTTAGAGCTCGCTTTCAGGACTTCCAGACCGCTTTTGATCGGCATTTTTATATCGGTGATGACAAGGTCCGGCCTCTCTTTGGCGATGGCATCTTCCAATTGTTTGCCGTTACGGGCTACGGCTACAATCTCTATGCCCAGTTCATTCCATGAGAGCATGGATTGCAGACCTACCAATACCAACGGCTCATCGTCGGCAATGATCAGTTTTGTGGCCATGGCCGGCCCTCCTTGGTGCGTTTCGGCAAACGAATTACTGCCTTAGTGTACAAACCCACCTCACTTTCGATGGATAGTCCAAAGTCACTTCCATAGGTGTACTCAATACGTTTTGCGACATTTCGGATGCCGATTTCACGGAACATGCCTTTGGCAGGAGAGCTTGAAGTACTAAAAACTTCTGCGATGGTCTTCTCATTCATACCCACCCCGTCGTCCTTGATGACCAATGTAACGGAATGCTCATTCTCCTCATATGCAGTAAGGGTAACCGTGCCCGCTCCTCCCTTGGGTTCGATGCCATGGAAAATGGCATTCTCCACCAAGGGTTGCAGGGTGAAACGAGGTATACCAACACTAAGGAACCTTCCCTCGATAAGATTCTGCAGAACCAAGGTTCCCCCGTACCGATACTTCTGGATGACGAAGTAGTCGTCAAGCAGTGCAAGTTCCGCTTCCAAGCTGATGATCGGCTCGTCCGCCTTACTTACGTTTTTCATAAGTCTCGAAAGGCTTGTTGTCATTTCTGCAATGCCGGGAGCCTTCTGCAACGTTGCCATCCACTTGATGGAGTTCAGGGTGTTGTACAGGAAATGGGGATTGATCTGGCTTTGGAGCATCCGATATTCCAACTCTTGTTTCTTCTTCTCATCGGCGATGCGGCGCTCCAGCAGTGAGTCGATTCGTAATGCCAGATCATTGATTCCTTTGCCGATATCTCCCAATTCGTCGTCCCACTCGATGGATGGGTCGCTGGAGAAGTCGCTATGGGCAATAGCTTTGACTCTTTCCTGGATTTTTGCGATGGGGCGGTTGAATAGACGGTTGAGCAATAGTGTCAGCAACAAACCGAACATCAAAACTACAACCATAATAATGGCAAGCAGGCCAAAGTACAGCGTGCGTTCGAAGCGGACCTTGCCTGAAGGCAGGCTTTGGGAGAGCGAAATATCCTGGAACCCCGTGGGACATGTTACCAACAAGTGTTTTCCGCCCTCCATCCGTACCGCATTGACCGTGGTTTGTTCCCCTGCAGTATCGAAATTCTGCTGGTCAAGCTGTGGAGTCGTGATGCGATGAAATTTGTTGTCCCTGATTTCATAGAAATATTCCCCGATGGTCAGGTAGAGTGATGAATCCTCACTGAGGGTATAATCCTTGATCAAATCAAGAATAAGGGATGCTGAAACGGCCAGATAGAGCTGACCGGTCACTTGTGTTGAGGATGAGCGGTTGATCACCCGTCTGATCGGCAGTACTTGCTCATCCTTGAGCAGGAAGGGGTCTTCACCGATGGGGCTCCAACCGGCATTCTCTGTATAGGAAAGGGGAAGGACCTGTTGCACGTTTGAAACCGTTACCGGTTTGCTGTCACTCATGGAAAGTCCGGTATGGATGAGCTTGGTATGGTGTATGTCAGTGATGATGATCCTGCTCACATAGCTTTGGGCAAGGTTGTTCATCACCTCCTCCTTGACCCGTTCATAGGTGACCAGGGCATTCTGGGTTCCCTCGGTTTCCAGATAGGCAAGGACTTGGGTGTTGGTAGTACTCCAGCGTACCAGTGAGTCGATGGCGATCATGCTCTCCCGGGCCTTCGCCCCGATGAACTGCAGGTTGAATTCGGTGGAGGAAATCTGACTTTGCAGAGCAAACGACCGAAAGAGGAAAAAACTGAAGGTTGCCACCAGTATGGCAAGGGTCAGGGTGAATGTTACAGTGATCAGTGTAATTTTCCCCTTCAGGGTTTTCAGTCGCATAGGCTCCTCCTTGCTAGAGTATGAGACCAGAGTCTTGGTTTCCGCAACCAGAAAGCAGATGGACAGGATTATCTTCGGAAAATTCTACAGGTTTGAGGATAAAAGTGCAGTATTTTCCCCTCTTGCGGAAAATTGTCGATATTTTGTGAAGCGAATTGCATAGCGTTGTGCAAAAATGGGCCGTACCCTTGATGATAGAAGCGAGGAATATCCTCAGCTTGTATGAACCGTAAGGAGGTTTATTCATGAAAAAGGCACTTACAATCATTCTGGTACTCTGCCTTGTGTTCAGTTCTGTGTTCGCACAGGGAACCAAGGAAGAAGCAGCAACCACAGCAGTAGGCACGACCACTCTTAAGTGGGCATTGTGGGATATCGCATCCACTACCTATTATGAACCGTTGATCAAGGCCTACGAAGCAAAGAACCCGAACGTCAAGATTGAGATGCTTGACCTCGGCTCTGCCGACTTTATGACCATGTTGAGGACTCAGCTTTCCGGTGGAGACTCTTCGATCGACGTAGTCACCATCAAGGACATCCCTGGATACAACAATTTGGTCAAGGGCAATCTCTTGATGAACCTGAACGACAAAATCAAGAGTGAGAACGTCGACCTCTCCCTCTATGGCGGCACCACCGACCAGATTTCTGTCGACAGCAAGCTCTACGGCATTCCGTTCCGCAGTGACTTCTGGGTTGTTTTCTACAACAAGGATGTCTTTGACAAGGCCGGCGTAGCATATCCGGACAATGATATGACGTTTGCTGAGTACGATGCCCTTGCTCGCAAAATGACCAGCGGAACCGGAGCCGGCAAGGTATATGGCGCCCATTATCATACCTGGAGATCTGCAGTCCAGCTCTTCGGTATCCTCGATGGCAAGAACACCATCGTCGATGGCACCTATAACTTCCTCAAGCCCTACTATGAGATGATCCTCAGCCAGCAGAAGGACGGCATTGTACAGAATTATGCCACCCTCAGGACCTCTTCCACCCACTATAGCGGTGTCTTCTACAACAATAGCGTCGCCATGATGAACATGGGCTCCTGGTTCATCGCCACCCTCATCAATCAGATCGACCAGGGCAAGACCGAGGTTAAGAACTGGGGTCTGGTCAAGTATCCTCATGCTGAAGGTGTTCCTGCCGGAACCACACTGGGAACCATTACCAGCCTTGGCGTCAGCAATGCTTCCAAGAAAAAGGATGCAGCATTTGATTTTGTGAAGTTCGTCACTGGTCCCGAAGGTGCTCAGATCATCGCCAAGACCGGAACGATTCCCTCCATCAAGGATGCTGAAGTCGTAAAGATCATCGCTTCCAAGCCTGGCTTCCCCGCTGACCAGAATAGCAAGGACGCCTTGCAGGTTGCAAAGACCTATCTCGAGATGCCCTTGCACGAGAGAGCCGGCGAAATCGAGGTTGTTCTCAATCAGGTCCATGATGAGATCATGACCAACAACATCAGTGTTGATGCAGGTCTTGCAAAGTTGAACGAGCAGGTTCAGAAGATTCTGGCCAAATAAGTTTTATGCAGTATCAGGTACAGGGGGCTTGTGCTCCCTGTACCCTCATGGTTACGAGAGGATGGTTTCATGGCCTCAAAGAAAGCTAACTTCAAAAAACAGTTGGTGGCGTATAGTTTTTTAGCTCCCAACTTCATCGGTTTTGCCATTTTTACACTGGTTCCCATTGTGTTTGCCGTTGTCTTGGCTTTTCTTCGCTGGGATGGTGCAAACCCCATTGAATGGGCAGGCTTATCCAACTTTACCGAACTGTTCGATGACGACCAGTTCAAGGCAGCACTGAAAAATACTATTGTCTACACCGCTGGTACGGTTCCCTTTACCTTGCTGGCCAGCTTATTTCTTGCGGTTATTCTCAATCAGGGAATCAAAGCCCGCAATTTTTTTCGAACGGTAAGTTTTTTCCCCTATATTGCATCGCTGGTTGCGGTTGCCGCTGTTTGGAATATGATTTTCAATCCCTCCAAAGGACCGGTCAACATGCTTTTGTATTCTCTTGGTTTTGAAAATGTCCCCGGATGGGCTGCAGACAAGGATTGGGCGATGATTACCATCATCCTTTTCAGTGTCTGGAAATATATGGGATATTACATGATTATTTACCTTGCTGGACTGCAGGGAATTAATCCGGAACTCTACGAGGCTGCAAACCTTGATGGAACAAACACCTGGCAACGATTTCGCTATGTGACTGTCCCTCAGCTCAGTGCAACGACCTTCTTTATTCTGGTGATGCTCACCATCCAGTGCTTCAAAGTCTATGATATCGTCTACATGGTAACCCAGGCGGGTCCGGGAACGGCTACGCTGGTTCTGGTCTACGACATCTATAATAAAGCGTTCGTCAGTTGGAATCTTGGCTCCGCAAGTGCAGTAGCCATGGTGCTCTTCGCCCTCGTCCTTGCTGTCACCCTGATCCAATTCAGGGCTGAGAAGCGGATTCGGTAGGGAGGTAAGGCATGCAAGTACATTCCAACAAACAAAAAGTAACGATGGCTCTTTTGTACACACTCTTGGTTCTTTGCTCATTGGCGATGCTGGTACCATTCATCTGGATGCTCAGCTCCTCGCTCAAGCTTGACAAGGATGTTTTTACCTTCCCCATAGAATGGATTCCTTCCAATCCACGCTGGATTAACTATGCAGAAATTTGGACTACCATCCCTTTGGGGCAATTTCTCAAGAACACGGTGAAGCTCACCCTTATTGTCACCTTCTTGCAGTTGTTGACTTCTTCCTTTGCAGCCTATGCTTTTGCTAAGTTGCAGTTCAAGGGTCGTGATTTTCTCTTCTTGGGATATATAGCTACCATCGCCATGCCTTGGCAGGTCTATATGGTCCCCCAGTTCATGATGATACGCTCGTTTGGCTTGAACAATACCCATTTGGCAATCATCTGCCTGCAGGCCTTCAGCGCTTTCGGTGTTTTCTTGATGAAGCAGTTTTACATGAGTGTGCCTGATGAGCTGTGTGAGGCTGCAAGAATCGATGGTATGAGCGAGTATCGGATCTGGGCTCAGATCATGCTTCCTCTCTCCAAGCCGGCTCTCTCCACCTTGACGATTTTTACCTTCGTCAATACATGGAATGACTTTCTCGGTCCCTTGTTGTATTTGACGAGGATGGAGTTGAAGACCATCCAAATCGGGTTGAGAATGTTCATCAGCCAGTACTCAAGCGAGTATGGCCTCATTATGGCGGCTAGTGTTGTCGCTCTCATTCCTGTAGTCATTGTGTTTCTTACCTTGCAGAAGTTCTTCGTCCAGGGTGTTGCAACGGCAGGGTTGAAGGGGTAGCAATGAGAGAAATCACAGAACAGACAGTAAAGAAGGCTCTCGATGAAGCTGCATGCCAAGTCAGAAGGAACCTGCCTTCGTTCACCTATCAATGCCAGAATCACTCATCGGTCAACAATTGGTATCCTGCAGTTGAAAACAACCAGTGGACCTGCGGATTCTGGCCGGGGGAAGTCTGTCTTGCCTATGAGCATACACAGGACCCGGTGTTTTTGCATGCAGCGCATATTCTGAGTGAAAGTTTTCTCTCAAGAATCGAGCGAAAAATTGAGGTGGACCATCACGATATGGGCTTTCTCTATACGCCCTCTTGTGTTTCCTTGTACAAGCTTGATACAAGTCTCAGGGCACGCAAGGCAGCCCTGCTTGCTGCCGACCAATTGCTTACCCGATTTCAGGAAAAGGGCTCCTTCCTGCAGGCTTGGGGACCGATGGGGGCACGGGAAAACTACCGCTTCATCATCGACTGTCTGATGAACCTGCCGTTGCTTTACTGGGCTAGTGAGCAGACTGGGGATGGAACGTACCGATCGATCGCCCTCAGGCATACCCAAACCTGTCTCGCTAACTCTTTCCGCCCCGACGGTTCGACATTTCATACCTTCTTCATGGATCCCGTGACGGGTGAGCCGGTACGAGGTGAGACGTGCCAAGGCTATCGGGCCGACTCATCCTGGGCCCGCGGTCAGGCATGGGGAATATACGGCCTTGCAATGAGTTATCGCTATACTGCCGATTCGGTGTGCGTCGCTCAGTTTAGAAAGGCTGCCGCCTACTATCTTTCCAAGCTTCCTTCAGATTTGATCCCCTACTGGGACCTTATCTTCACCGAAGGGGATGAGCCCCGCGACTCATCCTCAGCCTCCATTGTCGCCTGCGGGTTTTTGGAGATGGCATCGTTGCTTGACGATGAGAAAGAAGCGCAGTTTTACATCGCCTGGGCCAAGGCCTTGATGCAAAGCCTGTATGATTCCTATCGCGTCACCGATCCCGGTCTTTCCAATGGCTTGGTATTACATGGTACGTATTCTAAGAAATCACCCTATAATACCTGTACTCCCGAAGGGGTTGATGAATGCGTCTCGTGGGGTGATTATTTCTACATGGAAGCTCTGACCCGCCTAGGCGGTGATTGGGTTTCCTACTGGTAGGGGGATTGGATGACAAGAAGCGAATATGCAAAGCAGACAAGAATCTGCTTTCTGGATGACCGGGATGCAGTTGCCCACTATGTGAAAACGTGTGAGCAAGCTGAGCTGAAGAAAATTCTCACCGTCGCCGATGATGTAGTCAACCAATCATTTCTTTTCAATCTGCGATGGGATATGGAACGGACCTTTGAACCTGTGGTATTTACCGATGAAATCGATTGGCTTCATCAGCCCGGTGACGACAGCGAGTGGGTGTTTGCATTCAACCGGATGCGATTCTGGATTTGTCTGGGACAGGCGTATGCCTGCACCAAGGATGAAAAGTATGCCAGAACCTTTGCGCACCAAATGTGCGACTGGGTCAAACGGGTGAAGCGCACCGATCCCTTGTGTGCAAAGGCCTGGAGGTCCATCGAGGCAGGCTTACGCATGGAATACTGGACCAAAGCCATGCAGTACTTTTTGGATAGTCCTTCAATTACGGAAGAAGTTGTTGATGTATTTCTTTGTTCAATTACTGAACATGCCCAATTTCTCTATTCGGTGTGGGACAGTTACCATCTGATGAGCAACTGGGGAGTACTGGAGAACCATGGACTTTTTCTTGCTTCCCTTGCCATGCCGAAGAGTCAAACAAGTGATTCCTATACCAAGGAAGCGCTCAGGCGCCTTGCCTTGGAGATCCAAATACAGGTCTATGACGACGGGGTGCAGTGGGAGCAATCCCCGATGTACCACAATGAGGTCGCACATGATTTTCTGGATGTGGTGCTGATGGCCAAGCGGCTCTCGCTTCCCATCGATGACGCTATTGTGGAGAAGACTCACCTGATGTGCCTTGCCAGCATGGCTTGGCAGAAACCCGATGGGACTGAACCCTGCATGGGGGACAGCGATCGAATCGATCAGCGGGATATCGTAAGTAAAGGTGCCTATCTGTTTGGTGACGGGCGTCTCAAGGCAGCAGGCTATCCTCATCTGGATTTCGATTGCGTCTGGGATTTGGGTGCCAAGGCGATAGAAGCGTACGACCGGCTTCCCAGCACCAGAATGCAGCAAACATTGACAGTCCTCACAGAAAGCGGGAATGCAATCGTCAGGGATAACGATACGTACTTGAGGTTCCACTGCGGCACCTTGGGAGCAGGACACGGACATAGTGACAAGCTTCATTTCGACCTGTATGCCAATGGAGAGGATATTTTCGTCGACGCAGGTAGGTTCACCTATGTCCCGAAGGCTGAGCGATATGAGTTCAAGGACAGTACCGCCCACAATACTACCACCGTAGATAGAAAGAATTTTACCGTCTGTAAGGATAGCTGGGAGTGTTCCAAGCTCTCTGCTCCCCTTGGTTTTAGGGCGGTGCAGAAGGGGCCCTATTGTGCTCTACAGGGTAGTCATCAGGGATACTTGGATGTTGGGGTACTGCCCAAACGAACCATTATCACCCTTGGTGAGGGCTTGATTCTCCTTAGTGATGCCTTCTTGAGTGTGACAGAGCATACCTATCAGAGTTATTTGCATTTCAATGCCAGTGGCAAGGTGAAATTAACAGATGATGGTACGTTCTTTGAAAGCCCGAATTCCAAGGTGCAGGTGCTAGTCTGCTCGGGAGGTGGGGTCACCCAGTTTGTCAAGGCTACCAGGATGTCATGGCATTACAACCAACTTTCTGATAATAAGACGTTGGTAAGTGAAATAGAGACGGTTGGATTCGGCTCCTTGTTCACCCTGATTTCCGTTGACAAAGCGGACCGGTTTGTTCCGGCTAAACTCTCAAAGGTTCGGGTGATGAGCAATTTCAAGAAAATCCGCTTCGGTGATGATTGGATTGAGGCTGTCAAGGTCGAGCGTGGCAAGCAGTCCTTCACCGTCGTTGTTGCCCATCAGGAGTGGGCGACCCCCACCGATACCTTCAACGCCGATGGTTGCACCGGATTCGGTTCGGTTGTAGTCTTTGATACTGCAGCAGGGGAGAAGGAGATCGGGACGAGATTGTTCTGCTAGGGTTCACAACTCTGTTCTCCCATGCAACAATACCTTTGGATACCGCATGATTCGAAGGTAGCAATGAGGCGAATTACAACAGCGATTATCCTGGTATTGCTGGTTCTGTCCGGCTGTTCTCTCTTTTTGCAGGACACCTATTATTTTTATAGTATGTTTGATGGAACTGAGGACCCACCCTATGAATTCGAATTGCGTTCTACTTCCAGCGGATACACAATTTTCATGAGCAAGGGAAGGGAAGGTACAGGGTATACCCAGTCTGAGGCGCAAAGTCAAATTGTGTTGACAGATTTTTCCTTGACTTTGGATGGCGTGGCTCTTGCAACGGATGGAACCAAGTCGGTAGCCAAACTTGATGCGTATTGGCACGTGGTCCAGGAGTATGCCACCGGCCCCCTTATTAGAGGAAGGGACTACACCTTGGTAGGCACTACGAACGGCACTGATGTGAATAGATCTGAAACCATCCTCCTGCATATTCGGTAAGAAGTGAAAAGGAGTTATTTACAACCCCTTGCGATTTTGCTATGATGCCTAGACAGTTGCGCTAGTAGCACAATGGTTAGTGCTCGTGCTTCCCAAGCATGAGACGGGGGTTCGATTCCCCTCTGGCGCTCTTACCCCCTTGGTCTTCGGACTGAGGGGGTTTGTTGTATATAGAAAGACGAAGGCCGGATGCAAGACCCGGCCTTCGAGAGCACATACTCGTGGAACCAGCTTATTTGAATACTACGATGGCTTTCGGCTCCAACACCCTGAAGGTGAAGGACTCGGTTGCAAAGAGGGTGACTTCCTTGGTGTCATGGGTTTCATAGCCAATGGCGAAATCCTGTCCGATGGTCAGCTCGAGATTCTCATTGTTATAGGGAACCAAGAGGGCACCTTCAATGCTGGGAGCCAGGACAACCTTGGAGCCAAGCATTTTCTCCACCCTGTCCAAAAGGCTTTTTCCGTATGAATCCCGACTGAGCATCAGCCAGACCTGTTTGCTTACTACCAGGGTGTAGGGTCCGTGGATGAATCCCTTCTTGAGCAGCAGAACGCCTTCGGCGATCGAGGTCAGAACATCGTTGGGCTCACTTCCCAATGTGAGCACTTTATGCTCGGACGACTCTTTCAAACCCTTGATGCCACCCTTTGCATAGCCGTTATACACGGCGTTTTCTTCAAAGAGAGCGAGCTTTTCCAACGCGGCATCGAGGTTATCGTAATCGATGTCCTTTGCACCACGGGCAAGGTTGTCCAGTTCCCACTTATTAAGAGAGAAACGGATTCTTGCTTCGGTGAGCGGCTTGGCGGTATAGGTACCGGCCTTTACTTCGCCGTCATCGACCAAGGTAAGCCTGCCTTCACTGATAACTGTGAAGTCAATGCCTTTCGGGCCATCGACATCAACGACCTTGCGGGCGGTAAGACGGGAGAGCAATACTTCCTTTGCTCGTTTTTCTATTTCACTCCATGCTTGTGCAGAGAGCGGGGCAAGTTCTCGTTTAAACATATCCATAGTCAATTATCCTCCAATGTTATTGCTTCAGGTCGCCGATCGATAATGTGGAAGATTGGCTTAAAGCGTCTTCTGCACCGCCTTCTTCGACATCCAGTACCGAACCTTCGGTAAACAGATAGGTTTTCAGTTCATGATCCCATCCATCCATATTCCTTCTGAGCCATTCCAAGGTCATCACGGCGTGTTCAATCTCTTCGTCGCGGTTATGGGCCATGATTCCTTTGAGTTCAAAATCCTTGGATGTGTTAACTCTCTGGTTGTACCAGTCAACCGCTTCAAGTTCTTCCCTGAGACTGGTGATTGCACGAGAGATATCTCTCGTTTTTTCGTCTATTGCATCAAACGGTTCAGTGTAAGCCATGCTATCCTCCTGTTAAGACAATGTATCAATATCTATAATACTCATATTTTTGTGAGAAAGAAAGATGCTGGATAGCAGTTTTCCAAAGGGAAATAGATTCGTCGTCTCCATCTTCCTTGTATGTAAGTCCAGGTGGATAGCACAGGAAAAAATGACGAGCCATGTGTATTGAAACTCATGGGAAAGTACCATCTTTGGCAGTGTAATGAAATATTAGTATTTCAAATAGTGTACTAAAAGTAATAAATATATTCTTAAAGGTGTGTAAAACGTATCCTAATTAAGACAAAATCCTTACTGATTAAATACAAAATTTGTATTATACTTTTCATACAAACCTACTCCTAAACTTGCACTAAACGGAGGCTTTTTATGGCATTGAAATTCAAATCAGTTTTTACCCAGCTTCAGATGAAGATCATTTTTGGCGAATGGCCCGAGGGCTATAGAATTCCAACAGAAATGGAGTTGTGTGACCAATATGGAGTCTCGAGGGTTACCATTCGAAGGGCTCTCGATGGTTTGGTGACTCAAGGGTATATCTCCCGTACAAGGGGTCGTGGTTCATTTGTATTGTTCAAGCGATCAGTGGTTGGATTGGGCTATCCCCAGATTATTGAATCCGAAACAGAGGTTGCCCCAAAGGGCATCTACAAGCTTCTGCTTAAAGAACAAGTGGTAGCATCACAAACCGACAAAGTGCAATTCAATCTTTCCGACCGTCCTGAAGACAGCATGGTATGGCACTTCAAGAGCCTGCATATTGTCGATGGCAAGCCGTCGGTACTCAGTGACTTTTATGTTGCTCCCCGATTCGGGGCTCAGATAGCCGCGCTGGATGAGATGGGTAATGAATCCTTCTTTGAGGTGGTGAGTAAGCGATCCGGCCAACGGTGTCACTTTGTAAACGGCAAGGTGGCTGCGATAAATCCCAATGAGGAAATCTGCAATCAGCTTGGTATCGATTGTAAATCTGCAAGCCTCTGGTGTAGGGGTATGTGCGTACTCGACGATGGGACTGTTGTCGGTCGCAGTACAAAGGTTTTCAATGGACTGATGTACGAGTTTGCAGTAGAGAGTGGGGGAAATTTCAATATTGCAAGAGTGTAACAATTGACGAATACCTGTTAATTCACGATAAGCCTCTTTGATTTCCTTGTGTTTTTTTGACAACTGGAGTATACGTGTAAGTATAAGACACTTGTACATCATAAAGAGGCTTAGCATGCAAAGAACTATTGTTCAGATGCTGCACGATGCAGCTCAGAAATACGGGGACCGGGCATACACCAATTCAAGAGCTGATTCAGGCTGGCAGCCCAGCTCATTCAAGCAAACGGACATTCAGTCGGATTATGTTGCTGCATACTTGCTCAATCATGGATTCAAAGCCGAGCAAGCGGTCGGTATTCTCAGTGAAGGCAAGAATTCCTGGGTTACATTTGAACATGGCGTCATTAAGGCAAGAATGATCAGCGTCCCTTTGTCCATAAAGCTGACACCTGAGGAGATTGCTTTTCGCATCAACCATAGCGAGGCAGTCATCCTGGCGGTTTCTGCCAATACGTTGGGCAATGCTGCTAAGGCTCTGCCGTTCTTCGACCATCATGTGATGTTCGTCTACCTCGATGAGCAGGATGACCGCCTGGAAAGCCAGATCAGCCAAGCAAACTGGAAGCAGGATGTGGATTACGTTCCCTACTCCACCATGCAGATGGATGGTGAGGCCCTGTTGGTAAAGCAGCCGAATCTTGTAAAGGATGTAGAGGCACAAATCAGCGAGCAGGATACTATCAACATCTGTTATACCAGTGGTACAACAGGCAATCCGAAGGGAATCATGCTCACCCATGTCAACTACTACACCAATGTGCATGATGCCATTGATCTGTTCCAGCTCCCCGATGCTCAGTTTGAGACATTGGTTGTGCTCCCAGTTGATCATAGTTTTGCGCATACCGTGGGTATTTATACGGCTTTGCTTCGGGGCATTACCCTCCATTTTGTCGATTCCCGCGGTGCCAATGCTGCAATTATCCGCAACTTCCCCAAGAACCTCGTGGAATTGAACCCCGTGTTCTTGATGACGGTTCCCTCCATTACCGGAAACTTCATGAAGAAAATGATTCAGGGTATCCATCAAAAGGGTGCCTTTGTCGAAGGGATTTTCAACAGAGGGCTCGAAGCAGGCATGCTTCGCAATGGTGATGGCTTTCATAAGGGTGGGACGTGGATCCGCATCAAGACATGGCTGCCGTATACCTTGGCCAACTTGCTGGTATTCCCCAAGTTGCGCAAGATTTTTGGTGACAGAATGCTCTATTGTGTAGGTGGTGGTGCGTTGCTTGAGGCCAAGCAACAGCGTTTCTTTGCTGCTATCGGCATCCCTGTGTTCCAAGGCTACGGGCTTACTGAAGCCGCTCCTATCATCAGCAGCAATACTCCCCATCGCTATAAGTTCGGTACCAGCGGCATGGTTGCCAAGAGTGAAATCTGTAAAATCATGGTCGATGAGACTACCGAGGCAAAGGTAGGGCAGAGAGGCGAATTGGTCATAAAGGGCGAGAATGTCATGAAAGGCTATTTCAAGAACCCCTCTGCCAGTGCCGAGGTTCTGCGGGATGGTTGGCTTTGGACCGGCGACCTCGGGTACTATGATGAGGATGGGTTCTTGGTCGTAACCGGCCGTGCGAAGGCGCTTTTGATCAACAAGGATGGCGAGAAGTACAGTCCTGAGGAAGTTGAGGAAGTAATGGTCAACAGCCTTTCGGTCCTGAACCAGCTGATGGTGTACAATGATCATAAGATGATTACTACTGCCTTGGTTACGTTGCAGGAGGATGTAGTTACCCATCTCATTGAGGAAAAAGGCTGCAAGACTGCTGAAGAGACTTTGGATATGCTTGTGACAGAACTGAAGTCCTATGAATCCCAGGCTACGTCCATTCCCAACATATGGCTTCCTTCCCGGTTTGCCATCATCGAAAAACCGTTCAGTGAAGCTGATGGTTTGGTCAATTCGACGATGAAGCTGGTTCGCTACAAGACTACCGAATTCTACAAAGACAGGATTGCAGAACTGTACGAAAGTGAAGCGGCGAATAAGAAAGCCAATATTGAAGTAATTAAGCACCTGTTCTTCAAGTAAGAAAGAATCCTCGCAAAGGAAGTAAAACCGGTATACAAGCGGGGACGAGAGTCTCCGCTTGTTCTCTTGGTGGTCAATAGTAGACATTACTAAAAAAATGTGTAACGCTTTAGCTGTGAGTTAGTTTTCTAAGTACGACGATATGACATACCTAAGCATATCGCCTGATTGCTATCGAGAGATATCCTTTACTTGTATGGGTGAGGGAGTGGGAAGATAACGAATGGGTTCCCCCACAGAGGAGGGCATCATGAAGAGAGTGGTCGTACTGGTTTTGTTAGTACCGATTCTAACAATTGCAATGATTTCATGTGACGCTGATATACGTTCCGACATAGCCGGTCTCATGGGCGGCTTCGGTGGAAACGTCTATATCGACAACGAATGGGTGCAGCCCAATAAAGCTGATGCTGAGGCGGCGGTTACCGCAATTGCCTCGCTCGGTACTGCAGGGTCAACTGCAACAACATCAAACACTGCAGCTGAAACGGTATTTGGGATAAATGGAGTTGATCTTAGCGGATTGACATCTGGAGCCACAATCTTGGCACCCCAGTCAGTTGATGATCAAAATGCGTTGAAGAATTCAGTTGCATCGGCGCTGACTTCTCCGACACAGACCGCTACACTGATTGTAGAACTCAGTAAACCGGCAACTGCTGAACAGAAAACTGCTGCAGCTGGCACGACTGCCGTCTTTAATGCTGTGATAACCTCATTGGCAGCCCAAGTCACAACAGACAACCCAACGCTTGGAGCAGCTATTGCAGAGCTTTCGCTTCCTGATTTCAGTGCAACTGATGATATTACCCAGGGTGATATCCTCATCCTTCAGATGATGACGAACCTGGTCAACAATACCATCACGCAATTGTCCGATGGGTCGGGTGGTATTGATGCTGCGACTGTAGACTCTGACACAGCCCTGGCAATTCTCGGCGATGCCTTGTTCACCGCCCAGGTTGCAGAGCAGCTCTCCGGAGCTTCAACCATCAACTTCTCAGGGGACCTGATCACAGGCCTCACGGGTTTGATGGATGACAGCGGAGATAAGAGCTCAAGAAATGGAGGTGATGATACTGTTCCTTTGGATGATCTGAAAGATTCCATCGGGGTTAAGGTGGTCAATACTCTCATGCCCCAGATTGTTGGGATGTTTGGCATTCAGAAGTCTGAAGACACCTTTACGTATACCGCAGAGCAATATAAGAAATTCCTGCTGAATCAGAGAGCATATCTGGCATCCATGAATCATGCGATTGCATTCTATGAGGCCGGTAACATAAGCAACTTTGAAGATGATAGGATGGATGTAGGTACGCTGATTAAGTATCTGATTGCATTCATGGTTACTACCTTCGACGATTTCTACGACGCGGAGTCAACAACTCCGAGTTTGACGAAGCCAGAAACCTTCTTGGCGTTTGTAAATGCTAATAAGGCAATGGCTTCAGGGACCTTGGATGAGACAACTCCCGGGACTATGACTATTCCTGGTGATTTCAAGAAGATTTTCACAGCAATGGGCACCTATTTGAGTAGTAAGCAAACAAATGATCAAATACTTACCAATTTGGCCAACAGGGCAAAGACGCTTGTTGAGATGACTGGATTTGAAAACGCAGATTTGGATAAAATGCTCGATGACCTACCGACTACCATTGACGAATGGTTCGAAGAGTAGGAGGAAAACAGAATGAAAAAGATTACAATACTCCTGGTTGTGTTATTGCTGTTGGTTGGGCTGTCTGGCGCATTTGCTGCGGTCAGTGTATATGATCCTGCTACCGTCGAACGATATAAGGCTGCTGGAGAATCGTTCCAAGGTACCAGCGTAAGGGTCTTGAGCATGGGCGGAGCAGGCTTGGGTGTTCGTGGGTACTACGATAGCTGGTTGATGAACCCTGCCAATGCTGCGAAAGCTGGTTTCAAGTTTTCATTCCCGGCTGTGACGGTAACTGCCTACAACCCGGTCAAGATTCTTGAAAGCCAGATGTTTGACAAAATTGAGGATGATGATCCTGCTGGTGCAGCTGCTGAATTCCTGAAGACCATTACGCAAGGTTATGGTGATATTCTCACCACCGATCTTTCAATGGGTATGTCATTTGGTAGCTTTGCACTCTCTCTTGAGGCTCAAGAACGCTTGATGAGTTTCCAGAAGACTGCAGACAGTTCTTCCTTGAATTTGATTGCTCAAGTAACAACTGCTGCAACCGTCGGATATGGATTCAGGATTAACCTTGCTGAAACGATGAGTATCGACCTTGGTGTATCAGCAAAGGCAGTGTATAAAGCGTATCTCAAGGCTCAGAGCGCATCGACCATCACGTCTGCTGTAGCGGATGAGAACTTTGATCCAGCCAAGACCTTCATGAATGAGACCCCGTTGATGGCTGGGTATGCACTACCTCTCTCCGCTGGTGTCAATGTGAACCTGCCGGTAGGACTGACCGTCTCTGTCGTTGCTAAGAATTTCAATGGCAACTACACCATGAACACCTATGATTCCATGAACGACTGGGCAGAAGAAGTTCTTGGGCAACGGTTGACTGAAGATGCTGACGACGATGCAAGTACAGCTGCCATTGAACCCGAGTGGACTATTGAAGTTCCTTGGAGACTCGATGCCGGTCTTACATGGGCTCCGAACATTGGTTCCTTGCTCAGACCGATTGTCGCAGTTGATGTTGTTGACGTCTTGGCGATGTCTGGAAAGACAGGCGAGGATCTTACCCGAGCCTTCTTTGAACAGACCCGCCTTGGAGCTTCTGTGAGACTGCTCAGCTTGTTTGATTTCCGCTATGGTTTGAATAAGGGGTATCAGTCGCTTGGTGTTGGGTTTGACCTTTTGGTCTTCCATATCGATGCTGCATACTACACCCAAGAGTATGGTCCGAGTATCGGAGACAAGCCCATCGATGCACTCTCCCTCCGGTTCTCGCTTTTCTCTCGCTAGTATCGTTTCCTCTACTCAACTGGAATGCCCTCCCTGCAAAGGAGGGCATTTCCACGTCTAGGGATTGGTGTTGTTATCTAAGTAACATTCTGTGTAAATTTCCATAATTGTGCATGTTTCGACCTATACTTTGTAACGAAACCCGTGTTATAGTCTCGCTATATCACACATACAGGGTCTTTCACCCTATTTGAGAGAGGTCAACATGACAAGTTTTGGAATTTGGGGACTCATTCCTCCCGTTCTCACCATTACCCTTGCATTTATTACCAAGGATGTAATGGTCTCTCTGTTTCTCGGCATTTTCTCCGGAGCAATCATTGTAGCCGGCGGGAATCCCCTGGTTGCAATCATCAACCTTACCGACATGATTGCAGGTTCCCTCAACGATGGTTGGAACATCCGCATCTTCCTCTTCTGTGCATTGCTCGGCGGCTTGGTCGGCATGCTCAGCAAGACCGGGTCCGCCCACGCCTTTGGCCGGTGGGCTGCAGAGAAGCTTCACACGCAGAAAAGCACGCTTTTGATGACTTGGGTCTGCGGCCTCTTGATTTTCATCGACGATTATTTCAACAGTCTTGCCGTCGGAACGGTCATGCGCCCCATTACCGACAAGAACAAGGTGTCCCGTGCTCAGCTGGCCTATATTCTCGACTCCACGGCAGCTCCTGTGTGTATCCTCGTACCCATCTCCAGCTGGGTGATCACGGTCATGTCGATTGTAAAAGGCTCTGAAGGTTTTGAAGTACTTGGAGTAAGTGAATTCTCCTTCTTCATGCGGTCGGTACCCTATAATATCTATGCATTGCTTACGGTATTCATGGTACTGTTCATCGTATTGTCAGGGAGAAACTTTGGTCCGATGGCCGGCAGTATCGCCTATGCAAAGGAAACCGGAAAGCTCTACAACGAGGCGTATGGGCCCGCTCCTGGTGAAGTCGACATCGATGGCAACGAGAATGCGGCCAAAGCCAGACCCCTGGACATGCTCTTCCCCATCATTGTTCTCATTATTACCGCAGTCACATTCTTTCCGGTTACCACCTACCTTGGTGCCATCGATGGAGAGACTATTACCAGCTTGGGTGCAGCAGCCGCCTCCATGTCCGTTGGTGATGCCTTTAACAACACCGACGCATCCATGGCCCTCTTCTATGCTGTCATCTTTACGTTGGTCATTTCCTATATTTACTACATGGTCCGCAAGCTTTTCTCCATAAAGTCTGCAAGCGAAGCCATTGGTGATGGTATCAAATCGATGGTGCCCGCCCTGATCATCCTGACGATGGCATGGACTATCGGAACGGTTATCAAGAGCAGCCCCGAAGACGGCGGCCTCGGCCTTGCCTCCTTCCTCAGTGATGTCGTTGTCGGCGGTGGTTTCCCCATTGCCTTGGTGCCGGTAATCGCTTTCGCCCTATCTGCCCTGATCGCCTTCTCAACCGGAACCTCATGGGGCACATTCGCCATCATGATCCCGATTGTAATGCCCATCGCCGTTGGTCTTGCCCAAGCAAAGGGTCTTGCTGATTCCTCACTGCTCAATGCAGCTATGATCAGCGTCAGTGCGGTGCTTGGCGGCGCGGTCTTCGGTGACCACGCATCCCCGATCTCCGACACTACCATTCTCTCCTCAACCGGTGCAGGATGCCCTCACCTTGAGCACGTAGCAACCCAGATGCCCTATGCAGTTACTGCAGCAATCTGTACGTTGGTAGGTTTCATTTTCGGTGGTATAACCCTCAATGTCTTCGTAGCTTGGTTGGCAACACTCATTTGCTTCGCCGCAGCAATGGTGTTCCTGCCCCGTTACTACAAGAAGTAAGGGACCGTTTCTGCTGCTTAGCCCGCCGTTTGGCGGGCTTTGTCTTGCCCTGAGGCCGCAAGCCACTTATACTTATATGTATGGGGAGGACGGCATGGATATAGTACAGATTCAAGGACACATCAAGGAGTACGAGTGGGGCAACAGCTCGTTCATTCCCGCACTTCTCTCCCAGGAAGAGGATACAAAGAGTAAAGCAGAGCTTTGGTTCGGGACTCATCCCAGTGGTGATGCCAAAGTCGTTGAGAATGGTGAAGCCCTTTCTACATTCCTTTCACAGGACAGTCTTCATTGGTTCGGCCAGGAACATCTGGATTGTTTCGGTGATCAACTTCCTCTTTTGTTGAAGGTCCTGGCCATCGATCGCCCCCTATCCATACAGGTGCATCCCACCAAGGCACAAGCCGAGGATGGGTGGGCCAAGGAAGAGGCCATCAGAGCCCATCTGAGCAAGGACCTGTGGAACTATAAGGATCCCAACCGAAAGGCCGAAGTTATTTATGCCCTTACCCCCATTACTGCCATGTGTGGGTTCAGACCGCTTGCTCAGATAATTCCTATGTTGAAACTCCTTATTCCAGATGGGTTTGCTCTGCACTTTTCCTATTTGGAAACAGAGAAAGAATCCTCAGACAAGCTTTTGGCAAGACTCTTTGAAGAGCTCTATACGATGAAGATGGAAGATCTCTCTGTCCTGATAGAAGAGTACATTGCTTCGTTGAAAGTTCATGAGGACCTTCCGTTTGCCACCGGCGATGGTGCTTTCTTGGAAAGCAAAGGGATTGTGCTCTCTTGCTATGGGGCCTATCCAAAAGACCCGGGGCTTTTCTGCCCCTTCCTGCTGCACGTGAAGCATCTGTATCCGGGTGAAGCCCTCTATCTCGAACCGAGGACATTGCACGCCTACGTACTGGGCAACGGCATTGAGTTGATGAGTGCCTCGGACAATGTGTTGCGCGGGGGGCTTACCAACAAGAAAGTTGATGTGAAAGAGCTGATGAAAATTTTGGAGATCAAGGGCAGAGAAGTTGAAAAAGCGCCGATGCTCATCGGCCGTTCAGGACGACTTCATGTACTTACCCCCACGGAAGAGTTCCACCTTATGGTCCTCAAGTCAGGAACCTATCATATCAATGAGAGAAGAAGTATCGAGATGTTGTTTGTTACCGAAGGACAGGCTTCCTTTGAGTCGGAAACGGAGACTCGTACGTTGGAAAAGGGAAGTTGCCATGTAGTCGCTGCATCTCTTGCTTCCTATACCTTGAAGGTTGAGGGAACGCTCTTTATCGCCGATGTTCCGCGCTAGAGAACTTTTCTCAATTTAGGCTTGGATAGCCTGTTATTAGAATGCTATAGTCCTTGTATGGATAAGTATCTGAAGGTATTACGCAAAGAAATGCGCCCTGCGATGGGCTGCACAGAACCTGCAGCCTCAGCCCTTGCCGGTGCTAAGGCTGCACAGCTGTTGACTGGTTATCCTACATCCCTGGAAGTAATTACCAGTAGGGACATGGTAAAGAATGCCATGGGAGTAGGACTGCCCAATTGCTCACTCAAAGGTATTCAAGCTGCTGTTGCACTCGGTGCCTCCGGTGGGGATGTCGAGAAAGGTTTGAGTATTCTCAGTGATCTTTGCCCAGAGCAAATTCAGCGGGCAAGTGCGTTGCCTGTTTTGCTTTCCATCGAAACAGAGGTTCCTTCACTCTATATCAAAGTGATCGCCAAGAATGATGAAGGGTATGCGATTGCTGTCATCAGCGGTGAGCATGACCGTTTTAGTTATCTTGAGCAGCATGGACAGGTCTTGCTCAGTTTGGCTGTCGATGCCTGTGGCTCTTCCTTGGAAGAGGAGGATGCCCAGTTTCTGGGAAATACTTCCTTGTCTGAATTGCTTGCATGGGTACAGAGTGCACCACAAGAAGCTCTGGATTTGGTCCTGGAAGCGAAAGAAACCAATATGGCGATAGCCAAGCATGCCATGGAGCATTCCTATGGGCTTTCTGTGGGGAGGATTGCTTCTGAACCCATTGGTAAGGAACCTTCAAGCCTGTCTGAAGCGTTCAGTCTTGCTTCGGCTATGGCTGCTGCAGCCAGTGATGCAAGAATGGCTGGTTGTCCGCTTCCGGTTATTATCAACAGCGGCAGCGGCAACCAGGGGATTACCCTTACGGTTCCTCTGGGGGTTGTTGGTTCCTATTTGAAGTGCAGTGATGAGAAACTGGGTAGGGCTTTATTGCTCAGTCAACTGATTGGCCTTGCCTTGACGGCGAAAAAGAATAGACTCAGTGCCTTGTGTGGGGCCTTTACCGCAGCCATCGGTACTGCCTGCGGACTGGTGTACCTGCTCGACGGCACTCTGTTGGAAATGGATAGGGCATTCAATACCATGGTGGGCAACCTTACCGGTATTATTTGCGATGGGGCGAAAATGACGTGTGCGCTGAAGATTTACAGCTGTGTAGAAGCTGCAAACCTCGCGTGCAAGCTTGCTTTCAGGGGAATGTCTCCGGGAAATGAGAGCGGTATTGTTGGAAAGACCAGTAAAGAGAGTATGGATTTCCTATCGAGAATCAGCCATGAAGGTATGGAAGAAACGGATAAAACGATTCTTTCCATCATGTTGGGAAAACAAGCATGAACTATGTTGCAATAGATTTTGAAACGGCGAATGGATATCCGGGCGGCGCTTGCTCGGTCGCTTTGGCTCGATTTGATGAAGAAGGGATGTTGCTGGACACGTATTATTCACTTATTCATCCAAAGCACCCGTATTTCGATCCAAGCATGACAGCGGTGCACCAACTCAAGGACGAAGAATGCCTTGCCGCTCCCGAATTCGATGTGATTTGGCCGCAGATGCGGGACTTCATCGGAAAAGATTTGTTGGTGGCCCACAACGCAGTCTTCGATATGGGCGTACTCAAAGGATGCTTTGAGGTGTATGACCTGGAAGCACGGCAAATGACCTATCTCTGTACGCTGACTATTGCAAGGAAAGTCTGGCCGAAGATGCTCAGCTACAAACTAAGCTACTTGGTGGACTACTATGGAATGGAATATCAGGCGCATTATGCCCTTGATGATGCAATCATGTGCGGGAAAATGATGCACAAGCTTTGTTACGGGCACCTGTACGAGATGCTCGACCTACGCCGCTTTTTGATCACCAAGGGCATTGAGCCGAAATTTATCGAGAACCAGCGAAAAGACGCAGATTTTTTCCTATAAGTGGATAGAGTCCGGTTGCCCAGAATCCTACCAGCGTATAGCGCATAAAAGCTCCAACTGCGTACAGCGATTCAGGAATAATTGCCTTGGCTCCCATGAACAGCAGAATGCCGATAAGCCCGATTACGTAGCGAAGGATTTGCTTGCTTCGCTTCTCTTGGACAACGAAGTTGACTTTCACATTCTCCAGGGCAAAGCCCAAGTAGCCACCGCCGCCCAGGGCAAAGACTTTCATGAGGTCGGTGAAGGCAACTTCATCGATCAGGCCCAAATTGAGCAGGATAGCCGTGATGGTCCCTGCAATGAAGGAAAGGGTTCCGATCCATATGCTGAGACGGATACGCTTTTGCTTGTCGTCGTAGAGAGCATTCAGATAGTGGCTCACCACGAAGCTGATGGCCACACCCAACAACAAGCCAGCAAAAACATCTATAGGCCAGTGAACTCCCAAATAGAGCCTGCTCAGTCCTACGAGAGCCATCATCACGGCACATAGGATGCTCAGAGGCCTTTTTTTGAAGGTGAGAGCCAATGCGGTATAAAAGGCCGCTCCGGTGGTGGTATGACCGCTGGGGAACGAGTAGCCTGTTGCCGTTTCCAATCGCTTCCCATCGATGGACTGGAGTACCTGGAAAGGCCTTGGTGCACGGACTATGGCCTTGAGGATCCCCATGCCAAGAACAGCAAACAGGACCGAGGTGAAGAGCGCAAAGCCCTTCTTCTTGTCATAGTTGTAGAAGACATAGAGAATGACTGCTATGACGAAAGTCTGCTCGCCTACCGCTGAAGCAATGTTCGCCAAGAAATCGAGGACTGGGTTTGCAATATTGAGAAAGAACAGCATGATGGCTTCTTGCATGGATAACTCCTTGGAGCCAGTATACGGGAGGAAAATATCTCTGACAACCAGCAATGTAGTTGACAAAAAAATGCGTTTCGTGTAGTTTCCAAGAGTGCTTTTTGAGGGTGTAGCGAAGCTGGTTATCGCGACGGCCTGTCACGCCGTAGATCGCGGGTTCGAGTCCCGTCACTCTCGTTTCTGCAGCCGCTTTGGGACTTCCAAGGTGGCTGTACTTTTTTGAAAACGCTTTGTGGGTTGTTGACAAAACTACAAGGATAGTGTAGTTTCACTCTTGCTATGAGGGTGTAGCGAAGCTGGTTATCGCGACGGCCTGTCACGCCGTAGATCGCGGGTTCGAGTCCCGTCACTCTCGCTTTCAGAAACCGCCTTGGATTCCAGGGCGGTTTCATTTATTATATGCAGGTATATCCTGATTTTGGAGGAACGATGAAGGTACTGGTCGGCATGAGCGGTGGGATTGACTCTTCAGTCGCTGCTTACTTATTGAAGCAGCAGGGGCATGAGGTGATGGGCGTTACGATGACCATCTGGAATAAACGCTCCCATCTGACTCGTCCCTTGAACTCCACCAGTTGCTTTGCTCCCGATAAGACTGAAGATATTATCGCCATCAAGAAAATCTGTGAGAAAATTGGAATCGAGCACCAGGTGCTTGAACTCAGTGACCTCTTTGAAGAAATTGTGCTAGCCAATTTCAAGACGGAATACATGGATGGAAGGACTCCCAATCCCTGTGTCTGGTGCAATTCCAAGATTAAGTTCGGAGCCATGGTGGAGTACGCCAAGGAAAGCGGACTGGACTTTGATCGGTTCGCTACCGGTCACTATGCAAGAATTGTTGAAGAGAATGGCCGCTATGCAGTTGCAAAGGCTGTAGACTTGAAAAAGGACCAGTCGTACTTCCTCTATCGGCTCAACCAGCAACAGCTTGCCCGTACCCTGTTCCCTCTTGGTGCAATGACCAAGGAAGAAGTCCGGCGCATCGATGTTGCCCAAGGGTTTCACAAGGTATATCAAGAAGAAAGCCAGGACTTCTACGATGGTGATTACACGGACCTGTTGGACATTACGTCCCGCCCCGGCAACATTGTAAACAGGCAAGGCCGTGTGTTGGGTCGGCATGAAGGTATTTGGCATTATACCATCGGCCAACGCAAGGGCTTGGGTATTGCAGCAGAAAGGCCTCTCTATGTGCTTGCATTGCGCTCTGATACCAATGAAGTAGTGGTCGGTTTTGTAGAGGATACTCTGCAAAGCACCGTAACAGCTGGCGATGTTGTTTGGTCGAGCGTCCAAACGCTTCAGCAGGAGGTCATGGTTCAGGCAAAAATCCGCTCAACCGGCTTTGCTACCGAGGCAAAAGCGCATCAGAATCCCGATGGGAGCATTACTGCAATCTTCAGTGATGAAGTGAAAGCCGCCACCGTCGGACAGTCGTTGGTCCTCTATGATGGGCCTGTCATTCTTTGCGGAGGCATTATCGTCCAAGCCTGTTGAGTGTTGCTCACCTCCTGCTTTCGGTTTATGATGAAATGACAAGGAGCGATCAATGCGAGTCATTATCCAAAACGATTATGAGAATCTGTCCCTCTGGGCAGCACGGTATATTGCCAACAGAATCAGGGCGTTTGAACCAAATGCAAATCGGCCATTTGTCCTTGGCCTCCCTACTGGATCCTCCCCGCTGGGAACCTATGCTGAGTTGATCAGGCTGAATAGGGAAGGGTATGTCTCCTTTGCCAATGTTGTTACCTTCAACATGGATGAGTATGTCGGACTTGCTCGGGACCACGAGCAGAGCTACTACACATTCATGTGGAAGAATTTCTTCAACCATATCGATATCAAAGCCGAAAATGTGCACATCCTGGACGGGACAGCCAAAGACCTCGAAGAGGAATGCCGCTCCTATGAGGATGCCATTGCCGCCTTTGGTGGTATCGAGCTGTTTCTCGGTGGCATAGGAGCCGATGGACATCTCGCATTCAACGAACCGTTCTCCAGCCTTTCCAGCCGGACGCGCATCAAGAGTCTTACCTACGACACCAAGGTTATGAACAGCCGGTTCTTCGACCACGATATGAGCAAGGTTCCTTCCCAGGCCCTGACCGTCGGTGTCAAGACAGTCTCTGACAGCCGCGAGGTCATCATTCTGGTCAATGGCCATAACAAGGCACGGGCCTTGCAGGCGACCATCGAAGGGGGCGTCAGCCAGAGTTGGACCTGCAGTGCATTGCAACTGCACCCCAAGGCTCTCATCGTCTGCGATGAAGCTGCCTGCGGAGAACTGAAGGTGGATACCTACAAGTACTTCAAGGATATTGAAGGCGATAATCTTTCAGTTGCAGCGATGCTCAAGTAACCTAAAGAAAAGCAGGCTCAGCATTTTTTGCTGAGCCTGAATCATCTTATTTCACTTCGATCAACTGGTATTTGGTGCTCCCCAATCCAATTTTTTCTGCATGTTCCAGTCCTACCCGCCAATCGGTGGTCGGATGGCTGGTTGTAAGGTTGTCGCACTGTTTCTGACTCACTTGGCCCAGCTTGGCAGTAGGAATGGGGGGCATGTTGTTTACTGCATCCACGCAGGCTTGGTCCAAGGCTACCGGGTCGAATGAGGCAAAGAACCCGACATCCGGGACAATAGCCAGATCATTCTCGCTGTGGCAATCACAGTCGGGGGAGACCTCGATGACGATACTGATGTGAAAACAAGGTCTGGTATAACAGATTGCATGGGTATACTCAGCAATCTTGCAATTCAGCTTGTCGTTGGAGCTGTTGTCGTTGTTGGAAATGGCATCAGTGGGACAGACACCGATACAGCGGCCGCAACCGACACACTTGTTTTGGTCGATCCAGGAAAGTCCCTCTGTGATCATCGGGGCATCGTGGGCGCAAATGTCCACGCAGTTGCCGCAACCGATGCACAAACTCTGGTCCACCTGGGGTTTTCCATCACAGTGCATCTCCATTTTACCAGCCCGTGATCCTCCACCCATCCCGATGTTTTTCAGAGCCCCGCCAAAGCCTGTGCTTTCATGTCCCTTGAAGTGGGTAAGGCTGATCAGAACGTCGGCATCCATCAGGGCCCTTCCAATCTTTGCCTCCTTCACATACTCCCCGCCAACGACGGGAACCAGGACTTCATCGGTTCCTTTCAATCCGTCGGCGATAATGAGGTGACAACCGGTGGCATACGGCATGAACCCGTTCTTGTATGCACTGTCCAAGTGGTCCAGGGCGTGCTTTCTCCCTCCTACGTACAGGGTGTTGCAATCAGTCAGGAAGGGTCTTCCTCCCAGCTGCTTGACTACATCGACCACGGTTGCTGCGTAATTAGGTCGGAGAAAAGCCAAGTTCCCCGGCTCGCCGAAATGCATTTTGATGGCGGTGAACTTATTCTTGAAATCGATGGAAGCAATGCCGGCTTGCTTGATCAGTCTTTCAAGTTTGATAAGGCGTGAGTCTCCATTATGGCAACGAAGATTTGTGTAGTAGACTTTGGAAGTGTTCACGGAAAATACCCCGGTTTTTGATTTTTATTTGTTATCGTAGTCCCATCTCACTGACTACCTTGATAGCCAGCTGTGGTCTGTCTGTCATGATCGAGTCAACACCCAACCCTAAAAGGCGGCGCATCTCTGCTTCCTCGTTGATGGTCCATACCTGGATAATGGATCCCCGCCTGTGCATTACCTCTACAAACTGCTTGGTTATGATTTCAATCCCCCATTGGCGGACAGGAACCTGAAAAATCACCTTTGACCTTGCAGTTGTCCACGTAGGCAGAAGATGCAGTTTTTGCAATGCAAGCAAGGGAGCCACTTCCTTTGTGGTGATACTGGTCTGGATTCTTGGCTCTTTTTTCCTAAGCAACTGTAGATTCGCAAGATTGAATGACGCTGCCACAACGCGCTTGGTTGCCTGCTCCTCTTCGATTACCCTAATGAAGGCATCCACAGTGTCGGGGCCCTCGCTTTTCAAATCGACATTGAAACGCATCGCTGGACAGGTTTTCAGTGCCTCCTGAAGGGTGCATAACTGTACTCCCTTGCCTCGGAAAGGAAAGGTTTTTCCTCCATCGGGGGTGAATGTGTACCCGGCATCCAGTTGTTTCAGTTCCCTAAGGGTGTGATCTTCGACACTGCCGCTGCCGTTGGTATTGCGTTCCAGCGTTGGGTCGTGCCAAATTACCAAGTAGCCGTCCTTGCTCAAATGTACATCGGTCTCGATTACATCCACACCCATTTTACAGGCGCTTTCGAAGGCCGGCAAAGTATTCTCAGGAAAGTGGGCGCTGTCACCCCGATGGGCGACTACGCGGGGAATTGGATCAAAAAAAGACTTAAACATCGTCCTCCGTCTCCTTATGAGCCTTGATGCGGGACATTTTCACAAAGACCTTCACCATTTTCTGGATTTCGCTTTCAGTCAACCCTGCACGAACAAAGGTGTCCCTAAGGAATCTGAATGTCCAAAGCTTTTCCTGGGCGAGCTTGAAATACCCGATTTCATCGAGTGCCTCACAAGAGGCGAGGGCTGCTTTTTCACATCGGTCCTGAGTTACCGGATTGGCCTCGACAGGATATGTCTTGATGGTGTCGAACAGAGTGAATGTGACAATTTGGACAGCTTGGGAGAGGTTGAGGGAAGGGAATTGGTCGCTGGTGGGAATGGTAACCACCTGCGAGCATTGGGCGACCTCGTCGTCGGTCAATCCGTCCGATTCCCTGCCAAAGACAATGGAGACCAAACCCTGTCCAGTCTGTTGTATGGTGGATGCAAGTTGCAGGGGGCTGAGTGCACTATTCTTGCGAAACTTGCCACGTCTTCGGGTGGCAGCAACTGAGAGTACACTTTGCGCAAGTGCCTCCTTGAGGGTTGGAAATCGCTTTGCATTGTCCCACACATCGCTGGCGTGCAGGGCAAGTGTTCGTACGCGATTCTCATCATACTCACGCTCTCCTACTAGGACGAGACGGGTGATTCCCATCGTCTTCATAGCGCGACACGTCGAGCCGATATTGGCTCCATCCTGTGTGTCCACAAGTACAATTTGAATCCTGGCGAGATTGCTTTGTTGGTCCATAAATCCAGTAGTACCAGATATTGAAGGTTTTTCCAAGCTAGTCTATAGTTGTTCCATGACAGAAACATCGTCCGGCAACAACAAGTATTCACATATCTTTCTTGGAATACTCGCAGTTTTGGCCATTCTTGCAGTACTGAAAGTCTCCAAGGATGTTACCATCCCCTTGGTCCTCTCTTTCTTTTGTTTCCTATTATTCAGTCCTTTATTGCGTCGGCTCGATAAATTGCACATCCCCAAGATTTTTTCAGTAACCTTTGTGATGGCTCTTTTGCTTTTCATATTTGTGCTGGCCGGTTGGTTTGTAATCATGACCGTGGACACCTTGGTTCGCTTGATACCCTTCTATGCCGAGAAAGTGGTGTCGCTGGATCGGCTGATCTCCAGCAGGGTTTCTACCTTCGTCGATCTTCCTTTAGGAACAAGTTTCCTCTCCCTTCTGCCGGTAAACTGGTCGAGTCTTGCGATCAGCAGTCTTACTTCCATTTCAAACAAGTTCCTGGACATAACCAAGGTAGCGACCCTGGTCTACATATTCTTTCTCTTTTTGCTCTTGGAGCGACAGAGCGTCATTCCCAAGTTGCTTGCAGCTATACCCAAGAGCAAAGGTATGAAAATTGCCGTGATGTTTGAACGCATCACCCGCCAGATATCCAAATATCTGCTTCTTAAGGCTGTGATCAGTGCTTTCACCGGACTGTTTTTCTTTTTGGCTGCCATAGTTACCGGGCTCGACTTACCCATCCTGTGGGGTGTGTTGGCCTTTGTTTTCAATTTCATCCCCTCTGTCGGATCGGTCATTGTCACTACATTGACCATCTTTATGGCCCTGATCCAATTTGCCCCTGACTGGACTAACGTAATGTACGTGGGCATCCTTACCATCAGCACCCAGATGATATTGGGCAACATCATCGATCCTCGCCTTCAGGGAGGACAGCTCAACCTCTCTCCTTTTGTTATTCTGGTTTCCTTGTCATTGTGGGGATTTATCTGGGGTATTCCTGGGATGTTCATCTCCGTTCCGCTGACCAGCGTCCTGCAAATCCTTTGCGCCAATATCAAGAGTCTGAGGCCTGTGGCAATCCTCATTTCAAGCGGCAAGAGTTACCAACGGGAGAGTACCAAACAACGGACCTTGGAACGATATCTGAGAAAGCAGGATAAGCTCAAGCGCGGCGAGCATCCTACGGCGGCCCACATGGCTGAGGCGGAGAATGCCGAAGCGACCAACGATTACCATAAGGGCGATTTTGTGTTGCCTGAGAGTTTCGGCGACAAAAAATGAACGGTTTCCCTTTCTTGACAGAACAAGAGGCGGCTACCTATCTTTGGCCGGCCTTTTCGCTTGAAAGCTCCTCACTAGAGGAGTTTCGCTCGCGGATTCTCTCCTTCTACGAACGGCATGGTCGTCATTTTTCGTGGCGACAGACCAGCGACCCGTACCATATCCTGCTTTCAGAAGTGATGCTTCAGCAAACACAGACTTCCAGAGTCGAGCCTAAATACGAGCTATTCCTCTCTCTATGGCCTACTTTCGCCGATTTGGCTGGCAGTTCGCTGGATGAGCTGCTCTTTCACTGGAAAGGTTTGGGATATAACCGAAGGGCATTGAACCTCAGAAAAAGTGCAAAAATGACCGAAGCCTGGAACTGGACCATTCCTGATGACCCTCTCTTGATTGCATCGCTTCCCGGGGTGGGGAAGTCAACCGCGGCAGCTTTACTTGCGTTTTGCTACCATCACAAGTCAATTTACCTGGAAACAAACATACGTAGGGTTCTGCTAACCTGTTTCTTTGCAGAAGAGGAAGCGGTGAAAGACAGGCAACTGGAAAACCTGCTTGCCTCACTGGCCGACGGGGTACAGGATATGAAGAGCTGGTACTACGCCCTGATGGATTATGGGGTGTTGCTCAAGCAGTTGCTTCCCAACGCAAACGTTCGCAGCGCCCACTATGCAAAGCAGAGCACCTTTGAGAATTCAAACCGCCAGATCCGCGGGGCCCTGATCCACCTGCTCTCCGATACCGGACCCAAAGAGCGCGACCAGATAGCTACGATGCTCGCAAGTTTTGAGGAAAATCGCATTTATGCATGCCTTGGACAGTTGCAAAGCGAGGGGTTTGTCGAGGAGATGGACGGCATATACCGTATTGCTAAGGATTAGCCTTCTTATCTACGAACAAATTTCCGGCCATACCGGCAAGCATCAACAGCGAACCAACTAACAGCGGCAGCGAGAAGCTGTCAAAGAATAGGGTATCGATAGCCAGGCTCATGAGAATCTGGGCGGAAGAGAGCAATAAAGCTGAATAGACCGCAGGAATCTTCACGATGACGTAACTGGTGCTTACCACCACAAATACCGCAAGCGTACCGCCGGAGAAGAACAGCAACAAGGGGAGGCTTGGTGTGGTGATGAGACCTGCAAGTGTCTCCTTTCCCTGCAAGAGGAAGTAAAAAACCAGACCAGCAGCCAGGCCCCCGATGAAATTCTGATGGCTGGCCCTGATGGCTCCTTTGTAGATGGCAAGCGTGCTGTTGAGCACCATTTGCGTCATGGTAAGGGCGCCTGCAAGAATGCCCAGTGCAATGAAGAGCAAGGCGAACGTCCCTTCACCGCTGCCGGCCATAATGATAATGCCGACCAGACTGACTCCCAGACTGAGGGCCTTGGCCTTGTTCAAGGAACGTTTTTGCATACCCATCCAGCCGGTAAGATCAAATACAAGCGAGCAGAGGCTCTGACCGAAGACGGTGGAAGCCATAGCCAGCGATGCTCCGGTGTTGATGACCGTATAGTAATTCAGATTCAAAATGGCCAAACCGAACAAACCATTGAAATAGAGATACCATGGAGCTTTCAGCCCGGGCCCCCTGATTGCAGGCTTGTTTCTTCCGACTATCAGGATAAGCGAAAGAATAGTCAATCCAATGGTATGATTGACGATCAGCGAGACGCCCATGGTCGTTGCTTGCCCGTACAGGGTGTTTGCAACAACCATGATTGAAATGACCATGCCGGTGATGACATCCAAAATGAGATACAGTGCGAGGTTCATGAGGGTATTGTATCCTTTCATGCCTTGTCATGCCAGCATAACCTTCCTACAATGGCGATATGTCCATACCCCCAGTCGACCGAAGTTCCCTTTGTATGTACCAGCAGATGTTGCTTGGTAAAGCGATGCCCCCCCACAGCCTGGGAAGGCTCTCCGACCTTGCCCTGGACCTCGCCCTGATCAGGTCCCGTCCGCTGAAGCATCTTGCACTTATTCTCTTTGCTGCAGATCATGGTATTGTTGAGGAAGGGGTTACGCACAGCCCTCCTGAGATTACCTATCAGCAGTGCTGCAATTTTGCCGCCAGTGGTGGTGCATGTTCCCTGTTTGCAGGTCTGAACAATGTTTCGCTTTGTGTCATCGATGTAGCAGTCAAGCATACGTTCTCTCCCTCTGACGGCGTGTTGGATGAGAAAGTTGCTTGGGGAAGCAGGAATTTCCTGTATGAAAAGGCTCTTGATAAAGAGGCTTGCTTGCAGGCAATTGAAGCGGGACAAAAGGCCGTTTCAAATGCTTTTACGCAAGGCTTTGATGCCATTGCCTTCGGTGAGATGGGAGTAGGGAATACCACCAGTGCTTCCAGCGTGGCTGCAGCCCTCACCGGCTTGCCTGTGGCCTCGCTCACCGGTAAAGGTTCGGGCTTAAGCGATGAGGAGCTCATGCATAAGATAGCCGTAATTAAGAGAGCCCTTTCGTTGCATTCCCAGCGCGAACCCTTTGAGGTGCTTTGCAACCTTGGGGGATATGAGATGGCAGCCATCTGTGGTGGCATGTGGCAGGCGGCCCGGCTGGGCCTGCCCATCCTGCTTGATGGGTTTGTGGTAAGCAGTGCAGCCTTGGTGGCGGTACGAATGGAGCCAGCCTTGGCTGACTACCTGATTGCCTGCCATCGCTCTGCAATGCAGGGTCATCAGGCAATACTGGATGCCATCGGGTGCAAAGCGGCACTTCTTGACCTGGGAATGCAGCTGGGAGAAGGAACAGGAGCCTTGGCGGCCTGGCCGCTGGTTCGGCTTGCAAGCCATATTCTCTTTGAGATGACCAGCTTCGAACAGGGTAGGGTTACGAACAGCACCGCGCTCCTGCAAGAGTTGGGGGTACTATGAAAACTCCAAATCTCCGTATCGGGACCACCAGCTATATTCTGGCTGACGACATTCTTCCCAATGTCCGCTACCTCGCCCCCCTAGTCGATGATATTGAACTGGTCCTGTTCGAAAGCGAAGGGATGAGTAATCTACCATCCAAGCAGGTCATTGATGAATTGGCAGCTCTTGCTACGCAGCATGACCTTACCTATACGGTGCATTTCCCTTTGGACCTATATCCCGGCAGCAGTGATCCCTCTCTTCGGTCAGCGTGTGTTTCCTCCCTTCTTTCCATCATCGAACTGACTCGAAGCCTCAAACCTTTCGGGTATGTACTGCATCTCACTCCTGAACTGTATGGGCCACTGCCTTCCTTGGATGTCGGACGTTGGCACGTTTGTGTGGATGAGACCTTGCAGACGTTGCTGAAACGTACGGATGTGGATCCAAGCATGTTCTGCATTGAAACGCTCAGCTATCCGTTTTCCTCTGTGCAGGACTTGGTTGAACGCTACAATCTTTCGGTAACGCTGGACATCGGGCATATCTGGCTGATGGGGTATGACAGCGACAAGGCGATGGATGCCCTTTTTAGAAGGACTCGCATCTGCCATCTGCATGGAGTGCGTGAAAAGACCGACCACCTGGGTTTGGACCAGGGGGATCAAGCCGCTATCGAGCATTTTTTGCATCGTCTCGTTTCGCAAGGAAACTGCGACGGTAGGGAGCGTGTTCTTACGTTGGAAGTGTTTTCCGAGGAACAGTTCCATGCTTCCCTCTCCCTCTTGGGTCAAACCCATGCTATGATGAACTGAAATTGGGGAGGGCGCCATGGCTACCATTGACCTGAAAAAGACCCAGATAATGGGATATCCGCTTCATCCTGGAAAAGGAACGCTTGTTTCTACAACCGGGGGAGTGAGAATTCATACCCGTCTCAAGAGCCAAGTGAGCCTTATCATAGGTGGAGGGCGAAGCGGCAAGAGTTCCTATTCCCAGGATTATGCACTGAATATCTGTGAAGGGACTGAATCGAGAGCCTATATCGCAACAGCCGAACCGATTGATGAGGAGATGAAACAGCGGATTGCCGCCCATCAGCAGGACCGGGGAGAACGATTCATCACCATCGAGGAAAATCTTGACTTGGCTAAGGCCATCAGGGACCTTCCACCCTCAGTTGAAGTATGCGTAGTTGATTGCCTGACTGTATGGCTGGGGAATCTCTTGCATCACTATGGGATACCTTCCAAGCGGTTTGTGCAGATGGATGCACTGTATGAGGTGCTTCGCAACCCTCCTTGCGAGATTCTGTTGGTGACCAATGAAACGGGCTTGGGTCTGATTCCTGCCGATGCCGAGAGCCGTTCCTTCCGTGACCTCGCAGGATGGATGAATCAGGATATCGCCCAGATCGCCCAGAATGTCATTCTGCTCGTGGCAGGGCTGCCGCTTGCCCTCAAGGGCAAGGTGTTGTGACCTTGCATAGCCTGAGTTTTGCCTTCAGGACCCTTACTCGATTCCCCTTACCCGGCAACGGTGAGGATAAGCCTGAGAAGAGTTTATTTTGGTTTCCCCTTGTGGGGGCCGTTCTTGGGTTATGCTCATACGGCATCTCCTTGCTCCCTCTCACTGATACCGTTTGCGCTGCCTTGATTATTGCAGCAGGTGCCTATCTGACTCGGGGCTTTCACCTCGACGGTCTTGCTGATTTTGCCGACGGCTTAGGGGGCGGGTACAGTCGTGAGCGGGCTTTGGCGATAATGCGTGACAGCCATAGCGGCGCTTTTGCAGTGATTGTGCTTATCACCGTATTGCTTGTGCAGTATGCATGTATAACCGAGCTTGTCCAAACGCTGCCGTTGGCTCTTATTTTTGCTCCTGCCATCGGGCGATTGATGCAGGTTATTGCAGCCTCGTTTCTTTCCTATGCACGAGAAGGCGAAGGCACAGCTTCTCTTCTGGTACGACGTTCGACCAGGAAACACAGCATTGCACCTACGCTCCAAGTAGTTGTCGCGTTGGTGCTCCTGTATTACTTCTGTAATGAAACATTCGCCTTGAGGGCTTTGCTCTCGCTGGGGTGCGCCTTGGTGATGAACCTTGTCGTCATGCGGGTTGCAAAGAAGCGTCTTGGCGGGGTTACAGGGGATGTATTGGGAGCAATCGAGGTACTTTGTGAAAGTGCATCGCTTCTCGGCTTCCTTCTCCCTCTTGCATGAATTTGGCGTGTCGGTAATACTACCTTACACAACATGAGAGGTAGGGTGATGGATATTGTCTGTCTTGATATGGAAGGGGTACTCGTACCGGAAATCTGGATTAATGTTGCCTTGCGTACCGGCATTGAAGAGCTGAAGATTACAACCCGCGAGGAGCCTGATTACGACAAGCTCATGGCCAACCGCATTAGGATTCTCAAAGAGCACAACCTGCATCTTTCCGATATCCAGCAGGTAATCGACGGTATGGGACCGCTTGAAGGTGCCTATGAGTTCCTCAAGGCTCTTAGGTCGATGACTCAGGTGGTAATCCTCAGTGACACCTTTACCGAGTTCGCCCAGCCTCTGATGCGCCAACTCGACTATCCTATGATTTGGTGCAACAGCCTTGAGGTCGACGATCAGAATATGATTGTGCGCCACCGTATGCGGCTGCATGACGGCAAGCGAAAGGCAATTCAGGCGCTGAAGGTCCTGAACTATCGTACCTTTGCAGCAGGCGACTCCTACAACGATTTGAATATGATCAGGGAAGCTGATGGCGGTTGTCTTTTCCGTGCACCCCAAACCATACTCACCCAGTGTCCCGATCTACGCATCACCAACACGTACGAAGAGTTTCTTTCTGAGATCGAGGATTTCCTGAAAGCATGAAGAGAGAACGTCTGACTCCCACCATAGTCATGCTTGTACTTTCCATGCTGGTTGGGTTCTCCCTGCTTGGCTTGGTATACAAGCCTTCCTTATTGATGGTGCTCGTGCTAGGATTGGTAGTGTTAAGTATGGCAGTTGCCCTTCTTGTCTATGCCGTGAAATTCGACCGTCAGATGAGAGGGCGGGAGAAAGCGCATGAAGAGTCGACTCAAAAATGAGCTTATAGCAAACCAAGCATGGAAAGAACGGAAGACCGTAGTTTTCCTCAGTGATTTTGGTACCGGCGATGGAGCTGTCTCTGCCATGCACGGGGTGGCCAACAGCATTTCCAACAGCATTCGGTTGGACGACTTGACCCACGACATCCCTCAATTCAACATCTGGGAAGCTTCCTACCGGCTTGCCCAAGCTTTGCCGTATTGGGCTGCCGGTACCGTATTTGTGTGTGTGGTCGACCCCGGGGTGGGTTCAGACCGCAAGAGTATTGCCGCCCTGACCGAAAGTGGGCATGTGGTGGTGACGCCTGACAACGGGACCCTTACCCATGTTGCCGACCGCATCGGATTGGTGGAAGTACGTACGATCAACGTGGAGGATAACCGGCTTAGCGGCAGCCAGATGAGTTACACGTTTTTCGGTCGCGATGTCTATGCATATACAGGGGCCCGTCTTGCTGCCGGACTCATAGAATTTGAGCAACTAGGTCCGATTCTTCCCAAACTGGTCAAGTTGAAGATTGAGCGGGCACGCCTTGAAAGCACGTCCCTCATTGGTTCCATCGATATTCATGATAGCCGCTACGGTTCGTTGTGGACGAATATCGGCAATGAATTCTTGTCTCAGTTGGGCGTAGACTGGGGCGATCAGCTGCAAGTGGTGATTACCAAGAACGGAAGAATCGTGTACGGCTACCATCTGCCCCTCTGCAAGGCGTTCACTGATGTGGACAAAGGGGAGCCGTTGATTTATGTCAACAGCCTGCTTAAGCTTGCAATTGCCGTCAATCAGGGGAGTTTTGCTGCAACCTATCAAATCGGCACGGGTGAAGGGTGGAAAATTACCTTTTCAGTGGTATCATGACTAGAGCTTTTTTCAAGGAGGTTTGTTTATGAGTACATCAAAAGGTATGCAGGCGGTAAAAATGGTGGTGATTATCGCCATCGGTGCAGCACTCTATGGAGTCGGCGGTCTGATCAGCATCCCGGTGTTTGCCAACACAACCATTAAGCCGGCAATGGCGATTTTGGCTCTGTTTGCCGCAGTTTACGGGCCTGTCATCGGCTTTCTGGTCGGCTTTCTCGGGCATCTGCTTACTGATTTGTTTGCAGGTTGGGGTGTTTGGCTTACTTGGGTGCTCGGTAGCGGAATCGTAGGTGCTGCCATCGGCCTGTTCGGAAAAATGAGCAACCATACCATTGATAAGGGAGAGCTTCCCCGGTCTTCGATCGGCTTGTTCATCCTGCTCTCTTTCTTGGGTAACTTCATCGGCTATATGATCAGCGCCCTGCTTGACTACCTTTTCTTTGCCGAACCCATGGACAAGGTCATCACCCAGCAGTTGATCATCGCCTTCTCCAATACCATCGTCATCGCAATCCTTGGCACCTTGCTACTCATGCTCGTCGTGAGACGCAATGCAAGCAACAAGAATCTAGCCAAAGACAACGAGGCATAAAAGGAGTACGCACGGGCTCTTATAGCCCCGGGTGCATGCATGCAAGAAGATCTCATCACGTTCAACGACTTCAGCTTTACCTATCAAGCCCAGACGGAAGCCACGCTCAAGCATATCAATCTCAGCATTAGGAAAGGTGAGAAAATACTGATAGCTGGTCCGTCGGGCAGTGGGAAAAGCACGCTTGGTTATTGTATAAATGCCCTCATTCCCCACGCCTTCGGTGGGACTATGGAAGGCAGTGTCACGGTGTGCGGCTTGGATATCCAAAGCTCGGATATCTATGCGGTCAACCAGAAAGTCGGGACGGTGATGCAGGATACCGATGCACAATTTGTTGCCTTGAGCACCGCCGAGGATATTGCCTTTTCTCTGGAAAACCAGTGCATGGGGCAGCAAAGTATGCAAACCTTGGTCAGGAATATGGCACGTGTTGTCGATATGGAGGATTTCCTCACCCATAGTCCGCAGGATTTGTCCGGTGGACAGAAACAACGTGTTTCGCTTGCCGGTGTTTTGGTGGACGATGTTCAGGTGCTGCTCTTTGACGAGCCGCTGGCCAACCTTGATCCTGAAACCGGCAGGGTTGCCATTTCCTTGATCGACGAGCTCCATAGGACAACTGATACGACGATTATCATCATCGAACATCGCCTCGAGGATGTGCTTTCCTGCCCAGTCGATAGGATATTGGTGATGCAGGAGGGCAGCCTCGTTGTTGATGCCGCTCCAGGGAAGCTGCTCAGTTCGGCACTCCTTCCTTCCATGGGCATCCGCGATCCTCTGTATCTGGCTGCTTTGCGGTTGGCCGGCTGTGACATTGCCTCCCTTGGTGATGCAAGCCGTCTCGATGCAATGACCGTGGAGAGCTGTGCACCCAACCTTGCGTCTTGGTATACGAAAAGCCGCAAGGAACACCGGTCGTTGACCCGTCCCGTCCAGTTGGAGATCAAGGACCTTTGTTACTCCTACGATGGCATCAAGGGTGCCTTGCAATCGATGAATGCAACCCTGCATCAGGGAGAAATGGTAAGCATCCTTGGAAGTAACGGGGCAGGGAAGTCGACCCTCGCCCAACTTCTGATGGGAGTGCTGAGGCAGGATAGTGGGGATATTCTGTTTGAAGGCCAGCTGCTCAACGACTATTCGTCCAGCCAACGCTCCTCGATGATCGGGTTTGTGATGCAGAATCCCAATCATATGATCAGCTGCGATTTGGTCTACGATGAGGTGGCGTTTGCCCTGCGCCAACGCGGTTACCGTGAACAGGATATACACGATCGGGTGATGGATGTGCTTGGCCTGTGTGCCTTGCGCCCCTTCCATCATTGGCCGATCTCGGCTCTCAGCTATGGGCAGAAGAAACGGGTAACCATAGCATCCATTCTAGTCACCCAGCCCAAGCTGCTTATTCTTGATGAGCCGACCAGCGGACAGGATTATGTACGCTATACCGCCTTGATGGAGTTTTTGAGTCATCTCAATCGTACCATCGGCCTTACGATTGTGTTCATAACGCACGACATGCATCTGGCTCTGGAGTATACCCAGCGTTCCCTGGTTTTGCATGAGGGTTCGCTTCTATGCGACAAGAGCACCGCGGAAGTCTTCAGCGATGAAGCACTCCTGGCTACAGCAAATCTGAAGGTTACCAGCCTCTACACCCTTGCCAAGCGGTGTGGCATTGACGATATCCCCTCGTTCATCGATACGTTTGTGCAAGCCGAGGCAATGGGACGGAGTGTGGTTACCGATGTCGCCCAGATTCCTTGGAAACCCCTGACTCCGCTTGCGTCTGTTCAGAAGGAGAAACCAAAGAAACGAGTGCAAAAGGGGGGACGAAAGTTTGGATTCACCCTCTCCTACGAAAGTACCGATTCTTTGTTGCATCCTCTCAATGGAGTGACAAAACTGGGAGTGTTCCTGCTGTGGATCATCTTTAGCCTCACCACCTTCGATCTACGGTTTTTAGTCTTTGGCACTGCCTGTTCCTTTACGCTTTTGCTCGCTTCCAAAATTCCGCTACGCAAATTCAAACCCTATATTTTGGGTATGTGCACCATCATTGCCCTGAATGCCCTCTTTATCTACCTCTTCTCTCCCGACCAAGGAACCCGCTATCTCGGGACCAGGACGGTAGTTTTCGGTTCTGAAAGTGCGCGGTATGCCCTGACTGAGGAGACACTGTTCTACTTGTTGGTGGTCTGCCTCAAGTATTTCTCACTCTTTCCCATGGCGCTTCTGTTCGTCAGCATCACCCATCCTTCTGAATTTGCCTCTTCGCTCAATCGTCTGGGGCTTTCCTACAGGATCAGTTATGCAGTAGGACTTGCCCTTCGCTACCTGCCGGAGGTCACCTCCAGCTATCTGCATATTCTTCACGCCCAGATGGCGCGTGGGGTGGATATCTCTAAAGCAGTCTCCTTGGGTAAGCGAATTGCATCGGTAAGCAGGATTCTTGCCCCGTTGGTACTCTCCAGCCTCGACCGTATAGAGGTGATAACCAATGCCATGATCCTCAGGGGTTTTGGACGTATGGAGAGGCGAACCTGGTATATGAGTCGTTGCCTGAAGGCACGAGATTATGTCGCCCTTGGACTGGCTGTGCTTCTGGTGACTGTGAGTCTTTGGGTGCGGTTAGGAACGAAAGTCATGTTTTGGTATCCTTTCTAGGACAAAGAGACACTAATAATGCAAAAAGTGTGGTAGAGAGCTTGACAGATGGCCGGGTTATCCCCATCTTATATTGAATAAAAATCCAAGGGTCGAAGTTTGACTTTTGCAGGAGGCATATGGTGTCCGATACGTTTGTACTAGAGATGGAAGAGCAGCTTATTGCCATGAGAAAGGAATTGCTGGACAAGTTGACCGAAGACAACAGTGACTTTCGGGAGATGGTCAATGCCATGGGTATTAAGGACAGCATCGATGTTGCAGCGGATGATATAGCCTTCAAGAAGATGGAAGCAATCAACAAGCATGAGGCAAACCGCCTGCGCTCGATTGAGAATGCTCTGGCCCGAATTCATAACGGCAAGTACGGCCATTGCTTGAAATGTTTGAAAAAGATTCCTGAAGAGCGCCTGCGGGCAATTCCCTATGCAGTATTGTGCGTAGATTGCAAGAATGCCGAGGAAGTACCAGGAAGACGATAAAGCTCGCTTTAGCATAAAAAAGAACAGAAGGAAATCCAAATGCTGGGCAACCTTCTGTTCTTTTTTTGTCTGAGAATGTTAGAGATAGGGATTGTGTTGCTCGCGTGCTATGGTGCTTGCAGGCCCGTGACCGGGAAGTATCTGGACTTCCTCGGGGAGCTTCAGCAAGCGCTGGCAGCTTTCAACGATACGTGAATAGGATCCACCTTGTAGGTCAGTGCGGCCGATGCTTCCGGCGAACAAGGTATCGCCGGTGAACATGAACTGACCCTCTTCATGGTAAAAACAAAGGCCTCCAGGGGTATGTCCGGGAGTTACCAATACGCTCAGGTGGCTGTCTTGCAGAAGCTGTCCATCATGTAAAAAGGCGGTAGGTTGGGGAAGATTGCTCAGCTCTTCTTCATATTTGTCCCAAAAACTCTTGTCGAAACATACTTGTTTGAGGTTGTCGTATCCGTCTGGACCCAAGTAGAGGGAATCCTCTTCGCTGACCAGTATTTCCAGCTCCGGCCAATGGTTTTTCAAAGCGCCGAGTGCAGTGATATGGTCCCAATGGGTATGGGTCAGAAGGATGGCGACCGGTGTGACGTTACGCTTCTCGATGCGGCGGATGATGGCGCTCTCGTCACTACCCGGATCGATGATCCAGGCGCTTGAGGTCTCCTCATCGCCCAAAATATAGCAGTTCGTCTGGTAAGGTCCCACCACAAGTCGTTCGACAAACATCCTTTACTCCTTGTTGGAATAGCTCACTGCGGCTGTTCTGCCTTTGATGTCCATTCCATTGAGCTTGACGATGGCTTTCTCGCAGTTCTCCTCGCTCATGCTGATGAAGGAGTACTTGTCGTGAATGCGGATGCTGTAAATGTCATCACGGGTGATTTCAAGTTCAGTTTGCAGCAGTTGGCTCAACTCTTTTGCATACAGGCGCTTCATCTTGCCGATGTTCAGGTACAGGGTTCGTGCGCCTTCGGGCAGGGCTTTCTCTTCCCTGACTTTTTCCTGGGGCTTTGCCTGTGGTTCCTCGGCCTTGGAAGGGGCTTTGCTCTCGCGCTTTACTTTTGCCGGTCTCGCCGTTTCTCGGCTGTTGGCCCTTCTGGGATTGTTAGCCTGCAGGATTTCCCTCAAGAGGTAGGCCATGAAATAGCCGCGCAGGGTGAAGGGTACGTTTTTCTTGATCAGCCTCTTCAGTCTTTCCAATTCATCGGGACTGGCGTCGGCCTTGACCTTTGCTGCCAGCAGTTGGATAGTGCCGGTCAACAGGTCTTCTTCGTTCGGGGTGCTCTTGTTTTCATTGTCCATGAGCAATTCTCCTTGATAGTGATTTGCCTCGCTTTGGATGCCAGCGGCGGGCATTTTGTTTCCTGGATACGTAGCTGCACCTCTGCCTCTTTTTGCCGGCCGCGGCAGGGAAGAGGGAAGGAAGGGCGAACTGTCTCCTTCGCCACCTGCAAGAAACAGGCGGATGACGAAAGTAAGCGGATACCGCAAGGCGGTCACACTCAAAGGTAGGAAGGTGCATGCTGGCACATACACGGGCTTCCTCCAGCCCTGTCTGCGGGAGAACCATACTATGCATGAGGTAAAGGTCCCCATCCCACGGGCAGTTTGTCCTCAGAATACTCAACCTCTTCCGGCTTTGTCAAGGAACGAAAGAATGCGGTTGCTCTTCCTTTCTCTCTTTGCGTATAAGGCCCTAGCTGTGGTACTATCGGAATATGGGTAATTTGCAGGCGGACATTCAGCAAAAGCAGAAGGAGATAGAGCAACATTTTAGTGATGTGTTCTCACTTTATGCCGATTTAGGCAGGAGCGTAGCGCTTGTTCAGCAGATTTCCAGCCTAAGGTATGCCGTCAACGAGTATGCAAAATTCTGTTCAGAGCTGGAACGCTATGAGAGTGCAAAACATTCCTACGAACAGCTTTTAGGATACATCAGCCAGATCGAGGACCGTTCAAGGAAGATCAAGGAGATTGAAAAGGACATTCGTTTGCTTGAGAAACCGTTCGCAAGCGTGTATGCCCAACTCGGGGCGATAGCCTATGAAGCCTACATCTCCCAGACGCTTAGGGAGCATGTCAGACAAGCTTGTTTCCCGTTCTTTGAGGACCATGCAAAGAAAACCCGGAAACTGGAAAACCGCAAACAAGTACATACCGGGTTTGTTGGTCGTCAAATCATCAACGTGCAACTGGATTTGCAGCGCAAAGTTCTACCGGGCTTGCTGGTTAAAGCAGGCCAGCATTTGGTGGCCATCGAATGTGAGAGAGATCTTCCCGTTATACACAGACAATCGTTGCTGGATGAGCTACAGCATCTGAAAGAGCGGCAGCAGGAGCTGGGCCAGGAGCTGGAGCTCCACCATAGTGCCATGGCAAAGCTGCAGTCTCAGGAGGTGCAAAGCCCCAAGGCCCGCCTGGAAGAACGGGCAAGTGAGATGAAATCGGCCCAGAAAGCTGCTGAGAAGGCGGCCTCGGTGTATGGAAAGGCCTTGTATGAGACACTGCCAGAGGATGTGCATGCCGATCAAATCGGTCAAAAAGCAATCCTATTGATGGACCAGATAACGTTGCATCGCAAGCGGACCAAGAGTCTGCAACGCGAAATCAAGCAACTGGAGAACCTGATTCAGGTGCAGGAGCTACAGGCTCAGATTGAGTTGGAAAACCAGAAGATTGAATTGCTTCGTTCACAAATTGATACCTGCAATCGGCAGATCAGCCAAATTGCAGCCTCCATTGACGGGAAGCATAAACGCATTGCAACCTTGCTTCCCCCCGCACAACTAACCGATGGCTGAGAAACAAAAGGAACCAACGCAGTTGTCCTTGGATTTGGAAGAGACCAAAACTGCGGCGCCAAGCAAAGCCAATACTTCCTCGTACAAAGTGGTATTGAAGGATGAACCGGATACAAAAGCACCTCGTCCAGTCGTGCGAAAAAAGACTTCGGTGACAACCCGCAGCATGACGGTAAAAATATCGTCTTCGAAGAAAGCAGAGGAACCTGCACAAAAGCCCAAGGCTACTCCCGCAAAACAGGGCGGCACAGCCGTTGTACGACGTCCTAAAGCTGCCGTACAGACGATCAGGACTGCGGAGCAGCCGAATCCTCACTTGGTGCAAACACATGTGATACGGCCAAAAAGTAATACCGTTGCGCGACCGAAGGTGCAACCTCCCCCGATTGGCAAACGAAAAGGATATCGTACATCAAAAGCTGCCATGTTTCTTATTCCGCTGCTTGCGGCAACCCTTTTGTTTTGCTTTGCAATCCTGTGGTGGGTGCTGTCCGATCAGCAAGAGCAACGCGTTGAGCCTAGTTCGCTCATTGAGGACAGGCCGGCTATTGCCTTCACGATCGAGCGTGGTATGACTGCCCGCTCAGTAAGCTTGTTGCTGGAGCAATTGGGGGTGGTTGAGGATGCTCAGGCATTGCTCTCCTACTTCGTTGAGAACAATCTTGCGACAATTCTCAAGACCGGTTCCTATTTGATGCACAGCGCATTGAGTTTTCCGGAAATAGGGACCATGCTCACCGCCGAGCCGCAGATGGTGCAGTTGACCATTCCGGGAGCTTTTACACTCAAGACTATCGATGATTACTTGGTCAACCGATTGGGTTTTGCAGAGGGAACTTTCCTCCAATCTGCGCACGATTTGGCTACCGCTTACGGTCTCGGATTTGCAGAAGGTTGGTTGCTTGGCGGTACCTATACGGTAAACCGGCAGCGAGCTGCCAATGATTTGGCTTTGGCTATGTATGAGGCAATGCTCAACGAGATTCAGAAGCACCTGAGTTCTCCCCAGTTGGAGGTGTACTCGATCCAGGAGTTGTTGATCATTGCTTCCATGATTCAGGCCGAAACCCAGGAAGCCGGCCAAATGCAAGAGATTTCATCGGTAATTTTCAATCGGTTGAAGAATGAGGAGCCGCTTGGGATCGATGCAACCACCCGCTATGAGCTGGATGACTGGGTCAATCCCATTCCCACCCATGCCTTGGAAACGAAGACTCCCTACAATACCCGGCGAAAGGTGGGGCTGCCGCCGAGTGGAATATGCAGTCCCTCACCCGAGGCTGTGCATGCAGCGTTCTTTCCGGCGGACACTCCCTATTTCTACTACTTGCACGATGAGAATAAGCAGATTCATTTTGCTCTTACCTACGAACAGCACAAAGAAAATATCAAACAGTATCGGTAGCTTGTTCTGTTCTGTAGAGGATGAACGAATAGAGTACCGGAGCGATGGCGATAATCGGGATGCCAACCAAAAAAAGTGGTACCGCACTCAAGCCAACCAACATGCCCAGGATGCAGACAATGCTTACCCCTGTCCAAAGCCAGCCAGCAAACCGGTGGGTTTTTTTCCAGTTGTATTCGCTGGCAAGTGTCCAGGGGAGCTTGAACCCGATGGTATAGTTGAGTTTGCATTTCGGCAAATAGTTTCCAATGATCAGAAAGAGAATGGAAACCGCCAGGGGAACGACGCGTTCAACCTGAATGGGTTTCCCGAGTGCTATCAAGAGGGTAAGGGGACACAGAAAAAGATTCAGCGGTGCGATAATCCACCGAGAGATGTGATAAATCCGTTCGCTGGGATCGCGCTTGGGATCGGATTTTAATGCTACTTGCAGTACGACATTCAAAAGCGTGAGTAAAAGGGGAAGTATAAAGGCAGCGAAAGCCTTTGACGCATAGCCGTCCGGATCGCCGGCTGCATTGAAGTGTATTGCCACTTGGTCGGGCAGGTCCTGATAGACCATCACCGAGAATACCAGCGGCAGCAGGCATACAATTGTGGTAATAATAAGCGTACGATCAAAAAGAGAGCGTTTTTGTTTCATCAGATCCTCCCGTAAACTGGGCGCACCAAAGCATGATTTCCTCAAAGACTGAGGCGTTGAGTTCGTAATAAATGAAATTCTTGAATTTGCTTTCTGTTATGAGAGAAGCCTTTTTCAACAACGAGAGATGGTATGAAACGGTGGCAGCGGAGAGATTGGGGAAATTAGTTACAATTTCTCCCGCACTCAGTTTGCCTTTTTTCAGTAGTGAGAGCATTTCTCGCCGCTGGGGGTCGGAAATGGCTTTCATGGTTTCTGAGAACCCCATGGATGCTCCTATTTCGAAATATTTCTAAATAGATAGTATCCGTAGCAAAAAAGTTCGTCAAGTATATCCCATAGCCTGCGCAATACCGAGTCAGTGCAATGTAAGGGCCATAAGCGGGTAGGGGATTGGGTTTCTTCATTTTTTTCATAAAAAATGCACACGTTTGTACTTGTGTACATCGGTGTGCATTCTTAATTTGTTGTTGATAAACAAATTATCAGATACTATGTTTACCGGCGATCGGAATCGAACCGATACGGATTACTCATCCATCAGATTTTGAGTCTGACGTGTCTACCAATTTCACCACGCCGGCATTAGCGAACTTCATGCTATCAAATCCGGTTGGAAAAAGCAACACAGTTTTAAAAAATTAGAGGCAGATTGTCTTTTCAGCTCAATTGCTTTAGAGTAGAACGTACACGGAGGGAATTGTGAAGAGGTTTAAGACATTCCTGGCCATGCTGCTGTTGTTTTGTATGGTTGTTTCCAATTTGGCAGGCATGGATGCAGATGATATTCTCAGTGCCAACCTTCCTATCGCCTATGGTGATGCCCAGTTCAGACAACGTATATTGGAACGGACCAACGGGGAGCGTTCTCCTATTGGTTTGGTGCTCAGCGGTGGATCGGCCCGTGCTTTTGCCCATATCGGAGTGCTTAAGTACCTCGAGGAACAGGGCATTGTTGTAGATTTCATCATCAGCAATTCAATGGGAAGTATTGTCGGCCTTATGTACGCTGCCGGCCTCTCTCCTGATCAGATTCTAGACTGCGTTACAGGAGTCTCCCTGCAGAGCCTTTTCGATACCACCCTTCCTCTTCAAGGCGGAATGCTCGATTCCTCACGTTTCCTGGCAAAAGTCGCATCAATTCTTGGCGAGGACCTACGAGTTGAAACGCTTGTACTACCCATCATCGTCATCGCTGAAGATTTGGTAACCAAACGCCAGATCCATATCAGCGAGGGTGACTTCTACACAGTACTCAGAGCCAGTTATGCCCTCCCGGTTTACTTTCCCCCGGTCGAGTACCAAGGACATCTGCTCCTTGACGGCGGTGTGACCAATATTGTTCCCGTTAATCTTGCGTATGAATTTGCCGACTCGGTCATTGTTTCTACTACGTTTTATGATGTGGATACCCTGAACCTGAAGAATCCCCTGACTATTCTGAATGTCTCACTGGATATCGGAAAGCGAAGAAGGGGAGTGGATGAACTTAAGCAGGCTCTGGACGATGTCATTTGGATTCGCAACAATGTTGAGTCTGTCTCCTTCATGGAGTTCTCCAAGGCCGAATACCTCACCCAAAAAGGGTATGAGTCTGCAAAACTGCAGGAACAAAGCCTTTCTGGTTTGTATAAGAGTGGTATCAGCGAGGAACTTTCCCAGTTGCGGGTGCAACTGCAGAAAAACCTGTTGGTAAGCAGCAGCCAATACGATTTATTCAAGCATGTACCGGTCAATGTCCCTTCGCACCTGCTTGGAGCAGGCCTGGACAGCGACTACACCTTCTTTGATACCTCGGCTCTCAGGGATGATACAACCTTAGGGTTGAAATATCAGTGGAAAACAGGCAATCTCGCCCTGTCGGCCAATGTGGGATATGCTTTCAATTTTGTGACGAATGACCAGTTCTCCGCCGTTCCTGCGATCAGGACGCAAGTTGACTATCATATGCTGAAACATCTGAAAGCGACCGGATATGCATCGGTTCTCTTTGATTTCGCCGATGCCGCTCCGATTTTCTCGTTTGGTGCAGTATTGGAAGGTAGGGTTTTTACCTTCCAAAATAAACTCCGGCTGAGTCTAATGCAGTCCATAGAACAGATGAGCAATACCAAGAACAGCACCTTTACGGATGCTTGGGACGGGCATACCTATCTCTATACTGTTCGGTTGCAAGGATTGCTTGCAGCACAGGAGAAGCAGGGATGGAGTTTGAGCGATACTTCGCTGGCTTTCAACTATCAAATCCTTGGTGATTATACAATCAACAGGTCGTTCCTCTCGACTCGGCTTGAGACCGAGCTCGTACAGAATGCATGGGACATGTTTGGTTCAATGGTAAGTTACGCGCGCTTTGCCGCTGATGGCAATGGTGATGTCCCATTCTTTATTTCTGATGGTTTTCGCACGACCAATACCCTGATTAAAGCACAGGGGCACGATTTGAGTCTCTCGGTGAATCCTGCAAATCATTTGGTCGGTTTGAATCTGACGATCGGGTACCGACCCGTTTCGTTCAGGCCAACCATGGCTGAGCTTTTCCTCTTCCAAAATTCTTCAGTAGCAGTGTATGCCGATTTGTTGTGGTATCAGAATAGCTTCAAGCCGGCGCTCTCCTTGGGATTGGAAATGCATACCGACATCTCCCTCTTAGGTATTCGCACCCTCCCGTTGACCGTCTATGGGGGATGGGATCAGAGTGTGAATACCATTGTCTGGGGATTCTTCTTCACTATGAGTTTCTAGTTTTCCTCGAGATTGTGCTTTCTGATATATTCCAAATCCTCTTCAGTCAAATCGGTGTTGGGCAGCCGCTCTTCGTCTTGCTCTTCAACAACCTTGGGTGTTGTAGCCTTAATCGGGCGAACAGCAAAACCTTCCAAGGTATCTCCCTCGTGTACGGCAAAAGCACCCGTTATAGGCTTTGGCATTCTGCCGGAGGCCACATTCACTGGGTCGGCATCGATTTCCTTGGCTGTCTTGAGCCTGGTTTCGCCTGCTTCCAACAGTGAAAGCAAGCTCTGAATGTGCTCTTGTTTCATTCCTGAAGTATTGGAAAAACGGGATTGAAGGGCAGTCTTGAGCATGTCAATCGCTTCTTTTGCCTCCCCGTAGTGGATGAGGACCTGTGCATAGTGCACATACGGTTCTGGAAACCTGGGGCTTTTCTTTACAAGTTCGGCGAAGAGGGCATCGGCTTGTTCCCATTTGCCTTGCAGCAGATAAAGCCATCCGCGATTGTCCCTGATGCCGGGGCTGGTATTCTCCATTTCTCCGGATTCGTCGATCAATGCCTTGGCCTTGGCGAGATTGCCGCTTTCCAAGGCATAAGTGGTGTAGTTGATGAAGAGATTCTTGTCCCGGTATCCGCTTTCATAGACTTGCTCTACTGCCTCCAAAGCTTTTCCCAGGTCTCCCTCCATCCAGTACGCCATGCTGATCATAGTCTTGGCAATGTTGTCCAGATTGGGTTCTTTGCCTTTTGAGGCGCTAAGGTACTGTTGTAGTATTGCTTTCCCTTCAGCGGCATCTCCGCGCTGTAGGAACATACTTGCAGAAGTGACGACATACGATTTCTGCAATCCTGCTTTTATGGCTTTGCGATAGAGAGGCCAAGCTTTCTCCCAATCTTGGGGATTCTCGCTGGTAATCGTCCTGTTGGCCTTTACATAATAATAGATACTACGTCTGAGGTAGAGCAAACCAAGCATGAAGATTGCGAGCAAAAGCATTTTGCTGTAGGTGGGAATCTTGAGGGTGAAAATAATGATGGTAACCAAAAGAGACAACCATAGTCCATAATTCTTAGTGCGTTTCATGCGTAAAGGCCTCCCCTGTACGGTTGTACTCTACAAGGAATGGAAGGTGGTTGCAAGAGTGGGTTTATTTGCCGTATCGTATAGCTATGGAAGCACGTGATATTCTCGTACATGCTTGTTGCGGCCCCTGCAGCACCGCCAGCATCGAGCGATTGCTCGAAGATGGTTGGAATCCAGTATTGTACTTTTCAAATAGTAATATTTTCCCCCAAGAGGAAGCCGAGCGCCGGTATGAGGCCTTGTTGCAGGTTGCCCACAGCTATCAGCTCCAGGTAATTCATGAACGGTATGATCATGAGAGTTGGCTGCAATCCATCCAGGGTCATGAAATGGAAAAAGAAGGCGGCTTGCGGTGCGAGAAGTGCTTTGCCTACAACCTTTCACAAGCTGCCGCTAAGGCACAGGCTCTCGGGTTCTCCCACTTCACCACAACGTTGACTGTCAGTCGGTTCAAGAACAGCAAGCTCATTTTTGCTGTCGGCCAGCAGCTTGAGGGCTTTGAGTGTATCGATTTCAAGAAAAAAGGCGGCTTTGAGAAGAGCGTACAGTTGAGCAAAGAGCTGGGAATCTACCGCCAGCAGTATTGTGGATGCGAATTCAGCATGCACTAGCTCCCCTTTGCCTGCATTCTGTTCTGATGCTATACTCTTCAATCTGGAGGAGGTGGGTATGCTGCGAAAACTGTTGAAGTTCTTCACAGGAAGATTGTTCATCTCCTTTGTGCTTATTTCTCTGCAAATCGGAATTTTGGTCAATATTTTCTCGTTTGCCCAAAATAGTGCGCTTTGGATACAGTTTCTTTCAGCTCTTTCCATTCTCATGACGTTGGTGGTAATCTCCCGCGACCTCAACCCTGCCTATAAAATCGGCTGGATGCTCATTTTTATGTCCATTCCAGTCTACGGTGGCATATTCTACCTGTTTTTTGGTAATCGTCGGCTTAATGCGCGACTTCGATCACGTCTTGAACAACTCAATATTTTCTATCAGAAGGGAGTGGAAGGAGGAGCCTACAGCGAACTTCTCCCGATGAAAGCGTTGGCTTCTTATTCTCCAACCCTTGCACGACAAGCCCAATACATTGCGAATATTACCGGGTTTCCTGTCTGGGGAAATACCGAGGTAGAGTATTTCAGTTCGGGTGAGGCTTGGGTTCTCGATGTCCTTTCTGAAATGAAGAAAGCAAAATCCTTTATTTTCATGGAATTCTTCATTATCAGCGAAGGCGAGATTTGGGATTCATTCCTCGCAGTGTTGCTCGAAAAGCAGAAAATGGGTGTGAGAATCTGTCTTATGTATGACGATGTCGGCTCAATTTTGGATATTCCCTCCCATCTGGATCGCCGACTCAGATCGCTTGGGTTGGAAGTAGTCGCTTTCAATCCTCTCAGGGCTCACCTGAACAGCAAGCTCAATAGCCGTGACCATCGCAAGGTGTTGGTCATCGATGGCAATATCGGGTACACAGGCGGTATGAACATCGCTGACGAGTACGCCAACCGGAAGCTGAAGTTCGGGCATTGGAAAGACACGGCGGTAAAACTGCGCGGTGATGCTGTGTGGAGCCTTTCCCAGATGTTCCTTCAGCTGTGGGCCTTCTCGACCGGGAAGTTCGAAGATTTTGCCAAGCATAGGCCGACAATTACCACCAAGATGGATGGATTCGTCCAGCCGTTTGCCGATAATCCCTTGGATAACGAGAATGTTGCGGAGAATGCGTATATCCAGATTATCAACATGGCCAAACGGTATGTATGGATTACTACGCCCTATCTGGTTTTGGATAATGAAATGCTTACTGCCCTCAAGATTGCCTCGCAAAGTGGTGTGGATGTGAGAATCATCACACCCCATATGCCGGACAAGTGGTATGTGTTTGCGGTGACCAGGGAGAATTACCGTCTGCTTTTGGAAGCAGGGGTAAAGATTTATGAGTATACACCTGGCTTTTTGCATGCGAAAATGTTCGTCAGTGATGATAGGGTGGCAATTATTGGAACGATCAACATGGACTATCGTTCATTCTATTTGCATTTCGAAAACGGGGTTGCCTTTTATGGTTCTTCCGTGATTCGCAAAGTATATGAGGATATCCAGCATACTTTACAGATTAGTGAACGTATTGCACAGGATTTCCATAAAAAAAGGCCATGGTACAAGCGATTGCTAGGCCTGATTCTCAAGATTGCCGCACCGCTGATGTAGGAGGAGTGATGAGGTTTCTAAACTATGGATCGGTTAACATCGATTTGGTCTTTACTGTCGATCATATCGTCAAGGGAGGGGAGACGCTGCAAAGTACCTCGCTTACCAGGAGTGCAGGTGGCAAGGGTGCCAATCAGAGTGCAGCGTTGGCCAAGGCCGGCTCTTCAGTATTTCACGCAGGTAAGGTCGGCTTCGATGGTGCGTTTTTACTTGAGCTGCTCTCTGGGTATGGTGTGGATGTCTCGAATATCCAATCCTATGAGGGAGCGACCGGTCAAGCCCTGATCCAATTGGATTCCAACAAACAGAATGCCATCATCCTGTATAGCGGCGGTAATGGGGCCATTACGACCGAGGAGATCGACCGTACCCTTGAACAATTCAACAGTGGCGATATGCTGGTATTGCAGAATGAGATTGTGCATACCGAGTATCTGATCAGAAAGGCAAAACAACGGGGTATGAAAGTCTGTATGAATACTGCTCCTTTCGATTCCTCCTTGCTCTCCCTTCCCTTGGATTTGGTGGACATCCTGGTTGCCAATGAGATTGAGGGTGCAGGTCTTGCCGGTATGGAAATGACTGCCGACTACAAAACCATTCTTGAAAGGTTGGTCACCCGGTACCCAAATTCCGAGATTCTTCTTACCATCGGTAAGCAGGGTTGTTGGTATGCTTTCAAGGATCTTAGGATCCATCACGGTATTTATGAGACACAGGTTGTCGATACAACCGCAGCCGGCGATACGTTCATAGGATTCTACCTTGCCTCGATCGCCCGCGGCTATTCAATCCGCCAAGCGTTGCAATATGCAAGCAAGGCTGCCGGCCTTGCTGTTTCACGGCCCGGTGCAATGGCTTCCATCCCCCTTGCTTTCGAGGTGTTTTCCTAAACCAGATTCAAGCAGTATCTCTCACATAAAAAAGAGAAGCCAGTGATGTTTCCCGCAACACTGGCTTCTGATTATTTGCAAGCTTGTCTGTCCGGACGCGCTATCTAGAAGCAATTCAATTGGCAACCACGAACAAGGTCCTGTCCATTCCCTGCACGGCGACCGAGTAGGTGAAGTTGTAGGCATTGGAGGCGACCGTAAAGCCGAACTCGTCGGCGCTGAAGGTGGTCCTCTCCGGGATGTATGCATGCAGCTTGAGAGTCACGGTGTCGTTCATGCCGGCGGCGAAGAGAGAGGAAGAGAGCAATGCCATGAGGATGATGGTAAGTGCGATGGTAGCTAACTTCTTCATATGCTCTCTCCTTCTTGTCGTTGTTGTACTTGAAGAATAGGGAATATGTGAGAAGATGTCAATACACGAAATACTATAATTTATTATAATAAAAGAAATTAGCGAATGTCATATGTACGAAGAAGTGACCTATAACATCTACCAATAACATATAACATAGCACAAGTTTTAACCGGTTTAGCAATCGCGATTGTTCACTTGTGACAGAGACAATACGCTGAATTTGCAGGCATTCGCACATACGGCATCCTTTGTGCTTGTGGCATATCCTTTGCTGTGACAAGAGACATGAACGAAGTATTGCACCGCTTCTGACAGGAGAGCGGTGAGCAAAGTGAACTGAACTTCTCCCAGAATTAGGAGCCGAGAAGTTGCAGGTGTGTTTTCCTATACGCCGAGGGGCTGGTTCCCGTAGACTGCTTGAATCGTTTGGAGAAGTGGAATTCAGAACAGAACTGGAGTCTGTCTGCAATCTCCTTGACCGAGAGATTGGTACTGGTGAGCAATGCCCTTGCCGCCTCAAGTTGTAAGTTGGAATAGTACTGCATCGGGGTGGTGTTCATGCGCTTCTTGAAAAGGCGTACAAAATAGGAATGATCGAGTTGTACATGGTTTGCGATCATCTGCAGGTCGACCTTGTCGAAGACATGGCGTTGCATGTAGCGGATGGCTTTTTCGAGCCGGATGTTTTCGCCCTTAACCTCTTCAATTTTCGTTCCAGCAGCAAGGTTGTACAGAAGCCCCAGTACTTGATGGCATGCACTGATGCGCAGTTCCCTGGTTTGGCTCAATCCTTTATCCCTGACTTCCTCGAAGAAGAATCGCCAGTTGGTTCCAACTTTTATCGGGTTCATGGTTTCCAATCTTTTGGCAAGTTCAAGCTCCTCGGGACAGAAGAGGAGGGTGGCATAGTACGTAAGGCTCTCCTCCTCATTCGCTTCAATGCTGTGGATGGTCTCTCCTGTGGTGACGAACAATGAGCCTGGGGAGATGCTATAGCGGTTGTGAGCATTGGAAAACGTGCCACTGCCGCTTACAAAGTAATGGAGCTCAAATTGCCCCTTCTCATGGCTGTGTACCCGTTGGTGCCATAAGAGTTCCTGTTGTTCATGCATCTGAAAGACAAAAACTGCGTCCAATAGTTCCATAAGTCAATAATACATATGTTTTTCCAATCTTGTCTATGGTAATACCCCTTCTGTTGGAGGATGCTGTAGCAAAGGAGACGGAGTAATATGCAAGTTGTTGCAGGAATTGATACTGGAACGCAGAGTACCAAGGTGCTCTGTTATGACGTTGACACAAAGAGCGTTCTGTTGACCGTCAGTGCGTCTCACCAGATGTTCAGCTCGGATGACGGGACCCGTGAGCAAGAAGCCGTATGGTACTTGGATGCCATCAGGTCCTGTTTTGATCAAATAGACCCTGCCATTAAAAGTCAGATTAGCGGTATCGGTGTTTCAGCGCAGCAGCATGGTTTCGTTCCTGTTGGAAAGGATGGGGAAGTGCTTGCCCCGGTGAAACTCTGGTGTGACACCTCGACGAAGGCCCAATGCGATGAACTGACAGAGAGGCTTGGCGGGGAAGAACGGGTATTTGCCTTGCTGGGAAACCAGATTTTGCCAGGCTATACGCTTTCCAAGATTCTACACCTCAAGCAACATCGCAAGGATGCCTATGACAAGCTTGCACATATTCTGTTGCCGCACGATTATATCAACTACTATCTTACCGGCGAGTATACCGCCGAGGCGGGTGATGCCTCCGGTAGCGCCTTCTTCGATGTGAAGCATAAGAAGTGGAGCCGTGAAGTTCTTGAGGCTGTCGATGAGAATCGCGACTTGTACAGCCTGTTGCCTCCCTTGGTGGAAGCGGGCAAGAGTTGTGGCAAGGTGCAAGCCTCTACGGCTAAGGAACTGGGTATCCCACTCGGTATTCCCGTCTCCTGTGGAGCGGGTGACAACATGGCAGGAGCCATAGGGACCGGGTGTGTCGGCAAGGGTGATTTGACCATGAGCATGGGTACCAGCGGGACCTTGTTCGGATACAGCGACAGCTGCATTACCGATCCTAAGGGACGTCTTGCGGCCTTCTGCTCGTCAACCGGCGGGTATATGCCGCTGCTGTGCACGATGAATTGTACCATTACCACCGAGTCGGTCCGCTCTCTGTTCGGCTACGATGTCAAACAGCTTGACACGTTGGCCGGTGAAGCTCCGATCGGATGTGAGGGTGTTACGATGTTGCCATTCTTCAATGGGGAACGCGTTCCCAACCTGCCCCATGGCAAGGGTGTGATTGCAGGCCTGGATATGAGCAATATGAAGGTGCAGAACATAGCCCGTTCGGCTCTTGAGAGTTCCATCTATGCTATGAAAGGCGGCCTGGATGCGTTTAGGGAGCTTGGTTTTGTTCCCCAACGGATTATTCTCACCGGTGGCGGTGCAAAAAGCGCCATCTGGAGGCAGATCGCTTGTGATGTCATGCAATTGCCGCTAGCAGTTCCGATGGTTGCAGAAAGTGCCGCTTTTGGTGCTGCCTTGCAGGCATTATGGACACTAAAGGGTACCAGTATTGTGGATCTTGCCAAGGAGCACGTGCTTTTTGACGAGTCGAAATCATGTACACCGGATAAGGAAGCGGGCAAGCAGTATGAAGTAGCCTATGCCCGTTATCAAGCGTATGTAGAGGCCATGACGCCTCTGTTTGCATAGGAGGATACAATGCAGTATTTTGTTGGACAAGAAGAGTATTTCAAAGGAATCGGTAAAATTCAGTTCGAAGGAAAGGGGAGCAAGAACCCTTTGGCTTTCAGATATTATGATGCTAAGAAGGTAATTGCCGGCAAGACCATGGAAGAACATCTTCGTTTTGCCACCGCCTACTGGCATAGCTTCTGCGCTGATGGCACCGACCCGTTCGGCAACTCCACCATCGACTTTCCCTTCCGCAAGGCGGATAAATATGAGAATGCTGTAGCCAAGGCTGATGCTGCATTCGAATTCTTTACCAAGCTCGGTACTCCGTTCTATTGCTTCCATGACATCGATGCTTCTCCCGATCATGAAGTGGCAGCCGAGTACGAGAAGACCTATCATAAAATTGCCGATGAGCTGCTTGCCCGCCAGAAGGCCAGTGGCATCAAGCTTTTGTGGAATACCGCCAATGTGTTTTCACACCCCAACTACATGAATGGTGCGGCTACCAATCCTGATTTCAAGGTGGTTTCACGCGCTGCTGTACAGGTTAAGAACAGCCTTGACGTGAACGTCAAGCTCGGTGGTTCCAACTATGTTTTCTGGGGAGGCCGTGAGGGCTATATGAGCCTGCTCAATACGGATATGAAGCGCGAGCAGGAGCACCTTGCACGCTTCTTGACGATGGCCAGGGATTATGGACGCAGCATCGGTTTCAAGGGTACCTTCCTGATCGAACCCAAGCCGATGGAACCGACCAAGCACCAATATGACTACGATGCGGCAACCACCATCGGTTTCTTGAAGAACTGGGGCTTGGAGAAGGATTTCAAGTGCAATATTGAAGCTAACCATGCAACACTGGCCGGTCATACGTTCAGCCATGATTTGCAGGTCTGCGCCGACAATGGCATGCTCGGCAGCGTTGATGCCAACCAGGGCGACTCGATTAATGGTTGGGACACCGATGAGTTCCCCAGCAATGTGTATGAAACCACGCAGGCAATGTTGGTCATTCTCAGAAACGGTGGACTTGGCAACGGCGGTCTTAACTTCGATGCCAAGAGACGGCGCAACTCCACCGACCTTGAGGATTTGTTCATCGCCCACATCGGTGGCATGGATAGTTTTGCTCTTGGTCTTGAGGTAGCCCAGAAAATTTTGGACGACGGCGTAATCGATTCCTTTGTGAAGGAACGCTATAGCTCCTTCGATAAGGGAGACGGCAAGAAGTTTGAGGAAGGCAAGCTTAGTCTGGCAGAACTCGCAGAGCTTGGACGCAATGCCAAGATTGAGAAGAAGAGCGGTAAGCAGGAGTATCTGAACAACCTGTTGAATTCCTACCTCTTCGGCTAAGAGAGAAGCGGTGCCAGGACGAAATAACAAAGAACGCTGATCAACACCGACAGCGATGAGGTGAAGGAGGCAAGTTTTCCCTGATCGGAAATTTTCTCGGTGAATGCCACCGAGCTGTTTGAGATCGGGGAGAACACCGCCAGAGCCAAGGTGACGCGAATGACCTGGTTGAACTGGGTGTGTTTGAGGAAGTAATACGCAAACACGGTTGCCACGCCATAGCGGATACAAAGCAGCACTACTGATTTTTTGATCCAGCCCGGTTGAAAACGAATATCCAACATGAACCCGATCATCAACATAGCGATGATCGGGTTTGCTTTTCCAATGGTCTGCATCCAATTCTGCAGGAAGAGGGGCAGGGTGAGGTTTGCAAATGAGAGGCTGATCATGACAAGGTAGGTGACAAACGGTACCGAGGTAAAGAGTTTCTTGACCAAATCCTTGGTATTGGGTTTTGTTCCACTTACGGTGTTGGAAGCAAGCGAGTAGGTAAAGCCGGTAGTCATAAGGGCATTGCCAAGGTCGAACAGGGAAGCGGCTACCAAAGCGGGGGCGCCAAAAAGGGCTTGGACGAACGGGAAGGAGAAATTGCCTACGTTGTACGTCGAACCGCAGAGCAGAGCGTAGCCTTTCTGGCTGTTTGACTCCTTCCTCATGGCGATGTAGGACAACACCATCATCACTACATTGGCAAGGATTCCATAGAATATGAGGACTAAAAGCGAATAATCGAGTTTGAACGTGTTGAAGCTGGCTACAATTGCTGCAGGCAACGTGATGTTCAAGGTAATTTTTGAGAGGGTTGCCCCTTCTTTTTCTGAAAAGAGCCCAATGCGTTTAAGAAAATTCGCCAGGGCGATCAGAAAGAGAAAGAGTGCAACTTGCAATAATGACTGCGCCATAGGGTGCATCCTATCTTCACAAAGGTGGTAACGCAAGAGGGTGGTGGTCAACTCTTCAATTTTTCACCTGAGTAGTTCTTGGTTAGCTTTGCAGGAATGCAAGTTCTTCTTCTGTCAGGGTGAGGTCTGCTCCTCCAAGGGTTTCGGTGATCTGCTCAACCCGGCTGGAACCTGCGATGGCAATGGTCGGATTCTTCTGGCTGGTCAGATAGGCCATTGCGATGGCGGCCGGGGTGACTCGGAGATGCTGACTCAATGCTTGCACTTTGGGAGCCAAGGCAAGATTTTCCTCGGTAAGAAATCTGCGTTTGGCATTGGAGCTGAGCCTATCCTCATTTCCCGACAAGAGTTTTGAGAACAACCCTTTTGCCTGGGGGGCGAAGCACATTACCGGCATAGCTTCTTTCTCATACCACAGGCGTTGCTGTTCGGTCATGCATACCAATGTGTCATCACCCCAGGTTTCAGGTGTGCAACGGGCGAGGCTCCATTGGATTTCACTTATTTCAAAGGTTGGTTTTCCATGGGCTTTAGCCCACGTGTTGGCTGCTTCTATTCGCTCGGTTCTCCAGTTGGAGACGCCCAGATGTTTGACCAGCTTCTTGTCGATAAGCATGGACGCAAGGTCGATAATCTCATCGCTGCCCATCAATGGATTGTCGCGGTGGAAGAACCAGATATCCAGGCAGTCGGTTTTTAGTTGGTCCAGACTTTGGCTGATGTCCAGCATCATGTCCTTCTCGTTGATCCTGCTATGGCTCATATCCTCCTTATACGGGTGACATCCCTTTGAGGCGACCGTGATTTTTTCGTGTAGGTTGTTTGCCCTCAACCACTTGCCCAGCACCTGTTCGCTGGTGGAAGGTCCACCTGCCTTGTCCTGACCGTAGATGTGGGCGGTGTCCAGCAGATTGCCGCCCTGCTGTACATAGATGTCAAGCTGCCGCATTGCAGTTTCTTCACTGACAGCAGCACCATAGTGGTCGCAGCCCAGAGAAATCTGGGCGATCTGTTTTCCAAAAAAGTTGAGGTATTTCATTAAATTTCAATTCCCAGGAATCGCTTGACCAAGATTCCGATCACAAACGAGATGGCAGCCACACTAAGACTGATGAGCGCCATTTCCGTGAAACGCTTGCCGAAGGGAAGATCCTTTGCAACTGAAGTGTAGTAGGTGAACAGCATGATTATGACTACCACAACGACCAGCATGAGGATCAAGGCGAGTACATAGCTTTCCAAAAGCAGATAGGGAAGGACCATGAAGGTGACCGTAAAGAGATAGGCGATGCCGGTGTACATGCTGCTTTTTGCTGCATTCTTGTCGCCGCTGTTCTTTGCCGATAGATATTCACTGGAGGCCATGGACAGTGTTGCCGATATACCGGTGATAAGGCCCGAGAGTGCGATGAGTCTGGTGTTTTGCAAAGCGAAGGTGAGACCTGCCAAAGTGCCGGAAAGTTCGACCAGGGCGTCGCTGAGACCGAGAACCATCGAACCAATGTATTGCAGGCGCTCCTCATCGAGCATTGCCAGCAGCTGTTGTTCGTGTCGGTCCTCATCCTCGGAGATTTGTTTTGCCTGCGGTACTTCCGCGATCAGGGCGGCATAGCCTTTGGTTGCCTTGTCTTCACCCCTTTCCATTTTCTTTAAAACAAACGTGTAGCCGAGCAGGAGGGCAAGCATGCTGTAAAACCATGCTTTCACCCGATTGGGCTTGACTTGTTTACCAGTCATTTTCTCCCAGATTTTGGCATGCCTAAGTTCTTCTTCCCCTATGCGACGAAGTATGTCACTGTTATGCTCATCTTTCACACGCTTTGCGAGGCTTTTATAGATTAGGTGTTCAGTCAATTCTCCCCGCTGTAGATAGAGGAGGATCAGCATGGTTTTCCGGCTCATTGTTTTTTGTTCCATTGTACTTGCTCCCTCAGCCAAGTATACCCAGCGGGTTTGGTTTTGGAAATAGCTTTGCTTGACCGCACTCGGTTCTCTTTGTAGTATTGATGCAGAGCTCGGGAGGAGACATGGATACAAATTATGAGGACTTGATCAAGGTTTTTGCTTCTACTACGGATGTACAGGATATGCAGAGACTGCTTGAGGAAATGTTGACTCCGAATGAGAGAAAGGATCTGCTGCTCAGATGGAACCTGATGAAGGATCTCTATCGCGGTCTCCCCCAGCGTGAAATTGCCGCTTCCTATGGTATTTCACTGTGTAAGATTACCAGGGGCTCCAAGATTTTGAAACAGAAGGACTCGTATTGCAAGCGGCTGCTCAGTGACCGCTACGATGACCATCTCCATATCTAGGAGCCAGAATAAGGAGTTCCTCAATCCAGTGGTATATGATACCATGGTTAACGATATCTCCAAGCGTGTATGAAGAAGGTTCCATATTGATATGAAGAGTTCGAGACGTTCGTTGCTAGCTTTAAAATTGATTAGTGATGCTTTGGCAATACTTCTTTCTTGGTTGCTTGCAGGATATTTAAGATTTTTTATCATACCCGGAGGTGTTCGGGCTTCATTTACGATGTTCTTGCAGGTTTCTATCCTAGTCGTGTCCTACACGCTTTTTTTCATCAGCCGGAATGGGTTGTATATAGAGGACCTAGAGCACTCCTGGCGCAAAGAAACCAATAAACTGATGATAAGCGCGTTCGAAGGTTTTTTGTTGTTGGTAATTACGCTCTATTTTGTGTTTATACAGAAGGTCAGCCGTTTAGCTATCGGTCTGCATTTCATCCTGCTTGTGATCTTTTTAGTGACCGAAAGAACCATTATCTCTAGCTATATCATGAGCTGTTACCGCAAAGGAAAGTATAACCGAAGGATACTTTTGGTCGGGTATGGTGAAAACCTGCAAAACTATGAACGTGCGCTGCATAGCAAGAGTATTCTTGGGATTAACTTGGCTGGTCAGTTCGATGGACAAGGGATTGCAATCGGGGGGGCAAGGCAGCTAGAGGCTGAATCGCTTCGTATTGCAGTAGAGCAGACGAAGCCTGACTTGGTGGTCATTTCGTACCCGGGCAGTGAGTATGAGAAACAGCAAGCCATGGTAGCCCAGGGTTTGGACCTGCTCAACGAGAAAGTGGTCCTGATTCCCTCTCTGCCGGAGTCGTATATCGGTACGCAGATTTCTGACTTCCGTTGGATTCCCATGTTTACCTTGAATGCAGCTGATATCGGCGCGTTTCAGCGGATCGCCAAACGCTTGTTCGATATCGTGACGTGCAGTATCGGCATTACCCTGATTTCTCCGATTCTTCTATTGCTCGCTGTACTGGTGAAACTTTCATCCCCCGGTCCTGTCATTTACAAGCAAAAACGGGTGACGCGGGACGAGAAAATCTTTACCATGTACAAATTCAGGAGTATGCGCAACGATATTGCTGAAGGAACCGCTCATTGGACGGAAGAGAATGATCCGAGAGTGACGAGAATTGGAAAGTTCCTACGCAAGACCAGTCTTGACGAGCTTCCCCAATTGTTTAATGTTATCGGCGGCTCGATGAGCTTGATCGGTCCCAGACCCGAGCGCCCGGAATTGGTGGAACAGTTCAATTCTGAGATTCCCGGGTACCGGATGCGCCATCGGGTGAAGGCTGGAATTTCCGGCTGGGCCCAGGTTAATGGATGGAGAGGCAACACATCGCTTGAAAGGCGTATTGAGTTTGATCTCTTCTACATCCGAAACTGGAGCATGCTTTTTGATCTGAAGATTGTGCTGTATACGTTCTTCAGAGGTTTTGTTAATGAAAATGCATATTGATGTGGAGAATTTGATGAATAAACGGTTTCTCGTGGTGCTGTTTTTCTGTTTGCTGAGCTTGGCCGGGCTTTTTGCTTCATCCGTTGAGGTTCGAGAAGCACTTCCTCTTTTATCGGAGGCTGAATATCAGGCCCTCGATGCTGGGGAAATGGTCTATGGCCGTACCCTCGATGGGGGTAAAATCGCCCAATTCTTCGTCCAGGGTACAGAGGCTTCCAAACGTGCAGAGTTGGCACAACAGGAAGAGAGTGGATTTTCCATCGGGGCGGTCAGCTACATCCCCTATGGGCCAAAGCTGAAAGCAATGGATCCATCAGAACGTCAACTGGCAGTTTTTAATGCCATCAGGGCTATTTCCACTCAGGAAGGTCTGACCTATATTTCATGGCGCGCTGGAAACAAGGAGAAAGTTCTCATCGAGAAGTCCTCCTACATGGAAGATTCCAAGAATTTGAATAAGCTGGTAACTGATCCTGTGGCAACGGTATTTCCGTTTACAGAACAAAGCTATGTCTATCAGAGGGATTCTTCCTTTGGCGGCAACCGATATCTTCACACCTATACCAATACCGACAAGGAAATTTTTGTTGAAATCAGCAATATCAGTTCTTTGAAAGTACTTGGCTTGTTTACTGCAGTGAAGGCGGGGCAGTTGTCCATCAATATGGGAACGTACCAGTTGGATGAGGGGCTTTTGCTGGTTGCCCTTACCAGTGTACGCGATCGCAAGCCTGAAGTTTCCGTTCTGGGCCTGACAGTCGACCTTCCTTCGGCATTCAGACGTCGAATTGTTGCGCTACAGAACTGGTTCATTAGCCAACTCAATACTCTTGAAATTGAATAGGATTATAGATATGAAACGATTTCGCGGTTTCTTGGTACTAGGCTTGTTGTTCTTGACTCTTTCTTCTCTTTCAGCAGCGATGCATACGTCTGTACCCGTCGACCATAGGGTGTATCGAATACTTGAAGTAGCACAAATCAGAGGTTTGATAGACAATCAGCTGGCTGTCAAACCGTATAGAGCAAGCAAGGTTATCGCCCTGCTTGAAGAGATTGCCAGTCAACCAAGCTCTCTTCAAAGCGGGGAAGCGGAGGAGATTGCAGGGCTTCTTAGCCAGTTGAATCAAACCTATGGGACAGCTCCTTCCTATGCCGACAAACTTTTTTCCACTGGATTTCTGAGAACCTATGATGCTGATAAACAGCTTGGCGCATCTATGGGAATAACCTTGGCTTCACAGCAGACGATCAGCTTGAATCAGAAAGGTGAATATGATTCCAGAAATGGGGTGGTAGCTTTCCTGAAGGGTGATATTGGCCCTAGCATCTCCTTCAATATGGATTTCGGTATGGTTTTCGACCACCTGAACAACAGAGTGTTCCTTCCTTCTGAATTTACTATCCCCGGTGAAGGTTTCTACTTATTGATGCTTGAAGGAGGCCGAACGGCATGGTCAATTCCTTTCGACAACCTCTATACAAGCCTTACGCTTACGCCTGAGGTAACCGGCTCCTTTTTCGACGGGGCCTTGCAATTACGGTGGGGCACGCTCAAGCGTGATTGGGGTCCGGGACTGAACAATTTGATTCTCTCCTCCGATGCCCGTAGTTTTGATGCACTAGAGCTGCAATTGCTGCTGACTCCTTGGTTCCGTTTCTCGGTTATGAATGGTTCCTTGGGTAAGTTCTCACTTAATACTATTGATGGCACTCCCTTTTTCTCTGATTATTTTGGATCGAAGGAAGATAGGGTAAACTATCGTTTTGATAACAATTTCAGTGCTCATCGTGTCGAACTCGATTTCGGTAAGAACTTTACCTTCTCAATTTTTGAATCTACTGTGTGGCAGAAACGCTTTGAGTTGAGTTATCTCAATCCTGCAACTATTTATATGTTCCAGCAGAACAGCATGGGTGACATCGATGATTTGTTTGCCGGTGTCGATGCTTCATTGACGCTCCCTTCCAAGGCCCGCATCTACGGTGCGATGGCCATGAATGAAATGAACGTGGTAGGCAACCCCATCACCATGCTCAAGGCACCCAGGAATATGTTTGCCTTCCAGGCAGGTGTGGTAGTGCCTCTTCCCATAGGATCCTTCTCCTCATTGACATTCCAATGGACGTATATCGGGCCGTTTGTGTATACGCACTATCCATTGAGGAAGTTGACGGGGTATGTGGATACTAAATACGAAAACGGTAGTCCTGTAACTAATCTTACTGAGCCAATTGTCATAATTACTGATACCGGTCGTACTGTTACCTATGATGGAACCAATATTAGTCTCGCTGCTAAAGGGCCTGATGATGCAGAAACTATAAATCTTACTAGTGCAGAATGGTACAGTAATGGTACCTATACCTTGACCAAAGACGGTCGTACCATGATTGAAAAAGAAGGGGATAAGTATCTCATCTACGAAACCTATTCAGAAACCGCCTATGTGAACAAGGGTGAGAACCTTGGGTATCCGCTGCAGCCCAACTCCCAGGAGTTCCTTGTCCAGTTGGATCTTGGACTCCCCAAGGGTTGGACAACACAACTGCAGGCCAAGTATCAGGCACGCAGCGGCCAATATGGATACTCGATCGACCAGTTCATGCTCTATGCCATCGATGACCAGTATCCAGAAAAGGATTTCTGGAATCATGTATTCAACCACACCCTTTCTGTTCTGGCCTCAGCATCTAAGAAACTGGATGGAATGCCCATCTCTCTGTCTGCTTCCTACCGGTTCATTGCAGACTGGGAAAGACCGATTGATGAGAGTACCACAGCTGAACGCTTTGATGGGCTTGGCACCGTCTTTGGGGCATGGCAGAATCCTACCTTCAATCATGTCGTGCAGGTGGGTGTGAAGATTTTTTATTGAAACAAGAGGGGAGAATTGAAAGATTCTCCCTATTTTGCTTAAAACTGTAACGTAGTGGCTTGCTTCTTGGATTATGCTGTATATCACTATGTGCTCGTATTTTGGTAGGGCTTGCTCTTTTGTTGACAATGTCAATGGAAGTGATATATCTTGCCATATAGTAATAGTATGTACACAGAATGAGGATATATGGGTAATCTGAGAAAAAAGGTTGTTTTTTTCTTTCTTGTTTTCCTGGTTAGCTTTGGTGGAGTTGTTTTTGCCAGTGAGCCATTGATTACAACCGATCAAGTGACTGGATACGGAATTGCCGGCTATGAGTTCTCCGTTAAGGGAAAGACCACCAAATATGCCCTTCGTAACGCCATCGTCCCTTCTGATGGTGATGTTTTATATACGTCTGAATCCGCTTTTATTGCAGCCCTCGATGCCAAACGACAGACCCTGGTAAACAAGCAATTGTTTCTCAACGTAAGCTATGACTATCGTGTGGCATCCTTCAATGATGGGGTGGCGTACTATACGGTCACCTACTATGTGGAAGATTCAAAGACGCTGATTGTGCTTCCTTACCCGAAATTCGACAATGACGATACTGGGTTCCTATTCGGTGCGAAAGCAAAGGATACCAACTTGCTTGGTACCCTCGGAGAGCTCAACTTTACCGGGTATATTTCCCAAAATGATGGGACGCTGGAGAGTTGGGATAATCGGGAAGACCATGTTGAACTCGACATCTCCAAATTCACGTTCCTTGACACTTCCATCAGCCTCAATTTCGTCTATGAGCGGCAGAAACGCGACAAGCCCATGGGAACCTATGACTTCGACCTTGACTGGACGGGTATCAATCTGATGGGAACAAGACTGAACTTCTATACCGAAGGTGTTTTTGACCCTACAGCCTCAGCCCAAACCTTTAATTATGATGTCAGTTGGATAGGTTTGAACCTCTTCGGGACACATGTCAATCTGGCTACCTGGGCTGACCTCAAACCTGCAACTGACTTCTCCGTACTCGATCCAACGCTCTATGGATTTTCCTTCAGTTACGGTCCCTTCAATCAGAACGAAGGCCTCTATACCCTCAGCTCATTGGTGCAATGGGAAAATAACATCACCAATTTCACTACAGAAACCACTCTTTCCCAGCACGACCTGAAGCTCTTCACCCGGCCTCTCTCGTTCGACATACGAGTCGAAACGAATCAGGCATTAGCATCGGAATATGTAGACAACGTATTGCTTAGTTCCACGGTAGGAACGAGTTTTCCCCTGCCGTTTGGCTTGACCTGGGGGACATCGTTCACAGGAGCTCTAAACTTTATTTATAGCCAGAATCCCCTCCAGCACTATTTCGAATATGTGAACACGCTCAGCAATGGCGGACGCATCAACTACCTCTCCAATCTGCATAAGTTCAGAAGAGGTCTGATTTTCTCCTTCAAGCATGTCTATCGTGAGTATCCCCAAGCAGAATATGAACATAAAACCTATTGGTATATGGAAAGTAGTGCCACTTGGTTTCCGTTTATTGTATGGCGGTTCAACCCATCCATCCGGTTGACTGGTTTCTATGGAGAAAACGTACAGTATAAATTCCTTCCCTCCAATGAAGACCTGAATGTAGCCGACTACTTCAGGGGCTACCTGTCACGCTCACCCAAAATTGTTGAAGTAAATGAAGCCCTTTCCTACGGCGGTGTCATCAACTTAAATATGACCGTGGACTTCATAGATTTCGGATTTGCAAAATCGTATGCCAATCCCTTCCTTGATATCGGAGTTTTCAGCAATCCTTCAGAACCGGATGGTCGTACCATTCTGGCAAGTGCCGGTGTGGAAGGGTGGGGTGTGCTTAGACGCTTCCCCAGCCATCCTATGCGTGTAGCCTTGGGATTGAACCTCTTTGATGTCTATGAAGCAATGCAGGGCCGTATGGAGCCGTTACAGGTCGAGTGGGAACTGTCAGTCAGCTTCGAGCTCTATTTCTAGTGGCCCTAGTTCAGGGTGAGGCCGAACTTACCTAGCATGACTTCTTTTGCATCAAAGAGAATCTGCTTGGCAAACGCATCGCTGTCAAAGATGAGCGGCAGCTTGTCGAAAGCTAGTTGCATTGCTTGTTGTTGCTCGTTGCTTTCGCTGTATGCCTGGAGGATATCAACCTGTTTTTCCACATTGTTCTCCACCCAACCCACTTTTCTGCGCTCAAAAAAGATACTGGTCGGCCAGGCTGCGTACAGCAAGCTGGAAATTAGAAAGGGGCGTTGCAGGGATAACGATTCCATCAACGCATTTGCTCCTGCTTTTCCCGCCTGTACATCGCACGCACACATATAGTCTTGGATGTTCTTCACGAAGCCCGGCGTATGCAGGGGAAAGTCGGGATGCTTTTCCTTAAAGACAGTATAATGCAGCTTGGTGCTGGCACTGAGTTCGCCCACCGTGATGACCTGCCAGTTTAAATTGCGTTTCACCACTTCATCCAGGAAATCGGTAGTTCCGATACCTTCCCCACCCAGATTAAGCAGAACGGTGAAGCATTCCTTCAGCCCGAGTTTCCTGCGTGCTTCTGTTCTGCCAAGGGGCTTGGTGAGCATGAATTCAGTTTTCAGGGGGAATGGACAAATCCTGATGGTATGTTCCGGTTGGCCTGCTCGGATGGCAAGCTCCTTACCGATCTCAGTGCAGATATAGAGCCGGTCGAGATCCTTGTTGATGCCCAGATTCGGGGTAAAGACTACATCGGCTGCATACTCAAATACAGGAACCGGTATATGCAGATAGTCAACGAGCGGTTGGATGATGGAAGCAGCAAGAAAGTGGGGAACAACCAGTACATCAGGCTTGGTCTGTTCATACCAGGCCTGGAAATCGTTGACGGCATGGGAGTGGGTGGCTACATAGCGCACACGCTTGGCATTTGCCACTGAATCGTTTCGTGCATTGACCTTTGCTTCCATTTTCGGGAAATGCAGTTGAAGACGCCAATTGTACTTGCTGATCCAATTTATCATAGGCGCGCCGACAGTGGCGAACAGATTCTCAATTATCGTTGTATGGCCAAGGCGAATGAAGGCATCAGAAAGTGCCCTTGCCGGTGTAATATGCCCTTTCCCAGCATCGACGTACAATAGTGCTATATGCATACACCAAGAATAGGAGAAAACGGTTCAATCTGCAAGGGCTTTTACCTCGTTGATGAGGAGGTTGACAAACAGATCGCTGTCAAATTGCAACGGAAGTGATGCAAGGTGCTCCTGCATCTGGTTTTGGGCTACAGAACTCTCTGCAAAAGTTTTTATGGTAAGCATTTGTTTTTTAGGGCTTCGGATCACCCAGCCAACCTGGTATGCATCGAAAAACGATTTGGTGTCGCGAGCTGCATGCAGAAGCTCGTTGATCATAAACGGCCTTTGCAGCGAGAGGGATTCCATCAAGGCATTCGCTCCAGCCTTGCCGGCTTGGATATCACATGCCAGCATGTACAGTCCGATATTGGAGACAAAACCGGGGGTGTGTACACGCATCCGGGGCAGTTGCTTTGCAAGGGTTTGAAAACGGTTTTTGGTCGCTTCCGACAGATTTCCCACTACTACTACCTGCCAGGCCAGCTTGTTCTTTATCAGCTGTTTCAGCAAGGAAGCTGAACCGATTCCCTCCCCTCCAAGATTGAGTAAGAGGGTGAAACGGTCCTCAAGGCCGAGTTTTTCCCGTGCTTGGGTGCGTGTAAGTTTTTCCATGGCCTGGATGGAAGTCTGCAACGGGAAGGGGCAAAGGCGAACCTGCTCACTTGAGTACCCTTGGGCGAGGAGATTTTTCACTCCTAAGCTTGTCGGGATGAACATGCGGTCTATTTTTTGATGAAAGCCTGCCTTGGGGTTGTTGAATACATCGGCAACATAGATAAAAATTGGAACCTGCAAATTGGACTGCTTTGCAATCGCTGCAATGATGGATCCCCCCAGAAAATTGGTACAAAGGATGAAGTCCGGCTTGGTTTGCTCATACCAGAGCAAAAAATCACGTTTGGTGTGTAGCCGCACCGCGAAAAAGCGAATCAGGGATGCTATGAAATGGGTATCCATCCAGCGGTGATACATGCGCTCCAAACGTGGATGCTGGAGCATAAAACGCCACTCATGTTTGCAAAACCACTGCCAAAACGGGGCTTTAAGAACAGAAAACATGTCCAATAGGTATGTTTCATGCCCTGCACGCTCCATTGCGTCAGAAACAGCTTTGGCGGGGACATAATGGCCTTTCCCCGCATGTACATAGAGCATGGTGCCAAGCATGCATCTATCATACCCAATAAAGAAGCCATCAACAAGGGTTTTTACCTTTCTTGCATCCTGCACAAAGTCACAGTATAGTGCAACAAGGAGCTAATCGTTGTGAAGATACTCATCACTACCGATTTCTATTTGCCCTATACGACGGGAGTGACCACGGTTGTGGTGAATGAAATGGCCACTCTTCCCCTCCAAGGACATGAAGTGCGACTCTTAACCATCGGCGACAGGCAAAAGTCCTATTACCAAGATGGGGTGTATCACATGCAAGCGAGTCGTCTCAAACCGTTTGGTGATTCCTACATGACCTTCTCCTACAAGGATCCATTGCTTGAAGAAATTCTTGCTTGGAAACCCGATCTGGTCCACTCCAACAATGAGTTCTTTTCCATGGGATATGCCAAACGGATAGCAAAAGCTTTGCACATACCCTTGCTGCATACCTGCCACACTGATTTTACCCGATATGATGCAGAGCAACGTATTCGCCATACCCTGTGGGATACTGCGATGGCCCTGATCATAAAGCAGAGAGTGAAGCATTGTGACTTGCTTATCAGTCCTTCCTCAGCACATAAAGCCATGCTTGAACGCTACCGGATACTAAAGCCTATCGAGGTGCTGCCCAGCGGAATCGACCTACAGCGGTTTGGTTTGAGAATTGACGATGAACTGCGTTCAAGGATGCGTTCGGATTTGCTCTTCAAGAAGGAGCATATTGTTTTAGTTTCCGTTTGCCGACTAGCCCCTGAGAAACGGGTTAATCGCACCATCGATGCCTTTTTCCTCCTCTCATTATTGGAAGATTCTGCTCGTCTTCTCATCGTAGGAGGAGGGCCGAAACTTGAGAGTCTACAACAGCAGGTCAAAGATTTCGGATTGGAAGGTCGTGTTGTATTCACCGGTTCGGTTCCCTGTGAATCGGTACATCGCTATTATCAGGCTTCTGATCTGTTTGTCTCCTCCTCGATCAGGGAATCACAGGGTTTGGGATTTGTAGAGGCGATGGCCTCAGGCCTCCCTGTGCTGCTCTGTGAGGATGGGTCACTCGGCTTCTCTATTGAGGATTCGGGTTGTGGATTTCTCTACCAAGACGAAAAACGTTTTGTATCCATTCTCACGACTCTCATCAATAATCCTTCTCGCATCAAGGAAATGGGAGAAAGAGCAAAAGAAGCGAGCGAACGATTCAATCTACAACAATGGGCCTTTTTACTTTCTTCGATCTGTAGCCGTCTGCAAACCGAATCTGCGTTGAATCCTGGTAACCAATCGAATGACCGAAGGCATAATCAACAGAGTAGACAGCATGCAATTCAATAATGCAATGCTCATGAGGCTGCCGAAATAGCGAACCGGTGTGTAGGATGCAAACAGGAACATCATCATGCCACCGACGATAGAGAGCGTGGTCAGGATGATGGGTCTGCCGGTCTCCCGAATGGTCTCCGAAAGCAGTGATTCTACAGATCGGTTGTCTATGCCAAGCTTATTCCGATACCTGATCAAGAAATGGATTGCATCATCGATGCCCGCCCCGACAGCAATGGCTGCAAAACTGACGGTGATCATATCGAAGGGTATTTGGAAGAAATACATGAAAATATAGTTCGCCATGACTCCGCTGATAATGGGGATCAACGCATACAGGGCGAAAGAAAGAGATTTGAATGCAAAAAGCACCACCAAGAAAACTAGAAGGTAGCTTGCGTAGGTGCTTTTTGACTGGTCCGAAAGCAGGGTATTGGAAAAATGCAAGCTTCTATGCGGTTCTCCTCCCAGCGTCACAATCGTACCGTTGGGCAGCAAGGGCAGATACGAGAGTACCGTATCCTCAATGCGTTTGGCACTGCCGATGGTTCCGAGCGCCTGCTCTTTTGCGTCATAATTCTGCAAAATTATTGTAAGTTTGGTCCCTTCCGGATTCATGATGGCACCCATCTCTTCCTGACCCTGGCGACTCATAAGAATGACCATGCGGCTGAGCAGATTGAGCAGGCCATCCGATTCGGGAATACCTGCCTCCTGGCTGTAGACCGAGTTCGCAAAGGCCACATAGGAAGCAAAGGAAAGGATATGCCGGACATCGTCACTCGATTGTAGTATTGCTTGCTCGAAAGCATACACATCTTGCAGATTCTCACTCTTCAAGAAGAACTGACTCTCCCCCTGTGGAGCTTCCACTGTGATGAGATAGGGGGTGTCCCCACCCATTTTTTGAGCGAAATTTCTGCTCGTTATGCCTAAGGGATCCTTTTTGGGGAGATAGGACATGTAGTTTGTGTTTACCGGGATATGGTCTCGAGTGAGGGCGTACCCACCGATAATAAGAATGAACAGCACAATGAAAAGCGGCCAGGCACGTTTTACCACACGATCGATGGAAATGACCAACAGCGCAAGATATCCTTTTTTGTAGGTTGTAATTTGCTCTTGTTTGGGAGGAACCACCAAGTTCAGCATGGCTGGAAGGTACGTCGATGCCAGAACGGCACAATAGCTGACCCCGATTCCGACTGCGATGCCAAATTCTCTCAACGCTGGTGTTTTTGAAAAGAGCAGGCTCATAAAGCCTATGACGGTGGTCATGCAGGCGAAAACAATGGTACGCAGGATTTTCTGCGTGGACTGAACCGGGTTCATGCCTTTTGCATAATCAGAATAATACTCTCCGATGACATGGATCGCATACGAGGACCCTAGGTTGAGCACCATGCAAGGAGTGACAATATTTACGATGGTCAGCGAGTAGCCAAGCAAACGCATCGTTCCAAATGTCCAAATGATGCCGATAACTGACATGGAGAAGGGAAGGAGGACACTTCGCTTGGCTTTGAAACTGAGATAATAAATGGTCAGGATGGCAATGAAACAGAGGGTAAGCAGAATGCTCAAGTCTCTGCCAAGGTAGTGCATCAAACGATTGGTAATAATCGCACCGCCATTGATGGAGACTTTGATGTCGGCTTCCCTCAGCTCATCGAGAATTGCAGAGAGTTCATTCTCCATCTGATGGGTCAGTGCAAAGGATTCAAAGCTGAACAATATGCTTGTCAAATCTTCGCTGACCAAATAGTTCTTCACCAACGGATCATTCTCAATACGCTTGAGCAAAAGCTCGGCTTGTTCGTCAGTCCATGCTTGTTGGCCTGAATTGGTTGCAAAGGGGACACTGACAAGGCGGCTGCCTCGCTTTTCAAAGGTTACGAAGTCAAGCACGGAAAAGCTCTGACCCACATACCCGGTAGCACTGAGTTTTTGCATGACGGAGGAAATGCGATTCAACGTATCTGCCTCATAGAGGACCGGGCTTTCCAGCATCACCAGATAGGAAGTGCTGTATGCAAGGTTTTCTTCAGGTGCGATGGTTTCTTGCTTGTTGCTGGCTACGAGATAGTCCCCCAAGGATGAGCTGTCAAGCACCATTGTTTCAGGGATTGCCTCTCTATACTCTTGCTGATCGGCTTGCTGCTGAGGTTTGTACTCCCCCGTGCCTCCTGTGTAGGTTACCCCTTTCCCTGTTTCGTTCATGAGGGAGTTGTAATCTGCATCAAGGTGCAGAAAAGATGCGTGGTATAGGAAAAATGCCGTTATCAGGAGAACCACAGCCAAAGTCAATTTGCTGTGCTTTCCGGCGAAGACAAGTAGGCTATGTTTCATGATACTCCCAAATCTTATAGTGGGAAAAAGTATACCATAGAGTTGGCATAAGAAAAACCCACTTGATTGCCAAGTGGGTTATGATTTTAGTCGTTATACCGACGTCTGGAGCTGGGTCCTTTCTTGCTGAACGAACCTTTCTTGGTCTTGGAAGTACTATACTTCCCGTGGACCCGTGCTGGTCTATCGTCCAAGGCTGCAGGTCTGCTTTCGTAACGTTCTTCACCGTACGAATCCCTTCCATACGGCTGGTAGTCGTCACGGTCACTTCTTCTGGCTGGACGGTCAGAGTAGGATGGACGTCTATCATCACGGGTTCTACCCGAAAGATTCTTCCCGTTCGGATTGTCCGGTTTTGCCCGGCTGATCATGGGCTTGCCTTCCGGTCCTTGCTCGCCGAACGTCTTGAGAATGCGCTCTGCAACCTGCAAGGGAGCACTGACGAAGGAGAACTCCTCACGAACTGAAACATCTTGGATGTCCCGGTCCTCAGCCCCTACCTGTTCGATGAGATAATCGACGAGCAGACGCTTATCCAGTCCGTCCTTACGACCACGGGCAATGAACAAACGGGTAAATCCGCTCTCTTCCTCGCGTACGGGTCTGTCGCCCCTGCGATCATCCCTGCCGCCAGTGATGTGCTGATACTTGGAAACATCGAGCTCATCCTTGTAGAAGTGATCTAAAAGGGCTGCTACTACGATTTCAGGCTTCTTGCCGTCCAACAGCTGTTCAGCAATGGGAAGGAAGTGACTGGTTTCTGCATCATCATCAGAGATGGCCATGAGCCGACTGAGGATGCGTGCGCGCTTGATCCTGATAATCTCACTCGCCTCAGGCACGGATTCGCGTCTGATATTGGTTTTGGAGACATTCTTGATGAAGGAGAACCGCTTAAATTCGCGGGGAGCCACAAAGGTAATGGCAATACCGGTCTTACCTGCGCGCCCGGTTCTTCCTACACGGTGGATATAGGCATCGGGATCTTCAGGAAGTGAGAAGTTGATAACGTGGGTGAGATCGGAAATATCGATACCACGTGCCGCAACGTCGGTTGCAACAATGATGCTGATGCTTCTTTCTCTCATTTTGTGGAGAATGAGCTCTCTTTGCTTTTGGGAAAGATCGCCGTGCAAAGGTTCTGCATCGTACCCGCGGTCCATGAGCTTTCGGCCCACTTCGTCACACTGAACCTTGGTTCGGCAGAAAATTATTCCATAGAAATTCTCTTCCATATCAATGATACGGGTGAGAGCTTCCAACTTGTCCGACTCCTTCACCTCAACATAAATTTGGTCGGTGAGGTTGCTGGTCATGGTATCCTGTTGGATTTTTACCACCTGGGCGTTATGCATGAAACGCTCAGCCAACCGCTGGATAGGCTGGGGCATGGTTGCAGAGAAGCAGAGCATACGTTTCTCTGCAGGGGTCTGCTTCAGTACTTCCTCGATATCCTCGATGAATCCCATGTCGAGCATTTCGTCAGCCTCGTCGAGTACCACGAATTTTAGGTGCTCAAGGTGTAACGAACCTCGTCTGAGGTGGTCCAGGATACGTCCGGGTGTACCAACTACAACATGCACACCTCTTCTGAGTTTGCGAAGCTGTAGTTCCATGGAGGCGCCACCATATACAGCGGCAATCTCCAGTCTTCGATCTCCCTTGAGGGAGTTGATCTCTTCTGCGTTTTGTACGGCAAGCTCGCGGGTAGGTGCGAGAATGAGTGCTTGGACCTGGTAGAGGGATGGGTCTACGATTTCGAGAATGGGAAGCCCGAAAGCAGCGGTTTTACCGGTTCCGGTTTGTGCCTGGCCAATTACGTCAACCTGATCCTTGAGGAGCAAAGGTATGCATGCGCTCTGAATTTTGGTAGGTTCTTCGAAACCTTTCGCTTTAATGGCGGCAATGGTTTGTGCGGACAGCCCTAGGTCCGCAAAGCTTGTTAACTCTGACATGGAACTCCTGATACATATGTGATTGGATTATCGGTTGTGAACCGAGATATACATAATAAGCTAGTGCAGTCTATACAAATGCGCAACTTGTTGCAAGACAGAAACATCCTAAATAGAGAAATTTGCCTACCAACGATTATAGACCCGTTCTGCAAAGCCCAAGAGCCTGTTTAGTTGCAGCATTGTGCCATCGTCAAGCATGCAGGTTCCACTGAAATACCCGAATACCTGGTGCTGGTCACTTTGTATTACCAGAAAATTCGTCTTTGAGCAACGATCGACACAGGGTTCGAATTCAAGGTTGAGCCGTCCCTCCTTATCCTGCATGGTCCATGGTGCAAGATAGTTGTTCTGATCGAAGACAAAATCTACCTCGCCAAGCTTATGTATGGCATGGTTGTAAAGTATGGCATTCTCACTGGCAGGGGAGCGGTCGGAAAAACCATAGCCGAGATTCAGGCCGAACGGTACATTTTCCAGCAATGCCGATACACTTGCCCAATACCAGGTGTTTTGGTAGGTCCACCTCCCTCTGCCCCAGTCAAGAACCCCCCAAGCTTCACCTAAGAGTAGTTGCTCTGTTTCCATACCTCTTCTGACATTGCCTGTTGCGCTGAGACAATTGATTTTCTCATTGAGATAGAAGGCTTTGCGTTGTTCCTTCCAACTGGTTGCGATATTCAGACTGTCAGCTGAGTCTGCTTGGGTGAGGGTGATGTCGAAATCCAACCCCACTGTGCCATCGGGCAGCACCAACGTAGGGCAAGCTACCATGATATGACGATCGAAGCCCCGTTTGATGAATGCCAGACGAAGTTTTTTATTCGCCCAGGAGACTTGGCTGTCCTGTGTCGAAGACGGGGCAAGCCCGATAGAGCCGCGGGGGAAAAACGTCAGTGCATCGGTCTGGCTGACCTTCTTGGCATTGAAGTCGATATAGCTGAGCGCAAAGAGCGCTGCATAGCCCAAGTCGCTGATGGTCGCTGTAACAGCATACCCTTTCTGTTGGTTGATTATGGCATAGTAGTCCCACTCCTTGATGGAGAGAGAGCCGCCTTTGACTTTGCTGCGTTCATACCGCCAGAAGGGGTGGCGGGCCCAGCCTTCTTGGATAATATGCCCTTTCCGGTCAAGCAAATCTTGGCCGTGGATGATTTGTTGCTGCATTCTTACACCCCCTTTCTGTGTATTCTACAACCCCCAGGTATCAACCGTATAGGTGACGACCTCATACGGACGGCCATCGGAGAACAGGGTGACGCTTTTGATCCCCTTGCTATGATACTTTGAACCGTAGGATCCGTAGCTTGCACTTCTTCCATAATTCAGGTCGATACCTTCCCAAGTTCCCGAAAAATCGTTGAGATGGTCGTGACCGCTGAAGATAGCAACGGTATTTCCAATTTCGTGCATTGCCTCAAACAATCCGGAGTTTTCAAGCGGTACATTGACTTTTCTGTCAAGCTGTACGCCAAGAGCTGTACCGCTTTCCCATAAAAGCTTGAATTCAGGGACAGGAATATGCATAAAAGCGTAGAGTGGAATATTGGTAAGGCCATCCTCCACCCAACGATACCAAGCTATCTGGGAGGGATATAGGTAATCGGGAGCTATAACACCCCCCTCATAGACCCTGCTGTCTTGGGAGTCCAACAGAATTATCGCCTGTACCACCTGCCCATCCTTGGTAAGGACTATCGGATAATTGCTATTGCCCGCCACCCAATCTTCCCCTTGAGAGAAGAGGGCTGTTGGATAGCCGTCCAGAAGGTTTGCAAGTGTCGGTTTATCGTGCGTGTGCTGCCCGTCATGGTTGCCGAAACTCAAGGCCCAAACGCGGTTGTGCTCTTGCATGAAGTCGGCAAATTCAGTGAGCATTTTCAGGCTGTCGAAACTATACAGGAGATCTCCGCTGATGACCGTCAAGTCAGGGTTGGTCTCATCGAAGGCTTTTTCCAGCATTGCATAGATTTTATCGCGGCCGGAGAAGGGGCCCCTTCGAAGGTGGAAGTCGGTACCCCAAAGGATGGTAAACGAATCGTTGGTGTAGGGAAGTGAAAAGGCTTTCTGTTCAAAGATTGCCGTTTCAAGGTTGAAAGCTTCCTCGGCAAGAGAAAAAAGCTCGGTATGTCGATCAAATTCTTGGTAGATTCTGGTATTGTTCAGGCCCATGATAACCAGATAGGTAGCAATCCCTAGTGCGATGAGCAGGATGGCCAATGAGAGTACTACTGTTTTAAGAACCCAAGAGGCTGATCGTTTCATATAGTCTGTAGCCTAGCACGTATCAGGGTTCGTTTCCATATGAAAAAGCTGGCACGAATGCCAGCTTTCTCAAGGAGGAAGAAGAAATACCTATTTGGTTTGTCCAAGCACCACGGTAAGGAAGGTGGTCAGGAAGTTGTCCTCGAAGGCATCGGAAGTATACAAGGCTTGGGAGAAGTCCTGTTGGTTCTGGCTTCCGCTGTAGTAGTCATAGAACATTGAAAGATAACTGGACATACCTTCATCCAAGGTATCCTCTCCGACTTCAAGCAACAGGTAAGCGGCTCCCACCTTGATGGGATCGAGCAGGGTGTTTGCCTGTGCAGTATACATCTGCTTGGCAACATCGCCGGTTGCGGCGCTGCTGAGAATGCCAGCTGTATCGGTATAGGAGAAATCACTCATGTAGCTGCTCTTTCCGACGTTGTATGGGGTGGCTCCTACTGCAACGACTTCCAAATTGTTCTTGAGAGCTACCTCGTCGAGGCCTTCGGCTTTTGCAGTCTCGGCCCAGCTCTTCGCAAGATCGGAGAGATAGGAATCGATCAAAGCAGAATCGTTGACAGCCAGATAGGCCTTTACGGAAGCAAGGGTTGTCTCATCTGCATAGTCGCTCTCAACAGCAGCACTGTTGACTTTGTACAAGGTGAATGAGCCATTTGCTTCGAAGGGGCCGATGACATCGCCATCCTTGGCACTCAAGAGGGAAAGAGCTTCGTCGGCATTCTTGAAATTGGAAACAATACCGTAGTAGTAAAGCTGTCCAACCTTGCCTTCCTGTGCAGCATAGCTGTCCAGGCTGTTTGCAACAGCAGCTGCCTCGAAGGTGGTCTGCCCGCTGGTGATGGATTCGTATACGGTCTTGGCCTGTTCAGCAGTCTCAACAGAAATAATGCTCAGGTCCATGGTATAGAAGAGTTGCTTGTTCTGTAGCGCATACTGGGAAGCAAGCTCGTTCGGGTACTGGTTCTGGTCAACGGAAAGATAGCGGAATGTTCTGCCCTTGCTGGCCATGGTGGCAATGTATTCTGCCTCGGCACTGGAAGAGAGAACCGTCCCGACATCATCGACCACAATCTGATAGGGAAGCGAGCGGCGGATTGACTTCTCAACGTTAGCCTTTGATTCTGCACTCGCTTTCTGGTAGGTCTCAACGTCGAACTTGCCATCCTTGTTATAGGCACCGCTGTTGATGATGGCACGGTTTACTACATCATCGGCGGCAATAATGCCAGCCTTGGTGGCAAGCTCATTGATGGCGGTGAAAATCACAGTACTGTCATACGCACTCTTCCAGATTTGGTACAGGGCCTGGGTCTGGTCGGTACCGCTGGACTTGTACTGGTTGGCATAGTTCTGGACTTGGTCATAGAAGTAATTGCCGTAGACATACTTTATTTCTTGCTTGCCATACTTGCCGAAGACGATTCCATTACTCGTCCTCTTGCCTACGAAGGCTTCGATTGCGGGAGCCAATACAAAGGAGACAGCGATGAGGATTAGGATAAGCATTCCTAAAACCCAGCCAATGGTGATTTTGCGTTTCGGCTTGAGAACAACTTCTTTTTTGCCCTCTACCGCTACCGCATCCTTTTTTGCTTTTCCGATTGTGAGCTCTTTTGCCTCATCCTCGGGTTTCTTTCCATTTGTGTTGTCGTTTGCAGACATGATAAACCTCTTTCTCCCGTGCATTTTCCGCATGTGCGGACAGTCCTATGAAAAATAGCATTTCACCTAGCTACTGTCAATGAATAGCTGTAGAAAAGCACAAACAGCCAATTTTATTCGTATTGACATTCAAAGGACCAATAGGTATATTGAACCTCGGCTGTGAAGCTGACGGGTAGTAGCGCAGGGGCTAGCGCACTTGGTTCGGGACCAAGGGGTCGGAGGTTCAAATCCTCTCTGCCCGAGTAAGCAGTACATGATAACTCCTTATTTCGTAACAGAAATGAGGAGTTTCTTTTATACTAGGAGCATCCAGTGTATACCACCTTGGCCTTGGATTTGGATGGAACCCTCACCACCAGCACCAAACAGATAACCGCTGCTACCGTTGAAGCAGTACAACAAGCCCACCAAAGGGGGGTGCATATCGTACTTGCCAGCGGCCGGCCGGTTTTAGGCATTATACCGGTTGCCAGAACGTTGGGCCTGCTTGGTGAGGATGCAACCATCCTTGCCTACAACGGAGGGCAGTTGGTCTCTACCAAAAACCTTGAGGTACTCTGGGAAAAAACGGTGGATGTCCAGACAATCCATACCTGTTTTGCCTATGCAAAGGGACGGAACCTTGCGGCCCTTTCCTATGACAAGGAGGGTGTCATCACCGAAATGCCTGCCGATCGGCATGTGCTTCTGGAAGCCTACAACAATGCCATCCCCATTCGGAAGGTGGATGATCTCATTGCAGAGGTGCAGCACCCCATGCCCAAGGTGATGATCGTAGGGGAGCCGAAGAAATTGCTTGCTGCAAGAAAAGCCTTGCTTCCCCTTGTTGGAGACGCTGCAGACCTCGGGTTCAGCGACCCCTTCTTCATGGAAATAACCGCAAAAGGGGTGCACAAGGCATCGAGTCTGACTATGTTGCTTTCACTCTTGGGCCATGCAGCCAAAGATCTCATGGTTGTCGGAGACGGCCTGAATGACGTTCCGATGTTCGGCATTGCAGGCCTTGCCGTGGCCATGGCCAATGCCAGCGATGAGGTGAAGACCCATGCCCATGCCACTACCGCTTCAAACAACGAAGATGGGGTTGCTTTGGCCATAGAACGCCATATTCTTACCAAATAGGGCAAAAACTCTTCATTCACAACACTTTTTGTTGTGCTACAATACCAGGTACATTCATCACGGACCAACCATAAGGAGGGTAATCCATGAAAAAACTGAGTATTCTGGTACTTGTAGTGTGTATGACGACCATGCTCTTCGCCCAAGGCGGCAAGGAAGTTGCGGCCTCTGACGGCAGACCGACCATCCGCCTATTGACCGACGCAACCGGTATTGACGACAAATCCTTCAACGCAGCAGCGTGGAGAGGCATTGTCGAATATTACGGTGATACGGTTGAGAATACCGCCAACCGCGGCAAACTCTACGATGTAGTGACTGCACAGACCCAGGACATGTACATTCCGAACCTCAGACAGGCATCGGATGAAGGCTATGACCTGATTATGGTCACGGGTTTCACCTGGGCTGACGCATTGGGAGAAGTTGCTCCCCAGTACCCCGACCAGAAATACACCATTGTCGATGTTGACTGGGTTGGGCAGCCGAACGTTTTGGAGTTCATTTACTCCGAAGAACAGGGATCCTTTTTGGTAGGTATGGCTGCAGCGTTGCAGGCGAAGGAAGACGGCATCAAGAATCCAAAATTCGGTTTCATCGGTGGCGTTCCCGGAGCCACCATCACCAAGTTTGAGATGGGCTATGTTCAGGGTATCCGCTCGATTTTCCCCGATGCACAAATCTACGACTACTATGCCAACGACTGGGGCAAGCCCGAGCTCGCAAAGGCACAGGCCAAGAACTGGTACGACATGGGTGTCTACTGCATTTTCAGTGCAGCCGGCGGAACCGGAAACGGAACCATCGCACAGGCGAAAGAGTATCGGATGCAGGGCAAGAACGTCTGGGCAATCGGTGTTGATAGCGACCAGTATGCCGATGGCATCTATACCGGAACCAAGAGTGCGGTTCTGACTTCCATGCTCAAGAGAGTGGAGAACTCCTCTCTGATGGTCCTCAAGGCCGTAGCAGATGGTTCCTATAAAGGTGGCGTGGTGCAGATGGGCATGATCGACGACGGTGTCGGCTACTCAACAGCCAATCCTGAACTCAGCGCGAATGTGGTCAAGCAGGTTGATGCAGCGAAGGCTGACATCAACAGCGGCAAGATCAAGCTGTATAAGACCTATCGTGAAGCCCTCGCTTCAGGTGCTGCTCCGGCAGGGCTTGCAGCACTGGATGACTGATTACCCCAATGCCGGCAGGAAACTGCCGGCTCTCTGTGTGCCCATGTAAGAGCGTGGTCAGACAGAGAGCCTTGCAATAAGGAGCTGATGGTGAGCGAATACGCAATAGAAATGAGGAACATCACCAAAACGTTTCCCGGAGTGGTGGCAAACGACATGGTGACCCTGCAGGTGAAGCATCAAGAAATACACGCTTTGCTGGGTGAGAACGGTGCAGGCAAGTCGACTCTGATGTCCATATTGTTTGGATCGTACAGTGCTGACAGCGGGTCCATTCTTCTCGATGAAAAGCCTAGGGATATCAAGAATCCGAATGTGGCTACCAGTCTGGGAATAGGGATGGTGCACCAACATTTCAAACTGGTGCAGAATTACACGGTTGCCGAAAATATAGTATTGGGCATGGAACCCACGAAGGGTGGGATGCTCGACATGAAAAGTGCCAGAGAGCGCGTGGCCAAACTCAGTGACCAGTACGCATTGAAAGTAGACCCTGACGCATTGGTGGAAGATATTACCGTGGGGCAGCAGCAACGTGTAGAGATCCTGAAAACGCTCTACCGTAATGCAAACATCATTATCTTTGACGAACCTACCGCTGTATTGACTCCCCAAGAGGTTGATGAGTTGATGGACATCCTCAAGAAGCTTCGGTCCGAGGGAAAGACCATAGTGCTTATCACCCACAAGCTGAAAGAGATCAAGGAAGTCGCCGATCGCTGTACGGTGCTGCGTCGCGGACGTTGCATCGGAACTGTCATAGTCAAGGATGTCAGTGAACAAGACCTTGCTGAAATGATGGTGGGCCGAGCGGTGAAGTTTGAAATTGAGAAGCCTGAACAGCGGGTAGGCAAGGTAATGCTCAGCCTGCAGAACCTGCAGGTGACCGACCAAAGCGGCATCGTACGCGTCAAGGACCTGAGTCTTGATGTGCATGAAGGGGAGATAGTCGGTATCGCCGGTGTCGATGGTAACGGCCAAAGTGAATTATTGGGTTCCATTATCGGTCTGCTGCCCCTTTCAGGGGGGGCAATCCTTCTTGATGGCAAATCCATGGGCAACCTCTCCATCCGGGAGAGGATCCAGGCGGGCCTCGGCTATATCCCTGAAGACCGGAAGAAATTCGGGGTGGTAGGCGAATTCTCCATCGCAGAGAACACCGCACTGAAAAATTACTACCTAAGCCCCTATCGGAAGCGTTTCGGCGTGCTTGATTTTGATGCTATGAAGAACGAGGCTGAAAACCTGATCAAGCAGTTCGATATCCGCAGCGCCGAGGGAGCACAGACCAATACCGGAAGCCTGTCCGGGGGAAATCAGCAGAAGGTCATCGTAGCCAGAGAGATTTCTCTCTCCCCTAAGGTGCTGGTAGTTGCCCAACCTACCCGTGGGTTGGATGTAGGTGCAATTGAATACATCAGAAAAAGAATCATTGCCGAGAGAGGGAAAGGCAGGGCAATCCTGCTGATTTCCTTCGAGTTGGATGAGATCATGAACCTCTGTGACCGCATTGCAACCCTCAGCAAGGGGAGCATCGTAGCGGTAAACAAACAGAATGAAATTACTGAATACGAAATAGGCCTGATGATGGCTGGTTCGAAGAAGGAGGCAGTACGATGAAACTTACTCGTCAAAAACTCATCCAATCGGATGGTGCTGTCTCGGTTCTTGTCGTAGTGCTTGGTTTTCTTGTCGGTACCATTTTGGTCGCGCTGGTGGGAAAGAACCCCTTGAACATGTACAAGGCACTCTTTCAGGCATTAAGCGGGTATAACATCGACAATGGACGGATGAATATCCGTTACATTGCAGAGACGTTGAACTATTCAGTTCCCTTTATACTCTGCGGTCTTTCGATGGGCTTTGCAAAGCGGGTAGGTCTGTTCAACATCGGTGGAGAAGGCCAGTACATCATGGGTCTGACCATCGCCCAGGCAATAGCATTGCTTGGGCCCCAGGTTCCTGTATTGCATTGGCTGCTGGCCATCCTGGGTGCCATCGTAATCGGTTCTCTCTGGGGTGGGGTTGTAGGCATCCTCAAAGCCAAATATGAAGTGAGTGAAGTGGTTTCCACCATCATGCTCAACTATGTGGCTCTCTACCTGAGTCGTATCATCTGCCTGCAATTGCCGGGTGCCACCACCTACAAGACGGCCAACTTTCCCGAGACGGCTTTGATCGGCAATACCTTCTTCCAAAAAATTACCAACAATTCCCTTTTGAACAACGGCATTTTCATGATGGTCATTGCGGTATTGGTCTATTGGTTCATCATGGAGAAAACCAGCCTCGGCTATGGTATGCGGGCCACCGGTTTCAATAAGGAGGCTGCAAGGGCCAGCGGAATTCCGGTTGTCAGATCCATCTCGATTTCCATGGCCATCAGCGGCGCCTTTGCAGGTCTGGCAGGCGGAATCGTCGCCCTTGGCTCCTTTAAGTATGGACGGGTTCTCTCGGGCATGGACAATTACGGCTTTGACGGTATTGCCGTTGCCTTGGTCGGTAACTGTACGGCTCTGGGAACAACCTTGGCAGGTTTCCTGTTCGGCCTTCTGAAGAACTCCCAAGCCCTGATGCAGGGCAAGCAGATACCCAAGGAGATTACCTTCATCATCCAGGGCCTGATCGTAATTTTCATCGCCCTGCGTTCGGCTTTGAAACTCTATCAGGAGTACCTGGATAAGAAGCAGTTGCAGAAGGAGGTAGGAATCAAATGAGTATGCTATGGGGAATGCTTCCTTCAATTTTGATGATCGTCGCCCCGATTCTCATCACCGCCATCGGCGGCATGATTTGTGAGAAGGCGGGCGTCGTAAATATTGCACTCGAAGGACTGATGGCCATCGGTGCTTGCACTGCGGCTTCCGCCCATGTCCTGATGGAGAGCGCGGGAATGAATCCCAACCTTTCGCTTTTCCTGGCCTTGGCATTGGGCTTTGTCGTCGGCGGTCTCTTTTCGTTGGTACATGCGGTTGCCGCCATCAACCTGAATGCCGACCAGACCATAAGCGGCACGGGTATTAACCTATTGGCCAACGGGGTGACCATTTTCGCAAGCCAGATTCTTTTCAGTGCCGACCGAACCCGTGAGTTCCGCATGGGTATGCAGACTGACGCTCTGGGTATCTATCCCACGGCGTATATTGCCATTGCGGTGGTGCTTTTCTCTTGGTTTCTGCTCTATAAGATTCCTTTCGGGGTGCACCTCAGGGCATGCGGAGAACATCCGGGAGCAGCGGAGAGTGTGGGCATCAACGTCAAGAAGATGCGCTACTTTGCCGTCATCGCCAGCGGAGTGTTGGCCGGTCTTGCCGGTGGATGCGTCGTCCTTACCCAAACCATCCAATATACTTCAAACACCATCAACGGTCGTGGTTTCATCGCGTTGGCTGCCGTTTCATTCGGTAGGTGGAGACCCCTCGGGGTTACTGGGGCTGCTTTCCTGTTTGGAGCCGCCCAGGCGTTTGCCATTATTGCAAACAACTTCCCCGCCCTCAGGGTTCTTCCCTCGGAGGTGTTCAACATTCTTCCTTATGTAGTCACGCTTGCCGCCTTGGTGCTTTTCAGCGGCAAGAATTATGCACCCAGCGCTGCCGGTAAAGCGTATGAGAAGGGGGCCAGCTGATGACACCCCACAATCGTGCAGATAAGGCAGATATTGCTCCTGTTGTCCTCGCCCCAGGCGATCCGCTTCGTGCCAAGTTGGTTGCAGAACACTTCCTCAGTGATGCACGCCTTGTCACTGATGTAAGAAATATGTTGGGCTATACCGGTTTTTTCAAGGGACAAAAGGTCACAGTGATGGCAACCGGCATGGGCGGTCCCTCGATCGGCATCTACAGCTATGAACTGTTCACCACCTACGATGTGAAGGCGATCATCCGCATCGGTACCTGCGGAGGTCTGCAAAAACAGATCGGGATAGGGGATTTGGTCTGTGCCATGACTGCCAGCACTGATTCGGCTTGGGCCCATCAATACAACCTGAAGGGAACACTCAGTCCCTGCTGTGACAGTGAATTGCTGTTCAAAGCCGTTGACCAGGCAAAACAATTAGGATATCCCTGTCATGCAGGCATGGTATTCTCCAGCGACCTGTTCTCCTCCTACAATGCCTTGGGACAGGAGAGTTGGAAGGCTTGGGCACGCATGGGTGCTCTTGCCCAGGATATGGAGACCTATGCCCTTTATGCAACTGCGGCTTGGACGGCGAAGCGCGCCCTTTCGCTTTTGACTATGACCGACAGCTGTGTAAGCGGGGAAGGTTTTGGCCCCGAAATGCGGAGCAAGGGTCTGTTTCCCATGATTGAAGTTGCCCTGGGCGTTGCGTTGGAGGTATAGCAATGGATTTTCTAGAGGCCATGCAGCATCGGTTTGCCTGTAAGCAGTACGACCGACAGCGAATGCTTGAAGAGCTTGAGATTCATACGATTCTTGAGTACGGAAGGCTCACTCCCACTTCCTTCGGTCTTGAGCTTTGGTCCTTTCATGTCGTAAAAAGTTTCCAGAAAAAAGAGGCGTTGTTTCATGCCTGTTTTGACCAGGAATCGGTCAGAACCAGTGCAGTAACCGTTGCAGTTTTGGTACGTACCGCTGCCTTTGCCAATCCTGATGGAGATCTGGTGCATACCCGCGGTAAGCGATTTCCCGATCCCTTGCCGGTATTCATCGATGATTATCGCCCCTATTACGAGTTTCTCAAATCAGAAGGAAGGCTCGACTGCTGGCTTAGGAGCCAAGGGTATTTGGCCATTGCAAACATGATGACCGGTTCCGCCGCCATGGGTATCCAAAGCTGTGCAATTGAAGGCTTCGACGAGAAGAAGGTGCTCAGGGTTTTGGATGCGAATGCCGATCAGTGGCAGGTCTCCTTGCTGGCAACCTTCGGCTACCCTGCAGAACAGGAGCGGCCGAAGATTCGTGAAAGTTTGGATGAACTGGTTGTCTACCATTGATTTAGGGAAGATTGGCCAGGGCACGCTCGACCAAGGTCCAAAACCAAGGGATGTCGATTCGTTTGGCAATCAAGACGCCATTTTCCGATATGGTGGCAACTTTGGTTGTTTTTCCGTAGGTAGGACCTTCCTTGATGTCCACAGAAACCGTGCAATACTCAGTTTCCACCTTGGATGGATCGACTAGGTACGCTACGCACAAAGGATCGTGCATCTGCGGCTCTCCCTGTCCCCGTTTTGTGTAGTTGGCGGTATAACTTTCCATGCAGGCACAGAATACTGCGTTGCTCAATCCTTTTCTGGTTTGGAAATCAGAGAGGCGATTTCGGCTGAGGGTGACTTGACGGGTGCAGTCCAAGGGAAAGAGCACCATTTTCGCACCGGATGAGAAAACACGTTCGGCTGCCTCGGGATCGGCAAAGGTGTTGAATTCTGCACTTTCTGTGACATTGCCCCGACTGAACGACCCTCCCATGATGATTATTTGTTTGCAAAGTCTTGCCACCGAAGGGTCCTGTTCAAAAGCGAGAGCCAGATCGGTGAGGGGACCTACACTGACGATGCTGAGTTGATGGGGATTGGCTTTCACCAACTTGATGAGCTCTTCAATGCCGTCTTTGTCTTGCGCCTGCTGGAACTGCCTTGGTGCAAACACCGGGCCATCGAGGCCTGTTTTTCCATGGAAATCACCGGCTTCTATCGGCTTTCGTACCAAAGGCTTGTCCGCTCCCTTGTACACAGGGCATCGTATTCCTGCCGTTTCCAGGACATTCAAGGTATTTTCCACTGTCTTGTCCAAACCGACATTGCCAGCTGTCGCAATGACTGCCTCAATGCTGATCTCTTCCAACCCTGCGGCGAGAAACAGGGCTACTGCATCATCCAAGCCTGTGTCGACATCCAAAATAATCCGTTCCATCTAATTCCTCTTTGGCTAGACATCTGAATCTGCTTAAAACAGATAGAGAATGAGGTCCGTCAGGCTCTCGTGTGAATTGTATCAGTTTCCTATCGGATCTGGCAATGAAAGTTTTCCTGCTTGGATAGGGAGGTATGTTGATTGAGCATACATCCACAAGGCGATACCGAAAAAATGTGCTACTATTGGCTCTATGAGAATCATACAAATTGCAGTAGGGCCGAATCAGGTTCCTCTAACCGGGTATTTACAGGACATCACCAGCGATGGGGGGATTCGCAACATCAGGCCGTCGGTTGTCATTTGCCCGGGAGGGGCGTATCGGTACCGTTCCGAGCGTGAACGCGATCCGGTTGCGCTTCACTTCTTGAACATGAGTTACAATGTCTTTATTCTCGACTACTCGGTACAGGAAGAAGCGAAGAATCTCAATCCGCTGCTCGAGGCAAGTGATGCCCTGATCAAGATTCGTGAACACGCACTAGCCTGGATGTGCGACCCCACCCGTATCGCCATCATCGGCTTCAGTGCAGGCGGCCACTTGGCGGCTTCGCTTGCCATCCTGCACAACCACGAGATGGTTGTCAGCAGGCAGACGATCAAGGACGAGAACAACCGCCCTGACGCAGCGATCCTTTGTTATCCAGTGATCAGCGGTGGTGAATATGCCCATAAAGAGAGCTTGGAGTGGGTAAGCGGTGGGGACGAGAAGCTTCGCACCCTTTTCAGCCTGGAGAACCAAGTGACTGCATCCACCAGCCCGATGTTTATCTGGCATACGGTTACCGATGCCTCGGTTCCGGTGGAAAACAGCATGCAGCTCGCTCTCAGTTTGAGACGCGAGCAGGTGCCGTTCGAATTGCATCTCTTTGAACAGGGAAGTCATGGACTGTCCATGTGCACACAAGAGGTAGGAACTCCCCATCCCGCGTGCAGACAGTGGGTGGACTTGGCCTCTACGTGGCTGAACAGTCGTTTCCACCACACCTTATAGGGCGGCGAGCATACCCTCTGCCGACCTGATTCCGCTGGCCCATGCCCCGGTGATACCGCGGCTGGTGCCGGCTCCATCACCTGCAAACCAGATATCCTCTTTGACACGGAAGTACTCATCGAGGTAGGCTGGTTTGTTTGCATACAGCTTGATCTCGGGGTAGTACATGATGGTTGAAGGGTGAAGCAAACCCGGGACGATGGTGTCCAGGTTCTTCATCGCCTTCCAAATCGCCCTGAGGATTTTTGCCGGAATGGCTAGAGAGATATCACCGGGGCAACAGGTGCGAAGGGTGGGTTCAAAGTCATACAGGTCGCCGCTGAAGCTTGCTTCCTTGCTGCGTGATCCTAGACGGAAGTCTCCGACGCGTTGCATAAGCGGCTGACCGCCACCCATGAGAGCCGCCTGAAGGCCCAGGTTTTCTGCAAAAGCCTGGCCGCTTGCCAAGGGGGCGGTGAAACGGACAGTCTTGAGGATCGCAAAGTTTACCAGTCCATTGTCATGACGGGCGTCAGGGGCGAAGGCATGGCCGTTGACTGAGTACCATTGGTCGCCGCGGTTGGTTGCATAGCGTTCACGTACCACGTGGGCGTTGCCGCTGTTGGTACAAAAGGTTCTGACCTTTTCGGGGAAGTAGAACTTCGGGTCATAATAGTCACGGACGATGGGGTAGTGCTCGATTCTGGTTTCCACCCGAAGTCCGATGTCCACAATATTGTCGATGAAGGGAATGGAGAGAGACCGCATCAGGTCCTGCAGGAAGTGAAAGCCTTTTCTTCCCGGGGCGACCAAGAGTTTCTTATAACCGATCTCCCGTTTTTCCGTTACAATGAACTGAGCTTCTGCATTCACACTTTCCATTGCTTCGCCTAGGGAAAGGTCCACTCCGGCTTCTGAGAGCCTGGCAAGGAGTTCTTTGATCAAAAGCAGGCCGCCGTCTGTACCCAAGTGGGTTTGCTTGATCTCCAAAAGTGTACAACCCAATCGTTCTGCACGCTTCTGGTAAACACCGATATTCGATTTGTCCAAGAAGGAAGGTTTAAGGAAATCGATAACCTCTTTGAGGTAGTGTTCAGCAACCTCTTGTGTCCAATATTCTACAGGAAACCCAATTGGGTAGGTGAAGTTCATTTTACAGTCATTGCGCATACCGCCGGTCGAAACCTTCTCGCGGTCGATCATCAGGATTTTTAGATCCGGTCGCTTTTGGATGAGTGTGAAGGCGGCTCCCATGCCAGCCGGTCCGCTTCCTACAATGACAACATCATACATGTCCATGAAAACCCTCCCAGGTGTAATTGGAAAGGGTCTCCCTTTCCAACCAATTATCCCCATTGTAGGGTGTTTCGTAAACCCCTTGTTGGTGTGCCTATCCTTGCACAGAGCCTGTATTCATGGTATTACACCAAAGTAGGAATAGTTGTTGTGAGGTGACAGAATGTACATAAGTGCCAAGGAAGCTGCAAAGAAATGGGGTATCTCAGAACGAAGAGTACGCATTCTCTGTTCAGAGGGCCGCGTCGATGGGGTGCTGAGAACTTCCTGGGCATGGAATATCCCTTCCGATGCTCCGAAACCGGGGGATGGACGGCACCTTCGGCACATGAAGAACCATGACATGAGAATCGGCGGCATGGATTTCTCACGCTTGGAGGCTGAAGCACAGAATCTGAAGCGAATCACCCAAACCGAACAGTTCATTCGTTCCTACCACAGGCTGGTGACCCGGTTCGTCCTCTCTTCGTTTGCAAGTGAAGATAGTGCTGTGGAAGCCCAGGATTTGGCTGTACTGTACAATCGTTGCTTTGTTCCCTCCCTGCCTTTTGCAATGCAACTGTTGGCACTGAATATGCGCTCGATCCTGATACGCATGCTGTATCAGTATGGATTGGGACCTATCGAGGGCAAAAGCCGACCGCACATGAGCGAGCAACGACTGAAAGAGTTGTACCAGATGATGTGTCAAGGACTTGAGGAGGAGGGTCCGGTTGCCTATCTGAACACCGAAAAAGTCCAGCAGATGGAAACCCTCTTTGTCCAATACGATCGTGACTGGGCTCATTTGCACCCCGTAGTCCGAGCTCTTTTCCTCTATGGGGAGCTGCTTCGGATACAGGCATTCGGCAAGTACGATGGTCTGTTGGCCAGTCTTGCGTTCGCCCAGGAGTTGATCAGTTTCGGGTATCCGCCAACGCTTTTCGATGCTGAACATGTTGATGAGTTCAAAGCTGCGATGATATTGACCAGAAGCAGGGGTAATTATCAGAATGCACTGCGCATGCTTGAGCAGATGCTTCTCTTTGAGTGTTCCAAACTTACCACAAGGGAGTAGTTACCATGGTTGTGTTCTCCAATGCAACGGTGGTGGATGGCACCTCTTTTACCCCCTTCAAGGCTGATGTGCTTGTTGAGCATGGCCTTATAGAAGCAATTCTGCCGCCTTTGAGCGCACAATCTGAGAGTATGCTCGATTGTTCGAATCGCGTGTTGTGTCCGGGGTTTGTGGACATCCACGGTCATAGCGATCTCGAAGTACTGAGAAACCCCTCCATGAGGCCGAAGATCGGGCAGGGTATTACCACCGAGGTGGCAGGCAACTGCGGCATCGGGGTGTTTCCCGCCGAAGCGGGCAATCCCTTTCTGGCTGAACTCACCGGTGATGTCCTGGGCCGCTACCCGAAGGTCGGATGGCCTTCCTTTACGTCCTACCTCGATACGATGAGGCAGACAGGTAGCGGCACGAACATGGCTTTTTTGCAGGCACACAGCACACTGCGAAGTCTTGCTTTGGGGGGCAATCCAAACCGCCTTGCCACCGATTCAGAAGTCAAGCGCATGTGTCTGTATCTCCAACAGAGTTTACAGGAGGGGTGTATCGGCCTTTCCAGCGGCCTCTACTATGCTCCATGCCTGTTCGCCGACCGCAAGGAGTTGCTTGCGTTGCTTTCTGTTGTGAAGTCTTTCGACCGGCTCTTTTGCGTGCATATGCGTTGCGAAGGTTCCGACATCCTTTCCAGCATTGAAGAGGTCCTGGACCTTGCCCGCGAAAGTGGGGTGAAGCTTCAGATCAGCCATTTGAAGGTGATAGGAAGGAAAAACCAGTATCTGGTTCCTTCCATGCTTGCTCTCATCGAACAAGCCCGCCAACAGGGTGTGGATGTCCAATTCGACCAATATCCCTATGAGTACGGATCGACCAGCCTCTTCAGCCTGCTTCCTCCTCCCTACCTGAGGCTGAACAGGGGTGAGCTTAAGAAGGTACTTGCTTGCAAGCAGGAGCGATCCTCCATCAAGACAATGATGGAGCTCGGACAGGGGTGGGACAGTATTGCCTCACTGTGCGGGTGGGATGCCATCAAGGTATTGGTGCTGCAAAGCAATCCCCGCTACGAGGGAAAAAGCATAGCTGAAATTGCCTGCGAGCGTGAGCAGGATCCCTATGAGGCTTTCTTTGACCTGCTTGCCGAGGAAGAGGGATCGGCCTTGATGACCGACGTGACCCAAAGTCAGGATTCTATCAAACGAATTCTCTCCCATCCTTTGATGTGTTTTGGAACCGATGCACTCTATGCCGGCAAGAAAGCCCATCCGAGAAGCTACCAGGCCGCCTTGCATCTGCTTGACCGGTATTGGAAACAGGAGCCGGTTCTCAGTCTTGAGCAACTTATCGCAAAAATGACCAGTTGTGGTGCAAAGCGCTTGGGCCTGTCCGACCGAGGCATGATAGCCAAGGGCTATAGGGCCGATTTGGTCCTGTTCGACCCGATCGGGCTTTGCGACCGTTCAAACGAGGCTCATCCAGAGACTCCAGCCTGTGGGCTGGACCTGGTTATGGTCAATGGGGTTATTGCTTTACAGAACGGCAGGTATACCGACAGCACCAGTGGACAGATATTGCTCGCCTAATTCTGCTCGTAACGGTTGAGGAAGCGTTTGGTTCTGGGATTGGTCGGGTCGTTGAATAGCTGTTGGGGAGTCCCTTCCTCTACAATCAACCCATCATCCATAAAGATGACACGGTCTGATATGTCCCTGGCAAACGACATCTCATGGGTGACAACAATCATAGTCATCTTTTCCTTGGCAAGATCCTTGATGACCTTCAGGATTTCTCCCGTCAGTTCCGGGTCCAGGGCACTGGTCGGCTCGTCGAAGCAAAGCACATCAGGATTGAGTGCGAGGGCACGGGCGATGCTGACACGTTGCTGTTGGCCACCCGAGAGCTGGCAGGGGTAGGCTTTTTCCTTCTCTTCCAGCCCCATTTTTGCCAAAAGGCTTCTTCCGACCTGATTCGCTTCTTCTTTACTGCGTCCCAGGACATGCATCTGTGCTTCCGTGATATTTCTCAGCACACTCATGTGAGGGAAGAGGTTGAAACTCTGAAAGACCAGGCCGAGGTTCAGGCGCACCTCTTTGAGGGTCTCCTTGTTGGCATAGGAGACCTTGCCCTCTTCTGTCGTCCTCACCATTGTCTTGGAACAGACTTCGATGGTACCCCCGTCGATGGGTTCAAGCTGGGTGAGACAGCGCAGCAAGGTACTCTTTCCGCTCCCCGAGGGACCGATGATGGAGAGGACTTCCCCCTTGTTGAGGGTGAAGGAGATGCCCTTGAGCACTCCCAGTCCATCGAACTCTTTTTTCAGGTTTGCAACTGATATGATTTCCATCCAGGTCTCCTAGTGGTAGTAGTTGAGCTTCTTCTCAAGCAGGTCGAAGGAGCGGGATACGAGTGCGTTCATGAGGAAGTAAAAGACGCCCGCAATGAAAATGGGCATGGTGGAGAACTGTCTTGCTGATGCATTCTGTGCAACCCTGAACAACTCGGCAACGCCGATGGTCTGTGCAAGGGCTGTGTCCTTGACCAGGGTGATGACTTCGTTTCCCATCGCAGGGATGATTCTCTTGACGACCTGAGGGGCAACAACATGGGTGAAGGTATGGGTTTTGGAGAATCCAAGGACCAAGGATGCCTCATATTGGCCGATGGGGATGGATTGGATTCCTCCTCGGTAAATCTCGGCAAAATAGGCGGCATAGTTGATGACAAAGCCTACAATTACAGCAGTGAAGCGGTCATAGGAAGCTCCGAAAATATAGTATGGGGCGAAGTAGACAAACAGCAACTGCAGAATGAGAGGCGTTCCGCGCATGATCATGATGTAGATATTGACCATGTTGGAAATGATTGGATTCTTGGACATCCTCCCTTTGGCTACCAACAAGCCCAATGGAAGGGAAAAGAGCAAGGTGAGGGCAAATATTTTCAGGCTCGTGACGGTTCCCGCCAGCATCTGCAGCAAGAGGTTTCCCATGCAAGTCTCCTACAAAACGGATAGATTCCTAGAAAAAAAAGAAACGGGGAGCAATGCTCCCCGTCATCATACCGTTTTCCTTATTTTCCGACAACGGTGATGTCTGAACCAAACCAGGTGGTGGAAATCTTGGCTAGGGTGCCATCGGCCTTCATAGCCAACAGCTGGCTCCAGACTGCGTCTGCGAGCTTCTGATCACCCTTTCTGAATCCGATACCGTAGTCTTCGGGGGCGAGTTCCTCGGTAAGGATTCTGAAAGCCTTGCCGCTGCGCTTGATGTTGTCGTTGGCAACTGTTACGTCGACAACCAAGGCATCGATACCGCCGATCTCAAGATCCATGAGGCCGGTCAGGTTCTCCTTGAACTCAATGAAAGTCTTGATGGACTTCTTGAAATCAGGAGAAGCGTCGATGGCACTGGAGGCCGAAGATCCTGCCTGGTAGCCGACGCTCTTGCCACTGAGGGAGGCGAGGGTGGTATACGGACTGTCATCGCGTACTACGACAACTTGTGCATTGTGAATGTAAGGAGCGGTGAACGTCATGGCCTGCTTGCGCTCTTCGGTGATGGTGAATCCGTTCCAAATGCAATCGATATTGCCGGTATTCAGCTCCTGCTCCTTGGCGTTCCAGTCGATCGGCTGTAATTTCAAGGTGACGCCCATGCGCTTGGTGACTTCTTTGGCGAGGTCTACGTCAAAGCCAACGATCTCTCCCTTCTCATTGCGGAAGCCCATCGGAGGGAAGTTGTCGTCTAATCCCATGACAAACTGGCCTTTGCTCATTACCTTATCCAAGGAGCTGTCTCCACCGATGGCTTGTTCCTTGGTGCCGGCGGCAAACAGACTTGCACTTACTAACAATAGGGTCAACAGTACAACAGTGCATCGTTTCATTGTTCTTTCTCCTCAATTACAAACTAATTATACGCTCTTTTTGGAGAGTGTACCCGTAATGGAGGGAAAATTCCAGACTTTCTGTATAAATATTCAGTTAATGTATATATTAGTGACAGGAATCTGCAAATTTGCACCCTTTGCATGCACTGTTCTTTTTTGTGCCGCATGAAGCGCAACTCTCTTCCTTGCTCTGCTTGTGCAACGTTTTTAGTGCAAATATCACCAGTAAGACGATTACAAGGCCGACAAGAATATTGGAAATGATTGCTACAAGCATACAGACCTCACAGGAGTAGCAGGGTTGCATAGCGTACCAGCAACGCTGCCAAATAGGCGAATCCCGTCTGCCAAAGTACGGCAAACAGGAGTTTACGTTTGCTGCCAAGCTCCTTGAACATTGCGCTGATAGCGGCAATACAGGGAGAGGAGAGCAGGATGAACGTCATATAGGAGAGGGCGGTGTCGGCTGTGAAAAATGCACCCAGGGATGCCGTTCCGATGGTTACACTCAAGGTGCTGACAATTGATTCCTTTGCTGCAATGCCTGTAAGCAGTGCGACGCTTGCCTGCCAGAACCCAAAACCCAGGGGAATGAACAGCGGTGAAATGATTCTTCCGAGCATGGCAAGCATGCTCAGTTCTGCATCCACGGCTTGCAAGCTGAAGGAATAGGAAGAGAGCAGGTAGATGATGATCGAGGAGAGCAGGATGATCGTCCCGGCTTTCTGGATGAATCCCAACGTACGCTCCTTTGTTTGCAGCCAAATGTTCTTTGCAGCGGGAATCTGATACCGGGGAAGTTCCAAAATGAATGCATTGGTTTCCTTATGCTTGTCCAAGGCGCGGGCAAGCAGGCCGGTTACCACGACCGCAATAATTCCCAGGAGATACATAAGAGGGGCGATGAACCACTTGCCGGGGAAAAAGTAGGTAAGCATCAGGGCGAAGACCGGCATTTTTGCCCCGCAGGGTATGAAAGGAGTCACGATGACGGTTAATTCCCGCTGTTTCTGGTGTTCGATGGTTCTGCTGCTCATAATGGCGGGAACGGAGCAGCCGGTACCGATCACCAAGGGGATGATGGATTTGCCGGAAAGACCCATGCTGCGCATCAGCCTGTCCATGATGAAGGCGATTCGGGCCATGTAGCCGCAGTCTTCCAGTACGGAGAGCAGGAGGAATAGCACAAAGAGTTGGGGAACAAAGGTCAGTACCGCCCCGACTCCTGCAATGATGCCGTCCACCAGAATGCCGGAAAGCAATGGATGCACCCCTACAGCATCGGCAAACGTCTGGATATGCAGGGAGGCAAAGGCAAAGAGGTTTTCCAACCAACCGGTTGTATATCCTCCCACTAAGCCGATGGAGAGGTAGAATACCCCAGCCATAATGGCTATGAACAGCGGGATGGCTCCGAACTTGCTGGTGGCGATGCTGTCAAAATTAAACTGTTTGGCCTGTATGGTCTTAATCTGGCAGTCTTTTGCAATATGCTCTGCTACCTTATATCGTTGGTCGATGATAATTGCCTGCACATCGTCGTCATAGTGCTCGACCAATTCCTTTCGGGCTTGTGCAATATACGTTTGGAAGGCTTGGGGTGGCTGGGGCATGGAAGAGATGAAAAGATCGTCGGCTTCCAGCAACTTGATGGCAGCCCAACGCATCTGCCTTCCCTTGGGAATCGTGTGCAGATAATCGTCTTCGATGATGGTGGTGATGTACCGTTCGACAAAATTGGAGAACAGCGGCTGCATGGGCAGTCGCTTCTGATTCAGGCTGTGTTCGATTTCCTGGAGCAAGGCGATGATGCCGGTTCCCTTGCTCGCCGATATTTGTACGACGGGGCAGCCGGTCATTTGTGAGAGACGCTTTACATCGATGCGTATTCCCGCTTTTTCCAGCAGGTCTTCCATGTTCAATACAAGCAGAAGAGGTCTGCCCAACTCGGCCAGCTGATTGGTCAGATAGAGGCTTCGTTCAAGATTGGTTGCATCGATTACATCGATGATGAGGTCAGGTTGTTCATCCAGAATGTAACGCCGGGACAGTTTTTCCTCAGGCGAGTAAGGGGAAAGGGAATAGATACCCGGAAGGTCGAGAATCTTGTGGCCGTTGACCACTCCTTCCTTCTTTTCAACAGTGACTCCCGGCCAGTTGCCTACATAGGCAGTAGTTCCTGTCAGGGTATTGAAAAGCGTAGTTTTCCCGCAATTGGGATTTCCGATCAACGCAATTGTTTGCATATGCTATCTTAATTCAATGGCACGGGCTTCAGCTTTTCTGAGGCACAGATGATATCCACGCAACGAGACTTCCATCGGATCGCCCATCGGCGCTAGTTTAACAATTTCTACGCCAACCCCTTTGGTAAAGCCCATATCCATAAGTCTTCGCTTAAGCTGTGTCGGAGCATGGATTGCCTTCACAGCTCCCTTTTGACCTACGGTAAGTTCATCCATTGTTGTCTGCATCATAGTTTACCCTCAACCATAAGTTAGCTGTTACAAACATTTGTGTCAAGGTTTTTTCTCTCTTCCGATGACAAATCGCTTGAGGCATGATACCATCACTGCATGCAGAAGTCAGGGGAAGATTACCTTGAGGCCGTTTTGGCTCTCAGTCGGGAACATGAAAAGGTGCGGACAACCGATGTTGCCTTGCGCCTTGGTGTCTCCAAACCGAGTGTGAACCGGGCTATGAAGGTGCTCGCTTCTGAAGGGTATGTGACGCAGGAAACCTATGGAGATATCCATCTTACAGAGAAGGGTAGGCTCAAAGCTTCCCAGGTGTATTTTCGCCATACGACCCTTACCAGCTTTCTCAAGGATGTGCTGGGAGTGGATGCCGTCATTGCCGAGCAGGATGCCTGCCTTATCGAGCACGACATTTCCAGTGAAACCATGGAGAAACTTGCTTCGTTTTTACGCTCCTATCAAGGGCTGTCGTCGTAGTTCTTGTATACAGGTACTCCGATTCTGCTTTCTTCTCACCATTCTTGTTTGTCTACTCAAAATCGCATGCATAACCACAAAACCTTTTTCTTGTGGATTTCCAAAAGGCTTCTAGACTGAAAGTAGATAGACTTTAGGAGGTCTCACATGAAAAAGACATTCATCGCTGTGTTGCTCCTCGCTCTTTTGCTGCCTATTTCTCTGTTTGCCCAAGGCGCAAAAGAAGCTGTTGTTGATGAGAGCAAGCCCGTAACCATCCAGTACTGGACCCATGAGGATCCGGCCCGAACCCAGCTCGAGACTGAGCTTATCGCCAAGTTCATGGCAGATAACCCGAACATCACCGTTGTGCGCTCCACCCAGGCCTCAGTCAAGCAGATTGAGCTGGTACAGACCGCTTTCGCTGCCAATCAGGGTCCTGACATGTTCAACCTGCCGATCGAAAACCAGTATGCCTACATTACCAATGGTCGTGTAGCTCCTGTCGATTATCAGGCTGCAGGCTATGCCAACAAACAAGATCTGTTGGACAAGTACATGGATGGCGTATTGGATACCGTAACCATCGATGGTGAGGTATACGGCCTTCCCTTGGAACTGACCAACTGGTCCATTTACCTGAACAAGAAAGTGTTCCGCTCCGCCGGCCTCGATCCTGAAAAGGATTATCCCAAGACTTGGGAAGAGATGGCTGACATCTCCGAGAAGCTGGTCATCCGTGATGGCGACATCCTCATCCGCCGCGGTTATGACTTCCGCTATCCGTATTATTTGACGTTCTTCGTTCCCATGGTGGAACAGCTTGGTGGTGACTTGCTCAGCGCCGATGGCAAGAAAGCCATCATTGGTGATGAAGCTTGGTTGAAGGCTCTTACGTATATGCAGCAGTGGGGACCGTCAGGTCGCAACCTCGGCTCACCGACCTACAAGAATGCCCGCAACCTGTTCAACCAGGACAACAACGACATCGCAATGGCCCATACCGGTTTGTATCAGCAGGGCAGAATCGAGAAGGACAATCCGAACTTCTTCAATAGCGGCGAATGGATGGTAATTCCGTATCCTACCTTCAAGGATGCCGTTCGTGATGTTGCAGCATGCTATTATGGTCACTTCTTCATGGTGAATGCCGACAGCGATCCTGCTGTACAGAAGGCAGCTTGGAAGCTTTCGGGCTACCTGCTCAGCCATGGCGAGGAGTACCTGACCCGCGGTGGAAACATCATTCAGCCGACCAAGGCCCTGTTTGCCTCTGATACGCTGAAGAACATGCCTTACAGCCAGGTCTTCATCGACGATATGGCCCGCTCTCACATGATTTATTATGGAGAGAACTCGGCTCAGATCCAGACCCAGATCCGTAATGCTGTTGAATCTGTCATGCTCAGCGGAGTAAGTCCTGAAAAGGCTCTTGCAACACTCAAAGCATCGGTACAGGAAATTATCGACGAGCAGTAAGCATTCTCAATTCAGCGGTCCTGTGCCTGCAAGACAGGACCGCTTTCTTTTCAATTCTTATGCATCCCAGGAGAATAGTATGGGTACGAAAAAATATCGGGGTATCGAGAGAAAGCAAGCTCGATGGGGATTTGTCTTTGTCATTCCTGCGATGCTCTTTTTCTCCTTGTTCAGTTTCTATCCGATCATCAATGCCATTTTTACCAGCTTTTTCGACAAGCGTGCGTTGAGCAAGTTACCCCCGAAGTTTCTTGGGCTCGGTAATTACATCAGACTGTTTGACCCCAGCAGGGCCAGCAGTGATCTCTCCTTTCTCAACAGCTTGAAATCCACGGTGGTCTTTACCCTCGGGACGTTCATCCCCCTGTTGATTGTCAGCCTCATATTGGCAGTTTTCATCAGCAATCTTTCCAGTGGAAAGACCAAGAAATTCCTCCAGATTTCCTATTACTGTCCGGCTATTCTTTCCAGCGTAGTCGCGGCAACCATCTGGATGATTATCTTCGACCCCCGCGGCTTGGGAAACCAGTGGCTCAACGCTCTGATGAACACCCCCGGCGTCGACCGACGATGGCTTGTGGACCCGGTAATGGAACAGGTCTCCACGATGGTCATCTACTTCTGGAAGTATATCGGCTACTTTGTCATTCTTTTCATTACCGGTCTCGCCTCCATTCCCCCGACAATCTACGAGGCGTCCACCATCGATGGAGCGACTAAAAGCCAGGTATTCTGGCGTATCACCCTGCCGCTCTTGAAGCCGACCGTAGTCTTGGTTTCGGTTATGGCGATGCTGCAGTGTCTGAAGACGTTCAGTACCCAGTACATGCTCTATACCAACGGAGCTCCCCGCGCCCCGATCAACGTAATCACCTTTAATATTTATGTTACCGGTATTCGGGACCAGTACTTGGGTCGGGCCAGCGCAATGAGCGTCGTCCTGTTCATCATGATGTTGCTTTTGACCTTGCTTCAGTTCAAGACCACCAAGAGCGAGAATGTGGAATACTAGGAGGACAGGATGCAGATAGAAAAAAGATTCACCCTGCCGAAAATCGGCATTTACCTTGTCCTCTTGGTTATGTTGACCTTCACGTTGATGCCGATTTTGTTCATGATCAGCGCATCGATGATGACCAGCCGCCAGATTCTGAAAATGCCTTACACCTGGATTCCCGATGGCATTGCCTGGGAAAACTTTGCAAAGGCCATCCAAGGCAACGACAAAACCTACATTTTTGTACGCAACATCTCCAACTCGTTGATCGTGAGCGTCTCGGTTGCCATTTCAACGGTACTTTTGGCCAGCCTTACCGGTTATGGGCTTGCCAAGTTCCGTTTCCGCGGTCGCAATACCGTATTCATGATGATTATGGCTACGATGATGATCCCTTTCGAAGCCATCATGATCCCGCTGTATATGGTAATTATGACACTGCACATCCAGAACTCCTACATAGGCTTGATTCTTCCTTTCATGGTAAGTGCTTTTGGTGTTTTTCAGATGAAGCAGTACCTGACAACGTTCCCTGCCGAGTTTCTCGATGCAGCACGCGTGGATGGTATGGGAGAGTTCGGCATTTATTGGGGTATCGTACTTCCCAACTGCAAGCCGGTCATAGCCACGTTGGCAATCCTTTCATTCCGCAGCCAGTGGGACAACCTCTTGTGGCCGCTTTTGGTCAGCCAGAGTGATAAAATGAAGACCATTCCCCAGTACATCTCCTCGTTCGCTCTCGAACGCAGTACCGACGAAGGGGCAATGATGGCGGCTGCCTTATTGGCTTCCATCCCGATGTTCATTCTTTTCATGTCGCTGACCAAGTATTTTATCGGTGGATCTGCCGTCTACGAATCAAGAAAGGGGTAACTATGTACGACCGACTCTGTACCGATTTGGATGCTGCCCACCCCGCCCAAGCGGTGTTGGGTCTGTATGCAGACCGATTGGATCGATTCCCGCTGGAGAGCTATCAAACCTCTTTGGATCGCTACCTGCTTGTCACCGACAAGCAGGCAGCCCTGGAGGAGGCTAAACGTTTAGGGATGGGCTTTATTCTCTTTGACACTCACTTCAGTGAACAGTCTCTCTTGGCCCATGCATCCTGGCTCGACTCTCCAATTCCCGCCTCTTGTTCGCTCTTCTTGTTCGATATGGGCAACGTTGTCGTGAAGAACATCATGATGCTGGGCAAGATTGCAAAGCGTTACGACCTGGATCGTGAGGAGTTTTTTTCCGATTACCTGCATTATGAGTTCCCCCTGATGGAAGGCTTTCTCTCCAGTGCAGAGTACTGGCAGCATATCCGAGAGGTATTTGGAGTCAGTGTGGAAGGTGATCCCTTCTACGATGCTTTCGAGCCTGTATTCAATGATGAGATGGTCACTCTGATCAAAGCACTGCGAAAGGCCGGAAAGCGTGTGGTATGTGCTTCCAACACCATCGATCCCCACTGGCGGATCCTCGATGACATGGGAGCCCTATCCCTGTTTGACAAGGTCTATGCTTCGCATCTGATGCATGCCACCAAGCCCTCGAAATACTTCTTTCGGCAGATTCTGCAAAGCGAAGGCTGCAGATTTGAGGATGCCTATTTCGTCGATGACCATGAACCGAACATCCACAAGGCCCGAAGCTTCGGCCTTGGTAGCCTGCTCTATGCCGACAAGGGTGGAAGAGGGGCTTCAGAACGCCTCTCTTCTATGTTTGCTTCCTTTCTATAAGGTACCCAGCTCGTCGCGGAATTGCGTCGGAGTCTTGGTGGTGAACCGCTTGAAGATCTTGGCGAAGTAGCCCGGGGTGGGGAAGCCGCAACTGGTTGCAATCTCACCGATATTTTTCTTCGGGTCCTTCATCAGTTCAACCGACTTGTTGACTCTCCAAGCATTGAGGTATTGCAGGAAGTTCAATCCTGTCACCTCCTTGAACAAACGGGAGAGGTGGCTCTCGCTCAGTTCAAGGTAGGAAGCGGCTTCCTGCAGACCGACGGGGTTTGCAAAGTTGTCTGCAATGAAGGCAATGGTCGCATCGATGACATGGTTGTTCACATTGCGCGGCAGGGCGATAAGTTCATTCGTCGTGTTTGTACTCTTTTTCAATTGCTCAAAATCCTTGTCCTCTTCCTGGATTTTCTTAACCAGGGAGGCAAGGGTCTCCTCAAGTTCCTCATCATCGATAGGCTTGAGCAGGTAGTCGAAAACGCCGAGACGAATAGCCTGTTTCATATAGTTGAAGTCTGTATGGCCGGTCAGGATGACTGCGTGGTTGATCGGACAATGGCTGAGCATAGTAAGTCCGTCCTGAGCTGGAAGACGGATGTCGGTGATAACGATGTCCGGTTCGACACGCTTGATCAGCTGCTCTCCTTCCAATCCATCGGCGGCGGTCCCTACCAGGGTGAGCCCCAGCAGTTCCCAGCGGATCGAGGATACAATTTCCTCACGGACGATTTGTTCATCTTCTACAAATACTACACTATAGCTCATCGCTTATTTCCTCTCTTTTGAGTCGTCCGGGAATGATATGTTCACCGTCGTACCTTCACCGACCTTGCTGGTCAGCGAAAAGGTCATCTGCTTACCATAGGTAAGGAACAATCTCCTATATACATTGTATACACCAACGTGTGTCGAGTTGGCAAGTTCATCAAGGTCGTCAGGCAGTGTTCCCTTAGCAAATCCTACGCCATTATCCTCGATGGTGATGAAAACACGGCTGGAGAGTTTTACTATTCGCACCGAGAGCGTCCACTCTCCGGTTTTTGGCTCAAGACCGTGGATGATGGCATTTTCCACCAACGGTTGGATGATGAGCTTCGGGGTCTTGATCGAGGCACAGCTGGGATCGAGGTACGTCTGTACCTTTAGTTTCGAGCCAAAACGCAATCGCTGGATGGTAAGGTAGGAGTCGATGAGGGCCATGCTCTGTTCGAGGGTGCATTCACTCTCATGGTTGTCGATCGTGGAACGCAACAGTTTGCCCAGCTTCACGGTTATGGTGTAGATGTCCTCTTCTCCATGCAGTCGTGCAAGTGCTTTGATGGTATTGAGCGTATTGAACAGGAAGTGCGGATTCATCTGGCTTTCCAGAGCCTTGCGTTCGGCTTCGCTGAGTTTTTCCTGCTCTTCACGGGTGAGTTCGAGCAGGCTTACGATCTGCTTGACCATGATATTGAAGGAGTGTTCGAGCTGGGCGAACTCCCAAATCCTGCTCTTGACTTCCTTGGTTTGCAGGTTGCCCCGTTCCACCTCTCCCATACGATAGGCAAGATCCCGGATAGGTTGGGCTATTGAGCGCGAGAAGAGGAAGGAAAGTCCCATAGCCAGCAGGGTTCCTACTGCCATGGTGAGGGTGAATGCATACAGAAGCCGGTCCAGACTTTCCTGGAAGGGGGCGGCACTGACACTTCCTGCCAGATGCAAATTTGTCCCTTGGATGGGTAGTAGGGAAACTATCGAGGATCCTGTCTGCATGGTCCTACGCGAGTAATCTCCTTTGAGTTGCGATAAGGCGGGGAATTTGTCAAAGGTCCCATAGTGATCGGTGTGTACAAGGCTTGTGGCGTAGAAGTCTCGGTTGTCGATCAAAAGCACATCACTGAGCAACCGTTCAGTATTTACCAGGCTGCTCAGGGCTTCGGCAAAGATGTCAATGACCAGGTATCCAAGGTTGGTCCCCTCGCTGTCATAGATCCGCCGTAAAATTGAGGCAACCACCTGTCTGCCGTTCTCTGCCATCCGGTGGCCCCGGATGCTGACGATACTTGCAGTAGGGGAAATATTGGCATTCTGGCTGATGATTGAGTTCATATCCCAGTCGTTTCCGTGGTAGCGCAGATCATATACTTCGGGGAAGGTGTGCGTGCTTACCCGCACCCGACCTGCATTGCTGACAATATTGGCGCTTGCGAGATAGGTATCGCCGCGCATGACGCTGAACAGCAGTTGGTAGAGGTCTCGGCTTTCATGTGAGTTTGCATCCAGCTTGTCCTCTTCCATGATGCGTACAATGAGAGGGTCGGTGGAGAGTTGATACGCCTTGTGTCGGTAGCTTTCCAGGACCGAGGAAACCTTGGCCGCATCGGTGATAACGAGATTCATTGTCTGCTCGGTAAGGTACCTCTCTTGGTTTCTTCCCCTGATTAGTGCATAATAGGCAGAAAAGAGGCCGAGCGGGACTATGAGGACGATCAGGAAGTAGATGAGTAGTCTTCCGAAGAGCGTTCGGTTTCTCCAGAAGTAAGGCTTGCTATTCATAAAAGTAGTGTATCTGCAATGCAGACTGAGAGCAAGAACTTCTATTTGTGGGAATTTTTTCTGCATAAAGATACTGTTTTTTGTATAAAGGGTTGACAGAAATCCTAAAAGAGAGCTACAAACAAGAAACGGCCCATCGCCGTTCATTGAGGAGAGTATCGTGAACGCGTTCACCAAGCAGGTGCCATCAATGCACCGGACAGCAGAGAGGAAAGGAAAGATACAGGACTGCTCTCAGTTCTGCTTTGCCACATCTGATTCTTCAAGCTCCAACCTCTTGCTTCTTGTACGCATCAACCTCCTCCCCCTCATTACTCTCATCACCCTCCTATTCATCGTAGTAAGCCTAATTATTCTCTGACCACGGCTGCAGAGTGAGATACCTGCATGGACCGTGGTCGAAGAGCCCCCAAACAAAACCTGGGGAGCAGTCGTTTATACCCAAGCACCATACGAAGGAGAGCAACAGCATATGAATAGTTCAGAAAACCGCTACACACTGGCCATCCTGGTCAACAACCAACCTGGTGTGTTGATGCGCGTCGTCTCCCTCTTTTCCCGCAGGGGCTACAATATCGACAGCCTTTCGGTTGGCGAGACTGAAAAAGAGGATGTCAGCCGAATCACCATCGTGGTCAGCGGCGACCGTCCGGTAGTCGAGCAGATAAAAAAACAGGTGGGCAAGCTTATCGACGTCAAACGGGTCTATGAAATGACCCAGACGCGCAGCCTGCAGCGTGAATTGGTCATGGTCAAGGTTTCGACCAAGAGCGAAAGCCGCTCGCAGGTAGTGGAGCTGGCCCAAATCTTCAAGGCGAAAATCATCGATGTCACCGCTATGACGGTGTCCCTGGAGATGACCGGAAGCTTGGATAAGATCCAATCCTTCCTCGATCTCATGATGCCGTACGGCATTGTCGAAATGGCCAGAACGGGTATTACGGCTCTGGAGCGTGGCTCGCGCGCTCTCAGTTCGATCAGTTACAGCGAGGATGAAGTTTGAACGCAACGCCCCAAGGGCGCTTACCATAACAAGGCCATTGGGCCGAAGGAAAGGAAGCAATGAGCACAATGTATTATGATTCACAGGCAGATCTCCAAAAGCTTGATGGAAAGAAGGTTGCCATCATCGGATATGGCAGCCAGGGACATGCACACGCACTGAACCTGCATGAGAGCGGGGTGGATGTGGTCGTCGGCTTGTACAAGGGCTCCAAGAGTTGGGCAATTGCAGAAGAAGCTGGACTACAGGTTGCAACGGTTGAGGAAGCGAGTGCCATGGCTCAGGTCATCATGCTCCTCCTTCCCGATGAAAAGCAGGCAAAGATCTACCGCGAGAGCGTGGAAGCGAACCTGAGTGCAGGCAAGTACCTTGCCTTCGCACACGGTTTCAACATCCATTTCGGCCAGATTAAACCCCCAGCCGATGTGAACGTAATCATGATCGCTCCCAAAGGCCCCGGTCACACGGTTCGCACCCAGTTCCAGGAAGGAAAGGGTGTTCCCTCCCTGATCGCCATCCATCAGGATCCCAGCGGTGACTCACGTGACATCGCCCTCGCGTATGCAAAGGGTTTGGGTGCCGGTCGTGCAGGCATTTTCGAGACATCCTTCAAGGAAGAGACCGAAACCGACCTCTTCGGCGAGCAGGCTGTACTTTGCGGTGGTGTGAGCGCCCTGATCAAGGCCGGTTTCGATACCCTCGTAGAGGCTGGTTATCAGCCGGAAATGGCATACTTTGAGTGCTGCCACGAGATGAAGCTCATTGTCGACCTCATCAACCAGGGCGGCCTTTCCTACATGCGCTATTCCATCAGCGATACCGCTGAGTACGGCGATTACATTACCGGCAGCAAGATCATCACCGACGACACCAAGAAGGCGATGAAGAACGTATTGACTGATATTCAGGAAGGAACGTTCGCCCGCAACTGGCTCTTGGAGAATCAGGTGAATAGACCTTACTTCAATGCAAAGAAGCGGATCGAGAGTGAAAGCCTTTTGGAGAAGACCGGACAGAAGCTCCGTTCTTTGATGAGTTGGCTGAAGAAATAACATAAAAAATTTTCACTACCGGGAAGGACACTATGGAAAAAGACAGAATCTATATCTTCGATACCACACTCAGAGACGGCGAACAGGCTCCAGGCTACAGCATGAACCTTGATGAAAAAATTCGCATGGCCCTACAGCTAGAGGCCCTGGGCGTGGATATCCTGGAAGCTGGGTTTGCCATAGCGTCCCCCGGCGATTTTGCCAGCGTGCAGGCGATCAGCAAGGAGCTCAAGCAGACGGTGGTCGCCTCCCTTTCACGAGCATTGGAAAAGGATATCGATGCTGCGTGGGAGTCCGTCAAGTATGCCAAGCGGCCCAGGATTCATACCTTTCTGGCTACCAGCGACCTGCATCTGCAGTACAAGCTGAAGATGAGCCGTGAGGATGCCCTTGCAAAAGCAAAGGCAATGGTTGCGTATGCACGCAACCTGAATGACGACGTTGAATTCTCCCTGGAAGATGCCACCCGGACCGATTTGGACTATATGTGCAGGGTGGTGGAAGCAGTCATTCAAGCAGGGGCGAATGTAGTAAATCTGCCCGATACTGTAGGATACTCCACTCCCGATGACATGACCCGTATGGTCAGTGCTGTTATGAACAGAGTGCCGAACATCGACAAGGCCATTATTGCCGTACACTGTCACAACGACCTCGGCTTGGCGGTTGCCAATACCCTTGCCGGATTGAAAGCCGGTGCCAGGCAGGCGGAGTGCACGATGTGTGGTATTGGTGAACGGGCGGGAAATGCTGCATTGGAAGAGCTGGTGATGGGTATCCGTACCCGTAGCGATGAGTATCCTTACAGCCACAACATCAAGACCGAGGAAATCATCCGATCCTCACGCCTGCTCACCCAGATCACCGGCGTTAAGCCGAATCCTTCAAAAGCCATCGTCGGTGCCAATGCCTTTGCCCATGAGAGCGGTATTCACCAACACGGTATGATGGCCAACAGCCTCACCTATGAAATCATGACCCCTGAAAGCGTCGGTGTGATGAACACCAGTTTGGTGCTGGGAAAGCACAGCGGTCAGCACGCCTTTGAGAAGCGCATTGCAGACCTTGGCTATACGCTGGGTAAAGAGGAAGCCATAGCCCTCTTCGCCGAATTCAAGAACCTTGCCGACCGCAAGAAGACCATTACCGATCGCGACATCATTGCTTTGGTGGAGAACGCAAGCCAGAGCACACCGATCATCTGGGAACTGGACAGTTTTGTGGTCAACAGCGGCAATATGATGACCAGTACCGCCTGCGTCACCCTGCGTAAGGGTGAGAAAAAGTTCCAGGAAGTGGCCTGCGGAACCGGCCCGGTGTATGCTTCTTTGAGGGCAGTGGAGAAAATCATCCGCCATCCCTTCAGTCTTGAGGACTACAGCCTGCAGGCCGTGACCGAGCATCGCGATGCCCTTGGCGAAGTCTTTGTGAAGATCAGCGATGGAAGGGGCATCTATCGCGGAAGAGGCGTGAGTACCGACATCATCGAGGCTTCCATCCTTTCCTGTCTTGCAGCGGTGAACCGCATGCTTGACGAAAAGGTTGCTCCTAGCAGTGGAAGCCTGAAGCCGACCAGTCCTACGAATTTTGAGAATGACATGCTCAGCACGCACTCCGACAAGAAAAAGGAGAGAAGCGATGCGTAAGATTGCACTGTTTGACTCCACCCTGCGCGATGGCAGCCAAGCGGAGGGAATAAGCTTTTCCGTTGAGGACAAGCTCAAGATTGTCCAGGCTCTCGACACCTTGGGTGTTGCATACATCGAGGCGGGAAATCCCGGCTCGAATCCGAAGGATTTGGAGTTTTTCTTCCGATCCAAGGAGTTGACGCTGCAGCACTCCAAACTGGTTGCCTTCGGTTCCACCCGAAGAAGGAATACCAAAGCCGAGGAAGATCCGAATCTGAAGAGCCTGGTCAATGCAGGCACCTCCTACGTTGCCATTTTCGGCAAGAGCTGGGACTTTCATGTGACGGATATCATCCGTACCACGCTTGAGGAAAACCTTTCGATGATTGAGGACTCGATCCGATTCATCACCGAAAGCGGTTCTGAGGTGTTTTTCGATGCAGAGCACTATTTCGATGGGTACCTTTCCAACAAGGAGTATGCCCTCGATTCCCTTCGTGCAGCCCTTCGCGGTGGTGCTACGACGCTGGTTCTCTGTGAAACACGAGGGGGCCTTATCAGCTCCGAGGTGAAACGGATTACCCAGGAGACGATGGCTTTGTTTCCCGGTGTTGATTTCGGCATTCACACCCACGACGACGTTGGTTGTGCCGTAGCTTCCTCGATTGCCGCCGTGGAGGCGGGTGTGGTCCAGGTGCAGGGCACCCTGCTGGGTTTCGGGGAGCGATGCGGAAATGCCAACCTTGCTTCGGTTGCAGGAATCCTGGGAACCAAATTGGGCTGCGACTGCCTGTGCGGTGAGAACCTGGAACGATTGACAAGTGTATGCCGCAGGGTGGCGGAAGTTGCCAATGTACGCATTGCAGGTAGTTCCCCTTTCATAGGCAAAAGTGCTTTCGCCCACAAAGGCGGTATGCATATCGATGGAGTGCAGAAGAATCCGCTCTCCTTCGAGCATATTGATCCGATGGAAGTCGGCAATGAACGCAGGCTTTTGATGAGCGAAGTGGCCGGTAGGGCTCTGATGCTCAAGCGCATTGCCCGTATTGCCCCGAATTTGGATAAGGATGATCCGGTCACCGTCAGCCTGATGGATGAGCTGAAGCATCTTGAATCAGAAGGCTATCAATTCGAGGGCGCCGAAAGCTCCTTTGACTTGGTGATCAGAAGGCATCTGAAAATGTACCGCCCCTATTTCAGCCTGGTGCATTACCAGACCATCGGAAGCAGTCCCTATGCCGACCCGCACAGCGATGCAACCCATGCTGCAGTGGTAAAGGTGAAGGTGAAAGGCGAAAGTGCCATCACAGCCGCCGAGGGTGAAGGTCCGGTCAACGCACTGGACCGGGCACTGAGAAAAGTGCTTGAGCAATTCTATCCGACGCTCAAGAGTGTGTACCTTACGGACTACAAAGTACGGGTGCTCGACTCTGCAGGTGCCACCGCTTCAAAGGTCAGGGTTCTCATTGAATCCTCCGACGGCAAGCAGAGCTGGTCCACCATCGGGGTGAGCAAGGACATCATCGAGGCAAGCTGGTTTGCACTCAGTGATAGTATTGAATATAAATTAATCGCAGATGGCGTTGAGCCATCGGGCGAATGAGAGTAAGGAGAATTTCCCTATGGGTATGACGATGACACAGAAGATCCTGGCCCACCATGCCAACATGGAGTCTGTACGACCCGGTCAGTTGATTATGGCTGATCTTGACATGGTGCTCGGCAACGATATTACGGCCCCGGTGGCGATCAATGAGTTCCCGAAGTTCGGTAAACAGACCGTTTTTGACAAGGACAAGGTTGCCTTGGTTCCCGACCACTTCTCACCGAACAAGGATATCAAAGCCGCTGAGCAGTGCAAGTGCCTGCGTGATTTTGCCAATGATCACGAGATTACCAACTACTTTGATGTTGGGCAGATGGGAATCGAGCATGCCTTGCTTCCGGAAAAAGGCTTGGTCGGTGCTGGAGACCTTGTTATCGGCGCTGACAGCCATACCTGTACATACGGGGCCCTTGGTGCTTTTTCCACCGGTGTCGGCTCGACGGATATGGCCTGCGGCATGGCTACCGGCCAAGCTTGGTTCAAGGTTCCTTCGGCTCTCAAGTTCAACCTCAAAGGCAAGTTCAACCGTTACGTTTCCGGCAAGGATTTGATTCTGCACATCATCGGCATGATCGGTGTGGACGGGGCTTTGTACCAGAGCATGGAGTTCACCGGCGAAGGGGTGGCAAACCTGACCATCGACGACCGTTTCACGGTAGCCAACATGGCTATCGAGGCTGGTGCGAAGAATGGGATTTTCCCGGTGGATGACATAACGCTTGCGTACTTGAAAGAACATTGCCGTAAAGAACCGGTGATCTATACTGCCGATGACGATGCACACTATGAGACAGTCTTTGACATCGACCTTTCCACCATCAAGAGCACGGTGAGCTTTCCACACCTTCCTTCCAATACCCGAACCATCGATGAGGTGGGAGAGGTGAGGATCGACCAGGTTGTCATCGGTTCCTGCACCAACGGCCATATCAGCGACCTCAGGGAGGCTGCTGCGATACTCAAGGGTAAGAGGGTTGCCAAGCACGTACGTGCCCTGATTTTCCCGGCTACCCAGAAAATCTGGAAGCAGGCGATGAACGAAGGACTTTTTGATATTTTTGTAGACAGCGGCTGTGCTGTCTCCACTCCCACCTGCGGCCCTTGCCTGGGCGGACATATGGGAATCCTTGCCGCCGGCGAGCGGGCGGTGAGCACCACCAACCGTAACTTCGTGGGAAGAATGGGACATGTGAAGAGTGAAGTGTATCTGGCTAGCCCTGCAGTGGCTGCCGCCAGTGCTATCGCCGGGTATATTGCAGACCCGAACAAGGTTATGGAGGCGTAAGATGCAGGTACAAGGATCTGTATTCAGATATGGGGACAATGTTGACACCGATGTCATCATTCCGGCGAGGTACCTCAATACCTCCAATCACAAGGAACTGGCCCAGCATTGCATGGAGGATATCGACCAGGATTTCATCAAGCAGGTGAAAAGCGGCGATATCATGGTCGCAGACAAGAACTTTGGCTGCGGCTCAAGTCGTGAACATGCTCCTATTGCGATCAAGGAGAGCGGCATAAGCTGCGTCATCGCACGTACGTTTGCCCGCATTTTCTATCGCAATGCCATAAACATCGGCCTTCCCATCCTGGAGTGCCCCGAAGCCTGTGACGGAATAAAGGCCGGTGATGTGGTATCGGTTGATTTCTCCAGTGGCACCATCACCAATGTGACAACCAAGGCAGTGTTCCACAGTGAGCCCTTCCCTCCGTTCATGCAGGATTTGATCGCCAACGGCGGTCTGGCCGGCTACATCGCCAAGAAGGGGGAAAACCTATGAAAAAACATATAGCGGTGGTAAGTGGTGATGGAATCGGACCGGATATTATCCGGGAGGCTTTGAAGGTACTTGGTGCCGTTGGTGCGAAATTCGGCCATACTTTCACCACGTCCAGCTACCTGGCGGGAGGCGTCGCCCTTGATGCGGTAGGAATTCCCTTGCCGAAGGAGACCCTCGAAGGCTGCAAAAACAGCGACAGCGTGCTGCTGGGCGCCGTTGGCGGTCCGAAGTGGGATACCTTGGCCAGCAATCTCAGACCCGAGAAAGCCTTGCTCGGCCTGCGCGGGGGCTTGGGATTGTTCTGCAACCTGCGTCCCGCAATCCTTTACAAGCAACTCAGTGATGCTTGCCCGCTGAAAGCTGAGATCATCGGCGAGGGGCTGGACCTGATGGTGGTTCGCGAGCTTACCGGTGGCATCTATTTCGGTGAGCGGGGAAGAAGCGATGATGCGGCATACGATACCATGGCCTATACGGTCACCGAGATTGAACGCATACTTCGCAAGGCATTCGAAATCGCCCAGAAGCGGTCGAAGCGGCTGTGCAGTGTGGACAAGGCAAACATCCTGAACACCAGCCAGCTGTGGCGCGAAGTGATCAAACGGGTGCAGGTTGAGTATCCCGATGTCGAGGTAAGCCATCTGTACGTAGACAATGCAGCCATGCAGCTGGTCCGCAATCCGGGGCAGTTCGATGTAATCGTAACGGAGAACATGTTTGGTGACATTCTCAGTGATGAGGCCAGCCAAATTACCGGTTCGATCGGCATGCTTCCTTCAGCTTCCCTCAGGGAAGACAGTTTCGGCATGTATGAACCGATCCACGGTAGTGCCCCTGATATCGCAGGCAAGGACCTTGCCAACCCGATAGCAACCATTCTGTCGGTAGCAATGATGCTGCGCTACAGTTTTGGCTTGCAAGCTGAGGCTGAATCGATCGAGAAAGCTGTCTCCAAGGTGCTGGATGGAGGGTATCGTACTGCCGACATCTATACACCAGGTATGAAAAAAGTTGGTACGAACGATATGGGTTCGTTGATCGCCCAGGCCCTGTAAGAGGGGGAGGAAGAGGATGGACACTACAAAGCAACGTTCTGCACAGATGACCGAGGGAGCCGAACGGAGTCCCCACCGGTCGTTGATGAAAGCCCTTGGATGGACCGACCGGGAAATACACATGCCGATCATCGGCATCGTCAACGGTGCCAATGAGATTATTCCGGGACATATCCACCTAAACAGGATTGTCGATGCCGTAAAGGCCGGGGTGCGTCAGGCAGGGGGCAACCCTGTATCGTTTCCGGTTATTGGAGTCTGTGACGGTATCGCCATGGGACACACGGGAATGAAGTATTCGCTGGCAAGCCGCGAGATTATCGCCGACTCCATTGAAATCATGGCAACAGCTCATCCTTTTGATGCTTTGGTGTTCGTCCCCAACTGTGACAAGATTGTACCGGGCATGCTGATGGCTGCCGCAAGAATCAACATCCCTTCGATCTTTGTTTCCGGTGGTCCGATGCTTGCCGGCAAAATTCCCGGTGAGAACACGTGTAAAACCAGCCTCTCGGTAATGTTCGAGAAGGTAGGAACCCATGCAGCAGGCTTGCTCAGCGATGAGGAGTTGCTTGCCTATGAGGACAATGCCTGTCCGACCTGCGGTTCGTGCAGTGGTATGTTTACGGCAAACAGCATGAACTGCCTGACCGAAGCCATCGGTATGGGCCTTCCGGGTAACGGGACCATTCCCGCCGTCTACAGCGCCCGCGACCGTCTGGCCAAGGAAGCAGGGTACCAGATCATGGAGCTGCTGAAGAAGAACATCCGACCGCTGGACATCATGACCAAGGAAGCCTTTGCCAATGCCTTGGCGGTGGATATGGCCCTCGGATGCAGTACCAATACGATGCTTCATCTGCCGGCAATCGCCCATGAGTCCGGTGTTGCCTTGGATATTTTCATGGCGAATGACATCAGTGCGAAGATTCCGAACCTTTGCCATCTTGCTCCTGCAGGAGAGCACCACATTGAAGACCTCTATGCGGCCGGCGGTGTGCTTGGTGTGATGCATGAGCTGGGAAAGGCAGGACTACTCAACCCGAAACTACTCACTGTCAGCGGTAAGTCGATCGGTGAATTGTATGAGAACACGATTGTCTACGACCATGAGGTGATTCGCCCCATCGAGCGTCCGTTCTCCAAGATGGGCGGCATCGCAGTCCTTCGTGGCAATCTTGCTCCCGATGGGGCGGTGGTCAAGCGCAGCGCAGTCGATGCGAAAATGCTGGTCCATGAAGGGCCTGCCCGTGTATTTGACAGCGAGGAGGCTTCCATCAAGGCGATTTTCTCAGGCAAGATCAAGGCCGGTGATGTCATTGTCATCCGCTATGAGGGACCCAAGGGAGGGCCGGGCATGCGTGAGATGCTCAGTCCCACCAGTGCCATTGCCGGCATGGGCTTGGACAAGGATGTCGCTCTTCTTACCGATGGACGGTTCAGTGGAGCCACCCGTGGAGCTTCGATCGGCCATGTAAGCCCGGAAGCCGCAGAAGGCGGACCCATCGGCTTGGTCGAGGAAGGCGATAGGATCAGAATCGACATTACCAAGGGATTATTGGAGTTGTTGGTCGACGACGCAACGCTTGAGAAGCGGAGAAAAGTCTGGGTATGCAAGGAAAGCGAAATCCAGACTGGCTACTTGGCCCGCTACGCAAAGCAAGTGAGCAGTGCGTCCACCGGCGCGATTTTCAGAACATAAGGAGTACCTACCATGCAGATGACCGGAGCCCAGATCATCATTGAGTGTTTGGTTGAACAGGGAGTTGATACCGTGTTTGGCTTTCCCGGAGGAGCAGTGCTTCCCCTCTACGATGCCCTGTACCAGAATCAAACCCGAGTACGCCATATTTTGACGAGCCATGAGCAAGGTGCCAGCCATGCTGCCGACGGGTATGCCCGCAGTACCGGAAAGGTCGGGGTATGCATTGCAACCAGCGGACCGGGTGCAACCAACCTGGTAACCGGTATAGCAACGGCCTATATGGACAGTGTGCCGATGGTGGCGATTACCGGAAACGTGACAACCCAGCTTTTGGGCAAGGATAGTTTTCAGGAAGTCGATATTACCGGCATCACCATGCCGATCACCAAGCACAACTTCATCGTCAAGGATGTCGCAAACTTGGCGAAAACGCTTCGCAAAGCATTCCAGATCGCCCAGGAGGGCAGACCCGGCCCGGTTCTGATCGATGTACCCAAGGATGTGACCGTTCATACAGCAGATTTTGTTCCTGAAGTTCCCCAAAAGCTTGTCCCGCGTACCGAACGGCTCAGCGAGCAGAGCATGGAAGTTGCGCTTGCCTTGATCAAGGGCGCCGAGCGACCGATGTGTTATGTCGGTGGTGGGGTGATTCGTGCAAAGGCCAGTGAGGATTTGTCCCAATTCCTGGAGAATATCGACAGCCCTGCCTGTACCTCCCTGATGGGTTGCGGGGCGGTGAACTCATACAGTCCCCGCTTTACCGGTTTGGTGGGTATGCATGGAACCAAAGTTTCCAACATGTGCGTCTCCTCCTGCGACCTCTTGGTTGTAATCGGGGCAAGGTTCAGCGACCGCGTGGTAAGCAAAGCAAGTGCGTTTGCAAAAAATGCCAAGATCATCCATATCGATGTCGACCCGGCCGAGATCGACAAGAACATCAAGACCTACTGCCATGTGGTAGGTGATTTGAAGGTTGTGCTTGAAGAGCTCAATAAACGCATAGCAAAGCCAATGGTCCACACAACCTGGATGGAACAGGTTGCCGAGTACAAGAAGCGCTACCCCCTGCGTGTGGACAGCGAGAGTGAACGCAGCAAGGAAATCCTGAAAGCCTTGCAGGCTGTTCTGCCTCCTAACTTTTTTATTGTCACCGAGGTCGGCCAGCATCAGATGTGGGCCGCCCAGTTCCTCAAGCATGTCCAGCCGGGTCACTTCCTCACCAGCGGTGGGTTGGGGACCATGGGCTATGGCACCGGAGCTGCAATCGGGGCACAAGTAGGCAACCCGGAAAGCCGGGTGGTCAACGTAGCCGGTGATGGTTCGTTCAGGATGAATTGCAACGAGCTTGCCACCATTGCACGCTATCACCTGCCTGTGGTCATTCTGTTGATGAACAACCATACGCTTGGCATGGTCAGGCAGTGGCAGACGCTGTTCTTTGACAAGCATTACAGCGAAACCACGCTGGACACCGATATCGATTGGGTGACCCTTGCCTCTGCTTTTGGCATCAAAGGCATGAGAATCCGTAAGGAAGACGATCCCAAGCCCATTCTCCAAGCTGCTTTGGATTTGGGAAAGGCTGTAGTCATCGAATGCGAGATACCCGTTGACGACAAGGTCTATCCGATGGTAGCCCCCGGGGCTTCCATCGAGGATATGTTGGGTGTACAGGAAGTGGGTGAATACTGATCCAAGTAGAGGACGAATTCCAGAAACGAGACCGAGAGGGCTGAGCAAATGCTTTGCATAGTCGGCAGCCTGGGAGTCCTTTTTCCTGATTCTATGTAATAGAGCTGGCTTCGCGAGAGGTCAGCTCTTTCTATGAGTTCTTCCTGGGTCATATTCTGTGCAAGTCTGAGAGCCTTGATGGCTTGTCCGATCGGTAACTGTTCCATACAGAGAGTATGAACTTCGAAAACGGTGAATGACCGATTTGTGTCATAATCACGCTAAATACCATACTAAAGGAAAAGAAATACTAGCCTTTGCCAAGGCCTATTTCCTTAGTCTCTTAAGTAACAATGGGTTATGTGCCTTAATCTTGTCGTATCACTAGGAGAGCGCAGACAGCAAATTCCCAAAAATGTGTCAGTTGATGGTATACTGTTGGTGAACGTTCAAGAGGAGGCTGCCAGTGGAAGACGACGTACGGGTAATGACAAGTGACGAGTTGGGTGCGCTGTGCTCCAATCTGCAGAAGGCTTGTGCCAAGCAATTACGAACCGAGGAAGCTGCCTTGTTCGGTAAGCTTGCTTCGTATTATGATCAGCATCGAAAGGCTGAGCCTGATGCCAGCTACCAAAAATTGCTGAATCGGATCAACGAGGACCTCGGCCGTGCCTACGCACAAGCGAATGAGCTAGCCGGTTTGGCACAGGACCGTGGAGCCCTTAGGGCTTTGGTTTGGGCAGAGAAGGTTTCCAAGCTGCTGAAGAGCCTGCTGGTGCGGTATGAAAAACAAAAGCAAGGTCTTTTGGAGAATACCAGTGTCTGGGTATGCGAAATTTGCGGCTTTGTTTATGTAGGGGAGCAACCTCCCCAAGTCTGTCCCATCTGCAAAGTCCCCAGTTTCAAAATCCATGCAGTCCAAAAGGAGGCAATCTGATGCATGCAGCAAGAAACATAGCATTGTGTACCAAGGATTGCGTCTGTTTGTTCATCTGTCCTACGGGAGCGACCGACACGGAAAATGGGCAGATAGATTTCTCCAAATGTCTCGACGGCTGTCGCCTTTGTGTTGATGCTTGTCCCAGCCATGCCCTGTATCTGGTACCATCCACATATCCCAATCCGCAGCCGAAGACTGAGCAGGTGAAAAATGTGATGTTGGACTTGGCAAAGAGCAAGGCTGAACAGGAAGCGCTTGCATTGCAGTTGGCACAGCAGAGCGATGACCCGATTTTTCGACAGCTCTGCAATACGGTGGCGATAAGCAATCGCATTCTTGCTGAAGATTGTCTTCGGGAAGCTGGATACATGCTCCCTCAAAGCGATGCGGTGCGTAAGCTTTTGATGCAGTTGCTGCAAAAGCATGAGCATGATTCTGATTTTCCCAAGGATGCAGTAGTGGCCTTATTGGCCAAGCTCTAGAGAGCAGTCCCCGAGGCGTTCAGTTTCGGGGTTTTTTTTCTGTCAGGTAGAGAATGAACATGCCGGTCGAACCTACCAGGGCGGCAAGCCCGGTGGAAATCCACAGCAGATTCATTGAGTGTGCCTCTATGATGGTGCCTCCGATAATCGGGGCCATGGCATGTCCGGTTCCCATGATGATCGGCAGGATTGCCGAGAAACGGGAGCGGTGGCTGATCGGGGTGTTGTTCGCCACATAGAAGTGTTCATTGGTGGCGTTGATGATCTCGCCGGTGGTGAAGATGACTGTCAAAGCAAGGAAGGCAAGGGGGCTGACGGCGAAGGCGAAGAGGGAGAAGCCGACGGCATACAAGAGGCCGCTTGCGGTGATGTTTGCCAAGGGGTGGAAGCGTCTGAGCTTTGCGACAATGATGGGGTTGCCGATGACGACCACTATGCCGTTGAGTGCCATCATCCTGCCATAGAGCACCGCTCCTTGCTGGTCGAACAGCTTGGTGGTCAACAGGGGAAGTGCGAAAAGGGTTTGGCTGTAGGCATAGCTGAAGAAGGTCGCCGAGACCGCGAAGAAGAGCAGTCGTGGACGGGTAAGCAAAGCTTTCAGAATTCCCCCTTCTTCTCCCTTTTCAGTGGTTTTCCAACGCTTGCTCTCCTCGATGGTCTGTTTGGAAGGTTTGCTTTCCTTGATCTTGCACATAACCAATATGGTTGCAAGCACACCTGCAATGGCATTCCCGAAGAAAATCCAACCGGGATAGGTGTAGAAGAGATAACCTGCGATCACCGGTCCGATGGCAAAACCGATGTTGTGCCCGAGGTAGATAAGGCTGAAGGAAACTTGGCGGTTCTCCATGGTGGTGATGTCGGTTTTCATTGCTTCCCTGGCCGGGTCGACCATACCGTCGAAGAACAGAGCCAACAGGACCAGATAGGGGATGATGGGTTGGCCTTCGAAGAACCCCGCAAGCAAAAAGCAGAGGTCCATGAGCAGTTGAAAGATGACAAGCACCGGTTTTCGTCCGATGGTGTCGGCAAGCTTGCTGCCGATCATGAATCCGGGGACATAGAGAATTGAGGCAAAGGTCATATAGGTGCCGGCCTCCAGGGCTGAGTAACCCAGGCGCCGGGTGAGATAGAGGGTGAGAAAGGGGTAGACAAAAATTCCCACCGCGTTGATGACGGTGGAGAAGAAGAGTACGTAGATGGGCTGGGGGAGTCCACGGTAGATGGACAGGGGACTTTTCATAGAATCGACTCAATTGCGAGGGCAAGGCCATCCTCGCTGTTGCTTTTAGTGACCGCTATGGCGTGCTCTTTCACGTCAGAGGGTGCATTGCCCATGGCTACCGAGTATCCACTGGCACGAAACATTCCGATGTCGTTATAGTAATCGCCGACGGCCATCACAGAACCGGCATCGATTTTATAGGCATTGCATAATGATCGCACAGCATGACCTTTGTCGACTCCCCTGGCCAAAATCTCAATATATTTTGGAGAGGAGTTGAGAATATTCAGCGAGGTCCCGAAATTCTGTTGCAACTTTGCTTGCATCGCTTGTACGTAGGAAGGATCATGGTGCATGCAAAGCACCTTGAATGGCCTTTCTCCAGGATAAAACGATGAAGCCAACTCACCAAAAGGAACTACACGACCTTCAGTACGTGAGGCTTCAACTTCAATGTCGTACCAAGCGCTTCGCTTTTTGGTGTACCAGCTCTCATTGGTAAACACAAACGATTCCAAATCGGTGTGCTTCACTGCATCCAGAACCTCGAATGCTTGTTCGAGACGGATGGGATGAGCTTCCAGCTCATTGCCATCGTCATCGAGGGCCAAGGAGCCGTTGAAGCATCCAAGGGGTCCTTGGATACCAATTTCTTGTTGCAGAATCCTGAGGCTGGAACCGATGCGTCCACTGACCAAGGCAATGATGATGCCTTGGCGGCGGGCACGCTTGAGTGCTTCCTTGGTGCGCTCGGTTATCTGGTGCTCTCTATTGAGCAGGGTACCGTCAATATCGGTACAAATGAGTTTGCATTCAAACATGCAAGCATAGTAGTACAAGCGTTCAGGCTTGTACAGCCAGCTGACGCTTTGCATGCATTGAGCAAAGCTTGCTTGTTCGTTTGAGCTGAGTACCCAGATTGGAAACTCAAGAAATCGTGTATTTGTATGGAAGGGATATCTTGATATCTTCCAGGCGTAGGAGAGCCATATTGGCGCTCCATAATTCCATAATCTCGAGATTTTGGAATTATGGAATCCCATACATCCAAGATCTCAGGACTATGGAACTATGGCCAATATACACAAGTACTTTGGGAAACAGCTAGTTTGTATTACTTTTAGCAGAGATTGTAGGCCATGGACAGAATACGTTTGCAAGAGCACAAGGGACTTCGAGTATTCGAAGTCCCTTCTCCATTGTTTTACGCTTCTGTATACGCCCTTCCATAGAAGGAGTCGAGGTACAGCTGCTTGATCTCGCTGATCAGCGGATAGCGGGGATTGGATCCCGTACATTGGTCATCGAACGCCTTCATGGCGAGCTCGTCAACCACGGCTAGGAATTCCTCTTCCTTTATGCCCCATTCCTTGATGGAGGAGGGGATATCCAGCTCTTTCTTCAGCTTTTCAATTCCAGCAACCAATGCTTGTACCCTCATCGCTTGCGTATCACTGACTGTGGTCTGGATATACGGTGTATTCTCCTGGTCATTGACTGCCATGGCAATGTAATCGGCCGCCCTGGCGTACCTACTCACAGCAGACGGGTATTCGTACTGAGGGAAGGCTGCCTGCTTGGTGGGATTGTCGGTGGCGTTGTAGCGGATGACATTGCAAAGCAACAAGGCATTGGCCATTCCATGCGGTACATGGAACTGTGCACCCAGCTTGTGGGCCATTGAGTGGCAAACACCCAAAAATGCATTGGAAAATGCCATACCGGCGATGGTGGAGGCATTATGTACCTTCTCACGGGCTTTCTTGTCATCACCGTTGCGATAGGCCTGCGGCAAGTACTTGAAGATCATGCGGGCAGCTTCAAGGCTCAGTCCGTTGGTGTAATCGGTGGACATGCTTGAGGCCAGAGCTTCCAAAGCATGGGTCAGAACATCCAGGCCGCAGCTTGCCGTCAAGCCCTTGGGTTGGCCCATGGCCAGTTCACTGTCCACAATGGCCATGCTCGGGGTGAGGGCATAGTCGGCGATCGCCCACTTCATTCCCGTCTTCTCATCGGTGATGATGGCAAACGGGGTGACTTCACTGCCGGTGCCGCTGGTGGTGGGGATACATACCAGCTCTGCCTTCTTACCCATGTCGGGGAAGGCGTAGATGCGCTTTTGGATGTCCATGAACCGTAAGGCAAGGCCTTCGAACTTGACCTCGGGATGCTCATAGAGCAGCCACATGATTTTCGCTGCATCCATGGGGGAACCTCCACCCAAACCGATGAGTACATCGGGCTTGAAGGCGTTGATGAGCTTCATGCCTTCGGTAATCGTTGCCAGGGTGGGGTCGGGCTTTACTTGGTGAAAGGTCTCCGTCTCAATGCCGAGGCTGTCCAACGTGTCGGTGATTTTCTCTACCATACCGCTGGTAAAAAGAAAAGAATCGGTGATGATGAAAGCACGTTTCTTGCCCTTGAGTTCTCCCAGAGCGATGGGAAGCGAACCATATTTGAAATAGATTTTGGGAGGTAGTTTGAACCAGAGCATATTCTCTCTCCTTGCAGCTTCAGTCTTGATGTTCAACAGGTGCTTGGGACCCACATTCTCACTGATGGAGTTGTTGCCCCAACTGCCGCAGCCCAACGTCAAAGAAGGTTCGAGGCGGAAGTTGTAGATATCCCCGATGGCACCTTGGCTTGCTGGCATATTCACCAGAATTCTGCTGGTTTTCACCGTCTTGCTGTAGGTTTCGACTTTCTCTGTCTCTGTTTCATCGATATAGAGGACACTGGTATGGCCAAAGCCTCCGAGGGCGACCAGCTTGGCTGCCTTGTTCGTCCCATCACCGAAGTTGTCACACTTGTACATGGCAAGGACGGGGCTGAGCTTTTCGTGGGCGAAAGGCTCGTTTTCCTCGATGGAATCGACCTCGCCGATAAGGACTTTAGTTGCAGCGGGAACCTTAAAGCCGGCAATGCTGGCAACCTTGGTTGCACTCTGCCCGACAATTGCAGGATTGACCGTTTTGCGCTTGGGGTCGATGATCACCTTGCGAAGCAGGTCGGCTTCTTCAGAAGAGAGAAAGCGGGCTCCCCGGTTCACAAATTCCTCTTTCACTGCGTCATAGATATCCTTATGGCAGATGACTGCTTGTTCGGAAGCACAAACCACACCGTTGTCAAAGGTTTTGGACATGAGAATGGAACTGACGGCCATTTTTATATCGGCACTCTTGTCCACCAAAGCCGGGGTGTTGCCCGGTCCCACCCCGATGGCGGGAATTCCTGAGGAATAGGCACTCTTGACCATGGAAGGGCCACCGGTTGCAAGAATAAGGTTCACCAAGGGGTTGTGCATCAGGTAATCGGTCTTTTCCATGGAGGGTTCTTCGATCCAAGCGATGATATCCTCGGGTGCACCAGCTTTCACAGCGGCCTCAAGAATGATTCTTGCAGCCTCACAGGTGCACTCCTTTGCACGGGGGTGGGGGCTGAAAATAATGGCATTGCGGGTTTTCAAGCTGATGAGGCTCTTGAATATTGCCGTACTGGTGGGGTTTGTAGTAGGGATGATGCCGCAGATGACTCCCTTTGGTTCGGCAATCTTCTTGATACCGAACCCTGCATCGGTCTCGATCACACCACACGTCTTATCATCCTTGTATTTGTGGAAGATATACTCGGCGGAGAAGTGGTTCTTGATGACCTTGTCCTCGACTATACCCATGCCTGTCTCCTTGACAGCCATGACAGCGAGTTTGATGCGTTCGTCGTTAGCCGCAATGGCGGCAGCGCGGAATATGGTGTCAACCTGTTCTTGGCTATAGGTTGAGAATTTGATTTGTGCACGTTTTACCCGTTCGATGAGGGCTTGCAGTTCTTCTTGTCCTGCAAAAAGCTCTCCAATTTGTGTGTCTGCCATGTTGCACTCCTAGGTGGTTTGATGACTTAAATGTATAAAAAATTATCTATTAAGGTCAAGGGGATTTAAAAGATTACAGGATTAAATAAGAAAAAAGAAATGCACTCAATCTGTATTGAATGCATTTAAAAGTAATGAATATGATAAAAATGATTAATTAATATTCTAAAATTCTTTTAAAATATAGTAGATGTAATATTACTACAAGAACTTGCTACTTAATGCTACTACCAGCACAAGAACGGTTCCCAAAGAAAAGAGGGATGTGTTGATTGCTCTTTTTTGCTTGCGGGGTACTGTAATGGTTTCTTCTCGCATTGCAGCACGCATGAGAGCTTGGTCCACACGCTCAGTCAAATTCCCTTTGGTATCGCGGAACGAGGTGGAGAGGATGCTAAAGTAAGCGAGGGTGAGCAACAGAATTGCCCCAGCTTTTCCCCGTATTTTTGGATTGCTTGCCACCAGACATTGGCTGGCTGCAAGCAGGCTCATCAGACGCAGGGCTTTCTGCAGGGCAAGGATGAGTGAACCTTCGGTGAAGGCGACAGATCCAAGGGAAAAGAGTACTTTGCCATTGGGTTCGAAGAGACTGAGCAGAACAAGGGAGAGAAGGAGCATCGCCGGCGGTAGCAGCCGTAGTTTCCTGCCTGAGAGTAGTTGCAGCACGTACATCAGAGCCGTAACCAAGGCAAGAAAAGCCAGTCCTTCGGTTGTGATGACAGCTGCTACGCAGAGCAGGCTTGCGACGGTTACCCAAAGGTAGTGTTTTGCCTCCTCGGTCAGGGGGATGGCAAGTTCAAACTGCTGATCAGAGAGTGCCTTGGGCAGACTGCCTTTTTGCAGATACAGCTCGGAGAGCAAGCCCAATACAAAGCTGGACACCAAGCCGAGGGTGAGCATCAACGGGGCAGCGACCCAAATGGAAGGGCCGTAGGCCACCAGCGATGCCACCTCCAGCTGGGCAAGATTGCTGACGAAGGCTCCTGCAAGGCTGCATCCGACCAAAGACACGTTGCCCTTGAGCAATACTTTCAATGCTTTCATGACCAAGCCGCTTGAGAGGGTTCCGGCAAGTGAGATGAAGAAGAGGTAGGAAAACAGTGTTCCAGAAACCATACCCTGACCGATTGCCTTGAGTAGTAGAACGATGGAATATGCCTTGAGACTGAAAGAGTCGAGGATGATCAAAAGCGGCAGGTTGGCAAGGCCAAGCCTGAGGAAGGGAAGAGGCTTGGGTATGAGGTACTCCAACGTGGAGAGCAACAGGGTGACCGCTGCTACAAAGGCAATTTTTCGCTCAGTTCGTGACATCGTCCACCTCCTTGTCCCCTTCTGTTTCACCAACGATGGTCAAAAGGACTTGGTTGGGTAGGCATGCGATCCAGCTTCTTTCGCTGAAAATGGGCCTCTGCTGGGTGCAGCTCTTGGTTGGGCATGCAGAGTCATGGATGTGGGCTTTGCCGTCCTCGATGAGAATATGGGTATCACCAAGCGGGCCTTGGACGTGGATTTCCCGGTCGGTTGCCAGGGAGTACCGGTAGGTGCTGTCGTGGGTTTGCACCTGCAGGTATCCACTGCCGCCGCCAAGGGTGTTGCTGCTGATCGCCAGGATTGCAGCAATACACAGGCCAAGGATGATTGCGTCGGTGAGCAACGTGGCTAAAGAGCGTTTCATGGGATGCAGTGTAGCGTGGACGGAAGTGGTTTTCAATATGGGGTAGCAAGGAGTATTTCTTCACCCTCATGGGTGGTCCGTGAAGTATGTGGGTGAAATGGGTTTAATTTGACAGTTGATTCACACTATGCTTATTATGATTAGGTATTGTGAAGATACTGTGTAGTAATGTGTTGACTAATCACAAACGCTTGTCAAGCGAACGAAGGTATGGTGATGTAATTTATGAAAGTGATCTATGTTGTTGATGGCAGTGTAGAGGATCGGGAAGGGATTAAGCAGTACCTTGAATTATCAGGGTATGAGGTACAGGCCTATGAGGATTTGCACGGGGTGCAGATGGCAATTTCCCGCCAGAGCCCTGACTTGCTTCTGTTGGATGTACAGTTGCCTGACGGCGATGGATTCAACTTTTTGAAAAAGTTGAAGCAGTCGTTCATGTTTCCGGTAATTTTTGTGACAGGCAGGGTTGCTGAGAGTGATAGGATTCTTGGGTTCGAGCTGGGTGCCGATGACTATGTCTGCAAGCCGTTCAGTTCGAAGGAACTGGTGCTCAGGGTGCATGCCCTGTTTCGTAGGATTGACGTCAGTGTTTCGGCGTTCCGTAGCGGTTCGACCTGGACACTTGGCAATTCGGTTTTGCAGCTCGATGAGGTTTCCCACCTGTTCAATGTCGATGGGCATCAGGTTCCCCTTACTGCTGCTGAGTGGAGGATTATGAGCTATTTGGTAAGCAACAGTGGCATTCTCATTACCCGGTCCCAGATTCTGGAGCACTGTTTTGACTATAGCTTCGAGTCCTATGACAGAATCGTCGATACCCATGTGAAGAATATGCGGGCGAAAATGGGGCCTCTTGGTTCGCAGTGGATCGAGACGGTGCGTGGATATGGATACCGATTCGCCGGTAAGAGTACATCCGGCAAGCCGGGCAGTGAAGCCCAGGATTAAGCTATGACAGACAAGAAACAAGAGAACACTGAGCTGATTTATATAGTAGAAGACCATGAAGTTATCCGCGAGGGGGTGCGTCAGTACCTTGAACTCTCAGGGTATGCAGTACGGGGGTTTGCCAATTTGAAGAGTGCCAGGGAGGCGTTCGCCACCCAGACACCATCCTTATTGATTCAGGATGTGATGCTGCCCGATGGTGATGGGTTTGCTTTTGTGAAGCAATTGAAGGAAAAGACCGATTGTCCGGTAATTTTCATGACCGCCCGAACCGAAGAGAGCGACCGCATCCTCGGCTTTGAACTGGGTGCCGATGACTATATTTCCAAGCCGTTCTCCCCAAAAGAGCTGGTGCTCAGGGTGCAGGCAGTCCTCAGGCGTTACCGTAACGGCAGTTATGAAATCAGCGATGGCCTATTGTATGTCGGGGAGCATTGGATGAGTTTTGATGAGCAGGACCATCGTTTGGTTGTCGATGATGGAGAAATTGTGCTTACTGCTGCCGAGTGGAGAATTCTTGAGTATTTGGTCCAGAATTCCCATCACTTGGTTTCACGATCCCAGATTCTGGAAGAGTGTTTCGACTATTCGGTTGAATCGTATGAGCGGGTGGTAGACACCCATATCAAGAACATCAGATCAAAGCTCGGTGACGGGCCTTGGATCGAGACGGTTCGCGGCTATGGCTACCGCTTCATCGGCCATGAGAAAGAAAGAACATAAGGTATGAGAAAGCAGTTTGTCCGACTATTTCTAAGTTTTGTATTGGTGGTAGCCGTTGTGCTGGGCATACAGGGTTTTGTCGTGCTGTTCAGCCTGCAAAACCAACGTGCTTCTTGGACTGAGTCGGTGTTCCAGGAGTACCTGAATACGTTTACTGCCAATCTGAAGGTTGGGCTTTCCAGCCGTCCGTCCTCGTTCATTGCCATTGAACAGGTTTTACTTGCTTCTGCCGATGACCGGGTCAGCGGCCTGTACATTCGTAATCCCGATGGGACGGTAGCCGTCGCCTATGGCAATACCAGCGCTGGCAATTCACTGCCCATCCCCAGGGAGCGGGATGTCGAGCCGGAGAGACCTCCGATGCATCATGATATGCCTCTTGCCCAGGAGGAGATCGGAGAGCAAGGCTTTACTTCCTCTGTTATGCATAGTGATGTGTATGTGGTGAAGATTCTTCAGTCCGGCTCGGTTACTTCACTGTTGGTAAACAAGCAGTCCGAGCGCCAGAAGCAGACTATTCTGTTGCCTCCTCAGGTGAAAGCCAACGATATCGCTGGAAGCTTGGTGATTATGTACAACAATGAGGTATTGGGATCAGTCGATGTGCTGACCTATACTCCCTTTACCTATAAGAATACCGGTCGGATGTTCAAGGGTTTGCTCTATCCCTTCCTTTGGGCCATGCCGTTTGCTTTCCTTATTGCCCTGTTGATGGCAGCTTCTGTTTCCAGGCGCAGCCAGCGGTATACCAGTGGAATCCAGAAAGCTCTTCAGTTGCTTTCCAATGGGGAGAACGGAGTCCAGCTTCCACGAACCAATATTGATGAACAGAAGGTTATTAATGATTCAATCGAGCAGTTGGATGAGAACTTGCTACTCAACAAGGTGAGCAGGCAGGCCTGGCTGAGAAGCATCAGTCATGACCTCAATACTCCGGTTGCCAGTATGAAGTTGTTGCTCGATGGTATTGCCGATGGAGTGTTTCCGGCCAATGAGCAGACGCTTTCCAAAATCAAGAGGGAGAATGAAACACTCTCTGAGCGGATAGCTTTAGTTTCGCTGTATGCAAATCTCCAAAGTCCCGACACAAAAGCCACACAAAGGGAGCTCGATGTTTCCTCGTTCATCCAACAGGTGCTGGGCACCTTTTCTGAGGAACAGAAAGATCGGATATTCCTGGATGCCAATGATGCTCTTCTGATAGCTGACCAGAGACTACTTACCTATGCGTGTAAGGCGCTTTTGCTGAATGCCCTGCAGGCAAGCGATGAGTCGGTAGGGTGGGCGATCGGGGAAAACAGTATGACGTTCACCAATACGGGTCACTTGGCCGAGGGTATCGATTTCTTCGAACCCTGGACCAAGGGAGACAGCAGCCGTGGTACTGCGGGAAGCGGATTGGGCCTTCCAATCGTCAAGCAGGTGATGCGCCTGCATACTGGTTCTGCGACTATTGAACAACGAGAGAATACGGTTATTGTAAATCTCAAATGGTGAGGCTCATAAGGGCTGTACCTGAAAAGTCGTAGATTGTGAAGGTTTTGTCTACTAGTAAGCAGTAGGAGGCGGGATAGCCGCCTTTTGGTATGGCTACCGAGCCAGGGTTTATGTATACCAATCCATCCTTCTCTTCTGCTACCGGAATATGAGTATGCCCACTTATTACAATAGTCCCTGAAGAGAGTGGTGGAAGCGGTTTGTGGCCATGGTGAAGGTAGATCATACGCCCATCCAACTGCTGTAAGTACATGATTGCACTGTCTGAAAGTACGGGAAATTCCAGGACCATTTGATCCACTTCAGCTTCACAATTTCCTCTCACACAAATTAACGATTCTTTAACACTATTTTGTAGCCTACTCGTTTCTTTTGGGTTATACTCACAGGGAAGGTCATTTCGGGGGCCATGATAGAGCAAGTCCCCAAGCAGTATAAGCTTGGTGGCTTTGGATGATCGATAGACTTCTAGAAGCTTATGCATTGCATATGCACTTCCATGAATGTCTGAAGCAAAAAGGTATATCATACTTATATGATACTAAAATCGGTTATGTACGGCAATGTTATTGACAAAGTAAAAGATATTGTCTTTGTAACCTTCTCGCCAATCACACAAAGTGGGTTTGTGCACACAAACCACACACATTTACCTAAAAACCACACATGTACTCAAATAAACACTCACTACCATCACACTAATCCATCATTCCTACAAGGCTTGTCCATTCTACTCACAAAGTGCATCAGCATACTGATGTTACAAATAAACTCTCACGCAAAAAAATGGAGATTTACGTCATGAAGAAAAAGTTTGTATTGACTCTGGCGCTGGTTCTCATGGTTGCAGCTACCTTAGTTGCATTCCCAGTTGAATTCACAGGTTCTATTAAAGCTGGTTACACTTTAACCTTTGATCCGGTTAAATTCGTAGCAGCAAACACACCTGAGATTAACATCGACGCCCTTTCTGTTACTGGTGATTTCTGGAAGGTTGCAGTTGCCGGTGGTACTCTTGCATTCGATACCGATAATGCTATCAAGGGCACTGTGAGCATCTATCTGGACAAGGCACTTGCCGAACAGGGTGTTGACATGGGCGATCTTACCCTTACCGTTTCTCTTGGTAACAAGAGTACTGTAAGTGGTCTCCATGTATATACCGATCCCAACGCTTCTGTTGGTGACAATGGTTACAGAGTACGTCAGAAGGGCGCCTATTCCACTGAAGTTCAGGTTGGTTATGGTTCCATGCTGACTGCTAGCGTTTCTGTTGATCCGACCGACAAGACCAACAAGCCCTTCCAGATTAGTGCAAAATCCACTCCTGTTGATGGGATTTCCGCTGCTGTTGCTTACACCAACTATGCAGAGAATAAGTTCAGAAAAGTTGCGGCTGCAAACTCCTATTCTTTGGACACCACAACTGGTTTTATTGTTGCGAAGACAGATAATACCACTAATCCTGTTGATGCAGACGGTGCTATCGGTGGGTCTGTTGCTGTAGACGTAGCTGCCCTTGTTGACCTCGACTTTGGTTTGAGTGTATCTGCAATTGACACTTACTTCCTCGGTTTTGAAGAGAACTACTTGCTCGCTGGTGTCAAGGCTTCTTACGAAGACATCGCAGCTTATGCTGAGTATCAGCTCTTTGATGGAACCAGCAACCTTATTGCTAAGGTTTCCTATGCTGGTATCGAGAATGCCAACGTATATGGAAAGCTGACTCTTGCTGACCTCAGCAATTCTGCTGCAACCATCGGCTTTGGTGGTGATTACACCATGGGTGGCGTGACCTATGCTCTTGATGCAGAATATGCAGCCAAGGCTCTGTCACTCACTCCTTCTGTAAAGGTTTCTTTCTAAGCTAACATTTCAACTTTACCTTACAAGTGGCCCATCGTTGATGGGTCACTTTTTCGTTTGCCCAGCATGGGCAATACTAGGTGGTGAAAGTCCACTGTGGGTGCGGTACTACCAAGGGGTAGAACCACTAGCTCAAGGCAAGTGCAAGCATGTGAGTGCTTGTGTGAAGGAAGCCGACGGCAAAGTCCCGAGCCAACGAACAGAAACCGGATACAAGGCCGGTTGACAGGATGAGTCCGCGAAAAAGTGACGAAATCCAACCGCGAAGTCAACAGGTAAATCCAGTGGCCGCATGGGATGAAAGTTATTGCCATTAACTGGGGAGGTCTGCGTCCTGTCCTCTAGCCTGCAATATCGGTGACGATGGGGACAAGGCACATGGAGGGTCAAAGCAACATGTGCTGTTCGGCCGCAGAAGTCAGCAGAGGTCATAGTAGCGGCATCGGAATGACGTGAAGGACCGAACGATTGAACGCTCTTGAGAGCGAAAACGCCAACCCGTTGCAAAGGGGGGAAGAGAAGATTGCGGGAAAATAAACCAAGCGACCGACTCGGAACCTGTATTTGTACAACAGGGGAGGAAGGAAACTATGACAAGAGAAGGCATGGCAGCGCCGAACACCACGCTTTGTGAGAAGCTCGTTTCCGATGACAACCTGACCAAGGCCGCCAAGAAGGTCAGGTCCAACAACGGGGCGCCAGGCGTTGACGGCATACTGGCCGAAGATGCATTGGCGTACCTGCTGAAGAACCAGGAAAGGATTGTCAGCGAGATTATCACGAGGAAGTACAAGCCGAGTCCTGTGAGAAGGGTGGAAATACCCAAGGCAAACGGCAAGAAGAGACTGCTGGGCATCCCAACCGTAAGGGACAGGATAGTCCAGCAAGCGATGGTACAGGTGCTGACACCAGTGTTCGAGCCGACATTCTCGGACTTCAGCTTCGGCTACAGGCCGAACCGGAGTGCAGAGGATGCGGTGAGGCTCGCTCAGCTCTACATGTCCGAGGGCTACAACCACGTTGTGGATCTCGATCTCTCCCAGTTCTTCGATACCGTAGACCATGACATCCTCATGGGTCTGGTGGACAAGGACATGGAAGACAAGGACATCAGAAGGCTAATCTTCGTATTCCTCAAGGCGGGAGTGATGGATAGGGGAAAATTGGAGAAAACCGAGCTAGGTGTTGGCCAGGGAAACCCATTGAGCCCACTGCTGGCAAATGTATACCTGACGCCGTTTGACAAGGAAATGGAGAAAAGAGGGCTCAGATTCGTCCGCTATGCCGACGATTGCCAACTTTTCACCAAATCCGACTACGCGGCGGCGCGTGTGATGAAGAACGCAACGAAGTATCTGGAAGGCAAGCTGAAGCTGAAGGTGAATGTCGAAAAGACAGAAGCCAGAGAAGCTGAAGGGTCCTGTTTTCTAGGATTCACCTTCATCACCCTGGGAAGCAAGGAAAATGGAAGAGGGGTGTGCAGACCAAGGGATAAGAAAACCGAGAGTCTCAAGGGGAAACTCAAGGAGATAACCAAGAGGAACCGAGGAGTGCCGATACATCAGGTAATCACGGAAATAAATGAAACCATGTTGGGTTGGCTTGCCTACTATGCACGGGGAAATATCCTATCTTGGCTGATGAAGGAACTCCTCCCTTGGCTGAGAAGAAGGATACGGCAATACCTGTGGAAGATTTGGAAGACTGGCAAAAGTCGGAAAAGACACCTCAGGAAAGCCGGAGTACCCGAACGGCAAATCAAAACGATAACAGGATGGTCATCACGTAGCTACTGGAAAATGAGCCTCGTGTTGGGTCGACTGATTACTAACGAGAGGCTGACAGAGTACTTCGGATTGCGGGACTTCGAGGGCATCCTCAGAAAATGGCACAAGAAGAGAATGGAGCGTGACTATGAGCTCGTCTTCAATGACTACCTGTGTAGGCAGTATGGAGAGGAGCAGGAGACAAGGTTGCTGATGGACGTATATTCATGTGTCAATTGGTAATGTCGTTTGATTGAACCGCCCGGTACCGAACGGTATGCCGGTTGGTGTGGGAGGTTGGGACCGTGAGGCCTCTGCCTACCCGATTATCTATCTGGTATACTCATTGCAAGGAGCATCCCATGACAACCACTGCCACAACCGTCCAAGACTTTCTAGCTTCCTTGACAATTGAACAACGCTCAGTGATCGACCCTGTGCGCTCAACGATCCTCTCCCATCTCCCCTCAGGCTTTGTAGAAACCATCAACTGGGGCATGCTTAGCTATGAGATACCCTTGGAATTGTATCCCAACACCTACAACAAAAAGCCATTAAGCTATATTGGCTTGGCAGTACAGAAGCAGTATTACTCTCTCTATCTCATGCCAGCCTACATGGATCAGAATGTGTATCAGACGTTGATGAATGCCTTTGAGAAGGCAGGCAAGAAGCTCTCCATGGGAAAGTCTTGTATTCGCTTCAAGAAAGTAGAAGATCTCCCCCTGGAACTGATCGGGTCCATTATAGCTTCTCATACAGTAGAATCGTTCATTGCAGCCTATGAGAAAACAAGAGGATGATAGCTACATCTGTTTCTTGGAAACTGAATCGTAGGTGGTTTTTAACGAATTTCTGACCTGTTGAGAGGTATCGTAGAGGTAATTTGTCAGAACCTCTATCAGGAAATAGAAGGGAAGGCGTGTACCCAGTTCCGCTTCCAAGGCTGGGATTCTGATAGCTGTTATGAGAAACAAATCAGAGAGCTTCACCAATGGTGATTTTACATGGTTGGTGAAGGAAATCACCTTAGCCTTTACTTTCTTTGCAACATTGACCGTATCCAGGATTTCATTTGTGGTTCCTGAAAAGGAGAATACAAAGACTACATCCTCTTCGTTAAGAAGAGAAACCCGATAGGATTGCATATGATTATCTGCATCGAGGCTGGTATTATCGAATCCCATTCTAAGTAATCTGTAGGCGAACTCCTCAGCCATAGGAAAGGAGCCTCCAAAGCCCAACAATACAATCTTTCTCGCTTGTATGATGGCATCAGCAATATCGATGATGGTCTGATCATCAATATTGCGCATGGTCACATTCAACTGTTTGAAAACAAGTTTCCTATAACTACCTAGAAGAGAATTCTCTTCCAGGTCGGATTTTTGTTGTCCATTTGGATTCTCTGTTGCCAGGCGGATTTTGAAATCCTGAAAGCCTTCGCAACCAATCTTCTTGCAAAATCGAATAATGGAACCATATCCTACCTTGCTCTCCTCAATCACTTCAGTAATGGTCTTGAAGATGATATTGGGATTGTTGTGGATATAGGCAATGAGCTTCCTTTCGGTAGCACTAAACTGGTTGCTTTGGCTTTCAATGATGTCAGTAATTAACATTCGCACACCTTGCTGTGAATATGTAGTGTTTATTCGTATTGGTTATTCAGTCGTTGTTACCTTACTACCATAACGGGGGATGCCTGTATAGGGGTTTTTCGAGCATGCAAAGGTTATCATGAGAGCCTGAAAGGCACTCATCATCCCTAAAGCAGCAAGAATGTCATCCCCACTGGGAAATCTCACTGTAACCGATCTCTCCAGCGCTTTGTAGGAAGATGCATCAAATACCACGATTGAGAAACCTGCTCTTTTCGCTAATTCCTCAAAACTACTAGATAATTGACCCAACGGACCGTCCTGACGGAAGAGTACCAAGGCAGTATCGGAGCTTAAAATTTCTGTAGGGCCGTGACGCAACTGTCCTGATTCAAGACAAAGTACCGCTTTGCGGCTCAGTTCCTCACAGCCAAGTGCGAACAAGTGAGCAAGTGGACTGAAGAGACTTCTTCCTGTTGCCACCACATTTCCTGCCTGGATAATCAAGCCCAATGCCTTCTCGAGGGACTCTATCGTCTCAGGTCTATTCTGGAGGGCTCTCAGGACATCTTTCTTGCTACCCAGCCCTAGAGCGGAACAGGCGCTTGCCATAATAGCAATTGTTAATGTAACACTCCGTGTTCCTGCAAACGCTTTTTCCTCCCCGCCTGCAGCAACCAAGGCATTGGTTTTTCTGCCGATGGTACTATTTGCATTAAGAGTTATGCTGAACAGTTGATTTCCCTCAAGAAGGGAGAGACATCTCACCGTTTCGACTGACTCTCCCGATTGACTGGTCAGAAGGATGGGAGCCTTTCCGAAGGGAAGTGGATCATACAAGTATTCAGAAGCGCTTATTGCAAGCGCTTGAACACCAAGCTTTCTCAGTTGCAAAGCAAAAAGCTCGTTAGCATAATGAGAGGCTCCCATGCCCAACAACAACAAAGCATTACTGGCCTTAATGGCCTTTGCTAATTCTCTGATACCTTCCTTGGCTGAATCAAGGCTTTCCACTGCATCACCGACTTGCCTATCCATTTCAGCAAGAATGGCCTGCACCCCACTGTTGTCCTGCAGCAAGCAGGCATACTTTTCAATCATCGCACGCATGTTCATCTCCCTTCATTTCTATAAGCCATCAATGCAGCACCAAGACTGCCTGCCCGTGAGCCGGCGATACAAGGTTCGAGCTTGGTTCTTCCATAGACCGGAAGAAAAGCATCGAGTCTTTCTTGGACTGCTTGTAGTACATAGGACTCAAAAAACCGCTGCATACCACCCCCGATATAGACACACGTAGGATGGAAAAGCGTCGCCAATGTGCTGACTGCGTCACAAAGAGCGGTTTCCAATGCATCAGCAAACAAACTATCTTTGGTTTGCATAAGCTCTTCGGCAGTACAACCATATTGCAGGAGGGCATGTTTATTGATGCCAGTGCCGGATAGGATGTGCTCCATGCAGTTGTTTCGGCCACAATAACAATAATCTTGGGCAAAAACGCTGGTGGTAATATGCCCGATTTCTGGGTGGATGCCCCCAGGAATTCTGAATAGTTCGCCTTCCATCCGGACCGAGACACCTACTCCTGTCCCAAAGGTGATCATAAGCGTATTCTCCGGTGCAGGAGCGTGCTGGAATACTTCCCCGATATGTGCTGTATTCGCATCGTTGTCGACCAGTACAGGAACCTTGCAAGCTTTGTTCAATAGGTCGCTGATACTATGTCCTTCCAAGCCGGGTAACGTATACGGGTTCTCAATCACCCCGCTGCGATAATCTACGGGACCGGTACAACCGATACCGATACCAGCCAAATTGGCATTGCATGCTTTGATATGTTTTGTGATGGTATCGTCACACGTTTTTACAAAAGCTTCGATCCCTCGTTCTGAATTTGTAGCAAAGGAGGACTCAAAACAAATTTGGGCCTCCTCATTCAGGCCAAGTACTTTGACCGAGGTTCCTCCGATATCCAAACCGACATAGACACTCATTCTTTCACTCCACCTTGTACCAAGCCTCTGATTAAGGCACGTTGGAAGAGAATTCCAATAAGAACAGGAGGAGTGGACGCAATAACGCCACCGGCAGCAACCAGGTTGTAGTTCGATTGCCTACCTGAAGCAAGGTTTGCGATGACCACCGGCAGGGTGATAGCTTCCTTGCTGCTGGTAAAGAGCAGTGCATAGAAGTACTCATCCCACGCCATAATCAAGGCAAGTAGACCTACCGTACCTAAGGCAGGCAGCAACAGAGGCATGACGATCAACATGATTCGTTTGACTACTCCCGCCCCGTCTATGATCGCAGACTCCTCCAATTCATACGGTATGGAGTCGATATTCTCCTTGATCAGCCACACGCAGAAAGGAAGGACGATGGTGCAGTATACAAGCGCAAGGGATAGGGAGTTGTCCAACCAACTCATGCGAGTCAGCATACGATACAACGGAAGTGCATATGCCACCGGTGGCAGCATGAATGTGAATATGGCTACCGTGAGCACAATACTTTTCTTTCCCGGATAGCGGGACAGCACCCATGAAGCCGGGACTGTTACCAACAAGGAAATGAATACAGCAACGAAAGCTGTGGTGAGGCTGTTGCGCAAAGCGTTCACAAAAAGCTCTCCTCTGCTGTTGATGCCCATCGTCAAGAGGTCCTTGTAACTGGAAATATCCACCTTGGAAGGAATCCACCGCAAGGGCTTTTGGGTCAGGTCATTTGCACTACTGAAGGACATGATGATCAACCAAATAAAGGGCGCAAGCAGGTATATAACCAAACAGATGACTGCGAGGTAGAGGAGTGTTGTATAAAGAGGTTTTCGCTTCAGCATATTATCGCTCCTTCCTCGATATGTTACGCAAATAGAAGGCAATGAGAATCATGATCAAACAGACCATGATGATTGCATACGCAGCGCCTGAACCCATACGGGAGTTCGTAAACGCTTCCTGGTAGACGAATATGCTTCCCGATCGGGTCTTGTTTGCAGGTCCTCCCTTGGTCATGACATAAATAATATCGAAGACCTTCACAGCCTCGATGATTCTCAGTACCAAAGCAACTTGAAGGGAGGGAATCAAATGGGGGAGAGTAATGTAGCGAAAACGCTGCCATGCATTCGCTCCATCAATTTTGGCCGCTTCAATTTGGCTGTCTGAGAGGGATTGAAGCGAGGCAAGTGCGATCATGGCAACCAAGGAAAAGTTTTTCCAGACATCGGCGAACATGACTGAGCCTAATGCCTTGTCTGCACTTCCCAGCCAGCTGACATATTTCTCGATGAAACCAAATTGAAACAACAGGGAGTTCAAGGCCCCATACTCGGGATTGTAGATAAGCCGCCACATAATGGCATTCACCGTGGTGGGTACTGCCCAAGGAAGGATTAAGAGAGCCCGCACGAGATTCCTTCCTCGAAAGGGTTCGTTCAGCAAAAGCGCCACACTGGTTCCTAAAACCATTTCGGATGAGACCACCACCAAAGCAAAGAGAGCGGACACTTTCAATGCATCAAGAAACCCCTGGGTTTTAATGCCGGTGATGAAATTCTCAAATCCTACAAACATAGGTTTTGTGACATCCATCAGCTGGGAATCAGTAAAGCTGAGTATAAAGGTTTGTATGAGCGGCCACCCGATAACTGCTCCCATGACAAGAATCATGGGAGCGAGCAACAGGGAATACCATCGTGTTCCCCGGATAGCCATTACTTGAGTCCTTTTACCATTTGTACAGCATCACTCAGAGCCTGTTTGGGTGTTTTCTCTCCATACAATGCAGTCTGGATATGCTGCTGGAAGATTGCACTAACTTCCTGATAATTTGGAACGCTTGGCCTGACATTCATGATGGAGAAAGCTTTCTTTGCTGCTGCCACCAAATCGGTTCGTCCAGCTTGGATAGCAGGATCATCATAACTTGCAGACCACACAGGAAGCTGCAGATTGGAGTAGGTGTCCTGCACTTCCTTACTGGAGAGGTACAGAATGTATGCCAACGCTTCCTTGGGATTCTTGGATTTAGATAGCACCGAGAGTCCCATGGAACCACTCATTGCAGCAGAATCCTTAACTCCCTTTGATCCGGGAAGGACCATGATCGCTACATCTTCCTTCTTCAGCTTGCTCTCAGCAGGATCACTGGCCAAGGCATACATATAGCCCCAGTTGAGCGTGAAGGCTGCATCACCAGTAGAGAATACACGACGTACATCCTCTTCAAGGTACTCAAGGGAGTTGGGATTCAAGAGTCCTTCCTGCTTGAGTGCAACGAGGAACTCAAGTGCTTTAACTCCACTGGTATCAAGAATGTAATTACCTTGAGCATCCTGGAAAGAACCACCAAAGGCTTCCAGGAAGTTCGAATACACGCAAATCAAAGCTTCGGCTTGGGCGAGACTGAATACAAAGGGATATTCAACTATGTTCTTTGCCTTCAGAGCACGACCCATCTCAACCATCTCTTCCACGCTCTTCGGGGCGCTTGCATACCCAGCAGCTTTCAGCATGGTGGGGTTATAAAAAAGATACATGGTATCCAAGAACCAGGGAAGACCTACTACTTTGCCTTTCTTGGTAGTAAAGTTCCATCCGCCGGCAAGTACTCCGTCACGATAGAGCTGAGGAATATTCGCTGTGATGTCGGTGAGCATTCCTTTGCTGTCGTATTCGGTGAACCAAATATCGTCCACCAGTACTGCATCGTAGGAGTTGTTCGAGCCATAGGCGAGCAGAGTCTTATTCCTGAGTTCCTCATACGGAACAAACTCCGTATACACCTTGACGTTCGGGTTTGCCTTCATGAAGTCTGCAGTCATGTCATTGACGTTTTGTTCAGAGTAGGCTGCTTGAGCCATTCCCAAAAACCTGAGTTCAATCATCTCGTTTGGGGCACTCTCTTTGGTTCCAGCACCAAACATTGGAAGCAGGCAGAATAAGCAGAGCAATACTACGAAACCTTTTCTCATGTGTTCCTCCTTGCATAGGATATTGATAGTTCCTATGCGTTTCCTTTTGTTTGTAGTATCGAACGGGTTGCTTGAAAAATCAAGGATAAAATATCCATAAAAATTATAAGTGTGGATATTAGATACATTTCGACTAGAGGTGTTTTCTCTCGTTAACTCATTTGGCTTATAGGACGAATGCTTGACGAAACTGAGGAATTGGATTTACAGTAGCGCATAGTCAATTACGTACATGGAGTTTGGATGTTACACTCAAATCTGGATTCGGTGATGCAACCCCGGTAAACGGTGTTGTGTAAGCCTTCTAGAAAAGAATCTTTCTGAAAGAACCATCAACACCCGTTCCGGGGCAATCCTACCAAACAGCGGTAGGCTGTTTTGCATATCTTAGCCGGACGGATAACCATGAATACAAATTTTGAATCTTTAACTTCTCTTTTCATCTATGGATGGAATGAATATCTCTCAAATGCTTTCTTGCCATATCAAAACCAAGGCTACATCCCTCTACGCATCAACAGGGAAGGGCGTGGTTTGTTTTGGGGAACTGATGGGCAGCAGCAACTGCTTCTCGAACGTTCAGGCACCTTTCAGAACATGCAGGACCTTGGTATACAACCATCCCCGGTAGTAGGTGATTGGTGTGCCGTACAGCCATATGCTTCAGACCGTGGTCTTATTGAAGCCGTGCTTCCAAGAGGGACTACCTTTCATAAACCCGTAGTGCATGAACAATACGGCATAGAAGGGGAAGCTTTGGCTGTTGTAGCCAATGTCGAATTTGGTGCTATCGTGATGGATGCAGTACACGACTTCAATCTGCGTCGCATCGAACGGTTTGTATCGCTCTTGCATGCTGAAGCAATCCAGCCACTGCTGATACTCACCAAGATTGATCTTCTAGAAGAACCAGAGAGCTATCGAGCGCGAGTGCTTAGCAGGTTTCCCGACCTTCCAGTATTCCTTGTCGATTCTCTTTCTGCTGTTGGCATCCAACAGTTGCTTTCCTATCTTCAGCCCACTACAACCCTCATGTTGATCGGCCTGAGTGGGGCTGGCAAGTCAACATTGCTCAACTGTCTGAGCAACGCGATGGTAGCCAAGACTGGTGAGGTAAGGGCTCAGGATGGACGAGGGCGGCATACCACCACCAGCAGGCAGCTGTATCTACTCCCCAATGGTACCATTCTTATCGACACACCAGGACTAAGGGCTGTGGGGATGAACAGCAACTCAGGTGATGTAGAAGAATCCTTCTCTGACATCTATGCATTGGCTCAAGGGTGCAAATTCTCCGACTGCACGCATACAGGAGAACCCGGGTGTGCAGTGCAAGCAGCTCTGCTTGCAGGGGAGATCGAACAAGACCGGTTCCTCAATTTCTTGGAACTTCGGGGCGAAGCGCAAAGCTATGAGGAAATTATGGCAAGGCGCAAGCAGAAGGACAAAGCCTTGGGGAAGTTGCTCTATCACTATCGAAGAGGATCACATGAGTATGACTGAGTCGGATGATTTTATCTGCGTTCATTGCGGTATGCCTGTCAGTGGCTTGGCATGGGGTACCAAGCACCGCAATCATTGTCCACATTGCCTGCATAGCAGGCATGTGGATATGAGACCGGGTGACAGAGCATGTTTGTGTAAAGGGGAGATGCAGCCAATTGCATTGTGGCAGAAGGCTGATGGAGAACTCATGATTCTCCATCGCTGTCAAACCTGCGGGATGATCAAGGCAAACAGAGCAGCAGGAGATGATAACCTTCTGGCTTTACAAGCGCTGTTGCCGAGGATTGTTGGATAAAGCTTGTTTGGATGTGAAGATATGTGGAGTTTTGTGAAAGCCTATTGAATTGCTATTCATTACCATTGACCTATTGTCATTCTCTTCTCATACTGTGTATATACCCTAGAAAGGTAGTAGGAGTTTATGTATGATGTTGATTTTTACCGTCCTTATTCTCTTTGCCGCGTACTACTTCATGAAAAACCGGAATTCTGTTGTGCCGGTGAAACAACTGACTACGTTGGAAATCTTAAAAAGACGCTATGCCATGGGAGAGATTTCTAGAGAACAATATTTGGTAATGCTTAAAGAATTTGAGTAGGAGGATAGAGAATGTTTCACACTATGTTTTGGAATACCGGAAGATTAGCAGGTCCTTGTTTTGGGTATGGTTGGTCAGGCGGTATGCCATGGGTAATGGGCTTAGCCTCGCTTGCCCTGGTTGCTGCTCTAGTCCTTTCCATTATCGCCATTGTCAGAACTTCCAAGGGCAAGAAGAAGGATAATTCTTCTGAGGCTCTCACCATTATCGGTCAGCGCTATGCCAAAGGCGAGTTGACCAAGGAAGAGTATGAGGCAATAAAGAAAGATCTGCTATAAGAGCTAGATACTAAATTAGGTCCCCTCATAGCAACGCAATTGTTTTGCATTGCCAATGAGGGGACTTTATTATACGACTGGGTTGAGATGTAATTCCGGTAGACGCATTCGTCAAATTGGTTGGAATACTCCCTGAGTGAAGGTTTTGCCGTTCAAAGGTCCAGTTCCTATGCAAGTCATACTCAATTTGTTGTTGTCCAAAGTGAATGAAATGGTGATTGTTAAATCTAAACCTGAAGTGTCATTATTATCTATGGAAGAATCATCTGCATTATAATCATAGGTTCCAGTTAACACCCCATCCTGATAGGTTCCGTCACCCCAGCACCAGTACGAATACGTACCATCTTCCCATCCGATATCAGCACCGGTGGCATCGGTGAGAATGAAGGCCGTAATTGCCGTATATCCTCCTTGGTCGGGGAAATTCCAAGTGCCTTCTAGCTCCTCAACCGTGAATGATGAACCATCCTTACACCCGACAGCCAAACCAAGCAATGTAACTGCTAGTAATACCAGTACTATCTTTTTCATACCCTAATTCCTCGTTGCTATGCATCTTTGGCTACGCACATGTGCAGCCTCCATGTCCTTGTACCAAGAAATGGTAATTGAGATAGGTGGATTATGAAGATGGTTTTCCTTTGGAGAAACGGTGGCGAGGGTCTGAAAGCGTGTTACTCCGGTTGTTGCATTAAAGCTTTCATTACCTTGTCTTTGAATGGTTTATGTATGCCTTGTGACGATGGATGGAAAGATGTAGTACATAGTTGCCTCCAGACACATCCGTGTATCTGTAGTATAAATTATGGAGGCAGGAATGCAAGAGGAGAGCCTCTTTACTAAGAAAAACCCCTTGGATTGCTCCAAGAGGTTTCATTGTTCGTATGCCTGTTTCTGTTACTTGAACCTATTGAGCCTCAGTGCATTGAGTACTACACACACACTGGACATCGACATGGCAAAGGCAGCAAACATCGGACTGAGCTGAGGACCACCAAAAAGAGTAAATACTCCAGTTGCAAGTGGAATGCCCAGAATGTTATAGAAGAATGCCCAGAAGAGGTTCTGGTGGATGTTGCGCATGGTAGCTTTGGAAAGCTTGATCGCCTTGGTGACATCCTGCAAGTTATTGCGAACCAGCACCACATCGGCAGTCTCTCTGGCAACATCGGTAGCACTTCCAACCGCAATGCCGATATCGGCCTTTGCCAAGGCAGGTGCATCGTTGATGCCATCTCCAACCATGGCCACCTTGCCTTGTTTTGCATAAGACGCTATGGCTTCCTCCTTCTGTCCGGGAAGTTGGCCGGCAAGGTAGGAGTCAACGCCAGCTTCTTTGGCAATAGCCTTAGCCGTGCGCTCATTGTCCCCGGTGAGCATAATGGTTTTCATCCCCAGTGCCTTAAGCTCGGCAATGGCTTGTTTTGTCTCCTTTCGAAGCGTATCGGCCACAGCGATGATACCGATGAACTCGGTATCGTTAGCCACCAGAAGGGGAGTCTTACCCTGGTCCGAAAGCTTGGCAAGCTCCTCTGTGCTTACCTTGCTGATTGTGATGCCATTCTCCTCCATCAATGCTGTATTGCCGATGCGTATGATTGAAGTGCCGAGTTTTCCCTGTATACCGCGACCGACCAAAGCCTCAAATTCCTGAACTTCTGTCAGTTGGAGTCCTTCTTCCTTCGCCTTGGACACTACAGCGCGTGAGAGCGGATGCTCGCTGCTCTGTTCAAGACTAGCCGCGAGTTGAAGCATCTTCCTTGGGTTGGTTGCGATAACGTCAGTTACCTTGGGCTTACCCTCCGTCAGCGTGCCCGTCTTGTCGAACATAACCGTTTCGACCTGCTTCAGCTGTTCAATGGCAGCGGCATGACGGAAGAGAATCCCCAGTCTTGCACCTTTGCCCGAAGAAACCATAATGGCTATCGGAGTGGCTAGGCCCAAGGAACATGGACAGGCAATGACCAGCACGCTCACAGCCCTGAGAATGGCGATGTCGATCGCTGTTCCTGCGAGTATCCAAGCAATGAGGGTGAGTACTGAAATGCCCATGACAATCGGGACAAACACCCCGGAGATTTTGTCGGCAACCCTGGCGATGGGGGCCTTGGAACCCTGAGCCTGTTGCACCAAGGTAATGATATTCGCCAGCGCAGTATCAGAACCTACCTTGCTCGCCCTATATTGCAATACTCCTGTGGTATTGAGCGTTGCGGCATAGACTTCGCTGCCCAGGCTCTTTTCCACCGGAAGGCTCTCTCCGGTAAGCAGTGACTCATCGATTGCCGAGAAGCCGGAGAGTACTACACCGTCGACAGGCAGCTTCTCTCCGGGCTTGACCATGACAATATCATCGACCTGAACCTGGCTTGCATCAATGGTAACCTGTTGTCCTTCACGCAGGACTGTGGCGGTAGCGGGAGCAAGCTCCATGAGCTTTCGGATAGCCTCTCCCGTTCTGCCTTTGCTGCGATGTTCAAGATACCGGCCAAGCATCACCAACGTGATGATCGTTCCCACTCCCTCGAAGTAGAGATGATCGTGAGCAACCATATGGTTGCCCCTGAGGATCTCGAATATTCCCCAGAAGCTGTACAGAAAGCTTGCCGTCGTTCCGATGGCAACCAGGCTGTCCATGTTCGGCTCGCGCTTGATCAGGGTGGTAAATCCCTTGGTGAAGAACGCAGAGCCTGCGACCATCGTACCTGCGGCAAAGGCCAACTGCAGCAACGCATTCGTCAGATGGGAGATGGGAAGCTTGAGACCGAGCATCGGTCCCATCGCCAACACCAAGAGGAAACCGGTCAGGATGGCTGAAATGAGCAAGCGATGCCCAAGCGTAACCAAATCACGCTTCTTTTCCTCTTCCTTGGTTGTATAATCAACTGCCTCTACGACAGAATAGCCAATTTTCTGCACGGCTTTCTTGATACCATCCAAATTCAGATTGGACTCATCGAAGGCAATGGTTGCTGTTTCCGTAGCAAGATTGACCTGGGCTTTTTCCACTCCCTGTAGCTTGTTCAGCGTTCGCTCAACAGCCGAGGAGCAGGAAGCACAGGTCATGCCACCAATTCCTACCTGTATTTCTTTCACTCTTTCACCTCAAATCCAATTTCGACGATTAAGCGCTTTGCTTCTTCAATGGTCTCTTCCTTGGCATGCTTGATTACTACTTTGCCGCTTTTTGCATCGGCCTTCGCATTCTGTATATCCTCAATCTGATTCAATGCATTGACCATTCTGGTCTCACAGCCATTGCAATGCATCCCTTCGGTGATCAGTGTAGTTTTCATAGTCTCTCATTCTCCTTGTTCCCTCGGAAGGGAAATTTTTCACATATACTCTAGACAGAGCCAATTTTTTCAGCTACTATCGCTCATGTACTCAATAGCGGGCGGTTAACTCAGCGGGAGAGTGCCACGTTGACATCGTGGAAGTCGCCAGTTCAATCCTGGCATCGCCTATAAGCAAGCACCCAATTCGGTTGCTTGCTTTTTTATTGCCTGCGGAAGTCGGACATGACATCCATCAACTCTTTAATCTTCCTGTCACGTTCCTGGTCATCGTCACTGCGCATGGCATCCACCACGCAGGTGTTGAGGTGGTTCTCCATCACCAGGTCCTCGACCTTCTTCAATGCAGAGATGACTGCAGACAATTGCAGAAGAATATCGACACAGTACCGATCCTGTTGCACCATATTCCGAATTCCCTTTACCTGACCCTCGATCCTGGCAAGCCTGGGATCGATTTTTTCTTTTGTTTCCGCTCTCATGCTTTATATATATACCCCCGTAGGGTATTTGTCAAGGAGGTGCAAAATGCTAAAAAACTTTGATTGTAGCTTTTATATTCATATTATATATTTTTAGATAAAATATACCCCAAGAGGGTATAAGGAATTCCATTTCCATTTGCTATGTCATTATGGCTTGGATATACTGAATGCATTGTCTGGAGGAAGTATGAAACGCCTGCTCATCGTATGTGTCCTTTTTCTGTTTCTTTTACCAAGTTGTACTACTGTTTCCGTCCAAAACGAACAAACTCCTTTTGAGGTGCTTACTGACTCTGTAGTAGATCGAAATGGAGCGAAAATTGACATCAATGCCCAGTACATCCTGCTTTACTATGCGGCCGAGTGGTGCCCCTATTGCGTTGAGTACGCCCAGCAGCTGAAGCAGACCTACAGCCAACTCAAGCAGCTGTATGGCTCCTCGGTAGAATTCATTTTCGTAGGTCATATCAAAGATACCTCCAACGACCAGCTCCTGGCCTTTATGGACCAGGGCTCATATCCCTTTGGGTACCTGCCATTTGATAAACGAGCACAGAGTGGGGTGATGGAGTTACTTGGAGAGAACCGATTCTACATTCCCGGCTTTCTGTTGCTCGATGCACAAGGGAATATCCTCGCATCCTCAAACGGGGAGAGCAAAGACGACTATGTCCGTGACCGTCCCCTGTATCACCTGCAGAGCCTCCTGATGCAGGACTGTGCTTCCTGCCAGAAATAAATAGGGTAGTGCTCTTCGGATATTTTGATGAATAGCACTATACTGTCCTCTGGCTTTAGGCAAGGAGCGGGCAATGCGAAGCATAGAAGATCACGTACACCATTGCTATTGGGATAACGACACAAATTGTGCTCGTACCATGCTGTTGTACTTGGCCTCATATTTTAAGATTCCGCTCCAAGCCCAAACCTTGAACGCTGCTATCGGTATGCATGGGGCAGGTGGTTTCAGAGCCCAATGCGGACTGGTGGAGGGAGCCTTGATGTTCCTGGGAATATTCTTTGCACAAAAAGGGCTGAAAGAAGAAGCCATAAGTAAGCTCTGCTATACCTATGCAGAGCAATTCAAAGAAGAATTCTCATCGCTGGAATGCAGGGTTCTGCGCCCAAACGGATTTCAGAAAATCGATCCACCCCACGCTTGCGAGGGCCTGACAGTGCAAGCAATTGCATTCACCCGCAATTTCATCCAGCACTCGAAGGAGGCCTTTGCGTATGCAAACACCCTTACTGACTGAACGAACCCATCTTTTCTGTCCCAGCATCAAGGTTGCTGTTGTCGTGAACATCGAGGGAGCGGTCAGCTTTGCGATGCTGGAATCAGCGATTAGGCAAGCAGTAGCTGCCAATGAAATTCTATGTTCCACCATCGGTCTTGATTCCGATGGCACTGCATACTATCGCCCAACCGAAAAACCGCTGTATACGCTGAGCCGATCGGATGAGATGTGGGAGACCTTGGTTGCCGCTGCACATCGCAAGCCATGCAACCTGGAGGAAGGCCCCCTGTTGGATTGCTTTGTCGTGCAGACTGAACCGGACCTGCAGCTCTTGCTTGTCGCCCACCATTTGGTAGGCGATGGCCTTTCCATGGCCCTCTTCGTGCAGGATGTCATGAAAGCCCTCGCAGGCTCTCCTTTGGTGTTCAAACCGCTGTCCCTTCTTTCTTCTGATTCTGTCGGTGATTCACGCAACCTGAATCCTGTGACGCGTTTTCTTCTTGATAGGCAAAATCGTTTATGGAGGAAAACAGGCAAGGCTTTTTCCTATGCCGATTACCAACGCATGGTTCACTCCTATTGGACTGACCGAGGAATACACATCGCTAGTCAGAATATGCACGGAGAAACCCTTGAAAAGCTGCTTCATTTCGCTAAAACCCACAAACTGACGCTCAATAGCATCATTTCCACTGCCCTGTTCAAGGTGAAAGGTGAGAAGGCAAAGCTGGGAATAGCTGCGAGTATTCGTCCTGATGGCTACCAAGGGATGGGAAATTATGCCTCGGGCATCTCTGTACACTATTCGTACAAAAGCTCCAAGGACTTTACTGAGAATGCCCAAACCATTCAGAGGCTCATTCAGAAGAAAACCCAGAACGACGATGCAAAGTACTTCCTGCTGCGATTTCTCCAAGCCCTCGATCCCACCCTTATCGATGCAGCTTATTTCGCCGCCTATGATGGGTATGACAACCCCATTGCCAAGAGAATGCAAAGCATGTTTGGCTACCATGGAAAGCCCACTCAGATCGGGCTTTCCAATCTGATGGTGCTTCCCATCGGGGCTCAGTACGGTCCGTATCGACTCTCGCGTTTCTGCTTCATACCCCCTCTGGTTCCCAACAACGATACCATTGTGGGAGTAGCTACGCTTGGCATGTCCATGGAGCTTTCCCTAATTGGTTCACAAAGCGAGTCGTTGGATGAGATCAAAACGACACTTGAACGGGTTGTGCAGGAACTGGTGGACCTTGTCAGGTGAGATTGGTCTTCCTGATGAAAAGTGGAAATGTTTCTTAATGTTTCCTTAAGGTAGTACATAATTACTTTATATAGCAGAAAATATGATTGCTCAAGGCTTGAGTGTTACTTCATTGTTGAGTATTCTTTTTACATAACAACAAAAGGAGAAAACTATGCCTGGAAAATTTGTGATCACCAAAACACCGAAAGGATTTTTCCGTTTCAGCTTGCAGGCTGCTAACTATCAGACTGTACTCACCAGCAAGAATTACTCATCCCTGGCAACCTGCCGCGATGGAGTGGAAACTATCAAAAAGAATGCCCTTGCACCTGTAGAGGACCAGACCGTGAAGAATACCGAGGCCTTGAAGTATCCAAAGTATGAGGTCTATTTCGACACTGCTGGAAAGTACCGCTATCGCCTGCTTGCCTCAAATGGCCAGAACGTTGCCATGGCTGAAGATGGCTATGCTACCAAATCAGGATGCCTCAACGGTATCGATGCGATCAGCCGAGCAGCGGTCGATGCCACTGTCGATGAGAGCGCTCTGGAACAATAAACTGATTACATTGCATAAAGCCCGCCTGTGTTGTAACGGCGGGCTTTCTTAACTCTTTATCTTGCAATTCTCTTTTGTTATGCCCATAATGCCTAGCTGTATATGAAATACCGCAAACCCAAACATCACTTGCTTTTCATAAGCATGATTCTCATTATAAGTCTCTCATCCTGCACCAAGCGCCCCGTCGAGCCACAAGCCCAAAGTTTCTTGATGCTTGGCACGGTATGTAAAATCACCATCTATGACAAACCCACTGAAGAGGCGTTCAAGGCTGCCTTTGCAAGGCTTAGGGAAATTGAGCAGAAAATGACACTGCATTCCGCATCCAGTGAAATTGCCTTGATCAACCACAGTTCCGGCATCGAGTCGGTTGCAGTTTCCGAGGATACCTTTGCCGTCATCAAGAAGGCAGTGGAAATTGCCCAGGCAAGTGGTGGTGCGTTTGATCCAACCATCGGGCCGTTGGTCCAAGCATGGGATATTGGCGGAGACAACCCCAGACGACCTTCACAGGAAGAAATAGACGCGTTGCTGCCGTTGGTGGACTACCGTCAGGTTGTCCTGAAAGAACAGGACCGATCGGTCTTTCTCAAGAAAAAGGGTATGGTCCTTGATTTGGGGGGCATTGCCAAAGGCTATGCCGCCGACCAAGCAGCTCTTGTGCTTCGGTCTTTTGGTGTCGAGCAAGCGATTGTCAACCTCGGGGGCAATGTGTTGGTGTTGGGTCGTAAACCCGATGGAAACCTGTGGCGAATCGGCGTGCAAGACCCCGAGCAGGACAGGGGAGCCTATGCGATTATCGTTCAACTTCAAGACACATCGCTGGTCACCAGCGGTCCGTATGAGCGATTCCTCATTATTGAAGGGGAAACCTATCACCATATTCTGGACACCAAAACCGGATATCCGGTCGATTCTGATTTCACCAGTGCCAGCATCATCACCCACAGCTCGTTGCTTGCCGATGCACTTTCCACCAGCGTGTATGCCTTGGGGTATGAGAAGGGTATGGTCCTGATCAATTCCTTCGAAGGGGTGGAGGCAATTTTCTTCACCGAGGACCATGAGATTCTCCAAAGTGACGGCGTGAAACAGGGCTTGGTGACGTTCAGTGTCACCAACCAAGCTTATCGCATCCAGAACTAGGGTCGTCATCTTGCCCATAAGGATTGGGAGCTTCTACACTGGCATTATGAAAAACCATCGAGTATTCCTGATCCTTTGTGTCCTCTTGACCGTAGGGTCTTTTGTTCTGTTTGCTTCAGACTACGACCGAGGTATCGGTGCCCAAATCGGTCGGCTCTCGGGTGGAGGCCTCAGTTTTTATCAAGAGCTGAATGCTGTTAGTGCCTTGCAGGCGACTGTTGGCCTGTCACTCAGCTCCTATCCGGGTTATACCTCGTATTTTGACTACGGACTTGGTGTCGAGTACCAGAAAACGTTCTTTTCTTCGTCCTATCAGGATTGGTTTGAAACTGATCTCTACTGGTTTGTCGGACTCAATCATGGTGGGTCGGCAAGCTGGGATGGCTCTGGCATACAAAGTCCCTTTACTCCATCCATCGGCTTTGGTGCAGGCTTCGGAGTGGAACCTGTCTTTCTCAGTCATCTATCGGTTCCTGTATCCTTTGGGTATGGGGTGTTTTATACTGCAGAAGGCTCAACATTTGTAGATATGCTCGATATTGCATTTCTTGCCCAAATCGGAGTGAGATATCGCTACTGACCAAAAGGGCGAGACAGTCTTCCAGTTTTTTGATATCATTCTAAGGAATTCATCATATCGGTAATAAGGTCTTGAATAATTGCTGATATTGGTAGTTAATTTGGGTAAAAATATTCGTAATTAGCAATTTTCCGATTGGAGGATTATATGACCGGTACACAACAGGAAATTTCCTACATTGTTCGTGAGCCACACGAAAAAAACGTTGAATTGGCTACGAAACTCTTTTCCATGAAGCATGCACATTGCGCCCGACGTTTCCATAAGCAAATGCCTGGGTATCGGATGAGCCCCTTGCAGGGGCTGCCCAACCTTGCCACCATGTTCGGGGTGGGAGGCATTTGGACCAAGGATGAGTCCAGCCGCCTGCAACTGAACAGCTTCAAGGTGCTTGGAGGGTCCTTTGCTCTGTATCGGTATCTGCAAAAGCAACTCGGCATTCTTGGAGAGGATACTCCCTTTGCCTACCTGGCCAGCGATGAAGTCAAGGAGAAAGTGGGAAACCTCATTTTCGCCAGTGCCACCGACGGTAACCATGGCCGTGGCATTGCATGGGCGGCCAAGCGCCTGGGCTTCAAGTGCGTTATTTACGTCCACTCCGAAACCAGCGTTAGGCGCATAGATGCCATCAAGAGCAATGGTGCAAAAGTGGTCGTAATCGACGGCAACTATGACGATGCAGTACGTCAGGTAGCCATCGATGCTGAGAAGAATGGCTGGACCATCATCAGCGACACCAGCTGGGACAACTACACTGAGATTCCTACCTGGATCATGCAAGGCTACCTTACCCTGCTTGCGGAAGCTCAGGAACAGTTCAGCGGGGTTGGTATCGTCAAGCCGACCCACCTCTTCATCCAAGCCGGTGTAGGTGCTCTTGCCGCATCGGTCATCGGATTCTATCATGCCCTGTTCGGCCAGAATGCTCCGAAGTGCATCGTGGTGGAGCCTGACCAAGCCCCCTGTATTTATGAGAGTGCCTTAGCCAATGACGGACAACCCCATACCGTTACGGGTGCCCTCGATACCATTATGGCAGGACTTGCCTGTGGTGATCCCAGCCCCATAGCTTGGGAAGTTCTGAAAGAGGATGCTGATGCATTCATCAAAGTGCCCGACTACATTGCAGCCAAAGGAATGAGAATGTATGCAACCCCGCTCAATGGAGACCCGTTCATCATCAGCGGTGAGAGTGGGGCAGTCACCCTTGGAGCGTTTGCCTCCATTATGCAATATCCCGAGCTTAAGGAGCTGAAGGATGCCTTGGGACTGAATAAGGAGAGTCAGGTGCTTTTCATCAACACTGAAGGCAATACCGATCCCGTTCACTTCCGCCAGATTATCTGGGAGGGTGCGAACCCGGTGCCCAAGCAGTATTGGATCAACTTGTAAAAGCGTTTTTATGATTGGAAAGAGAGAGAGCCGTCGCACACAATGCGACGGCTCTTCGCTGTAGTTGGCTATACCTATCAGTCCTCTTCGTACAAGAGCTCCAGCGTCTCTTTCTTTGGAGGCATGATCAGTGAGAATACATAGAAGGCAATAAGACTTATGAGAAGTGCAGGGATGATATTGTTTACCGTGGGGATGGACGGAAGCACCTTGGTATCCATCAAAAAGAAGACAACGCTGCCGATCAGGATCGAAGCGATGCTTCCTGCACTGGAGGCTTTCTTCCAGAAGTGGCCCATCACATAGGGAATGAACGTACCGGCAGCCCTGAGGGTGAACGAGAAGGCCAAGAGGGTGAGGATGTTGTTGGCGTACAGCGCTGTAACCAAGCTGAAAAGGGCAACGATGACCATGGCAATTTTCGTTACCATCATCACTTCCTTGTCCTTGGCTCCCTTGCGGATGAAAATCTTGTACAGGTCGTTGCCGAAAATCGAGCCTGCGCCCAGCAGATCACTGTCAGCCGAACTCATTGTTGCACTGATAATACCGGCAAACAGGATGCCGGTGACAACCGCAGGCATGGTAGCAACAGCCAATGCAGGCAGTGCATACCGGGTGTTGGTCTTGAGTGCACCGACAACACTGGGATCGAGCAGATTCTGGTTGAACAGACTGAGCATTGCCAAGCCAAGAATTACCGGGATGAAGGCAAACACGAAATTAACGATTGCAGCAATGATCGAACCTTGCACTGCAGCCTTTCCGTCACGGGCGGCGTAGTAGCGGGATACCGCTTCCTGACCGACTGAGAACGTGGCAACGTACATAATGACAAAACCTGCTATCTGACCCCAACCGCCTATTCCCTTGGTTAGGCTGAAATGTTCTGCCGGGACAGTCTGTTTGATCGTAGCCCAACCGCCAGCAAGATTCAGTGCGAACGGAATGGCAATGGCCATCCCAAATACGATGAGAAAGACTTGCACAAAGTCGGTAAGTGTTACCGACCAGAGGCCTCCCATGACCGCATAGACCGTGATGACGAGCGTGACAATGATCAGACTGGTCGTGTAGTCCAGACCCAGCATGACCTCCAGAATGGAAGCGGAGGCCTTGAACTGGCCGGCAGTCAAGCCGACAAGGGCGGCCATCATAACTATGGCGCTGAACCCACCCGAAAACTTGTCATACCTGCGTCTGAAATACTCCGGGACTGTCTTAACCGCAGAGGATCGAAACTTCGGGGCAAGCGGGATGAGGATCATGAAGGCAATTCCCATGGCAATAATATACCAGGAAGCACTCATACCCCAAGAGCCGTATGCATTGGCAACAACTCCCAATGAGCTGCCACCACCGATTTCAGTTGCTGCAAGGGTTCCTGCCATCAACAGAGGACCCAGCCGTCTTCCCGCCACCATGAAGTCGGTATTGGTACTAATCTTCTTGGAAGAGTAGAAACCAATCGCAAGCATCAAGAGCATGTACAATACTACGATGAGAACAATAGTAACATTCATAGCTGCTTACTCCTTACTACGTGTATACAGTAGTATCTCGCCAGAGCTTGAATTTTGTCAATTAAAATAATGTAATCCAAAATCTATACTAAAAAAACTGCAATATAGACTAATAATAAAGCCAATAATTGCAGTATAGGGTAATAAAATTACAGATAATGATGGATGTATGAGGTTTTAGTTGATTCTCCTCCTAGAAAGAATACAACACCCCGACGGTGGAGGTTACCAGGCCCATCAACGGCAGGAAGGCATCGAACACAAATCCTCCCGTGAAGATTTCATCATCCTCAACATACCCATAGGCCATGATAGGCACATTCAGCGTCAAGGTAAGTCCGAAATTCTTATTGGGAACCCAGTATTCGCCTTTGAGTACAGGTCCAGCCAAGCCGAAGATGATCGGTTGGAAATTGGTAAATGCAGTGGTTCCAATTCCAACCTTGATATCAAAATTCTCACTCAGTGAAAATGCCTGGCTCACATCGGCAGTCAACGTAGCGACATCAACAAACGCATCATCAGCGCCTCCTACGGTACCGATATATGCAATTCCCAATGGATACCCAATTCCTGCCTGTAGGTACAGCGATCCCAATCCTACATCCACGACCACGCCTGAGGCGGCAAATCCCAACTGGGCTCCTACAGCCACACTACTCGGACGGGCAGTCAGCGAACCAACAGTTAGTAAGAGTATGAGAACTACAAGCATAATTCGTTTCATAGGCAGCCTCCCTGGCTATAAGGTATAACAACTGAATTGCCGAATTGTGACAATTATAGAAATATGACTAGTGGTATTGAATCGTATTGGCAAGACGGATGATCTCAAACCGATCCTTCACTTCGAGCTTTGAGTAGATGGTGCTGATGTTGTTTCTCACCGTCTGCTCAGCCAACAGCAGACGGTCGGCGATCTGCTGATTATCGAAGCCGGTGGCAATGAGTCCGAAGATTTCCTTTTCCCGATCGGTGAGGGTGTCGAACCACTCGAAACGGCTGGAGACCTCGGGAATCTTTGGACTGGTGCCGTCGTACATGGCGTTGATAAGCTTGGTGGCAATTTTGGGTGAGATTTGCACCAAGCCGGAGTGAAGAGCCCGGATTGCGGCAATGAGCTCGGTGGGGGAAATATCCTTGAGCAGGTACCCTGAAGAGCCGATACGTAATGCCTCGCGCACATATTCATCCTCATCGTAGGTGGAAAGCATGACAATCTTTATTGCTCTATGTTCTTGCAGAATTCTCTTGGTTGCCACCACCCCGGTAATATCGGGGAGGTGGACATCCATGAGGATTACATCCGGTTCAAGTTCGTCGGCCATTGCTATTGCACTGCTGCCATTCTTGGCAATGCCGACAACTTGAAAGTCATCGGTATAGTTTTCCAGACTCATGCGCAGGCTCTCCACAAAGAGAGGTTGGTCATCAACCAAGAGAATTCGTATCATCGGTCTGCTCCTTCAAAAGTGGAATGGTTACAGTAAGTTGGAAGCCTCCCTCCGGAGCGTTTTCTGCTCTCACCACACCACCCAGTCTGCTGATTCTCTCTTCCATACCGGCAAGGCCGATTCCTTTGATGATTTTCTTCGCACCGGTTCCGTTGTCCAGAATGATTACCTGCACCGAATCCTCAACTATCCAAAAAAGAATGCGTACGCAGGTTGCGTGACCGTGCCGAAGGGCATTGGTAAGGCCTTCTTGTACGATTCGGTAGAGGATCAAGTCAAGTTCATCACCAAAGGTTGCATCGAGGTTTCCACTCTCAATTTCCACTTGTACTCCGGTGGTACTCTCAAAGATTTTCTTGATTTTATAAATTGCACGCATGCCGACTTCCCGTTCGGTATCCGACTTGCGCAGCAAATGGAGAGCCCTTCGGGTTTCCACCAAACCCTCCTGGGCTTGGGATCGTGCAGCACTGCACATCTCGCTGGTCTGATCGCTGTTCCGGCAGCCTGAGGCAATGATGGCATCCATCATGGCTATGATATTGGTGAACATATAACCGCTGATATCGTGTATTTCCCGAGAAATTCGATAACGTTCCTTCTTTGCAGCTTCCAATTCAGCAGTCCTTGCATAACTTTGCAAGCTCTGGCTGAAAATGGTGAGTTTGGTAATGGTGGTGTTGAGAATCTCTATCTGAGCCTTGGCTTTCTCATGCAGCGCATGGTAATGCCGTAGCGCAATTTGCAGGTACCCAGAAGAGAGAAGTATTGCCAACAAAGCGACCAGCTCTTCGACTTCAATGGGTCGCAGCTGTGGGTTGAGGTCGTTCTCTCCCAAGAAAGGAGGCAATAGCTGCAAAGAAAGTGCACCCAAAGCCAGCAAGATGGGAACGATTAGGTTGTACGGGTGACTTACGTGCGAGAGCAGTACCGTCTGCAGCGTGAGATACAGAAGAAGACGGATGGTCAAAAAATCATTCAGCGAATAATCGAGAACCAACAGAGCGGTACTGCACAGAAAACAGAGCAGTAAAATTCCCAAAAGATGATTGGTATTCGACAGCAGGATAATACACAGCGAATAGAAGAGGAAGAAGAAGAAAAAGGTACGGTAGAACTCATAGGGCCGGGTACTGGTTCCCCCGTCGATTCCATAGGTAATGATGAACAAGGCAAGAGCGAGAACAAGCAACAGTACTATATATGCCTGAAAGACATAGTCGAATTGCCTTTTTGTGTTCAGCACTTTCTTGACTCCCCTGATCGTCACTATACCATACACCAAAGGATGGTCGGTACATTTGTACTATCCAAACTAGTGGAAATACGACTTTTCAGTATTTCTGTCCCTTTTGTTCACCTGAAGTGGAGCATATCATACAATTGTAGAAAAAGTAGCAAACTTGTTCTAGAAACACAAGGAGGAAATGGTATGAAAAAGACCATGTGTGTTGTTTTGGCACTTTTGTTGGTCGTCTCGTCTCTTGCATTTGCAGGTGGCAAGGCTGAGAGTGCTCCAGTGGCAGTGGACCCGAATGCTCCCGTAACTCTTACGGTATGGTGTTGGGACCCAATGTTTAATATCTTTGCGATGAATGAAGCAGCGAAGATCTATGCTGTCGACCATCCCAATGTAACGGTCAACGTGGTGGAGACCCCTTGGAATGACCTGCAGCAGAAGCTTATCACCAGCTTGTCCGCAAATGCTGCCTCAAACCTTCCGGACATTATCCTGATGCAGGACAACGCCATCCAGAAGAACGTCATGACCTATCCAGAAGCCTATGTAACGCTTAATGGGAAAATGGATCTCTCCCAGTTTGCCCAATTCAAGGTAGATGTAGGGACCATCGATGGTAAGCAGTACGGTGTCCCGTTTGACAATGGAGCCACCGGCACATTCCTCAGAAGGGACATTGTTGAGAAAGCTGGTCTGAAAGTCAGCGACTTCAACGACATCACGTGGGAACGCTTCATCGAGCTTGGCAAAATCGTCAAGCAGAAGACCGGTATTGCTATGATTTCCACCGTTGCCAACGAACCCGATTTCCCGATGCTGATGCTCCAGAGTGCTGGGACTTGGATGTTTGATGATGCAGGAAAAGCCTACATCAAAGACAACAAAGTCCTGAAAGAAGCCCTACGCGTCACCAAGGAAATGGTTGAAAGTGGCGTCTGTATTCTCGTTCCCGATTGGAACGCCTATATTGCAACCCTGAACAACGGGACCGTAGCTTCCACCATCAACGGCTGCTGGATCAGCGGTTCGATTCAGGCGGAGAAGAGCCAGAATGGCAAATGGGCAGTAACCAATACGCCCAGATTCGCCAACATTTCCAGTTCCGTCAACTATTCCAGCCAGGGTGGATCAGGTTGGATGGTCATGGCCAACTCCAAGCAGGCCGATGTAGCCATCGACTTCCTGGCAAAGACCTTCGGTGGAAGCGTAGCGCTCTATGAGACCATTCTTCCTGCAAGCGGTGCTATCGCAACATGGTTGCCTGCCGCCAAGAGCCCGGTATATTCCACTCCCATCGAGTTCTTCGGTGGTCAGAAGATTTACGAGGACCTGGTCAACTATGCAGGTAAGGTTCCCAACGTTAAATATGGTGTATTCAACTACGAAGCCCGCGATGCCATTGCCCGCGCGTTGAGTGAAGTCATGCAGGGTGGAGACATTGATGCCGCCCTTGCAACTGCACAGAAGAACGTAGAATTCTTGATGAGCGAGTAGGAATCAACTAACGCATGCTCCGATACCGCTGTATACTGGCGGTACCGGAGTGTTTTGTTTGTGCATCGAAGAAGGGAAAGCATCATGGCAAAGACATCACTGACAAAGAAAATCAACCTGTTTGGCTGGTTGTTTGTCATACCCGCAGCACTCTTTATTTTTATTCTGAATTTTTTTCCAATGATCAGCGCATTCCTGCTTTCCCTTCAGTCGGGGAGGGGGAATAATCTAAAATTCGCCGGGCTTAAGAATTATGCCCGCCTTTTTGAGGATGAGATGTTCCTTACCTCGGTGGGAAATGTCATCACCTACCTGGTGATCCAGGTTCCCATCATGCTTCTGTTGGCGCTCGTGCTTGCTTCGATGCTCAACGATCCGAAACTTAAGGGCAAGGGTATTTTCCGAACCCTTATTTTCCTGCCGTGTGCGACCAGCTTGGTCTCCTCGGCCATGATTTTCAAATCGTTCTTTTCCATCGATGGGATTGTGAATACCACACTCATCTCACTCGGTTTTCTCGAAGGCCCCATGAGCTGGTTGACCCATCCAGTCTGGGCCAAATTCGTCATCATCCTGACTATTACTTGGCGTTGGACCGGTTACAACACCGTATTCTATCTGGCAGGGCTGCAAAACATTGACCGTAGTGTGTATGAGGCTGCACGCATCGATGGAGCCTCAGCGTCCCGCCAATTCTTCAACATAACCATTCCACTGCTCAAACCAGTGATCCTGTTGACCACCATCATGTCCACCAATGGTACCCTGCAACTCTTCGACGAGGTGCGTAACATCACCAATGGAGGTCCGGGCATTGCGACGCTGTCCATCAGCCAATATATTTACAACCTCTCTTTCATGTATAATCCGCAGTTCGGCTATGCCGCTGCTGTGTCGTACGCAATTCTGGTTATGGTGGCTGTGCTTTCCTTCATCCAGATTAAAGTGGGGGACAAGCGATGAAAAAAATGAAAGTGTCAAAAATCGGAGCCTACGTGTTTCTTTCCATTATCTGTCTCTTCTCGGTATTCCCTTTCTATTTCATGATTGTCAGCTCGACCAACATGAGTGTGGATATTATCAAAGGAAGGCTTTTCTTTGGCACCCATCTGTTCGAGAATATCAAAACGCTTGCCTCCACCGTACGGTTGGGCAATGCTTTTTGGAACTCCATGCGCAATGCCTTGGCCAACACGGTGGTAAGCCTTTTGATTTGTTCGTTGGCCGGTTATGGCTTTCAGATTTATCGCGATAAGGGAAAGGACACCCTGATGGGGTTGTTGCTGCTTTCCATGATGGTTCCCTTTGCCGCCCTGATAGTTCCGCTGTTCCGCCTCTTCAGCCAAGCGAAGTTGCTGGATACGACCATCGGATTCATTCTTCCGACTATCTCAACCGCTTTCTTGATTTTCTTCTTCCGCCAGAGTGCCGAGTCATTCCCCTTGGAAACCGTGCAGGCGGCCCGTGTGGACGGGCTGGGAGAGGTGGGGATTTTCTTCAGGATTTTTGTTCCGATTATGGCTCCGACGTTTGCAGCCGCTGCCATTGTTACCTTCATGGCAGCCTGGAACAATTATCTCTGGCCCTTGATTATCATGCAAAGTCAGGACAGTCAGACCATGCCCCTGCTTATCACAGGCCTCACCGCCGGCTATACTACAGACTATGGAATCCTGATGCTTTCGGTAACCATCACGACCCTACCCACCCTGATCCTTTTCTTCACCCAGCAGAAGCGGTTTGTCGAGGGTGTTTTGGGTTCAGTCAAATAACTATTCGAAGGAGTCTCTATGGGCACGCTTTTTTTGCACCATCGCGCTTGGGAGCAACCGAGCATTACCAGTGTGAATCGCCTGGAGATGCATTCGCTTCCCCTAGCTTTCCCAAGTAAGGAACAAGCATTCGATTACGCCAAGCAGGGTCCCGTGCAGCGGGATTTGGCAGGTAATCCGCTCTACACCTGTTTGGATGGCACCTGGTCCTTCCTTCTTTACGACTCTCCCTTATCGGTAGAGGAGAAGGTGCTCGATGCACATGCAGACCTGGCATGGAAACCTATCCAGGTCCCCGGTTCGTGGAGTGTGCAAGGCTATGATAAGCCTCACTACACCAACGTCATCATGCCTTTTGCCAATACTCCTCCCTTTCCTCCTGAGCACAATCCCACCGGAGTGTACCGAACTACCTTCACGGTTGATGAGACTTGGAAAAAGCGCAGGACAATCCTTGAGGTCGGCAGTGCGGAAAGCTATCTGGAAGTGTATGTCAACGCAGTATTTGTCGGATTGAGCAAGGACACCCGCCTTGCGGCCAGCTTTGATGTGACTGACTTTGTACAACAAGGGGAGAATACCCTGACACTGATAGTCGTACGATACAGCGATGCCTCCTATGTGGAGGACCAGGACCAGTGGTGGTTCGGGGGCCTTCATCGCAGCATCTCTCTTACAAGTGTTCCCCAGGTGACGATGACCGACGTGAAAGCCACTGTCACCGTTGAGCCGGACTTGCAAAAAGCCAAGGTGGAAGTGCGGGTATCCACCACCGCAGATACGGAACCTTTGTTTGTCAATCTCTATGACATGCAAGGAGCCTTGCTCAATGCATGGCAGGTGCAAGCGCAAGCGAAGTGGTTCGTTTCTTCGATTGTTGTTGATTCGCCTGAACTGTGGAGCAGTGAACAGCCCACACTCTATTATATCAGCCTCTCGCTTGGCGATGAGCATCGGGTTCTCCCCATTGGTTTCAGGCGTGTGGAGATTTCCAAGCGACAGCTCTTGATCAACGGCAAGCGGGTCTTGATCAAAGGCGTGAACCGTCACGAGCACGACCAGTACATGGCCAAGACGCTCAGTGTGGCGAGCATGGTAGAGGACATCCGCCTGATGAAGCAACATAACTTCAATGCAGTGCGTACCTGCCACTATCCGGATGACCGGACCTGGTATGAACTATGTGACCGTTACGGCCTCTATGTCATGGATGAGGCGAATATCGAAACCCATGCGAACTATGACAGCATCTGTCGTGACGAAATGTGGGCTTCCTGTTTCCTGGAACGGGTGCAGAGAATGGTCCGACGGGATTACAACCATCCATCGGTCATTGTCTGGTCACTGGGCAATGAGGCGGGCTACGGTCACAATCAGGATGCTTGTGCCGGCTGGCTGAGACGGTATGACCAGAGCCGCCCGATTCACTATGAAGGTGCCAACCGTCCTGAATGGGGGCAGGGTCCCCATACCTTGGAAAGTCTCAAGCGTGGGCGATCTGCAACCGACATCATCTCCCCGATGTATCCTCCCATCTCCCTGATTGAAGCTTGGGACCACAACACCGAGAGTTGCGACGATGACCGCCCCCTGATCATGTGCGAATACAGCCATGCAATGGGCAACTCCAACGGAAGTCTTTCCGATTACTGGAAAGCCATCAGAAGCTCACGCGGCATTCAGGGTGGTTTCATCTGGGACTGGGTCGACCAAGGAATTCTGGTCGATGAGAAAGGTAATCCGGTAGGGATGAATGCCCACGCTGCTGCAGATACGCAAGGGGGAAGGGCCTGGCGGTATGGCGGTGATTTCGGCGACCAGCCTACCGATTACGATTTTTGCCTCAACGGTTTGGTACTTCCCGATCGCACCCCTAAGCCTGCAATGGCTGAATGCTTGAAGGTGCAACAATCCCTTCACATCAGAAGCGAGCATCCCGGCAGCGGGCGATTCACCTTGTACAGTGAACTGGACTTTACAACTACAGCCAACATCGGTCTTCGATACAAGCTGATAAGCGAGTCGGATGCGGGTACGCTGGAGGGAGAAATCGAGCTGCCAACCCTCAAAGCCGGTACAACCTGGGACTTCACCCTTGCTCAGCTTTCCAGCGAGGAAGCCAAAACCCTGATCTCTGCAAATCAGACTTTTCTGCTGTTTGAATCCTACTTGAAGCAGGACACCTGTTGGGCTGAAGCCGGCCATGTCGTGGCTTGGGACCAATTCGAGCTTTCAAAACCGGTGAAGCGGGCGTTTCCCGTCCCCGAAGCGTACCTGCAGAAGCAAGCTGACGGCAGGTATTGCTTGGAAACGGAGGCATACAAAGCTACCATCAATTCGGAAGGCCTGCTCAGCAGCCTCAAGTTTGTCGGCCAGAGGGAACTGCTGGCCTCTCCCTTGAACATAAGCCTTTTCCGTTGTCCTACCGAAAACGATGGACTGAAGACGCTGCAGGGGAACAAGGACCTGCCCGAGTATGCCTTCTACCACGACAATAAAGCCTTCGGGCAGTGGTTTGCCAATGATCTGGACAAAACTGTTTTGATACTCTTGGATGAACACATGGAGAACGGCCAGCTATGCACCCGCCATCGAATGGAGAATCCTGCCGGTTTGGACTTGGGTACCTTTGACCAACATTGGATTTTCTCTTTCGATACGCTGTACTACAGTTGCACCTTCTGTCTCAGTGATGCTATCAGGGAGTACCCCAGGGTAGGGTTGAAATGCGATCTGGATACGAGTTGGTCAGCAGTTCGCTGGTTCGGAAGGGGACCGGCCGAGAACTACCCCGACCGATGTGAAGGCTCTGCAATCGGAGACTATTACGCCACCGTCGATGAGTTGTATGTACCCTACATTGTACCGCAGGACCACGGGGTGCGCACACAGATCAGATGTTTGGACATCTATGATGGTGATACCGGCGGTATACATCTCCACAGTCATGACGAACTCTCATTCTCCTTGCACAAATATTCACTTTCAGAACTTTGGGAGAAGTGGCACGCCGATGAACTACAGAGAAGCAGTGTAAACCACCTGTACCTGGATGCCGCGGTACGGGGAGTGGGGACAGCAACCTGCGGACCGGATACCTTGGAACGGTATCGTGTTCGAAGCGGTGTCTACCGACTTTCATTTACCATCAGTTCCAGCCACTAAAGACTTGCATCCTGCCCCAAAAGGCAGGATGCTGTACGTAAGAGAGGAACAGACCATGCAACTATACGATATAACGGTTTCAGCAATGGATGGAAAAGCAGTCCAGCTTTCTGTGTTTCAGGGCAAGGTCCTATTGATCATCAATACTGCGACCCACTGTGGCTTCACTCCCCAATATGACGAGCTGGAAAAACTCTATAAGCAGTACAAGGACCAAGGTCTGGAAATTCTCGACTTCCCCTGCAACCAGTTCAAGGAACAGGCACCGGGCAGTATCGAGGAGATCAACCAGTTCTGTTCGCTCAATTTCGGCACCACCTTCAAGCGGTTTGCAAAATTGGAGGTCAATGGGGAGTATGAACACCCTCTGTTTACGTTCCTTAAATCCAAGAAAGGCTTTGCCGGCTTCAATCCTTTGCATGAGAAGAGTGCCCGCCTTACTGAGCGCATGCGTGCAGCAGACCCTGAGTTTGAGAAGGATAGTTCGATCAAATGGAACTTCACCAAGTTTCTCATCGACCGCAGCGGTGTAGTGGTTGAGCGCTTTGAGCCGACTACGTTCATGAGTGAGATCGAAGAGAAGGTGAAGGCTTTACTGTGATGGTCCTGCCTGTTACCGGGTACATTGCATAGTTATTCAACAAAGAGTTGGGCGTATAGTTGCTCGAAAGTGTCAATCTGGGTTTGTGATAGAGCATGAAATTCTTTTTCTTGTGCCCGTTTGGACAGTTTTCCTACGTTTTGTGATAGAAAATTGTAAAGCAGGAATACAGTAGTGTCGGGCATTTCGATACCATCTTGTACTGTTTTTCTGAATGTATCATAGCGCACAAGAAAGTGTGCCTCTTCAGGGAGGTCATGCTCTATTGTTTCCTTGACACACCGATAGAGAAAGACAGCGTGCTCAGTGGCATCAAAGTAACGGTAATAGTCGATGGTATCATTGAGAACCTGTACAGTATAATCTTTCGTTGCTTTCCATTTGATGAAGGGTAGAATTGCTAGTGAATAGCTTCTTAAGACTGCTCCATATTCAGTTATTCGGTGTAACATCGAACTTGACACTGGAAATATCATACCTGGGGGGTTATACCCATTTTCTGCCAGAATATAATGGATAAGGTACCGATGAACACGTCCATTCCCATCCACAAATGGGTGGATATAGACAAATCCAAAAGCAATTGCGGTAGCAGCACAGACAGGGTCTAATTGATGTGTGACTTTTTTGCTATATGCAACCAATCCACGTATCAAGGAATCAATATCCTCATTCTTTGCGCTGATATGTTCCACAATAGGTATTCCTGAGTCTCTATCATGTTCACCAATAAAGCCACCTGAATCCCTATACCCAATTTTCACAAAACGGCTGTTTCCGATTACAATGTTTTGAAGACGGACAAGTTCTTCATTGGTGATGGGTGACTTCCCGGCTTCACGAATCGCATTGCCCCATCGCATGATTCTATCGTGGGGAGGCGTTTCATTTTCAATGGCAAAACTTGCTTGTGAATCTTTCAAAAGGAGAAATGCAGCAGCACGGGCAACTACATCCTTGGGACTATTCGACGAAATGAGAAGGGCTTTCTCTTTGAGATTCATGGAGATGTATGCATCTAATTCCTCGGTTCGTCGTATGAGAGGGCAAAAATCCGGAGTTCCTGGCAGATTGTTTACAACTCGATGTCGCTTTGATTTCTCCCCAGTTACAGCCAACTGCTGCAGAGGATCAAGAACATGTACATAGTTACCGCTTTGTGCATCGCTCAGATCGAGGAGTGTTCCCATCAACCATTCATAGAGGAACCAAATTCGTCTGCTATAGGCTCCCGTTATTGATTCCTGAACCATCTTCCGTATTTCGTCCGGTTCAAGTAGTTCGAATAATTTCTTGAGAACACCTAAATCAACACCTTCATATTTTAATGCAAAAGCAAGATGTCCTTTTACGGAATTTTCCGGCTGATGCCTAGGCGTGAGCAGATGCCAACCATTCTCTTTTACAATGGAGGCTCTTGCAAAATAGCAAATGCCTGATATTTTCATTCTTCTGAGCTACTTGAGGCAGCTTCAGAAGCTCATCCTTGCTGCAAACAAGCACGTTATTTGGATATTTGTATAGAAATGGACCTGACAATCCTTTATAATATGATTAACTACAAACAATTAGAAGGAGAGCAGGTCCATTAAAAGCATAGCAGAAATCCTCGGCGGTTGCCAGATGGTATTCGGTATTTCTTTCGACATCCAAGAGGTTTTCGAAGGGTATGTGACCGCCGAACACCGTACGTTCATCCAGATGCTGCAGGTGCTAGAGGAATTCCTGCCGGCGTGCGACGGCAAGGCAAGCCTGCTTGGGCGCAAAGGCTATGATGAGACGGCGATGATCCGTTCGGCCCTGGCCAAGCAGTTTTTCAAGATTCCCACCGTCACCTCGCTTCGCAACCGCCTGCTCAGCGATCCGTCGCTGCGGCAGGTCTGCGGGTTCACCTCCGTACCGAGTGAGGCCACCTTCAGCAGGAAATTTGGCATCCATGCACGCCAAAAACTCATGGAGAAGGCGCTGGGCCCCCTGGTAAGCTCTATCTGGACGGCCGCATCGTGGGTCATGTCAGCCGGGACTCCACAGCCATCGAGGCGCGCGAGAAGGCCGTGAACCAGAAGAAGGAAGTAATCCCGAGGGGGAAACCCGGCAGGCCCAGGAAAGGCTCTGAGTCGAAAACCAAGAAGCAAAACGTTCTGCAGAAGCAACTTGGCCAGACTGCCGAACAGCAGTTCGAGGAATTGACTCCCCAGTGCAGCTGGGGAGCAAGCGCAACAGCAGGGGCAACCGCAACTATGGAAAGGCTACAAGCTCACCTGGATGTCACGCACAGCGGCATCCCGTTCAGCACCATCGTCACGGGTGCCAACGTACATGACAGCCAAGCGGCGATTCCCTTGGAGCGGATGACCGGGCAGCGGATCAAACACCTGTACTCGCTGATGGACAGCGCCTACGATGCAAAGCCCATCAAGGACTTCATCATCGGAAACGGCAGGATGCCCATCATCGACCCGAACAAGCGGCGCAAGCAGCAACGGGTCCTCTCCCCCTCTGAAAAGCAGCGGTTCAGGATCCGTTCGACCGTGGAGAGGTCCAACTCCCACCTGAAGGATTGGCTTATTCCGCCGAAGATCATGGTCAGGGGGACGGAGAAGGTCTCCCACTGCCTGATGACCGGCGTGCTGTGCCTTGCTGCAATCAAGATACTGCAGTATTGCATCCTGCCGGGCATCCAGAAAACTGCGTAACACCACAAAGAGCAATGATGCATTAGCCTATCGTGGGGTAGGTGTGTCTTCTTGCACTCGATTATCGATGGACCGGGCGTATTTACTCGTTTGAAGCCCTTGATTGGACGGTTCGCTCCTCTTAATCAATGGTATTAGTATCGTCGGATGGATTCAATTTCTCAATGAATCCTCATTTTGCAAGAGCCTCAATGGTGTGCTTCGTTCCAATTGCTATTTTTATTATAGGAAATGGGCAAGGAAGGTTGTATGCATCGATAAGGGCTGCATATCCGACCGGGGTGCCCCTTTCGGGAAGTGTGAATTCATGAAAAACGATTACTGGACCTGAAAAACGATTATATTCATGCCTTTTTATGAAAAATCATTACATTTTTCTTGCAGTGAATATGCATACATGTGAGAGATAGGGAAAATTCATACTATAACACTTGACAAATTATATGGTGGTGAGTAGTATAGAAATATAAGTTGTGAAAAATTAAATAGTAAACGATATAAAAGGAGGAGCACATGAGTGTATATGATTACACCGTACGCGGAAGAAAAGGAGAGGAAGTAAAACTCTCCACCTATAAGGGCAACGTGCTCTTGATCGTAAATACTGCAACTCAGTGTGGGTTTACCCCCGAATACACTGAGCTTGAGAAATTGTATGAAGCATACAGGGCGAAGGGCTTTGAGATCTTGGACTTCCCCTGCAACCAGTTCGATGGGCAAGCTCCTGAGTCGATTGAGGAGATCCACGAAATCTGTACGCTGAAGTTCGGTACCCAGTTTCCCCAGTTCGGGAAGGTTGATGTCAACGGTGAAGGTGCAATCCCGTTGTACAAATACCTGAAGGACAAGAAGGGATTCGCAGGGTTCGACATGAGCCACAAGATCGCCCCCATTCTTGATGGAATCCTGCGCAAAGCAAACCCTGAATATGAGAAGAGCAGTGAGATCAAGTGGAACTTTACCAAGTTCCTCATTGACCGCAACGGTGAAGTTGTTTCCCGTTTTGAACCTTCTTACGACCTGGGCAAGGTAGCCAAGGCCATCGAGAAACTTTTGTAACACTCCAAACACACACAGTAAATCTCCATTTTTCGACGTTGCCTTTGCCAGAGGGCAGCGTCGATTTTTTGCTCATCGTTCCAGCTCTGCATAGAGTAGTGTTGCACAATAGATCAGCCTAGCCATATCCTTCTCACCAATCTTGCCTTTGAACAGGAGTAACCTTTCATTCGCCTCAGCAACAGCCTGTACCAAAGGTTTCGGTTTAGCGTTAGAGATCTCTTGAACTGAGGCATACCCACCCTCAAACAACAGACATGCAAAGAGAGGACTCACCCATTGTATGCGGGAAAGGTCGCATAGGCACGCCAGGGAGGTAAGTGCCTCCATTCCTACTCCCAGCTTGGAGGAAAGGACCTCCCGCTCCTTTTTCAGGTGTGCTGCATTCCAGTAGGAAAAACTATCGCCGAGCCCTATCGCTTGCAGCGCTGCAAGAGGACCTGCCTCCTGGTTTGCATATTCTATAAGCCGCACCGGTTTTGGCAGGCAGCCATTGAGCACGCGATTCAGCAACTTCAGATAGCCACTTTCGATACTGCTCTCCTTGCTGAGTTTTTCGATTGCTTTAGCATTGCCAAGTCGAGCTCTCAGCTCGGCGAGTGTAGTAATTCCCAAGGAGTGGATTTTCAGAAAGTTCTCGTCCAGGGCCTCTCTGAGTGAAAGGTGACTGGGGATGAGGTTTTCCTCACTCAGGCGATGTTTCAGAAAATGGAGATCAAGCTTTGAGAAATCCAAATAGTAGCCCATGAGAAACCTCCCTGTATAAGGTTTGGTATACAGTAGGTTCAGCATCTGGACAAGAGTTCCTGCGTGGTATCATGCTTGCTTGAGCTTGCTCAGAGCACGGTTGTGGTCTAGGATGGCTGAAGGGGGAAGTCTGCAATGGTGTCTGGTTTGGATAGGGCTTTGGAAGCACTGGGTGGCATGCACCTGGGAAGTAAGCGTTTGGGGCTGGTAACCAATGCTGCGAGTTTTACAGCAGACTTTCAGTCCTCGAAATCCTACCTCTGCAAGAACCTTCCGATTACCGACCTCTTCGCCCCCGAGCATGGACTTGGCTCCTTCGTTGCAGATGGGAAGGAAGTTGCTGACCAGCGTGATAGTGAAACCGGTTTGGTTGTACACAGCCTCTATGGCAGTGATGGTGGCAAGGTTGACGCTGCAGTATGTGCTGATCTCGATTACCTTATATTCGACATCCAGGATGTAGGACTTAGGTTCTATACCTACATAGCAACGCTTAGGCAGCTGCTTGAGCTTGGCAAGCCTTTGATAGTCCTGGACCGACCCAATCCCTTGGGAGGCTTGGTGGTCGAAGGACCGATTCTTGAGAGTCGTCTTGAGAGTTTTGTCGGACCCAGCGGTCTTCCTGTCCGGTATGGCCTGACAATCGGGGAGCTTGCCTTTTGGATGCAGAGTCAGTATGGCTATACGGGTGAACTCTCTCTCGTTGAGCTTTCAGGCTACAAACGCTCTGATCTTTGGCTGGATACTGCTCAGCCCTGGATTATGACAAGTCCCGCCCTTTCCCATTTGCAGGGAGTGTTCCTGTATGCAGGGTTTTGCATGCTTGAGGGAACCAATCTCAGTGAGGGAAGGGGAACCAGTGCTCCCTTTGAAGTGTTTGGAGCACCTTTCATAGATTCCTACCGCCTCTCTGCTGAGGTCGGAAAACTAGGATTGCAAGGCGTCGTCTTTACTCCGGTTTCATTCGTCCCCAGCCAAAGCAAGTATCAAGGACAACTCTGTCACGGCCTGTATGCACACATTCTGGATTACCATCTGCTGCGCCCCTTCAGTGTCTGTCTGCGGGTGCTTTCCATAATCCAGAGGATGTATCCAAACGCGCTTACCTTCAATGCACATTTTTCTAAGCTTGCAGGCTTCGGATCGGAAGCGGTTTGGGACGACAAGCTTGCTGCAGTATTGCAGAAAGCGGAACAAGAATCACAAACTTTCATGAAACAGAAGAGGAGCTTTGAACGATATGGGAATTGAGAGACGCAGTATGATCGGGCAGCATTTGGTATGCGGCTTTGACGGAATCGAGATGGATGAGCCCTTCATTGAAGCAGTCCGACGATACAAAATTGGTAATGTCATACTTTTTGCCCGTAATATTGCGAACAAGGAGCAGCTCTTCCAACTATGCCGAGATATTGAAGACTTGGTACAAAAAGAGTGTGGGCATCCTGCCTTCATTACCATCGACCAAGAGGGCGGTATGGTTACCAGACTCTCAAGCGATTGTACCAATGTTCCGTCTGCAATGGCTGTTGCTGCCACCGGTAAAACGCAGTCGGCTTTTGAAGCCGGCCTGATTACAGCAAAGGAACTCAGAGCCCTCGGGGTTACTGTAAATTTTGCTCCCTGTCTGGATGTGAATAGCAATCCTCGCAATCCGGTGATCGGGGTAAGAAGTTATGGCGATACCAGTGACGTGGTCTCCTCCTTTGGCCTTTCCATGATCGAAGGATTACAAAGCGGGGGAGTGATGGCCGTAGCCAAACACTTTCCCGGCCATGGCGATACCCACTTGGACAGTCATGTGGCACTTCCTGTTGTTGACCGGACGCGTGAGGAATTGGAAATGCACCTCGCTCCCTTCAAGCAAGCAGTGGTTGGAGGTGTGATGGGAATCATGACCAGTCACATCCTGTTTCCCCGGCTTGAAAATTCCAACGTACCGGCTACCATGAGTCACAGCATCATAACAGGTTTGCTGCGTACAGAATTGGGATTCAAAGGCCTTATCTTCAGTGATTGCATGGAAATGGATGCTATCGCCAAGCACTACGGAACCGTAAAGGGAGCTGTTTCTGCTTTGCAGGCTGGTGTCGATCTGGTCTGCATCAGTCACCATGTCGGACTTGGTTGTGAAGCTGTAGAAGCGGTGGAGGCAGCCTTGGAGGCCGGAACGTTGAGTGAAGAAGAGCTGGAGCTCTCGACACAGAATATCCTTTTAGCCAAAGCCATGCTTGCCCAAGAAATGAGGCCTCCTCTTTCGGTGGTCAACTGCTTGGAACATCAGAAAAAGAATGCGAGATTGCACCAGAGGAGCCTTACCTTGGTGCATGATGCTCCCTTCGAACTGGGCAGCAATCCCTGCTTCATAGGACCTCCCTGTTTTCGGGCAACCAATGTTTCCAACGATGAAGAGGCTTTGCTTTTCGCCCCTGTAATGGCGGCATTGCTTGGAGGGGCGGCTATTGTCACCACCGAGAATCCCGACAGCGAAGAGATCAAGCGGATCTCAGGGCAGATCGAAAGTTTTTCGTCAGTAGTCTGTGCAACCTACAATGGCCATATCTATGCGGGGCAAATCGAGTTGGTCGATTCCCTGGCCAAGTCAAAGCCGGTGCTCTGTATTGCACTACGCAATCCGTATGACTTGGGCTTGGTGAAGTCTCCTGTCCGCAGCATTGCTGCCTATGCCTATACCAAGGATGTGTTCGAGGCGTTGGCCACCATGCTCATAGGTAATCGTACACTGCAGGGGAAACTCAGCGTTTCGTTAGGAGGTATTCATGCCTGATATGCTGGTCAAACTCTATGATCTTCCTTCTAGCCGGCAGGTCATCTCTGACTTGGCAGAGCAAGGGATTTCAATTCAACGGGCAATGGCACCGGATAAAGTCCGCGTTCTCACCTGGATTGGTGAGAAATCCTCCCTTGCAGCCCAAGGCGAGGCGGATGTCTGCTTTTCCCGCAATCCCATCTCCCTCTTTCTGGCTGTACAGGACAAGCAAATTCTCGGGTATGCCTGCTACAACGCAACCGCGTTGGACTTCTTTGGACCGACAAGGGTCCTCGATAGCATGCAAGGCAAGGGCCTCGGGAAGGCTTTGTTGCTGCGTTCGTTGGAAGCACTCAGGGATGAAGGGTATGCGTATGCCATTATCGGGGGAGTCGGGCCGGCAGCCTTCTATGAGAAGTGCGTGCATGCCAGCCTGATCGAAGGATCGACACCCGGTATCTACAGGCACTTTTTGGGTGCGCGCAGCTGAGTGGATAAGACTAAAAAATATTTTCAGTTTGATTTCTAGTTTCAGTAAAAAATATTGTTGCGAGTTGCTTGGTTTGGTGCATATACTATACAAGTGGTGTACACCTGCTGTTACTTGCACCCTCGTTGACCTGTGCACCTTAGGTAGTTCGAAATCACCGTTTTACGGTTGTTTCTAATACAAAAGGAGGGGCACTATGAAGAAAACCCTGTTGGTTGCTCTGTTGGTGTTGGTCTTTCTGTCGTTCTCGCTTTTTGCGGCGGGAGTAAAGGAAACCTCAAGCGGCCCAATTGCATTTTCCGTTTTTTATTCGGACAATGCCACCCTGCCGTTCAAGGGCGATTGGTTGACAGTCACTGAAGTTCAGAAACGAGTGAATGCCAAGGTAGAGTTCGAAATCATCCCGATCGTGGATTATCAGACGAAGGTCTCACTGGCCTTGAATACCGGGACCAATGCACCCGATGTAATTCTTTACCAGTCCACAAAAGGTGAGAATGCCGCCCTTTCACTCAATGGCGCGGTTGTCCCCATCAGCGATTACGAGGCTTGGACTCCCAATTTCAATGCACGCGTCAAGGAATTCGGTCTTGAGGACGATGTTGCATCACTCAAGCTCAAGGATGGCAAACGGTATTTCCTGCCAGCTTTGTTTGATGTTCCTTTCTATGATGGCGGCTTGATTTTGCGTGAAGACCTTTTGAAGAAGTACAACCTCTCTGCTCCGAAGACATTTGAGGACCTGTATCAGGTGCTGAAGGTATTCAAGCAGCACAACCCAACTTCCTATCCGTTGACAATTCTTGCAGGACCGCGTGTGCTCTATCGCATGACCATGCCTTCCTGGGGCATCAGCTTGGGCAAGAATGGTGCAAGCGGAAGCAATACCCTCAGTTGGGATTATGCAAACAAACGGTACTTTGCAGGTGCTATCAGCGAACAGTACAAGAGCTACATCACCTATATGCACAAGCTCTATGCTGAAGGCTTGCTCGACCCGGAGATGGCCGAACCCATCGACGGGGATCGCTGGACGCAAAAACTTGCCACCGGCAAGGCCATGGCCAGCTATGCGTATTATGACCAGCTCGGCGGAGTGACGGCTAACAGTACCATCGACGGCTTCAAGCTGCAGATGTATCCGGCCCTCGCCGGCCCAGAGGGTGCTCACCACCAGCCCAAGAGCAAGACCGGGTCGGGCATCCTGTTCCCGATCAAGACTGCCAAGCGCGCTGATTTCGAGCAGCTGGTCAGGACTGTGGATGAGATGTTCTTCTCCGAGGAGAACGCCAAGCTCTGGTGCCTGGGCGTTGAAGGGACCACCTATACCACGCAGAACGGCAAGGTTGTCTTTGTCGACGAGATTCGCAACTCCAGTGAAGGCATTTATAAGAGCCTGCAGGTCAAGTACGGCTGCGGCAGTGATGTAACACAGATGGTATGGGTCAATGCCCGTGAGATGACCAAATACGACGAGAACTATGCCCGCATCAATGCCGAGGTTGAGGCGATGGGGGATGTCATTCAGGCTATTCCTCCCACTCCCAAGTTCGACGATCGGATGGCCGAGGAAGCAGGAACGCTGCAAACTCCGCTTTTTGATGCCTTTGAGCGGTGGAACTCAGCCTTCTTGACCGGCAGCAAGAGCATTGAGAAGGATTGGGACGCTTATGTCAAGGAAATGAAGAATCTTGGCATTGAGAAGTTCACTGAATTGTACAACGCCAACCTGTAAATAGTTTTGGAGGGTCTTGATGAAGCAAGGGAAACAGCTGCAAAAGGGATCGTATGTTGCACGGTATTGGCAACTGTATGCCATGATGGTGCTTCCCTTGCTCTATTTCTTGGTGTTCAAGTATGTTCCCATGCTTGGCAGCGTCCTGGCCTTCCGGCGATACCGTCCGGGAATGGGTCCGTTTGGAACCGAGTGGGTAGGGTTAACCTACTTCTCTCGGTTCTGGTCGGACCCTGCATTCTGGAGAGCGTTTCGCAACACCCTGGTCTTGAGTCTTTTGAATCTGGTGGTGAACTTTCCCATTCCCATTCTGTTCGCCATCCTGCTCAACGAAGTGCACATCCTCCCGTTCAAGAAGGTGGTGCAGACTGTATCCTACATGCCACGCTTCATCTCGACGGTGGTGGTGATAGCCATCCTCGGGGAACTGCTTTCCCCCTCGAGCGGAATCATCAACATTCTGCGTCAGCAGGTGTTCTCCAAGGAAGCACTGTATTTCATGAATGAGGCCCGCTTCTTTCGGGTGATTTACATCCTGGTAGACACCTGGCAGTATACCGGTTGGACGGCCATCATATACCTTGCCGCCATTACGGCCATACCGGCCGAACTGTACGAGGCTGCCACCATCGATGGAGCTAGCCGAACCCAGCAAATTTTTTATGTCACCATCCCTTCCATTATGCCTACCATCATGGTAATGCTGATCATCAGTGTGGGAAGGCTTCTCTCCCTGGGTTTTGAGAAGGTCCTTTTATTGTATACTCCGGACAACAGCATGGTAAGTGACATCATCGATACCTTGGTCTATCGAACAGGGCTTGCCAATCAGAACTACTCCTATGCAACTGCAATCGGGCTGTTCAGCGGCATTATCGGAGTCATTCTGGTTTCTTCTTCCAATGCTTTGAGCAAAAAGCTTACCGGGGAGGGTATTTACTAGGATGAAAACCTATAGAACCCCATCCTCGCTCTTCTTTTCGTTTGTGGTGTACCTGGTAATGGTACTCTCCCTGGCTGTCTGCCTCATTCCCTTTCTCTATATGCTCTCCCTCTCCATATCGAGTCCGAAAGCGATCATCAACAATGAGGTTTTTCTCATACCAAAAGGGTTGAACCTGCAATCCTACATCCAGATTTTTACCTATCCCAACTTCTTCAAGGCCTATGGCAATACATTCTTCTATACGTTTGCAGGGACGGCAATCAGTCTGATGCTCATGATTTTGTTCGCCTATCCATTGAGCAAGACCCGCCTTAAGGGTGTGAAATTTGTTATGCGTCTGGTCATTTTCTCGATGTTTTTCTCAGGCGGGCTGATCCCCAACTACTTACTAGTATCGTACCTTGGGTTGACCAATACACGGCTGGCAATGCTTATTCCGTTTGCCATCAATCAGTTCAATCTGATTTTACTGATCAACTTTTTCAAGTCGATTCCCCTGGACTTGGAGGAAGCGGCGATTATCGACGGTCTCGACTACAAGGGCATCCTGGTGCTCATCATCTTGCCGCTTTCCACAGCCGCCCTGGCTACCGTCGGCCTGTATACAGCGGTGTTCTTTTGGAACGAATGGTTTCACGGTCTCATCTACCTCAAAAGCAGCCAATTTCCGGTCATGCTCTTTTTGCGCAATATTGTGACCGGCACCAGCATGGTCGGCGATGCTGCAGGATCGGGGGACAAGAGTACGATTGCCATTTCAATAAAGAGTGCAGTGATTATTACCAGTACGCTTCCCATTATTATTCTCTATCCCTTCCTTCAGCGTTATTTCGTCAAAGGTGTCATGATCGGGGCAGTGAAAGGATAGAAGAGGGTTTCTGGGTAGTCTCCCGTACGATAAGCTCGGTATCCATGTACATGCTGGAGATGGGGATGAGCTCCCCGCTGATACGCTTGATGAGCATTTCACAACTGAGGAGCCCCAGTTGGAACTTTGGTTGGTTTACCGTGGTGATGGAAGGCGTGCACATGGTGGAGAGTTCGATATTGTCGAAGCCGACAATGGCGATATCCTTGGGAACCTCCAAACCAGATCTTCTGACCGCCTTTATTGCAGCTGCAGCGTAGACATCGCTGGAGGCAAAGAAGGCATCGGGCCGCTGGTCAGAGTTGAGCAGCTGGAACGCTGCAGACACCGCCATATCGTAGCTTATCTCCTGGAGTTGGATGATAATCTCAGGATCCTTCTTGATGGATGCCTGCTCAAGAGCTTGCAGATAGCCCTTAAGCCTGTCCTGTGCATACTTATACTCCAAGGGTCCATTTATGAAGGCTATCCGTTTTCTTCCTAGGGAAATAAGGTACTCCACGGCATTACGGGCTGCGGATACATCGTCGATGGTAACGAAGGGAATATCCATGTTGCTGATGCATTCACAACATTGGACCATCGGGATGAAGGCGCTGAGCTTGAGTAGGGTTGTGCGATTGATGCAGTTGGTGGTTATTAAACCGGCAGCATTTGTTTTTTTCAACAAATCTGTAAAAGTGTCATAGGATTTTTCATCGATTGGATCTTCATTGACCAACATGTTGTATCCGTTGCGCTGGGCGGCAGCCTTTGCCCCTTGGATGATGAGGCTGTAGAAAGGGTTGTCCAGGCTGGGGATGTTGAAGATGATCAGGTCGTTGGATTTGGAGCCTATAGCCTCGAGGCTGGAGGTATCGAATCCAAGGGCTTTCATCGCGTCTATCACCATCTTGCGTGTTTCCTCACGAACATTCGGGCTGTTGTTGATGACTCTACTGATGGTGGCAATAGAGATGCCTGAGAGTTCGGAGATGGCCGAGTAGGTTATTTTTTTAAACCCTCTTTTGCACAGTGTTGGTCGCCAACTGCAAATAGAGCGTTAGTTTGAGTATTTCTCTCTGTAACTGAGCGAAATAGGGTTTTCGAAAACCCTGTTGAGTAGAGTTTCAATCTTTTTGTACGGGTCGTTGGGAGGATTGACAATAAAAGCAAAGAGGTTCAAGTAATCAGAGAGATTGGCTCTGTCAAAACCGGAATGCGAGTTCAGGAACTGCTTGAGCTGTCGACAGCGCTGGTTGATTTCGTTCATTGGATTTTCCTTGTCAGGCAAGCCTTTGAGCGACTTCGAGCTATGAGCTTCACTCACCAAGTGCAGGTCTTTCACCAGACTGTCATGGCTTTTCTCTCTATCATGGACAAGGGTTGTCCCTGGCTCGATATGATGAAGGAATGCCTCCAACGTTTTCTTGGAGGATGTCTTTCCGTTCCCCTCGATGGTACAGAAAACATGGCCGGAGAGATCGCATCCTATCCCCATGCAGATCTGGTTTCGTGATAGACCACGATACTGCAGCCCATCCTCCTTCATCTGGATATCTTCTTTCCTCAGCTTGTAGAAGGTCTCATCGATGTAAGCTTTTCCCCTGAGAACAATAGTATCTTGGTATCCCCTGAGTGTAAGGCAGAGTTTGGATGTCCAGTAATTCGTTGTTGTGTCGCTGTTTCTGTTTGATTTCGATACTGAGTTGAAGCTCTGCATCCTGAACAAGCCGAGCAGATAATCCACCCATTCGCTTATGGGTATCTTGTGGTTGTCGAATATGGTGCCCGTTGTGACCGTGAAAGTCCTTTCGCAATCCGAACACCGGTAACGTCTGACATGGTTGCTCGTGAATCCGTATTTCTGGATCTTGAGGCTCTGGCAATACCGGCACTCCTGGGGTGCATAGGAGTTGAGAAGCTCACTTTCTTCGGTGTCCGAAATTGAGGGATGCTTCTTCTTGTAGTTGGACAGATTGATTGCATCAATGAATGATTGCAACGGGGTCGCATCGTCCTTGCCGGTCCAGGGTGTCTCCTTCCTGGATGAAGTGATATGCTTGGGCATTGTGGTAGTCCTAAGCATTGGGAGAACAATGGGCAGGGACTACCACATCTTCTGCTCCATCGCCCTCTCAATGCCTTATTACCTTACCACTAATTTCAATATTTTGCTAACAGTTTACCAACACTGTGCAAAAGAGGGTTTATTTTTTTTGGTGCTGCTGCCATGGATGTACCTCTACTTCCACTATAGAATCAGTTTTGCGGTGGAGCAAGCAAAATTTGAAAAAGCATGAAAAAATTTTCAGATTATGAAATAAAATCTCAGTAGTAGGACAGAAATTGCCTAAATAGTAGGTATATTTACAATATTACGAAAAAAGTTGACAGATTTTCAGAAAGATTTATACTAAGTGCAACACAGGCATCGAAGATCTTGAGCCTGTAGGAGGTTTGTAATGAAAAAGGTATTGGTACTCCTTCTTGTCCTGCTGGTTGCAACCAGCGTCGTGTTTGCACAGGGCTCCAAGGAAGCTGGTGCAAAGAAGCAGTTGATGGGAGTTGTAACCCCCAGCGCTGACCATGGATTCACCGCAGAGTCAATCCGCCACAGTGAAGCCCAGGTCAAGGCACTCTCAGCACAGTACGGTTTTGACTACCGCTTCATGACGGCAGCCGAAAGTAGTGAACAGAGCAATGCTGTTGAAACCATTCTCGGCATGAAACCCGATGTACTGGTCCTCTGGCCGGTCAACGGTGATGAGCTGCGCAGTGTAGCCCAGTCGGTAATGGACAGTAAGGTTCCCTTGATCGTCTACGACCGTTTCATCCCCGGCCTCGCTCCCGATGCCGAGATCAGCGGCGACAACGTAGCTATCGGTGAAGGTGCTGGACGATATTTCAATGAGTATTTCAAGGAAGACCTGGCCAAGGGCAAGGTAAACTACCTCGAATTCAAGGGTGACAGCTCCACCGTTCCTATGGAACGCACCAATGGATTCCTCTCCACTGCAAGTCCCAACTTCAATCTGGTGCAATCCTTTGTTACCAACTGGAGTCAGCAGACTGCCATGGAGCAGATGGAAAGCTTCCTGAATACCAAGAGCAAGGCTGAAATCGAATCCATCAAGGCAATCTGGACCCACGATGATGAAATTGTCTTCGGTATTGTCGAAGCTCTGAAGAACTATCATGGAAATGCAAAGATCAACATCCGTCTGATTAACGGCGTCTCTGGTGGTGAAGGGTTCATGAATCTCTTTGAGAACTCCGGTTTGGCCGGCGTCGATTTCATGACCTACACATTCTCCCCGTCCATGGTCCGCGATGCCATCGACCTTGGTCTGAAGGTGTTGCAGGGCGAGAAGCTCGAGAAGAACTACAAGGTTCCTACCGAGATGATCGACAAGACCAACTACAAGACCTATATGCAGGGTAAGTTGTACACGGTACGCTATAGCCTGTAAGGGTTTGAATTTTCAATGGATGTGCCCTCTGGAGGCTGGATTTCCGGTCTCCTCTGGGCATCTCTTGTATAGGTAGGGAGACTGTTATGATCCTTGAGATGAAGAACATATCGAAGTCGTTTGGAGCGGTTGAGGCCTTGAAGGATGTCTCCTTCACGGTCCATAGCAAAGAGATCCACGGTCTGCTTGGTGAGAATGGAGCCGGAAAAACGACTTTGATGAACATCCTAGCCGGAACATTCGGTCCTGATGCAGGAACGATTGAAATCGATGGGAACATCGTCGAGGGCATGAGCCCTAAAAAAGCTGCAGAACTGAAGATTCGCTTTATTCACCAGGAGTTGAATCTGTGCAACGACTTAACGGTTTTTCAGAATATGTTCCTCGGTGAAGAATATACAAAACAACGGTGGAAAGTCGACAAAAAGAGGGAGATGGAGCACGCCCAGAAGGTGCTCGATTCAATGAACAGCGGCATCGATGCGCACACAATCGTCTGTGAGCTCGATACCGCACAAAAGCAAATGGTCGAAATTGCCAGGGCGCTGTTGTTTTCCAGTGAACTCATCATTATGGATGAGCCGACGACCGCTTTGAACAACCGGGAAATAGAGAAGCTGTTCTCCATTATGCAGCGCCTCAAGGCCGAGGGAGTTTCTTTTATCTATATTTCTCATAAAATGCCGGAAATTTTCAGTATTTGCGACCGTTTTACTGTTCTCCGCGATGGGACATTCATCAAAAGCGGTTTGATCAAGGATATTGATGAGCATCAGGCAACTGAGCTGCTCATTGGAAAAAGCTTTGTGCAGGCGCATATCAAGGATGGTATTGCCGCAAGCATCACCGAAGAAGTGGTGCTGAAAGCCAGAGGCTTGACGGGTCAAAGTTTCCGCAATGTCTCGTTTGACCTCCACCGTGGTGAGATTCTGGTCTGCACCGGTTTGCAAGGTTCAGGAACCGATGAACTGGCTACTTCTCTGTTTGGAGCATCCAACTTGGAAGCCGGCATGCTTGAAAGACCCGACGGTCCGCTGGCAATGCATGATATCAAGGCTGTGATGAAACGGGGGATCGCCATGGTTCCCCGCAACCGAAAGGAGCGGGGTATCCTGCCGGATTTGAGTATCAGAAACAACAACTCCCTTTCTTTCTATGTTGCCAAGCATAAGGGTTTGTTTGTCACTATGCGTGAGGAAAAGGAGCGCTTCGATGCAAGCCAAAAGCGCTTGGGAATAAAAGTAGGCAGTGATTTGGATGCCATCACTTCCCTCTCGGGAGGGAATCAACAGAAGGTGATTCTCAGCCGATGGCTCGAGATCGATGCCGATGTCTACATCATGGATAATCCAACCCAAGGCATTGATGTAGGTGCCAAATTCTCCATCTACACATTGATTGTGGAATTGGCCGCCCAGGGAAAGGGTGTCATTGTTTTCACTAGTGAATATCCGGAAATCCACCAGCTGGCGGATCGCTGTCTCGTTCTCTACAAGGGATCGACAGCGGCTGTGCTTAGCCGTGATGAGATTTCCGAGGCCGCCATCATGGAATATTCGACCGGAACCAGAAAGGAGGAGCTCAATTGAATGGTTTGACGCTATCGAAGAAGCAGGTGCGGGACACCTGGAGAAATATTACCGGCAACTACAGCCATTGGTTGAGTTTTGTTTTATTGTTGTTGGTGGCTGTCATTGTCAGTCCCTCCTTTTTGACATGGAACAATATCACCAACCAATTCGTACAAGGGACTATCGTTGGCATTTGTGCAATGGGTATGAGCCTGATCATCTCAGCGGGGATGATTGATTTGTCAGTTGGGTCCACCGTTGCCCTGATCAGCGGATTCGGGGTGATGGTGCTTAATTCCACCCACTCCATTGTTCTGGCATTTCTCTTCTGTCTGGGAGCAGGAATCCTGGCTGGCTTAATCAACGGTCTGCTTGTGACCAAGGGACGAATCGCCCCCTTTATTGTAACCCTTGCCACTATGAGTGCCTGGCGCAGCGTGATCAACCAGATGGGACAGGGCGGTCCTTTCACCGTTGACAAGGACATGTATGCACCGTTCCGTGCCATTGCCGCCGGTCGTATTCTTTCGATTCCTCATCTGATGGTGTTCCTGATTCTCATAACCGTACTTACCGGTCTCATTATGTCCAAGACAAAATTCGGTACCTATGTGTATGCCGTTGGTTCGAACCAGCAGGCAGCTCGTTTGAGTGGTATCAATGTGAATCGTGTCAAAACCCTCATTTTTACCTATGCAGGATTGCTCTATGGGTTGGCGGCCTTCTTACTTGCAAGCCGGTTGACCTCCATTCAAGCGGCAAGTGCTGGAATGGGGTATGAGATGGATGCCATTGCCGCCGTTGCCATCGGAGGGACGAGCATGGATGGCGGCCGGGGGAAAATCATCGGCACGTTCCTCGGAGTGTTGATGTTGAGAATCATCAATACAGTCTTGATCATGGCCAATGTGCCTCCATTCCTCAACGGTTTGGTCACCGGTGTCATCATCATTGTCGCAGTGCTTGCACAGAGCAACAAGAAGGGAAAATAGGAGAAGAGCCATGCAGATTGGAATAGTTGGAGCCGGTGGAATGGCCGCCTATCATGTGAAGGGTTTTATTGCTGCAGGAGCTGATGTAGTTGCTGTCGCCGATTCCGATGAAGGGCGTGCCCGACGGTTTGCAGACCAGTATGGAATACCGCATACCTATCCAAGCTTGCAGGCCATGCTTGATCAGATGCCGTTGCTTGATGCAGTTTCCATCGTAACCCCGAATAAATTTCATGCACCGCTGACCATACAAGCCCTTGAGGCAGGCAAGCATGTGTATTGCGAGAAACCGCCGGCCCGCAATGCCAAGGAAATGCTTCTGATGTATGAAGCAGCCCAAAAGGCAAACAAACATTTGATGTTTGGTTTCAACAACCGTTGCCGACCTGAAAGCCAGGTGATGTATCGGTATATCGAGAATGGAGACGTAGGCAGGATCAACTCAGCGCAGGCAACGTGGATCCGCAGAGCGGGTATCCCTGGATTCGGCGGGTGGTTCACCGACAAGGATCTCTCAGGCGGCGGACCGGTAATCGACCTGTTGCATATGATCGATCTCGCGCTCTCGTTCATGGGTTATCCAGAACCGAAGTCGGTGCTTGGTGTCACCTTTGATGATTTCATGGGAAATCCGGCATTCAAGGGGCCTTGGGGTATCGCCGACGGCAACGGTAAAACGAATGTGGAGACAGCCTGTCATGCCATGGTTACCTTCAAGGACGGTCAGTCCTTGATGATCCGCAACTCATGGGCTGAGATGAATGAGCGTGAAGTGGTTTCTGTGACCTTCCAGGGCAGTAAGGCTGGAGGAAAGGTGGAACGTCTGTTTGGTATCGATGGTATGGATGAAACCAGTTGTGATACCGCCATGCTCTTCACAGAGGAGTACGGTAGGCAGGTGAATCGAAAGATTCTGGTACAGAAGGATGAAACCATGGGCAGGGTGGCCAATGCCGTCAATTTTGTCCAGAGCATCACAGAAGGGAAAAAACCGATGAACACACCAGCTGAGGCTTTAATCCTGATGCGTATCACCGATGCCATCTATATGAGCAGCGAAACCGGTGAGTGTGTACAGTTTGAATAAGAGGGGAGAGAATATGAGTCGTTTGGTTACCTTGGCTTCAGGCCAATTCGGGGATTTGCCGTTGGAAGACCTCTGCCGTCTTGCAAAAGATATGGGCTACGAGGGGCTTGAGCTTGCCACCCATGCACATTTTGATGTGCAGAAAGCTTTGCATGATCCTTCCTACCTTCCTATGGTGCAGGAAACTCTGAACCGATATGGTCTTGCCTGTAAGGCGATCAGCGCCCATTTGACCGGCCAATGTGTCTGTGATGTCTGGGACGAGCGTCTGGATGGATTTGCCCCTTCCCATTTGGCCGGCAAGCCTGAAGCGATCAGGGCTTGGGCCATCGAGGAAATGAAGGATACCGCTCGTGCTGCCCAACAGTTTGGGGTTTCTGTGGTGAATGGATTTACCGGATCTCCCATCTGGGCTCGTTGGTACTCCTATCCGCAAACCAGCGATGCAATGATTGAGGCGGGTTTTCAGCTCGTTCATGACCTATGGACCCCGATTTTCGATGTATTTGATGCGTGTGATGTGCGCTTTGCCTTGGAGGTGCATCCCACTGAAATCGCCTTCGATTGGTATACAACCGAACGGCTGTTCAAACTTTTCAACTACCGGAAAACCCTTGGACTCAATTTTGATCCAAGTCATCTGGTTTGGCAGGGAGTGGATGAGGTAGGGTTCGCAAGGGATTTTGCGAATCGGATTTACCACGTTCATATGAAGGATGTAAAGCTAAAAAGCAATCCCCGAGCAGGGATCCTGGGCTCGTTCCTTCCCTTCGGCGATACGCGTCGAAGCTGGGATTTTGTTTCCGTTGGGCATGGAAATGTGGATTTTGATGGGATTATCCGAGAACTCAACCGCGCCGGCTATACGGGACCACTGTCGGTGGAGTGGGAGGATTCAGGTATGGACAGGGTTTTCGGAGCTACCGAGAGCTGTGCCTACGTGAAGAAAATAAATTTTAGTAGTTCCTCGATTGCCTTCGATGCAGCCCTGAAAACCCAGTAATCATGCGATATTTGTCTATTTATATGCAATAAACCTGCATATAAATAGACGAAATGCATACGAAGTTGTACAATGCCCCCTAATATAAGTCACACAAGGGTCTTCTGCGGCCGAAGGAACATCGTATGGAAAAGAAGAACATTGATTGGGGCAGTCTTGGATTCAGCTATACCAAGACCGATAGCCGGTATGTCTCGTACTGGAAAGATAACCAGTGGGATGACGGAGCAATGGTTGAAGATGCCAATGTAACCATCAACGAGAGCGCAGGGGTTCTACAATATGCCCAGACCTGTTTCGAAGGCCTAAAAGCATATACCACCATCGATGGAAAGGTAGTTGCCTTTCGTCCCGATCTCAATGCCCAACGCATGTACGATACCGCTCACAGGCTTCTGATGCCTCCGTTCCCCCATGATCGCTTCATCGATGCCCTGGATAAACTGGTGAAAGCCAATCTTGCATTTGTTCCTCCCTATGGCAGTGGAGCAACGCTCTATATTCGTCCGTACCTTTTTGGCAGTGGTCCTGTTATCGGTGTTGCCCCGGCTCCTGAATATACCTTCAGAATGTTCTGTACTCCTGTCGGTCCGTATTTCAAGAGTGGAATCAAGCCACTGAAGTTGCAGGTAAGCGAATTCGACCGGGCAGCCCCGCGTGGTACCGGCCACATAAAGGGTGGGCTGAACTATGCCATGAGCCTGTATGCAGGACATGAAGCGCACAAGAATGGATTTGCCGAGAACCTCTACCTCGATGCAGCAACGCAGAGTTTCGTTGAGGAGACGGGTGGGGCGAACTTCATTTTTGTGACCAAGGACAACAAGGTGGTAACCCCCAAGAGTCCTTCCATCCTGCCATCCATCACCCGTCGTTCACTGATGTATGTTGCCAAGGAAATTCTCCACCTCGAGACCGAGGAGCGTCCGGTTCCACTTGATGAAGTTGCTGAATTTGCTGAAGGAGGGCTGTGCGGCACTGCTGCAGTCATCTCTCCCATCGGCTCGATTACCACCAAAAAGGGAGTAATCTACCTACCCAGCGGCATGGAGAAGATGGGTCCTATCACCCAAAAGCTGTACGATACACTCACAGGTATCCAAATGGGAAGACTCGAAGCCCCCGAGGGCTGGATTCACACCATCGCATAAGTATCATTACTATGGCAGAGCATCCCGCCCGAAAGGCGGGATGTTCTGTATGGTAGCTTCTCCTTGATAGCAGTCTTCTTGCTTCAGTACGTACCTCTCCTTTCTTTACTGTCAAAGCAGGTTGCAGTACAGTAGGGCAAGGAGTGTGTCATGGTTCGTATGAAAGTTCTGCTATTTGCGCTTCTTCTAGCAACCAGTTCGCTGTTTGCTTCTTCATATCAGCAGATTACGACCGAACACACGCAAATCATCTTCGAAGCGTATGATTACCTCTATGCACAGGAAGTAGCAGCGTTTGCTGATGAGGTGTTTGAAGAACTTACAGGTTTTCTTGCACATACTCCTAACGACCCGGTACCTGTGGTGATAACGAGCAAGACCGCTTGGGCGAACGGGTACTATATCAACTTCCCCTCCGCAGTCTACCTGTATGTAACCAGCCCTGACGACCGCTTCATCGGTTCAAGAACCCAGTATTGGCTCAGAAGTCTCTTCATTCATGAGTTGACCCATTACATCCACCTCACCAGCGCTGTCGGGCCGGCAAAATTCCTGAGGTTCCTCGGACCTGAGATTACGGCCATGAGTACGGCCTTTATGCCCGGCTGGTGGATCGAAGGTGTCACCACCTATGCCGAGACGGCCTTTGTTTCCAGTGGGGGAAGAGGCGACTCCCTGCCGTTTGCACGAATTTACCAGACATCCTTGGCGCAAGACTCGATGTGGTCACTCACCCAAGGCGCCTACAACGGTCCCTTCAACCCCTCCGATCGTATCTATGTCACCGGATATGTGATGATCGATTATCTGTCCCGTCACTACGGCCTTTCAGCTTTTGCCGAAATCAACCGTCGCTTTGCAGCGCTTCCCTTCTTTGGGCTCACGCCTGCTTTTAAGAAAGTAACCGGACACTCAGCGAAGGAAATCTTCTCCTTTGCATTGCAGGAGAGGGAAAAGGTTTCCCTTTCCTTGGATGGTCTTATTGCAAAACCCATCCAAGGCGATCGGTTCCTTCCCGCGTCCACTTCGATTGGACTGATAGGCTTTGTGCAAAGTCCCGACGAGGGAAGGGCCGTCTATCGCTACACAGAGGATGGAAGTACTGAGAAATTATTGGAACTGAGTCTGGATGGAGGCTCTGCCCTCTCGTTTGCACAAGATTCAGCCGTGTTCTCCTCGCTTTGGGCGGACGCAACCCATCCATCCTCCCTCTCCTTGGCCTCTGTCAGTTACAGCGATCTGTACTTGCTCGATCTTGCAAGTCTCAAGGCCAGGCGGCTTACCCATGAACAGCGGTTGGTGCAGCCTGCCATAAGCCGCGATGGTTCGCGCATTGTTGCCAGCAGTGTCAACGGCAGCTTCTATGATTTGGTTGAGCTGGATGACGATACCTTGGAAATTACAACGCTGGCATCACAAGAGCGGGTGAGTTTTCTCCAACCGGCATTGAATCATGATGGATCGGCTGTTGTGTATGTAGCCATGGAACAAGGCAATTCCTCACTGTACCTGCTAGAGGAGGGAAAGAAACCTTTGCTGCTTGTAGGTCCCACTGCTGATGAACTGCGTTCACCTAGGTTTACCGACAATGATTCCTCGGTTCTCTTTATCAAGGAGCTGCAGCTCTATCAGTATCGTTTGGATACCGGTGAGATACACCTCGTGCATACCGACCCCGTCGGAATCTACAACGCCTCCTTGGTAGGGCATGAGCTTTTCTATGAAACGTATACAGCACAGGGTTTCGCTGTTAAGAAGGTTGAACTGAAAAACCCAAGCATTGAACAGGTTACCTTTCGGGCACCTCTTGCCGGTGAAGGGGTTGTAGCTTCTGTTACGTATCCAAAAGCCGCCTATTATGACAGCTTGCAATTCAATATTGCCCTACCGTTTCCCTTCGTGGAGGCGAATCAGTTCCAGCCTGGAGTCTGGTTTCATACTACCAGCCTGCTGAGAAAACAAAGCCTCATCGGTAGCGTCGGGTGGTCGATACGGGGAGCAAAGCCGGTAACCGATCTGACCTATACCTATACTGCCGGCTCTTATGCAGTAGCTTTAGGCCTTGAACTGAACACGTATCTCTCCGCATATGGCTCCTATGTAAGCTATGCATATTCTGCCTTACAGTTCCCCCTCATTTCTCATACTACATACTATTCCTTTGAAGTCTTGAACCTGCAACCGCAACTCTCCCTTGCATGGAATGAGAGTGGATTTGTTGCAACCGGTGCGTTATTGCTTGGGTACGGAAAGCAGACCCGCAATGAGCGTACCGCCGACTTTTTTGGACCGCCTTCCTTCTCTGTAAGCGGGGGTGTCATGGTTCAAAGCAACACGCTTGAACCGGTTCCTTTCCTTTCAACTGATACGCAGGTACGGCTTTTCGATTCCTCAGCCATGCTTCATTTTGGCTTGGACGTAATCGGCACCACTTCTTTGAATGTCAGTGGTAACTTTACCTTGTTTTCCTTCACCCCGATGCAGGATGGAAATGTGAAACTTCGGCTCTCAACTTCATTCCGGTTCCCATTGGGTTTGTTGGATATTCCCATTCCGTACGGTGGCCTTACCGGTGTTGGATTGGAACTGATAGCCCAGAGTGCTTGGTATCTGAATGCTGAAGCCTTGGTTTGGGAAGGTGCAACAGCTCTCGCCGCCCGCCTGACCAGCAATGCAATACTGGGTGGTTCCTCGGTTGCATTCAGACCCTTCGCCCAGTTTGCCTATCTTTTAGGTCCCGGGCTTTGGCAGTTTTCCCTGGGCTTGGATGGACAAACACTCTTCGAAAGTTTTTCCTTTAGGTGAGGTCGTGATCGATATCGAGCACGATGCCGGCCATGAGAATCCAGGGTCCGGTATGTGGCTCAAAATATGCAATTGCAGGATTCTCCCTGAGTGAATCAGTACCGAACACATAGTGCAGACTCACTGCCAAGCGCGGATGGTAGCTCGTATTTCCTATAACCCACCACCGCTGAGTCCCAATCCTTACTCCGGTTTCGATTCCAATACTCGGCCTGACTTCTTCCACCAAGGTGGTAGTGAAGTTCTGTTGCAGATTGAACCGCCACAGTCCCGCCAGTGTTTTTACGTAAGGATCGAACATGGATGTCTCCCGTTCATAGAGGAAGCGATACCCCAACAGCCAGGACCCGAGATTCATCCGGTCGTTTTGGTCCTCCCAGTGATTGAGCATGGGCCCATTGGTATGCCGGGTCTCAAAACTGACGGAGCCGAAGGAAAAGGCTATCAAGCGGTTCTGATGGCCTTCCATATTGTACAGGACGCCGCTGGTGAACGTGAAATCGGTTTGTTGATAGGTTTTTGAGTAGGATAGAGCAAGGGGGTTGATGCCGAAAGATCCATAGGAGAAACCCGATTGCAGAAAGGAATAGAAGGATGTCTCCAGCAGGCCTCCATCATAGCTAAACGATAGCCTCAATCCCTCATACCGCTCTTTTTGAATGACTTGGCTGGTATCGATACCCTCTATGTCCTTAGCCAGATACCCAAGTCGTACCGTAAGCAGGGAAGCATAGGAGAGAAACATGTTGGCTTGAAGGCTTTGCTCCCAAGCATGAACATACGAGTAGCCCAGTTCCAAGCCCAACAATGCGTGTCCATAGAGCCATCCCCCTTGTATGCGCAACGAAAGCAGTGGGTGGAGTCTGAACTGGTCATCGTAGTAGACGAGATTGACATGATCGCGGCTGATGAGGCTGTGGAAGCTGGTTTGAATATTCTGCATTCCCAAATTCCCGGCAAGCAACATGCCAGCTGATCCAACTACGGATATACCGATTCTCTTCGATACAGGGAAGAGGAATGGATAGGAGGCGCTGATTTGAATTTCATCATGGCGCAGATTGCTTTCGATACGATCGGTAAAGGCTTTGGCTTCTGCGTTGAGGACCAAGTTGTTGCTGAAAGTCACCGCTGTATACCCGCCAAACGAGTGTCCATCATCTTGATTGTACCCCAATCCCATGGTGTACCAGTCGTTGCCGCTTCCCACCGAAAGTGAGGTTACAGAGAGAGCAAAGGCAGGCGTTGATAATGTGATGAGGAGTGCAAGGAGGAGGGCCTCAGCTTTTTTGTGCAAGCTCAAGCCAGCGATCTTCCAAACGTGCAAGTTCAGTACGTAGTGCATGGTATTTCTCTGTCCGCTCAGCGAGCGTTCCCTCTTTGGTTGGTTGTGCTAGAGCAAAACTTGCTTCCAAGGCTGCCAGTTGCTGTTGCATTGCTTCAATAGTAGATTCGATGTGCTCGAATTCTTTTTGTTCCCGAAAACTCAAACCCTTCTTTTCGCTTCTTTTGTTCTGTACCGAAGGGGCGAGAGCGGTGGGGGCGGCTTTCACGATTTTCTCTTTTTCCTGATCGCGCCACTGGCTGTAGCGCATGGTCTCATAGGTAACCGATCCATCATCGGCTAGGATGAACAGCTCGTCACAGGTGAGATCGAGAAATGCACGGTCGTGGCTGACGATAAGCGTACAGCCTGCGAAGTCTTGGATATATTGTTCCAGATTCTCCATGGTAGGAAGGTCCAGGTCGTTTGTCGGTTCGTCCAGAAGCAGGAAGTTTGGATTGGAAAGCAGTCTGGAAACCAAGTACAGTCTCCGTTTCTCTCCCCCTGAAAGACTTGCAATGCTTTGGCGGTGCATGGATGCAGGAAACCCGAAAAGCTCAAGGAATTTGGCCGCACTTACAATTTGGTTGGGGCCCAATACCACTTGTTCGGCAATATCCTCAACGAATTCGAGGATAATCTTGTCACTTACCAGAGCCCTGCCGCCTTGGTCATAATAGGCAAAAACGGTATTTATTCCGATATCCAAACTTCCTTCATCGGGCGTCAGATATCCGCATAACAGGTCGAGCAGCGTTGACTTGCCGCTTCCATTTGGTCCTACCACCCCGATCCGTGCTCCCTTGATGAAGGAAAATGAGAAGTCCTTGATCACTACATTCTCATCGTATCGTTTGCTAAGGTGCTTTGCCTCAAGGATTTTCTTCCCCATACGACGGGAGTGCGAACTGAAACTACGCATCTCTTCATCTGCGATTGAACTCTGACTGCTAAGCAAAGCTTCAATGCGGTCCTTCCTTCCACTATCCTTGCCGGTACGGGCCTTCGGGCCGCGCTTTAACCATTCAAGTTCCCGTCTGAGTATGGTCTTGATTTTGTCCTGTTCTTTTTGCAGCCGTTCAAGTCGTTCTTCCCTGCGCTCAAGGTATGAGGAGAATGAGCCGGGATGAAGAAAAACGGATCCGCTGTCCATTTCCAGGATTGCAGAACATACGGCATCCAAGAAGTAGCGGTCGTGAGTGACCAGTATTATGGTTGCATTGCTGTTTTTCAGATATTGCTCCAACCATTCAATGGTTTGGATATCCAAATGGTTGGTTGGTTCATCGAGCAGGAGCATGGTAGGCTTGGCGCAGAGGACCCGGGCGAGGGCAACCTTTTTCTGCATTCCGCCTGAGAGGTTGGACATGGTTTGGCCTTGAACATCGTACAGGCCGAGTTCTCCCAACAATGATTGGTAATCGTTCTCGAGATTCCATCCACCAACCAACTCCATCTGCTCGGTGAGATGGGCTAGAAGTGCTTCGTTGTGTTCGCTCTCCAAGGCTTTGTGATAGGCGCGGTAGGTTTCGATGCGCTTTCCCTGCCCGTAATGGAGGTAGCTTGCAACCGTGTCATTCTCTTCGAATTGCACGCCTTGTTCGAGCATAACCAAATCAGTGCCATTTTTCATGGCGATAGTACCGTTATCGGGGACGATTGAACCGGCGATGAGTTTGAGAAAGGTGGATTTTCCTTGTCCGTTGCGGCCGATGAGGGCCACATGATCGCCTTCCTCCAAGCCAAAACTCACCCCTTCAAAGAGGGGTTCATCCTTCAGGGTCTTGGAGACAGCTTCCAGTGAGAGTACATTCATACGTTGAGCGTAGCGAAAAGCGGGGCTCTAGGCAAGCTGTATCACGCTGCCAGAAAGAGCACGGCAACCCCGGCGATGGAGAGGAATGTGCCCGCCAAACTCGATGCTGTCAGGCGTTTGTGCAGGATGAAATAATCGAATGGAAGCAAAAGGATCGGCGTGACTTGGGTGATGGTGGTTACAATTCCTACCGGGGCAAGCGTAAACGCCTTCATTTGACTGGACATGCCCAGTACCGGACCTGCAAAGGCAGCCATTACCAACAACAGGAGGTAGCGGCGGTTGGATAAGACTTTGAAGTGCTGAACAGCATTCCTCTTATACAGGAAATTAAAAATAATAAAACAGGCAAGTCCTCCCAAATTACGAAGCAGGTTGGTGGAGATGGGGCCTGTTTCATCAAGAGCGAATTTTGCCAATAAGAAGGATAGTGATTGCAAAGCGGAGCCCAGAATTGCATAGATGAACCCTTTGGTTTTTGTGTCGTGCTCCTCTTTGGCAACCTTGGTACGGGCATCCAGCAATACGATTAAGGCAATGCCGGAGATGGTGATGAAGATTCCAAGGATTTGGATCAGATTCAACCGCTCATCAAACAGTAAAAACCCGAAGAAAGCGGTAACGACGGGGGAGAGGGTCATGATCACCATGGATTCCCTCGCTCCGAGCAGAATATATGCCTTGAATAGAAGCATGTCGGTGAAGAAGTACCCGATCGCTCCACTTGCAAGCAGGAAGAGGTAGGTACGCGCGCTGAGTGAGGTGGGGAACCAACTTCCCTCCACCCAGTATGCGAGCAGGAAGATCATGGGAAGGGCAATCCACATCCTGACATGGGCGACAGCATCCGAGCCGACTTTTGCTCCGATATGACGGTAGATGATTGAGTTTTGTGCCCAACAGGCAGCAGTCAAAAGGGCTAAGAGCTGCCCTACGACAAGGTTGTGTTCCATGATGGGCCAAACAGTATCATAAAGGCTTTGGTTAGGCAATGAAAGGCATGCCCCTTTCGAGGCATGCCAACGAACGTTTGGAGAGAACGTCTTGAAGAACTATTTCCCCTCCTTGTCAAACACTGCAAGTTGGTTTGCAAGGCTATTGGGATCAAAGAATCGCTTCTCCCTGCGTTTGTTGAAAAGTGAATACAAACTAGGGGAGAGAAAGAGAGTCAGAAAACTTGCAGTCACCAACCCCCCGATGAAGGTAAGGGCGATAGGTTGCATCATTTCAGCACCCTCACCAGGGAAGAAAGCAAGCGGAACAAGCCCGAGAACCGTGGTGAACGTGGTCATCAAAATTGGTCTGAGCCGTGTTCGGGCTGCAGTGAGGCAGGCCTCCTTGACCGGCATTTTCTGCCTGACCAGTTGGTTGATGGAGTCGACCAGTACAATACCGTTGTTGACCACTACTCCGATCAAGGCAACAATACCGACTACCGAGAAAAGCGTGAATGCTTGGTCGGTGATGATGTGAATAAAGATAACACCGATGAGCAGCAGCGGTATGGTTGCAAAAATGATGAAAGGATCAACCAAAGATTCAAATTGTGCTGCCATAACTACAAAGACCAGTACCAAGGCAAGCAGGACAATGATGACCAACGTTGAGCCATACTCGGTGAGTTGTTGCATGTCACCGCCTTGGCTTACCTTAACACCATCAGCAACCAACAGATGCTGATCAAGGGCCGCTTGGATCTTCTGTTGGACCACATCGGCAGTATACCCCTCACCGAGGTTGGCTGTGACATGGTTGACACGTACCTTATTCTCGCGTGTGATCGATGCAGGGGCTGTAGACGTAGAGAAGGTGGCAAAACTGTCCAAATGGACACTGCCGCCCTTGCTGCTTACCAAGAGGTTCCCAAGATCACTGATGGATGCATACTTTGCACTGTCCATGGAAACCACCACAGCATAGGATTGGTCGACGTTCATGGTGGTGATGGTGGTTGCTGTTGACCCTGCAAGCGCTGATGAGAGCGTGGAAACAACCTCGTTTACCGAGATGCCCAACTCATCCATCAGCTGGTTATTGAGTTCTACGCTGACCTTCGGGGATCCATTGGATAGGTCGGTTGCAACATTGGTGGCTTCGGGGACGAAGGAGGAAATGATGGTGGCAATCTCATTCACCGTTTGGGTAAGCGTCGTCGTATCGGATCCGCTCACATTGATGTTGATGGGGCTGCTGCTCATCGGACCTCTGCCTCCCCCGAATGTCCAGGATGCAGAGGGGTTGGTTGCCAAGAGGGGCGTAATCAATTGCTTGACTTCATTGGCCGTATAGTGCTGCTGAGTGATATCAGGGAGGCCAATTTCTATTGAACCCGTATTGGAGGTTCCCACCTGAACCATGATTTGGGAGTATGCCTCAGAGGGCAACTCTTCCATCAGGAGCTCTTGGATCCTGAACAGTTCCTCTCGGCTTGCCTCCTTGGTTGTTCCACTGGGCAGAGTGAGAGAAAGCGTGACAGTATCGTCTGCATTCATTTGCGGGGTGAGGTTCATTCCGATGCCGTCGAAGAACTGAAGGCTGAAGATAAGCAGCAATACCAGTAGCACGATAAGCAGAAATCGGTGTCGCAGAAAGTATGAGAGAACGTGTGCGTACGCCTGCTCCAGCTTGGCTTCCACTCTGACGTAGAAGTCATCGATATAGCGAAGGACCTTCCATTTCAGCGGTTTCTGTATCCGGGTATCGAGACGAAGGATACTACCGCTGAGTGCCGGAACCAAGGTCAGTGCGACGAGGAGCGAAGCAAACAAGGCAATACATACGGTGAGGATCAAATCCTGGAACATGATGCCAATCATCTGCAATTGGTTTTTATAGATGAAGAGCGGGAGAAATACGCAGATGGTGGTCAGCGTTGAGGCAAGGATTGCCGTACTCATGTTCTGACTTCCCAGTATCGCCGATGCAGCGCTGCTGTGCTTCGCCTCACGATATTTGTAGGTATTCTCAAGGATGATGATCGAGGCATCCACGATCATACCGATGCCTAAGATCAACCCGCTCATGCTCATGCTGTTGATGGTGATGCCCATCAGTGACATCATCATCAAGGTGAAGAAGATTGAGATCGGCATCGATAGACTGATAATCAAGGTAGCCTTGATGTTCCTCAGAAACAGGAATATCACCAATGCAGCCAGCACGACACCCTGGATGGCGCTCTTGTATACCTCCGACAGGGTGGAGGAGATCATAGTTGTCGAGTCCTGCTGAATCACCAGCTTGATGCCGTCCGGCAACTGGCTTTGGATAACTGCCAATTGTAGCTGTACGCTGTTGGCAACAGTGGCGGCATTGCTGTCCGATGCATTGGAGAGGCTGAGTGTGACAACAGGAGAACCGTCGAGGTACTGTTCATTGAAACCTGTTTCCAACGATTCTGCTACAGTTCCAATATCATCGATTCGGATAGGAACTCCATCGATGGTCGTTACCACTGTTTCCCTGATGGTCGTCAGGTCGGTAAACCGTTCATCCAGGGTGATGGAGTAGTCGATGAGGTTTTGGGTGATGGTTCCCACTTTACCCTGGACATTGCGTAGGGCGAGTGCATTCTTTACTTCTGAAAGGGTCAGGTCATACGCTTCAAGGCGAATGGGATCGATGACAACTTGAATCTGGGTGTCTCCGGCTCCCCTGACCTCGACTTGGCTGACTCCTTCGACTCGTAACAACAAGGGAGAGATGGTATCTTCGGCTAGTTGTTTCAACGTCTGCTCATCCAGTGAACCGCTGAGCATCAGGCGCATGAAGGTTGAGGAGGAGGACATATCAAAGCGCATAACCGAGGGAGTTTCCGCCCAGCTGGGCAGTTGTCTGGTTACTCTGCTTAACAGGGATTCCAGGCTGCTCGATGCCTCATCGAGGTCGGTTCCGTAGGCAAATTCCAGCATGACCATCGATCTACCGTCCGATGACTGGCTGGTGATGCTCTCAAGGCTCTCAAGTGATCCAACGGTATTTTCAATGATTTTCGTTACTTGTTGTTCGACCTCCTCGGGACCTGCGTCACCGGTTTCCACCATGACGGAGAGAACAGGCATCTCCACTGAAGGATAGAGTGCAATATCCAGGTCCTTGAGAAATAAAAGAGAAATGAGTAGCAATAAGAGGTAGATCATGCTGATCAATACCGGTCTTCGTACAGAAAGTTCGCTCAGTTTCATACCTGCTCCTCGATGACGGAAATTCGGCTTCCCTCAACCACTGATCCAGCTGTAATAAGCTGTTCTCCTCCAAACAGTCCGCTGGTCACTACACTGTGGTTGTCATCGGAGACGGAAATGGTCACAGCCACCCGCTTTGCCATGCCTTCTTCAGCTATATAGACCACCGGCTCGCCGAGATAGGTGGTGACGGCATCACTGGGTATAACCAATACATTTTCTAGCTTTTCGGTTATGAGGGTTACCGAAACAAACATTCCTTCCTTGAAACGAGTGTCCTGCGTTTGGGGGGTAAGGGTGACCTTGACCGTTCGATTCGAGGTATTTACTTGGGTGCCGATCTGGGAAACGAGAGCTGTATGGTTTTCATTCGGCCAGGCAGCAGTGGTGAACGTTGCCTCAAGACCGGTATGAAGGCTGGACAGATACCGCTCCGACAGGGCTGTCTCTATTACAAGGTCCCCGGTTTTCCCGATGGTGGCAAGTGTTGTCCCATTGGCTACCTGCTGGCCGACATAGGCTGATACAGAGTAAACAACTCCATCCATAACGCTGGTGATGGTGGTACTTTTATAGATGCTGCCTGCTGTAGAGGGGTCGATTACTAAAAGAGGGTCACCCTTGGCTATCGCTTGTCCTTCTTTTACCAGAACCTCGGTCACTTTACCGCTAAGGGTGCTGTTCACCGACACTGCATCGCGTTCACTGGTCAATTCGCCGCCTAAGGTGGTTGTTCGGGTAAAGGTGGCATGGGTGACTTCCTGGACGGCTACATTGACAACGGAGGCTTCGCTTGATCGCGCCATCATACCTCCAAAATTCGTTGCAGATTCGGATGTGTTGCCGGCAAAACGTAGGATAATGACCGCACTCAGAACAATACAGATCAGTAGCAGGATGATGGTGGTGATGCGTTCCAGCATTGATAATGATTTCATGTGATGATTCCTTATTCGTTGATGATGGTATTTATGTCGGTTTCCAAAAGGTAAGCCAGATTGTAGAGTGCTACGGTGTAGTCGACTTTCTGTTGCAGAATGGAAAGCTGGACGTTCTGCTGCTGTTGTTCACTCTCTTGCAAGGTAAGATAGGGGACCTCCCCTGCCTCATAGGAGGCAAGCGTCAGATTGTAGGTCTCATCGGCCACTTTTTGGTACTCGAGCAGGTACTCAAGATTAGCTTTGATCTGCAAAAGACTCTGGTAGAGTGTTTGTACTTCCTGTTGTATGTCCTTAATCCCTTGCTCCAGGGTGTTTTTGGCAAGGGTGATATCCTTCTGCAGATTCTCCAAGGTGACTTGAGCGCTGGAGTTGGGCAGATAGGGATCGAGGGAAAAGGAAACAGAGACAGAGACTTTTGTGGTGTCACGGATTTGTGAGCTGCTGGTGGATAGGGAGCCTGAGAAGGAAGTTGATGCATTCATCGCAACGACAGGGGAGGCACTTGATGCTCGTACCTTTTTCAGTGCAAGCTCGGCCTGTTCCACCTGGTAGCTGAGCTGTTTGATGGATGTGGTGCTAAGCGAGAGTTCCTGCAGAAATTCCAAATTTTTGAGATCCCTGACTTCCATGAGCTCATCAGAGGTTCCCTCGATTTCGTAGCCGATTAACCTTTGGAGTGCTTGTTTAGCAGTTTCAAAGTCGTTATTTCTGCTCTCTACGGTGAGTTTGGCTTGAAAGAGGGCCAGCTTTGCCTGACTGACTGCAAGTGTGTTGGCTTTGCCATTATCGAATTGTGCTTGGATAGCGGCATTCGATATACTTTTCTGTTCATAGTCCAGTAGCTGCTGATCATAGGCAAGTTCGGCTGCCGTTACATTCCAATATGTTTGTGTTACCTGCGCTTTCAGGTTTTGTATGCTGGTGCCAAAGGCTGTTTGGGCGGTTTTGGCAAGCAACGTATTGGATGCTTTTGTGTAGCGATCTGAGCTGGAGAGCGAAAACGAAACGGACGCCGTAGGTGTTATGAGTGCATTGCTTTCCTGATCCAGGAGACTTATTGAAGCCGATGCGCCCACCGAGAGATCGATTGAAGGCAGATAACTGTTTATATTGGCTTTGTTTAGTTGTTTTTCCAAGGTAATCTTGGCATTCTGGGCAATACTGTTGGTGGCTTGTGCACTTTGTAAGGCTTCTTGCAGGGTAAGTTGTTGGGCAAAAAGTGGAGTTCCAAGCAATAATGCTAAAAGGAACGTGATTCGTATCCGTGACATGTAGGTGTCTCCTCATTGGTTTGTATGCCGAAACGGTATGCTTCCAATATGTACGGTTAGCCAAGAGTATATGGATAGTCCTAGGAGGAATATGAAGTTTTGAAGGAGTACTTCATTGACCCTACTAGAGCAGGGCAGATACAATACGGATATGCAAATTGATATCAACCTTAGGCTGTCTCCCCAGGAGGCCGCCGATACTTCCGTTCTTACACAAGCTGCTGCCAAACAAGCAGGCATTCCTGTCCGTGACATTGGCAATGTCCGCATACTCAGGCGCAGCATCGATGCCCGTCGTCGACCCGTTGTTGTAGACCTGCAAATCAGGCTCTCCTCATCAGGCGAGGATGTTCCCTTTGAAGAGGTAACCTACCAGAATGTCGGCGAGGCAAAGAGTGTCATCGTTGTCGGAGCTGGCCCGGCTGGGCTGTTCGCGTCCCTCAGGCTTCTGGAACTGGGATTAAAGCCCGTTCTTTTGGAGCGTGGATTGGATGTGCACCAGCGCAAGAAGGACCTTGCCGGCTTGGTCCGTACCGGCATTGTGGACACAGAGAGCAATTACAGCTTTGGCGAAGGTGGAGCCGGGGCTTTCAGCGATGGCAAGCTCTATACACGCGCCACCAAACGTGGTGATGTTTCCAAGGTGCTGAACCAGCTGTGCCAGCATGGTGCAGACTTGGATATTCTGTGTGATGCCCACCCACATATCGGCAGCAATAAACTGCCCCAAGTGATCGAAGCGATTCGCAATACGATTCTCTCCCACGGAGGGGAGATTCATTTCCAAAGCAAGGTAGTCGCGTTGCTGAGAAAAGGTTTTACGGTCGAAGGGGTGCAAACTTCTGATGGTGCAACCTATTTTGGACCCGTGATTCTTGCTACCGGCCATAGCGCCCGTGATATGTATCGGTATCTTCATGCCGAGGGTATTGCCGTAGAGAGCAAAGCGATGGCTATGGGCGTGCGCCTTGAGCATAAGCAGCACCTGATCGACCAGATGCAATACAAGCAGGAAGAGGGCCGGGGCTTATACCTGCCTGCAGCTGAATACTCCTTTGTCCATCAAGTGGAGGGCAGGGGCGTCTACTCGTTCTGCATGTGCCCGGGCGGCTTTGTGATTCCTGCGGCAACCGAAGCCGGACAGCAGGTGGTCAATGGAATGAGTGCCTCAGACCGAAAAGGCGAGTTTGCAAATAGCGGTATGGTGGTTGAACTGCACCCAGAGGATCTTCCTTCTGACAAGTTCAGTGGGCCTTTGGCGATGCTGGAGTTCCAGGAAGCCTTGGAGAGGCGAAGCTTCGCCTATGCGAATCAGAGCATTAAGGCTCCGGCTCAGCGCATGGTGGATTTTGTCAAGCATGTCCGCTCAAAGGACCTTTGTGAAACCTCGTACCTCCCTGGTTTGGTGAATGCTGATCTGCACGCTCTCTTCCCGGCCTTCATCTCAACGCGTCTCGCTCTCGCTTTTGAAGCCTTCGGAAAGAAAGCCTCACGGTTCTTGACCAACGATGCGCTTTTATTGGCGGCAGAAACCAGAACGAGCAGTCCTGTTCGGATTCCCCGGGATACTGAAAGCAAAATGCATCCCGAATATACCGGTCTTTTCCCCTGTGGCGAGGGTGCCGGGTATGCAGGTGGCATTGTCAGTGCTGCTATGGATGGGGTTTCTTCTGCCGATGGGGTGAAGGCGTACCTTGGATGCTGAAGGGCTTTGCACCCATCCATACAGCGAATAGCTCTGTCTTGATTCTCGGGACCGGCCCGAGTGTGGTTTCCAGCCTGAAGCAACAATACTACGGCCATGAACGCAATGCGTTCTGGCCGATTATGGCTTCCATACTTGCCGGTCCGATTGAGAATTATGAGCAGAAGTGGGATTTGCTTCTTGCAAACGATATCGCCTTGTGGGATGTGCTTGCCCAATTCGAGAGGAAGGGCTCGGCCGACTCGGCCTATACTGAGGTGATTGCCAATGATCTTAGGCAGTTCATCGATGAACATACCCAGTTGAGAATCATTCTGTTCAACGGAAAGAAAGCGGCAGACTTGTATCGCCGCCTCATCGGGTATTACCCTGTCACCGTTCAGTTTGAGACCCTGCCTTCCACCAGTCCTGCCTATACTTTGGACATTGGACAGAAGCTAAAGCTGTGGAGGGAAGCGATAATCCATCCAATACAGAGTCTGCAAAAAGAAAGTTAAAGAAAAGCAAAAAAGCAAAAAAGAAAAAGGATGACAAATTTCTCTAGCCTTATTACAATACAGGTATTCGTGTTTGTTGGTAAGGAGAGGCCATGAATCCTGGAGCTAGGAAAAAAGAGATTCTTTCGGTGCTTGTTCGGGATGGGTCTGTGCAAGTAATAGATCTTGCTCGTTTGTTGGATGTCTCAAAGGTTACCATCCGTAGCGATTTGGATGAATTGGAGACAAAAGGCCTGCTGGTGCGAACACATGGCGGTGCTGTCACTGCAGAGGCATCGGGCAGTTCCCGATTCATCTCTCAAACCATCAACGAATTTACCGTGCAGAAGATGGCGATTGCCAAACTTGCGTCAACATTTATTAAAAGTGGTCAGTCAATCATTATCGATAATGGTAGTACTACGTTGCACATAGCCCAATTTATTGCTGATTTGCCTATTACAGTTACTACCAGCTCCTTATTGGTTATGCAGGAATTGATGCATGCTGAAAAGGTTGATCTCTTGATGGCTGGTGGAATTTTAAGAAGGCCTTCGATGGGACTTATGGGAAATTTCTCAAAAGAGTTCTATCGACAAATCCATGCTGATTGGTGTTTCCTTGGTGCTGCCGGGTATTCTGCAAAGCATGGCGTATATTGTACGAACCTTATTGAAGCCGATACCAAGCAAACGATGATCCAAAGTGCCTCTAAGGTTTGCCTTTTGGTGGATAGTTCGAAGATGGAACATCTTTCTCTTGCAAAAGTATGTGATTGGCCTGCTATACACTACCTTATAACCGATGCCATTTCAGATGAAATTCGGACAATTATTGAAAGCCACGGAGTAAAAATCTTGGTAGTGGATGAGTCTTGACTATGCAAAAACAGGTAATGTCTCTCGTTGGGTTTTCTTCTGCATCTGAAATTGCAGCATATAAAACTGAATTTCCCTCTATGTATTATGAGCTCTCCTATAAAATGAGCAAGCAACTCCTATCTGAAGTTCGTCCGATGCTTGCTGGCTGCATTGCATCGGTACATGCTTGTTGTCCTTCGCTCCCCATTTTTCCCAATTTTGGGAGTCTCGACCCGGCTGTTCTTGCTGAAAGCTATGATGCCATTCTCCAGAGCTTTGAAACCGCACGTTCTTGTAAAGCGGATATTGTGGTCCTTCATCCCGGCTATGTCTGTGATTCGTCGATGCCCTCGGCAAACGCGGCCAGAAAAAAATTGCTCGATGCTCCTTCCTTTTCACCATATATAGTGCATGCTGATGGTGCCATTTGTGGTCCTGACTACCCAAAACAGGAAGTGTATCGTTCCCATGCTACCCAGGCTTTCAAAGAGCTTAAAAACGTTGCACAGCTTGCCAAGTCATATGGTGTCAAGTTGGCCGTCGAAAACCTGAATCCACGCGTAGGATATCTCTTTCAGACTCCCCAAGAGATGGAACAGCTAGCTGAGCTCGATGATGTATATCTCTGTCTCGATGTTGGCCACTTATGGATATCCAGTTTTGTCTATGGCTTTCCCTATTTGCCAGCCATCCAACGGATTCTTGCAACCCAAAAGGTGGTTAACTGTCATTTGCACAGCAATGCTACGAATGCACATGTCCAACATTATTCGGACGACCATCATACATTCGATAAATATGGGTTTCCAGCCCACCAAGTACTTGAACTCTTGTTAACATCCGACGCCAACCTGGTATTGGAAATGGTGGAGGATTTTGGGTATAACACGCGCTATCTTCTTCAGCAAATTACAGGAATTCAACACGGTGATGAGGAGTAGTGGATGCAAGTAGTAGAGCAATTGTGTATTGGAAAAAGAGGAAAGGTTGATTTGTGTGAGGATGGCGTGTTTGCCAATGAGCACTTTGGAGCCGTCATTGATGGGTGTACCAGCCGTTTATCATTGGTTCCTTCAGAACGAAGCAGCGGGCTTATCGCCAAGGAGTGCCTTCTTGCAACCCTTTCTACAATGGATCCCGAGGTAACGATGGTGCAAGCGTTTCATGCTCTGAATGCGTCAATACTCTCTTGGTATCAGATGCAAGGTCTTGAAGATACAGCGTTCACCAATCCTGCAAAGCGCTGTTCGGCATATATTGCTATTGTAAGCAGATACCATAGGCAAGTGTGGGTTCTTGGCGATTGCCAGGCATTGGTCGATTCTGTGCTGACGACGCGACATAAGGCCATTGATACGCTTATGGAAGATGTTCGTACTCTCTTGGTCGAACATGCGCTGATGCAGGGGAAAACGGCAGATTACCTCTTGGCAAATCCTCAGGAGATTCAAGGAAAACTCGATGATTTGATGCAATTGCAACCTACGTTTCAAAATTCAGATAATCCGTCTCATTTTGCATATGCCGTTTTGGATGGTTTCTTTTCTGATTATGAGCAAGTACAGATTGTTGTTCTACCCGATACTTCGACCGAAGTCGTGTTGGCCAGTGATGGATATCCACACCTTTTTCCAACCTTGGCCCAGACGGAAGATGCACTGGAACACCAATTGACCCATGATCCCTTGATGATTTCCACTTGCAGGGCGACAAAACCCCTCATCGCAGGAAATCTATCGTTTGACGATAGAAGTTTTTTGCGTATTATTGTCTAAAATTGCTGTCTTTGGAAAAATATCTATAAAAGAAAAGTTGATATACGCTAATAGATAAAAAAAGAAAAAATAAAACTTGCGTTTTCTTTCATGTCGTACATATACTATGGAAAATTTACTTTCTTGGTTTCAAGAACGTACCAACACATAGGAGGCATGGTATGAAAAAAGCACTTATTGTTTTGTTCACTTTGATTCTCTTTTTCAATCCCTTGTTTGCACAAGGTGCAAGTGAAGAGAAAAAAGTTGACAAGCTCACCATCTGGAGTGGAGCCAGTGAGGATGAGGCCGAAGCTCTCGTAAAGAAGTTCAACGAGAAACAACCTGGAATTACGGTAAGCATCATTCGGGCTGGTTCTGGAGAATTGGTGAATCGTCTCTATTCTGAGCAGCCGAAACCTGATGGAGACATTCTCTTGATGGTTGCGAAGGAAAACATGGAACTAGCCTATGATTTCCTAGCCCCGTATAAGTCAGTCAATCATGCAAAGATTGATGTCTCAGTACGCGATAGCGCAGATGTACCGAGATTCTACGGGTCCTCAATGCCGCTTCAGGCAATTATGGTAAATACCAATCTTCTTAAGAGTTCCGATTATCCGAAATCCTGGGCAGATCTCGTTGATCCCCGCTATAAAGGTGAAATCATTTTGGCCAATCCGGCTCTTTCCGGCTCTGCATACGCTCAGGTGTATATGCTACACAAGCTGTATGGAAATGAGTTCTTGGCAAAGCTCGCCAAGAATGCAGTGTTCACAGCAAGTTCCACAGCAGGTCCTGAATCTGTTGCCCGCGGAGAATATGCCATCACTGTCACCGGTGAGTCCAATATCGGAAAATACATTGGTGAAGGTTCCCCAGTTACCTATGTATATCCTTCAGAGGGAACTGGTGCGCGCTTTGATGCTACCGGTATCATTGCAAACGGACCCAATCCCGAGGCTGCCGAATTGTTCATGGACTTTATCACCAGCTTGGAAGCTTACGAGATTATTCGTTCGACTCGTAACAGAAGAGTCGTGACAACCGAGCTTCCTGGTCCTGCAAATTTGCCTGCGCTCAGCGAAATCAAGTTGTTCCCCTATGATGATCTTGAAGCAAAGAACATCAAGGAAACCTTGATCAACGATTTCTCGAATATGATGTAATGCACATTCCTGCCTGGGTTTTACCCCAGGCAGGAACAGTTAAGAATCTACAGGAGTACCTACCAATCATGAGTCTGAACCTGACATATACACACGTGAATAAAATCTTTGGGGAACAGTCAAAGAATCCCGTACATGCTTTGAAGGATGTTTCCTTTGCTATCGAACCCGGTGAACTCTTTTGTCTTCTTGGTCCTTCCGGGTGTGGTAAAACCACGCTATTGCGTTCGACGGCCGGCTTGGAGTCGATTACTGATGGTCAGATACTCTATGGCGATAAGGATATGACCCTTATCCCTCCCTTCAGAAGAAATATCGGCATGGTATTCCAGAGTTTTGCTTTATATCCTCATATGAATATTTTTGAGAACGTAGCCTATGGGTTGCGTGTCAGGAAAACACCCGATGACATCGTCAGAAAGAAAGTAACCGAAGTAATGGAGTTGGTCGGACTTACCGAGGAATTGAAACGGAATCCTTCTCCCACCGGGCTCTCCGGTGGACAGCAGCAGCGTGTAGCGATTGCACGCGCTCTCGTCTATGATCCAGATATTCTGTTGCTTGATGAGCCGCTTGCCAATTTGGATGCCAAACTTCGCCGATACATGAGGGCGGAAATTCGAAGAATCCAAAAAGCTACCAACATTACTACCATTTTTGTTACTCATGACCAGGAAGAAGCGATGGCTATCGGCGACAGGCTTGCTGTGTTACGCAAGGGTGTAGTCGAACAGATTGGTTCTTCCAATGAGCTCTATACCCGGCCGAACAATGCGTTTGTATCCAATTTCATTGGAAAAATGAATTTCTTTAATGCAAAGCTGACAGGCCAAGGAAAAGCTACCATCGAAGGTACCCAAACCGAAATCTCAGTCCATCCGGAAAATGTTCGATTCAGTACCAACAAGGGTGTCGCGAATGGATCTTCCGTTCTACTTGGTGCGCGCCCCGAACAGTTGGAGATCTGCAAGGAAAGAACATCGGAAGGAATCAGGGGCACTGTTCAGATAATTCAGCATCTGGGGCAGTTTGTACGGTATGAAGTAGTCTTGGATGCGAGCGTCAGCGAAGTCTCTATGGAAATTGATATGCCCTATATGGTAGAGGGTGTTTTTGAGCGTGATTCAGTATATGTAAAAGTGAAAGAAGGTTTGCCGTTCCTGTTCCTGCCGGAGGTTCGAAACTAATGAAAACAACGAATTCAGCACCTCCAATCAACATAAAGGGGAGTGAAGAGAAAAACTTGAAGAAATTTTTGCAAAAAGATTTCACTCCCTATCTTGTTTTTGCAATTCCCCTTGCCTTCATGGCAATTTTTCTCGTCTACCCGATGGTGGTTACCATGCTCAGGGCATTCATGCCTTCAGGTAACAAACTGGTACTGGGAAACTTCTCTCTGCAGGGATTCACCAAGTTTTTTGAAAGTGCGATGTACCAAAAAGCATTGCTAAACTCTTTCATCGTAAGTCTTGCTGTAACATTTTTCTGTGTTTTGATCGGTGTTCCCATGGGTTATTTTGTTGCTCGTGTGAAAATGCCCTGTAAGAATCTCATGCTGAGTTTAGGTATTCTCCCAATTATTATGCCTTCCTTCGTAGGCGCATTTACCTGGGTCATACTACTGGGCAGGCAAGGGGTTGTTCGTCACTTCCTCAATTTCATAGTTACTCCTCTGGGCATAGAAATTCCGACAATCTATGGTATGTTCGGTATGATTCTCTGTATGACTCTTACGTATTATCCGTTTGTATTCCAGTTATCCTATGGCGCTTTTGCTTCCGCAAACTCGTTGTTGGAAGAAGCCGGAATGTTGATGGGAGCCGGACGATGGCATATTTTTAAAACCATTACCTTCCCCTTGATTCTTCCCAGCCTTGGCGCCGGAGCCCTTTTGGTTTTTGTCAGGGCAATCGGGAACTTCGGTATTCCCGCAATTATCGGTGGAGACAAGTACGTACTTCCTACCTTGATTTATTTCCGGGTCAATGGGTTTTGGGATCTCAATGGTGCTGCATCGATTGCCGTGGTCAATGTATTGATTACAGCTTTGGTCTTGTATCTCCAAAAAAGGGTAATCAATAGACACGAGTATGAGACAATTTCAGCGACCCACTCAGAAATAAAGCTGCATGAGGGCAAGGGTATCAGAATTATTGCCATAGTGTATTGCGTCATTATCCTTGTGGTCTCTCTCCTGCCTCAGATTACCATCATCGTGATGTCATTTTTTGAGAAGTGGGTAGGACTTTTCCCTGAGGGATTCACGTTCAGAAACTATCTTCGTATCCCTCAATACTCCAACAAGGAGCTCTTCAATACATTCTACCTTTCCATTCTAGCAACGGGATTGGCCGCGATTTTGGGAAGTCTCATTGCCTATATTACAGAAAGGAAGAAGCCCAAGGGAGCGGCTTTGCTCGATTTGTCGATCATGGCTCCTTTCATCCTTCCTGGAACCGTTGTATCGGTTGCATTGCTTTCGGCTTTCAGCGGTAGCAGTCTGATTAAGTTGACTGGTACCTATACCATCATCGTGATCTCCTATATGGTTCGCCGCACGCCGTATGTATACCGTTCCGTAGCGGCCAGCCTTTCGCAATTGAATCCTTCTCTTGAAGAAGCCTCCACAATTGCAGGAGCAAACTGGTTCTATACGTTCCGCAGGGTCAGCGTACCTCTTATTATGCCTGCGATTATCAGTGGATCCATTCTCACGCTCACTACGTTGTTGCAGGAATTGAGTACTACTATTCTGCTGTACAGTTCACGAACGAGAACCGTTCCAATCCAGATTTATGGTGCTGTAGCTGATGGTAAACTCGGAGAAGCAAGCGCGCTCTCGGTAATTTTGTTGGTAGTCGTATTCGGCATAGTCTACCTGATGAATCATAAGCAAGGTAAATCCATTGCTTCAAGTTTCAAAATGGGTTGACCCGTACCTTGGTACCGGAGACATCTCCGGTACCAAGCTAGGAAGTAATATGAATAACGATTTCCAATGGTTCAAGGACCATCTACAGTCTCAGGTTCTCCCGTTTTGGGAAACCGCCTTTGATGATGCATACGGTGGTGTCTTTACGTGTTATACAAATGATGGGAAGCAAAGGGTTTCAGAAGATAAATTCACGTGGTCACAAGGAAGAATGTTGTGGTGTCTATCGTTTCTCTTGGGTCATGCTCAGTGCTCAGAGGGAATTGATGACGCCACCCTTCTGCAATACAGAAAACGTTGCGATGCCTTATTCCATTTGCTGAACGAGAAGGCTCTATTGCCCGGCGAGGATGAAGTCTGTGCTTTTTTGCTCGATCGGAAGGGAAATCCAAAAAAGACCGGTTCTCATGACAGTCTGTATACCAGTATGTATGCCGATTGTTTTGTGATCATGGGATTCGCCCGCTATGCCCTGCTTGTAGAAAGCCAAGATATTGCCCGTACAGCTCTCGGCATCTATACAAAAATGCAGCAAGTCATGGCAAGGGGAATTATCAGGACTGAACCCTATCCACTTCCCCCCGGCACTAGTGCTCAATCGATTTCCATGATTATCTGCAACACAGCACATGAGCTGGCTTTAGCGCTTCAGCAGCTGGGGATACCTGAAGCTTCCCGGGTCAGGATGGATGCCCAATCGGCGGCACATTCAGTTCTCCAGGTATTTGCAGACAATCAAACCATGCAAATTCGTGAGGTGGTCTATCAAGATACGCACAAAAATATGGATTTACTGGCCCGACATCGCAATCCCGGACATGCAATAGAATGTATGTGGTTCTGTCTTGATGCCCTTGGTGACGAATACAGAGAGGTTCTTTCTGCATTTGTCCTATCGTCATTGGAACTGGGATGGGACAAAGAATGGGGAGGCTTGTTTCGCTATGTGGATACTGATGGGGGAGAACCGAAAGGGGAGTGTGATGGCTCCGCATTCTCTCAGTTGGTTGCATCCACATGGGAATTGAAATTATGGTGGCCGCATGTGGAAGCCCTGTATGCCTGCTCACGTTTTTATCAAGCTACCAAAGATGAACGTTTCTTTGTTTGGTATGAGCGCTTGAAACAGTACACCTATACCACCTTTCCTTCTGACAAGGGGGAAGAGTGGATTCAGATTCGAACGCGGATCGGTATACCCCTGGAGCGTGTAGTCGCTCTGCCGGTAAAAGATCCTTATCATATTCTGCGTATGCATTTGCTTATGCTGAATATGAAAACAGATTATTCCAAGGAAATCGACCATGAGGTATGAAGAATTATCGGAAATAGAACGAAAAGCTCTGAACACGAGTATGTTCAAAGCCTATGATATCAGAACTAAAAGTGCAGAACTCCATGCTCCTTTGATGGTCCGTCTCGTCAAGGCCATTGGGAGGTACTTTATCGAGGTCTTGCAGGTGTCTTCTGTGGTTGTTGGAAGGGATGCCCGACTGGCCGCTCCTGCTTTGCTCGAGCTTGCCATAGAGGTGTTTGCTGACTTGGGGTTGAATATTATCGTCAATCCATTGCAAATTTCCACATGTCAGTTTTATTTCAGCTGCATGCAAAACCCTGAGTCAGCGGCAGTCATGTTTACTGCAAGCCACAATCCAGGAACCTATATTGGCATGAAATTGATGGCCCCCGGCCTTCAGACTTTAGCAATGGATAGTGGTCCTAAAGGTGGCATAACCTGTATCCGGGAATTCTATTGCGAGGATGACAGATCGATACCTTCTGCGAAGAGCAGAGGTTCTGTGAAGGTACATCGGTACCTGGATGCTTTTATTTCATATTCCCTGAAATTGGCCGGGCTTGAGAAAGACTCCCTAAAAGGTACTTCCATTCTTATTGATTACCTGTGTGGAGCTGCTGGTACAGAGGTTACCGAGGCGTTGCAGTATGCAGGTGCAACCGTGCGTGCAAGGAATCTGATTCCCGACGGCAGATTTCCGGCAGGAGATCCAAATCCCATCATTGCCCAAAGTATCAAGCCTACATGGGATATGATGAAAAGTGGCAACTATGATTTTGGCTTCTGCTTTGATGGGGATGGTGATCGCATGGATATCATGACCAAGGAAGGGGAACAAATTACCCCTTCTTTCAATCTCTCCATCCTGATACCTCAAATTACCGATTTTTTCAAGAAAGTCCATGCAAGTGGGTTTTTTGGAACATGCGCTTGGGACCCTCATATGTATTACGATGTCAAAGCAAATCCTCTTTCCGTTGTGTATCAAGCAAAATGTGGCATTGGGGTTCATATCATCCGAAATGGACATTCGTTCATCAAGGAGGCACTCCGAAAGAATCTCAAGCAGCAATATCTTGTTGCCAGCGAAGAATCAGCACATTATTATATGAATTTCCCGTTCAATTTGGACGACTATTCACAAGGTTTTGCTGCAACAGAAAATACCTTGTATTTCACCTTGCTTACCGCAAAAGTGTGGGCGGCTTCTCCCCAGCTCTATACCCAAGCCTTGCAACGGCAACAGAGCATTTTCAGAGAAAGGGAGTGGCCTTGTCATTTCTTCTCGGATGAGTATTTGGAACCTGTCGTGAATGAAGTGGAAGACTTGTTCCGCAATCAAAGTTTGAAGGTTTTTACGGCAATGGAAGATGGCAGCAGTCTGGATGCAACGCTTATGCGCTACGGTCTTGCCGAGCACATTGATGCAAAAACGGACTTGGGTGGCGATTGGCTTCAGATAGCCCAAAGAATCAGCCGAAGTGAAGAGGGAATGGCTCGTTGGGAAGTTGCGTCCAGCAGCGATCAGCGATGCAAGCAAGCAGTTGCACAAATAAAGGGCATTACCGATCGATTTGTCAAAGCGGACCTAGCGGTCTACGAATGAATTGTAGGAGGGTCTGGCATATGCTCACCCTGCTTCACCGGCAGCTTCGCCACGTGCGACCGGCTCGCTTGCTGTGGGCAAGCAGGCCGACCTTGTGATCTTCGATGAGGGAATCGATGTCAAGCGTGTCTTTGTCAGCGGGATGGAAGTGCCCGTTAGGAACTGAACATACCAACTATGATTGAGGAGCGAATATGAGTATTACCATCACGATTGCGCAAAACCCGCAGGAGCTGGGAAAGCGGGCAGCCAAGAAGATAGCCGAACTGCTATGCGAGGCGATAGCCCAGAGGGGGGAGGCGAGGATCATCCTGTCCACGGGGGCGAGCCAGTTCGAAACCATGGAGGCCCTGACGGCCGAGGATGTCGACTGGGCCAAGGTGGAGATGTTCCACCTGGACGAGTATGTCGCCCTGAGCGAGAGCCACATCGCGAGCTTTCGCAGGTACCTCAAGGAGCGCTTCGTCTCCAAGGTCGGGCTGAAGGCTGCCCACTTCGTGAACGGGGAGGGGGATGTGCAGAAGAACATCGCCGCCCTTAGTGCAGAGCTGAGAAGCAAGACGGTGGACGTGGGTGTCATCGGCATCGGGGAGAACGGGCACATCGCCTTCAACGACCCTCCGGCGGACTTTGAGACCGAGCAGGCCTACAAGGTGGTGGAGCTGGACGGCCGCTGCAAGCAGCAGCAGGTGGGCGAGGGATGGTTCCGCAGCATCCAGGATGTGCCGGTACAGGCGATCACCATGTGCCCCAGGCAGATCCTGTCTGCAAGGCACATCGTCTCCTCGGTCCCGCATGCGGTAAAGGCTGAGGCGGTGTACAACACCCTCACCAAGGCAGTGGATCCGATGGTTCCTGCTACCTTGCTGAAAACCCATGCGGACTGGAATTTGTTTATCGATTATTACTCTGCTTCCAAGTTGGTGCCTCTGACATAATCTATTAATCGAATCAAAAACTCTTGGAATGTAGCAATATATTCCAAGAGTTGCGTGCATTCAAGCTTCCTCCCCCACCATAGCTGTGGTATCCTTACCCCATAGTGATTCATCCTCCTTTGGGGTGTGAGTAAGGGAGAAGCAATGGTCTTTCAAGGCAAGTCGCCCAAGCGCATTCTTCGCTTGATGCTCCTTATTGTCCTTCCACTTGCGGTGGTATGTTTCACCCTGCTTCTCGGTTATGAACAATCCGTCATAGCACAGGCCTCCCTGAAACTGCAGGCAGAACAGCAGCGAGGGACACTCATCATTACAAACCAGATAGAATCGGTGTTCTCCCAGTATGTCTCCGATCTCTTGGTTGTCTATAATTCGAATGAATTCTCTCGCTATGCCCAAGAACCAAATGAGGCTACTCTCTTGGATTTTGCCAGGCTTTTTGTCCGTATTACGACCCAGAAAGAGTATATTTACCACCAGCGATTCATTGACACCCAAGGAAAAGAACGTATTCAGGTGGATAGGAATCCCGGTAGTTTCATTACACTGGCTAGTGATGAGGAGCTACAGGACCTTGGAAAGAGTGAACTCTTTCTCCGAACTCGCAATCTTGCTCCCAGGGTGCTCTATATATCCAAAGTGTTCGATGAGGATGGTGTGTACGGCACAAGCAATTCCCTTATCACCCTCGCCCTTCCTGCATACCGGGGATCGGTGTTTTTAGGAATTGTAGCCATCGATTTTGATGCATGTTTCATGCTCTCCTTTTTGAAAGACTATCAGTCAACCTTGGATAAGGATCTTGGTTTTGTCCTCATCGATGCGCAGGGAACCGTGGTTTTGAGCGGCCAGGGTGATTGTACCGAGCTCTATGCCACCGATAGGAATCTCTATGCTGAGGTACCGAATCTGCTTACCGCCTTGTATGCATCAGATCAGGGAACCAGCATTATTGGGAAATCGGTATATACTCATCAGGCGATCTATCCCAGAACCAGCGAGCGTCTCTCCTGGACGCCTGGAAGGGTTCGGCTCTGGACGTTGGTCAGCACGTATGAAATTGCCGAAGTTCCCCACCTGACTCATGAGTTCCTGCTCTCCCATGACTCCGTGAAATATGCAATCACTGCATTGGTATTCATACTAGGAAGCCTCTTGGTTGTTTTCTATCAGATTCGTGTCGGGGATAAGCAGCAAATGCGAATAAGTTCCTTGGTTGCCGATTATGCAACCAACGGCATTGTTGTTTGTGATGCAAAGGGAAATATCACCTTTTGCAACGAAGCATTTGAGGAACTTTCAGGATACCAGCAGAATGAACTCATCGGAAAGAGTTCTTTTAAGCTGCGACAGGATTTACAGGTAGTCGCTCACACGCGCCAACAGATGGAAGAGCACCCGGCATGGGTGTTCCATCGTTCTGGAAACAAATTTTTGACCAGCCTTTCGATAACGCACCTCTATACGCGACAGAATAAACGCGAGCATACCGTTGAGGTGTACAGCCCTTCGCGATGGACACCTTCGGATATCAATCAGCTCTGTGAGTTGGCCAATCACGATCCTTCGCAATGCTTCTCCACAATTTTTTCCTTGGTCAGCGAAGGAAAGTCAGTTTCCTGTCTTTGCATCAAAGTGCAGAACAGCAAAGAAATCGGCATGCAGCTCAATCAAAGTGAACGCGTCAAATTTTCTCTTAATTTTGCTTCCACGCTCTCAAATCTGCTTGGTTCGACACTAGCAGTGCATGCGTTCTCATTTGATTCTTATTTTGTCTTTCTTAAGGATTGTGAACTTAACGAATCCCTATCCAAGAAAATGCAATTGCTGATAAATGCTTTCCAAGAGCCTTTCAATACCTTGGATATCCGCCTGGACTGTGGAGCTTCCAACTATCCATCCACATCCTCCAATGTATTCGACCTTTTGGTGGATGCCTATCTGGCAAGCCAGATGGGAGAGAAACTAAAGTCTGCGCGACCAGTATTCTATACAAGCGAGGTTCGCAAGCAGTTTCAACGACAGACTGCCATTCGGGAAGCGCTCGTCGGTGTCTTCAATACAGACCAAATCAAACTGTTTTATCAGGCGCAACTCTCCGTGCAGACAGGACTGATAATTGGCGCCGAAGCTTTGATTCGCTGGGAAAGTCCCACACTGGGTACCATTCGACCAGATGAGTTTTTGCCCATACTCCAGGAACAGCAACAGCTGGACCAGTTGGGACGGTTTGTCATTACCCAGTCCATCCAATTCATGAGTCAAAATCTTGAGTATCTGCAAACAAATTGCCCCAATTTCTCCTTGTCCATAAACCTGAGTCCTGAGGAGTTCTCCAATCCTGTAATTATTGACCTATTAGGATCACAGCTCAGGGAGTACCACATTCCAGACAACTTCCTGACTGTTGAGTTGACCGAGCATACGGCCATAGAAAATCTCACCTCGGCAAATTTCATTTTGGAAAAGATGCATGCACAAGGAATTGCCATCGCAATCGATGACTTTGGCACCGGCTTCTCCTCGCTTTCCTATCTTATGGAACTCTCCATCGACATGATTAAAATTGATCGTTCCTTCATCTCCCGCTATCCCGATTCACAGTCGATTACCATCTATAAAACAGTGTTGCTCCTGGCCAAGGTAGTAGGGGCGACCGTTCTTGCAGAGGGTGTTGAGAGGAAAGATGAATTAGCGTTCCTCAAAGAGATAGGGTGTGATCAATATCAGGGATACCTCTTCTCCAAAGCAGTCGATGGGGCCACGTTCCTCAAACAAATTGAACAGGTGAACCAAAAAACATAAAACCAAGAAGGTGATTATGCGAAAAAGTTTGTTGCTTTGCGCATGTGTGTTGGTTACGGGGTGCTTATGTTCTGCCACGTTGGATTACCGACAGCTTATGGCTGGGTATGGTATGAGTGAAAGTGAAATAGACATGGCAATGCAGTACATGGACAGCGAGGATGCGGCTATACCTGAACAGGAACAAAATCCTCTTGTCCCCCCAATACAAGAACCGTTGGGAGAAGACTATCAGATCCCCGAATTTGATGAAGCTTATAAAGAACTATTGCTGCAGCAAGCTAAACAATTCTATTTTCAGTTGAACAATAGGCTTACAGCACGAGAGAAAATTGTATTACGTTCCCTCTTTCCTCGTGACCCTACCTTCGATGGACAAACTTCGGCTGGTTTTGACATCCAGAAGACATCGTTGATGACAAGCACGTTGCTAGCTTGTGCTACTTCCGGTCGACTGTCTGCAGCTCTTTGTACTGCGGCTTTTTCCATTTGGCCTGATGACAGCCCCATCATTTCCAACTATGCACTTTCCCTTGCCGGTTTGCTGGAAATCGGGGAATCCCTTGCACTGGATGAGGACGAGATTCTCAGCATTGCCTCCTATGCGCTTTACTGCTCCCTCCAGCATGGACAGTACACTCAATCGAGTATCCGACGGTTGTTGAACTTGGGCCAGTTGTATAATCGCTTTGATCGATATGATGAGGCTCTCGTGGTATTGGAAAAAGCCTACAAACTTGATTCTACGGATAGTGAGGTATGTACCGCCCTTGCGAGTGTCTATCAAAAACTGGGCAAAACACAAAAGGCGAAATCCTTGCTCGCTCAAAAGCCATTTCTTCCCTCAGCATCGATGCAACAGAATAAGGCTATCAAGGCTGAGACGGAGATCCTTACTGAATACATCGGGTTGGGAGCAGGTGTCCCCATTGAAGCTATGGAGCCGGCGTTTCCTCTTCTGGAAAACCAAGAAATCGTGACAGCGGCTGATTTTTACAAGGATTTGATCCCTCAGGAAGCGGAAAGGGTGAGAAGATTTGTCACCTCGCTTGCCAAGCAACAGACCTACAAAATCCCCAATCCGGTTATTCTCACCCAATACGCCACCGTACAAGCCGTCAACGCTCCGTTGGGAAGCAGCGCCTTGGTTGAATTCACCCAAGCTCTTTCCATATATGCAGTAAGAAGCGTTGCTGTTTCGGTTGCCTATCAGTCCAAAATGTTCAGGAATTTGGGCATTGAGTTCCGCTTGAAAGTCGACCCTGAGAAAATGCTTGCAAATCCCCAAGCATATGAGGATTATACCGAGGATATGGTCATTGAGTTTGATGACAGTGCTCTCCAAGAGAAAATTGCTGAGTTTGAATCAGCTGCAATGGATTTTGAATCACTGCTACAGACAAGGAATCTTGATGCCATGATGGGATCTATGACACTGTTCGATCCCAGCTACGGAATCTTGAAACTGAAACCGCACGAATTTGCAGATGCCCAGAATATAATCTTTCAGCAGCAGAATTTCCTTGCTATGCAGCAGGTGTACCAATTTTACCTGTCCTATATAGGAAGGCTGACTTTGGAAACGGTCAAGGCAGTCCAAGAGAGCCTACATGCATACAATGAAGCGTACAAGGCAATTGCTCTCAAGGAAGAAGCAGATCTAAAAAAGGCTGAAGCAATCGAGAATGATGATCAGCGTGCGATTGCGATTCATCGGGTACATACAAACTATGTGCCGCAGTACAATGGAATAGCGAATCGCTACTTCAACCAAGCTACCAATGCATCCGTTCCCGCCTACAAGAAATTGGAGAAAGTAGTTCAGCCCATGTATCAGAAAGTCTTTTCCCATATCCTTCTGATCAGTGATCCTGAGGTAAGGGAAGAGAAGGAATTAATGCTTCGTTCCCAGATTCTTACGTACGTGACCATAGCTCTTGAAAACATCCTCACCAGCTATGCCGGCTACGAGTACAGGGATGCCTGGGATTGCGGGTGTTCCATCGATGCCATCCGAGCGGCATCTGAACGGGAACAGAAGGAACGGGAGAAAGTCGACAAGGAACGCGAAGCGCGCGAGCGCATCGCCAAGAAACAGTTTGAATCAAAAGAGATTCCGCCAGCCTCACCGCTCTATCAGAAATTGGATTCCTATGGAACAGATCTTTCAATCCCGTTTATTCCCACCTTGAAGGGAAGGATCAGCTGCGCTCGCACCGAGGCCACGTTCACCGCTGATTTTTCACCGGTTGGAGGGCCTAACCTGGACTATACGTTCAGCCAAAGCGCCAACAGCGGAGCAACAAACCATAGCGGAGGCATGAGCATGGAGCTTGCCGACGGTAAGGCATCCCTTTCCCTGCGGACCTCCGTTTCCACCGATGGAAAAGGTGTGGTGACAGACTATCAATTCAAAGGAAACCTTGATGTATCAGCTTCAGCCGGGCCAGGGAGCATCGGCGCCGGAGCCCAGGCCTCCTATGGATCGCAGACCGGATGGCAAAGTGATGTACAGGCCAATGCCTCGTTGGCCGCAAAAACCTTTGCAGGTTCTGCTTCAACTGGATATACCACTTCGGTGAATGGCGGTAGTGCTTTGACAAGTTCGTTTGAGCGAGATCAGAATCCCATGCAATCTCTGAGTGAAAGTGCCCTTGGGAAGTTATCCGAAATTGATGATGCTCCTAAACCTATATGGTCAGGGAAATTCACTGAATGACGGTATACTGTAAACGATAAGGAAAAATATATAAAATACCGAGTAGGGAATAAAAAGATTTTCTCTTGTCTTTGATGAATCTCTATAAAAAAGGGAATCCCGAAGGATTCCCTGATGTGCTCGATCAAACGCTTTTAGTAGCGGTTGAAGCTCGGGCGGGGCTTGGCAATAGCTTCGTTGACACGAAGATTGCGACCACCGAAGTCCTGGCCGTCAAGCTGGCTGATGGCAGCGATTGCAGCAGAATCGTCTTCCATCTCTACGAAACCAAAGCCCTTGGGGCGGCGGGTCTCGCGGTCAATGATGATGTTTGCACTCAGTACGGTGCCGTACTGTGCGAACAGGTCGCGAAGTTCCTCTTCGCTGGTGTTGTAACTCATGTTACCAACATAGATTTTCTTTGCCATTCAAAGCATCCTTCACAGGCCATTGCCTGTACTATAGAGTATTTGCTCTTTTTGGCGCAGTCTCGAACGTTTAACCTGTCTGCTAGTGGGATTCAGTGAAGAACGCATACATACAAAGATAGGATAAGGGACTAGCTGCAACACAAAAACCAAAGCAAGTGTACGGTAGCATGCCCAAATACTCTTGTCAATGAAGCCTCTTTGGTACTTTAAACATTTTATGCAAATATGTAAGAGAAAACTACGGCAATGTAAAAAGAAAGCATTACCGTAAGGAGAGACAGCATGCAACTGGTAAAGAATTGTGTTAGTTGGTACCATGTTTCTATGAAACACATCGAAGTTGCAGCGGCAGTTTTGATTGAAGACAATGCAGTCTTTGCAGCACAACGAAGCAATAGGGGCCCACTTGCCAAACGTTGGGAATTCCCCGGCGGAAAACTGGAAATAGGGGAAGATGGACGTTCTGCCATTGTCCGTGAAATTGAAGAGGAACTGAATACCCGTATCGAAGTCGTCAGGTTCCTGACTACGGTAGAGCACCAGTATCCAACATTTTTCCTTACCATGCATGCGTATCTTTGCCGAAGACTCGATGGACAGCTTGAGCTATCGGAACACATTGCATCCGCCTGGCTTGGAAAAACCGACCTGTATGGTCTTGATTGGGCGGAGGCAGACATCCCTATCGTCAGGGCAGTCGAGAAATTACTCACATAGTTCTTCTTGATTCCCTACAGGATCTGAAGCGATACTTTGTGTATGGAGAGGTTGGAATGGAAAATGTCCTGATCCCTTCTTTCGACAAGTTCTTTCTTTCCTGTAATCTCTATCGCTCAGACAAGCCCAAGGCAGTCGTGCAGATCATCCATGGTGCTGCAGAATACAAAGCGCGGTACCAAGAAGTCGCCACCTTTCTGCAAAACGAAGGGTACTGTGTGCTCGTCAGCGACCAGAGGGGGCACGGAGAATCTACTGATGCTCATTTTGTGAGAGGCTTCCTTCCTTCTGTTGAAGTCTTGGTACAAGACCAGTGGTACATTACCCAGTTTCTAAAAGAACAGTATCCTGTTTTGCCTATCCATCTATTGGGCCACTCTTTCGGGTCGAATGTAGCCCGTCTCTATCTGGCTTCGCACGATGAGCAGCTAGCCAGTTTGGTAATGACCGGCTCGCCCTGCTATGTGCCGGGTATCAGTTTGGGTATGAAACTGGTAAAGCTGTTGATGGTTTTCCTTTCGCCGAACGGCTATGGGTTCATATCAGGAAAGCTTACCACCTCTCCTTCCCTCAAATGGGTATGTTCCGATCCTTCTGTCGTTGAGGAACGCCGCATCGACCCCTACCGCAAAAATTTCCGCTATCAATTGGCATCTGTGTATACCATTTTCGATTCAGTGAAAAAGTTGCATGCCTGGCCTTTGTATGAAGCAAAGAATCGCTCGCTTCCCATTCTCTGCATTTGTGGGGCCGAGGACCCTGTTCCCGGTTATAGCAAAGGATTGGCTGACACCCAGGCTTCCTTGAAGCGGATCGGGTATGAAACGTTCTATTCCAAGGTGTATGCAGGTATGAGACATGAGGTACTGATGGAAAAAGAGAAAGAGTTGGTATTCTCGCTCATAGCGCAGTTCCTGGAAAAAGGAAAGTTGGGGTAGATGGCTTGACGTTTGGCCTTCTTGATACGATGGTATAAGAAAGGATTGTTTTCTTTCAGGGCAACGCCCGATTTCATCTTGTAAGGAGTGATGGATTATGAGAAAGAACACACGAGACACAATCAGAAGACCCAAGGACTGGGAACGTGACCCTGCGTGGGATGCTGATTCAAAAGAGGTTTTTACAGAGGGAGTCAACAAGCCTAAATCCAAAACAATAGAGAAAGAAGAGCTATTTGAGGCAGATTTAGGAGAAGATTCCTAACTACAGTTGATACGGTATCCTCCTCCCAAGAAATTGGGAGGATTTTTTATAAAGCATAGTAGGCTTCACTGAGATTCAGTGTGCCCTGTTTCACAGCTTGGTTCGGCAGCACCATGGTATGCAATACGCCGCCGGTTGCATTGAGGAATGAGAATTCAATGTCATACAGTCCCGGTTCAAGGTCGATGGAGCCAACCCAAGCCTCGGAGGGGAGAAAATGGGTGGATCGTACATCAGCTCGCTCAGAGACATCCTGGGCAACGCGGAAAATGAGGCCCAAAAGCTCCTCGGCAGCTGTAAGTTTGTCATCCTGCTGTATCACAGAATCATAAATGGCGATCCCCACGGCTTTTGACATGGCACGCAGGACGGCTTTTGTTTTGGTCAGTTGGCTTTTTGAACGGAAGGTATCGATGGCTACTGCACTCATGGACTCTATCTTTTGCAAAGTAGCTTGTGTTTGCCCGTTTGCCTTGACTTGGATGCTTTGCACATTGGAAATTCGTCCGACCAGAACGGGGTAGGCAATTTTGGCCTGGTTGGTCGGGCCTAGATATACATACTCCCATCGTTCCTGCTTCAGGGGAGCCTGTCCGTTGAAGGAGATGAGATGCAACCGCTCTTTACCCGGTTCGGGTTCCTTTTGCTCCAAAGAGGAGGGAAGGGCGAATCGATACAACTGCGGCTGTGAGGAAAAAGCGTGCTTTACTTGCTCTTTGGCAAAGTATGAGGAGGACTCCTCACCCAACGATTGTGCTACCAGATATGCAAGGTAGTTGATCAACGCACTGGTGGAGAAGGACGAGGCGTACGACTCGGTAGCGATGCTGCCCAAGCCTTGCTGGGAAGCATATTCTCGGGCCTGTTTGCTGTATTGCTCGTATTTCTGTTTCAGGAAGGCTTGTTTTTCCATGCTGCGGTTCAATTCAACCAAAGCGGATTCCTGTTCACCGAGGGCGATGAAGTTCAAAGCCTTGAATAGGTTCAGGTAGATATCCTCATACTCCTCACCTTGATAGGCCTTGGTATTGTCGTTGAGCACATACGAAGCGAGGTTCGCCGCAACGCTCTGGGTGTAGGCTTCGCGGATGAGGCGCTCGGACTCGGAGAGCAAGAAGTTCGACTCGGTGTAATTTTTATTGAGGCGGGCAAGAAGGCCTAAATCATAATTCACTATGATTGGTCCCTGAGCCTTGAGCAGACTGGGTGCTTGCCCCTGGAGATTCTGGTAGGCTTTTTCATAGTTGCCCTGTATGACATGGTGTTGTGAACTGGAGAGGTCGATATACGAGGAACATCCAAGAAACAAGGTTGGGCAAAGCAGGAGCAAGCAGAGTAAGCGTTGTATAGAAATCGTGCGGTGTGTAGTTCTCATACCTTGGCTTGTTCCCCTCGACATGGCCACAATGTAGCATTCTTGTCTCATGCACGCAACAATACAATACGGAAAACGAGGGGTATTTGTCTGTTTAATTGACCACAATCCTACACAATACAAAACTTATCTGGTACACTTGGTAACCAAGTGGACCTATTGTGAGTTTTTACAACGAGGAGAGCCTGAAATGAAACGAACCTTGTATGGGAGCCTGTTGCTCATTGGCGTGATGCTGTTGCTTCTCTCCTGTCAGTCTGGTGTTTCGGTCAACCGTCTCAGTTCTGATACTGACATCGATTTAAGCGGCAACTGGAATGATACGGATATCCGCATTGTCTCGGAAGCCTTGGTGGAGTCGAGTTTCTCCACACCTTGGATTACCCAGTTCCGTATGAAGCATCCGGGTAAAAACCCCGTGGTGATCGTAGGGACCTTTCTTAATCGCAGTAGCGAACATATTGATACCTCCATAATTGCCAAACGGTATGAGATGGCTCTCATCAACTCAGGCAAGGTCGATATGGTTGCCGACCAATCCTTCCGTGCTTCTGTACGTGATGAGAGGGAAGAACAGCAGTATTTTGCCAGTGAGGAGACTGCCAAGGCTTTGGGTAAGGAGATTGGCGCAGATTTCCTTTTACAGGGAGCAGTACGAACCAATCTTGACCAAAGCGGAAAACAAATGGTCAGGACCTATTATGTCTCTGCCGAGTTGATCGACATTGAGACCAACCGCAAGGTGTGGGTTGGTGAAGAGACCATCAAGAAGCTCATCAAACAGAGCAAATACAAGTTCTAGGAGGTCCGATGACCAAGCTTGGCAGATTTTCGGTCCTTCTTTTGCTTCCACTCTTGCTTGTCTCCTGTACCATGCTGGGTTACTCACGCTCAGGTGAGCCTGCATGGATGCAAAGTACCTATGATGGGAAATTCAATGAGGCGACCTACCTTTGTGCCGTCGGTTCCGGTTCAAGCAGGGAACGTGCTGTAGAGTCAGCCCTTTCTTCGCTGTCGCAGATATTCAATGCACAGGTCCGTTCGGTTACCGAAGTAACCAGTCTTTCCAGCCGCGAAACAGATACAGCAGGAAATGTGAGTTTTGCCGAATCCACAGATTTGTTGGATATCGGACGTGTTGCTTCCAATACCGAGCAAATCATCGGTGCTGAGGTTGTCAGCACGTATACTGATGCAATGGGTCGTGTCCATGTTCGGGTGGCCTTGCATCGCAAGCGCACCGCACAGCTCTATCAGAATAGAATCGCAGAACTCTCCACTGCATTGGCACAGGCTCGGACGAAGAGCGCTCTTGCTTCCGATTCCATACGTTCCTATGTGTTGTTGTTGCAGGCCAAGAGCCTGGCGAGGGAACAACAAGGTCTGTATGACCAATTGCAGGTATTGCTCAGAGAGCCGCAGCGGCAGGTGTTGCTCGGCTATGAAATGGAACTTGCCACTCTTGCCCAGCAGATCCAGATCAAGGTGGACGTTGTCTCCGATGGTGCAAGTACTCCTGTTTTGCAGGCTGCGTTCGAGAAAGGCTTACAGGACTTCGGCTTTAGGATTTCTGAACAACCATCCGGTCCTGTTCTCTTGGTGCATTATGAGGTTCAGCCTCTTAGCATGGCTGACAGCCCGTACCGATATGCCCGCTACAACCTTTCTGTTCAACTTAAGCATAGTTCCCAAACCTATCTTTCTTATGAAAAAGGCGAACGGGAAGCGGCTCTCTCGGAAGTGGATGCTGTGGCAAAAGCCTTGCGTTCGGCAAGCAACAGCGGTGTTGAAGAATTCTTTAGCCTCATGCTGACAACGGCAGGGGATGAAACGTAGTTGGAGGTTTCACAATGAAAACAAAGTATGCGGTAATCGCACTCGTTTTGCTGGCACTCACCTTGAGTGGATGTTCATCGACCAAAGTCAAGGAAGCTCCGGCTCCTGCCCGTCCTGTAATAATCGGCGCTGAAGGCATCCCCCAGCCGGAGTGGGTCTATAAGACAGTCTCCACCCAGGATGTGCATTTTGAGACTGGGTATGGAAAAATGAGCGACAAGCAGAATTCCATCAAACGAGCTACCGTGGAAGCCAAGAATAAGATTGCCGCTTGGGTGAGTACGTCGGTCAAGGAAGTAGTTGTCACGTACGTCAATGATGCCGGCAGTGGAGCGGACCGCCAAGCTCTTGATGCTATGGAAGTGATCAGCCAGCAGGTTGCAGAAGCTACGCTCAGCGGAGTGACCACCGAAGAGGTCTGGGTCGACGCTGAAGGTGGAGTCTGGGTGCTTTGCTCCATTCCGATGGCCAACATCGAAAAGAATTTTGAACCGGCCGCTGAAGCCGTTGCAGAAGCTTTCGTAGAAAGTGATGCTGCAGCAGCTGCAAATGCGAAAATGAAAGACGCTTTTGCCAATCTGCTGAAGGGAGCAATGTAAGCTTTGCCCTTCAGAAGAAGCCATCTCCTGCTCTGCCTGTGTATACTTCTGTTTTTCGGTGGTTGTACAACCATCAAGCAGGAGAGCGGTGGTGATGCGCTTTCGCTTTTGGATGTCAGCAGGTATCCCGGTAATGTCTATGTAGGCGTTTCCGGGCCGTATTCCACCAAAAAGAGGATGGTTGAAGAAGCCATCCTCTCTGCTGCCAAAAGCATTCATCTCAATAGGGCACTTGCCTTGGATAGTCGTTTGGTCACCAGTTATCACTCGAGCGTGGGGCTCAAATCCTTCGCTACCGAGGAGGGTGCCTATTTTGACGATACGGCAATGGCAAAAACAATTGAGAACCTTGAAGTACTCTCGATCCAATTTGATGCGCATGCGGGAGCTGTAGTGTTGGTTGCATTTCCTGAACAGAAAGCACAACCGCGTATCTACCAATCGGTCTTTGATGAGATGGGCAAGCCTACTTGGCTGAAAACCTATCCCGAGGTTGATGGGTATCGTTTCGGCATAGGCTCGGCAAAACGCCATTACTTTTTGAATGACTCGTTGGAAGCTGCTGATTTTGCAGCTGCGCAGAACCTGCTTGACCTGAAAACCGATCATGCATTGTCGGTGGAGAAAGTCAGTACGCACAATGAGCAGATGCAACGGGATCTCTATCAGGCCCAACGGGGCCTTTTGACCGGATTCACCGTCCTTGCCAGATATTATGACAAGGAAACTCAGACGTACTGGAGCTTGGCCTCCTGCTATGAATAAAGGATGTATCTATGAAACGAACGTTGATTGTATTGCTGATAAGTATGTTGCTGCTTGCAAGCTGCGCCACACCAAAAACAAATTCCGATGGATCTCCGTATTGGACGACCCATTCACCAAAAAATACAAAGGCTATACACTATGAAGTAGCCTCCGCCAAGCAATCCACCCCGCAATTGAGTCAGCTTCGTGCGGAATCATCTGCGAAGGACGCCATAGGCCGATGGGCATCCACCAATGTGGATAACGCACTGGTCACCTTCATCGAAGAAGCAGGGGAAGTACTTAAGACCAAGCAGATGCTTGAAGTTCTGCAAAATCTGAGTATCCAGACAGTCAATATCGGACTCAGGGGAGTTGTCTTTGAGGAACGTTATACGGCCCCCGATGGAACTGTATGGGTGCTTGCTTCGTATCCTGTCAAGAATCTTAAGGATGCTTACAAGAAGCAGGCAGTTGAACTTGAACAACGTATAGCACTCGCCCAGGCGAATGCCCAGGAAGCGCAGGCAAAGGCTATTCAGGCTGAAGCGATGCTTGCATTCCTTGATGCACAGCTGGATCGGGATATCGAAGAATAAGCATTTTGTTTGACCTATCAAGAGCCAAGAGATGTTTCTCTTGGCTTTTTGTGAGTCCACCAGTTGACGTATTGCTGGGATTTTGCCATCTTGAGCAGAGGAGAACCCAGTAAATGAGTAAGATATATATCATCCTGCTGCTTATTCTTGTTATTGTCCTGTTTGTTTCGTTTAAGAACCAACAGGTCAAGCCAGTGCAAGGCAGTGCTGCTTCCTATAAGAAAATTACCGCCCAAGAGGCGATGAATCTGATGCAAAGTGGTCAGAAACTGACCATCGTCGATGTCCGTACTCCCAGTGAATATGAGAGTGGGCATATTCAAGGGGCGATCAACGTACCCAACGAAAGTATTGCTACCAGCGTTGTATCAGCACTCCCTGATTTGGATGCCACCATTCTAGTCTACTGCAGAAGCGGCGCACGCAGTGCCCAGGCTGCCAAGAAGCTTTTGGCGATCGGGTATACGAATGTCACAGATTTCGGCGGAATCATCAATTGGCCGTACGAGGTAGTGCGATAGTGAATAGTGCGTTGTATCTCAAACACCCCGAGTATCTGACTATTGTCGATGATCAGGGGGCCCTCTTTCACGGTGCAGACCAAGAGTGGTTTCCCCTGTTGTGGCAACGCAAGGCCGGTTGTGGTCCAACTACTGCAAGCCACCTGGTATTGTACAACAGGCATGATTCGCGGCCGAGTAATAAACCAGACATGGTACGTCTGATGGATACTATGTGGACTCACATCACGCCCGGCATAATGGGAGTGCATTTAGTCAGTCAGTTCACCAAAGGCCTGAGCAGATTCCTTGCTGAACATGCATTGCCGTATTCCATTACCAGTATTACCGTGGCAAAAGATCGTGCGAAGCGGGTGGGTTTTGAGCAGATTGTCGCATTCATAGAAGGTGCATTACTCATCGATCAGCCGGTGGCTTTTCTCAATCTCTCATCGGGAGAAGTCAAAAACCTGGATTCGTGGCACTGGGTGACCATTGTAGGCTTGGAACACACCGAAAATGGTGTATTGATCCACGTGTACGACGGGGGAACCCAATGGGTGATAGACTTGAAGCTTTGGTATGAGACTACGGTGCGTTCCGGTGGTTTTGTCAGCTTACAGCGCACTCAGGATCTGTGACACCATCGCAGGATCGACTTCATTTCCTGCTAGTTGAGTCAAGATTTCCCTTTTTTTCTCAGGTGAACAATCCTGCAATCCCTCCCGTTCCCACACCTCTGCAAGGCGCAGCACTCGGGAGATGTACGGGATTTCTTCTGCACAGAGTCCCTTCAGATAACCCGTTCCATCCCATCGCTCGTGGTGATGCAACACCAAGGGAGCCAAGTCGATGGTTTCCTCAAAGGTATTGAGAATCCTGAATCCAGAACTTACATGTTCTTGGTATTCTCGCTGCATTGCCGGATCGCGGCCCTTGGCATTGATCAGTTTCGTGTCCAAAACCACCTTACCGATGTCATGGTAATATCCTGCACGGCAAATGAGGCTCAAATCTTCACTGCTGACCTGCAACAGTTTGCCGATAAGCCTAGCATGGTTTTGTACTTTTGCCGCATGGTCTCTTTCCTTGGGTGCCTTGGTAAAAAGCATATTGGTAAGGACTTCCAGCTGCTGCCGTTGGGTTTCCGTGCGTCTGAGCGTCTTCTGGCGATACATGCGGTCTTCGGCCACATCGAACATATCGTGAATCCTCTCATCCCTGCCAGTTTTGGTCGCCCAACCTAAGGCTATGCTCCTTCTCCCTGCCAATACACTCTTCTGATCGAGGTTTGCTTGAATCCTCTCAACCACCTCCTGGGCGGTAGCATTGCTGGTATTCGGAAGCAGAATTACAAATTCATCCCCACCGATGCGACTGATAATGTCCGTCTTTCTGCAGGAGGCTGTGAGCACGTTGGCGACATCGATCAGCAAGGCATCCCCGGCGGTGTGTCCGAAAATATCATTGGTGAGTTTCAAGCCATTTACATCACCGACGATGATGGAGAAGGGAAGGTCTTTTTCCCGATCGATACTGATGAGTTTTTCATCGAAGAAGGCTCTGTTGTTAAGCCCGGTCAATTGGTCATGAAAGCTGAGGAATTCAATCTTTTCAAGGTTGGCCTTGCGCTCGGTATTATTGGTGAAGGTGACAACAGCACCGACTACGACTTCTTCCTTGATTTGCGGATATGAGTAGCATAATACAGCAAAATACGTTGCATCCTTTCTCCAGAAAACATCGTTCTCCATTTCAACGCCGATTCCGCTGACAAGGGTGTTTCGTATCGGACAGTCACGTTCATCTATTGGGTTTCCGTCGGCGGTACTATGGTGGATGAGTGCATGGATATTCTTGCCCAGAAGTTCCTGCTCATTATCATAGCCTAGCAAGGAGAGGCAACTTGTATTGCAAAACGTGCAAAGCCCTTGTTGGTCGATACCGAAAATTCCTTCAGCAGTGGAATCCAGAATCAAGCGAAGGCTTTGTTGGCTTGCTTCAAGCTCCAATTCCTTTTGCTGTTTGATCATGGAAGTATGAATGCTACCAAAGAGCAACTTCACTTGGTAGCCTTCCTGCTCTCTATATCCAGAAGGATTGTTTGCAAGCAGGACTATCCCGGCAAGCCTCTGGTCGACAAAATACGCAATGGTGATCAAGCAAGTAAGCTCTTCGTCGGGTAACTCGAGATAGTCGCAAAGCGGACACGATAGTGGTGCTTGGTTTTGGATTAACGTACCACTGTCGGAAAGCAGGGTTTTGTAGTGTTGGTTCAGTTCGGCCGGCAAGTGCGAAGTGGAGGGGGAAATGTTGCCGTACCATGCCTGAACATGCAACGGCTCATCAGCAGAGTCAGCGATCAACAAGAGCCCGAAGGTGCTCTGCGTCAGCTCGGCTACCCTGTGTAATGCCACTCGCAATCTGTCTTCAGTCTTTTCATAGGATGCGAGTATATCGACCAACAACGCCGATCTCTTGAGGTTTTGCTTCAAGTCCTTTTCCTGTTGGACCTGTTCGGTGATATCGACCACAAAGGTCCCAAGTCCTGGTTTGCCATCAGGCAGGATGAGGGGGAATGTATTGATCCTATAGGTGCAATTGTTCCAGGTTGCTGTATGTTCCTGGCGCCTTTGCTCGGCCATCACTACTTCATCATTGTATTGAAGTTGTGAAGCAAAACCAGGGTGAACAATGTTCTCAATTGTAGTATCCAGCAGCTGGTCGGCTTGTTTGCCTACAAACTGCTCCAGAGCCGCATTCACAAACTTTAGGTTCCCATTTTCATCCTGGACATAGCTGATACGTCTGTCGGCATCCAAAAAATTCTGCAATAGCTTGATGGAATAGTCTTGCAGCTTCCGTTGTTGTTGCAGGGTATGCATAAGCCTGATCTGGAGCACCAAAAAGAGTACGATGAAGAGACCTGATACGAGCAGCAGGGTAAACAACGCAATGGAAAGGATGCGGCTTCTGATCAAAAGCAGTTCCTGATCGGTCCTGTCCTGCAGGAGAATCAGGTAATAATAGGTACCATCGCTGACGACACTCTGCACACCCACCTGCAGGTAGCCATTTTTTCCATCAGCCCGTTGATACGTGACTGATTTTCCCTGCAAATGGTTGATGCTTTGGTCCTTAAGGCTCAGCAGCGAAAGAAAGGAACGTCCGGTGAGTCGCTCGGAGGGGAGGGCGAAAAAGCTGGAGGAGATGGGATTGGCATAGACAATGATTTTACTCTCTGCTTCCACCAAAAAGACAGGATTGCTCATATGCTCGATGGCAGCATCGAGCGTTGGAAGATCAGATGACCAGAGCGTCAGCGATGAGCTACAGAGAAGGAGGAAGAAAACCAATCTTTTGGGGCACAGGTTACGCATCACCGACCTCCAAGAGTTGCAATGCCTGCTCCCTGCCAACCGGTCTGCTGTACAAATAGCCCTGGACATAATCACAACCAAGTTTTTGCAATTCACTTTCTTGCTCTTCTGTCTCAACACCTTCGGCAATAACAAGTTTCTCAATATGGTGTGCCAAGGAGATGATGTCACTGACAAAACCATTCTCGCTGTTTGTCTTCAGTTTCTCCACGAATGACTTATCCAATTTCAAGTAATCGATTTCCAAAGTTTCCAAGCGGCTGAGTGAGGAGTACCCGGTACCGAAATCGTCGATGGAAATCAGGATTCCCAGGTTTCTGAGTTCCCTCAATTGGGAGGAAATGAATTGGATGTCCTTGGCAAAGACTGATTCAGTCAGTTCTATCTCCAGTTGATTGAGCGGGATTTGCTTTTCCTTAGTCAGATTAAGCAAATAGGTGATAAAAGGTTCCTCCATCAACTGGAGGGCCGATACGTTGACGGCTACCGATACATCGTATATTCCCAGCCCTTGTAGTTCGTTGATGAAGTCACAGGCGATGGAAAGGATCTTCTTCCCGAGTGGAATAATGAGCTGACGTTTTTCGGCAATGTCTATGAACTCAACAGGACTGATTGATCCCAACTTCTTGCTTTTCATCCGGGCAAGGGCTTCAAAACTGACAATTTGGGCAGCGTCACTGTCATAGATCGGCTGATACACAAGACTGAGGATTCCTTCATCCCCATGCAGAGCGGCCTTGATTTCCTGCTCGATGGTATCGGCTCTGACAAGTCTCTCCTCCAGTTCGGAGTTGTACACCTGGATTTGGTGGGTGGGAGAAGTTGCATTCAATGCGATCAGGGCTTCCTTGAGCAACCGTGTTGCATCATGAAAAGGCCCGATACTCTGCACCAAACCGATGGAAACCTCAATGGAACCAATCAACCCGGTTTCCTGTTTGATGTTCAGCAGCTGCTGACAGATTGAGAGCAAGTATTCCAAGGATTCCTCGTCCCTGATCACCAAGAGGAAGCGGTCATCGGAGAGTCGGAATGGTTGCATGGCCTCCCAGGCAATCGAGCGCGCTCTGAGGTGTTGGGCTATGTTGATAAGCACCTTGTCGCCATGGTCATATCCATACAGGATGTTCAACAGCCTGAAGTTCAGCGGATTGAGCACCACCAATGCAAGATGCTGACAGCGTATTTCTTCTAGGTAGGCATGATAGTTTCTCAAGTTGGGCAGACCGGTAAGTTCATCGAGGTATGCGAGGCTGAGAATACGTCGATTCTTACGATAGACGGTAAAGAGGGAGTATGCAAAAAGCAGATAGAATACCAGCAAGGCCGAAGCTATGATCACCGTAAGCCTCAGTATGAGTTGTTCCATCTTTGACAAATCATAGAATAGGACCAAGGATCCGGCAAACGCCTCCTTGAGGGTGATGGGAAGATGAAGAGCCAGATAGTTGGTCCCTTCCCAGGAGATTCGACTAAACGAGGTTTCAGAGATAGGCAAGCCGACGTTATCAGGCTGTATCACCGAGCCGATGAGTGAGATGTCGGAGGCTGCCAGTACTTTGCGCTCAGGATCGAGGTATGCAAGCCGGGTGTGTTTGGCATCTTTGCTCAGCCGCTCAACAATATATTGTGGTTCGAACTGAGCATACAACGCTTTGATGTTGGAAGCCAGAATACCGACTTGTACCATTCCCCCTTGTGGGAATCGATAATACCCATACTTGTAAAGCGTTCCACTTTCGGTATCGGCCCTGATTACTTCAGCTTGGAACAACTGTCCGCTTTCATAGAATATACTGATAGGATGGTCTGGCGGGGAGACCCATCCAATATAGTTGTTGTCGCTTGAGTGGGTGATGTTCAAATTATTGTCATATACGTAGATGACATCAACATCAAGGTTTGCTGCCATCGTGGAAAGCAACTCATTGGAAAAGGGTAATGTGTACTTGCTCACCGTAACCCCTGCCACCTTGAGGGTGCTTTCCATCTGTTGGTCAAGCTGGTACTCGGCATCGATGACGGTACTCAGGATGCTGGTATAGCTTTTGGCCAACAGGGAGGCTTCCTGGACCCGTTCCTGATAATAGAATGAGGAGAGTGAATTGACAACCAGAAGCCCGGCGGCCAAGAAGAGCATGAGAATGAGGATTGCAGGCACAATGACCGACTTCCATGAATTGAGGTTTTTTTTGTTTTTTGGAAAGTCCTGCACGTTCACACTCCCCTTGATACGTGATTTGCATCCTACCATCGGCTCAGGTACTCGTCAACAAGACTGCACTATTCTTGCTTGTTCTTTATCTTGGGTTGAAGATATGACAAAAACGTTGTCTCATAGCGAAGCGTATGTTTCGGACAAGCATCCACGCAGTGGCCGCAACCTACGCAGCGAGATGAATGAACCGCCAAGGCTTTGCTTGCTTTTTCTTGGATCGGGATGGAGAGAGGGCAGGCACGGTCGCAGGCACCGCAGCCGATGCAGGAGGTGACATCGGTTCGTATGTGCATTCTCCCAAGTTTTGACAACAAGGACAGAACAGCTCCCAAGGGGCAAAGGTGGCAATAGAACCTACCGCTTAAGGCAACCCAGAAGGCCATTGCTAGAATGAGGTTGGCTCCCAGGTACCAGATAAGCTCCAGACCTCGGACGATGGAGATGGTAGATTGCAACACTTCGAAGTAGGGAATGAGCATCCAAAAGAGGGTGAATGATAGCGCAAGCACCAGATAGAACATGCGGATATGGGTGACTATCATCAGGGATTTCTTACCCAAAGGTTTGTGTTTCTTGCCGAAAAGAGGGATAGCCGGGTCGAATATCTCGGCTGCAAACCCGTTGAAGAGGCACAGTGAAGAGCATTGCAATCTTCGGCCGAACAGCACTGTCCCGATTGCAATGAACCCGCTGTAGACCCAGAAAAAGCGGAGGACGAAGCGGATCCCTCCAAGCCCGAGCGTTTGCAGATGACTTTGGTAGAAGGCTGATCCTTCATAGCTGGCTTGCAAGCCCAGGGTGGTCCAAGGAAGCGGCATAGCAAAGAAGTAGATTTCAGGGTTGTTGGTTGCTATTGGTAGGACGATGTGCAGAACGAGAGCGGCCAGAAAGAATCTTCTCAGATTTTTGTAGCGCATCTCATGGTGCCCTTTTGCCTTGGTGATGCGATAGGTAAGCAGGCCGCAGACAAGGATCAACAAGGTCTTTCCTTCGTTTTCGTAGGCATGCCAATACGGTGCAACAGCTTTTGCAATCACCTCATTCGAGCCTTGGTTGAGGCCGGCAAGAATGAGACAAAACAGAATGTAAAAAAAAAGAAGGATGCGTAGCGTTGTTACTTCCCGTTTCATATACTCTTTGGATTTCTGAAAAGCAAGCCCAGAGCGATAATGAAGGCTCCCAAAGCCAGGCAGACCACCACGATGATCAAAGTGTACCGGGATGCGAATCCTTCTGGTGAAGTATGCTTGATGAGAATACCGGCATACGCCCAAATCAGGGTAATCAGGTATGCTTTCTCCTTGGTCTTGAAGGCCCAAGCCAGGCCGATTAGGATTCCCACCACCAATACAATGGCTGTCCATACAGGTTCGGAGATCCCGAATCCTGTGAAATTTGCTGAAACAAGGAGTGTTGTTATGTTGGCGATGGTGGCCACGGTAATCCAACCAAGGTAGACGGCGAAGGGAATGCGTACCGCCCAGATTGCTGTACGGTCGAATTTCATGTTCTGGATCAGGAGATTGATACGGATCAGCAGAACGAGAATGCAAAGCATCAACACTACCGACAACCCGATCTTATGATAGTGCCAGCTGAATATCCACAGGGTGTTTGCTACCGAGGAGAGGGTGAAAAGGATGCCGATGGTATCCAATTTGCCCTTTCCCTTATTGGTGAACTGATAGATGGTATGCAGGGCGAGCAACAGGTAGATGACCCCCCAAATGGAGAAGGTGATGCCTGCTGGAGCGAACAGATTTGGGTAGGAGTCGGAGACAGCTCCTGTATTCATGCCTGCAATCGGAAGAATGTTGGCAAGGGCATTTACGGTAACCATGACCAAATAGCTGAGAGCAACAAGAACGGGGACTCGTTTCATACAACCTCCAGACAGATGGATCTCTTGCTGTCAGTCTATCAGCGAAACGAGAGAAGTCAAAACAAATAGAGCAGAAGCGTATTGTATTGTATACTAGCCTATACAAGGAGTTGCCAATGTATAAACCAAATCCTCAGCGTTACGATGCCATGTTGTATAATCGGTGTGGCAAAAGCGGCTTGAAGCTGCCTGCCATCTCACTCGGACTGTGGCAGAACTTCGGAGATCAGACATCTTTGGCGAATGCAAGAAAAATGTTGCATACGGCTTTTGATCTCGGTATCACCCACTTCGACTTGGCCAACAATTATGGGCCTCCCCCTGGTTCTGCAGAGCTTAACTTTGGAAAGCTTTTGGCTCAGGATTTTGCTTCCTACCGTGATGAATTGGTCATCTCCACCAAGGCCGGGTATCTGATGACTCCCGGTCCTTATGGGGAGTGGGGAAGCCGCAAATATCTTTTGAACAGTCTCGATGCAAGCCTGATGCGAATGGGCCTTGAGTATGTGGATATTTTCTACTCACACCGCTTTGATCCCGACACCCCCCTTGAGGAGACCATGGGGGCATTGGCTACTGCATACCATAGCGGAAAGTGCCTCTATGTGGGCATTTCCTCCTATTCGGCCGCCAAGACAAAGGAAGCGTATTCCCTTCTCAAGCAGATGGGTATTCCTTTGCTCATTCACCAACCCTCCTATTCCATGCTCAATCGTTGGGTTGAGGCAGATCTGTTGGGTACGTTGGATGAACTGGGAGTGGGGACCATCTGCTTCTCTCCCTTGGCCCAGGGCATGTTGACCGATCGCTACTTAGAGGATATTCCGCAGGGTAGCCGTGCTTCACGCCAAGGCAGTTCACTTTCCCAGAACATGCTCAGTGAGGAGAATCTGGCCCATATCCGTTCTCTCAACGATATTGCCAAAGAGCGTGGGCAAAGCTTACCGCAAATGGCTTTGGCTTGGTGTCTGAGACGAAAGGAGATAACCAGCGTCCTTATCGGTGCAAGTTCTGCTGAACAGGTTAGCGAAAATGTGGCTGCTTTGCAGAATTTGGTTTTCTCATCGGACGAGCTTGCAAAGATTGATGCGTACGCAAAGGATGGAAATATCAATCTTTGGGCTCGATCCAGCAAGGATTGACAAGAATATTTGCTTCTGTTATATTGTTCGCAACTTAATTGAATAAAAGGAATGCGTATGCAAGCCATATATGATTTCAAGGCAGTTGCGAACAATCAGCGTGAATTCGACTTTTCCACGTTGCAGGGCAAGACCCTGCTGATTGTCAATACTGCCAGCAAATGTGGATTTTCACCTCAGTACGACGATTTGGAGAAACTGTACCAACAGTTCAAGGACTCCAATTTTTTGGTCATCGGATTCCCCTGTGACCAATTTGCGCATCAGGAACCCGGCAGTGATGCTGACATTGCAGAGTACTGCAGGGTGAATCATGGTGTTACTTTTCCGCTTATGAGTAAGATAGAAGTCAACGGAAAGAATACCCACCCCGTTTTTGCATTCCTGAAACAACAAGCTCCGGGAAAACTTGGTAGTACCATCAAATGGAATTTCACCAAGTTCTTGGTTGAGAAGGACGGGGTGACCGTACACCGGTATGCACCCACTGAATCCCCGCTCTCGCTGATCCCGACTCTGAAGGAGATACTCTAATGGCCCATGACCAACTCTTGCTTTCCAATCAACTTTGTTTTCGCTTCTATGCCTTGGAACGGGAGCTCATGGCTGCCTACCGACCTCTTCTCGATCATCTGGGTCTGACCTATGCCCAGTACATCACACTGCTCTATCTATGGGAGCATGAGAAAGCGACGGTTGGAGAACTGTGCAGTGCCTTGAGCCTCGATACAGGGACTATGTCACCACTGCTCAAGCGCTTGGAATCGGCCGGTCTCATCGAACGACACCGCCTTGTCAGCGATGAACGGACTGTTGAGGTCATCCTCACCCAAAAAGGCCGTGAATTGGAGCAGAAGGCTGTTTCCATTCCCAGTCATATAGCAACCTGCCTGCTCAGCAGCGACCGCGATGAGCAAGGCAAGAAATATGCACAATTGAGGCAGATGCTCGATGAGACGCTCGAGCAACTCAAGCAAACTCGCAGGCAACGGGATGGAGGAAGGTACTATGAAGCCAAGTAAGAAGGCGGGGTTGTTTGTCATCGCTCTTGTTGTGATGATAACGTTGGCCGGATGTGCCACGACGGTGCCGGAGGCTGAGAAATTGAAAACAGTGGATTCCCTTGATTTGAATCGGTATCTTGGTTCTTGGTATGAGGTTGGACGGTATCAGCACCCCTTTGAGAAGAATCTGGTAGGGGCGAAAGCTGAGTATACGTTGCGTGACGATGGGCGCATCCAGGTTGTAAATAGTGGATTGAAGAAGACTCTCGATGGCAAACTTACTTCGGTCAAAGCTGTAGCCTGGAGACCCAATGAATCCGCACAGGGGCGTCTGAAGGTAAAGTTCTTTGGCTTGTTCACTTCCGACTACCTTGTTTTCGGTCTTGACCAGGAAACCTATCAGTGGGCAGTGGTCGGCAATGATTCTCGAGAATTTCTCTGGTTCCTTTCCCGTACGCCCACCATCAGTGATGAGGTGCTGCAAACCATGAAGGCTATTGCCATTGAGCAGGGCTATGCTATGGAAAAACTCTTTCTGGTACCACAAAAGTTGCGATAAGCAAAGCCCCTATTGTTTTCGTTTTCAAGCAGGACTTGCCACTATTGGCAAGTCCTGTTTGTATTCAACCGACCTTGTTTTCTTTCTCTTCTCCAAGATTGGTCATCAGGACCTTCAGGCCCTGCGCTTCAAACACCGAGCGGGCCATGCGAAGCTGCTTGGCTGTAGGCTCGGGAACATCCTTGAAGGAGTAGTGCAGTTTCAACTGCTCCCACTTGTACTGTCCCATCCGATGGTAGGGAAGCAGTTCGATCTGCTCGATGCAGCTGAAGGCTGTAAGAAAGGCTGCCAGTTCTTCTAGCCGTTGTTCATCGAGTGTCCATCCGGGAACCAACACATGCCTTAGCCATACCTTCTTGCCGATACTTTGGCAGTAGGCAAGGGTGGAGAGGGTGTTTGCATTTCCCATTCCGGTAAGGCTGAAGCACAGTTTGTCATCCAAGCTCTTGATATCCAAAAGGATCAAGTCCGCTGCATCCAGCACCGGTTTTGACAGCTCCAAGGGGACGCTGCCAGCCGTATCGAGTGCAGTATGAAGACCTTCCTGTTTCAGGCGCTTGAGCAATGCAAGGGCGAACTGTGGCTGCTTCAGCGGCTCGCCGCCGCTGATGGTAACACCGCCCTTGGCAATGAAATTCCGGTAGCCCAGAATTTCTTGGACCAAATCCTCGCTGTCCGAAAGATTTCCCCCGTTCAGATTCCAGGTATCGGGATTATGGCAATACCGGCATCTGAGTGAGCACCCTTGCAAAAACACAACATACCTGAGACCCGGACCATCCAAGGTTCCAAAACTTTCCACGGAGTGGACAGATCCAATCACTGACATGGCTTCTCCTTACAGGGATTCGTGGAAGGTGCGGTGAATGACATCAAGCTGCTGTTCTCGCGTTAGCTTGATGAAGTTGACCGCATACCCGCTGACCCTGATCGTCAGCTGGGGATACTTCTCCGGGTGATCCATGGCGTCCAGCAGCGTGCTCTTCTCCATGACGTTCACATTGATGTGATGGCCCGTCTGGGCAAAGTACCCGTCCATGAGGGTGGTAAGATTGGCAATCTGCATCCCCGTGTTCTTTCCAAGTGTGGAAGGAACAATGGAGAAGGTGTAACTGATACCATCTTGGGCGTAGGCATACGGTAGCTTCGCTACACTCTTCATGCTGGCAACACAGCCCTTTTGGTCTCTTCCATGCATCGGGTTCGCTCCCGGTGCAAACGGTTCGCCTGCTTTTCTCCCATCGGGGGTGGAGCCGGTCTTCTTGCCATAGACTACATTGCTGGTGATGGTCAACACTGAAAGGGTGGGGATGCTCTTTCGGTAGGTGGTGTGCTTCTTCATTTTCTGCATGAAGGACTTCACCAGGTCCCGTGCGATGGCATCGACGCGGTCATCGTCGTTTCCGTAGGTGGGGTAGGTTCCTTCGATTTCAAAATCAATGGCCAGTCCACTTGCGTCCCTGATCGGCTTCACCTTGGCATACTTGATGGCGGACAGGCTGTCAGCCACAACGCTCAGACCTGCAATCCCTCCGGCCATGGTTCTGACAATCGCTTCATCGTGCAACGCCATCTCAAGGCGTTCGTAGCTGTATTTGTCATGCATGAAATGGATGACGTTCAGCGTATCGATATACAGCTTGGCAAGCCAACCGCTCATCGTCTCAAAACGATCAAGAACCGTGGCATAGTCAAGGTACTCGTCCTGTATGGGGGCGAACTTCGGACCGATCTGCTCACCGCTTTTCTCATCGCGTCCGCCGTTGATGGCATATAGCAAGGTCTTGGCCAAATTTACACGGGCGCCGAAGAACTGCATCTGCTTTCCGATGCGCATTGCCGAGACGCAGCATGCAATACCATAATCGTCGCCATAGTCGGCTCTCATCAGATCGTCGTTCTCATACTGGATCGAGGAGGTTTCAATCGAAAGCTGTGCACAATAGTGCTTGAAGTCCTGAGGCAGGTTCTGGCTCCAAAGGACGGTGAGATTCGGTTCGGGTGCCGGCCCGAGGTTGGTCAGGCTGTGCAGGAAGCGGTAGCTCATCTTGGTGACCATGTGCCGTCCGTCAACGCATATGCCACCGATCGATTCGGTGACCCAAGTAGGGTCTCCGCTGAACAGCTGGTCGTACGAGGGGGTTCTCAGGAATCGGATGATTCTGAGTTTCATGATGAAGTGGTCGACCAACTCCTGAATTTCCGCCTCGCTGAAGGTTCCTTCCTTCAGGTCCCGTTCAGCATAGATGTCAAGGAACGTGGAAATACGGCCAAGGCTCATCGCAGCACCATTCTGTTCCTTGGTTGCTCCAAGGAAGGCAAAGTAGAGCCACTGGATTGCTTCTTTGGTATTGATCGCAGGCTTGGCGATATCACAGCCGTAGGAAAGGGCCATTTCCTTGAGCTCGACCAAGGAGCGGATTTGCTCGCTGAGCTCCTCGCGATCACGAATCACGTCCTCGGTCATTGCATCAAACGTATAGGTGCGCTTCGCTTCCTTCTTTTGCGCTATCAGGTAATCGATTCCGTAGAGGGGAACACGGCGGTAATCACCAATAATTCTTCCCCGCCCGTAGGCGTCGGGAAGGCCGGTGATGATGCCGCTATGGCGGACTTTCTTCATTTCATCGGTATAGACATCGAAAACACCGTCATTATGGGTTTTGCGGTAGGTAAAAACCGTATCCACATCCTCGGGCAGGGTTTTGCCGTAGGCTTCAAGCTCGGTGTGTACCAACCTGATGCCCCCAAAGGGCATGATTGCACGCTTCAGCGGCTGGTCGGTTTGCAGTCCTACTATCTGTTCCAATTCCTGGTCGATATACCCGTTTTTGTGACTGGTGATGGTGGAGATGGTCTTTTCATCGATATCGTACATGCCGCCTCGTTGGCGTTCAATTGCAAGCAAATCCTTGAGCTTGTCCCAAAGCTGCACGGTGCGTTGTGTCGGACCCTGCAGGAAGGAAGCATCGCCATCGTAGGGGGTGTAATGCTCAACGATGAAAGCTCTCGTGTTGATTTCGTACTTCTGGTCTTCTCTATCGTCCATGGTGTTTCCTCTTTCACACGTTTCTCGTATACTTTTCTTAGCTTTGATATACCATGTTCAAAAAGTTTATACTGTGATTGAAATCACAAATTGAGTATTTCACTAGGAGATAGTATGGAAGCGTCCATTCAATGCCAGAGTTGTGTCAATGACCACTGCATCCGAAGCGTTCCGCTTTTTGCTTCCCTGCAACCTGAAGCGGTACATGCCCTCACTTCCCAAATGGAGCATACAAGCTTTCAGAAAGGGGAAATACTGATTCGTGAAGGGGATAGGGCGACCGGCTTCACTGTCATACGGAAAGGAAGCGCCAAAGCCTACCGGACCAATGCTGATGGCAGGGAGCAGATTCTCTATATTTTCCCAGCCAACGACTACTATGGTGCACGGTTCCTTTTTACCGAAGAGAGTGTTCCGTATACGGTCGAAGCATTGGAAGAAACCCACGTCTGCATCCTCAGTAAAGCACAGTTTGCCTCTCTGATTGAGGCGCACAGCTCAGTGGCACTGCAAATCATTGAGGCGATGGCAAATCGGATGAGCCGCCTTGAGACTGCCATGCAGAGCATGGGTGGCAGGAATGCTGACTTGAGGATTGCAAGCTTATTGCTCGAGTTCAAAGAGCCGTACGGACACTATAACGGCCCCTATATAGAAATAACCCTTCCTCTCAGTAGGGAAGGGTTGGCGAATTACCTCGGATTGGCTCGAGAGACGCTCAGCCGAAAACTGGCTCAATTCGAGAGTGATGGATTGATAGAGCAGATCGGGGCCAAGGTGATACGAATTGTGGACCTGCAGCGGTTGGTCAGCCTCTCTGTTATGGTCGACTAACCGTTCTGCTGAGTCTTCTCATAGATAGCCTCAATCTCTTTTTTCCCCATCAGGGCCTGCAATAGGTAGGCAATGATGATAATGCCGGGAATATCCACCAGAAGGCGGGTCAAGGCAAAGGGAATGCCTAATGCCGAGAATTCAAAGAGAATCATCGGGATCTTGGTTGTTGACCAGGCTCCGAGGAAAATCAGGACATTTGAGAACGTTACCCCTTTCTTCATGAAGACTGCAGCCACGGGAAACGCTCCATACAAAGGACCTGCGGCCGCCGAACCGATGAAGAGGGCCAAGAGAATCCCCTTGAGGCCGCTTCCTTCTCCCATATATTTGACCATGGTCTGCTTGGGCACCCAGATATCCAAAAGGCCCAGGAGCACGAAAATCGGGGGAATTATGAGCAGCATCTCCCGAAGCTGGTAGGCGGTTGTATTGAGTACCTGTTCGCCGAGTTCCCGATTGAAGAGGCCTGTCACCACCAAGGCTACCAATACTACCAAGAAAGAGCGATATCGCTTGAGAACTTGCTTCATACCAGAACCTCCATGACTTGTCCGATGACAAAGGCAACCAAGAACGAGAAAATGAAAGCAAGGCCGTTGCGATAGAATGCCATTTTTTTGCCAAAGTAGCGTATCTCAACCGGAAGGGTGACTATGCCGACCATCATCAACGTTGAGATGAAAGCGCCGATTTGCATGTATCCGGCACCTCCGTTGACCAAAAGAGCGGCAGTAGGGAAGGCAACGAAACCTGGAATCAGGGTGACGGCCCCGACAATGGCGGCGAGCAGGACTCCGAGCCATCCCGATTCAGAGCCGATGATTTTCAGAATCATTGCATGGTCCAACAAACTGAGCAGCAGGCTGACCAACAGAATGACGACCAGAAACTGGGGAAGGATATTTTCAAATGCTTTCCAAGCTTTCACAAGAGCCTTGTGAGTTTTCTGTTTATCCTTCACGAAGGAAAGGATGAGCAGAATGGCGGTGACACTGTAGAGGATGATGTTCATCAGGTTTGTTCCTTATGGTATCTATATAACGAATTTGTTTGCCAATGGCAACTATACAGCAATCCTGCAGGCAATCAAATCTTTCTTTATAGATAGAAAAATACCTATTCTAGTAATTAAGTAGGAATTTCTATGTTGTTGTACACAATTAGCTTGCGTATTTGAAAACCGTGAGGTACGCTTGAATTAGGAAAAGCGTAAAAATTGACATAGTGGAGGTAATGTATGGCAAATGTACAAACGATTCTGGATCAAAAAGGGAAATTAGTTATTAGTATTGGACCTGACGATGCCCTATCACATGCCCTTTTGAAACTTACCGAGCATAAAATTGGCGCGCTGTTGGTGCTCAATGAGCAGGGTGACATCAAGGGAATCCTCTCTGAACGAGACATTATCCGGCATTTCTCCAAGAGGCTCGAACACCTGAATACGGCTTCTATTAAGGTGCGGGAAGTGATGACCACCGGAGTAACCTATGTCAAACCGCATCAGAGTTCTGAAGACTGCCTCCATCTCATGACTGCAGGACACTTCCGTCACCTTCCGGTAGTCGAGGACGATAAAGTCATTGGTATGATTTCCATCGGGGATGTCGTTAAGGCTGCCTTGGACGAACGTGATTTCCAAATTGGAGAGCTTGAGCATTACATCACAAATGCTTACTAAGCTCAAAGATAGTTTGTTCAATTTTTACAGAAAAGCGCTTCCCTTGTGAGGCGCTTTTTATCATACTATAATAGTAGGAATTATGGTATAAGGAGAAATCATGGACGATAGAAAAATTGCGAGACTGAAAGAAATCATTGAGAAACTGCATAGCGGAGTCTCCAGTGATGCGGTGAAGATTGAGTTTGAAGCTGAATTCGGCACCGTAAGTGCAGAAGAATTGGCTGCAGCCGAGCGCAAGCTAATGGAAAGCGGTGCCATCCAAGTGGAGCAGGTGCAAAAGCTGTGTGATGTCCACGCCTCAGTCTTTGGCTCCAGCATAGAGGAGATTCACCAAGGCAAGCAGGCTGACAAGACACCGGGCCATCCCGCTTTTGTATTCATCCAGGAAAATGCCGGTTTGACTGAGTTCCTCGATACTGAATTCAGTTCTGCCGTAATGGCCTACAAACAGAAGAAAAGTGATGATGCTAAAGCCAATCTTCTTTCTGCATTGAAGAGTTTGAGCAAGCTGGACAAACACTATGCCCGCAAGGAGAATCTCTTTTTCCCGTATATGGAGAAGGCCGGCATAACCGCCCCTCCGAAAGTCATGTGGGGAGTGGATGATGAAATTCGGGATCTGTGGAAAGCTGCTATCCATAGCCTCCAAACTGATGGCAGCGTGCAGGAATCTGTGCTGGATAAGCTACTAGAACAGGTGCACAGCATGATCAACAAGGAGAACAATATCCTTATGCCGATGCTGCAGGGTGTCATGGATGGTGATGCATGGCTTACTGTCGCCCGTGATAGCGCCGATATCGGTTACTGTTTCAACGGTGGCATTGAGGGGGCAAGCCCTTCAGATGCTCTTACTTGGTATCGTTGGAATGCAAGCATGAGCGGCAAGCAGGATTTTGCTGTGAAGCAGGAGGACAGCGGTGAAATCGTATTGCCCAGTGGTCATTTTAACCTCGAGGAATTGACTTGGATGCTCAACACGCTTCCTGGTGATGTTACCTTTGTAGGAGTGGATGACAAAGTCCGGTATTTCAGCGAGGGCAAGGACAGGGTATTTCCGCGGACTCGCAGCATTGTTGGTCGCGAAGTAGCGTATTGCCATCCTCCCAAGAGCCTTGCAGTTGTACAAAAACTGGTGGAGGATTTTAAAGCCGGCCTGAAAGACAGTGAATCCTTTTGGATCCAGAAAGGGACCAGCTTCATCCTCATCCGCTATTTTGCCGTACGAAACGAGAAACAAGAGTATTTGGGTGTTGTCGAAGTGACCGAAGAAATTTCCTCACTGAGGAGTTTGGAAGGTCAGAAGACACTGCTCAGTTAAGCAGACGAGTTCTGGGGGAGAGTACTGGCTACTCTCCCTACAGCCCTTTTGGTTGTTTCAGCTGGTTGATGAATGCCAAATAGGCATAGATTTGTCCCTGGATCTCCGCATTCTTCAAAACGCCCCTGCCGCCCCAATCCTGTCCCTCATAGATGGTGAGGTGGTGAAATTCTCCTTCGAGGTCGATTACATTCAGCGGACTTATTTTCTGCCTAGTCTCCAAATAAAGCAACGTAGTTTCATATGCTTCACGGAAGGCCTGCTCCTCTCCAGTGAGGTCTGAATCGTAATCATTGTGTGTATTGTTCATGCTGTTCCTATACTGATCGTGTAGATAATTTGGTAAAAAGAGTGCTGAGTTGTCTCTCCACCTGGGGGTGTGCGAGGCGCTTGATATCGGAGAAGGCTCTCTTTTTGTATGATTCTGCAAGAATTTGAGCTTTTTGTACACCACCCAACGATTCAACCAGAATAAGTGCCTGTTTGACGGTTTTTTCCTTCAGAGGAGTCGAAGCCTGATACAAAAGATCGTGCAACTGTGTTTGTCCGTTTTCTCGTTCCTGCTTCAGCGCATAGATGAGCGGCAGGGTGGGGATCCCGCACTTGAGGTCATTGCCTGTATGTTTTCCCAACTTTGAGGAACTGCCTGCATAATCAAGGATGTCGTCCTGGATCTGGAAGGCCATTCCCATGCAGTATCCAATTCGATGGCACAGCATCTGCCTGGTCGGTTCCGATTCCTGCAGTGCGACACCAGCGTAACAACTTAAGGCAAACAGGCTTGCCGTTTTCCCTGCTATCCGGCGCAGATACGTGTGATGGGATATAAAAAAGTCGCCTTGGCCTGCATCCTGTTCCAGTTCACTTTCGCAAAGCCGACTCAGTGCACGAGAGACAACCCTGCTGTCCATTCCCCGTTCCTTGCCGCTGGTTAGCATCAAGGCTTTCGCCAGCAGGAAGTCACCGGCGAGTACTGCCTGTTTGGCTCCCACTTTAGCGAACACCGTCGATTTTCCCCTGCGTTTTGCAGCGGAGTCAATAATATCGTCGTGGACCAAGGAAGCGAGATGAATCAGCTCAAGAATGGATCCGACTCGTATAGCATCCTCTGTTACTTCTTGTTCACCCAAGGCACTGGTTATGAGAATCAGGGCGGGACGCAACATTTTCCCCACCGATTGCACATGGTCAAGCAAAATGGGGCGGATAAAGCCGTGAGCAGTAGCCACCGTGCTCTCGATGGTACTGCTTACGTTCATCAGGTTTTTTTTGAGTTCCTGCTCGTCATCCCAGAAATCGGTCATGCCTTCCTACTTTTTCCCGAGTTTCCGTTCCATCTGTCGTTTGGTGAACTCAGGTTCATCGAGATAGAAGTAGGTTTTCTTGGCAAGAGGAGTCTTATTCCACAGCCTCTTCAGGTAGGGCATCACCCAATAGTCCAGACCGAAGGCCTTACCGGCTCCTCCGAGCATGATAATGGAGACTGCCATGTACCAAAGAATCTCCTTGCCTGCAAGAGCTCCTATGAGGAACATAATCGACAGGCCGATGGAGACAATGGCTGCAGGGAAGGTAAACAGGCCTGCAAAGAGGGCAAGTCCGATACCGACTTCAGCGAGTACGATCATCAATTGGAACAGATACGGAGCCTGAGCCACAAAGGTATCGTTGATCCAGGTAAAGATAGCCAACGGCTCGGAAAGCAGGGGAGGTGCAAATTGCTTGACAGCGCCGGTTTCAGCCAAGGCTTGGCTGACAGAGGCAACGGTATCGACTACCGTTTGGCTGGCGGATGCCGCAGTTTCGACAACCCACTGGGTGGCTGAGGAGGAAGCTTCAACAGCACTTTGGCTGGCAGATGCAACAGCTTGCACCACTGGCTGACTGGAGTATGCAGCAGTCTGGCTTACGGAGGCTACGCTATCGGCAACAGCCTGACTTGCTGAGGCAACTGTTTCAGCAACACTTTGGCTTGCTGAAGCCCAGGCATCGGCGATGCCATCGGCTTTTGGGGCACCCCAATAGACTTTTGAACCGGTGGTGTCGGTAAGCCAGCCGTCCTTGATCTTGCCGATTCCTTCGATGAACCACATTACACCCAGATACATTCTGAGGAAGGTCGTCCAGTAGGAGGGAACCTTGTAGGAAGCCAAGCCTCCGATAAGGGAGCGGTTGTGTCTGATTTCCAAAATTTCGTGTTTGATATACGCCCAAGCACCGTTGACGCCGCAGACTCCGCTCTGATAGTAAATGTTTACCATATGCTTGAGGGCCATGGCAAAGAACCCTGACAAAGACATTCCTGCGGTATGGCTGACTGCATAGGTTCCCCCGATGGAGACCATGAAGCCGTGGAAATTTGACTTGAACGGTTTGGGATGCTCGGTTTTCAGGCCGAGTTCACTCTTTATTGCATAGGCAACGCCATCGGCGGCAGTCTTTGCAGTCTGCTCGGCGGCTTCGACAATCTGGGGCACTGCACGATTGTTTTCCAAGAACCACATACCATCACCGACTAAGTAGACGTTCTGGTAGTCAGGGCTCTGCATATATTCATTCACAAGCTTTCTGCCGATTTTTCCATCGGTAAGGGGAAGCTTTTCACAAAATTCGGTGCCGCGAACTCCACAGGTCCAGACCAGTGTCTTGGTCTTGATCACTTCACCGCTCTTGATCGAGAAGCCTTCTGCATCGACTTGGGTGATCAGGGAGTTGAGCTTAATCTCCACACCCTTCTTCTCAAGGTATTTGACGGCTTTGGCACGAGGCTTTTCCGGCAACATATTCAGGATGCTTCCCAATGCCTCAGCACTGATCAGCTTGCCTTCTTTTTTAAAGTCAATACCATTTTCCTTGCAAAGGATGGGCAGCCATTCAATCAATTCACCTACCAGCTCAATGCCGGTGAATCCGCCTCCGGCTACAACGAAGGTAAGCATCTGCTTGCGCTTCTCAGGGTCCGCTTCGCGGCTTGCATCCTTGACTACCTGCTCAATGTGGCAGCGGATGCGTAGTGCGTCCTCGAGACTCCACAGGTAGAAGGCATGCTCCTTGACACCGGGAATATTGAAGTCGGCAGTGGTGGCGCCGGTACCGATGATCAGCTGGTCATAGGAGTAATGGGCCCGTTCGCCTTTGAGGGTTTGATTCTTGAAATCAATGGTGGCAATGGTATCCTGTACTACCTTGACCATTTTGCCGGCGAATATGCGGTCGAAGGAAATTTTAACTGAATCTTCTTCGACTCGGTTTCCTGCAACTTCATGCAGTTCCGTCATGAGAATGTGGTGGCGGCCCTTATCGATCAAGGTAATCTCTACCTTGTCTTGGTGTTTCCTGAATGCTTTGTGCAAGGTTTTTGCAGCGTGTACTCCGGCGTATCCCCCGCCTAATACCACAATCTGTTTCTTGTCCATTGTTCCTTCCTTAATGACCCTTGTAGGCAAGGGCTTGCAATATGGTAATTTCGGTATTGCGTTGCAACCAGGCTCATTTTCAGATGTACAGTCACGGAACCTTTTTGCTTTGGCAGAAAAACACTCTAGCACAGAAGTAGGATTTTATGCAATTGTGTCCTTTTTTATCGAATATAGTTTTCCACATTTTCTTCATTAGCGCCATACTCTAGGAGGTAAAAAAACAAAAAATCTCTTTGGGAAACAATTTATTATGAAAGTCCATAAAAAAAATAAATCGATATTTTTATATCAAAGTAAAGTAATCGGATTACTTGTCAAAAGAACTCTATATATTACAATTACTTAACAAGATATAGTAGTAATTGCGAATGTATATTGATAATTTTAGGACGATATTGCAAAGGTGTAATAAATCTGTATATGATTATATGTAAGAATGTTGATATTACCTAGGAGTACATGACCATGAGAAAGAACGTGTTTGCTGTTCTTGCAGCAGTTGTTTTGATCTCTCTGTTCGTCTTCACCGGCTGTTCGAAGTCTGAAGCGAAAACCGCGACCCCGGCTCCCGCTGCCGCCCCGGCTGTGGCCGCACCGGCTCCCGTTGCACCAGCACCTGCCCCGGCTGTGGCCGCTGCAAAGTATGCTGATGGCATCTATTTTGCCGCCGACGATGCTTTCGCCTCTTCAGGTTGGAAGGAAACTGTGACCTTGACCGTTTCTGGTGGGAAGATTGTCGAAGCTGATTGGAACGCTGTCAACGTTTCCGGCGGTGCTGACAAGAAGACCTATGATAAGGCTGGAAAGTATAACATGGTCAAGTTTGGTAAGGCTCAGGCTGAGTGGTACCAACAGGCAGAGAAGGCCGAGGCCCACCTGCTGAAGACCCAGGATCCCGCACAGATCAGTTACAAGGACAGCGAAGGCCACACCGATGACATCGCTGGCGTTTCTGTACACGTGAATGCTTTCTTTGAACTTGCCGCCAAGGCTTTGGCTGCCGGTCCTGTCGGTCGCGGATCGTATGCCGATGGTGCATACTTCGCCATCGATGCAAGCTATCCCTCTTCCGGTTGGAAGGAATATGTCTCCTTGACCGTTCTCAACGGCCGCATCGCCAGCGTTAACTGGAGTGCTGTGAACCGCAATGGCGACGACAAGAAGGCCTACGACAAGGCTGGAAAGTACAACATGGTCAAGTTCGGCAAGGCCCAGGATGAGTGGTATGTTCAGGCCCAGAAGACTGAGGAGTACTTGCTCAAGACCCAGGACCTCACTGCCATCACCTACAAGGATGATGCCGGCCACACCGATGATATCGCAGGAGTATCGGTTCACGTGAACCCCCTCTTCGACCTCGTCAAGAAGGCTTTGGACAACGGTCCTGTCGGTCTCGGACCCTTTGCCAACGGCGGATACTATGCCACCGAGGAAGCCTTCGGCTCATCGGGCTGGAAGGGATTTGCCTCACTGTTCGTAAGCAACGGCAACCTCGTCAACGTATACTGGAGTGCCGTGGACAAGGACAACCGTGACAAGCAGACAGTTGCTGCTGAAGGCGGCTACGGCATGCTCAAGGCAAGCAAGATCGGCAAGGAATGGCACGAGCAGGCTGTGGTTGTTCAGAACCATCTCCTCTCCACCCAGGATCCCAAGAAGATCACCTACAAGGACGATGCCGGTCATACCGACGACATCGCCGGAGCCAGCGTTCACGTAAATGACTTCTATGCCTTGGTTGAGAAAGCTCTCGCCAATGGAGTAAAGAAGTACTAAGCCCAAACGCTTGAATCCATCAGGACCCCGGGAGACAAAATCATCCCGGGGTCCTTTTTTCAATAGTCCAACCAGGTTTTTGCTGATACAATCCTTTGATATGCAGATCGACCTTTTCTCCACCTTCATGTTTGCCTTCATCACAACCTTCAGCCCGGGTCCGAATACGATCAGCAGTCATGCGATGGGTCTCAACTATGGTTACCGCAGGTCCTTGCCGTATTTCTTCGGCATTGCTACGGGTTTCTTCTCAATCATGCTGATCAGCGCTGCTTTGGCTACATTTTTTCAGCAAGTGATGCCCCGAATGGTGTCCTTCCTCACGGTGGCGGGCAGCCTGTACATCCTCTATCTGGCCTATCATGTGCTCACGAGCTCCTATGCATTCTCCCAGACGGCTGTCAAACCACTTGGGTATAGCAACGGCCTGCTCTTGCAGCTGCTCAATCCGAAGGTCATCGTCCTTGGTTTGACGGTATATGCAACCTTCCTGAAGGATATGAGTCGTACACCCATCAATCTGATACTCAGTGCGCTTTGTTTTACCCTGATGAGTTTTTCAGCTCTTTCCACCTGGGCCCTCTTTGGATTGGGCCTTTCCCGGCTTTTGAAGACTGAAGCTACACGCCGACTTGTCAATGCAGTTCTGTCGTTGTTGTTGGTGTATACTGCGGCGAGGATGCTGCTGGCTCTGATCTGAGTCTGAGTATAAAAATAAACCCTCGCTAAGTTCTATCTTAGCAAGGGTTTATATGATTGCGGTAGACTGGACTTGAACCAGCACAAGCGTTAGCCCACTAGCACCTCAAGCTAGCGTGTCTACCAAATTCCACCACTACCGCATTCTGAGGTTTTCCGGTTCTTTCAAACCGAACGTGGCTACAATACAACACCGTTGGGATTTGAGTCAAGCCCTCTTTTAAAAAAGAAGGCTTGAATTCTGCTAGAGCAGTGCTTCGAATTGATCAAGCAGATTCTCAAACGTTTTCAGTGCATCCTGGACCGGTTTTACGCTGGCCATATCGACACCTGCCTTGCATAGTGAATCGATAGGGTAGGAACTGCCTCCGCTTGAAAGGAAGGAAAGGTAATCATTGCGCTCAGCCTCTCCTCCTTTGAGTACCTTCTGGCTCAAGGCGATTGCCGCACTGATGCCGGTAGCATACTTGTAGACATAGAAGGGACTGTAAAAGTGCGGAATCCTCAGGCCTTCCATATCGCTCTCTTCTTCAAACTCCACCTTCGGACCGAAATAGGCGACCAATAGCTTGCGATACTCCTCTCTGAGCAACTCCAGAGTCAAAGGTGTATTCGATTCAGCAATCTGGTGGGTGATCATCTCATACTCGGCAAACATGGTCTGCCTGAAGAGCGTAGCTACAATATCATCAATCTGCTTGCCCAGGATGTAGGCCTTGGTCTTGCTGTCCGAGGAAGTCTCGATCATATACTTGGCAACCAGTTGCTCATTGAATGTCGATGCAACCTCAGCTTCGAAAATGGTGTAATCGTAGTGGAAATAGGGGTTGTTCCGTGCACTGTAGTAACTGTGCATGGAGTGCCCGCCTTCATGGGCGACGGTAAAGAGATCGCGAAGTACATCTTCCTTGTAGTTGAGCAGAATATACGGCTTTGAGGTATAGGTACCGCTGCTGAAGGCTCCACTGCGCTTTCCAGTATTCTCATACCGGTCGACCCAGCGGTCGGTGGTAAGACCCTTTGTAAGTGTCGTTACATAGTCTTGGCCCAACGGCTTGAGCGCTTCGCCGATAATCTGGACTGCCCTCTCATAGCTTGTATGCGCCTTGATGCCTTTGACCAAGGGGACATAGACATCATAGTGAGCAAGCTTGTCCAGACCCAACAGGCGGGCTCTGAGTGCATAGTAGCGGTGAAGGGAGGGCAATGCCTCGTGTACTGCCTGTATGAGGTTGTCATACACGGACAAGGGAACTTTGTCACCGAAGAGGGCCATGCTTCTCGAACTCTCATAGCCGCGTGCCTTGCTGCGGAAAATATCCTGCTTTACTTGGCCTTCATAGAGCCTGGCGATGGCATGCTTGCTCTTGTCGTACACGGCATAAAACTGCTTGTAAGCCCTTTTCCGCAAGTCCCTGTCATCCTGCATCAAGAAACTGCTGAACGAACTCTGCGTGAGTGGTTTTCCCTCAAGCTCGCCGAAATTAAAATCCACGTTCGTCAAATCACCGAAGGTGGTTCGCATCACCGAGCCTACTTCCCCCTGGAGGGCCATCAGACGCTCTTCACGCTCACTGAGCACATGTTCCTTGAACCTTCTCGCTTTCTGGATAAAGATGGCATAGTCGGCGAATGCGTCATCCTGAAGGTAGGCATCGATTACCTTATCCTCAATTCCCAGCAGTTCCGGATCAAAGAAGGCCATGGCGGCACTGAGCTGGCTGAGGTACTGGGATGCAAGCGAATAGCGTCTGACATTATCGTTGTCCGAGGCGTCCCCTGCGTACAGCAAGAACGCGTAGTTGTACAACCTCTCTGCAAGGATCGAGGTCTCTTCATACCATCGCATCGTCGAGAGGAAGGAAGTTTTCCCTCCCTGTAGGGTTCCCTTCAGCTTAGAGGCCTCTTGGATTCGCTCTATGAGCAAGGTGAGACTTTCATCCCAAGCCTGGTGATTCTCAAAGAGGCTTCCAAGGTCCCAGGTGTCTGCACTATTTTGTTCAGCACGGTTGAGTGTCTTCATGCAATTTCTCCTAACAAGGTTATAAGGTGTCGGGTTGCGCAGCCTCGGTGACTGTAGCGGTCCTTCTCTTCTTCACTAAGCTCGGCCATTGTCTTTCCCGCCTCGGTGACGATGAAAACCGGATCGTACCCAAAACCACCCTTTCCGAAACTGGTGGTGGCAATTGAGCCCTTCACGGATTCACACAACGTAAAAATTCGATGCGTATCGACCACCAAGGCCAAGGCACACACAAACTGTGCCCCTCGCTCACTTGGTGATTGCAAGTGGTTCAGATTTTCCAAAAGGAACTGATTGCGTTCAGCGCTTTCCAGCTGTCTGCCGAACGTTTCCATACCATACCGGGCTGTTCTTACACCCGGACCGCCACCCAGTGCGTCGACGCAGAGTCCTGAATCATCGGCAAGGACGACAAAGCCCTTTGGTGCTTGCTCAAACAGTGCCAAAGCCTTGCCTAAGGCATTCTCGGTGAACGTCGCCTTATCTTCCTCAAAATCAAAATGCAGCCCCAATTCAGAGGGTACCACAAGCGTATGGCCCGAAAGCATGCGGGAGAATTCTTCCCGTTTATGGAGATTGTTGGATGCCAAAAGAATATTCATGGGTCTAAAGATACTCATTGTCCTCTTTTTCGTCCATATACTTGGAAAGCAGACGTTTCATATAGTGCACCGAACTATCGATGGTCCCTTTGGGAATTCCGAGAAGAGCTCCTAGCTCGCTATGGCTTAAATTGAGTTCCATGGTCCGGATTTGGTGGATTTTGATCTTGTATACACGTCGTGTCCAGCTAAGCAGTTCCTCAAGCTTACGTCGCTTACCCTCATCGTCCTCACGAAGGAGCTCCGATTCAATCTCCAGCAACCTTCTGAAATGTCGATGGCTTATGGTTTCAAATTCCTCTTTGCATGCTTGTTTGTGGGCAAGCACCGAGTTGGCCGTATTCAGATATTGTGAAAGCAGGGGAGCCTCTACTTCCAAAAGCGAAGCCAAGTCTTCCAGCAGGTACTCGCCAGCCAAATGAGGGGAGAGGGTGAGCATGATCAGGAATCGTTTTCGGTTCACCGGCAACTGGAGAACCGCCTGCAATTTTCTCAGCTTTGCATTGGTGGGGTTTATTGGATTGCTGCAACGTTGCATGAGTTGGCTGAAGAGATCCGGCAAAGCTTGGATTTCCTGTTGGGGAACGGAAGAGAAACTGCAGTATGTTGCATGCTCGGCAGTTTGGAGAGGCATCTGGGATACTTGTTGCTGATAGTAATCGCTTTCGGCGACCAAGAGTTCTTTCTTTCGTTGTATCTGTTGTTGGGCCATGAAGTACCGGCTACGCTTACGAACCACCTGGCTCAGATAGCCGATATAGGAGAGTCTTCCCTCACGATAGGTATTCAGGTAATAGGGAATTGCGTCGTAGCAGAAAAACAGGAACTCACAGCAATCCTCTTCTTCAATGAGGTGTAAAAAAGAGGGGAGTTCATACAATAGTTGCTGGGTTTGTTCATGCAATGAATGGAAGAGACTTTGGTCTGTAGGCAGCGTCTGATATCGTACAACAGATTTAGTCAGGAACGTTGATGCGCTTTCGGATAGGGGTAAGAGGTGCATTGCATACTCCTTCGGTGATTTCTCACATCTGTATGCAATGTGTATGCCAACTTAGCCGTGCAGTAGTTCCCCGACAGCATCGATCAATTTTTTCCGTACTATGTCGATCTCTTCATTCACCGTCGCCCCTGCAGCTTTCTTGTGTCCGCCGCCGCCGAAACGTTCAGCCAATGCACCTACATCGACACTGCTCTGATGGGAAGACCGAAAGCCCACCTCGGTGCTGCCTCCCTCAAGTTCCTTGAAGAAGAGCACAACCTCGACATTCTTGACTGAGAGCAACATGGCATAGAGCGAATCACTGGGTTTATCGGTAGTGATGTAGGTGTCCCTATCCTTGAGGCAGGAGGAGGAGTACATCAATTTTCCGTCAAAAAGACTTTCACTGCGGTCGATGAGTTTGCCCAAATATTTGACATATCCAAGACTCTTGCCACCGGTCATTCGGTCGGCCATGGTATTGGGAGAGACTCCCAGATCTACAAGTTCCGCTGCAAGACGCAGGGTTTCTCCCCGATATGCATTGATGAATCGGAAAAAGCCTGAGTCAGTTGCAAACCCGAAAAACAGGTGTTCGGCAATTTCTTGAGAGATTTCCACCTCGAGAGCTTTGTACAACTGCATAATGATCAGGGTGGTGGAAACTGAACGGGGTACAATGTAGCGATGATTTCCAAACTGCTCCCCGCTGCTGTGATGATCCAACACGATGGTGGTCAGCCCTTCGATTTCCTTGGCAAGATGGCCAAGTCTTTCAGGGGAAGAGCAGTCAACCACAACCACGATCGGATTGCGGTTGTACAGCTCCTCATCAATGTGTGCAAGAAAATCCGCTCGCAGGTGAGAGATTTCTGAACGGTCGAATGGACCAGCGTTGGCCATATGGACGGTCTTGCCCATTTTAAGCAAGAGCGATCCTGCAGCCATCTGGCTCGATAGGCAATCCCCATCAGGGCTTATGTGTCCCAGAACGATGAACTCGTCCCGACTTCTCAACAGATCCAGAATCTGCTCGTCAAATGGGGGGTAGCTAAACATTTCACGCTCCACGAATAACCTCGGGTTGTTTGCCTTCAAGCACACACTCCCGTCCTACAATCACCTGTTTCACCTGTTGAATGGAAGGAATATCGTACATGATTCCCATCATGATGTTCTCCACAATGGACCGCAAGCCTCGGGCACCGGTCTTTTGCTCGAACGCTTTCTCCGCCACAGCTTCGACAGCTTCACTTTTGAAGATGAACTCAATGCCGTCAAGACGGAATGCAGCTTCATATTGCCTGAGAATTGAATTCTTCGGCTCTACGATGATTCTCATCAAATCCTTCTTGGACAGGTTGTCCAAGGCAACGTGAATGGGAAGTCTGCCGATGAATTCGGGGATCAGACCGAATTTGATCAGATCATCCGGCATCATCTTGCTGTACAAGGCATGCAGGTCCTTGTCCTGGGCATTGATAATGCTGGCGCCAAAACCCATGGCATGGCTGGAAACCCGCTTCTCAATGACCTTGTCCAAGCCCACAAAGGCTCCACCACAGATAAAGAGGATGTTGCGTGTATTGATCTTCAGCATCTCCTGGTTGGGATGCTTTCTGCCGCCCTGGGGAGGCACGGATGCATCGGTTCCCTCGATGATTTTCAAGAGGGCTTGCTGTACGCCTTCACCGCTTACATCGCGGGTGATGGACGGATTTTCACCTTTCTTGGCAATCTTGTCGATCTCATCGATGAAGATAATCCCGTACTCAGCCGCCTTGATATTGTCGTTGGCATTCTGAATGAGCTTAAGCAGAATGTTCTCAACGTCCTCACCGACATATCCAGCCTCGGTGAGGGTGGTAGCATCGGCGATGGCGAAGGGAACCTGCAGCTTTTTGGCTAGCGTGGAAGCTAGCAAAGTCTTACCGGTACCGGTAGGCCCGACCATGAGGATGTTCGACTTGTCCAGCTCGACGCCTTGTTCAGCGATTTGCTTCTGGAACTTGACTCGTTTGTAGTGGTTGTACACTGCAACGGCCAGTACACGTTTTGCATCATCCTGGCCGATGACATACTCATCCATGTAGTCCTTGAGTTCCTTCGGGGTGGGGATGCGTTCGGGAAGTCCCAATGCATCCTCCTGGAACGTAGGATCACCGGCGAGCATATCGTTGCACACTTTGATGCACTCATCACAAATGGCCACACCGGGACCGTTGATGAGCCTTTTTACTTCTTCCTGGCCTTTGCCGCAGAAAGAACAGACTTTCGCGTTTCGTGCCATCAGTTACTCCTTCTCATGACGCTGTCGACAATACCATAGCTGACAGCATCATCGCTTGAAAGGAAGAAATCCCGCTCGACATCCTTGGACACCTGCTCAAAGCTCTTATGCGTATGTTGGGCGATGATGTCGATGGTCAGTTTCTTCAATCGGCTGATCTCCTTTGCATGGATGGAGATGTCGGTGGATTGACCCTCGACACCACCCCAAGGCTGGTGGATCATGACTCTTGCAGAAGGCAGCATGAATCGCTTTCCCTCCGAACCGCTGGCGAGCAGCAGGGCTGCCATGCTGGCGGCTTGTCCCATGCAGATGGTCTGCACTTTGCAGTGCAGGTACTGAATGGTATCATAAATCGCAAGACCGGCGGTAACAGAGCCGCCGGGGCTGTTGATATAGAGGCTGATGTCCTTGGTGGAATCCTCGGAATCGAGAAAGAGCATTTGTGCTACCACAAGATCAGCATTGGCGTCATGGATCTCGCCATCAAGAAAAATGATGCGATCCTTGAGCAGACGGCTGAAGATGTCGTAGGCACGTTCGCCGACTCCAGACTGCTCGACGACCATCGGTATGGTGGATTGCATCCTCAAAGGATGGTTATTCATGGCAAAAGCCCCCTTTTAAAGCTGAGATTGAAAAGGCGGAACCAGTGTGGACCCGCCTTCTCACAACGTAAAACACTGTCGGATGCGCTCTTACGCACCGTAGGTCTGACTCATGAAGACCTCGTAGGCAACCTCATCACCTTCAACAAAGGTGTTGTTTTCCTGCAAGAACGGTGCAATCTTCTGGAATCGCATGTCGTCCTCGATCATGGCCTTGTAGTACTCCCGCTGACTTTCGTCGGTAACGTCCTTCAGCTGTTCTTCCAAAGCCTTGTTCAGTTCTTCCTCGTCAACAGTGAACTTTTCAGTATCCTTGATTTTGTCCATGATCAGCTGGACGCGAAGATTCTTTTCGGCAGCTTCTCTCCAAGGTGCGGTGACGTCTTCCTTGGTTTTCTGCTGGAACTGCAGGAACTGCAGAATCTGCTCTTCGCTGAGGCCGGTCTGCTTCACATAGCGGTTCCAACTCTGGTCGATCTCAAGATCAATCATGCTGGCGGGAACTGCGATGGTGGTGCCTTTCAGCAGTTCTTCGCTGAGGGCGTTGAGCTTCTCCTGCTCAAGCTTGGCATCCAATGCCTTCTGAAGCTTCTCGCGGGTAGCCTTAACCAAGTCTTCGACAGTCTTGTATTCTTCCTTTACGTCCTGGGCAAAATCGTTGTCCAGAACGGGAACGTCACGGAACTTCACAGCAGAGACTGCAACCTTGAGGGTGATGGTCTTACCTGCATACCCTTCAATGGTGGAATCCTCGGCATAGGTTTTGGAGAAAGTCTTCTCTTCACCGGCCTTCATGCCGACCAAGTCGCTGTCAATCTGGTAGAAATTGTAGGTGCTGCCGAGGGTGAAGACGAACTCCTTGCGCTCGGTTCCTGCAACTTCATTGTTCTGATCGTCAAGCTCGACATAGTCAACGGTGACAATGTCGCCCATGGCGGCAGCATCCTGCTTGTCGATGACCATGGCGTTCTGCTCGCGCAACTTGTCGATCTCAGCATTCACCGCCTCATCGGAAACAGCTACTTTTGGATAGGTGACACTCAAGCCCTTGTAGGCGGGAAGCTCAAAGGTGGGCATTACATCATACGTAACGGTAAAGGTGATGTCTTTATCTGCCTGAAAGGGGAGCAGGGTCTCTTCGTCCTGCAACTCGGGAGTGCTGAAAGAGAGGGGCTTGTACTTGTCCTCAACTCCTTGCAGAGCTTCCTTGAGGGCTTCCTCGATGGTGTTGAAAGTGCTTTCCTCGCGAATGGCCTTGCCGAACTTGCCTTCCAAAACAGAAACAGGGGCCTTTCCTTTGCGGAAGCCCTTGAGTTGGATGGTAGCGGCGTACTTTTGCAGTGCAGCCTTGTAATCATTCTCGATGGTGGGGGCGGTCACGGTGACCGTCAGTGCGACGGAGGAATTCTCCAATTCTTTGATACTCTTATCAGCGATCATCCTATGTTCATCCTTTCGGTCCGACTCTGGACCATGTATATCCTCAGGCAAAGCCCTTATGTTGCTTCCTTCTTTGGTCTAGCTACCATGGAGTATACTACAACCAGAAAAGCTCGACCACCCTGTAGAGGGTAGATTGGGAAAACCCTTTTACCGGAAACATATTGTATATAGCAACTTTTTCCTCTTTGGTCTAGGGGAATGCTCCATTTTGTCCGATTGCCGGTCGGCCTTTCATCTGCTACCATGCAAGGGCGGAGGCCGTAAGTGACCATCTTTTGTTATCCCAACTGTTCAACCTGCAAGCGTGCCATTGCGTATTTGGAAAGCAACGGCATTTCCTATAGCTATAGGAACATACAGACTCAGAGACCCGACAAACGAGAACTTGAAGCCATCATCAGACAAAGTGGTAAGGACAGTAAGAAATTTTTCAATACCAGCGGCCAAGTATACCGAAGCTTGGCCCTCAAGGAAAAGCTGTCGCACCTGAAGGATGACCAGATCCTGGAGCTGCTCAGTTCCGACGGCATGCTGGTAAAAAGGCCCTTGCTCGTCTGTGAACAAGGGGTGCTCGTTGGATTCAAGGAATCGGAATGGGACGCCTTTTTTATCAGACGAGGCGATGCATCATGATGTCAAGATCGCCGTACGTACCGTCCTTGTACTTCATGCCGTACTCGATGGTACCGCACTTGGAGAAATTGAGCTTTTTATAGAGATCGATGGCTTTGTGGTTAAGGGAAACTACTTCCAGTTCCATCTGTTCATAGCCTGCTTGCCTTGCAGTTTGCAGCAACGTTTGCATGAGCAAGGTCCCGATGCCCTTGTGCTGGAATTCAGGGGCGACCGAGAGACCGCATTGGGCTCGATGGGCCATGCGCTTCATCGATGCAACTGGTGCAAAATCACACAAGCCGATGAGCTGTCCGCCGGACATGGCGCCAATGATGACGCGCTTGTCATCAGAGTTGGCCTTCTCAATCCATGCCGTTTCTTCGTCAACGGTTATAACCCACTCTTCAATTTCGCGTGCCAGAAAGCGAGAGGAGGAATACATAGTGGCCACATAGGCTATCGCCAGCGGGGCATCCGTGTTTTCCAGCGAACGCAGCTGTACGATTGTTCCATCCTGAAGTTTGTGCTCAATTGCTTCAATTTTCATGGCAGAAGCATACCAACTCTTTATTTTTCGTGCAAGAAGCAGACAATGGGAGAAAATTTCCATCCTCTAGGCTGTCGGGATTTTCATTCTTGGTATAGTATCGAGGTATGAACACACTGACTGTCGACCAATCAGGCAAGGGGCATTACTGCAGCATCCAGGAAGCATTGGATGCCGTTCCCTATGCTGAACAGGCCATGATCATCATCGAACAAGGCGTATACCACGAAAAGCTTTTCTGCGATAAACGCAACGTGCATCTGGTGGGAAGGGGAGAGGTGGTCATCAGCAATTCCGACGGCGCAAAAGAGAAAATTGATGTACTTCCCAAGCGGGGTACGTTTCGCTCCTATACTGCTTTTTTCAGTGGTGAATTCCTGAGAATGGAACATGTTACCATACAGAACAACGCCGGGGCGGGAAGTGAGGCGGGGCAGGGGGTAGCCCTGTATCTCGATGTCGACTGTTCCTACCTCACCGATGTCCGTCTTTTAGGCTGCCAGGATACCCTTTTTGTCGCTCCGCTTCCAGAGAGGGAGCGCGAAGCGAATGGGTTTTATGGACCGCGATGCTTTGCCAAACGCAAGCTGAATACGCTTTTTTTCGACCAGGGGTATATCCAAGGCGACGTCGATTTCATTTTCGGGGGTGCTGATGCACTCTTTCGGCATACGGAGATTTGCAGTAGTGCAACAGGCTTTGTGACGGCCCCCTCGACATGCAAAAAAGATATTGGTTTGGTGTTCGATCATTGTACCTTCACAGCTAAAGAGTCTGTCCCGCCCGAATCGGTGTACTTGATGCGTCCTTGGAGGGAAGAAGGCAAGGCAGCCTTCTTGTCGTGTACCCTCGGTGACCATATCAACAAGAAACTACGCATCGATTGGCCCGGCCATGAAGGCCTTGGTGAGGGGACCCTCAGCTGTCATCAATGTCATTATACAGACCAAGGCCGTACCGATAAGGCTTTCGAGCTTTCCAGCATCCAGGCGATCTCGCTTTTGGATGCCATCGAGCAACGCTGCAAAGTATTCCACCAAAGCCTCTACGGGGATGTGTGACATCCCATGTCTGAGCAGGTGCCGAACTTTCCTCTCTGTCATGCCTGCTGCATCTGGATGGCAACGTATGCCACCAATACAACCAAGAGAGATATGATGAAGCCGTGAAGCATCGGGCCTGCCCCTCCTTTTCTCATATCCCGCAAACTGGTATTCAGCCCGATCGCCGCAAGAGCGGTAACCATGCAGAACTTGCTGAGATGTTTCATGCCCGAGGCGATGGCCTCAGGTATGAAGCCAAGGCTGTTGAGGCCTGCCATACACAAAAAGAGAAGGATGAAGTAGGGGATAATTGCGGTAATCTTACCGTTCTTCAAATCTGTATCGGCGGCTTTATGAGCACTATGGAATTGGATGGCACTGAAGATCAACACCGTAGGGATGATCGCCAACGTGCGGGTGAGTTTTACCATTACGGCAAAATCGCCGGCCCGTTCACTGAACGTATAGCCGGCGGCTACCACCGATGAGGTATCGTTGACTGCAGTACCGGCCCACAGCCCATATGCTGTGTCGCTCATCCCCAGCCAGGTCCCGAGCAAGGGGAATACAACAATCATCACCATGTCGAAAATGAACGTTGCACTCATGGCAAATGCGATATCCCGGTCCTCTGCCTCAATGACGGGTGCAATTGCTGCAATGGCCGATCCCCCGCAGATGCCGGTTCCCGCTGAGATGAGATTGGACATTTTCCAATTGAGATGGAACGCTTTTCCCACAAAATATCCAACGCCGAAACACGTGGTCAGGGTAAAGACCATGATAAACAGCGACATTCTTCCAACCTGCATGATGGTGGAGATGTTCAAGCTCGCCCCTAACAGGATAATGGCAAATTTAAGCAGTTTCTTTGAGGAGAATGCTATTCCCTTTTGGTATTCAGGGTCGGGCTTTCTGATGGTGTGAAGGAGCATCCCGATGAATAGTGCAAGTACTGAAGCGCTGATAATTCCCTCGGGCAACAGTCCCTCAATCCATTTTGCCGAACAGGCAATCATGGTGGCGAGGAAAAGACCCGGTGCATATGCCTGTATTGTTTCGTTTGTAGTCATGTTGACTTCCTTGGTAGTGGTGTTGGAGTTGATGATAGTTACAATCGATGATAAAATCTAATGAAATATTACAATACTTCAATTCCAAAAAGTTATCAAAAGGATACATGTATGGAAACTCGGTTACGAACATTTCTATCGCTGTGCAAAACCATGAATTACCGTGAGACTGCTTCTCTTGTGAACCTGACACAGCCGGCGGTAACCAAGCAGATACAGTCGCTCCAAGAGGAATACAACGTCAAGCTATTCAACTATACCGGGCGTACGCTTACGCTTACCGAGCAAGGATTGCTTCTCAAGCACTATGCAGAATCGCACTATTATAATGAAACTGAGTTGCTTCGGCTTCTTTGCCGAACGGAGAAGCGGGTGTTACGTCTTGGTGCCACAAAAAGCATCGGCGATAGTGTATTGGATGCGTATCTGAAAAGGTATTTACAGGACGAATCCCAAAACCTGTCGCTGATCGTGGAAAACACCACCAATCTTTTTAGTCTTCTGGAAGCTTCAGCTTTGGATTTTATTGTGGTAGAGGGCCTTTTTCAGAAAGAAAACTATGATTTTCGCCTTTTACGGCGTGAACGCTTCGTCGGTCTTTGTTCCAGCAGCCACCCTTTTGCTGGAAAGAGTATTCGGTTTGAAGAGCTGCGCGATCACAACCTCCTGCTGAGGGAACAGGGTTCGGGAACAAGAAACATCTTTGAGCAGGAGTTGCAATCTCACGGGTATAATCTGTCCATATTCAGCCGGGTGACAGAAATATCGAGTTTCCAACCTTTGAAAAAGTTGGTTTCCCAAGGTCTTGGTATCAGCTTTGTCTACCAATCAATCGCACAAGTCGATGAGAATCTCGCCCAATTCACCGTTGAGGGTATGGTCGAAGAGCACGAATTCACCATAGTCTGGCTGAAAAATACAACCGCCTTGCACTATGTAGATGCATTTTTCCAGAAGCAGGAAAACGACAACCAGTGAATCTCCTGCCTGCACACCATACAAGTAACCATGCAAGTGAGGATACAAGTCAGAGTGCAAGGTACATCTTAGTTGGATCGAACTCGATACTGCTGTAATCGGCTGTTCGGCTTATCAGGAATGGTCATTTCTACCAGTCCCAACTCCAGGGCAGGATGCAGGTACACCCGCATGAATGATTGACGGTTTGCAAGATGCAGTGCCTGCATGATTTCCTTTGCGGTTAGCGTTCGGTTGCCTATCGATGCAAGCAGCTTTTCCAGAAAGGGGGAAAGAAGATCAGTTGAAGGGCCCAGTTCGTCCAGTGCCTGATCAATGGCGCTTAGCATGAATGTGACAAACGGGGCACAGTTGTTCATCGCAGTCGAGGCATTGATGGCGTCATAGTATTGTTGTTGTCGATTCTTCACTATTTCCTCTACTGCCAGGTACGAGAAAAGTGGATTCCAGGTTGAGAGCAGCAGAGTCTGCCACATGCGACCCATGCGGCCATTTCCATCGGAAAAGGGATGAATGTATTCAAACTCATAGTGGAAGATTGCACTTTTTATAAGCATTGGATATGCAGATGCCTTCACCCATGCAAGCAGATCGGCAATGAGATGCGGCACCAACGATGCAGGAGGTGCGATGTGGATTACTTGTTGTTCCTTCATAACGCCGACTGAGCCTGTCCGGAAGATTCCTGATTCAGCAACCAATCCTTTGGTCAGCATGCCGTGAAGGCCGAGCATGTCATCCATGCTGTACGGGTTCTTGGAATAGAGCACCTGATACGAGGCAATCGCATTTTGCACCTCCAGCACATCCTTGTTCGGTCCTGCAATGTGTTTCCCGTTCACCAAGGCTGTTACCTGCTCCAACGTAAGAGTATTTGCCTCGATTGCCAAAGAGCCCTGAATGGTTTTTGCAAGATTATCGCGTCTGAGTTTGGGAGAGGCAACATTGAAATTCAGCTGGTGGGAAAATGCATGCAGTTTCTCAAGGATTGCGGCCGTCAACGTAAGAATGGTATTGTCCGAGATAAAGACTGGCTGATATTTCTGCATTTTCTCCCTCCTACGTCAGACTACTACATGACTGAGAGACCAGCAACTGCCGAGTAAAAAAAGAAGCAGCCAGATTTCTCTGACTGCTTAAGAGCGAAAGACGGGACTTGAACCCGCGACATCCACCTTGGCAAGGTGGAGCTCTACCACTGAGCTACTTTCGCAAAAAACCTACCATTCGTCAGACAGCCCTTCCGGATTGTCCTTTGCGAGAGAGGGGACTTGAACCCCTACACCGTAAGGTACCAGATCCTAAGTCTGGCGTGTCTGCCAATTTCACCACTCTCGCGGTGCATGCCTTGCCCCATTCGAGGTTCGCCATGTTTTGAGCCGCAAAGGGATCGAACCTTTGACCCGCAGATTAAGAGTCTGCTGCTCTACCAGCTGAGCTAGCGGCCCATGACAAAATACAATTTCAAAAACCAAAACCAAAACCAATGCGCCCGGAAGGATTCGAACCTTCGACCTACGGATTCGAAGTCCGGCGCTCTATCCAGCTGAGCTACGAGCGCGTTCACGACCCGATCAAGGGTGAGAGACGGGGCTCGAACCCGCAACAGCCAGATCCACAATCTGGTGCTCTACCATTGAACTACTCCCACCATGGTAGCTGAAGCAGTGGTTACTCACCAGTGCGTTTCAACGTTGCATACTATGCCCTAAAGACTTTTGTTTGTCAACAACCCTTGTTGAAATTTTGCAAAATTTTGAGGTATGCAAGGCAACTGTTTTTCCCGCAATCAATTGCCTATTTGCCCTTTTTGCGCTCTTGCTCTTTCCAGGGCTTATTTGAAATCGGCATGGACAAAGGCCAGGTGATGGTTCCATGCCAAAGAACGGTTGGCCAGAAGTTCATTGAGCTTAGCCTCAAGTGCTTGTGATTCGACAGCAATACCCAGTTTCTCAAAAGCGGGGGTGTAAGAGACCGTCATATAGCGCTGTATGTCCTCAGGGCTCATCATCCTCTGCTCAGCCAAATCGAGAGAGGTACTTACCACTTTCAGCCCCTCTTCTTCAAACATTTCCTGCAAGTAGTGCTCATCCCAGTTGGTCAGTGCGTTGTCAGGCTCGCTGTACAGCACTTTTTCAGCCTGTCTGAACAAGTCCTGCAAATCAGGGGGGAGGAAGTCTGAAAGTCGTGATCCTTTGCACGGAACACTTTCACAGATATGCAACGAGCCTTGTTTGCTAAGACGTGAGACCAAGGCAGTACACAGTTCTCTCTCCTGTCTTGCACGAGAGAATACATTACGGCCGAGAATGACCTCAAAACGTAGATCTTTCTGAAGTGTGTTCAATAGCTTCTTCAGCTCGATGGCATGGACATGCGGTTTTTCCAAATCAGGAAGGGAATCAGCATAGTGGTTTATATGGTCAAGCTGGTCCTTTGTTCGCACTTGGGCGACAACCAACCCCTCAGCAGTCTTACGGTATGCTTCCCAAACCAACAGCCCATGCCCGGCATTGCAGACCAACACCCGGTCGCTTCGACGGAATTTCACCGGTTCATACAAGGTGGAACGAATGGTAGCCAACAGCTTTCCCCGTTCACTTACCGTGCGATTCACCCATTGCTGGCGTTGCTTGTCACCCGGGGAGAAGGTAAGGTTTTCTACGAATGCATCCACTTCAACACTCTCAAGCTGTTGCTCACGGTGACGTTGTACCTTTTCTTGGATGGTGCTCTCATAGCCTTGATTGCTCGGTTGATAATACACCTTGCCTTGCAGGCCTGAAGGAAGATATTGCTGGGCAACCCAGTGGTCTTGATAGGAGTGGGGATATAGGTATCCCTGGCCATGACCGAAGCCCTTGGCATCGCGGCTTGCATCACGCAGATGATTGGGCACCTCATCCTGAGCCTGCTGCTCGACGCCCTTGAGGGCATCGAAGAATGCAAGGGTAGAGTTGCTTTTCTCCGCAGTTGCCAGATACAGGGCTGCATGGGTGAGGTGGAACCTCCCCTCCGGCAGGCCGATGCGTTCAAAAGCCTGCGCGTCCGCTTCCACTACGACGATTGCATTGGGGTCGGCAAGCCCGACATCCTCGCAAGAACTGATAAGCATGCGACGGAAGATGAATTTTGGGTCTTCTCCTGCACTGATCATACGTGCCAGCCAGTAAAGGGTTGCATCGGGATCGCTTCCCCGAATGCTTTTGATGAAAGCGCTGATCACATCGAAGTGATAGTCTCCTTCCTTGTCGTACAATACTGCCTTTCGCTGGATGGATTGCTCAGCAGCATCCTTGGAAATATGGATGGCATTCCCATTTTTTGGGGGAAACGAATCACCTGAGGTCTCGACCGCCAACTGCAGGGCATTGAGCAGGCTTCGTGCATCACCGTTGGCAACTTCACAAAGGTGCTCCAGCGCCCCGGTTTCGAATGTCACCTGATAATTGCCGTAACCTCGTTCTTTGTCAGCGAGTGCTTGCTTTGCGATGGCCAGCAGGTCATCAGTATCCAGACTCTTGAGCTGAAAAATCCTGGATCTGCTGACCAAGGCAGCATTTACCTCAAAGTATGGATTCTCAGTCGTTGCCCCGATAAGAATGACGGTGCCATTCTCAACCCAAGGCAGCAGGGCATCCTGCTGACTCTTGTTCCATCGGTGCACTTCATCGATGAAGAGAATGGTTCCGCGGTTGTATAGTTCCAGGCGCTGACGCGCTTCCTCTATCTCATAGCGCAATTCCTTAACCCCGGACAACACGGCATTGAGCGTTGAGAAGTGACGTTTTGTGGTATTGGCAATGACACGGGCGAGGGTGGTCTTGCCTGTTCCCGGAGGTCCATAAAAAATGACCGAGGAGAGCTGGTCGGCCTGGATGGCACGCCTTAGCAGCCGTCCCGCACCGATAATGGCGTCCTGTCCGATGTATTCGTCCAGTGTACGGGGACGCATCCGATAGGCAAGGGGCTGGTTCGCCAGTTGGTCTTTCTCGCTGGCCTCGGTAAAGAGGTTCATTGCTGACCGTCCTGTTGGAAGATTTCCAGGAAGGAACCGCTCCCTTTGGGCACCGGCGTGGTTCTCAACCGTTCTTCCTCAAGTCCCAGCTGAGCAAGATAGGTTGTTGCAAAGTAGGAATATAAGTGTTCAAAAGGATCGGCTGTGACGGAGGGGAGTGCTTCACGGCCCCAAAGAGTGGTACCTTTCTGCCAGATATCGTAGCGATCGAGTATTAAATCCCACGTGATGCTGCTGTTGGTCAAAGCATCCTGGAGCATTGTTTTCACTTCTTGTGCCAACATGCTTCCCTGTTCAGTGATCAAGCGATTGGTAGCACTGGTGTTGCTTTCCTTCAAAAGAGCTTCGCTGTCGTCCCAGACTACGGAAGAAACCGATGTTTCCACCAAGGAGGGAAGCATCACCACCACCTGACGGAAGGCCCCAAGGACTTGGTTGCTCCAGGTAGTAAGGTGGTCGTGAAACAGCGGGATTTCCTGCATCTGCAAAAAGTGTGCTGTTTGCAGTGGGAGCAGTGTTGCGAGCGGGGTGTTTGCATACAGGTTTACATCGATGGATTGACTGGCAAGTTTCACCACTTCGGTAAGGGCATACGTTGCATCAGGGGCAAGCAACGCTTGGTCATTCTTGGTCGTGGAGCATCCAATCAGGAGCACCAGCGCAAGTAAAAGGTATACACATGACGTCCGTTTCATGGTTGTTACTATAGCATCCGACTTGTCTCTTGCATAGCTGAATGGAGATTTGTACAATCGCAGCATGCTTACCCAATACAAAACCATGAACAGGCAGATTCGTGCCATGAGTCTGCCCACTATGTACGGAATGTTGTTTACCGCTCTGTACGACATGGTGGACATGTTCTGGATAGGTATGTTGGACAAGGAGGCCGTTGCCGCCATCACCATCTACCTGACCCTTTTTTTGGCATTGGAAATCCTCAATGAAGTGGTAGGGACGAGCAGCGTCTCCTTGCTCAGTAGAAGTTGGGGCTCCGGTGATATCGAGCTCACCAGAAGGATCGGGGAGCAGACCTTTGTATTCAAAGCTCTGCTGGGCAGTCTTGGTGCCTTGGTGTTGATTCTCATTCTTCCCTTCTTCTATCGACTGTACACCGATGATGCAAAGGTAATTTTTCATGGCATGCAATATGGATACCTACGCTCCATTTTTGTCCCGATTTTCTTTTCTTCCTATACGGTCAATACCATCCTCAGAAGTACCGGGGATGCAAAAACTCCCATGCTACTTCTTTTGGCAAGTGCGGTTCTCAATATGGTGCTTGACCCGATTTTCATGTTTAGTACCATCCCCGGTACTTCGATCGCGGGTTTGGGATGGGGTATGTTCGGTGCAGCCTTTGCGACCTGCATCTCCTATGCATTTGCTTTTGTTGTTGGATTCTGGTATTTGCAGAGCGGGAAAGCTCCACTGACCATCAGGGTAAAGGGTCTCTTGCACCTCGATTGGGCCATTGATAAGAAGTTGCTCATCATAGGCCTCCCCAGTGGAATAAACATGTTGCTCAGGTCCCTGATAACCATCATTTTCCTCAAGCTCGTCGCCCTGTACGGAACAACAGCCATTGCAGCACTGGGCATCGCAAACCGAATCTATCAGTTTTGCGGTATGCCCTCCAACGGTTTGAGCATGGGTTCGGGGATTTTGGTCGGACAGCGTCTGGGAGCGAAACAATACAAGCAGGCGAAGGAAGTCACCCTGTTGTCCTGCTTCAACGGGCTGCTTTTCTCCCTTCCCTTCATTTTGTTGCTCCTCCTAGCACCCGGTCCTCTGATCAGTTTGTTTCTCGGGGGAGGGGTCATATCCAGTGAGGCCAGCGCGCTGCTTCGCGTGTACGCCCTGTGTTTGGTCTTTCTTGCAATCTCCGGAGGGTTGGGCTCTGCCTTCTTTGGCTCTGGACACACCCGTCCCATTCTCTATACTTCGCTGATCAGCGGCTGGATGGTACAGCTTCCCTATGCCTTGCTGGTCGTTCTGGTCTTCAAACTCCCGCTTCCTTGGCTATGGTCGGCCTATCTGATCGGTGATTCTCTGGATTGTCTTCTACGGTATCGGTATTTCCGTTTGGGTGATTGGAAGGAAGAGCGTTGACGTTTGTCTGATTTATTGCGACATTATACGTGATAGCACAGGAGGCTAGCACTATGTCAGAACGAAACTCTTCAATACTCCAGAATGTAACGGCGCGTGAGCGAACCATCCTGAAGAATGTATACCTTTGGATGACCGCAGGGTTGGGCCTAACTGCCTTGGTCGCCTTTTTTGTGGCCAGCAATCCTTCTCTTTTGAGGGCGTTGGTTGGAAACACCCTGGGCTTTCTCTTGATAGTCGTAGGTCAATTCGCCCTTGTATTCTATCTTTCGGCACGGCTTGACAGAATGAGCCAGAGTAGTGCAATTGGAGCATTCCTTGCCTATTCAGCTTTGAACGGCATCATGCTCAGTACCCTATTCGCTGTGTATGCCGGGGTGGTCATCTATAAGACCTTCTTTACCACCGCCCTTATGTTCGGTGGCATGAGTCTGTATGCCATGACTACCAAACGCGATTTGAACAAAATTGGTTCGTATCTGGTCATGGGCTTGTGGGGCTTGATCATCGCCTCTCTGATCAACATGTTTTTCCGTTCATCCGGTTTGGACTACTTAATCAGTTTCATCGGCGTTGGCATTTTCCTTGGGCTTACTGCATGGGATACGCAAAAAATCATCAGGATGAACGAGCAGTATGGGTCTGCCATCGATGAGGAGACCTTTACCAAGCTCAGCATCATCGGAGCCCTTTCGCTCTATCTCGATTTCTTGAACCTCTTTCTTTTCCTTCTGAGAATCTTTGGTCGTTCAAACAATCGATAGGCTGATCGACTACATACACCGGGCTGCCGCAAGGCAGCCTGCTTTGTTATTGGCGGTAGCTGATGTTTTTCGCTTCAGAGAGACTTTTTTTCAAGGCTTCGTAGCTGATCTCTTCCATTTCGATAAAACAGCTTCTTCTTCCCACCTGTTCCAGGCAATGGGCGTCCGAACCGGTGAGGATGGCCAGATGATGGGTGTCCGCTTGGACGGGGAGATGAATCGCCTCCAATGCGGTATAAGGGAGGTCGGGAAGGAAACCCAGGTTGGCAAGCACGCTGTTGGCAAACCGGTCGATATGGGCGGGGATGACCAAGGCATCGCGACTGAGTGCTTCCTCCACCACATCGCTGAAGGCGAGGGACGTGGAACCGACCAAAAGCTTGTCCACCGTTTCAATCACTTCACCATCAATGTCGACCACCAGCTGATTGCCGAAGAGGTCGGTGCGGTTCTTCTGCTCGGGGAGCAGGAACTCGATGAAGGACCCAAACTGCTGTGCATCCTTTAGATGGGAAAAGAGGGTGAGTACATGCACTTCCTCAACGGTGGAGACTTCCAGACCGAACAGCGGGAGAATACCGCACAGCTGACAAGCTTCTTGGAACGGGGCAAGATTTCGAGCACTGTTGTGGTCGGTCAGGGCAAGGATTTGAATGCCTTGTTCCATCGCTTCCACAGCCAGAAGGGCAGGGCTGAAGTCATCGTTTGCGCAAGGTGAGAGACAGCTGTGATTATGAAGGTCAAGCTTTACCTGCATTGATCCTTCCCAAGGCTGCTGCAATGCGGCAGCTTGCCTCGAATTGTGTCTCCGTTGTAGCAAAAATGGCGATTCCCTCATCCTTTGCAGCTTGCAGCATATCAGAAGGGATGCTGCGGTTATTGCAAATTACCAAGGCTAGGATACCTGCAAGTGAAGCTACCGCGACGGTATTCTTATGTGCCTGGATGGTTATCAATACACTCTCGGAAGGGGCATTGCCCATCACATCGCTGAGCAAGTCACCGGTGTAGGCATCCTGTATTTCCAATGTTCCATCTCCCATGCAGTGGGTGGTAAACCCTTCCAATTGCGCTAAATCCTGAACGACCATCCTATTTCTCCTCTTGTTTGGGGTGTAATTCTATGCTGCACACCACGGTAGTCCCGCTTCTCGTGCTTTCAATGGTAAATTCATCGGCGACTGATTTGACATTGGGCAGTCCCATTCCCGCTCCGAAGCCGAGAGAGCGTATCCATTCACTTGCAGTGGACCACCCCGGCGTCATTGCTGCTTCTACATCGCTGATGCCCGGCCCGCTGTCCCTGGCTGTGATCTGCATTGTCTGCGGTGAGTACTCGGCGATCAGTTCTCCCCCGTCGGAATGCACCACCAGGTTCATTTCCAACTCGTAACTGGCAATCGCAGCCCTTCGGATGATGTGTGGGGCAATCCCGGCGCTCTTGAGCCGTTTCTTGATTTCGGTACTGGCATAGCCGGCATTCTCGAAATCATTTTTCATAATCGAGTACGTATGGATTTCCCCGCTCATCTCCTCGCTCAGGCTGGTGGTGCGGGTTCTCTTTTCCAGTTCCTCGATCTCCCGGTTGATTTCCACCAACAACGTGCTGGTGATGTCGCGGCTGGTGATCATGCCCACCAATTCCTTGTGCTTGTTGAGCACCGGGAACCGATGGTAGCTGAATCGGTCGAAATAGCTGATCGCAAAAGAAATCGGCATGTCGTCCTCGAGAACGATGAGGTTGCGGGTCATATGGTCCTGCGCCTTCTCCTCGATGTATCCCTTGTCGAGTGCCTGGATAATGTCGTCCATGCTCACAATGCCTATCAGTCGCTTGCCCACAACGATGGGTAGGCCTGTAACCTGTTTTTCTCGCATGATGTACTGAATCTGCCTCAGCGTCGTATCTTTGGAGGCAGTAACCAGATCAGTGGTCATGACATCCTTCACCTTCAATCGGTAAATCAATTCAAGGATGACATTCGGTGAGGTAATGGTATTGATGGGTATCTCTTGCATAGGGTGAGTATACAACAGCTTTGCAGGCGTGCAAAGAAAGGTTGATTCCCTGATTTGTGTTTTCTTACTGCCTAAAGTGGATTTCTTTGGTATATTGATTGGGTATGGATATTGTTTCAACGCCGACGCTCGTCTATGAAGACCCCTATATTCTGGTCGTGGATAAACCTGGGCTGCTGCCCACGGTTCCCCTCAAGGATGATCCGCCCGATAAGCCTACCTTGCTGGGGATGGTTGCCCGCTCCTTTCCGGAGGTCCTTTGTGTCGAGGGAAAGAATGCTTGGGAGGGTGGTGTGCTTCACCGCCTCGATACACCGACCAGTGGTTTGGTGGTCATAGCCAGAACCAAAGAGGCGTATGCTTCCTTGCAGGCGATCGGGAAAGCTGAACTCTTTGTGAAAGAATACCAATGCCAAAGTTCAGCACCACAGTCAATTTCACTTCCTGCCTTCCCTCCCTTTCCGTACGAGGATCCAGTTGCCTGCGGTGGACGGGAAGTTACCATTGGAAGTCTTTTCAGACATTATGGGGATAATCGCAGACAAGTGAGACCGGTGCTTGCAGACAGTCCCAAACAGTTGCTCGATAAATCCACCGGTGCTTGGTATATGACCAGGGTGTGGTATGCAGGAGAAGGAAAGGGAGCGAAGCTTTTCACCTGTAGGCTTACCTCGGGGTTTCGCCACCAGGTCAGGGTGCATATGGCATGGAGCGGCCATCCGATCGACGGCGATGCCATCTATCTCGGCAAGCAGCAGCCAAATCTGGCACTGCGGGCCGTTGCCGTTGAGTTTCCCCATCCGGTGACATCACAAAAAATGGAAATTCGAATAGATACGTAAGAGAGGAGTATATTCATGGCAGATCCAAGAGAACAGAAGTTGGCAGAACTACTTGTCCAATATTCGGTACACCTTCAGAAGGGTGAATCGTGTCTTATCAACGCAGTCGATATTCCAACCAGCATGACTGAGGCCTTGATCAAGGCTGTCTATGCTGTAGGGGGGTATCCGGTGGTCAACCTGTGGAACCAGCGAATCGAGCGTGCGATGTGTGAGAATGCAACGCAGGCTTCCTTGGAGAAGTGGGCTGATGTCGATGTGTACCGCATGAAGCAAATGGATGCCTTCATCGGTATTCGCGGTATTGCAAACGTGAGAGAGCTGGCGACCATTCCTGAGAAATCAAATTTGGCAAGCACGTATTACAACACCCCGGTGCATATGAAAACACGGTTGCCGCACACCAAATGGGTGGTTCTGCGCTATCCGACCGAGATCATGGCAATGCAGGCAGGTCTGGGAACCGTGGAATTCGAAGAGTTTTTCTACAAGGTTTGCACCCAGGTCGATTATGCTGCCATGGCCTCTGCAATGGAAGAAGCCAAAACCTTTTTGGATACCGTCGACCAGGTGCACATCAAGGCAAAGAATACTGATTTGACTTTTTCGGTCAAAGGTATGCCCTGGATTCCCTGTGCAGGCCGGATGAATATTCCCGATGGCGAAATCTATTCCTGCCCGGTCAAGGATTCAGTACAGGGAACGATTACCTACAATACCGAAAGCACCTATCACGGTCACTGCTTCAAGGAGGTGAGTTTCACCTTCAAGGATGGGAAAATCGTACAAGCCCATGCCGATGACGATGCACTGTTGAACGATATCCTCGATATTGATGAGGGAGCCCGTTACATCGGTGAATTTGCCTTGGGTTGCAATCCCGGTATTCTCAAACCTATGGACAACACGCTCTTCGATGAGAAGATTTTCGGGTCGATTCACTTCACCCCGGGCAACGCCTATGACGATTGCGACAATACCAACCGTAGCTCAGTGCACTGGGATCTGGTGCAGATCCAAAGGCCCGAATATGGCGGTGGTGAGATGTATTTTGACGGAGTTCTGGTTCGTAAGGATGGTGTATTCGTACATCCGAAGCTTACCTGTTTGAATCTTTCGCTGTAAAGCCGATTGACACAGAGTGCAAAGCTCTGGTACAACAAGGCAAACGTCAAGGGCGATGTGGAGCAATCCGCATCGCCCTTAGTCATTTCAAGCCCGTTGGGCTTCGTACAAAGGTGTGCGGTGATTTTCACTGCACGCCTCTTTTTTTGTTTTGGAGGGGATGTATGTACACTTCGGTAGACACGCTCTGGGTCCTGTTGGGTACGGCGCTCGTGTTTTTCATGCAAGCAGGTTTTGCCATGGTGGAGACCGGTTTCACCCGGGCGAAGAACGCCGGCAACATCATCATGAAAAACTTGATGGATTTCTGTTTGGGCAGTGTGGCCTTCTGGGTTGTAGGATTTGGCCTCATGTTCGGCCTCGGCAAGGACGGTCAGACACATCCGCTGTTCGGTATGCTGGATTTTTTCATTCTCCGAGAATACGGTTCCGCCATCCCTTCCTATGCGTTCATCATGTTTCAGACAGTCTTCTGTGCTACGGCTGCGACCATCGTCAGCGGTGCAATGGCTGAGCGTACCAAGTTTGTTTCGTATTGTGTCTATTCGCTGATCATCAGTGCCTTGATCTATCCGGTCAGCGGCCACTGGATATGGGGCGGCGGTTGGCTCGCCCAATTGGGTTTCCATGATTTTGCCGGTTCCACCGCGGTGCATATGGTTGGCGGGGTGGCGGCTTTCTGGGGGGCCAAACGCATCGGAGCGAGAATAGGCAAGTATGATAGTGAAAAACGAGCCCAGGCAATTCCCGGCCATAGTCTGACCCTCGGTGCCTTGGGTGTGTTCATCCTTTGGTTCTGTTGGTTTGGCTTCAACGGTGGTTCCACCCTTGGTATGAGCTCGGATGCCAGTCAAGTCAGTGCATCTGCAATATTCTTCAACACAAACCTGGCTGCGGCCATGGCAGCATGTGCAACCATGCTCCTTACGTGGTGGCGGTACAAGAAACCCGATGTTTCCATGACGCTCAACGGCGCTCTGGCGGGTCTGGTTGGTATTACCGCCGGCTGTGACGCTGTTTCTCCCTTAGGTGCTGCCGCCATCGGCCTTATCAGCGGGGTTGTTGTTGTCTTCGCCGTTGAATTCTTTGAGAAAGTGGCTCATATAGACGATCCTGTGGGAGCCATTTCCGTACATGGCATCTGCGGGGCGCTTGGAACACTCCTTGTAGGCTTGTTCGCCGTTGATGGTGGCTTGTTCTATGGCGGTGGGTTCACCCTTTTGGGAATCCAGGCGTTGGGAGTAGGTTCGGTAGTGCTCTGGGTCTCTGTTACCATGGTATGTTTGTTCATCCTGCTGGAGAAGACCGTCGGCTTGAGAGTGTCCCACTCCGAAGAAATTGCAGGTCTGGATCTGAAGGAACATGGGCTATGTTCAAGCTATGCCGATTTCATGCCTGCCGTCCCATCGGTGCTTGGATCTGGTGTTCCTGAGGATGTGGCAATTCCTGTTGTCGAGGTTCCTCCGATGCAAAAGAGCAGCCGTGAGGCTCCTCTGACCAAGGTGGTCATAGTCAGCCGGCAGAGCAAGTTCAACGAGCTCAAGGAGGCTTTGAATGGAATCGGGGTCATGGGTATGACGGTTACCCAAGTCATGGGTTGCGGCATGCAGAAGGGGCAGAAGGAGTATTACCGAGGGGTAGCCGTCTCTCCCACACTGCTTCCGAAGATGCAGCTGGAGACGGTGGTAAGCAAAGTTCCCGTGCGTTCAGTCATTGAGGCTGCCAAGAAAGCTTTGTATACCGGACATATCGGGGATGGCAAGATTTTCGTCTATACCGTAGACAATGTAATCAAAGTCCGCACCGGTGAGGAAGGATATGATGCACTGCAGGATGAGATACTTCCTGACTGAACCTAGCATGAGGAAGGGGGCCGATCGGCCCCCTTTCTTACTCTATCGCTCTACATCGAAGACAACGGTACGGTTCTTGAACATGATGATTCTGCTCTCGAGGTGAGCCTGCACTGCTTTGGCCAGCACCCTGCGCTCGACATCCTTTCCCACATCCCTGAGGCCGTTGGGGCTGAGCTCGTGGTTTACCCGCACTACATCCTGGTCGATGATCGGCCCCTGGTCGAGCTCCTCGCTGGCATAATGGGCTGTGGCGCCAATCATTTTTACCCCACGCTCATATGCCTGCCGGTAGGGATTCGCCCCTTGGAACGCGGGAAGGAAGCCATGGTGGATGTTGATGATTTTTCCCTGCCATTGATGGGTGAACGCAGGGCTCAAAATTTGCATGTAGCGGGCCAGGACGACCAAGTCGATATCAAAACGCTTAAGCAAAGTCATTACCTTTGCTTCCTGCTCAGCCTTGCTCTCATTGGTGACGGGCAGGTAGTAGAAGGGGATACGGAACTGGTTTGCAATCACTTCCAAATCGGGGTGGTTGCTGATGATCAAGGAAATATCACACTTAAGGTCGCCTTCGTTCTTGCGAGCTATCAAATCATACAGGCAGTGGCTGGTTTTGCTGACCATGATGGCCACCCGCGCATTGTAGTCACTGTAATGGCACTCCCATGTCAGGTTGTACTGGTTTGCAAACGCACCAAAATCCTCTTCGAGTTCCTTGCGGGTGGTCTTCAGGTCGTGCATGTCCAGCTCGATGCGCATGAAATAGCGGCCTTCTATGTTGTCGGTATGCTGCTGGCAGTGCACAATGTTGTAGCTGCGCTGGAAAAACCAGGTCGAGGTCGCACTGAGTATGCCCTTGCGATCCTCACACTGGATGAGGAAGATGATTTTCTTCTGGTTGTCTGTCATGAATGGTGCCTCTATGCTAGGGATGTAATTTCAGCTTCCTGGGGATTTTCGCCCAAAACAATCTCAACACTTCGCTTTGCCTCTGCCAATGCCTTTTCCAAGGCTTTGGCTAGGCGCATTCCCTCTTCGAACAAAGCAATGCTCTCTTCAAGAGAGGTGTCGGAGGCATTGAGCTTTTGGGCGATCTCCTCAATTCTGGAAATATCAGTTTCAAAACTCATTGTCACTCCTTTACCAGCGCCTTGCGTTTTCCGTCGGCGAATGTCAGCGTAAGCATGGATCCCGGTTCGGCTTGCTCCTTGGATGCAACGAGCTTGCCTTCCTGGTTTTGTACGACCGTATAGCCTCGGGCAAGTATAGCAAGGGGGCTGAGGGCTTGCAACTCTCTGATGGCAAGTTCCACCCGGGCGTCATGGCTTTTAAGGAGTTGTTTTTGTGCAATGACCAAATTGTTGCCTGCGTTGGCAAGCAAGTACTCCTTGGTGCTGATAATATTGCTGATTCTCACCTGCATTGCCTTGGTGTCAAAACGCTTGACCTTGCTCTCAGCTAGAAGAAGCCGACTTTGCATGCTTTTTTGCAGTTGCTCATACAGGTTTTGTACCTGATTTCGGTAATCCATGTACCCTTGGCTGACCAATTCCGCAGCAGCGGAAGGGGTGGGAGCCCTTAAATCGGCTACGAAATCCGAGAGGGCCCAGTCGATTTCATGCCCTACAGCGCTGATGATGGGAATCTGTGAGCAATGGATTGCCTCGATTACGCACTCTTCGCTGAAGGGCAACAGGTCTTCGATCGAGCCGCCGCCGCGTCCGACGATCAACACGTCGCAGAGCAGCAAATCATTGGCTTGGAGGATGCGGTTTGCGATCGATGGTGCAGCACTCTCTCCCTGTACAGTGGCAGGAAGAACCAGAATGTCGAGCGAGGGAGCCCTTCGCCCAAGGATGTTCAATATATCCTGCAGCGCTGCTCCGGTTGGGCTGGTCACCACGCCGACCCGAAGAGGCCGCTTGGGGATGGGTTTCTTTGTTTTCTCGTCGAAGTACCCCAGCGCTGCATACTGGCGCTTACGCATCTCCAGCATTGCCAAGAGTTGTCCGAACCCGGACTTCTCCATGCTTTCACATTTAAGCTGATAGGTTCCCCGTGCCCCGTATACATCCAGGCTTCCGGTCACCGTTACCTTGTCACCCTCCTGGGGGGTGAAATCCACCTTCCAGGTTGAGCCTTTGAACATGACGGCGCTGATGGAACAGGTTTCATCCTTGAGGGTGAAAAACCAATGGCCGGTGGAGGAGGGGCGGAAATTGGAAATCTCACCGGTAACCTTGAGTCCGTAAAAGCCTTGCTCCAAGGTCTGCTTAATCAGACTGGTAAGGTCGGAGACCGAGAGTTCGGTTTGTAGTAAGCTATCCATTCGCCTGCTCCTTGCTCTGCTTCCGGTGTCCAAGTCTGTGCATTTGATTCAGAATTCCCAGAAAAGCAAGGATGGCCCACAAGGCGAAAAAGAGCCAGAATCCGAGATACCAGAATTGGGAGAGCAGGTAGGCAACGATCAGGGAGCCTGCAATGGCGCTTTCCAGGGCCATGTAGGAGGTGAACCTGATCAGGCAGTAGGCGAGTATGATGACCTGCAGAATCAGAAAGATGACGAAACTGGTTTGCAGAGGCAAAAAGCCCAGGATAAGCAGGAAAATGACCAAACCCATGCTCACACCGGTAAAGGAGGCGACCACCAACTGCAGGGAATTCGATTTTGTTCGTGAGAGGTAAAACAGCAATAAGCCGCCGACGCTGAAGGAAAGCAGATTGATCAGCACACCCGTATAGTCCTGGGTATTGAAAATAACATTCCAAAGTTCGGTAAGGGGGGTGGGGGAAGCGAGGCTTTGCAGGAGGGATTGCTGTTGGGAAAGCAGGAGGGCAATGGCAAGAAAAACCAGGCTGCCCGCAAAGATGCTGCGGATGCTTACCAAGAGGCGCTTGGCAACATAGCCGTAGAAACAGAGGAAAAACCCGAGCAATAGCCCGATGAACATCACCGGAGCCGAGAGTGTCATACCATCACCTTGCATGCATTATCCTTGTATGGAAAAAAAAAGAGACAGCACAAAACGCTGTCTCTCAACCAAGCTGGTTGGCTTAGCCCTGGATGATAGCTGCTGTGGGGCAGACATCGGCACAAGTGCCGCAATCGATGCATGCATCAGCGTCGATTACATAGATATCGCCTTCAGAGATAGCACCGGTAGGGCACTCGGGCTGGCAGGTTCCGCAAGCCACGCAAGCATCAGTGATTTTGTAAGCCATGATTATTGACTCCTTACTTCGTTTTCGTTGCTTCTGACTATATACCGGCTTTGCTTGCAAGTCAAGGAATTTGAAAAAGCTGTACTATCAGTACAATAGAAATCAAAATTAAAAACTATAAGTATGAGTACAAACCATTTTATTGCTGACTGTTCGCACGTATTCTCAATATATAAGTATCTCATATATTTCTTTGTTGCAATAGGATTGTACACTACTTGAATCTGACTTGGCTGTGACGCTCTTTTCTTGTATCCTATGCATAGCGGCGAAGTCCGGGGGCTAGTACGCCTTCCGAGTAGCCTAGGGCCCTCTCTGGTGGAGGGTCTTATTATATGAACTTCGGCCGTGCTGCTGACACAAAAGAGTACAACACATTGTAGCTCATTTTGAACTCTGCAAAGGCCTTGTATGGTTTGCATTTCCTCAGGATACCCTACTGCATGAAAAACCTTTACTTAGTGTGAGGCGGCTTCTATAGTTAAACCACTGCTATGCATAATGAGGTAACTCGCCTATGGTGTTTCCTTACGACCAACCCACCATCACTTTCTTCAGCCTGTTTTTCTATGCGATGTTTGCTCTCTTCTATTTCTCTCTTTGGCTGGGCAATCACAAACACGTTGCAGGCTTGGGGTATTGGACCGTCAATCTTGTATTGCAAGTTCTGGGAAAAAGCCTTGCTGTCTCTGCTCTCATACCCAATGCCCAGGTTGCAACCATTTTGGGATATCTGCTGATAAGCTGTGGTGCGATTTTCTTCTACTTTGGACTGGCAGCTTTTACGGGTACTGCCATCAATAAGAAATTCTACTACGTATTATTCTTTGTAGTGGCATCGATAATCATCTGGAGCGTCACCAGCGTAACCAATGCATATGGTCGTTCACTGGTCTATGGATTGTTCGTGCTGCTTATTTCCCTCAGATACCTATCAATTATTTGGAAAAACCTGAGGATCAATCCATGGTTTTTCAGGCCATTTCTTCTTTTGTTTGTTTTATACAGCATCCTAACTCTTTTCAATATTGTAAGAATTTCCATGGATGGAATCTTCTTGCTGCGAGGCGAACAATTGCGCACCTTTGATTCTTCGTTGTTGCGCATTAGCCAGTTTCTCACCCTCGCGCTGCTTAGCGGAGTCAACTTTTGCGTACTTATGCTGACTAATAACAAATTGCTCTCCGATTTGGCTGAGGAAAGTCAGCAGAAGGATACCATCATGCAAAGGCTGAAAATTTCCGCCGAGCATGATGGACTTACCGGATTACTCAATAGGAACACCACCGATAGCTATTTGTCATCAGTGTTGGACCAGATGGAAGTCAGCTTTCAATGCATGGTGAACATGGTTGATATCGACAACTTCAAAGCCATCAACGATACCTATGGGCATGAAACGGGAGATTTGGTGCTCGTAAACCTTGCAGCCATATTTTCTCGAATTATTCGCAAGCAGGATACGGTCGGTCGATGGGGTGGCGATGAATTTCTTTTCATACTGCAGGATGTCTCCATCGAAGAAGCTCCCGAACTGATCCGGCGGCTTCATGACGGGGTGTCAACCTTCGATTGGTCGAGCAACTTACACATCCCAAACCTCAAGATTGGCATTTCAAGCGGGTATACATTTTGTAGCGGTAAGGAATCAAAAAAAGATATTCTTCGGACAATAGACGTGCATCTCTATACTGCAAAACAAAACGGAAGAAATCAGTCAGTCGGCCCCTAAGGCTTCATTTTTCGCTGTACTCTCAGTGTTGCATCACTGATCGTCCCAATCGGACAGACTGCACACCAAATCCTGGGTCTATAGATGCGTGAGAGCACCAAGGCAAGGATGGTTGTCGATGCCATCATGCCATAGAAGCGGTAAGAGAGGTGCATAAGAAACAGGGGAGCTTGGAAGGTAATGAGCTGGGGCAGGCTGAAGAGCTTAATAGCGATGAAGAGCCTGATGTATTGCATTGCTTCCATCCTGAGCATTGCCACCTGGATGGTGGAGCCGGTAATGAAGAGCAAGTTCAGTCCAAAGTACCAGAGCATGATGCCCCTGAGTTTGCCACTCGTGATCAAAGAGGGATTCTTTCTCCAGTTTGTCTTTTTTCCTGCGGCATCGAGCAGGCTTGCACGGGGACAGTAGGTCTGACACCAGAGTTTCTTTTTCGCCTTGGCAAGCAGGATGAAGGGAAGGACCATGCACAGTAAGGCAAGGTTGGCGAAAAGGATGGAAACGAAGCCGAGTGCAAAGTAGGAGAGGGTAATGATGAAGAGGTTGGGCAGCAAACCTTTTCTGTTCATACCTTCTCCATCACCAATGCCTTGGGAAAGCAATAACGGGTGCATTTTCCACAATTGATGCAGAGAGCTCGGTCAGCCGTTGGGGCTTTCTGGCCTTTTTGGCTCAATGCCCCGACAGGGCATGCAGAGACTGCAGGACAACGGTGGTTCTGCGGGCAGCGATGTTTGAGAATATTCAAAGTTTTTGGGGTTTTGTCAGGTGTTTTGAAGCCAAACAGTGAAGCAAGCGTGAATGCCATAAAGTCCTCCCGGGTATTGCTCGTACCATAGCGAAAATACCGGATTCTGTCAAATGATTGTTAATAGCAACAATTGTGTATGACAATTAACATTGGTTTTTCTCCCTTGCCACTTCCTCATTCTTGGTTATATAGTCAAGCAGAGTGGAGGAGTGAGCATTGAAAAAGCTTGTACTTGCTGAAAAGCCGAGTGTTGGAAGAGAGTTGGCACGTGTTCTGAATTGCTATAAACGGGAAACCGGATATATAGAAGGCGAGCACTACATCGTCACCTGGGCCTTGGGACATCTGGTGGAATTGGCACAGCCGGCAGCGTACAGTGAACGCTATAAGCGATGGTCGCTGCGTGATCTCCCCATGCTGCCCCCTGTTTTGCAACAGGAAGTCATCGAGCAGAGCAAGGACCAGTTTGCAGTGGTAAAAAGCTTGATCAAGCGCCCCGATATCGAGAGTCTGGTCATTGCAACCGATGCCGGACGCGAAGGGGAATTGGTAGCCCGCTGGATTATGAAGCTTGCAGACTATCAAGGCCCAGCGCACCGACTATGGATCAGCAGCCAGACTGAAGGGGCCATTAAGGAAGGGTTTGCCAACCTCAAGGAAGCAAGCTTGTATGACAACCTGTACAAGGCAGCCGAAAGCAGGGCCGCCGCCGATTGGTATGTCGGTATGAATGTCACCAGAGCCCTAACCTGCCATTACGATGCAAAGCTTTCCGCAGGCAGAGTACAGACTCCGACTTTGGCCCTCATGACCAGGCGTGAAGATGAGATTGAAGCTTTCAGCGGACAATTCTATTGGACACTCAAGGCAGATTTCATCCATTTCAGTGCTTCCTATTATCCAACGGAGGATACGATCAGGATCACCGAGGAGGCAACGGCCAAGGCTTTGGAGGCCTCACTGGTCGGCAAGCAGGGAAGGGTGGTGAGTTTGGAAACGGTACAGAGGAATGAACAGCCTCCACTTGCCTATGACCTGACCGAACTGCAGCGCGATGCAAACAACTTACTTGACTTCAGTGCCAAACAGACATTGGATGTGCTGCAGGCCCTGTATGAGCAACATAAGATAGTTACCTATCCGAGAACCGATAGCCGTTACATCACCACCGATATTGTAGCTACGCTTCCCGATCGCCTCCGTTCCCTGGCGGACACACCATTCGCTCCTCTCTGCAGTGGTTTTGTCAAGGACGGGTTCCGTGTAGACGAGGAGCGCTTTGTCCAGGATCTGCAGGTAACCGATCACCATGCCATTATCCCAACCGAACAACGGGTGAATCTATCAAGGCTCAATGCCCAAGAAAAGGCTCTCTGGGAGTTGATAGTTCTGCGCTTTTTGGAAGTGCTCAGTCCCGATTACATCTACCAGACCACTACCTTGATAGCCGAGGTTGAGGAAAGCCGGTTCAAGACCCGGCTCACCATCCCTGTCCAGCAAGGGTGGAGAAGTGTAGCCACCTTGATCGGCAAGCGAAGCGCCCAGGCTTCATTGGGCGAGGAGGATGAGGCAAGTCCTGCCTTGTTGAGCCTGAAGCAGGGTGATGGACTTACCATTTCATCGCTCAAGCTCAGAAAGCTTGCCACAACCGCTCCCTCCCGCTATACCGAAGCAACCTTGCTCTCTGCCATGGAACATGCAGGACGGTTTGTCGATGACGCAAAACTGAAAAAGCGGCTGTCCAATGGTTTAGGTACTCCTGCCACCCGCGCAGATATTATTGAGAAGCTGATCCAGAACCATTACATCGAGCGGGCAGGCAAGGAACTGGTTCCCACCCCAAAGGGAAGGGAACTGGTTCGCCTTGCCCCGGAAGAGCTTCGCTCACCTGAATTGACCGGTCGTTGGGAAGAGAGACTTGGCAATATCGCAGAAGGGAAAGAGAATGGCGATTTGTTCATTCAGGATATCAAGCGTAATGCTTCAGCCCTGGTTACTCAGGTGACCGGTAGCAGCGATGTCTTTTCGCCGCATTTTCCCGACGCCAAGCAGTGTCCCTACTGCAAAACACCCATGATGAAGGTTGTTGATGAGATCGGGCAGAATCACTATCTCTGCCAGAAGCTTTCTTGCAGTTATGAGGAGATGGAAGTCAAGAAACGAGTACCAAAACCCCAAGCTGCAAAGCCGGTGGAACCGGAAAAGAAAATGGTGGTCAAGGTTAAGGCAGTCGAAACCGACAGTGTGAAAAAACGGGTGGTAGTGAAAAAGAAGGCTCCCGTCCAAGCTTTTTCCCTGCCTGATGAAGTTGAGGCTCCGTCCTATACGTGGGAGACGGTCATCGAGGTGGTAAGGCCAAGCAAACTTGCTTTCCGCGCAGAGAGGAATGAACGGCCACCTGAAAACAGGGGTGGGTGGAGATCCCCGGTTCAATCGTCACATCTGGTGGAGCAGACTCCTTCCGAGGGTGGAAGCTTTGCTGATTTTCTTAAGCTGAATGAAGAAAGAAAGAAGCGCGATCGCGATAAAAAGCGTAAGTAATCGGAACTAATTACTAAAAGCACGGGTATTTGCGTGAGCCAGTGCCGGTGCTTTTAGTGTACTGTCTTTTTGGTGTCTCCAACCAATCAACTAAAGCACATTGAAACCCTATTTGTTATCTTTTTTAAGAACAAGACTACTGGTTTACAAAGTTACAGTTTGCATTTTCCGTTGACCCCCAAATACAGAGGTTTCCGACCTTTCAAGCCAGTTCTGGTTTATTGCTCCTGTAAATCAAGTGCATGCATAGGTACGGTTCCTCTTCATCTATCCTTCAGATATTTCAATCCCTGCGTTTTTCCTCTGGGTAGCCACTGCTCTCATGTAGCAAGGGATAATCCTATAGTTGCTGTCTGGAAGTGATAATTTTCATACAATACATATTGTTGGTTTAGAAAATATTGCGTTGACAACTGGCTCAGCCATGCTAAGATATAGTCGCTACTCACACTATAAGAAGTAGCAAATATGGACACATGCGTCACTACTACAGGAGGAAGACATGAAAAGGAACCGAACAGGTTTACTAGTGCTTGCGTTGATACTGGTATCAGGGTTGCTCTTTGCGGCTGCGCAGGCTGAGACCGCTTCTCCGACGGCAGGAGGAATGGAGCCACTCAAGGCGGCCACGTATTCGTGGACAGCTGGCGGAATGGGCGGCGGTTGGTACACACAGGCCGGAGCAATGTCGGCAATCGTGAAAAACACATTCCCCGAAATTACTATCAAGGTCATTCCTGGTGGTGGAACAGCAAACCCGCTGGCCGTCGATCAGGGCAAAGATGATTTTGGTTGGGGAGTAGGGTATGTCGACAAAGCAGCGTACAATGGCGTCGCTCCTTTGTATGACAAAGAAGTCAAGAACATCAGAGGCCTTTTGGGCGGATTCTCGGTGGACTTCTATCACTTCTTAGCCGCGAAATCGACGGGAGTAAACACCATCGACGAATTTGCAGCGAAAATCAAGGCTGGAGAGAAACTCAACGTTGCCGCTCCGATGCCGGGAACCAGTGAACGTGCCCTTACCACGTTCATCCTCGAAAACTACTATGGTATTTCGTACGAACAAATTGAGAAAAATGGTGGCAAACTGTTCCAGGCAGTATACGGGGATATGGTCAACTATTATAAGGACCGACACGTTGATTACGTTATTGCTTGTCTCGGACTCCCCGGTGCAGCAATTACTGAAATGACGATTTCAAGAGAATCCACCATTCTTGAAGCTAGCGATGATTTGATCAAATGGAGTGCCAACACCTATGGTACCGTTGCCCTCGAAAGCGGTTTGAATGTGATTCCTGCCGGCACCTACAAGGGTATTGATGCAAACAAGAAGGCTATCGGCCATTCTACTGAAATCATTGCTTCAGCCAAACTGCCCGAAACTGTTGCCTACCACTTTGTCAAAGCTCTCATTGAGAACATTGGCGATGTAAAGGCTATCAATCCTTCGTTTGGGAAGTATTTCACTGCCGAGACTGCTCCCGTTACGATGGTTCCGCTTCATCCAGGTGCAGAAAAGTATTACAGAGAAGTTGGGTTATTGAAGTAATCGAACATTGTCTATCAAAAACGGACCTTCCTAAAAGGGTCCGTTTTCAAAAATGCCTAAAACATAAGTGGGGTGGATTCTATGCGTGAATTGAAGGGATGGTTGAGGTGGTTTATCAGTTTTTGCCTTGTTGCGGTGGCCGTATTCCATTTATATACCGCAATATTCGGAGTATTTCAGCCAAGAATTCAACGTGGTATCCACCTGATGGTTCTCTTGCCGATGGCATTTATTTTATTTCCGGCTACGAAAGATAAATCACCTAAGGATCGGCCGTCTGTCTTGGATATTATCTTAGCCATTCTGGCAATTCTCCCACCGCTGTATCTTATGTTGGCGGATGCGAGACTGAACTTGCGGTATGAGTTGATCGACCCGGTCTCCATTCTTGAGACGGTTCTGGGCCTTATCAATATCATATTGTTAATTGAAGCCGTACGCCGGGTTGTCGTACCTGCAATGGCGATCCTGATTGGCGGCTTTATTGTGTACCTGGTAGCTGCACCGCTTCTTGGCGGCATTTTTTACTCAAAGCCGATGCCTATCAGCCGTATGGTTGAAATTCTCTATCTATTTACCAGTGAGGGAATCTATGGGTCCATCATTGGGGTTACGGCAACACTAGTCGCCGTATTTGTTATCTTCGGTGCGTTCATGCAGAATACGAAGACCGGAGAGTACTTTACAAACCTCGCAGTCGCTCTTGCGGGAAGATCCATTGGTGGTCCTGCGAAGATTGCCGTTATCTCAAGCGGTCTGTTTGGTTCCATCAGTGGCGTAGCCGCAGCCAACGTATATGCAACGGGTGTGTTCACCATTCCGCTTATGAAACGGTTGGGATATCGCAAGCAATTCGCCGGTGCAGTCGAAGCAGCTGCCTCAACAGGAGGCTTGATCATGCCTCCGATCATGGGTGCCGGAGCCTTTGTGATGTCGGAAATCACCGGTATTGCATATGTCCATATCATCAAGGCAGCTGTCATCGGAGCAATTTTCTATTATCTTAGCATTCTTATTAAAGTCCACTTCGAAGCAAAGAAAGAGAATCTTCGGGGCATGGATGAAAGTGAAATCATTTCAACGAAACAGGTGCTAAAAGACTCGTATCAGTTGATTCCCCTTATTCTGCTCGTCATTTTCTTGGTCATCGGGTATTCACCGTTCATGGCGGCTGTCTATGGAATACTCGCTACGTTCTTGGTGACATTCTTCAAGCGTGCCACGTGGATGACTCCCAAGAAACTGTATGAAACGTTCGAGTTGGCGGGAAAGAATCTTATCATGCTGGCAGTCACCTGTGCCGGAGCCGGAATGGTAATCAGTATTGTGACCTATACTGGTCTAGCTTTGGGAGTTGCCTCGGTCATCCAGTCTTGGTCCGGCGGTTTCTTGCTTCCTGCGTTGATGCTGATTATGGTTACATCAATATTGATGGGCATGGGTATGCCGTGTACTCCTGCCTATATCGTCGCCGTAACAATCGGCGGCCCTGCTCTGCAGGCACTGGGTATCGATGTACTGACAGCCCACCTATTTGTATTCTATTTCGCTATTCTCGCGGAAGTAACTCCTCCTGTGAGTATTGCCAGCTACTGCGGAGCTGCAATTGCAGGCTCCGACCCGCTGAAGACCGGATGGGAAGCGTTGCGCCTGGCATTGGTAGGATTCATCATCCCCTATATTTTTGTATTTAATCCTGCATTCTTGATGCGGGGAACATTCCTGGAGGTTGTCGCGCTTTGCATTCTCGTATTCTATGCCGTCATTACCATGGCGTCATCGATGCGCGGGTACTTCAATAGGATTTTGAAACTATGGAAACGATCAGCATTAGGAGCCTTGACGATAGCTATGATCATCGTTGCATGTACACCAAAAATCATGCACTCCTATACGGTTGATATTGCCATAATTATTTCCGCTATCGTTATCATAGTGTTTCTTGTCCTGGCAAAAATGAAAAAGAAGATTCTCCCGCCTGCCATGCCGGCTTGATTGAGAGAATTCGTTACCGAGTAATGACGCCATCATACAAGATGGTTTAGCTGGTTACGTGATAGGTAAAAGAACTAAAAGAATTAGTACGCGTAACCGGCAGAGAAGGTGGTACATATGAAATCTTATCGAGTTGCGATTGTTGGTGCACTTGGAGCAGTAGGTCAGCAGATGATGAAGACTCTCGAACGGTCCTCTTTGGCCGTATCTTCGCTCAAACCGCTGGATATTGAGCAGAATGCCGGGAAGCAAGTATCGTTTAGGAACAAGATGTGGACAGTCGAGACATCGGGTAAAGGAAAGTTCCTTGATGTCGATATCGCTTTATTTTCTGCTGGAGCGGAAGCAAGTGAAATACTGGCTCCGATTGCCGTTTCAGAAGGAGCGATCGTAATCGATAACTCAAGTCAGTGGCGAATGACCGATGGTGTTCCCTTGGTGATTCCCGAAGTTAACCCACAAGCATTGCGATCTCATAAAGGCCTGATCGCCAACCCCAACTGCTCAACCATTCAGATGTTGGTTGCATTGAAGCCTTTGCATGCTGCGTTTACGATCAAGCGTGTCGTAGTTTCGACGTACCAGGCTGTCTCAGGGAGCGGAGCTGCTGCAATCCGCGAATTGCGTGAACAATCACAGTCGATATTGGATGGCAAGCAACCGGTTGCAAATGTGTATCCGCATCCGATTGCTTTTAACGCAATACCCCAAATAGACGTTTTCTTGGATAACGGGTATACCAAAGAAGAGATGAAGATGGTCAACGAAACGCATAAGATGCTGGATCCAAATATTCTTGTCAGCCCGACAGCTGTTCGAATTCCGGTATTCAGAGGTCACAGCGAGTCCATCAACCTTGAGTTTGAAAAGCCATTTGAGATTGAACAGATAGTTGAGATATATAAAAAGGCCCCGGGTATACTGCTTGTAGACGATCCTGCCCAGCTTGCGTATCCGATGGCAATTAATTCTGAGGATCGCTATGAAGTCTTTGTAGGAAGACTTAGAAGAGATCCCACAGTCCAAAACGGCCTGAATATGTGGGTGGTTTCTGATAACCTTCTCAAAGGAGCAGCGCTTAACACAGTACAGATAGCCGAAAAACTGGTCGAAATGGATTTGATCAGCCGTTGATCCTGCACTCGACATACTAGAGGAGACGAAGTACATGACATATGCTGCCGACGTATTGGTTATCGGGGGAGGCATTATTGGCCTTTCTTGTGGTTTTTACCTCTCAAAACGAGGTAAGCGGGTGTTTGTACTTGATTCAGGCGGATTTGCCGACGGCGCATCCGGTGCCTGTGACGACATGATACTGTTCCAGTCCAAAAAGCCCGGGATTAATCTGGCATTGACCTTTGAAAGCTTGGAACTCTATAAATCACTGCTTACCGAGCTGGATGACGATCTTGGCTTTGCAAACATGGGTGGAATGGTGCTTATAGAAAACCAACAAGAGTTGGAGATCATGGAGGAATTCGTTGCCCAGCAACGCTCATATGGTCTGGATGTCGAGGTGATCGATAAGCGCGCGATGCTCAAGAAACAACCCTTTCTCAGTGACCATATCATTGCATCCACGTACAGCAAAATGGATTCTCAGGTAGACCCATTTTCTGTCATGCGGGGCTTTGAGAGAAAAGGTGGCTCATACGGCATGAAAGTCTTCAGGCGTAATGGGGTAGTCGGTATCGATCGCATCGGTACCGGTGATTACCAGGTTGTCACCGAAGATGGAAGTATCTATCAAGCTCCGATTGTCGTAAATGCTGCAGGAACATGGGCAGGCCAGATTGGTGAGATGGTCGGTGCCACTATACCGATCAAGCCCAAACGTGGTCAGATTATTGTGACCGAACGTATTCCCCAGATAGGTGACACCAATCTTTGGAGTGCGAAATATCTGGTAACCAAATTACGGAGTGATGTCGTTGTTGATCTCAATGAAGATGAGCGGAGCATGGGATTGTCGATGGCAATAACCCGTTCCTCCGGTGATACCTATCTGATAGGGAGTACCCGCGAGTTTGTAGGTTTCGATAAGAATACTACAATCGCGGGAATTCGAGCAATCATCAAACAGACGCTTACCTATTTGCCGAAATTGCGGGATGTCAACTTCATCCGCGCGATGGCTGGATTGCGGCCTTCGACTCCCGACGGTAGGATGCTCTTGGGTGAGCATGCCGGCATCGAAGGATTCTTTACTGCAGCGGGACACGAAGGCGATGGAATCGCACTTGCCCCGATTACCGGCAAGCTTTTGGCTTCGATGGTATGCCGGGACCCGGTCGATCATCGCTTGGACGAATTGTCGCCCAATCGATTCGCTAACCCTTAAGGAGGACCGATTATGACTGACGATAAGGATAAAGATAAGGACATGTTCATCTGCCGTTGTGAGGAAGTTACCCTTCGTGAGATAGAACAGGCAATAGACGACGGCTTTGTTACTGTCAAAGACGTCAAACGTGTGACGCGAGCAGGTATGGGCCTCTGCCAAGGGAGAACTTGCTCCAAGACCATCGCGAGAATCATTGCGCAACGTACCGGCAAGCCGCTTGAAGAGATATTACCGAAATCCTTCCGATATCCTGTACGACCCGAAAAGATGATGGCTGTCGAAAATGAGGAGTTTGACGATGCAAAGAATTCTTGATCATCCGATACTTGGTCCGCTTCCCGATGAACAGAAGGTAATCATGTATGTTGACGGCGAGCCTGTTGAAGCGCGTAAAGGGGAAATGATTGCCGCAGCCCTCATAGCTGCCGGAAAACCTTATTTTCGCAAGACGGTAAAAACCCATGAACCGCGTAGTATTTTCTGCGGCATCGGTCGTTGTACCGATTGCGTGATGACAGTCAACGGAATTCCCAATGTCCGCACCTGTGTGACGGCCGTCGAAGACGGGATGGTGATAGAGACGCAAATGGGACTTGGCGATTGGGGAGGGAAACGATAACAAATGATAGAAAGAGATATAGTTGTTATCGGCTCTGGGCCGGCGGGATTGTGTGCGGCCATTGAAGCTGCCCAAGCCGGGGCAAATGTGCTGTTGGTTGACGAAAACGCCAAGCCCGGCGGACAATTGTTCAAACAGATACATAAATTCTTCGGTTCTCGAGAACATAATGCCGGTGTCCGTGGAATCGATATCGGAACATTGTTGTTGAAACAGGCAGAAGAACTGAATATTGAAGTCTGGCTCAACACCGAAGCCTGTGGAATTTTCGACCAGGATAAAGTCTGGGTCGTGCGTGATAAAAGCAAATCAGTAACGATTCATGCGAAACGCATCATTCTGGCTACCGGAGCCAACGAGAATGCTGTAAATTTTCCCGGCTGGACACTCCCTGGCGTTATGGGAGCCGGTGCCGCCCAGACCATGATCAACATCCACCGGGTTCTGCCCGGTCAGAAAATCCTCATGATAGGCTCGGGGAATGTCGGCGTCATTGTGTCGTATCAGTTGCTTCAAGCCGGTGCACAAGTCAAGGCAGTTGTTGAAGCAGCCCCGCAACTTGGTGGGTATGGTGTCCATACCGCCAAGGTCAAACGTGCAGGAGTCCCTTTCTATACTGGTCATACCGTATTGGAAGCTAGGGGAACCGATCATGTATCGTCGGCTGTCATTGTAAAACTTGATGCTGCGTGGAAACCGATTCTAGGCACCGAATTCGAATTGGATGTAGACACCATCTGCATTGCTGCCGGTCTTACCCCTGCAGTGGAACTAGCCTTTGGAGCAGGTTGCCGCTCGGTGAACAGTCCTGTGTTGGGTGGGTTGGTGCCGTGGCATGATGAAACGATGCGTACCAGCATACCTTCAATCTATATCGCTGGGGATGTTTCGGGTGTTGAAGAAGCCAGTACTGCGATGGAGGAAGGGCGCATGGCCGGACTTTCGGCCGCCCAATCGCTTGGATTTCTTGAGGCTGCACGGTATACGTCTCGATTTGAAGCAATCAACCATAACTTGTTGGCGTTGCGTTCCGGCATGTTTGGACAAAAAAGGCGTGATGCGAAAGCAGCCATCATGGCTGCCAGGAAAGGATGAACGACATGGATTATCAAAACGATACAGAAGGAAGACTCAAGACTACCGGTGCAGCAAGCCTGGCCGAATTGCATGCGACGAAGGAATATATCCTTCCTGATGAGCGCATGAAGCATCCTGTTGCGGTAATCGAATGCATCGAGGCAATCCCCTGTAATCCATGCGAGACAGCTTGTCCCGTTCATGCCATCACGGTAGGTTCCGAGATTACCAACCTGCCGGTCATTGACATCGAAAAATGTACCGGGTGCGGTTTGTGTGTTGCGGCATGTCCGGGCTTGGCAATTTATCTCAAGCAAAAGAACTATACGACAGATTTGTCCTTCATTGCTTTCCCGTTCGAATATGTGCCGCTTCCTGAAGCGGGACAAACAGTCAACATGGTCAATCGCTACGGCCAGGTAGTATGCGAGGGAACCGTGATCAAGGTGGTGACAATCAAGCGGTTCAACCGAACCGCTATCATCCATGCTTCCTACCCAGTCAAGCAATACGAACATGTTGTGAATATGCAGAGATTGGCTCGCAACTAGATAGCAAATTCTTCCTTGATGATTCTGATTGC